>NZ_JACHOH010000006.1:0-321102 GCF_014199795.1 Xanthomonas sp. 3498
AAGCTCCTGCACCTCGCCTATGGCGTCCTCAAATCGGGCACCGCGTTCGACCCGAAAAGGGGCCTTGCCTGCTAGGGGATAAGACGGTATCTACGAAAGTCGTGGAAGCATCTCGCTGCGGGTGCTAATGCGAATCGCGCGCCACCGCATCGCCGCTGCTACCGACCAGGAAGTCCAGGTCCGCGCCCAGGTGCGCCTGCTGCACGTGCTCCACATAGAGCTTGCTCCAGCCGCGCGTCGGCGCCGGCGGCGGCGTCCATTCGCTGCGCCGGCGCAGCAGTTCCTCGTCGCTGACTTCCAGGTGCAGTGCGCGGCCGGGGACGTCGAGCTCGATGATGTCGCCGTCGCGCACCAGCGCCAGGGTGCCGCCGGCCGCGGCTTCGGGCGAGGCGTGCAGCACCACGGTGCCGTAGGCGGTCCCGCTCATGCGTGCGTCGGAGATGCGCACCATGTCGGTGATGCCGGCGCGCAGCAGCTTCGGCGGCAGCGGCATGTTGCCGACTTCGGCCATGCCCGGGTAGCCACGCGGACCGCAGTGCTTCAGCACCATGATGCAGTCGGCGTCGATGTCCAGCGCCTCGTCGTCGATGCGCGCCTTGAAATCCTCGATGCTCTCGAACACCACCGCGCGCCCGCGGTGCCGCAGCAGGTGCGGGGACGCGGCCGAGGGCTTGATCACCGCGCCGTCAGGCGCCAGGTTGCCGCGCAGCACGGCGATGCCGGCCTCTGCGCGGACCGGTGCGTCCAGCGGATGGATCACCTCGCGGTTCCAGCACGGCGCCTGCGCCACGTTCTCGCCCACGGTGCGGCCGTTGACGGTGCGTGCGTCCAGCGCCAGTTCGCTGCCGAGCTCGCGCATCACCGCCGGCAGTCCGCCGGCATAGTAGAAGTCTTCCATCAGGTACTGGCCGGACGGTTTGAGGTTCACCAGGCACGGCAGCCGCGAGCCGAGCCGGTCCCAGTCGTCCAGCTGCAGCGGCACGCCCACGCGGCCGGCCAGGGCGAGCAGGTGCAGTACCGCATTGGTGGAGCCGCCGATCGCCGCATTGACCTTGATCGCGTTGGCGAACGCATCGGCGGTCAGCACCTGCGACATGCGCAGGTCCTCTTCCACCATCTGCACGATGCGCCGCCCGCTGAGCCGGGCCAGCCGCGCGCGGCGCGCGTCCACGGCCGGGATCGCCGCGTTCTCCGGCAGCGACATGCCCAGCGCCTCGACCATGCTGGCCATGGTCGACGCGGTACCCATGGTCATGCAACTGCCCTTGGAGCGCTGCATGCAGGCCTCGGCCTCGACGAAGTCGTCCTGGCTCAGGGTGCCGGCGCGGACCATCTCCGACATCTCGATCACGCCGGTGCCCGAGCCCAGCGGTTGCCCGCGCCAGTTGCCCGACAGCGACGGCCCGCCGGACACGCCGATGGTCGGCAGGTCCACGCTGGCCGCGCCCATCAACAAGGACGGGGTGGTCTTGTCGCAGCCCATCAGCAGCACCACGCCATCCAGCGGATTGGCGCGGATCGATTCCTCCACGTCCATGCTGGCGAGGTTGCGGAACAGCATCGCGGTGGGGCGCATCTGCGTTTCGCCCAGCGACATCACCGGGAATTCCAGCGGGAATCCGCCGGCCTCGTACACGCCTTTTTTGACGTGCTCGGCCAGTTCGCGCAGATGGCCGTTGCACGGGGTCAGCTCCGACCAGGTGTTGCAGATGCCGATCACCGGGCGGCCATCGAACATGTCGTGCGGATGGCCGGCGCTCTTGAGCCAGCTGCGGTAGTAGAAGCCCTGCTTGCCTTCGCGCCCGAACCACGCCTGGCTGCGGCGCGGCGGTTTGCTGGGTGAGCCCATGTCGGCGGATTCCTCGAGTCCAGGACGCCGGGATCCGCCTGCGCGCAAGCCGCCCCCGGATGCTTTACGTCGGCGATGCTAGCGGGCATATTGATACGTGAAAAATAGCAAATATCTTCGAATGGATATTTGTTTTCATATATCGAAATCCTATCCACCTAGAGCGAAACGGCATGGACAACTCGGCAAGCGCGGCGCCTTCCTCCCTCGGCAACGCAACCTACGGCAGCCTGCGCGGCCGCCGCGTCTTCATCACCGGCGGCGGCTCCGGCATCGGCGCCGCGCTGGTGGAGGCCTTCGCTGCGCAGGGCGCACAGGTGGCCTTCGTCGATGTCGCGGCCGAGGCCAGCGCCGCGCTGGCCGAGCGGCTAGCCGCGGCGGGCCTGACCGCGCCCTGGTGGCGCCGCTGCGACGTCACCGACGTGGCCGCGCTGCAGGCGGCGATCGGCGCGGCGGCGGCCGAACTGGGCGACTTCCACGTGCTGCTCAACAACGTCGGCAGCGACGACCGCCATGCGCTGGAGGCGGTGACGCCGGAGTACTGGGAGCGCTGCGTGTCGATCAACCAGCGTGCGGCGTTCTTCGCGATCCAGGCGGTGGTGCCGGGCATGCAGCGGCTGGGGGGCGGTTCCATCGTCAACCTGGGCTCCACCGGCTGGCAGAGCAAGACCGGCGGCTATCCGGTCTATGCCACCGCCAAGTCCTCGGTGAACGGCCTGACCCGCGGCCTGGCCCGCGACCTGGGCGCGGCGCGGATCCGCATCAACGTGCTGACCCCGGGCTGGGTGATGACCGAGCGCCAGGTCACCCTGTGGCTGGACGAGGCCGGCGAGCGCGAACTGGCGCGCAACCAGTGCCTGCCGGACAAGGTGATGCCCGACGACATCGCGCGCATGGCGCTGTTCCTGGCCTCGGACGAGGCGCGAGCGATCACCGCGCAGGAGTTCGTGGTGGATGGCGGCTGGACCTGAGCCAGGTCCGGCGGCGGGCGGTGTAGGGATGCCCTGCGGGGTGGCGTCGGCTCGGACAGGGCCATAGCGGAGGAGGTGTCCCGCTTCGCGCGTCGGGGCTGAAGCCCCTCCCACAAACAGCCTGGCGCTGCTGCTGGGAGGCGCGTTGTGGGAGGGACTTCAGTCCCGACGCGATCAGCCCTCCGCAGTCAGCGACGGCGCGGCCGCTGCCACGGTGACGCCGTAGACCGTGGCGGCCGCCTCCTGCAGCGCCTGCAGCACGATCCGCGCGCCGGGCGACAGCAGCCAGTCGCGGCGGGTGATCAGGCCGAAGGCGTCCATGCGGCAGGACAGCGTCACCGGCACGATCGCCACGCTGCCGTGGTCGGCGAAATGCCGGGCCACGTCCTCCGGCACCACCGCCAGCGCGTCGCCATGGCGCAGCAGCTGCGGCAGCACCACCAGCGCCGAGGTCTCGATCACCCGCTTGGGCGCCTCCAGCCCGGCGTTCTGGAACATCAGTTCGAAGCGGTGGCGCAGCACGCTGCCGTCCGGTGGCACGATCCACGGTGCCTCGGCCAGCACGGCCAGTGTCGGCGCCGGCGCCGGCGCCGCCAGCAGCGGATGGCCGGGGCGGGCGATGGCGCAGACCTTTTCCTCGGCCAGCGCCTGGTAGTGCAGGTGGCGCTTGTCGTGCCGCGCGAACAGCCGCGCCACCACGATGTCGAGCTTGTTCTGCGCCAGCTGCTCCAGCAGCACGTCGCTGCCGTCCACGCGCAGGCTCACCCGCAGCAGCGGATGCTGCGCGCCGACCTGGGCCAGGGCCGACGGCAGCAGGCTCATCGCCGGGCCGGCGATCGCGCCGACGGCGACGCTGCCGGCATAGCCGGCCTTCAGCGCCTCGATCTCGGCGCCGGCCTCGCCGAGGCTGGCCAGGGCGATGCGCGCGTGGCGGATCATCGCCTCGCCGTACCAGGTCGCACGCATGCCGCGCGGCAGGCGCTCGAACAGCGGCACCGCCAGCATGTCCTCCAGGTCCTTGAGCAGCTTGGAGGCAGCCGGCTGCGACATGTTCAAGGTCTCGGCGGCGCGGTGGATGTTGCCTTCCTCCTCGATCGCCAGCAGCAGCATCAATTGCCGGGTCTTCAGGCGGGCGCGGACGAACCAGGGCGGGGCGGCGGGCATGGCGCTCACAAAGATACGAATGTTCGTATACGTTAAGCCAAAACCGATATTTGTTGCATATAGGTCGTCCGGCCAGAATAGGACCGGCGCATCGCGTCGCGCGTGTCCCGCGCCGCGCGCTGCGCGCCCGCATTCCGACAGGCGACCGATTCATGCGATTGATCCAGTTGCTCGATGACGCAGGGACCCCCAGCGTCGGCGTGGTGGAGGACGACGGCCGCCAGGTGCGGCTGTTGCGCGAGGTGGATTCGACCTACGCGCTGGCCAACGTGGCGCTGGCCGCCGGCAACCGCCTGGACGCGCAGGCGCAGCTCCTGCGCGGCGAGCGTGTGCTCGACTATGCCGCGCTGCTGGCCGCCGGCCGGGTGTTGCCGCCGCTGACCCATCCGGACCCGGCGCATTGCCGCGTCACCGGCACCGGCCTGACCCACCTGGGCAGCGCGGCGACCCGCGATGCCATGCACCAGAACTTGCAGCAGCAGGCCGAGCAGGGCACGCTCACCGATTCGATGAAGATCTTCCAGCTTGGCGTGGAAGGTGGCATCCCGCGCGACGGCCAGCCCGGCGCGCAGCCGGAATGGTTCTATAAGGGCGACGGCAGCAATCTGGTCGCGCCGGGCGCGCCGCTGCCGTCCCCGGACTTTGCCCTGGACGGCGGCGAGGAACCGGAGTTGGTCGGGCTGTACGTGATCGGCGCCGACGGCGTGCCGTACCGGCTCGGCTTTGCGCTAGGCAACGAATTCTCCGACCACGTCACCGAGCGCCAGAACTACCTGTACCTGGCCCATTCCAAGCTGCGCGCCTGCGCGGTCGGCCCGGAGCTGCGCATCGGCGACCTGCCACGCGACCTGCGCGGGCACAGCCGCATCCGCCGCGGCGATGCGGTGATCTGGGAAAAGCCCTTCGTCACCGGCGAGGCCAACATGTGCCACTCGCTGGCCAATCTCGAATACCACCATTTCAAGTACGCCGCGCACCGCGTGCCCGGCGACGTGCACCTGCATTTCTTCGGCACCGCCACGCTGAGCTTCGCTGACGGCGTGCAGGCACAGCCCGGCGACCGCTTCGAGATCGAACTGCCCGAGTTCGGCGCGGCGCTGGTCAATCCCTTGCAGCGCGTCGAGAGCGGATTCGCCCTGGGCGGCGTGCGCGCGCTGTAGAACCGCACGGAGGTAGATATGACCCGACGTTTCCAGAGCTACATCGACGGCCGCTGGGTGGCCGGCGATGCGATCGCCCCCGACGAGAATCCGTCCGACCTGTCGGCACCGGTCGGCGAGGCCGGCAATGTCGATGCGGCCACGGTGCGCGAGGCGATCGCCGCGGCCAACGCAGCGCAGTCGGCCTGGGCCGCGACTACGCCGCAGCAGCGCGCCGACGCGCTGGATGCGGTCGGCAGCGAGATCCTGGCGCGCAAGCAGGAACTGGGCGCGCTGCTGGCATCGGAAGAGGGCAAGACCCTGCCGGAGAGCATCGGCGAGGCGGCGCGCGCCGGGCAGATCTTCAAGTTCTTCGCCGGCGAGGCCTTGCGCATTCCCGGCGAGACGCTGGCCTCCACCCGGCCCGGGGTCAACGTCGAAATCACCCGCGAGCCAGTCGGTACGGTCGGCATCATCGCGCCGTGGAATTTCCCGCTGGCGATCCCGGCGTGGAAGATCGCGCCGGCGCTGGCCTACGGCAACACCGTCGTGTTCAAGCCGGCGGAGATCGTGCCCGGTTGCGCCTGGGCGCTGGCCGAGATCCTCAGCCGCGCGGGCCTGCCCAACGGCGCGTTCAACCTGGTGCTCGGCAGCGGCAGCACGGTCGGCCAGGCGCTGGTCGCCGAGCGCGGCATCGATGCGCTGAGCTTCACCGGCTCGGTGCCCACCGGCAACCGGCTGCTGCGCCAGGCCGCCGAGCGCGGGCTGAAGATCCAGTTGGAGATGGGCGGCAAGAATCCGCTGGTGGTGCTGGCCGATGCCGACCTGGACCTGGCGGTGGAGATCGCGGTCAACGGCGCCTACTTCTCCACCGGCCAGCGTTGCACCGCCTCGAGCCGGTTGATCGTCGAACGCGAGGTGCACGATGAATTCGTCGGGCGTGTGCGTACGCGCCTGGCTGCACTGAAGATCGGCCATGCGTTGGAGCCGGGCGTGGACATCGGCCCGGTCGCCAGCGCCAGCCAGTTCGAACAGGACCGCGACTACCTGCGCATCGCCCGCGAAGAAGGCGCCGAACTGCTCTACGGCGGCGAAGCGCTGGAGTGCGCGCACCGCGGCTACTACCTGCGCCCGGCGCTGGTCGCCGCGCAGCCGCAGCACCGCATCGCCCGCGAGGAAGTGTTCGGCCCGGTCGCGGCGGTGCTGGTGGCCGACGACTACGAGCACGCGCTGGCCCTGGCCAACGACACCGAGTTCGGCCTGTGCGCCGGCATCGCCACGCGCTCGCTGAAGCACGCCACGCATTTCAAGCGGCACGCGCAGGCGGGCATGGTGATGGTCAACCTGCCCACCGCCGGCGTCGACCCGCACGTGCCGTTCGGCGGGCGCAAGGCGTCCAGCTACGGCCCGCGCGAGCAGGGCCGGTATGCGGTGGAGTTCTACACCACGGTCAAGACCGCCTATACATCCGCACCATGAACTGATCGAACCAGCGCACGCCGGCCTGGGAGGGTGGGCGGCGCGTCGCGGCCTCAGGGCCCGTCCGCCGCCAGCGTGCCATCAACGAGGAGGGGCTATGCAGAAGCACAAGTCGGGAATGCGTGCGCTGGGCATCGTGGCGCTGCTGGGCATGGCGCTGGCCGCCTGTTCCGGCGGCGGCAAGGACGCGGGCAAGGCGCCCGGACAACTGACCGTCGGTTTCAGCCAGGTCGGCGCCGAGAGCGAGTGGCGTACCGCCAACACCGCTTCGATCAAGCAGGCCGTCGCCGATGCCGGCATGAAGCTGAAGTTCTCCGACGCGCAGCAGAAGCAGGAGAACCAGATCAAGGCGCTGCGTTCGTTCATCGCCCAGCGCGTGGACGTGATCGCGTTTTCGCCGGTGGTGGAATCGGGCTGGGAGACCGTGCTGCGCGAGGCCAAGGCCGCGAAGATCCCGGTGGTGCTCACCGACCGCGCGGTAAAGGTGTCCGACGACAGCCTGTACGTCACCCTGATCGGCTCGGATTTCGTCGAGGAAGGGCGCAAGGCGGCGCGCTGGCTGGTCGAGCAGTCGCCGTTGAAGGACGGCGACAAGCCGGTGCGCATCGTCGAGCTGCAAGGCACCGTCGGCTCGGCGCCGGCGATCGATCGCATGAAGGGCTTCAAGGAAATCCTGGCGGCGCATCCGCGCTTCCAGATCGTGCGCTCGCAGAGCGGCGACTTCACCCGCGCCAAGGGCAAGGAAGTGATGGAGGCGTTCCTGAAGGCGGAAGGGCGCAACATCGACGTGCTCTATGCGCACAACGACGACATGGCGATCGGCGCGATCCAGGCGATCGAGGAGGCCGGGCTGACGCCGGGCAAGGACATCCTGGTGATCTCGGTGGACGGGGTGAAGGGCGCGTTCGAGGCGATGCAGGCGGGCAAGCTGAACGTCACCGTCGAATGCAATCCGCTGCTGGGCCCGCAACTGGTGCAGGCCATCCGCGACCTCAAGGCCGGCAAGACCCTGCCCAAGCGCATCGTGGTGGAGGAGTCGGTGTACACCCAGGACCAGGCCGCGGCCGAACTGCCCAAGCGCAAGTACTGAGGGCGCGCGCATGCATCCGCTGGTGCTGGAGGCGCAGGGACTGAGCAAGGCCTACGCCGGCGTGGCCGCGCTGGAGGACGTGGCGCTGCGCCTGCGCGGCGGCGAGATCCACGCGCTGATGGGCCAGAACGGCGCCGGCAAGTCGACCCTGATCAAGTTGCTGACAGGGGTGGCGGCCGCCGACGCCGGGCGCATCGTGCTGGACGGCGCCGTCGTCGCGCCGGCGTCGCCGCAGCAGGCGCAACGGCTCGGCATCAGCACCGTGTACCAGGAAGTGAACTTGTGCCCGAACCTGTCGGTGGCCGAGAACCTGTTCGCCGGTCGCTATCCGCTGCGCGGCTGGCCGCGGCGCATCGACTGGCGCCGGGTCGAGCGCGACGCCGAGGCCGCACTGCAGCGGCTGGGCATCGCCATCGACGTGCGTCGCGCGCTGGGCACCTATCCGGTGGCGGTGCAGCAGATGGTGGCGATCGCGCGTGCGGTTAGCGTCTCTGCGCGAGTGCTGATCCTCGACGAACCGACTTCCAGTCTCGACGAGGGCGAGGTGGCCGAGCTGTTCCGGGTGATGCGCGCGCTGCGCGAGGCCGGCATGGCGATCCTGTTCGTCACCCATTTCCTGGACCAGGTGTATGCGGTGGCCGACCGCATCAGCGTGCTGCGCAACGGCCGCCTGGTCGGCGAGGACACGCCCGACGCGCTGCCCGCACCGCAACTGGTCGCGGCGATGGTCGGGCGCGCGCTCGACCCGGCCAGCGCCGCAGCCGCCGCGGTGCGCGCCGCCACACCCGAGGACGCGGCGCCGCTGCTGCAGGCGCAGGGCCTGGGCCGGCGCGGCCAGCTGCACCCGACCGATCTGCAACTGCGCCGCGGCGAGGTGCTGGGCCTGGCCGGCCTGCTCGGCGCTGGCCGCACCGAACTGGCGCGGCTGCTGTTCGGGCTGGACCGCGCCGATCGCGGCCGCGTGTCGATCGACGGCCGCGACGTGGCCCTGCGCGGCCCGCCCGACGCGATCGCCCACGGCCTGGCGCTGTGCCCGGAAGAACGCAAGACCGAGGGCATCGTCGCCGAGCTGTCGGTGCGCGAGAACATCGTGCTGGCCTTGCAGGCGCGCATGGGCCTGCGCCGGTTCCTGGCGCCGGCCGAGCAGGTGCGCATCGCGCAGGGCTATGTGGACGTGCTGGGCATCAAGACCGCCAGCCTGGACACGCCGGTGGGGCTGTTGTCCGGCGGCAACCAGCAGAAGGTGGTGCTGGCGCGGTGGCTGGCGACGCGGCCGCGGCTGCTGATCCTCGACGAACCCACCCGCGGCATCGACATCGCCGCCAAGCAGGACATCATGACCCGGATCCTGGCCTTGGCCCGCGAGGGCATGGCGGTGCTGTTCATTTCCGCCGAAGTCGCCGAGATCGCGCGCATCGCCGACCGCATCGCGGTGCTGCGCGAACGCCGTCTGGTCGGCGAACTGCCCGGCGGCTGCGGCGAGCGTGCGATCTTCGACCTGATCGCCGGGAGCGCGGCATGAGCGCCGCCGCCACGCCCGATACGACTGCCGCGCGCTGGCCTGCGCGGCTGCGCGCGCACCCGCTGTTCTGGCCGCTGGCGACGCTGGCCGTGCTGCTGCTCGGCAACGGCGTGTTCGATCCCGGCTTCCTGAGCCTGCAATGGCGCGATGGCCATCTGTACGGCAGCCTGGTCGACATCGGCAACCGCGCCGCGCCGCTGGCGCTGGTGGCGATGGGCATGACCCTGGTGATCGCGGTGCGCGGCCTGGACATCTCGGTGGGCGCGGTGGTGGCGATCGCCGCGACGGTGGCGGCCTGGATGATCGGTGGCGGCGAACACAGCCGCTTCCCGCTGTGGGCGGTGCTGCTGGCGCCGCTGCTGGTGGCGGCGCTGTGCGGGCTGTGGAACGGGCTGCTGGTGGTCAAGGTCGGCATGCAGCCGATCATCGCCACGCTGATCCTGATGGTGGCCGGGCGCGGCATCGCGCAACTGCTCGGCGACGGACAGATCCTGACCATCTACTACCCGCCGTACTTCTATCTCGGCAACGGCTTCCTGCTCGGCCTGCCGTTCGCCTTGTTCGTGGTCGCCGCGGTGTTCGTGGTGTTGCAGCTGCTGCTGGGGCGCACCGCGTTGGGGCTGTTCGTGCGCGCCATCGGCCACAACCCGCGGGCGGCGCGGGTGGCGGGCGTGCGTGCGCGGTTGATCGCGGTGCTGCTGTATGTGTTCTGCGCGTTCAGCGCCGGCCTCGCCGGGCTGCTGATCAGCTCCAACGTCAAGAGCGCCGACGCCAACAACGCCGGGCAACTGATGGAGCTGGACGCGATCCTGGCGGTCACCCTCGGCGGCACGCTGCTCGATGGCGGCCGCTTCAGCCTGGCCGGCAGCGTGATCGGTGCGCTGATCATCCAGACCCTGACCGCGACCATCTATGCCTTCGGCGTGCCGGCGCAGGTCACCATGCTGATCAAGGCGCTGCTGGTGTTCGCGGTGATGCTGCTGCAATCGCCGGTGTTCCGCGCCAACCTGCGCAACTGGATCAGGCGTTCGCCGCCGCAGGTGCGGCCATGAGCGCGGCGGCGCCGCGCGCGACCGTGTCCGGCCTGCGCAAGGCGGCGGGCACGCTGCAGGGCGCGCGCCTGCCGCTGGCGATCACCGTGGCGCTGTTCGTGGCCATGCTCGCGGCCGGCGGCGTGCTCTACGACGGCTTCCTGGCACCGCAGGTGCTGGCCAATCTGCTGATCGACAACGCCTTCCTGTGCATCGCCGCGGTCGGCATGAGCCTGGTGATCCTCAGCGGCGGCATCGACCTGTCGGTCGGTGCGGTGCTGGCCTTCAGCACGGTGCTGTCGGCGTCCCTGGTCGAGCGCCATGGCTGGTCGCCGCTGGCGGCGATTCCGCTGGTGCTGCTGCTCGGCAGCGTGTTCGGCGCCGGCATGGGCCTGCTGATCCAGCGCTATCGCCTGCAGCCGTTCGTGGTGACCCTGGCCGGCATGTTCCTGGCGCGTGGCGCCAGCTATCTGATCAGCGTCGACTCGATCCCGATCACCGACCCGCTGTATACCGCGATCGCGCAGGCGCGGCTGCCGCTGGGCGGCGGCGCGTCGCTGTCGGTCGGCGCGCTGATCGCGCTGGCCATGGTGGCGCTGGGCATGTGGCTGACCCAGTGCACCCGCTTCGGCCGCTGCGTGTACGCACTCGGCGGCAGCGAGGCCTCGGCGCGGTTGATGGGCCTGCCGGTGGAGGCGACACAGGTGCGCGTCTACGCCTTCAGCGGCTTCTGCTCGGCACTGGCCGGGGTGGTGTGCACGTTCTACATGCTGTCCGGCTACAGCCTGCACGCGCAAGGCCTGGAGCTGGACGCCATCGCCGCGGTGGTGATCGGCGGCACCCTGCTCGCCGGCGGCAGCGGCTACGTGATCGGCACTTTGTTCGGCGTGCTGATCCTGGGCGCGATCCAGACCTTGATCGTGTTCGACGGCACGCTCAGTTCGTGGTGGACGCGCATCGTGATCGGCGGTTTGCTGTTGCTGTTCTGCCTGCTGCAGCGACTGCTGACCCGGCGCCTGCCGGCTGGGGATGCCGTTGCCTGACCTGGGGCGCCGGGCGGCGCCAGCGCGCCAGCGCGCGCGTGCGGCCGTTTCTCGCGACAGTCCCCGCTAGCGGGGGGCCGGCGGCACCGCATCGTCCTGCAGCGGCGTGACCGCGATCCAGTCGATGTCCGGTGCGTACCGCGAGCGCAGCAGGATGTCGGGAGCACGCTGCGAGATGTAGTGGACGCCGTCGGCATCGGGGACTTCTTCGCCGGAAAGCTGGATGCGATTGCGCCCGGCGCGCAGTTCGACCGGCACGCTCAGTTCCCACCAGTTGTTGCGGTGGAAGCTGTGCGGGAAGGTCGCCAGTATCGGCGGCGCCCCGTTGACGCGGATGCGCCCGACGCGGGCCAGCGGATCCGGGTTGTAATGGCTCGCCTTCGACTGTTCGTCGTTGGCGTAACGCAGGGTCAGCATGTACGGGCCGGCGCGCTCGACCATGACCGAGGCGAAGGTGAGCGTATTGCCGTTGCCGGGTTCGCCGCCGATGCCGGTCACCGCTGCGCCGCCGCTGGCGAGGGTGGCCTGGGTGCGATGCGCGCTGCCGGCGATGGTCGCCTGTTCGGCTTCGTAGTGCGGGCCGAGCATGGCGCCGGGACCCACCCGCAGGCGATCCAGCACAGGGCGCTCGGCGCTGCCGCCGACCACGATCTTGTTGATCCCGCCCAGCAGGAACACCGCTTGCGTGGGCGTCTGCAGCGGGCGGCCGTTGACGGCGAGCGACAACGCGCCGGGCGTGGCCAGGTCCATCGACAGTGGCGTCACTCCTTCCTGCGGCGCATACACCCAGAAGGTGGCGGTGGCGCCGGCCGGCAGCGCCACCGCGCCGGCGCCGGAGACGTCGTCGCGGTCGTAGCGCGCCTGCGCGCCGCCCGCCAGCGTGGCGAGTTCGGCCTCGTAGACCTGCGTCTCGCTGGCGGGATCGGGCAACGACAGGGTGATGCGGTCGATCAGCGCATTGCCGCGTGTGTGCCGCCGCCCATCCGCGCTTGCGCTGGCGATGCCGAGCACGTGGCGGCCCGCGCTCAGGCGGAGGCGCAGGTCGGCGTGGTCCCACACCACCGGCTTGTAGCCGAGCGGTAGCATCACCTCGCGTTCGCTGGCCGGATCCCCGTCGATGCGCACGAAGACATTGGTCGGCCCCAGTGCGGCGACCAGCGGATCCTGGTTGAAACTGTTGGCGAGGATGCGCAGATCGTAGAGGCCGTCCTGCGGCACCGCGACGGCGAAGTCCAGGCGCACATCGCGGTCGCTGGCGAATCCGCCGACGGCGTAGCGGCCGGAGGTGAAGAAACGATCGAGCGCCTGCGGCGAGCCTTCCGGACCGTGCCGTTCGTAGCCGCTGCCCTGATGCGCGGCGTTCTCTGCTTCGTACCGCTGCTGCCAGCGCAGTGCCGGCGGTTGTGCAGGGCCGCCGTGCATGCCCGGCATGACCACCAGGCTGTAGGCCGATTCGGCGTTCAGCGCCGGCAATGCGCCGTGGCCGAACTGCAGATCGATGCGGTCGGCGACCACCGGCACCTGCACGTCCGCGAGCAGGCGCGGTGCGGCGGCGTCGCCGAGCTGTCCGGTCCAGGGGATTTCGCGCACGACCACGCGCACTCGCTTGCCGAACGAGGCGCTCGGAATGTGGGTCAACGCCAGCGTGGCGGGCCCGCTACTGCCGCCGAACAGGACGCGCGCCTGCGTCTGTCGCGGGTCGAGGGCGGCCACCGCCTGCAGGCTGTCGTCCTGCCCGGGATGCGGTGGCGTTACCGCCACGGTGCGCATGCCACGCATCGCCGCATAGGCGTTCAGCAGCCACCACTGGCCGTTGCCGCGATTGGCCTGGACCGCCGAGTCGCTCAGGTTGCCGTCGATGTTCCAGTACGCCAGGTCGGCATCGACCTTGGCCGCTTCGATCGCCGCCGCCCACTGCACGATCTGCCCCGGCACCGAGGTGTGGTAGTTGAACGCGTACTCGTCGATGTTGATCGGCAGGTGCCGGCCGGCCAGCGCGGTGCCGGCGAAGAGTTCCTGTTCCCAGCGGCGGAAGCGGGCCACGCTGCGCGACAACGACGCGGGATTGCTCAGTTCGTGCCAGGTGACCACGTCGGGCAGGGTGCCCGCGCGCAGCGCATGCTGCAGGAAGCCCTTGTCCTGGTCGAACAGAATGCTGGTGTTGGGGCCGGCGATGCGCGCGTCCGGCAGGATGGCGCGGATGCGTCGCCATGCGCGGTCCCAGGCGTCGAAATAGGCGCTCGGGTCGCTGCGCCAATCCACGCCGTTGCAACTGTCCGGACCCGCCTGTCCCGGCGCGGCGGCCTTGGCGAACATGTTGCCTTCGGGCTCGTTGAACGGCACGAACACCACGTGCCGGCGGTATTGCGCGGGCAGCGCCTTGACCTGCTCGACCTGGCGCGCGATCTCGTCCAGGTAGTGCGCTACGGACTGCGCGCAGTCGCCCTGGGTCCAACGGTACGGGAAGCCGCGGTGGATGTCGGTCATGTAGATGTAGGTATCGCCGCCGGAGCCGGTGGCGATCGAGCGAATCACCTCGAGCGCATCGGCGCCGGGATGTTGCAGCCCGTCCTGTGCCTTGGTCGCCACGCTGCGCAGGCCCATGCCCTCGACCAGGTTGGGTGACGGCAGGCGCGCGTCGTACAGACCGTAGAGACTGCCGGAGGCGCCGCCATGGAACGGGCCGGTGTCCTGCGCCAGGTCGACGGTGAGGCGATCGGCCGCGGTCGCGGTGCCGGCCCAGGTGGCGAGGCAGAGGGCCAGCAGCCGCGGGACGGGGAAACGAACAGATGCGAGCATGGGCGGGATGTCGGCAATGGCACGATGCGGCCGGCGCGTGGCGAAACCATCGCCCGCCGGGTCTTGGCGGCAGGATAGGGCCGCCAGCCACCATCGAACAATCGCGTAAATCGGCGCTGCGATATCCGAATTGGGATGAGGTGTCGCCGCCCGCGACGGATCGCGCTGTCGCGGGTGGTTGCGTGGTGGACGCGCATCCTGATCGGCAGTCTGCTGCAGTGCTTCCTGCTGTGGCCGCCTTCCCGACGGCGGCGGGCGGTGCGCGCTTGCACGGCGCTGCAGCGTAGAATCCGGCAACCGCAACCGGAGCGCCGACATGCTGACCATCTGGGGTCGCCACAACTCGAGCAACGTGCGCAAGGTGCTGTGGTGCGCCGAGGAAGCCGGCGTGGCGTACCGATCGATCGAGGTTGGTGGCGCGTTCGGAGGCAACGACGCACCGGCCTATCGCGCGCTCAATCCGAACGGCCTGGTGCCGGCGATCGAGGACGACGGCCTGGCGTTGTGGGAATCCAACGCCATCGTGCGCTACCTGGCCGCGCGCTACGCCCCGGGCACGCTGTACCCGCAGGATCCGGTGTTGCGGGCGCAGGGCGACAAGTGGATGGACTGGACCACCTCGCGCTTCGCCGGCGCCTTCCGCGACCTGTTCTGGGGCGTACTGCGCACGGCGCCGGAACAGCGCGACGCCGCCAGGATCGCCGCCGCGCTGGAACAATCGGCCGAGCTGTTGCACACCGCCGATGCCGCGCTGGCGCAGCAGCCGTGGCTGTCGGGCGAGCACTTCGCGATGGGCGACATCCCGCTGGGCAGCTTCGCCTACGCCTGGTTCGAGATGCCGATCGAACGCCCGGCGCTGCCGCACCTGCACGCCTGGTACCAACGCCTGCAGCAGCGCCCGGCCTACCGCAAGGGCGTGATGACGGCGCTGACCTGAGCGGCATCGTGCACGGCCGGCGCGTCGTCGCGGCTACATGCCTGTGACGTGCGCGCATTTGCGATCCCACTGACGGCAAGGAGCCGCGACCGATGATCGAACCTCCCAAGATCGTTCTCTGCATTCCCGGGTCATGGCCGGATCGCGCCGACCTGCTGGCGCGCATCGTCCAGGACAGTGGCGGTTACCTGTTCGCCGGGCACGTGCTGATGCACATGGACAGCGGCGCGGCGTGCGAATTGCAGCACGAGCCGCACGATGCACGCATGGCCGACGCGTTCGCCGCCGCCGGACCGCACTGGCGTGGCTCCACGGACATGGCACGCATCGGCACCCATGCGTCGGTCGTGTACCTGATCGGCGCCGGCGGCTCGCGGGTACGCGCCGAGACGATGATGCGTGCGGCCGCTGCGTTGCTGGACGCCGGCGGCCTGGGGGTGAAGGTCGAAAGCAGCGGCGTCGCCCACAGCCCGGCCGACTGGCGCCAACTGTGCGCGGACCTGGCGCTTGGCAGCGCCCATCGCGCCTACGTGCTGAACATCACCGGCGAGCAGGTGCATTCCTGCGGCATGCACCAGTTCGGCATGAAGGACGCGATCGTCGCGGCGCAGGCGGCGACCGAGCCGGTCGGCCTGCTGCACACCTTCACCTCCTATCTGTTCAACGAAGCGCCCGACGTGCGTGAGGGTCATACGTTCTCGGTCGCGGCGGATGCGCCGCGCTACCGGATCCAGGCCGAGGCCAGCAGCCAGTTCCAGCCCGGCGACCTGTTCGCCAATCCCTACGGGTTGTGGCGGCTGACGCCGCTCTGACGGTGCGTTTCTTCCGAGATCCGTGTGTGGCGAGCAGGGCTTGATGAGCTGCTCGCCGCGCCTGCGCTGCGTACGGCTGTTTTGCTCAGTGAGCCTGGTCTGCTCCGGATGCGGCGTTGCGATGATGCCCTCGTCGGCGCCTGTGCGCCTCAGGGTCTCCCGCCGGCCACCGCCGGCACCGCGTCGCCAGCCGCGCGGCGCATCACCCAGTTGAACAGCGGGGTGGCCATCAGCGTGGAGGTGATGGCCATCAGCACCAGGATCGAGAACAGGCCCTGTTCGATCACCCCGGCCTGCAGGCCGATGTTGATGATGATCAGCTCCATCAGGCCGCGCGCGTTCATCAGTGCGCCGATCGCCATCGCATTGTGGTTGTTCTCGCCGCTGATCCGCGCCGCGGCCCAGCAGGCGATGCCCTTGCCCAGGAACGAGGCCAGCAGCACCACGCCGGCGGCCAGCAGGATTTGCGGGTCCAGCAGCACGCTCAGTTCGGTCTTGAGCCCGGAGAAGGTGAAGAACATCGGCAGCAGGAACACCACCACGAACGGCTGCAATTGCTCGCGCAGCTTCTCGGTCAGCGCGCCCTTGGGCAGGCAGGCACCGAGCAGGAAACCGCCGAACACCGCGTGGATGCCAATGGCGTCCATCGCCCAGGCGCTGACGCAGAACAGCATCAGCACCACCGCGAGCACGCCTGCGCTCAGCGGCTGGTCGGGGCGCACGTGGTCGGCCAGGCGGCGCAGCCAATGGCGGCCGACCAGCATCATGAACAGCGCGTAGCCCACGCCGCCGCCGATCGCGAGATAGGCGCTGCCCCAACTGCCGCCGAAGCTGGCCAACACCAACGCAAGGATGCACCAGGCCGCGGCGTCGTCGACCGCGCCGGCGGTCAGCGCCAGCGTGCCCAGCGGGCTGCCGGTGAGGCCGCGCTCGTGGATGATCCGCGCCAGCATCGGGAACGCGGTGATGGCGATGGCCGCGCCCAGGAACAGCGAGGCCTCCAGCAGCTTGGCCTTGGCCGAGAACAGCCCCGGCACGTGCAGCAGCCACGGCGCCAGCACGAAAGCCAGCACGAACGGCACCGCGATGCCGGCCAGCGACACGCCCATCGCGCTGCGGTAGCGCGTGCGGAAGTGCTCGCCACGGAAATCGGTACCGACCAGGAACATGTACAAGCCCACGCCGAACTGCGCGGCCACGTACAGCATGTCCAGGGTCGGCTTGGGAAACAGCGCGTGCTGCAGGTCCGGCAGCAGCGCGCCGAACAGCGACGGCCCCAGCGCGACGCCGGCGATCATCTCGCCGACCACCTGCGGCTGTCCCAGGCGCTTGGCCAGCAGGCCGACCAGGCGGCACGCCAGCAGGATCGCCGCTGCCTGCAGAAAGAAATACACCGACATCTGCGGGGTGGTCATGGGCGGCCGTCCTGGAAGTGTCGGCGGATGATAGGAGGCCGGCGCCGCGAAATCCATGCGGCCGCCGCGCCACGTGGTGGAGCGGGGCGCGTTTGCGGTATGGTGCCTCGCGCGCGCCGCATCGCGCATGACGGCACGCACGCGCGCCGACACCGCAGGACGCACCGGGGAACGAAGCGATGAGCAAGGGATGGACGCGGCGGCAATGCCTGGGCGCCGCTGCCGCTGCCGCAGGCGCCGTGGCCGGCCTGCGGCCCGGGGCCGCCATCGCGGGCGCCGCCACTGCCGATGCGAGCGGCGCCGATGCGCTGTACCGGCGCACATTGGTGCTGGACGCCAATGCCTTGGCGTCGATCGGGGAGGTGTTCGCTGGCGCGGATGCGCCGCAACTGCTGCAGCAACTGCGCGACTCCGGCGTATCGGTGCTGAAGACCACGCTGGGCGGTGCGGCGGGCGACTTCGAGACCGCCGTGCAGGACATCGCCGCCGCGCAGGCGCTGGTCGAACGCGAGCCGCAGCACTTCCTCAAGGTGCTGCAGCCAGCCGACCTGCGTCGCGCCAAGCGCGAGGGGCGCGTCGCGTTGATCTTCTCCTTCGAGTCGGCGGCGATGCTGGAGGACAAGCCCGCGCGCATCGACCTGTTCCGCCAGCTCGGGGTGCGGGTCATGCAACTGACCTACAACCGCACCACGCCGTTCGGCGTGGGCTGCCTGGACGGCGACGCGGGCGGCGTCACCGCGCTCGGCCGCGACGCGGTCGCGCGCATGAACCGGCTCGGGGTGGCGCTGGATCTCAGCCATTGCAACCTGCAGACCACGCGCGATGGCATTGCCCTGTCGCAGCGCCCGCCGGTCATCACCCATGCCGGATGCGCCGCGGTGTTCGCGCATCCGCGCAACAAGCAGGACGCCGAGTTGCGCGCGCTGGCCGACAAGGGCGGAGTGATGGGCGTCTACATGCTGCCGTTCCTGACCGAGGACCGCCGCCAGCCGCAGCTGGCCGACTACATGCGTCACCTGCAGCACGCTCTCGACGTCTGCGGCGAGGATCATGTCGGTATCGGCACCGACACGCTGTTTTTCCCGATCACCGACGAGGACCGGCGCGCCTTCGCCGCGGACCTGGTGCAGCGGCGCCGCGATGGCATCGGCGCCCCGGGCGAGAACCGTCTGCCCTACCTGCCCGACGCCAACACTCCGCGCAAACTCGAACGCGTCGCCGACGCGTTGCTGCGCCAGGGCTACGGCGCCCGCGTCGCCGAAAAGGTGCTGGGCCTGAACTTCGAGCGGGTCTTCGGCGAAATCTGGAGCGTGTGACGCTGCGCAGTGCGCAGTGCGCAATGGGCCTGGCATAACGCCGCGATAGGTCTAACGTTGCACGCAGCATCTCACACCGTTCCAGCGGCGCTGCACCGCCCGCATTGACCATATCCCGGCACAGGTTCAGACTTGCGACCACATTTCCACCCGAACGTCCACGCCGCCATGGCCTACGCACCGCTGCTGATATTGCCCAACGCCCTGCGCGTCAGCGCAGGCCGGGTGCGCCTGCCTGAAGGAGTGGTCGACGCCGTGCGCTAACGCCGGCCATCGCCGATCCGACGCAGACAAGCACCCGATGGGTGCTTTTTTATTGCCTGTTTTTTGCTGTTCCACCGTTCCGACACGCCAAGGAGAACGTGCCATGCACTACGCCGCCGAACCCGAAACCTAGCCGCATGCCCGCCTCGCCAACCGGGGCATGCGGCTTCCCCAGTGTTGGCAATGCGGAACCTCTCTCATGAACACGAATACCCTTTCCCGCTGGCGCAATCTCGGCATCATCGCCCACATCGACGCCGGCAAGACCACCCTCACCGAACGCCTGCTGTGGGCCGCCGGTGCGATCCATCGTCTCGGCGAAGTCCACGACGGTGCCGCCACCACCGACTTCTCGGACATCGAGCGCGCGCGCGGCATCAGCATTGGCGCGGCCGCCGTGCAGGTGCACTGGGCGCCGGCTGGACAGCCGACGCATCGCCTGACCCTGATCGACACGCCCGGACACATCGATTTCGCGATCGAGGTGGAACGCTCGCTGCGCGTGCTCGACGGCGCGGTCGCGGTGTTCTCCGCGGTCGACGGCGTGCAGCCGCAGTCGGAAACCGTGTGGCGGCAGGCGCGTCGCCACGGCGTGCCGATGCTCGCGTTCGTCAACAAGATGGACCGTGCCGGCGCCTCGTTCGACGGCGTGCTGGCGCAGTTGCGCAGCAAGCTCGACGCGACGGTCTGGGCGGTCGGCGTGCCGATGCCGGGCGACTCCGGTTTCGACGGCTGGAGCGACCTGGTCGGCGGCCGCCTGCTGACCTGGGACGACGAGGGACAATTGCACACGCGCGCCTGGCATGCCGCCGAGGCAGCCGCGTTCGCGGACGCGCGCGAGCAGTTGATCGCCGCCGTGGCCGAACACGACGAGGCGCTGGCGCAGGCCTATCTCGAGGAACGCGCGATCGACGCCGAGCTGCTGCGCGCTGCCTTGCGCCGGGCCACCCTGGCCGGCGCCGGTGTGCCGGTGCTGGCCGGATCGGCGTTCAAGCGCAAAGGCATCGAGCCGTTGCTGGACGCGATCGTCGACTGGTTGCCATCGCCGTTGGACCGCCCGCCGGTCGCCGCCAGCCCCGA
Source organism: Xanthomonas sp. 3498 (assembly GCF_014199795.1). Classification (NCBI taxonomy): domain Bacteria; kingdom Pseudomonadati; phylum Pseudomonadota; class Gammaproteobacteria; order Lysobacterales; family Lysobacteraceae; genus Xanthomonas; species Xanthomonas sp. 3498. The sequence goes on from NZ_JACHOH010000006.1 coordinate 19,912, forward strand.
CGCCGACGCCGAGGATGGACACGACACGTTGCTGGCGCCGGATCCATCCGGTCCGCTGGCGGCGCTGGTGTTCAAGTTCGCGCATACCGCGCAGGGGCCGTTGGCCTTCGTGCGCGTGTATTCGGGCACCTTGCGCGTCGGCGACACGGTGTGGACGTCGCATGCGCGGCGGCCACGCCGGGTCGGTCGGCTGGCGGTGGTGCAGGCGCAGCGGACCCACGACGTGGACCAGGCCCAGGCCGGCGAGATCGTCGCCGTGCTCGGCTGGAAGGATGCGGTCAGCGGCGAGACGCTCAGCGGCGTGCAGGCGCGGTGGGTGCTGGAGCGCATCCGCACGCAACCGCCGGTGCTGGCGTGGCGGCTCGGCGCGGCCAACGCGGCCGAGCTGGTGCGGCTGGGACAGGGCCTGGCGCGGCTGGCGCAGGAGGATCCCTCGTTCCGCGTCGACAGCGATCCGGAGACCGGCGAAGCGGTGATCTGGGGCATGGGCGAGCTGCACCTGGAGGTGATGGTCGAGCGCCTGCGCAGCGAGTGGCACGTGGACGTGCGCACCGGTGCGCCGCGCGTGGCCTACCAGGAAACGCCGCGTGCGGCCGCGCTGGGCGTGGCGGCACGGCTGTCCAAGCAGAACGGCGGCCAGGGCCAGTTCGCGCAGGTGGTGCTGGATGTGCTGCCGCGTGCGGACGGTGCGGTGACCTTCGTCGACCGCAGCCGCGGCGGCGTGGTGCCGAAGGCCTTCGTCGCCGCCACCGAGAAGGGCGTGCGCGCGGCGCTGGCGCAAGGTCCGCGTGGCTACCCGGTGGTCGGCGTGGAGGTGGTGCTGGTCGATGGTCAGGCGCATGCGGTGGATTCGTCGGACCTGGCGTTCCAGCGCGCGGCCTCGGAAGCGGTGAAGGCGGCGCTGGCGCAGGCCGGCACGCTGCTGCTGGAGCCGGTGATGGCCTTGGCGATCGAGACGCCGGCGCACAGCGTCGGCGACGTGCTCGGCGATCTGCAGCGGCGCGAGGGACGCGTCGTGGCGATCGAAGAGCGCGGCGCCCGTGCCGAGGTGGTCGCGCAGGCGCCGCTGGCGCAACTGCAGGCCTATGCCACCGCGTTGCGCTCGCTGACCCAGGGTCGGGCATCGGCGAGCATGACCTTCGACGGCTATGCGCCGGTCAAGGCCGCGTGAGCCGGATTACCATCTGGCAATGCGGCAGAAGGACGAGGAGCCGGTTCGCCGGCTCCTCTTTTTTTGCGGCACGCAACGCCGTGGCGCAGTCGCCAAGCGGGCGTGGATGGCGCTCGCAATCCTGGCAACGGCACGCGACGTTTTGTTCGCCATGCTGATGCGCACCGCTTGCGTCGAGGCCGCGAACCGGGCTTCATAGCCGGCCCCGATCGCCGGAGCCGCCCATGCATCGCCGTCTTGCCCTCCTGACCCTGCTTGCCCTGTCGCCGGCACTCGCCGCGGCGCAGCCGCCGGCATGCGCGACGCCGCTGCAGATGGCCGAGCGCCTGTACAAGGCGCGCGATTTCTATTGGCAGCCGCAGAACCTGGACGGCTTGCTGACGCCGTCCTTCGCGCACGCGCTGCAGGCCGATCAGCGCTGCGCCGCGCGCGAGGGCGTGTGCCGCCTGGACTTCGATCCGTGGACCAGCGCGCAGGACGGCGACATTCAGGGCGCGCCGACCTTCACCCTGGTCTCGGGCGGGTCGCAGGCCACCGTGGTGGAGGTGCGGATGGACTACCGGCTCGCGCTCGGCGGCCGCGCCGCGCGGGCGCGCTCGGTCAAGATCGAACTGCAGCGTCGCGGCAACGGCTGCTGGGCGGTCAGCGACCTGATCGCGCCGGATGGGCAGTCGCTGTTCGCACTGCTGACCGACCCGGAGGGCTAGGCGCGCAGCGCGGCATGTCGCCCAGGAATCCAGATCCTTCTGCTGCGAGAGGGCTGGTGCGCCGTGCGCATTGCCGCATGCCGCCCTCGCTGGGCGGGAGACCATGGATGCGCTGGCAGTTGGGTCTGCTCCGCGCATACGCTATCGATCGGCGGCCGGCGATTGGTGATGAATGGATGTGCTGCGCGCACAGACCCTCACCCCAACCCCTCTCCCGGCGGGAGAGGGGCTAGCAGCGCGGCAGTGGTCTGGGACTACTGCAGCTTCAGCATCACGATCGCCTTGGCCGGCAACGTCACCTGCAGCGTGCCGCCCTGCAGGCGCGCGCCCTGGAACGCGGCCGGGCGCACCGCCTGCGGCTGCGCGAAGGTGTTGAGCGCGTCGATGGTTGGCGCGGTCAGGATCTGCCCGCCCACGCCGCGCGCCTGCACGCCGTCGACCTGGACCGCGACGTCGGCGCTGCGGTTGGGGTCCAGATTGGTCAGCGCCACATACACGTGCCCGTCCTTGGCCCGGACCGCCGAGCCGTGCACCGCCGGCACCGTGTAGCCGGCATGCCGGTAGTCCGGCGTGCTGATCTGCAGCGGCAGCGCGGTCGCGTCCTGGTAGGGCTTGTACAGCATGAAGACGTGGTAGGTCGGCGTGAGCAGCATCTTGTCGCCGTCGGTGAGGATCATCGCCTGCAGCACGTTGACCATCTGCGCGATGTTGGCCATGCGCACGCGGTCGGCGTGCTGGACGAAGATGTCCAGGTTGAGCGAGGCCACCAGTGCGTCGCGCAAGGTGTTCTGCTGGCGCAGGAACCCCGGGTTCACGTCGGGCAGGCCCTTGTACCAGGTACCCCATTCGTCGACCACCAGCGCGACCTTCTTGTCCGGGTCGTACTTGTCCATGATCGCGCTGTGCTTGGTGATCAGCTCGTCCATCAGCAGTGTGCGCGACAGCGTCTCGATCCAGGCCGCCTCGTCGAACGTGGTGGAAGAGGCGCGCGGCGGCCAGCCGCCGGGGATGGTGTAGTAGTGCAGGCTGAGGCCGTCCATGAACTTGGCGGCCTCGCGCATCATCACCTCGGTCCAGTGGTAGTCGGCATCGCTGGGGCCGGGGGCGATCTTCATGATCTTCTGGTCGGCCGGCGCCTTGACGAAGGTCTGGTAGCGGCGGAACACGTCGGCGGCGTACTCGGCGCGCATGTTGCCGCCGCAGCCCCACAGCTCGTTGCCGACGCCGAAGAACGGCACCTTCCACGGGTCCTGGCGGCCGTTGCGGCGGCGCTGCTCGGCCAGGGTCGAGCGCGTGGGCGCGGTCATGTACTCCACCCACTGCGCCATCTCGTCCGGTGCGGCATCGCCGACATTGCCGGCCACATAGGCCTGCGTGCCGAGCAGTTCGGTGAAGTCCATGAACTCGTGGGTGCCGAAGCTGTTGGGTTCCTCCACGCCGCCCCAGTGGGTGTTGACGCTGGTCGGACGCTGGTTGCGCGGACCGACGCCGTCGCGCCAGTGGTACTCGTCGGCGAAGCAGCCGCCGGGCCAGCGGATGTCGGGGACATCCAGCGCTTTCAGTGCGGCGACCACGTCGTTGCGGTAGCCGCGGGTATTGGGGATCTTCGAGTCCGGGCCGACCCAGACGCCGCCGTAGATGCCGTTGCCCAGGTGTTCGGCGAACTGCCCGAACAGGTGGCGCGACACCGCGGCGCCAGGGCGGTCGGCATGCAGGGTGCCGCGTACCTCGACGTCGGCGGCCTGCGCCAGCGTGGCGGTCAGTGCCAGGCCGATCGTCGCGGCGATCAGCGGCAACCGCCGCCAACACACCGCACGCTGCTTCAGGAAACGGGGCGAACGCATCGGGAACTCCTTGTCGGGTAGGGCGGCGCCGTCGCCAGCGCTGCGTGTGAGTGACGGCCGGCGCGTCGCGTTGGCGTGGCGCCAAGGGGATGTCGCCTGCTGGGAGGCAACCTCGACGCGATCGCGTCGGCGCTGCCTCGGTGCGCTGCCCCCGGTTACCGCTGTCTGTCCCCTGGTCCGAGCATAGAAGACACGCGCAGGGTGGACCAATGCGCAAATGCGACGCCGCTATACCGGAATTGCAATGCGCGTACGGCATCCCACCTTGTCCGCGCCCAGAACGTGCGCGGTATCGCACAGCGCAACGCCGATGCCCGTGCAGCGATGGCCGCGTCGCGCCATCGCTGGTTATGCTGCGGACCCCGCGCATGCGCGCACCGCCCAGGCTCCTGCATGTCCTCGCTCTTCGGTCATCTTCCCGACGGTACCGCCATCCAGTGCATGGTCCTGGACAGCGGCGACGGCCTGCGCGCCGAACTGCTGACCTACGGCGGCCTGTTGCGCAGCCTGCGCCTGCGTGGTGCGCACGGCGAGACCGAGCTGGTGCTGGGGCTGCCGACGCTGCAGGACTACCTGCAGGATCCGGCCTACCTGGGCGTGCTGGTCGGGCGCTTCGGCAACCGCATCGCCGGCTCGGCCTTCACCCTCGATGGCCGGCATTACGCGGTCACCGCCAACGAGGGCGCCAATCATCTGCATGGCGGGGCGCTGGGCTTCGGTCGCCGGGTGTGGACGGTGCTGGCACAGACCGAGCGCATGCTGCAGTTGCGCTACGACTCGCCGGCCGGCGAGGAGGGCTACCCGGGCAACGTCTCGGTGGAGGCGACCTACCGCGTCGAAGGCCGCTGCCTGAGCGTGGAGTTCGTCGCCCAGACCGATGCGCCGACCCCGCTCAATCTCACCCATCATCCTTATTTCAACCTGGCCGGCGATGCCGCGGTGCCCGCCGCGGCGCAGTGGCTGCGCGTGCCGGCCGATCGTTATCTGCCAGTCGGCGACGCCGCGCTGCTGCCGCGCGGCGAGGTCGCCAGCGTGGCCGGTACGCCGTTCGATTTCCGCCACGCGCGCGCCATCGCCGACAAGGACATCGCCGCCGATCCGCAACTGTCGATCAGCGCCGGCTACGACCACTGCCTGGTGCTGGCCGACGGCCACGACTGCACCGCCATGCTGTATTCGCCGCACAGTGGCGTGGCCATGCGCATTGTCAGCCCGATGCCGGCCGTGCAACTCTATGAAGGCCAGGGCCTGGACCGCCAGCATCCGGCGCTGGGCCGCGGTATCTGCCTGGAGCCGCAGGGCTATCCGGACGCCCCGAACCAGCCTGGTTTCCCCGACAGCATCCTGCGTCCGGGCCAGGTCTATCGGCATCGCATCGCCTACCACTTCGCCGAGGTCGACCGCGGCGCCGACTGGACGGCGGTGGAGGCGGCGCTGGCGGGGCAGGGCGGCGGTTGATGCGGGGAACATCGTAGGAGCGCCTTTAGCCGCGACCGGGCGTTCCTGGAAACGCCCGGTCGCGGCTAAAGCCGCTCCTACAAAACACGCGCCGCGTCAGGTTGTGCGGACTACTGCGCGTGCCCCAGCACCAGCTCGATCACGAACTTGCTGCCGAAGAACGACAGCAGCAGCAACAGCATCGCCGCCAGGGTCCAGTGCACCGCCTTGACCCCGCGCCAGCCGTAGCGCCAGCGGCCGAACAGCAGCGCGCCGAACACGATCCACGACAGCACGCTGAGCACGGTCTTGTGCACCAGCCGCTGCGCCAGGAAATCCTGCACGAACAGCACGCCGGTCAACAGGGTCAGGGTCAGCAGGATGAAGCCGACCACGATAGTGCGGAACAGCAGCGTCTCCAGCGCAGTCAGCGGCGGCAGCGCGCGCAGCCAGGGATGGAAGTCGCGGCGCCGCAGTGCGCGCTCCTGCAGCCACAGCATCACCGCCAGCAGGGCGGCGATGCCCAGCGTGGCGTAGGCCAGCAGCGCCAGCCAGGCATGCAACTGCAGCCGCCAGTCCAGCACCGGCGCCGGCTCGTGGCCGTAGCCGTGGTAGGCCAGCAGCAGCGCCGCCGACAGCGGGAACACCACCACGCCCAGCGCGGCCATGCGCCCGCTGGCGCCGACCAGCGCGGTCATTAGCGCCATGCCCAAGCTGACCAGCGACAGCGCGGCGAAGAAGTGCATGTCCGGGCCGCCGGCGGTGTGCAGGGCGACCTGCACGTGATAGCCCGCATGCAGGGCCACCGCCGGCAGCGCCGGCCACAACCAGGCCCGGCTGCGGTCCACCCGGTCGCGCACCACCGCGGCGATCAGCAGGCCGCTGGCGGCCAGGTACAGCAGGGTGGCGAGGACGGTGATGAGCATCGGGTCAGTTTCGCATATCGCGCCGGCGGCCGTGACGGCGCCGCCGGGGGATCGCCGGCGCGCCCGGCTATAATCGACGGCCGTTTCCCGTCCGCGACCTGCCCGCATGTTCGAATCCCTCACCCAACGCCTCTCCGGCACCATGCAGCGCCTGCGCGGCCGCGGTCGCCTGACCGAGGAGAACATCCGCGAAGCCACCCGCGAAGTGCGCATCGCGCTGCTCGAGGCCGACGTCGCCCTGCCGGTGGTGCAGGCGCTGATCGAGCGCATCAAGGTGCGCGCGGTCGGCCAGGAAGTGCTCAAGAGCCTGACCCCGGGCCAGGCGCTGATCAAGGTCGTGCGCGACGAGCTGACCGCGGTGATGGGCTCGGCCGCCAGCGACCTCAACCTCAACGTGCCGGCGCCGGCGATCGTGCTGATGGCCGGCCTGCAGGGCGCAGGCAAGACCACCACGGTCGGCAAGCTGGCCAAGCACCTGAAGGAAAAGCGCAAGAAGAAGGTGATGGTGGTGTCGGCCGACGTCTACCGCCCGGCCGCGATCGAGCAGCTCAAGACCCTGGCCGAGCAGGTCGGGGTGCTGTTCTTCCCGTCCGAGGCCTCGCAGAAGCCGGTGGACATCGTCCGCGCCGCCATCGCCGACGCGCGCAAGTCCTTCGTCGACGTGCTGCTGGTGGATACCGCCGGCCGCCTGGCCATCGACGCGGCGATGATGGAGGAGATCAAGGCGCTGCACGCGGCGATCAACCCGGCCGAGACGCTGTTCGTGGTCGACGCGATGACCGGCCAGGACGCGGCCAATACCGCCAAGGCGTTCAGCGAGGCGCTGCCGCTGACCGGCGTGGTGCTGACCAAGACCGACGGCGACGCCCGCGGCGGTGCGGCGCTGAGCGTGCGCTACATCACCGGCAAGCCGATCAAGTTCATCGGCGTCGGCGAGAAGCCCGACGGCCTGGATGTGTTCCACCCCGACCGCCTGGCCAGCCGCATCCTCGACATGGGCGACGTGCTGTCGCTGGTCGAGCAGGTCGAGCACCAGGTCGACAAGGACAAGGCGCAGAAGCTGGCCGAGAAGGTCGCCAAGGGCAAGAAGTTCGACCTCAACGACATGCGCGACCAGCTCGAGCAGATGCAGAACATGGGCGGCCTGTCCGGACTGATGGACAAGCTGCCGGGCATGGGCCAGATCCCCGAGCACCTCAAGCAGCAGGTCGCCGGCAACAAGGACGTGCCGCGGATGATCGCCATCATCGGCTCGATGACCAAGAAGGAGCGGCGCAACCCGGGCCTGCTCAACGGCTCGCGCCGCGCGCGCATCGCCCGCGGCTCCGGCACCCAGCCGGCCGACGTCAACAAGCTGATGAAGCAGTATCAGCAGATGGAAAAGATGATGAGCAAGATGGCAGGCGGCGGCATGAAGGGCCTGATGCGCGGCATGAAGGGCATGATGGGTGGCATGGGAGGCCGCGGCGGCCTGCCGTTCCGCTGAGTCCGCGGCGGCGACGCCTGTCGCAGCCCATGACACTGCCGATGTTTAGGATGACGCGTCCGCGGACGGGCGCGGCTTGCTCCGGACCGGGCAACCCTAATCATCGGAGGATGTATGCAAGGACTCAATGGACACGTGTGCAGGTTCGCGGCGGTGTTGGCGGGTGCCGGATTGGCGTTCGCGTGTGACGCAGCCTCGATATTTTCTTACTCCAGCAACGCGGGCGACTACATCGGCCAGGGCAAGAAGGCCGTCCTGACCGACGCGAACGCGACCTTCGGCGTGCGTGGCAACAAGGATCGGGTCGCGCTATCCATCACCAGTACGACGGGCGAGTACTGGTCGATCACGATCGCGCCTCCCGTCGGGACTGGGCTCGCTCCCGGTGTTTATGCCAATGCAGAGCGCTCGTCGTTCAAGACCGGCCGCTCGCCCGGGCTCGACGTCTCAAGCACCGGACGGGGCTGCAACCGGATCTGGGGGAAGGTGTCGATCCGGCAGGTCTCGTTCGACTCTGCCGGGAACGTGGATCAGCTGGAAGCGTCGTTCGTTCAGCAATGCGAGACCAACAAGGCGCCGGCGCTTGCGGGCGTGGTCAGCTATAACGCGGCGCCGCTGTTTCTGAAATTGAACAGCGGCGATGGCGACTATGTCGGGGGTGGCGTGGACAAGACGTACTACAACGACACGAGCGTGTTTGCGTTGGACGGGACGCCGTCACGGCTTCGCTATGCCGCCTCGGGCCTGCGCGACGATTGGACTGCGACCATTGCGGCGCCCGCTGGCAAGACCTTGGCACCGGGGCGTTATTCCATCAGCCGGTTCGCCGATAGCGTCAACGCCGGTTTCGATTTCTATGGCAACGGGCGCGGGTGCAACGCGACCCGTGGCACCTTGAACGTGCGCAAGATTGAACAGGATGCGCAGGGCAATGTGGTCCGGTTCTATGCGGACTTCGAGCAGTACTGCGATGCCAATCCCGCTCCCTTGCGTGGCAGCATCCACTTCGGCGCCTGACTGCGCTTGGCGGGTCCGTGATGCACGGACCCGCTTCTACTTCGTTGCGCTCGTGACGTCATCGGATGTGCGAGAGGGGCGCTCGAAATCCCGGCAAGACATGCCGTGGCGCGCACGGCAGCCCACGACATCGCGCTGGATGCGCCGCCCACCACGATAGGAAGCTCTTTGCTGCTGATGCTCCCGACCGGCAGAGGGCGGGGTGCGTCCCGCATACTGACGCCTTCCGTGCACGGTGAGAGGGCAATGCATCCTTCGCTTCAGACTCGCGCCACCACCTTCTGCGCCCGCTTCGGCCTGCGCCTGCCGATCCTGCTCAGCCCGATGGCCGGTGCCTGCCCGGTGCCGCTGTCGGCCGCGGTCGCCGCGGCCGGGGGCATGGGCGCGATGGGCGCGGTGCTGTCCGCGCCGCAGGACATCGTGACGTGGATGGATGCATTCCGCGCCGCTGGCGGCGGGCCGGCGCAGATCAATCTGTGGGTGCCGGATCCGCCGCCCGCGCGCGATGCCGCCGCCGAGGCCGAGGTGCGTGCTTTTCTCGGCGCCTGGGGGCCGCCGGTCGAGGCGGCCGCCGGCGATGCGGCGCCGGCCGATTTCGACGCCCAGTTCGAGGCCCTGCTGGCGGCGCGGCCGGCGGTGGCCTCGTCGATCATGGGCCTGTTCCGGCCGGACCAGGTGCAGCGCCTGCAGCAGGCCGGAATCGCCTGGTTCGCCTGCGCCACGACCCTGGACGAGGCGCTGGCCGCGCAGGCCGCCGGCGCCGATGCGGTGGTCGCGCAGGGCGCCGAGGCTGGCGGCCATCGCGGTGCGTTCGAGGCCGGCAGCGCCGAGCGGCAGGCGACCGGGCTGTTCGCCCTGCTGCCGCGGCTGGTCGATCATCTGCAGATCCCGGTGATCGCCGCAGGCGGCATCGGCGACGGGCGCGGCATCGCCGCCGCGCTGGCCCTGGGTGCGAGTGCGGTACAGATCGGCACCGCCTTGCTGCGCAGCCCCGAGGCAGCACTGGCGCCGGCCTGGGCGGCCGCGCTGGCCCAGGCCGAACCCGAGCAGACCGCGCTGACCCGCGCCTTCTCGGGCCGCCTCGGCCGGGCGCTGGTCACCGACTACGTGCGCGCGGCCGCCGCGCCGGAGGCGCCGCCGCCGCGGCCGTACCCGGTGCAGCGCGGGCTGACCGCGCCGATGCGCCAGGCCGCGCAGCGCGACGACCACCTGGCGACGATGCAGGCCTGGGCGGGGCAGTCGGCATGGATGGCGCCGGCCGCGCCTGCCGCGGACCTGCTGGCACGCTGGTGGGCGCAGGCGCAGGACCTGCCGTGAGCGCGCAGGTCTTCCACCACGGGCAGCCTGCGGGCGCAGAACTGCTGGCCGCGGTCGCGCTGGTGAACTACGGGCATTTCAGCACCATGCAGGTCCGCGACGGCGCCGTGCGCGGGTTCGATCTGCATCTGCAGCGGCTGCAGCAGGCCAACGCGGCGCTGTTCGGCAGCGACTTGCCGGCTGCGCGCGTGCGCGACGCGCTGCGTGCGGCGCTGGTCACGTTCGGCAGTGGCGACGCCTCGCTGCGCGTCACCGTGTTCGCGCCGGGTTTCTCGCTGCGCCGGGCCGATGCCGACTGCGCGGTGGAACTGCTCGTGTCGCTGGCGGCGCCTGCGCAGGCCGATCTGGCGCCGCTGCGCCTGCGCAGCGTCGTGTTCGCGCGCGAGGCGCCGCAGTTCAAGCATGTCGGCACCTTCGGCGCATTCCACCAGCGCCGCCTGGCGCTGCAGGCGGGCAGCGACGATGCGCTTTTCGTGGACTCGCAGGGGCAGGTGGCCGAGGGGCCGACCTGGAACCTGGGACTGTGGGACGGGGCCTGCCTGCACTGGCCGCAGGCGCCGGCACTGCGCGGCACCCAGGAGCGGTTGCTGCAGGCCGGGCTCGCCGCGCTGGGCGTGGCGCAGGCCGTGCGGCCGCTGTCGCTCCACGAACTCGGCGCGGACGTGGCCGCCTTCACCTGCAATGCCCGCGGGCAACAGGCGGTCGCGGCGGTGGACGGGCGCACGCTGCGCCCGGCCGAGGAACTGCTGGCGTTACTGGAACAAGCGCTAAGCACCCAGCCCTGGCAGGCAATCTGAGCGGCGCCGCTTTGGCGAATCCCCAATCCCAAATCCCCAATTCCCTTGCCGCATCAGCGGCAACGACTTGGCAGCGGCGGGGACGGTGGCTATAATCGTCGGTTCACCGCGCCATCCTGGCGACTGGGCAACACCGGAAACTCACCATGGTCAAGATCCGCCTTACCCGTGGCGGCGCCAAGAAGCGCCCCTTCTATCACATCATCGTGTCCGACGTGCGCAGCGCGCGCGACGGCCGCAACATCGAGCGCCTGGGTTACTACAACCCGGTTGCCCAGGGCGCCGAGCCGCGCGTGGTGCTGGACCTGGCCCGCGTCGACCATTGGGTGTCCAATGGCGCGCAGCTGACCGACAAGGTGCGCAACCTGTACAAGGAAGCCACCAAGGCCCAGGCCGTCGCGGCCTGATCCTGCGGGCCGCGCCCCGCGCGCGGCCCTTGCGTTTGCTCCGATGAAAGACAGCCAGCGCCGCATCCTGCTTGGTCGGGTCCTCGGCGCGTTCGGCATTCGTGGCGAGGCGAAGCTCGAGTCCTGGACCGAGCCGCGCCTCGCCATTTTCCGTTATCAGCCCTGGATCGTGCGCAAGCCCGATGGCAGCGAAAGCAGCCTCAACGGCGTGCGCGGCCGCGAGTCCGGCAAGTACCTGATCGCCACACTGCCCGAGGTCACCGACCGCGACGCGGTCGAGGCCCTGCGCGGGACCGAGATCTACGTGGCGCGCAGCAGCCTGCCGCCGCCGCGCCCGGACGAGTACTACTGGGTGGACCTGGAAGGTCTGGACGTGCGCACCGTCGACGGCGTGGCGCTGGGGCAGGTATCGCACCTGTTTTCCACCGGTGCCAATGACGTGATGGTGGTGCGTGGCGACCGCGAACGGCTGGTGCCGTTCGTGCAACCGGACTACGTCAAGTCGGTGGATTTCGAGGCCAACCTGGTCGTGGTCGACTGGGATCCCGAGTTCTGAGCGATGCCGGCCGCACGCCGGCCCCGCTGTCGCTTTGCCGAATCCCCAATCCCGACTCCCCAATCCCCGCCCCATGCGCATCGACGTCATCAGCCTGTTCCCCGAGTTCGTCGCCCAGTGCGCCGGGTTCGGCGTGGTCGGGCGCGCGCAGGAGCGCGCGCTGCTGGACCTGCATGGTTGGAACCCGCGCGACTACGCCACGGGCGGCTACCGCAAGGTCGACGACCGCCCGTTCGGCGGCGGCCCGGGCATGGTGATGATGATCGAGCCACTGCAGGCCTGCCTGCAGGCGGTGCGCGACGCCGATCCGCAACCGGCGCCGCTGATCTACCTGAGCCCGCAGGGGCGGCCGCTGACCCAGGCCAAGGCCCGCGAACTGGCTGCGTTGCCGCGGCTGCTGCTGCTGTGCGGACGCTACGAGGGCGTGGACGAGCGCTTCGTCGCCGCCGCGGTAGACGAGGAAATCTCGATCGGCGACTACGTGCTGTCCGGCGGCGAACTGGCCGCGGCGGTGCTGGTGGATGCGGTGACCCGGCTGCAGGAGGGCGCGCTGAACGACGCCGAATCCGCGGCCCAGGACAGTTTCGAAGGCCCGGACGGTCTGCTCGACTGCCCGCACTACACGCACCCGCGCGAGCACGCCCTGGGCGAGGTGCCGGCGGTGCTGCGTTCCGGCAACCACGCCGCGATCGCCCGTTGGCGGCGCATGCAGGCGTTGGGACGCACCTGGCTGCGGCGCCCGGAGCTGCTGGACGAGGCGGCGCTGAGCGTGGCCGACCGGCGGCTGCTGCAGGAATTTCGCCAGGAACGGGAAGCGGCCGCGGCCGCCGAACAGGAAAATCCACCCAGGCCCTAGCCATGGCCGCCGGGCTGGGTTAAAATGCCCGGCTTTCCGGCCAGTGCGTTCCGTGCTTGGCCCATCCGATATCGTGCAATCGCCGTGCGGCGACTGCCGGACCACCTCACCAGACACAAGCGGTGCCCACCATGAGCAAGCTCAACAAGACCATCCTGGCCGACTTCGAAGCCGCCCAGATCCAGCGCAAGCTGCCGGAGTTCAACCAGGGCGACACCGTTGTCGTCAACGTCAAGGTGAAGGAAGGCAACCGCGAGCGCGTGCAGGCCTACGAAGGCGTGGTGATCGGCACCAAGAACGCCGGCCTGAACTCCTCGTTCACCGTGCGCAAGATCTCGCACGGCTACGGCGTCGAGCGCGTGTTCCAGACCCACAGCGCCACCATCGACTCGGTCGAAGTGAAGCGCCGCGGTAAGGTCCGCGCCGGCAAGCTGTACTACCTGCGTGGCCTGGAAGGCAAGGCCGCCCGCATCAAGGAAGATCTGGCCGCCGCTGCGCAGGCCAAGGTCGCGCGTCAGGCCGCTGCTGCTGCCGCCAAGGCCGAGTAATTTCCAGCGACCCTTGGTCGCTGCCGCAACGGCCGCCTTCGGGCGGCCGTTTGCATTTGTGGAATGGGCTGGATGTGCGCCGTGGCCTGCGGTGCGATGATTCGCGACGCTGTTGTTTAACCGACGCACGCGCGGGACGCCCTCGTAGGAGCGGCTTCAGCCGCGACCGGGCATTCCCAGAATCGCTCGCCGCCGAGCGCCTGCCTGCGTCTCGATGATGGTCGGCGGGCTGGTCGCGGCTGAAGCCGCTCCTACAAGTGGCGGAGGATTCGGCCGCAAGGCATTGCCGCCGCCAGGCACTCAGCGCGCCGGGTCCTGGGCGACCGCCACGTCGGCGACCGGTGCCGGCGGCTGCGCCGGCACTTCCGCCGGATGCGCCACCGTCTCCGGCGGCGAGGGCGCCAGCATGCGCGCCTTGCGCCAGTTGCCCCAGCGGTAATACGCCAGCGACAGCAGCATCGCGCAGGTGGCGCTGGTCGGGAAACTCCACCACACCGCATCCACGCCCAGTTGCGGCTGTAGCAACTGCGCGAACGGCACGCGGATGCCCCACAGCGACAGCGCCAGGATCAGCAACGGCGGGATCACCGCGCCGGTGGCGCGGACCACGCCGGAAATCACGAAAGTGACGCCGAAGAACAGGAACGACCACACCGCGATGTGGTTGAGATGGCGCGCGATCTCCAGCGCTGCGCTGTGCGGCGGCAGGAACAGCGCCAGGGTCCAGCGATCGAACAGGATCAGCGGCGCGATCAGCGCGCCGGTCAGCAGGAAGTTGAACAGCACGCCCTTGCGCGCGGTCGCCGCCACCCGGTCCCAGCGCTGCGCGCCGACGTTCTGCGCGGCCATCGACGAGCAGGCCGCGCCGATCGCCATCGCCGGCATCTGCAGATAGGCCCATAGTTGCAGCGCCGCGCCGTAGGCCGCGGAGGTGGCGGTACCGTAGCCGTTGACCAGCGCGATCATCACGATCATCGCCAGGGAGATCAGCACCATCTGCAGGCCCATCGGCACGCCCTTGACGATCAGCGCACGCAGGATCGGCAGGTCGAGCCGGAACAGCCGCGCGTCGCGGCGGCCCAGCCACAGCACGTGGCGCTTGTGGCGCAGGTACAGCAGCAAGCCGGTCAGCGCCACCGCCTGCGCGATCAGCGTGGCCCAGGCCGCACCGGCGATGCCCAGCTTGGGGAACGGCCCCAGCCCGAACAGCAGCAGCGGATTGAAACCGATGTCCAGCACCACCGACAGCAGCAGGAAGCGGAACGGCGTGCGCGAATCGCCGGTGCCGCGCAGCGCCGCCGACAGGAACGCGAACGTGTACAGCAGCGGCATCGCCAGGAAGATCACCCGCAGGTAGGCCTCGGCCAGCGGCAGCGACGCCGCCGGCGTGCCCATCGCCGCCAGCAGGTGCCGCGCCAGCCACCAGCCGCTGGCGGCGATCAGCACCGAGATGCCGATGAAGAAGGTGGCGCTGGTGCCCATCACCCGCCGCGCCTGGGCCACGTCGCTGCGGCCCATCGCCTGGCCGATCAGGATGGTGGAGGCCATGCCGATGCCGAACACCGAGCCGATCAGGAAGAACATGATGCTGTTGGCGTTGGCCGCGGCGGTGAGCGCGGCTTCGCCGAGATAGCGGCCGATCCACACGGCATTGACCGAGCCGTTGAGCGATTGCGCGATGTTGCCGGCCATGATCGGCAGCGAGAACAGCAGCAACTGGCGGCCGATCGGGCCTTCGGTGAGCACGGCGGGCTTGGGCATCGCGGGTCGGGATCGAGCGTGAGCCGGCCACACTAGCACCGACGGATGGCGGTGGGGCGATGGACGGGTTGGGCGCCGTGGTCTGGCGCGTTCGCGTGGTAGTCGTGCATGGTGCGGGCCTGCGCTGCCGCGCGGCGTGTGGCCTGTGCCGTCGCGTGCGGCGGTCAGTCTTACCCGAGTCGCGCGGTCGTGTGCTTGCGGCGAGGATGGGCGCGCGTTCGGCACAGATCGCATCATGCGCGCCTTGGCGCGGGCGTGGATCGAGGCGTGTGCCGGCGGCCCGTGACGAACGACCTGGGCAAGCCGCGCCCGGGCGCGTCCGCATCGTGGCCTGTTGCTACCCATCGCCCCATTCTTCCCTGCCAACCCATTCATCCTGGAGGGGCGGGTCCTGGCGGGCGCGGTGCTTGTATTGAAGCGATGGCATCGCCATTTGTGCGGGGAGACATGCGCGCCGGCCCATGTTTCCGGCCGGCGCGGTGTTCCGTTCCGGCATCGCTTCTGGCTGCCTACAACCTCCAACGCAAGTGGATGTCGAGCAACGCAATGAATGAATCTGTCGTGCAAGCTGCCGCGGTGCGCCTGGATGTCTGGCTGTGGGCCGCGCGCTTCTTCAAGACCCGCAGCCTGGCCAAGCAGGCGGTGGAAACCGGCAAGGTGGACGTGGCCGGGCAGCGGCCGAAATCTTCGCGCGCGGTGCGCGTAGGCGAGCAGGTGCGCGTGCAGCGCGGCGACGAGGTGTTCGAGATCCAGGTGCTGGGGCTGAGCGATACGCGCGGCCCGGCCAGCGTGGCGCAGACGCTGTACCAGGAGAGCGAGGCCTCGCGCGAACGCCGTGCGCAGTTGCGCGCGCAACGCAGCGCCGAGCGCAACGGCTACCAGGCGCCGGAGGGCAAGCCGGACAAGCGTGCGCGGCGGCTGATCCACGCGCTGGGGGATCTGGACGCGCTGTAGCCGAGCGCGGTGCGTCGTCGCGCGATTGGCACGACGGCGCGGTATCGATCGCGGCCAGCGGACGGGCTGTGGACCTGCAGGCCGCTCGCGTCGATGGATGCGGCCACGCGTTGTCGCGCTGAGACGTCGCGCGACCATCCTGTCGTCTCTGCCACACGTTCGGCGCATGGCGGTTGCCATTCACACGCACGACAACGCCCCGGCGAGCGGGGCGTTGTCGTGGCGTGCGCTACGGTCTTCAGGCAGCCAGGTCGAAGCGGTCCAGCTGCATCACCTTCGTCCAGGCGGCCACGAAGTCGCGCACGAACTTTTTCTGCGCGTCGGCGCTGGCGTAGACCTCGGCCACTGCGCGCAGCACCGAGTTGGAACCGAACACCAGATCGGCGCGGGTGCCGGTCCACTTCACGGCGCCGTTCTTGCGGTCGCGGCCTTCGTAGACGTCCTTCATCTCCGAGGTCGCCTTCCACTCGGTGTCCATGTCCAGCAGGTTGGCGAAGAAGTCGTTGCTGAGCACGCCCGGGCGATCGGTGAACACGCCATGCGCGGACTGACCACTGGTGGCGCCGAGCACGCGCAGGCCGCCGACCAGCACGGTCATCTCTGGCGCGGTCAGGGTCAGCAACTGCGCCTTGTCGATCAGCAGCGCTTCGGCCGACAGCGCGTAACGGCGCTTGGCATGGTTGCGGAAGCCGTCGGCGATCGGTTCCAGCACCGCGAACGATTCCACGTCGGTCTGTTCCTGCGAGGCATCCATGCGACCCGGCACGAACGGCACCTCGACGGTCTGCCCGGCCAGCTTGGCCGCCTGTTCCACCGCGGCGGCGCCGCCGAGCACGATCAGGTCGGCCAGCGAGATCTTCTTGCCGCCACTCTGCGCGCCGTTGAACTGCGCCTGGATGCGCTCCAGCGTGGCCAGCACCTGTGCCAGTTGCGCCGGCTGGTTGACCTCCCAATCCTTCTGCGGGGCCAGGCGGATACGCGCGCCATTGGCGCCGCCGCGCATGTCCGAACCGCGGAAGGTGGACGCCGACGCCCAGGCGGTGGACACCAGTTGCGCCACGCTCAGTCCGGAATCGAGCAGGGTCTTCTTGAGCGCGGCGATGTCCTGCGCGTCGACCAGCGGATGGTCCACGGCCGGGATCGGATCCTGCCACAGCAGTTCTTCGGCCGGCACGTCCGGGCCGAGATAGCGCGCGCGCGGGCCCATGTCGCGATGGGTCAGCTTGAACCAGGCGCGGGCGAAGGCGTCGGCGAACTGCTGCGGGTTCTCCAGGAAGCGGCGCGAGATCTTCTCGTAGGCCGGGTCGAAGCGCAGCGCCAGGTCGGTGGTGAGCATGGTCGGCAGGTGCTTCTTCGACGGATCGTGCGCGTCCGGGATCACCGCCTCGGCGTTCTTGGCCACCCATTGGTGGGCGCCGGCCGGGCTCTTGCTCAGTTCCCAGTCGAACTTGAACAGGTGCTCGAAGAACTCGTTGGTCCACTGTGCCGGCTTGGTGGTCCAGGTGACTTCCAGGCCGCTGGTGATGGTGTCGCCGCCCTTGCCGCTGCCGAAGCTGTTGGACCAGCCCAGGCCCTGGCTTTCCAGGTCGGCCGCTTCCGGCTCGGCACCGACGTGGTCGGCCGGGCCGGCGCCGTGGGTCTTGCCGAAGGTGTGGCCGCCGGCGATCAGCGCCACGGTCTCTTCGTCGTTCATGGCCATGCGGCCGAAGGTGTCGCGAATGTCCTTGGCTGCCAGCAGCGGGTCGGGATTGCCGTCCGGACCTTCCGGATTGACGTAGATCAGGCCCATCTGCACTGCGGCCAGCGGGTTCTCCAGGTCGCGGGTGTGGCGCACTTCGCTGTCGTCGTCCTTCACCAGCACGCCGTGCGCTTCGTCCACGCCCGGCGAGCCGTGCGCATAGCGGTCGTCGCCGCCGAGCCACTTGGTCTCGCGGCCCCAGTACACGTCCTGATCCGGCTCCCAGGTGTCGGCGCGGCCGCCGGCGAAGCCGAAGGTCTTGAAGCCCATCGATTCCAGCGCGACGTTGCCGGT
This sequence comes from Xanthomonas sp. 3498, assembly GCF_014199795.1. Classification (NCBI taxonomy): domain Bacteria; kingdom Pseudomonadati; phylum Pseudomonadota; class Gammaproteobacteria; order Lysobacterales; family Lysobacteraceae; genus Xanthomonas; species Xanthomonas sp. 3498. Next base: position 37,728 of record NZ_JACHOH010000006.1, read on the forward strand.
GAGGATCAGCAGGTCGGCCCAGGAGATGGCCTGGCCGTACTTCTGCTTGATCGGCCACAGCAGGCGCCGCGCCTTGTCCAGGCTGACGTTGTCCGGCCAGCTGTTGAGCGGGGCGAAGCGCTGCTGCCCGCGGCCGCCGCCGCCGCGGCCGTCGCCGGTGCGGTAGGTGCCGGCGCTATGCCAGGCCATGCGCACGAACAGCGGGCCGTAGTGGCCGAAATCGGCCGGCCACCAGTCCTGCGAGTCGGTCATCAGCGCGTGCAGGTCGCGCTTGAGCGCTTCCAGATCGAGTTGCTGGAACGCCTTGGCGTAATCGAACTGCGGGTCCAGCGGGTTGGAGCGGGCCGAATGCTGGTTGAGCAGGTCCACGCGCAACTGCTTGGGCCACCAGTCGCGATTGCTGGTGCCGCTGCCGCTGGCAGCCTGGTGGAACGGGCATTTCGATTCGCTGGTCATGGGAGGCTGCCTTGATCTCGAGGGACGATATGGGGTGGCTCGGCGCCGCGATCATACGGCGGCGATACGGTGAAACTGGAGACACCATAGGCGGAAGCCGTGATTTATAGAATTCGAATTATTCTAATCAATCGATAGAGGCTGGCTATCGCATCGATGGCGATGCGCGGTGTGGTCGCGCGCATCGCGCGCCGGCCGGCGGTCCCTGCAGTGGCCCGCATGCTGTGCCCGTCCCTGACAGGACTCAGTCCACCGGCATCACGTCGAAATCGCCGCCCAGCACCCGTTCCAGGCGTCCGCTGCGCCAGCCGCGGACGCTGTCGCGCACCAGCGGCGAAGGCGCGATCCGATAGCGTCGGCACACCCGCAGTTCGTCCTCGCCGATGGGTGCGCGCCGTGCCTGCCCGGGCAGGTCCGGGGCGACCCGCACCTGCACCGCGAGCCGGCGCAGGGTAGGTTCGTCGACCTCCTGTTCCTGCACGTGCAGGCCGGCTTCCGCGTCCAGCAACGCCAGTGCCCCGAAGCCGGCGATGGCCAGCCAGGCGCGACCTTGCTGCGGATCCTGTGCCAGCACGTCCACCCGCATGTTGCGCTGCTCGGCCCAGGCCAGATACATCTGCAGCAGACGTTGCCACCACTGCCGCGCTTCGGCCGGATGCCGGTGCAGCTCGCTGGCACCGATGCGCAGGTCCAGCAGCGCATCCTGCGGGCGTTGCTCCTGCAGCGCGGTGCTGGCCAGGTGCAGCAGCCACAGCAACTGCGTCAGCCGCGCCACGAACTCGCCGTCGCGTTGGGCGCCGCCGTCCAGCCGCGCGCGCAGGCGCACGGCGGTGGCCAGCGCGCTTTCGATGCGGTCGCGGCGCTCGATCCGGTCCAGCACCTGGAAGCGGCCGGATTGCGACCAGAAATCGCGCTCGCCCATGGCGGCGAAGTCGGCCTCGCGCGCCTGCCGCCAGGCCGGCGTGGCATGCGATTCCTGCAGACGATGCAAGGCCGCATCCAGGCGCGGCAGGACCGCGTTGTCCGCGTTGGGCGCATACACCAGGTCGCGCAGATCCGTCGGCGCGGCGGGGTCGACCGCGGCGGGCAGGGGCTCCGGCGTCGGCGGCGCGTCCGGTGCGATGAAGCGCACGTCGAGGCGGTCGCTGGCGCCGCGCACGAACAGGAACTGGTCGCCCTCGGGTGCGCGTTGCTCGACGATGCTGCGTGCCAGGGGCGCGAGCAGATGCTGTTCGATCGCGCGGCGCAGCGGCCGAGCGCCCAGGTCCGGGGTGAAGCCGCGGTCGAGCAGGAACTCGATCGCCGACGGCTCCCATTCCACCGCCCAGGCGCGATTGCGCAGACCGCGCCGGGTCAGCGTGCGATCCAGTTCCTTGTGCAGGATCTCGCGCATCAGCGCCCGATCCAGCGGGTTGAACAGCACCACTTTGTCGAGCCGGTTGACGAACTCGCGGCGGAACGTCTCGTACACCGCCTTTTCCACCGCGTTGCGCGAGTAGCCGCCGGCGACGGTGGCGAAGCCGGGGCCGGCGCCGCGGGCCAGCGTGGCGCCGACGTTGCTGGTGAGAATGATGATGCTGTGGCGGAAGTCGGCGGTGTTGCCGTTGCGGTCGCTCAGGCGGGCGTCGTCGAACACCTGCAGGAACAGGTCCCAGACCTTGGGGTGGGCCTTTTCGAACTCGTCCAGCAGCACCACCGAGAACGGCTGCTCGCGGATGCGAGCGATCAGCGTGCGCTGCCCGGCGCTGTCGTCGCCGGTGAGCCGATACAGCGCGTCCTCGCCCTGGAACTCGCTCATGTCCAGGCGCAGCAGGCGCTCGGGAGTGCCGAACAGCAGTTCGCCCAGTGCCTTGGCCAATTCGGTCTTGCCGGTGCCGGTCGGACCGGCGAACAGGAACACGCCGATCGGGCGGCGGCTGTCGATCAGCCCGGCCTTGAGCATGGCGATGCGGTCGAGCAGGGTCTCCACCGCCTCGTCCTGGCCCAGCACGCGCTTGCGGAAGAAACGGCGCAGCGTCTCCAGTTCCAGCCGTTGGCGATCATCGATCACCTCCAGCGGCAGCCCGCTGCGCCTGGCCACCGCCTGCAGCAGGGCATCGTCGTCCAGCGGCAGGCGAGCGTCGTCGCCGTCCTTCGCGGACTGCAGGGTCTCGTCGAGCAGTTGCAGCAGGCGGCCGGGTTCGTGCTGATCGGGGAAGTACTGCGCGGCCAGGCGTTCGGCTTCGGCCAGGGCCCGTGCGTCGATCACCTCGGTCTGCAGCGCCTGCGCCTGGGCCTGCGCCCACTGTGCGCCGATCTGCGCCAGCGCGGTGGACGCGGCCGGTTCCAGCGTCACCACTTCGAAGCGCGAGCGCGTGGTCGGCCGCGCCACCTGCAATTGCGCCAGTTGCCGCGGCGTGATCTCGCCGATCAGGCGCAGCTCACCGCGCTCCAGCGCCGGCAGCACCAGATCGAGGATGCCGCGCGGATCGCGCGAATGCGCGCCCTTGTGCAGCAGGTCGTAGAAGTCCGGCGCGCGCCACAGGGCGCGCTCGCGATGCAGGACCGCCAGCATCTCGCGGATGCGCCCCTCCAGTTCGCCGATGTAGCTCTGCCCCGCCAGGATCTCCGCGGCGGAGGCCTCGAACACACGCCAGCCTTCGCCGAGCAGGCGTTCGCTGAGCAGGTCGATCAGCACGCTCTTGCCCACGCCGTGTTCGCCGACCAGCAGGACCGGCTGCGGGGGCGTGGTCACCACGTGCTCGTAGGCACGCTGCAAGGCCGCGTCCAGCCCCGGGTGGCGCAGGCGCAGGCGCGCCGGCACCGCGGCGACGACACGGCCGAAGGCGCCGAGCACGCGCTGCTCGCGACGCTGCTTGCGTGCGTCGTGCAGGCGCTGCAGGAACGGCTCCAGCACCGGTTCCTTGAACTGCGCGAGGGTGTCGCCAAGTGCGGTCAGCGCTGCATCATCGAGTTCGTCGAAATCCACCGGGCGGTCCGCCGGGGCTTTGCTCGCGGCCCACTGCAGATACGCGCGCAGGCGTTGCCGGAACGGGACGACGTTCCACCACCAGTCGCGTGCGTGGCGCAGCAGCGCGTGCAGATGGTCGGCATCCGGCAGGCGCTGCAGGTAGTCGAACAGGAAGCTCAGTGGATACGAGCCCAGGTGCGGGAGCACGTCCAGGACCGCGTCCGCATCCGGGTGGCGGCGTTGCGCCAAGGCCTGCGCTGCCATGCACGGCAGCACGTAGCCTGGGCTGCCCAGCGCCTCGACCAGCTCCTCATGGGAGAACTCCGCGCCCGCCAGCAGCGCCACGCCTTGCTGGAACTGCGGAATCTGTGCCAGATCGGCCGGGCTGTGGATCTGCTCGTCCTGTGCTTCCACCTGCTGCCGCAGCCGCTGCAGATGCTGCGCCGGGGTCTCCTGCGTTACCTCGGGCGCGGCGTGGTAGTGGTCGTCAGCGTCGGTGGCCGGTGCAGGCCGTTGCGCGGAGGCGCTGCGCCCGAGAGGACGCGCCAGATGCAACAGCACCGCGCCGACGACCACGCCGATGGCAAAAAGGGCAAATTCCATCATCGTCGCCTCAGGCCTGGGTACCGCGACGGCCGCTGCGCGGATGTGGCGCCTGCATGGCACCTGCGGTGGCGCAGCGGACCGGGGGGCGTGACGACGTTCGCGAGCGTGGCTGCATGCGTTCCCTCGTTGGATGTAGCCGTCGCGGACGCGTGCGGCGTGTGCTGGTGTCCGCGGCTCCGTTTGCGACGGAGCGGGGCGGCGCGTTCGCCGTCGAGTATAGAAGTCCCTGTTTCCTCCAGGCGACAGCGTCGCTGCGCCGTGCGACACCGATCGGAATGCAGCGACAGGCGGGCGATGCCTGACGCAACAGTGCCTCCCGTTGGCGGCGCCTGCCCACTATCCTGTCGCGATGACCCAACGCGCCACCCGTCTGCTGCGCCTGCTCGACGCCCTGCGCGGGCGCCGCCGGCCTGTGGCCGGGGCGCAGCTCGCCGCCGACCTGGGGGTGAGCCTGCGCACGCTGTACCGCGACATCGCCAGCCTGCGCGGGCAGGGCGCCGACATCCTCGGCGACCCGGGCGTGGGCTACGTGTTGCGCCCGGGCTTCCTGCTGCCGGAGCTGAACTTCAGCGAGGACGAGCTGGAGGCGTTGACCCTGGGCGCGCGCTGGGTGGCGAGCCAGGCCGATCCGGAACTGGCGCAGGCGGCGCAGCGCGCCATCACCCGGATCGGGGCGTCATTGCCGGCGCCGTTGCGGCTGGCGCTGGAGACCAGCGGGTTGCTGGTGCCCGCGGCCCCGCCCGCGCAGCCGGCGGCGCCGTGGCTGCCGGTCCTGCGTCGTGGCATCCGCCTGGAGCATGTGCTGCACATGGACTACGCCGATGCCGGCGGCGTCGCCTCGCAACGGCGCATCTGGCCGTTCGCGATGGCCTTCCTGGGCGGCTTCGGCATGATTGCGGCGTGGTGCGAACTGCGCGGCGACTTCCGTCATTTCCGCGCCGACCGGGTGCTGGCGCTGCACGACGACGGCGAACGCTATCCGACGCGGCGGCATCTGCTGATCCGGCGCTGGCGCGCCGCCACCGGACACGGCGTCGGCTCCTGACAGCAGGTGTCAGCAGGGCGCGCGCAGACTGCGTGGCGTCCACCACGGAGTCCGACCATGTCCCACGATCTTGTGCTCTACACCCACCCCATGTCGCGCGGTCGCATCGCGCGCTGGATGCTCGAAGAAACCGGCCTGGCGTACGGCGCGCAGATCCTCGACTACGGCACCGGCATGAAGTCGCCCGACTATCTGGCGATCAACCCGATGGGCAAGGTGCCGGCGCTGGTCCACGGCACCACCACCGTCACCGAGAACGCGGCGATCTGCGCCTACCTGGCCGACCTGGTGCCGGAGCGGCAACTGGCGCCGCCGCTGGGATCGCCGGCGCGGGGCGAGTACTACCGCTGGCTGTTCCTGCTGGCCGGGCCGGCCGAGGCGTTTCTCACCGCCAGGCAGCACGGCACCCTGGCGCCGGCGCACAGTGCGGGCTACGGCCACGGCGAGGATCTGCTGGACATGCTGGAGCAGGGCGTCGCCGGTCGCGAGCACCTGGCCGGCGACCGCTTCAGTGCGGCCGACCTGTATGCCGCCGCGTTCCTTGGCTTCTACACGCGCATCGGCGTGCTGCAGGCGCGGCCGGCGTTTGTCGCCTTCGTGCAGCGGCACATGGCACGGCCGGCGGCGCAGCGTGCCGCGGCCATCGACGATGCGTTGCTGGCTGCGCATCCGAATCCGTTCATGCCGCGCCCGAACGCCGTGCCGGCGACCGCCTAGCGGAAGGTGGACCACCGCGGTTGGGGGTGCCGTGCGGCAACCCCTCTCCCGGTGGGAGAGGGGCTCGGCGCTTTCCTTCTCCCTCCGGGAGAAGGTGCCCCGCAGGGGCGGATGAGGGTGCGGGGCGCAGCCTCGCATTGCCAGATCAGTGCAGGCGCTGCGCGCCCCGTACCCTCACCCCAACCCCTCTCCCGATGGGAGAGGGGCTCGGCGCTTCCCTTCTCCCTCCGGGGGAAGGTGCCCCGCAGGAGCGGATGAGGGTACGGGCACAGCCTCGCATTGCCAGATCAATGCAGGCGCTGCGCGCCCCGTACCCTCACCCCAACCCCTCTCCCGGTGGGAGAGGGGTTCGGCGCTTCCCTTCTCCCTCCGGGGGAAGGTGCCCCGCAGGGGCGGATGAGAGTACGGGCACAGCCTCGCATTGCCAGATCAATGCAGGCGCTGCGCGCCCCGCACCCTCACCCCAACCCAGGGGCTCGGCTGTTCCCTTCTCCCGTCGGGAGAAGGTGCCCCGCAGGGGCGGATGAGGGTACGGGCACAGTCTCGCATTGCCAGATCAGTGCAGGCGCTGCGCGCCCCGTACCCTCACCCCAACCCCTCTCCCGATGGGAGAGGGGCTAAATCGTACGCCGCCCTACAGCAGCGACTTGAGCCGGTACAGCGCTTCCAGCGCCTGCTTGGGCGTGAGTTCGTCCGGATCCAGCGCGGCCAGCGCTTCCTGTGCTGCGGAGGGCGTGGCCGCGAACAGGCCGAACTGCTGCGGCGCGTCCAGGGCCTGCGGCGCCATCTGCGAGGCATGGCTCTCGCCGCCGCGTTGCTCCAGCTCCGCCAGGCGCCGCCGCGCCTGCGCCACCGTGGTCTTGGGCAGGCCGGCCAGCGCCGCGACCTGCAGGCCGAAGCTGCGGTTGGCCGGACCGTCCTTGACCGCGTGCATGAACACCAGGCGGTCGCCGTGCTCGACCGCGTCCAGATGCACGTTGGCGATCCCGCTGGGGCCGCCTTCGACCGATTCGTCGGCCAATGCGGTCAGCTCGAAATAGTGCGTGGCGAACAGCGTGTAGCAGCGGTTGTGGTGGGCGAGATGGCGCGCCACCGCATCGGCCAGGGCCAGGCCGTCGTAGGTGGAAGTGCCGCGGCCGATCTCGTCCATCAGCACCAGCGATTGCGCGGTGGCGTGGTGCAGGATGTAGCTGGTCTCGGCCATCTCGACCATGAAGGTGGACTGGCCGCGGGCCAGGTCGTCGCCGGCGCCGATGCGGGTGAGGATGCGGTCGATCGGGCCGATCACCGCGCGCCGCGCCGGCACATAGCTGCCGATGTGCGCGAGCAGCACGATCAACGCGTTCTGGCGCATGTAGGTCGATTTACCGCCCATGTTCGGACCGGTGATCACCAGCATGCGTCGGTCCGGATGAAGATCCAGATCGTTCGGCTCGAACGGTTGCTCGCGCACCGCTTCCACCACCGGGTGGCGGCCGCGTTCGATGCGCAGGCAGGCACCGCTGTCCAGCTCCGGCTGGGTCCAGTCCAGCGCCTGCGCGCGTTCGGCGAAGCCGGCCAGCACGTCCAGTTCGCTGAGCGCGGCGGCGGCACGCTTGAGCGGCTCCAGGCGCTCGCCCAGCGTGTCGAGCAGGCCTTCGTAGAGCAGCTTCTCGCGCGACAGCGCACGCTCGCGCGCCGACAGCACCTTGTCCTCGAAGTTCTTCAGTTCCTCGGTGATGTAGCGCTCGGCGTTGGTCAGGGTCTGGCGCCGGCTGTAGTGCACCGGCGCCTTGTCGGCCTGGCCCTTGCTGATCTCGATGTAGTAGCCGTGCACGCGGTTGTAGCCGACCTTCAGCGTGGCGATGCCGCTGCTGGCGCGCTCGCGCGCTTCCAGATCGATCAGGAACTGGTCGGCGTGGGTGCTGAGCCGGCGCAGTTCGTCCAGCTCGGCGTCGTAGTCGGCGGCGATGACGCCGCCGTCGTTGAGCTTGAGCGGCGGCTGTTCGGCGATCGCCGACGCCAGCAGGTGCGCGATCTCGTCGTGCTGGCCCAGCTCCGCCGCCAGTGCCGCCAGCCGCGGCGAATCCAGCGGCGCCAGGATCGCGCGCACCTTCGGCAGCAGGCCCAGGCCGTCGCGCAGGGTGGAGAAGTCACGCGGACGCGCCGAGCGCAGGGCGACGCGGGTGAGGATGCGCTCGACGTCGCCGAGCGCGCGGAACGCCTCGCGCAGGTCGGCATCGGCGCCGCGGTCGATCAACGTGCCGACCGCGTGGTGACGCTGCACCAGCACCTCGCGCAGGCGCAGCGGACGGTGCAGCCAGCGCCGCAGCAGGCGCCCGCCCATCGGCGTGACCGTGCTGTCGAGCACGCCGAGCAGGGTGTTGCGGGTGTCGCCGTCGACCCGCGTGTCCAATTCAAGATGACGACGCGTGGCCGCGTTCATCGCGATCGCCTCGCTGGCGGTCTCCATCGCGATCGCGGTCAGGTGCGGCAGACGTTGCTTCTGGGTTTCCTCCACGTAGCCGAGCAGGGCGCCAGCGGCGGCGGTGGCGCGCGGCTTGTCGTCGATGCCGAAGCCGCTCAGATCGTGCAGCTGGAAGAACGCCAGCAACTGGCGGCGGCCGCTGTCGGCGTCGAACAGCCACGGCGGACGGCGTCGCACGCCGCGGCGCTCGCGCAGGAATTCCGGCCATTGGTCCTCGTCGGGCACCAGCAGCTCGGCCGGCTCCAGTCGCGCCAGTTCGGCTTCCAGCGCGTCCTCGCTGTCCACCTCGTTGACCAGGAAACGGCCGCCGGCCAGGTCGGCCCAGGCCAGGCCGTAACCCTGCTTGGTGCGCGCGATGGCCATCAGCAAAGTGTCGCGGCGCTCGTCCAGCAAGGCCTCGTCGGTCACCGTGCCCGGGGTGACGATGCGCACCACCTTGCGCTCGACCAGGCCCTTGGCCAGCGCCGGATCGCCGATCTGCTCGCAGATCGCCACCGACTCGCCCAGCGCCACCAGCCGCGCCAGATAGCCCTCGTAGGCATGCACCGGCACCCCGGCCATCGGAATCGGCGCGCCGCCGGAACTGCCGCGCTGGGTCAGGGTGATGTCCAGCAGCCGCGCGGCCTTGCGCGCGTCGTCGTAGAACAGTTCGTAGAAATCGCCCATGCGGAAAAACAGCAGCAGGTCCGGGTACTCGGACTTGGCGGCGAAGAACTGCTTCATGAGCGGGGTGTGTTCGGGGACTTTCTCGGAGGTCATGGCGCCTTCGTGCGGACGTGCGGGGCGGCGGGCGCATGGCGCGCGCCGCCGGTGCGACAGGGCATGGGGCGGCGGGCCGCCCGTGGGGGAGGCAAGTTTAGTGGATTGGGGTTGCGGCTGGTCGGGTGGGTCGCGAGGCCGGAGCGCCGGTGCCGTGCGATCGGGGCACCGTGGGCATGGACGATGGAGCCGTCGCGCCGATTGGCGGCCCATGTGAGCCGCTGCATGCGCGGCGACCGCGCGTAGAGCAGGACGGGCGACGGGTCGTGCCGCGCGTGCTGCCGGTTCAGCCGCCGAGAGCAGGCACCTGCTGCATGCGCAGCAAGCGGGCGCGGTCCTTGCCCTCGCGCTTGGCCTGGTACAGTTGTGCATCGGCGGCGGAGAACGCGTGTTCGAAGGCGGCGCGCTCGAAGCGCTCGATGTGGACACCGCCGAGGCTGATGGTCACTTGCGGGAGGCCGCTGCTGCGCTCGTCCGGCTGGCTGCGGACATCGGCGACCAGGCGGTCGCAGGCGATGAGGAAGTCGTCCATCGAGATGTCGGGTAGCGCGATCAGGAACTCCTCGCCGCCCCAGCGCGCCGCGATGCCGGTGGCGTGCGCGCTGCGTTGCAGGACCGCCGATACCATCAGCAGGATGCGATCGCCGACGGCATGGCCGTAGGTGTCGTTGATCTTCTTGAAATCGTCGATATCCAGGACCGCGAGTCCGAGCCTGCTCCCCGGCGGCAGTCGATCGATGGCCTTGACCATGAAGGCGCGGTTGTACAGGCGGGTCAGGCGATCGGTCTCGGCCTGGTAGGTGGTCTTCACCAGCAGGCGGTGCTTCTGACCCAGCAGTTCCGCCATGAACACCACCAGGATCGCCACGATGGCGAATTCGATCCGGTGCGCGAAGATCTCCTGGTAGAAGTTGGCGCTCTTCTGGTAGTTGTTGGTGACCACGTAGAAGTGCACGCGCGACAGCGTCGGCAGGGTCATGCACAGTCCGGTCACCAGCACGGTGCCCTTGAAGTCGAACCGTGCCAGTGCGACGAGGGCAGGAATGGCGGCGATCGAGGTGATCGTCAGCCAGGGGCTGAAGGTCAGCATGAGTTGCGCCAGCACCAGCGCGGCGATCAGCAGGACCGCGGGGCGGTCGTGGCGCCGCCGTTCGGCGATCCAGTTGCTCCGCACGCCGCCATGGAAGATCAGGGTGACCACCAGGCAGGTGAGGAACTGTTCGCTGATCCAGTCGATGACGACGAAACCGGTCGTGCCGAGGGGAACCAGGCGGTTGAGAAGCAGCCCGACGCACGCTCCCGAGGCAAGGACCGACAGAAGCACCGGCGCGATCAGCAGGGCGGTGCGACGGTAGGGCGCGAACCAGTGCCGGTGCCGCACCACGAGCCGCATCGCAATACCGTAGGAGGCGACATGCAGCGTATCGAACAGACATGCCCAGAATTGCTGCTGCGGCGTCATCGGCTGCGGCACCAGCAGCGAGGTCGCATAATGGCCGGCAAAGAACAGCAGCAAGAATGCGCCATGCCGCAAGGGAGCCCAGCGGCGGTCGCGGCTGCGCCAGTGCAGCGCGAGCAGCGCGCCCAGGGCATTGCCGGGCCAGAAGAAGATCAGGCCAACTGCGCTCTGTTCCAGCAGCGCGAGATAGTTGATCAGCGCGCAGGCGAAAAAATAGAAGAGATACCGGCCCAGCATGCCCATCGTTCCGTCCGGGGTTGAGCGTACCGCGGCCATGCCGGCGACCCGTTGCTAAAGTGCTGAAAGAGTAATGATGTCGCGATCATTACAAGGCCGATGTCGACGTTGTTGCGCGGAATGCGCCATCGGTTGGCCCATTTGTATGTTGTCGGCGCGTCGCGCCTGTTCTTGATAGCGCCCATGACTTGATCGCACCCATGCGCCGACCGTCGCCGCCATTGCCTGTCACGGGATGCTGGGCATCGAGGTGCGCGATCGCTCGCCTTTACTCAACCCAGGTGGCGTGGCTAGACTGCCGAATCGGGGAGGCCGGCGGGCACGCCGCCGGCTGGCCGGTGCCGACTCAGGGGGATAACGATGTTCAAGCGACTGTGCTTGGCCTTAGGGCTGAGCGTTTTCTGTGCGTCTTCGATGGCCCGCGACAATGCGTTGCCGTTGCCATTGGCGTCCGACATGCCGGTCGAGGTGCAACTCACCCAGCAGGAACTGGCGATCGATGTCTCGTCAACCGCGATGGAGATGGGGATGCAGTTCGGGCTGGTCGGTGCCCTGATCGGAACTGCCGTGCAGAACGCGAAGAACAAGACTGCCGAAGCTACCGTGCTGCCGTTGCGCAACATGATGGTCGGCTACGATTTCGAAACGCCGTTGATGCGATCCCTGCAACGCCGACTGCCTGGCTCGGGAATCGCCGATCGCCCTGTGATCACGGTCGTTCATGCGCCTTGGGAGGCACGGCAGGACCTGGATGGCATGCCGAAGCATGTCTTGGTCATCAGGCCGCGGTACGCCATGGGCGATGCGATGGGCACGGCCTATGTTCTGCTCAATGTGACGATCGAAGATCGCCAGATAAAGAACGGAACGGTCAAGACCAGGTTCCTGTTCTCGCGTCCTTATGCTGTTCGCTCCAGTTTCCAGTTGCCCGCCCCGGGCGAAAGCAGGCCTTGGCTCGATCTGGGAGCAGCGCGGATGGGCGGGTTGCTCGATCAATCGATCGACCAGGCCGTTGCCATGATGGTCTACGACTTTTCTGCAGAAGGTCGCCAGCAATGGGACCAGAAGATCAAGGGAAAATCGGACATTGCCGGGCGGAGTGTGTCTGGCCGCATCGAGCGGCGCGACGGGGACGTGGTGTGGGTGCGTGCTGGCAACACGCGCTTTCAGGCCATCACCGGGTACCAGTGGTTGCGTTCCGACTATCAGCCGGCAGCGTTGACGGTGGCCGTTGCGGACCGGCCGGTTGCCGCCGATGCAATGGCATCCCAGGCGGTCGCGCCGACTCTGTCGAGCGCTGACACGTCCATCGTGCAGGTCGCCGCCGTGTCGCACGGCGAACCGGCTCCGAGCGTGGTCGCGTCTGCGGCCGTCGACACGGCTGCCCACCCAGTGCAGGCGCCTGCAGAGACGTCCGTGTCCACGGTGCCGGTCCGGCGCAAGACCTTCTGGGAAACATACAGGCCGAAGGACCAACCGATTCCTCAAGGCCAAGCGGCCCATCCCTGATGATCCGCATCGCCGCTTCGCTCAGCCTGCTGCTATCGCTCAGTGGCTGCGCTACCCGCATGGAGCGCGCGGAGGTGCTGCATCTGCCGACGACGGTCAACTCCGGTCTGCGCTGCCCCTACCGGCTGGGTCGGATCGTCGATGCGCGATCGACCACGGAGGTGGGAATGCTTGGTAAGCGCACGTATGCCTTTCCTGACATCGCTGCCAGCGTCCGTGAGGCGCTGGGATCGGTGGGCTGGTCGCGCGATGCGGACGCGCCATCGGTGACGATCAGCATTCAGAAGCTCTATCTGAGCGCCTTGCCCGCAACCGTCACCGGGGTGGCGGCATTCGAGATTCGGCCCCACGGTGCCTCGGCGTTCGTTGCGCGCGGGCAGTCGGCCAGAATCAACTGGAACTCATCCACCTCCGATGCAACGGGGATTCTGGGCGCCGCGGTCGGCGACGCGCGTATGCAACTCGTTGCGCGACTCAACGCCAGTTGCCGCCCCCCAGCTACTGCCGGACCCTGACAAACAGCGAACGCCGCCTCGTCGAACCCCGAGCGATAGCGGAGGCTTGCATCGCATACGGATCCCAGGTCATGCGGGGGCCGACCTGGCGATGAAATCGTGGCGTCATCTTCTCCCCGGAAGATCACCTGTTTCCATCTCTGGACGCGGTTGGAGCGGTCGTGAGTGGCGCGAGGGTATGGGAAAAGAGCTATGCGCTGCGGGGGCGCCTGCTGCGTGGCTTCTTCCTGCGCCGCGGATCGCATGCCGAGGACGCCGAGGATCTTGCGCAGGAGGTCTATCTGCGCCTGTTGCGCAGCACCGGCGAGAACGCCGAGGCCGTCGCCAACCCGGAAGCCTATCTCTATACCGTGGCGGCCAACCTGGCGCGCGAACATGCGCGCTCGCGCGCTGCGCTGCCGCCGCTGGAGGATGTCGAGCTGCTGGCCGAAGTGCTCGAAAGCGAAGAGGACGTGGAGGGCGAGTTCGAACGCCGGCAGCGTTGGAGCGCCATCCGCAACACCATCGCGCAACTGCCGCCGGCCACCCGCCAGATGATGGAACTGCACTATCGCGACGGACTGGAGTGCCAGCAGATCAGCGCGCGGATGGACGTGTCCGTGCACATGGTGCGCAAGCACATCGGCAGGGGCCTGCAGGCGTGCAGGGCGAGGTTGCGCATCCGGGGTGAGGCATGAGCCAAGCGCCACCCACCATGGACGGCACCGTGGCCGAGCAGGCGGCGGCCTGGTTCCTGCGTCATCGCGAGGCGCCATTGGGCGAGCCCGAGCGTCTGGCGTTCCTGGAGTGGATGCAGCGTTCGCCCGAACATGTGCGCGAATACCTGCGCGCCTCGCGCCTGCATCGCGAAGTGGGCGAGGCCATGAGCCCGCGGCGGCGGCAGGATGCGGCGGCCGGCCAAGCCGCCGTCGCCGCGCATCCGTCCCGCGCCAAGGTCGTGCCGCTGTTCTCCGGCACGGGATCGCGTGATGCCGCACCGGCCGCCCGGCGTCCGCGTCGACGCTGGCAGGTGGCGATTGCGGCGGCGGCCTGCGTGGCGATCGCCCTGGGCGTCCTGCTGGCGCATCTGCAATCGCCGGAACTGCTGTTGCAGGCCGGGCACGGACAGCTGCGCGCGTTCACCCTGGCCGATGGCAGCCGGGTGCGGCTCAACGCGGACAGCGTGGTGCGCGTGCGGCTGGGATGGCTGGCCCGGCGCGCCGAATTGCTGCGCGGGGAGGCCAGTTTCGACATCGCAGCGGACCGGCGCCCCTTCCAGGTGCAGGTCGACGGGCTGCACATCCGCGACATCGGCACCGTGTTCGACGTCGCGCGCCGGTTGCAGGACACCCGGATCGGGGTGGTGTCCGGTGCAGTGGAGGTCTGCAGCAATGGCGAGAATGCGCGTTGCCTGGCGCGGCTGGATGCCGGTCGGGTGGCCACGGTCGATCACGGCAGCCTGGTGGTGCGGCCGCTGAGCATGCCGGCCTCGATGCTGCTGGACTGGCAGCAGCGCAAGATTTCCTTTCTCGACGAACGCCTGGACGAGGTCGCGCAGGCGTTCAATCGCCACAACACGGTACAGGTGGTGATCGCGGACCAGGCGGCTGCATCGGCGCGCCTGTCCGGCAGCCTGGACGCGCACCGGGTCTCGGCCCTGCAAGCCTTCCTGCAGCGCGACCCGCGCTTGGTGGTGCAGCGCGATGGCGACACGGTGCGCGTTTCCAGCCGCTGAGCATGCCGCGGACGTTGTCAGAAAAAATTCATCGAATCCGCGTTCTCCATCCCGGCGCTTGCCCGCTCTTTCTTAAGGAGAAGCCGCTGTCGTTCCGCGACGCGGCGTCGACATCCTCTCTCCCTCAAGGAACCGTGATGCGGAAGCCGCTCTCCCTGTCGATCGCCCTGGCCATCGTCCTCTCCCACGCCTTCCTCGGCCAGGCCCAGACCGCGACGCCGGATGCGCTGGCCGCGAAGATCACCACGCCGATCGCCGCGCAACCGCTGAGCCGCGCGCTGCAGCAGCTGTCGCGTGAGTCAGGCGTGCAGTTCCTGTACTCGCCCAACGGCTCCCCGCGCACGGGCGGCGCGGTGGCGGCGGGGTCGACGGTCAAGCAGGCGCTGGAGGCACTGCTGGCAGGCACCGGCCTGCGCTATTCGGTGGTGGACGGCAACGTCATCGCGATCGATTCCGCGCCGCCGCCACGCGATGTGCCGCAGACGGCCGCGCCGCAGCCGGGCGCCGAGCAGGAAAGTGCGGCACCGACGCTGGATGCGGTGAACGTGATCGCCGCGCACGAGGTGATCGAGCAGAAGAAGCAATCTCCGGGCATCAAGGACTCGGTGATCTACGACGAGATGGACAGCTACGGCGACGAGACGCTGGCCGAGAGCCTCATGGCCGCGCCGGGGGTGAGCGCGGTGGAGGACGCGGGCGAGCCGCGCTACGTGACCGTGCGCGGCGTGCAGCCCAACCTCAACTACACCACCATCGACGGGATCGCGATCGCCAGCGTGGGCGGCAGCGGCTCGGGCGAGCGCATGAACAACCTGCAACTCATTCCCAGCGACATCGGCACCCGCACCGACATCTACAAGAGCTTCAGTGCGGAGCAGGCGCCGGATGCCATCGGCGGGGTGATCGACATCGTCAGCCGCAGCGCCTTCGATCGCTCGGGCCGCTACGTCTTCGCCGATCTCGCCGGCATCTACTCCACCGCCGAAACCGACGTCGGCCGCAGCGCCGGCGGCGACCACAAGACGCTGGGACACTTCGGCAAGAGCGCCAAGGCGGTGTTCTCCAACCAGTTCGGGGCCGATCAGGAATTCGGGGTCGTGGCGGTGGCGCGCTATGAGCAACGCTCGCGCAACAGCATCAAGCGCTGGGTGGAATCGAACTATTACTTCGACGCCGCAGGCAAGTACCTGACCGACGGCACCACCGATCCCGAGGCGGCCGCCGGCTGGAACGGTCTGCGTGCGCCGGGCAATTTCAGCACCGGCACCTATACCAATTACATCACCAACTTCGGTGGGTCGGCCAAGCTGGAGTGGAAGCCGTCGCAGGATCCGTTCTACGCCTCGTTGCTGCTGTACTCGTACCGGTTCTACGAGAACTCGACGATGAACAAGACCGACCTGTACTCCAATCCGAAGTTCCCGATCCGCAACGCCAGCGAGGACGGCGGCACCACCCAGATCAACAGCATCTACATCAAGAACCGGCACGACCGCTGGGATCGCAGCAACCGCGGCGCCATCGCCGTGTTCGACTGGGACGTGGGCGAGCGCTCGCGGCTCAGCCTGCGCGCCGGTCATACCGAAGAGACGTTCGACAACACCCAGGTGTACTGGGGCGTGCGCGCGTATCCGAGCAGGCTGTTCGTCGACTACGCCAACGACGGCAACGGTTTTCCGAACGCGGTCGGCGTGTCCGATCCGAGCCTGCTGACCACCTCGGCGTTCAAGCTCAATCCGGCGCAGGCCTACATCTCTCCGCGCGACGCGCAGGAAAGCATCGACGATGTGCGCGTGGATTTCACCCACAACATCGACGCCGACGCGCGTGGCTTCGGCCTGGCCACCGGCGCCGAGTACCGCCGCCTGGACATCTGGCAGAACATCGACTTCACCTACTACAAGACCGGCGCCACGCTCAATCGCTATCTGTATCCCGGCGCGACCCTGGTCGGCAGCGTGCCGGGCTTTCCGCTGATCGACAACCGCCTGTGGACCGAGCAGCTGCTGCCGACGCTGGGCAACAACAACGCCGCCTACCCGAACGCCAACCTCACCAGCGACTACCGGTACGTCGAGGACATCGGCAATGCCTACGTCTCGGCGCATTATGCGTGGGAGCGGCTGCTGCTGATCGGCGGCCTGCGCTACGACCACACGCGCTTCGACGCGTATAGCCCCTTCAGCGCCGATGGCGGCGCCACCTACAGCGCCGACCTGCGCAAGAACACGGGCGGCTACGCCAATGTGCTGCCGTCGCTGAACGCCACCTTCAAGCTCAGCGACGACCAGCGCCTGCGCGCGTCGGCCAGCCGCACGCTGGGCCGGCCGACGCCGAGCAACATCGCCCAGGCGACCCAGACCAACTGCGGCGACGATGGGCAGGGCGGGAACTTCTGCACCATCCAGCAGGGCAACGCCGGCCTCAAGCCGCGCCGCGCCACCAACCTCGACCTGGCCTGGGATCTGTACTTCAACGGCAACAACGGCCTGGTGTCGGTGGCGCTGTTCGACAAGGTCATCCAGGACGACATCTATACCCTGACCACCTACGAGACCATCGGCGACGTCCGCTATCGGGTGACCCAGCCGATGAATACCGATCAGTCCACCCTGCGCGGCATCGAGTTGTCCGTCGCCAACCGCAACCTGCGCTGGGGCAATCAGCACCTGGACATGTATTTCAATGCTACCCGCCTGCAAGGGCGGACCAACTACACCATCACCGACGGCAGCCAGCGCCGCCTGGACCGCCTGCTGTACCAGCCGGACTGGTCGTTGAACGGCTCGCTGATCTGGCGCATGCCCTGGCACAGCGCGCAACTGCGCTTTTCCGGCACCTACCGCAGCCGCATGCTGGTCGACTTCGGCGATACGCAGTGGCTGGATTCGTACTACGACCCGTACATGACCTTCAACCTGGCCTTCAGCCACAGGATCGGCAAGCACGTGACGCTCAAGTACGAGGCCAAGAACCTGTTCAACACGCAGCCGACCTACAGCACCGGCCCGAACGGACGCTTCCGCACCGAGATCGACGACTACGGCCGTTTCTTCTACTTCCATGTGATCTACAACTGAGGCGATCGCCATGAGTACCTTCAATCGCAGGCGTTTTCTCGCCCTGTCCGGCCTTTCCGCGTTCGGCGCCTGGATGCAGACCGCCTCCGCGCTGGCCACGCAGACCGATGCCAAGACCTTGCTCCCCCGCAACCTGCTTGCCTCGCCGCGGTTCGCGACCACGCCGTTCACCCTGGGCGTGGCCTCCGGCGACCCCTCGCCGGAGGGCGTGGTGCTGTGGACGCGGCTGGCGCCCGAGCCGTTGGTATACGGCGGGGGGATGCCGACGCGGCCGATGGTGGTCGACTGGGAGGTGGCGGCCGACGAGGGATTCGCCACGCTGGTGCGACGCGGATCGTCGCTGGCGCATCCGGAACTGGGCCATGCGCTGCACGTCGAACTCGAAGGTCTGTCGCCGGCCAGGCCGTACTGGTATCGCTTCAGGATCGGCGATCACGCCAGCCCGGTCGGCCGCACCTGCACGCTGCCGGCGGCCACCGCCAAGGTGGAGCGGGTGCGTTTCGCCGTTGCCGGCTGCCAGCACTACGAGGAAGGCCACTACACCGCATGGCGGTGCGTTGCCGAGGAGCCGCTGGATTTCGTCTTCCACTACGGCGACTACATCTACGAAGGCGCAGCGCGGCCCGGCCCGCGCACGATGAACGGCCGTCCGTTCACCAACCTGCGCAATCATGTCGGTCCGGAGATCTACACGTTGGACGACTACCGACGCCGCTACGCGCAGTACAAGTCCGATGCCGACCTGCAGGCGGCGCATGCCGCCGCGCCGTGGTTCGTGACCTTCGACGACCACGAAGTGGACAACAACTGGGCCGGCGCCGAAGACCAGGACGACACCCCCAGCGAGGTGTTCCTGTTGCGGCGCGCGCAGGCGTTCCAGGCGTATTACGAGAACATGCCGTTGCGCCGCACTGCGCTTCCGCGCGACGGCCACATGCAGTTGTACCGGCGCGCCCGCTACGGCACCTTGATGGACCTGCATCTGCTCGATACCCGCCAGTACCGCAGCAAGCAGGTCGACATGACGCAGCGCGACCAGGTGCAGTCGCCGGCGCGCAGCATCATGGGCGAGGCGCAGGAGCAGTGGCTGTTCGACGGCCTGGCCGACAAGGCGCCGCGCTGGCACACCATTGCCCATCAGGTCGCGCTGGGCAACTACGCGATCGAGAAGAACGGCGAGGTGGTGTATTCCGACGACCAATGGTCGGGCTATCTGGCCAGCCGCCGGCGCCTGCTCGACCACATCCAGCGGGTCGGCTTCGGTAACGTGGTCACCACCTGCGGCGACGCGCACCGCCATTTCGCCAGCGACCTGGTGCAGGACGACGCCGATTCCGGCATCGTCTCCAGTGAGCTGCTGGCCACCTCGATCACCTCCGGCTCCGATGGCCTCGGCGAGGATGCGGTGGCCGAAAACATGCTGCGACACAGTCCGCACCTGAAGGCCAGTACCGACAAGCGCGGCTATCTGCTGTGCGACGTGCGCCGCGACGCGTGGATCGGCGACATGAAGACGCTGGATCAGGTGATGCGGCCGAACGGAACGCTGCAGAGCTGGCGGCGCTACGCCATCGCCCACGGCAAGCCCGGCTTGCAGGAGGCCTGAGGCGCAGCACCTGCGTAGCGCCGGCAGCGGCACCTGCTTGCCGGCGTGTGCTTCGTCGTCGTAGGCGCTCTTCTTGGCCGTGCGCCACCAGGAGAAAGGTGGCGACGCATGACGCTCGACTGGCCGCCGGTATGGCTGGTGATCGTGGCAACGATGGACTGGCGGACGCGTGGAGGCGAGACCGGACGCAGCCGCAAGTCCGCGGCGGCGTCTGGCGCGTTCGCAGCGCGGGCGACAGCTCAGACCGGGAGGTTCACCGTCGCCAGTTGCGCGTTGACCTGGAGGGTCGCGCCCTGCTTGAGAGCGCCGAAGTTCAGCGACACCTTCTTCTCGAACACCACGCACAGCGTCGACCCGCCGTAGCTGAAATAGCCCAGCTCCTCGCCCTTGCTGACGTGCTGGCCATCGGCCACGGTCTGGGTCAGCGAGGAAATCTCGGTGATGCCGATCGGCATGACGAACACCGTGCCGATCCGCGCGTCGTCGGCGGTGATGGCGACGATGCCGCGGTTGTTGACGGCTGCGCCGTACACCTGCGAGGCCACGCCGGCATCTTTATCGAACGTGCTGTCCTCGTTTTCGCTGAACAGCAGTCCGTTCACGTTGCGGTACGCCAGTACGCCGTCGACCGGTGCGTGCCAGCGGTGGTAGTCGGCACCGCTCAGGAAGATTTGCACGACGGTGCCGCCGACGAAGCGCTGCAGCGTCGCCGGGTCGGGATTGGCCAGCATGTCCTGCAAGGAGTAGGCCTTCTCCTTGATCCAGAACACCGCGGTCTGCTGCACGCCGGTGGCGATGCGGTAGACCGTCCCATCGTTCGGCGAGGTGACGATGCCGGAGTTGCCGACGCCGGCGATGGGGCGAACCTTGGACTGGATCTCGCGATGGAAGAACGCGTTGTAGCAGTCGAAGCCGCCGTACTTGGCATCCCAGTCGATCACGAAGTCGGCGAGCTTGAATTCAGCGATGGCGGCCGTGCCGAGCCAACCGGTCACCGGGTCCGGATTCAGTACCGAGCAACTCGCCGGGCTGTCGAGATAGGCGGCCCAGGTCTCGAGGATGGCGCGGAGGCCTTCGTTGAAGGCGTCGAGACGGAACAGCGCCTTGCCGGCCGGGGTCGCCATCATGTCGACGAACAACGCCGACATGGGAAACAGCACGCGCTTGTTCGGGTTGGCGTTGTACTCGGGCGCGGTGGTGCAGATCAGGTCCAGTTGCGCCAGCATGTCGTCGATGGAGGTGATGTTCGGCGGTTGCTGGGCAATCTGTGCGATGGCCTCGGTCGCGTACATCCGCACGATCGGGTCGGTCGCGATCAGGTCGGCCAGGTGTTGCACGGCATCGTGCGCATAACCGGGTGCCGTGCCGTCGCGGTGTCGCAGGGCGCGTTCGCGAAACGCGGCATGCCAGTGCCGCAGGCCGCTGCGATCTTCCGGCAAGTAGCCGGCGAGCCAGCCGAAGCTGTTCCGGTAGTGCGTGTCGAGCGCACTTTCGTTCATGTCAGTCATGTGCGGTGTCCTTGTCGCGGTGGATGAAAGCGCTGGGGAGGTGCAAAGCCGGCGGTGCGGGCGTGTTGAGCGGTGTCAGCGTCACCAGGCTCGATGCCTGCGCATCGGGCAGCCACAGCGCGAGCAGGGCCAATACCTCGCCCGTATCGCGGCCGGTGCGCCGCGCGGCCGCCTGGGCGCAGGCCTGCAGTGGACGTCGTCCGCGCGCGGCATGGCGCAACGCGAAGAACTGCCAATCGCTCAGCGCTGCGATGGTGGTGCGGAACCGATGGCGGCCAATGCACAGGAAGCTGGGTTGCGCGGGTTCCGGCACCGAGGTCGCGGTGCCGGACAGCCAATCGCGAAACGCGGCGCATGGATAGGACAGCACGGCCAAGCGGGTGGTCGCCGGCACGCCGATGCGGCAAGGCCAGCCGAGCGCGAGCGCAGAGGCGTCGACGGCTGGCGCGTGCGCTGCGGCTTCCAGGCCCTCGGCACGGCTGGCCTCGGCCAGGGCGCGCTCCAGCCACGCCAGTTGCACGGGGAAGCGATCACGCGCCTGGCCCTGGCGGCGCTGGGACGCGCGCAGGAAGGCGGGAAATCCCGCACCCAGCGTATGCAGCGATGGCGCACGCGGCGGGTGCGCGCTGAGATAGGCACGGGCGAAGAAGCCGAACAGGTCGTCGCCGAGCAGGCGGCACAGTGCCGGGAATTCGGCACGCAGCGCCTCGATCAGGCGTTGCCAATAGCCGTTGGCGTAGATCGCCAGTCGCGCCTGCGGATCGGCCCCCTCCGGCAACGTCAGCAGCCTGGCGGCATCCAGTCCGTGCAGGTCGCCGGCGTAGCGGAGGCCAGCCGCGAGTCCGCCAGGATGCGTGGTGGCGCTCAGCATCCAGCGCTGCACGTGGGCGAGCGCTGCCGGCGCCGTTCCGGCGGCGGCGGCGTCAGGCATCGGCAGGTTCCCTCGATGCGTAGTGCAACGGCGTGGACACGGCGTGCTCGGCGCAGACGGGATCGGCCATGGCCGGCATCGTGCCGGCCATGACGGCGCGTGCCTTGTCCAGTTCTTCCAGCAGGCCGTCGTAGTCCGGCAGCCTGGCGTCCCATTCCAGCAGGGTGGACACGCCGCCGGTGAGTTGCTGCGCGAGCGCATACAGTTCCC
This sequence comes from Xanthomonas sp. 3498, assembly GCF_014199795.1. Lineage (NCBI taxonomy): Bacteria > Pseudomonadati > Pseudomonadota > Gammaproteobacteria > Lysobacterales > Lysobacteraceae > Xanthomonas > Xanthomonas sp. 3498. The sequence continues at coordinate 59,497 of NZ_JACHOH010000006.1, forward strand.
AGACGCGGCCAGGCACCGGTTGGTCGTGGGTGTCGATCAGGCAATCGCCGTGGCGGGTGGGGCCGGCCAGGTGCAGTTGCACCACGTGATCGGCGGGCAGGGCGCGCAGGTAGCGCTCGGGATCGAAGCGATGGTTGTGCGCGCTCACGTAGACGTTGTTGACGTCGAGCAGGATGCCGCAGTCGGTGGCATCGGCCAGGCCGCCGAGGAACTCCCATTCGGGCATGGTCGAGGTCTGGAACTGCACGTAGCTGGAGGGGTTCTCCAGCACCAGCGGCCTGCCCAGGATGTCCTGGACCTGCAGCACGCGATCGCGCACATGCGCGAAGGATTCCGCATTGAACGGCAACGGCAGCAGATCGTGCGCATTGTGCGAGCCGAGTCCGGTCCAGCACAGATGGTCCGAGATCCATGCCGCGTCGACGTCGCGCGCCAGGCGCTTGAGCTTGCCGAGATAGTCGTGATCCAGCGGTGCGTCCGATCCGATCGAAAGACAGACCCCATGCATGACGATGGGCGTCTGCTTGGCGAGCGCGTTCAACATCGCGCGCTGGTAGCCGGCGTCCTCGATGTAGTTTTCGGAGATGATCTCGAACCAGTCCACACGCGCTCCCCCGGCCAGAATGGCCGGGAGATGCTGCGGGCGCAGGCCGACGCCGAAGCCCAGGTTCGGCAGGCCCAGACGCGGTGGTGCGGCATTTGGCGCTGCCTGCTGCGGCCGCGCGCGCGTCGGGTCTGCAATGTCCGCCATCGCCTTGCCTCCTCAGGTCGAGGGCGGCAGGGCGACGCGCAGGTCGGTGGGCTTTGGCTGGTCGCCCACCGGCAGTTTGCGCTCGGTCATCACCTTCTTGTATGCATCCCACGCGATGTCGTAGACCGCATCGCCGACGGCGAACGCCTGCGTCGTCAAGGGCGTCGGGGTGTTGTCCGGGGCGGTGAAGTCGAAGACCTGCATGGTGCCGGCAGCCGGATAGAGTTGCGATGCCGAGATCGGCACGGCACAACCGCCGAAGCCGCCGCACTTGTTGTTGGCTGGCGCGCTGTACAGCGTGGGCGCGCCGCAGGTTCCGCCGACCTGTTCGCCCGCTGCGGCCTTGGCCGCCGCCTGTGCCGCCGCCGCGACGCGCTGACCGCAACCGCCGCCGATGGCCTGCGAGCAATTGCCGCCGCCGTCCACCGATTGCACGAATCCGCAGCCGCCCTGGGTGGCGCAGTGGTTGGAACCCTTGCAGCTGTGATAGATCGCCGGCGCCGCGCAGTCGCCGCCGGATCCATCGAGGGCGAGTCCCTGGCAGGCGTGCAGCAGTGTGCTTGTCGCCTGCGTGCTGCTGGTCACCTTCTGCAAGGTGGGCGCGCTGCCGTAGATCGCCCAGTACAGGCCCAGGCGATCGCCGGAGCCGACCATCGACGGATACGGGAACTGGACATCGGTGGCGCCCCACGACGTGCTCAACACCGTGGTGATGCCGGCGAGCGCGCCTTGCGCGACGTTGTCCAGCGCGGTGGGATCGACCTTTTTCAGATTGTTGAGTGCGGTGGCCACGTCGTCGGGCTTGGGGATGTTGCTTGGCGCGGTGGTGGGATCGAAATCGGAGGTGGTCAGCATCGCGCCCGTCCAGACGTTGCTCGAAATCGCATGCCATTGGCTCCAGGTCTGCACCTGTCCGACCAGTCCCAGCAGGTTCTCGAAACGCTGGTGGTGGTCCAGGGCGCCATTGGTCGCGCGTGCGTCGGCATCCGTGGAGGTGGCCGATGCGCCGGTGTCGGTATAGGAGGGGTGGTTGTTGGCCATCGCCTCCTTGTCCGGCTGGAACGTCGGAACCACGCTGTTGATCTCGGCCAGGGACATGCCAATCTCCAGCGCACGCGCGTGCAGCATGTTCAGGAACTCGCGGGTGGTCGATGCGTCGATGCCGCCTTCGCCCTGGTCGCAGATGGCGGCCATCATGGTGATCGCCTGCATGCCGGCGGTCACCGCGGCCTTGGCGGTGATCTGCGTCGGCATCAGCGGATACTCCTTTTCCGCGGACTTGGCCGTGCTGTTGAACAGGTCCCACTGCCTGACGGGTCCGACGAACAGTTTCTCCCACAGCAGCTGTCCGTCCTCGTACTTGATGGTCATGTACCGGTAAAGGCTGTAGTACATCCATCCGATCGTCCCGAACAGCGGCAGGTCGGTTTCCTTGCTTTGTGCCGTCCAGTCCGCGAACGGGACCTGGGGGAAATACGCATTACCTGGGTTGGACTTGATCCTGGCGAGTGCGGCCGCGTGGTCTTCCTCGATGAGGGTGAACAACGTGACCTGGTCTTCACTCAGTTCGGATAGCTGCACGGTCAGGTTGCTGCCGACCGAGGGATCTTTCAGGTCGCGCAGATCGATCACGTGCGGAATGACGGTCTGCGTGGGGCCGTAGCAGATCCAGTTGTAGTTGGCGTCCTGCAGCAGCGGGCTGTTGAAATTGGGCTGCACGCCAACGGCGTTGCAGATGTTGGCCGCCATCTGCAGGTGCAGCATCTCGTCGATGAAGACCGAGAACAGCAGGTTGTAGGCGCGCTGTGGTGCAGTCGCGGGCGAGGTGTCGTCGGCAGGCACCACGACGCCGGTCGCCATGCCCGGCCAGACGCGGCCCTTGTAGTAGGAAATGCCGCTGGCGTTGATCGCGTGCGTGCCCTGGATCGACTTCATCGTGCACATGTACAGCGGGATGGTGAAGAGCTCCACGTTGACCGCGGCCTGCACCAGAGCCTTCAGCGCTGCGGTGTCGGCGGCCAGTTCGCTCAGTGGCTGTCCGGTGATCTGAATCGGCTGCTTGGGGATGATGCCGCGGACGGCAGGGGCTTGCGATGCGCTCATGAAACCTTCTCCGTGGTGGGCCTGGCGTTGGGCTGGGTGATGAGCAGGCGCGAGCAACTGCACCTGCCTGTTCCACGTGGTAGTGCGGGTGAGGCGTTGAGTCTGTACGGATGCTGGGTGCGCGAAGCGGTGTCGCGCGAAAAGTGGCTACGATGCGAGTCGGTGGTGTCGGCATGCCCCCGCATGCCCGCCGTGTGATGCGAGATATAGGCGTCGGCGCAAAATGCGTCAATTGATCTGCGACACTTGTCTCAAAGTGTCTACTTGACGAGACGCCCGCATCGTTGTTTCAGCGTTGGTGACGCGACGATGCTGAAGGTATGACGGTGAGATGTCGCGGGACGCGCCTGCGCATGCCACGCATTGCGGTGACGACGCGGTGGCCATCGCGCCATGGACAAGCGCGGGCGTGATGCTGGGCGCATTGACGCCATCCAGCCGGAAGCCGCACGTGCCTCGACCGGCAATGGTCAAGGTTGGGGCGCAGAAGACCGGCAATGATGCCGACGCCGAAGCGCAGCTGCCCTGTGCCCATCGCAGCACCCTGGCAGCGAAGGTGCCCGGTGCTTACGCCACGAACGGACGCGATCGCGCGCGCTCCACAGGCAGCGCCAACCGCGCCGATGCCAACCCGGTCGCCGTAGCTTCCACTGTCAGCGTGCCCGCCGTGCGCGTGGTCTGCAGCAAGGCCATGCACAGGCCGTTGAAGGCGTGGCGATGGTCGGCCTTGTCGCTCTCGTGGCTGGACGGGTCGCCGTTGCCCACGCCGATCAGGCGGCCGGGACCGTGGACGGCGAAGCGCACGGCGTCGCTGGCGGTGGGTACGACGCGGCCCTGCGCGTCGACGATTTCCACCGCGACCACGGCCACGTCCTCGGCGTCGGCCAGCAGGGTGGTGCGCTCGCAGCGCAGGCGCACCGCGGCCGGAGCGCCGACGGTCTCGCGCAGTTGCGTCAGCACCTGCTTGCCGCCGCGGTAGCCGCGCGCTTCGATGCGACCGGGGGCGTAGCGCACGCGCCACTCGACGTGACCGTAGGCCGGCACCTGTTGCAGGCCCTGGCTGACGCCGTTGACCAACAGTTCCACCGCGTCCAGGTTGCTGTGGCACCACACGTCGACCATGCCGTTGTCGCGCTCGTCCAGCAGGCCATCCCAGTTCCAGTGCGGGAACAGGTGCAGCACCGGCTCGGCGGTCCACTGCGCGCGGTAGTACCAGTAGTTGTCCTTGGGAAAGCCGCAGCTGTCGAGGATGCCGAACTGCGAGGCCACGTTCGGCCAGCGGTTGTACGGGGTCGGTTCGCCGCGGTAGTCGAAGCCGGTCCAGACGAAGCCGCCGGCGATGTACGGGCGCTGCGCGACATAGCTCCACCAGGCTTCGGCGCTGCTGGCCCACCAGGGGTAGTCGAGGTCGTAGGCGCGGGCGTAGCCGCGCACGTCGTCGGTGCGGTAGTTGCCGCGCACGCCGACGGTGCTGCCGGTTTCGCTGCCGTAGACCGGGATCTGCGGATGGCGCGCATGGAAGGCGTCCATCTGCGTGGTGCGGTAGTTGAAGCCGACCACGTCCACGACCTGGCCGACGCAGTCGTCGAAGCCCTTGTCCATGGCGAAGGTGGTGGGCCGGGTCGGGTCCAGGCGCCGCACCAGGCGCTGCATGCGCGCGACGATGCGCGCACCGCGCGCGGTGACCATCTGCGGTTCTTCGTTGCCCAGCGACCACAGCATCACGCAGGGATGGTTGCGGCCGCGCCGCACCATCGCGGTCAGTTCGGTCATGGCCTCCTCGTCGGAGGACATGCGCCGGGTCTCGTCGATCAGCAGCAGGCCCAGCCGATCGCACAGCTCCAGCACCGCGGGCGAGGCCGGGTTGTGTGCGCTGCGGTAGGCATTGCAGCCCATCGACTTGAGCTGGCGCAGGCGCCATTCGTGCAGGCGGTCGGGGATGGCGGTGCCGACGCCGGCATGGTCCTGGTGGTTGTTGGTGCCGTGCAGCTTGTAGACGGCGCCGTTGAGCAGCAGGCCGCGCTGCGGATCGAACTGCAGGCGGCGCACGCCGAAATGCGTGGTGGTGGCGTCGCAGGTGCGGCCATCGCCGAGCAGGCGCGTGGACAGGGTGTAGCGCTGCGGGGTTTCCGGCGACCACGGCGCGGGTGTGCCCAGGTCCAGGGTCTGCTGCACGCGCTGCACCACGCCCGGTTCGACCGTAATCGGCGCCGAGCTGGCCTGGGCGACGATGCGCCCGTCGGGGGCGCGGATCACCGACACCACGCTGCACTGGCGCGGTGTCGCGCCGTTGTTGCCGAGTTCGGTTTCCACCATTGCTTGTGCGTCGCCGCCGTCCCAGGCGCTGCGCACGAAGACGCCATCCATCGGCACGTGCAGCGCGTCGGTGGTGCGCAGCCAGACGTGGCGGTAGATGCCGGCGCCTTCGTAGAACCAGCCTTCGCCGAGGGTGGCGTCCACGCGTACGGCGATGATGTTCCTGGCGCCGTAGTCGAGCACGTCGCTGAGGTCGACCTCGAAGCCGCAGTAGCCGCTGCCGTTGCGGCCGACGATGTGGCCGTTGCAGAACACGATGCAATCGCGGAACACGCCGTCGAATTCCAGGCTGATGCGCTTGCCCAGGTCCTCGGTCGGAATCTCCAGCACGCGCCGGTACCAGCCGATGCTGGTCTGCGGATCGGTGCGGCCCAGCGGCTTGTAGCCATGCGCGGCGGCCGGGTCTTCGCCATTGACCAGGGTGGAGGTCGGGTCCTTCCGTGGCGGCAGCGTGACTGCCCAGTCGTGCGGCAGGTCGATGCGCTCCCAGTCGCTGTCGTCGAAGCCGAGCAGGGCGGCATCGGCGGTGTCCTTGCCGGCCTTGGCGTAGGTGCGCTGGAAGGTGCCGAAGTTGAAGTCGCGCGCCGGATCGTCGGCGTGGCCGAGATGGAAACGCCAGCCGGTATCGCACAGCAGGCGCCGGCGCGGCGCGTCGTCGTCCAGGTCCAGCCACAGCGGTGACGCGGCGCTACCGCTGGCGGGCGTGGCGGCCAGCGCGGCCGGCGCCAGCGCCGCGGCCGCGCCGGGCACTGCCACCTGCACGCCGCCGGCGACCAGCGAGCGCAGGAGGTCGCGGCGGCTCAGTTCGATCATGGCCGCGCGTCCTGCGCCGGCGCGTCGGCCTTGCTCGCTGCCGTGGCCGGAGCCGGCCGGTAGGCGTGCTGCATGAAGCCGATGCCGGGCAGCAGTTCGTTGCCGTGGCGGAAATCGAAGAAACTGGCGTTCTCCCACGAGGAGCCGACGCCCCAGCGGGTCTTGCACTGGTTGCTGGTCCACGCCGGCTCCCAGTACACGACGCCGCTGCCGCCGTTGTCGACCACCAGTTGGGTGAGGTCGACCAGGTACTTCAGCTGGCCCTGCGGCGTGGCCGGGTAGCCCGGAATCAGCGAGTCCGCGCCGAGCAGGTTGGGCGAGGGATCGCCGCTCTCCAGCGTCCATGGATAGGCGGTCTCCACCACCATCACTTCGGCCGGATAGCGCTGGCGCAGGCGCTTGATGGTGGCGCCGAGCTGGTCCATGGTCTCGCGCGACCACTTGCGGTAGTAGCTGATGCCGATGAAGTCGAAGTCGCGCACGCCGGCCTTGGCCGCGTCGGCGAACCACGGCTCCACGTTCTCCGGCTGGGCGATATGCAGCATCACCTTCGGTTTGATCGTCGAGCGCGCGCCGGCGTCGCGCACTGCCTTGATGCCGGCGTTGAACAGCTTGGCGTTGCGGGTCCAGTCGATCGGCCGGCGCTTGTCCCAGGGCTGGCTGTCCATCAGGTCCGAATTGCTCTCGTTGCCCACCTGCACCAGTTCCGGCATCAGCCCTGCGCGGTCCAGCGCGCTCAGCGTGTCATAGGTGAAGCCGTACAGCGTGCGCGCCAGTTCGTCCTGGTCGGTGATCGAGGCCCAGGCCTTGGGGATCAATTGCTTGTCGCCGTCTGCCCAGTCGTCGGAGTAGTGGAAGTCCAGCAGCACCTGCATGCCCTGCGCACGCGCGCGACGGATGGTCTTCTTGACGTCGCTCAGGTCGCTGTAGCGGGTCCAGCGCGCATCGTTCCACAGGCGCACGCGCACCAGGTTGGCGCCGTGCGCGTGGAACAGCTCGAACGGGTCGCGCACCGTACCCTGCTCGCGGTACTGCACGCCGCAATCCTCCATCTCGTTGACGTAGGACAGGTCGGCGCCCAGGTACAGCGGGCCGGCGCCGGCCATGGGCGCGGCGAGGGCGGCGGCCATGGCCAGCGCGAGCGCCGGCAGCCAGGTGCGTTTGGATCGCATGCGGGTCTCCACCGGCTCAGAACGTGTAGGTCGCTTCCAGGGCGAAGCGGCGCCCGAACAACTGGTAGCCGCCATCGTCCTGGTTGGCGAGCCGGTTGCGCTTGTTGTCGCTGTAGGCGCGCAGTGGTTCGTTGGTCAGGTTGCCGACCTGGAACTTGAAGCCCAGGTGCTCGCTGTAGCGCCAGGCCAGGCTCAGGTCCACCGTGCCTTCGCTCTCCAGTCGCGCCAGCCGCGCCGCGTTCCAGCCGTACACCACGGTGTAGGGGCTGTGGTACTTGTAGCCGATCCGCGCTTCGAAACTGCCGTTGTTGTACCAGAAGTCCAGCGTGCCGGTGTTGCGCGCCAGGCCGCTGAGCGGCAGCGGATTGTCCGCCGGCGAGAACTCGTGCAGGTTGGACTCCACGTACGAGTAGTTCGAGTAGATGCCGAAGTTCTCCATGTGCGGGATGAAGAAGAACGGGGTCTGGAAGGTCAGCTCGGCGCCGTTGATGTAGCCGCCGCCACCGTTGAACGGCCCGCTGATCAGGTAGTCGCGGCCGTCGATGGTCTCGTGCTGGGTCTTGTAGCCGATGCTCGAATCCACCCATTTGCGGTACAGCGCCAGCGCCGCCAGCGCTTCCTTGTGGAAGTACCACTCGTAGGACAGGTCGAGCTGGGTGGCGCGGAACGGGTTGAGCTGCGGGTTGCCGCCGCTGCCGGTGAGCTGGCCGACGGTGGTGTTGGGATCGTCGAGCGCGCGTCCGGTACGCAGTTCGTCCAGCGGCGGCCGCGCCATCACCTTGGCCACCGATACGCGCAGGATGCGCTCGGGGTCGATCAGGAAGTTGACCGTGGCGCTGGGCAGCACGTCGGTGTAGGTCTTGCCGGCGCTGCTCGGCTGCACCACGCCGCCGACGGTGTCGTAGCCGTTGCTGTCGGTGTCGGTGTGGACCACGCGTACGCCGGCATTGCCGGTGACGTCCACGCCGAACCACTGCGCACTGAACACCGCCTTGGCGAAGGCCTCGCGCACGTTCTCCTCGACGTTCCAGTGGTCCAGGCGCTGTTCGGCGGCCAGGCCGGGATCGAAGCCGCCGAAGCCGAGCTTGGCGATCGCGTCCAGGTCGCCGCCGGTCAGCGTCGGCACGTTCAGATCCGGCATCGTTACCGGGTAGATCAGGTTCTGGTAGGCGGAGATCGGCTGGTCGTAGCCGGACTGGAAGCTGGTGAAATGGCGGTTCTGCTTCTCGCGGCGTGCGGCGCGCGCGCCGAACTCCAGCGCGGTGATCGGCGAATCCTCGATCGCGCGGCTGGCGCTCAGTGCCAGCGCGGCGATGCGGTCGCGCAGCGCCTGCGGTTCGGTCTGGCCGCTGATGCCCCATTCCGGCGCATCGGAGCTGGTGCTGATGGTGGGGGTGACGCCATGGCGGAAGTCGAACGATACCGTGTCCGGGTTGCTGCCGAAGCGCACCGCGCGCCAGTCGTTGTCGCGCTTGGCCTGCGAGAACGACAGGTCGCTGCCCAGCGTCCACACGTCGCCGCGCCACTTGGCGTTGAGGCCGCCGGCCGCCAGCGTCTTGACCTCGTTGTAGTTGGCGATGACGTGGTCCACCTGCAGCCTGGAATTGGCCAGGGTGCCGGCGACCACGTCGCCGTCGACGATGGTGTAGGACGAGCCGGGCGTGGTGTACGGGTTGCTGGTCGAATAGATGCTGTAGCCGAGGTTGTTGAACCAGTTCTGGCGCTGGTCCTCGTCGATGCGGATGCGCGAGTACAGCCCGTCGAGCTTGAGTTCCAGGTTGCCCGAGCGCCACTGCACGGTGCCCATCGCGCCGGTGCGGGTCTGCTCGGTCAGCTTGAGCTGGTCGGCCGCGCCCCAGGGCGTGTAGTCGACCTTGCCGTCGCCATCGACGTCGCGCGCGCTGCTGGCGTCGGTGTAACCCCAGGTGCCGATCGAGACGCCGGCGTTCTTCTGCTTCTGGTAGGTGGCGCCGAGCGCGACCGCCAGGTTGTCGTTGATGCGGTGGATCCAGCTCGCGCCCAGGCGCTGGCCCCACGGCGAGTAGTCGCGTGCGTCCTTGGCCTCGTCGTAGTAGACCGGGCCGGCGGTGGCGACGAAGGTCGGGCCGGTGTGATCGAGCGGGTTGATGGTGGAGATGTCCACGGTGGCGGCGATGCCGCCGGCGATCAGGTCCGCCGAAGGGGTCTTGTAGACCTTGACGGTGGAGACGATCTCGGTGGGGAATACCTCCCAGCGCACCGCGCGGTTGGGTTCGGAGGAGGCGATCTCGCGGCCGTTGACCGTACCCATGGTCATGCGCGGGCCGAGGCCGCGCACCGTGGCCAGACTTTCGTTGCCGCGGTCGCGGGTGCCGTTGACGCCGGGCAGGCGCACCAGCGCCTCGGCCACGGTGACGTTGGGCATCTGCCCCATGTTGTCGGCCGAGATCACCTCGACCACGTGGTCGTCGAGCTGCTTGGCCTGCACCGCCTGTTCCAGGCTGGCGCGCTGGCCGACCACCATCACGTTGTCCAGGGTGACCGGTTGCTGGCCGTTCTTGGCGTCGGGCGTGGCATCGGTTTTGGCGGGCGGCGTGGTCGACGGATCGGCGGTGGCGCTCTGCGCGTGCGCGGCGAAGTTGCCGGACAGGACCAGGACGATGGCCGCGCCCAGCAGGGTGCGGGCGGCAGGACGATGCGCGCGCCGGCCGAGCGGGCGACGGAGCTGTTCCAAAGGCATTTTTGTTCCCTCCCAGGACAAAAAGTGACCGAGCAAGTTGGCATGGGCCGGAAGGGTCCGGTCCTGGGGGCATCGACAGGACGGCGTGCGTGACTGCAGGCTGTCCTGGTCGTTGTCCTCGATGGCGTGTCTGTCGGCGCGGCAGGGCGGGCGTGGCATGTCCTGCGGCGGCGCCGGGGACATCCCCGTTCCGCTGCCTTGGCGCGCGAGAGACCGGGAGCGAGGATAGAAGCGCAAGGCATTCCATTCCAATGAAGCATTTGCCGAGGGCTATCTCGTTTTGGAATGGATGTCGCGCGCCGCGGCGCGTCACCCGGTCTGCGCTGTGCTCAGGCCGTGGCGGATGGGGTCTGCAAGCCGAGCAGGGCGGCCGCCGCCGCGCCCAGGCTGCGTTCGCGGTGGTGCAGCGCATGGAAGGTGCGTTCGCTCAGCGTCACGGCGAGGCGCTGCAGGCGGCCGCTCTCCAGCCAAGGCGCCGCGGCCAGCTCCGAGATCGCCGCCAGGCTGTGCCCGGCCTGCACCGCCGACAGCACCGCTTCGTTGGAGGGCAGGGACAGCGCCACGCGCAGGCGGTCCGGGGCGATGCCGGCGGTGCGCAGCGCCGCCTCGAACGCCGAACGGGTGCCCGAGCCGGGCTCGCGCATGATCCAGGTGCTGTCCGCGACCAGCCGTGCCAGCCCGGGGCGGCGGCGCCCGGCCAGCGGGTGGTCCGGCGCGGCCACCACGCTCAGCCGGTCGTGGTCCAGCGGTGAACTCCGCAGTTCCGCGGCCTGCACGCGCCCCTCGACGAAGCCCAGTTCCGCGCGCCCCTCGCGTACCGCACGCGCCACGCTGTCGGTGTTGCCCACGCTCAGGCGGATCTCGATCTGCGGATAGCGCGCGTGGAACGCCATCAGCCGGGTTGGCAACCAGTAGCTGGCCACGGTCTGGCTGGCGTGCAGGTCGAGCGTGCCGCGCAGCACGCCGCGCCATTCGCTCAGCGCCAGCTCGGCGGCGCGGCTGCGCGCCAGGATCGCCTTGGCGTCCTCGCAGAACGCCGCCCCGGCCGCGGTCAGCACCAGGCCGCGGCCGACCCGGTCGAACAGCGCCACCCCGTACCGATGCTCCAGCGCCTTGATCGCGGCGCTGGCGGCCGAGGGCGTGCGATGCGCGGCCTGTGCGCCCAGGGTCAGGTGCTGGCGCTCGGCCACCGCCACGAACAGCGCGAGTTGTTCCAGGGTCATGCGAGGACCGTTCGGATGGATCGAATGAAGTGTGCGTCATTATGCGATGGATCGAAATGGTCAACGGGCGCAATCTGCCGCCACTTCGATCCGGACCGCTCCCATGCGTACGCACTTGCACAGACCTTCGACCTTACTGCCCGGGCTGGCCCTGGCCATCGCGGTGGCGGCGCTGGCCTGGCTGGCCGAGCGCGCGCAACTGCAGTGGCTGGGTCGGCGCTGGATCGACGCGTTGGTGTTCGCGATCGTGCTCGGCACGCTGCTGCGCACCGCCTGGCGGCTGCCGCCGTCCAGCCACGCCGGCATCGCCTTCGCCGCCAAGCTGCCGCTGGAACTGGCGATCGTGCTGCTCGGCGCCTCGGTCGGCATCGGCGCCATCGGCGCCGCCGGCGGTCTGTTGCTGGGCGCCATCGCCGCGGTGGTGCTGCTGGCGATCGCGCTCGGCTACGGCATCGGCCGCGCGCTGGGGTTGCCGTCGCGGCTGGCCACGCTGGTCGCCTGCGGCAACGCGATCTGCGGCAATTCGGCGATCGTCGCCGCCGCGCCGGTGATCGATGCCGACTCCGACGACGTCGCCGCCTCGATCGCGTTCACCGCCGCCCTGGGCGTGCTGGTGGTGCTGCTGCTGCCGCTGGCGGTGCCGTTGCTGGGGCTGGACCAGCGCCACTACGGCATCCTCGCCGGCATGACCGTCTACGCCGTGCCGCAGGTGCTGGCGGCAACCGTGCCGGTGGGGGCGGTCAGCGCGCAGGTGGGCGCGTTGGTGAAGCTGATGCGGGTGTTGATGCTGGGGCCGGTGATGCTGCTGCTGGGCTTGATCCGCGGCGGATCGCCGGCGCAGCGGCGCCCACTGCATGCGCTGGTGCCGTGGTTCGTGTTCGGTTTCGTCGGCATGATGGGCCTGCGCGCGCTGGGCGTGCTGCCGGCCCCAGTGATCGAGGCGGCGCAAACGCTGTCGCTGCTGTTCACCCTGGTGGCGATGGCGGCACTGGGCCTGTCGGTGAATCTGCGCAGCGTGCTCGCCTCCGGCGGCCGCGTGCTCGCCGCCGGCACGCTATCGCTGCTGGCGCTGGCCAGCCTCAGCGTGCTGCTGCTGCGCTGGTTGCCGTAAGCGCGGTACGACGCGGCGCGTTCGTGGTCAGTCGCCGTGGATGCGGCCGCTCTCGCCAGCGAGGTACAGCGTGCCTTGTGGGTCGCGCGCCGGCTGCGCCTGCCGCTGCTGTTCGCTGCGCAGCGCCGAGAGCCGGTCGGCCAGGCGCGGCAGCAAGTGGGTCATCGCCACGTTGGCGCTGGCCAGCATGCCGACCTTGACATCGCGACCGCCGTGTTCGGCCGCATGCAGGATCGCCTCGGCGACCCGCAGCGGTGCGATCATCGGTTTGGGCAGCGTCGGTTCCTCGCGCAGATAGTTGCGCGCATGCTGCGGATACGGCGTGTTCACCGCGGTCGGCTGGATCAGCACCACCGATATCGGTGCGCCGTCCAGCTGGTCCAGTTCGATCCGCAAGGTGTCGGTAAAGCCCTTTACCGCGTGCTTGGACGCCGCATACATGCCCTGTAGCGGAAGGGCCGCCTCGGAGGCCTCACTGCCCAGATTGATCAGGGTGCCGCGCGAGGCGAGCAGATGCGGCAGCGCCGCCATCGATCCATGCACCACGCCCCAGAAGTTCACGTCGAACAGGCGCCTGCTGTCGCCATCGTCCACATCGGCAAGCTTGCCGTAGATCGCCACGCCGGCGTTGTTCACCCAGGTGTCGACGCGCCCGAAGTGCCGGATCGCCACCGCCGCGGCTTCGTCCAGCTGCGTGCGCTCGGCGACATCGGCGACGACGGCGAGCGCGTCGCCGCCGCCATCGCGGATGGTCTGCACGGTCGCGTCGAGAACGCCCTGGCTGCGCGCCACCAGCACCAGGCGGGCACCGCGTTCGGCGGCCAGTAGTGCGGTACACAGGCCGATGCCGCTGGAGGCGCCGGTGATCACGATCACCTGTTGCGCGAGCGGAAGATGTCGCTGTGCCATGTGCTGTGCTCCGGAGTGGGATAGCCCCAGCCTGGGCCGCGGCGCGTTGGGGGGTGTGAGGTACGGATCGCGGTGGCGTCAATCGTCGCGGGCATCACATAAATCTCCGCAAGCGATGCTGGGTGCGCATTGGTCCATTTTGCGGCTGCAGCATTTCGCATCGTGTGCACCCACGTTCAACCAGGCGCTCACGAGAGGCGGCAGAGCATGGCTGCACCTGTCATGCAAAGGAAATCGTCATGCGTCCTTCCCGTTCCGTTCTCTCCCTGGCGCTGGTGTCGGTCTTCGGCATCGGCCTGGCCCACGCACAGACCGATACCTCCGGCCAGGCCGGCACGCGCGATCCCGGCGCGATGCAGCAGAACGCCCCGTCGACGACTGCCTCGCCGGCGTCGACCAGCATGCAAGGCGCGCGGACGGCTGCGCTCAACGAAAAGCAGGCGCTCGGCGTGCTGTCGGCGATCAACATCAGCGAGGTCAACGCCGGCAATCTGGCCCTGCAGAAGCAGGTCAAGGGCCCGGTGCGCGACTACGCCATGCAGATGGTGAAGGAGCATTCCGACAACAACGCCAAGATCGCGCCTTGGGGTCCCGACACCAAGGCCGCGCCCGCGCAGCAGCAGATGCAGAAGGCCAAGGCGGAAGCCGGCAAGCTGCAGGCATTGGACGGCGATCGCTTCGAGCAGGCCTACGTGGCGGCGATGGTCAAGGATCACCAGGCCGCCCTGCAGATGCTCGACAGCACGCTGATCCCTGCGGCCAAGACCCCGGAAGTGGCCGCGCATCTGCGCACCACGCGCGCGCATGTGGCCGAGCACCTGGCCAAGGCGCAGCAGCTGCAGAGCGCTGGCGCCACGCCGGCCGGTTCCAGCCGCTGAGCCATGCTGCGGGTCGCGGCCGAGCCGCCGCGACCCGCACCGCGACCGCGTCGCTCGCGGCGGCAGTGTGCGCGGCGTTTCGTTGCGGTCCAGGGCCGTCGCACCGGTGGTGTAATAGTCTCCGCGCAGGCGGCGGCCTAAGGTAGCGGCCATCTTCCTCCGCATCGCCATCGGTCGCCCCATGGGACACGATCACAGCCACGCCCCCACCGAAATCCGTCACGAGCAGCCCCTGTGGTGGGCGCTCGGCCTCACCGCGCTGTTCCTGGTGGTGGAAGTGGCCGGCGCCTTCGTCACCAACAGCCTGGCGCTGTTGTCCGACGCCGCGCACATGGCCACCGACACGCTGGCGCTGATGATCGCCTTGGTGGCGGTGCGGCTGAGCCGGCGCCCGCCCGATGCCAAGCGCAGCTATGGCTATGCGCGGCTGGAGGCGCTGGGCGCGCTGGTCAATGGCGCACTGCTGTTCGTGGTGGCCGGCTACATCCTGTGGGAGGCGGTACAGCGTTTCCGCCAGCCGCAGGAGATCGCCACCGTCGGCATGCTCGGCATCGCCGCGTTCGGCCTGCTGATCAACCTGATCTCGATGCGCCTGCTCAAGGCCGGCAGCGGCGAGAGCCTCAACATGAAGGGCGCCTACCTGGAAGTGTGGAGCGACATGCTCGGCTCGGTCGCGGTGATCGTCGGCGCGCTGGCGATCCGTGTCACCGGGTGGAAGCTGATCGATCCGATCCTGGCGGTGCTGATCGGTCTGTGGGTATTGCCACGGACTTGGGTGCTGCTGCGCGAAGCGGTCAACGTGCTGCTGGAAGGCGTGCCCAAGGGCGTGGATCTGGACGCGGTGCGCGGCTACCTGCAGTCGGCGCCCGGCGTGGCCAGCGTGCACGACCTGCACGTGTGGGCGCTGGCCTCCAGCACGCCGGCGCTGACCGCGCACGTGGTGGTGGACGAGGGCGGCGACGCCGATGCGCTGCGCGCTGCGCTGTGCGATGGCCTGCATGCGCAGTTCGACATCGACCACATCACCCTGCAGATGGAAGCCGGCCATTGCGGTGCCGCCCCGTGCGGCGCGCCGGCCGCGGCGGGTGAGGGCGGTGGTCACGGTCATCATGGGCATGGTCACGAGGACCACGATCATGGTCATGCTCATCCCACACATGGGCACGGCCACATGCATGGGCATTCGCACTCGTAGGCAACACTGCTGCGTGATGACGTTCGTGCAGGCGCAGCGCGTGTCTTCGGTTCGGAATTGGCTACCCGCGGTTATCGGCAATGCCGGTCGCGGCTGAAGCCGCTCCTGCGAATCCTACAAGGGCGTCCGCCTCGACGGTTGCCTAGATGCCGAATCAGCTGCATGCGCTTCACCCAGCGCCGCGAGGCGCTTTCGTAGGAGCGGCTTCAGCCGCGACGCGCTTTCCCAATGGCGCCTATCGCGGTTGAAACCGTGCCTACATGTGAGCGCCTGCGCGCCTCAGACCACCGGCTCGCGCAACGCCGGCGACTCCCAGCCCGGGCGCGGCGCGAAGCGCTCGCCGTAGCGCGCCTGCAGGGCACGCAGGCGGGCGAGCAGCACGTCGGCGCCAGCGGCACGGATGTGCTGGATCGGGCCGCCGCGGAACGGGGCGAAGCCGGTGCCGAAGATCACGCCGGCATCGAGCAGGTCGGCATCGGCGACCACGCCTTCGTGCAGGCAGGCGACCGCCTCGTTGAGCAGCGGCAGGATCAGGCGGTCCTCCAGATCGTCCGGCGCGTGATAGTCCTTGGGCAGTTCGGGCTTCTTGGCGCGGCCGTTCTCCCACGCGTACAGGCCCTGGCCGTCCTTCTTGCCGCGCTTGCCCGGCTCCACCGTCTGCAGCGCCGCCGGGATCGGCAGGCCCAGGAACGGCGCCAGTTCGGCGCCGACGCCGGCGGCCACGTCCAGGCCCACGGTGTCGATCAGTTCGATCGGGCCCATCGGCATGCCGAACTTGACCGCGGCCTTGTCGATCGCCGGGCCGGGAATGCCTTCGGCATAGGCGGTGGCCGCTTCCAGCATGTACGGGAACAGCACGCGGTTGACCAGGAAGCCGGGCGTGCCGGCGACCGGCACCGGCAGCTTGTCGATCGCCTTGCAGAACGCGGCCAGCCGCTTCTGGTTCTCCGGCGCCAGCCCGTCGTGGCAGACGATCTCCACCAGCGGCATCTGCGCCACCGGGTTGAAGTAGTGCAGGCCGCCGAACTGCGCCGGGCGCTGGATGTGCTCGCGCAGTTCGGTCAGCGGAATCGAGGAGGTGTTGGTGCTCAGCAGTGCGTTCGGCTGCATGCGCGGCTCCAGCGACTGGTACAGCTCGCGCTTGGCCTGCGGGTTCTCGATGATCGCCTCGATCACCAGATCGGCGGTCGGCACGCCGTCGCCGGCCAGGTCGCCCTTCAGGCGCGCCGCCACCGCCGGGCGCTTGCTGTCGTCCTTGACCCGCTTGGCGAACAGCTCGCCGGCACGGCTCAGCGCACCGTCGATGAAGCGCTGCTCGCGGTCCTGCAGGGTCACCTCGAAGCCCTTGTAGGCCGACCAGGCGGCGATGTCGCCGCCCATCACCCCGGCGCCGACCACGTGCACGTGGCGGATGCCGTGATCCTTGCCGCCCAGCGCCTTGAGCCGTTCGGTGAGGAAGAAGATGCGGATCAGATTGCGCGCGGTCGGCGTGCTGGCCAGCTTGACCACCGCCTTGCGCTCGGCGTCCAGGCGCGCCTGGATGCCGCTGCCGCCGCTGCGTTCCCATACGCCGATCAGCGCGTACGGCGCCGGGTAGTGTTCCTTGCGCGCCTTGCGCGCCACCTGCTTGCGCATCTGCGGCGCCAGCAGCTTGCGCGCCGGCCAGGTGTTGGTGGCCCAGGCGGTGGCGCGTTGCTTGAAGGAACGGGCGCTGCCGGACAACGCCAGCGCCACCGCGGTATCGGTCAGCACGGCCGGTGCGGCGACCTTGTCGACCAGGCCCATCGCCCGCGCCGCCGAAGCCGACACGGTGCGTCCGGTGAGCATCAGGTCCATCGCCGCCGGCGCACCGATCAGCCGCGGCAGGCGCGCGCTGCCGCCCCAGCCGGGGAAGATGCCGAGCTTGGTCTCGGGCAGGCCGATGCGGGTGGCCGCATCGCTGGAGGCCACGCGGTAGCGGCAGGCCAGGGCGATCTCGGTGCCGCCGCCCATGCAGAAGCCGTGGATCGCCGCGACCGTGGGGCAGGGCAGTTCCGCCAGCTTCTGGAAGGTGGCTTGGCCGCGGCGGATGGCGTCGTTGACGGTGCCGCGGCGGTCGAATTCCTGGAATTCCTTGAGGTCGGCGCCGGCGATGAAGCCGTTGTCCTTGGCCGAGCGGATCACCACGCCCTTGGGCGGATCGATGGCGATGCGCTCGAGCAGGTCGCCCAGCTCCAGCAGCACGTCCTGCGACAGCGCGTTGACGGGCGCGTCCTGGCGATCGAGGCTGAGCACGATCACGCCGTCGCCGCGAAAGTCCGCCTGCCAGTGACTGAATCGGAGCCCGTCGAAGCCTGAAAGCATGGGGAGGACCATCCGCTTATGTATGGAGAAGATCGTTATCATCCAGAGGTTGTTTCCGTCGCGTCAAATCCCAATCCAAGGAATTGACGCGCGTCCCGCGACCGCTGGCCTTGCGCCAGCCTAACGGAACGCCGGTTAACGTCGTGGGGCGGCGATCCGCTGAGGGGCGCTGAACTTTTTTCCGAATTGGCGGTCAGAGGGTCCGACGTAGGTTGGGCTGACAGGAGTGCGGCCCGCTATGGCCGATGTCGAAACACCCCAGGAGCTGGACCTGGAACTGGTCCGGCGTGTGCAGCGCGGCGAAAGCGCGGCGTTCGATGTGCTGGTGCGCAAGTACCAACACCGGATCGTCGGCCTGATCGGGCGCTACATCGCCGACTGGAGCGAATGTCAGGACGTGGCCCAGGACACCTTCATCCGCGCCTACCGCGCGATGGGGAGCTTCCGCGGCGACGCCCAGTTCTCCACATGGTTGCACCGGATCGCCGTGAATACCGCCAAGAACTACCTGGTCGCGCACAACCGCAGGCCGCCCACCGACGATGTCGACGTGCTCGATGCCGAGCAGTTCGACAGCGGCACCCGCCTGCGCGACACCGACACGCCCGAGCGCGAGTTGATGCGCCAGGAACTGGAGCAGACGGTGATGAAGGCGGTGAACGCGTTGCCGGAAGAATTGCGTACCGCCATCACCCTGCGCGAGGTGGAGGGCATGAGCTACGAGGACATCGCGCAGAAGATGGGCTGCCCGATCGGCACCGTGCGTTCGCGGATCTTCCGCGCCCGCGAGGCCATCGACGCCGAACTCCGTCCCCTGCTGGATACCGACAGCGCCACCCGTGAGCGACACCGCGTATGACCGAGAGCACGCCCTTTCCCAAGCCAGTGCCGGCGCCCGACAGCGCCGCGCCGGACAAGTTCGAGTTGCACTACCGGCAGCAACTGTCCGCCCTGATCGACGGCGAACTGCCGGCCGACGAAGCGCGTTTCGTGCTGCGCCGGCTGCAGCACGACGAGGAACTGTCCGGCTGCCACGAGCGCTGGCAGTTGTGCGGCGACATCCTGCGCGGCCGCGTCAGCGTGCCGGCGCCCAGCGGTTTCAGTGCCCGCGTGCGCCAGGCGGTGGCCGCCGAAGCGCAGCAGGCCGCGCGTGCCGAGGCGGCCAGCGCGGCCGGCAAACGTCGCAGCTGGCGCTGGGGCGGCAGTGCGGCGCTGGCCGCCTCGGTCGCCGTGCTGGCCCTGTTCGTGACCCAGCGCCTGCCGCAGACCCCCGAGGCGCTGCCGCCGGCGCAGGTCGCCGATGCCACCGCGCCTGCGCCGACTCCGGCGGCGACCACGCCGCAGGTCCCGACGCCTGCACCTGCGCCGGCCGATCCGCAGGGCGATCTCGCCGCAGCCGTTGCTGCGGCGCCGGCGATGGCGATCGCCGCCAACCGCCGCCAGGACGCCGCGGCGCGACGCGAGGCCACGCGCAGCGAACAGGCCGCGCGCACCCGCAGCGTCCCCGCCGAGCGCGCCTACGCGGCGGCGGCGGCCACCAAGCCGCGCGCCAAGGCGCCGGCGCAGACGCCGTTCGTGGCGCCGGTCGCTGTGCCCCCGACGATGGTCGCGCAACACGCCAGCGATCCGTTCGGGCATCCGGCAACGCCGCTGCAGGCCCGGCCGTGGCCGCGCTCGACCCTGCCGGCCGCCGACGCCGGCAGCGAGTTCACCGCCAGCTTCCCGCGCAGCGGCGCGGACCCGGCGGCGTTCTATCCGTTCGAACCCCGATTGCCTGCCGACGCCGCGGCCAACCCGCCGCCGCATCCGCAGCCCTGACCCCGCGCGCCGGCAGGCGTCCGTGCTGCGTCCCGGCGCGTGGTCCCCGTTGCTTCGTTCCCTCGTTCTTCCCCTTCCCGAACCGGAGGCTCGCGTCCGATGACTCACCGTATCCGCCACCATCTGTTGGGCCTGCTGGCGCTGACCGTGCCGCTGGCCGCCTGCGCGCAGCAGCCCAGCCCCAGCGCCGCCAGCACCACGCCGCCGGCCGCGCAGTCCGCGCCCGCGCCGCAGCTGGTCGGCAATCTTCCCGACTTCACCCGCCTGGTCGAACAGGTCGGTCCGGGCGTGGTCAATGTCGAGACCACCATCAGCCGCCGCGCCGCGGCCGCGCGCTCCGGCGGCGGCATGCCCGACGACGACCAGATCCCCGAATTCTTCCGCCGCTTCTTCGGTCCGGAAGGCATGCCGGGCATGCCCGGGCAACCGCGCGGCGGCGCGCCGGACGACGATGGCGGCCCCGCCGGGCGCTCGATGGGCTCGGGCTTCATCATCTCGCCCGACGGCTACGTGCTGACCAACCACCACGTGGTCGACGGCGCCAGCGAGGTCAAGGTCAAGCTCACCGACCGCCGCGAGTTCACCGCCAAGGTGGTCGGCAGCGACCAGCAGTACGACGTGGCCCTGCTGAAGATCGACGGCAAGAACCTGCCGACGGTGCGCATCGGCGACTCCAACCTGCTCAAGCCCGGCCAGTGGGTGGTGGCGATCGGCTCGCCGTTCGGCCTGGACCACTCGGTCACCGCCGGCATCGTCAGCGCCACCGGCCGCAGCAACCCCTACGCCGACCAGCGCTACGTGCCGTTCATCCAGACCGACGTGGCGATCAACCAGGGCAACTCCGGCGGCCCGCTGCTCAACACCCGTGGCGAGGTGGTCGGCATCAATTCGCAGATCTTCTCCGCCTCCGGCGGCTACATGGGCATCAGCTTCGCGATCCCGATCGACCTGGCGATGAGCGCGGTCGAGCAGATCAAGAAGACCGGCAAGGTCACCCGCGCGCAGCTCGGGGTCATGGTCGGCGCCATCGATTCGCTGAAGGCGCAGGGCCTGGGCCTGCCGGATACCCGCGGCGCCCTGGTCAACCAGCTCGTCCAGGGCAGCCCGGCGGCCAAGGCCGGCCTGGAAGTGGGCGACGTGATCCGCACCGTCAACGGCACCGAGATCGGCGCCTCCAGCGACCTGCCACCGATGATCGGCGCGATGCAGCCGGGCGCCAAGGTGCGCCTGGGCATCCTGCGCGACGGCAAGCCGCGCGAGCTGACCGTGCAACTGACCGCGCTGGCCGACGACGCCCAGGCCAATGCCGGTCCGGCGGTCGGCGACAACGCCGCCCCGGCCACCGGCGCCAACGCGCTGCTCGGCATCGACGTGGCCGATCTGGACGCGGCCACCCGCCAGCAGCTGGGCCTGGAGCCGGGCAAGGGCGTGCGCATCACCGCGGTGACCGGCCGCGCCGCGCGCGAGGCGCAACTGGTGCCGGGCATGGTGATCCTGCAGGTCGGGCGTACCCCGGTCGGCAGCGTGGCGGCCCTGAACCAGCAGTTGAGCGCCTACAAGAAGGGCGATGTGGTGATGCTGCTGATCCGCGTCCGCGACACCACCAGCTTCGTCGCGGTGCGCGCCGGCGGCTGATCCGCGCGCCCGGCCGAGGCCGGGCACCGTCCCGGGCGCCGATCCAGAGCGGTCGGCGCCCCGGGACGGGGGCGAATCCGGCGGCCGTCACCAGCGGCCGCCGGCCATGCGATAATGGCCCGTTATCCTGACGACGGTCCTGGCCGCCGCCCACCTCATGTCCTCTGATTCGATGCGGAACATCCGCAATTTCTCCATCATCGCCCACGTCGACCACGGCAAATCGACCCTGGCCGATCGCATCATCCAACTCTGTGGCGGCCTGCAGGCGCGCGAGATGGAAGCGCAGGTGCTCGATTCCAACCCGATCGAGCGCGAGCGCGGCATCACCATCAAGGCCCAGTCCGTGTCGCTGCCGTACACCGCGCAGGACGGGCAGGTCTACCACCTGAACTTCATCGACACCCCCGGCCACGTCGACTTCTCCTACGAGGTCAGCCGCTCGCTGGCCGCCTGCGAGGGCGCGCTGCTGGTGGTGGATGCGGCGCAGGGCGTGGAAGCGCAGTCGGTGGCCAACTGCTACACCGCGGTGGAGCAGGGCCTGGAAGTGGTGCCGGTGCTGAACAAGATCGACCTGCCCACCGCCGACATCGACCGCGCCAAGGCCGAGATCGAGGCGGTGATCGGCATCGACGCCACCGACGCGGTCGCGGTCAGCGCCAAGACCGGGCTGAACGTGCGCGACGTGTTGGAGGCGATCGTGCAGCGCATCCCGCCGCCGGTGCCGCGCGACACCGACAAGCTGCAGGCGCTGATCATCGACTCCTGGTTCGACAACTACCTGGGCGTGGTCTCGCTGGTGCGGGTGATGCAGGGCGAGATCAAGGCCGGCGACAAGCTGCTGGTGATGTCCACCGGCCGCACCCACCAGGTCGACAGCGTCGGCGTGTTCACGCCCAAGCGCAAGCCGCTGCCGGCGCTGCGCGCGGGCGAGGTGGGCTGGGTCACCGCCAGCATCAAGGACGTGCACGGCGCCCCGGTCGGCGACACTCTGACCCTGGCCGGCGATCCGGCCACCAAGCCGCTGCCCGGCTTCCAGGAAATGCAGCCGCGCGTGTTCGCCGGCCTGTTCCCGGTGGACGCCGAGGACTACACCAACCTGCGCGAGGCGCTGGACAAGCTGCGCCTGAACGATGCGGCACTGCGCTTCGAGCCGGAAAGCTCCGAGGCGATGGGCTTCGGCTTCCGCTGCGGCTTCCTCGGCATGCTGCACATGGAGATCGTGCAGGAGCGCCTGGAGCGCGAGTACAACCTGGACCTGATCAGCACCGCGCCGACCGTGGTCTACGAGGTGCTGAAGACCGACGGTTCGATCATCAGCATGGACAACCCGGCCAAGCTGCCGCAGTTGAACATGGTCGAGGAGATCCGCGAGCCGATCATCCGCGCCAACATCCTCACCCCCGAGGAATACATCGGCAACATCATCAAGCTGTGCGAGGAAAAGCGCGGCAGCCAGATCGGCATCAACTACCTGGGCAGCCAGGTGCAGATCAGCTACGAGCTGCCGATGGCCGAGGTGGTGCTGGACTTCTTCGACAAGCTCAAGTCGGTCAGCCGCGGCTACGCCTCGCTGGACTACCACTTCGTGCGTTTCGATGCCGGTCCGTTCGTGCGCGTGGACGTGCTGATCAACGGCGACAAGGTCGATGCGCTGTCGCTGATCGCGCACCGCAGCCACGCCGACCGCCGCGGCCGCGAGCTGTGCGAGAAGATGAAGGATCTGATCCCGCGGCAGATGTTCGACGTGGCCATCCAGGCCGCGATCGGCTCGCAGATCATCGCCCGCACCACGGTCAAGGCGATGCGCAAGAACGTGCTGGCCAAGTGCTATGGTGGCGACGTCTCGCGCAAGAAGAAGCTTCTGGAAAAGCAGAAGGAAGGCAAGAAGCGCATGAAGCAGGTCGGCCGCGTGGAAATCCCGCAGGAAGCCTTCCTGGCGGTGCTGCAGATGGACAAGTAACTGGGAATGGGGATTCGGGATTGGAGATTGGCCAAGGCAGACGCGTCTGCCGTCATCCCGTTCTTGCGAATCCCATCTCCCCAATCCCCAATCCCGTTCCGAAGGAACCCGAATGAAATGGTTTGAAATCGCGCTGGTGGTGCTGACCTTCGCCACCGGCATCATCACCCTGCTGGACAAGCTGTTCTTCGCCAAGCGCCGCGCCGCGCGGGCCGGGTTGCTGGACGCCGAGCCGGTGCTGGTGGACTACTCGCGGGCGTTCTTCCCGGTGCTGGCGGTGGTGCTGATCCTGCGCAGCTTCATCGCCGAGCCGTACAAGATCCCGTCCAGCTCGATGATGCCGAATCTGCTGGTCGGCGATTTCATCCTGGTCAACAAGTTCTCCTACGGCTTCCGCCTGCCGATCACCAACCAGAAGATCATTCCGGTGGGCGAGCCCAAGCGCGGCGACGTGGTGGTGTTCAAGCCGCCGCACAAGCCGGACGAGAACTGGATCAAGCGCGTGATCGGCCTGCCGGGCGACCGCATCGGCTTCCACGGCGACACCCTGTACATCAACGGCACGCCGATGAAGTACAAGGTCATGGGCGAGTACGTCGGCAAGGGCAAGGGCGCGGAAATGACCGGCGCCACGCTGCTGACCGAGTACCTGCCGGGCCGTACCCACACCGAACTGGAATGGATCGACCGCAACAACCCGGCCGGCCAGGGCGACTGGGTGGTGCCGCCGGGCAAGTATTTCGTGATGGGCGATAATCGCGACAACAGCGAGGACAGCCGGTTCTGGACCCAGACCCACTTCCTGCCCGAAGAGAACCTGCGCGGCAAGGCGTTCCTGATCTGGCTCAATTGCGAAGGGTGGTTCTGCAGCGGCAGTTTCGATCCGTCGCGGATCGGAACGGCCATCCAGTGACTGGCGTGAGGGGAAGCGCGATGAAGCACAAGCAAAGTGGCATGACCTTGACCTCGTTCGTGATCGTGCTGGCGGTGGTCGGGTTCTTCGTCTACATCGGCATGAAGCTGTTCCCGATGTACATGGAGTTCTACGCGGTGCGCTCGGCGATGAAGGGCCTGGCGACCGAAACCGGAAGCGCCGAGATTGACCCGTCGCAGGTCAAGGCCTCGCTGTTCCGGCGCCTGGACATCAACAATTCGGACAACGTCAAGCCGAGTGACGTCACCTTCGAGCGCACCGATACCGGCGTGAAGATGCATGTGGCCTATGAAGTGCGCCGTCCGCTGATCGCCAATCTGGACGTGGTCGGCAAGTTCGACGCCACCCAGGACCTGACGACGCGTGGTGGCCAGTAAGACCATCCTGCGCGGTGACCGCATCGGTCACCGCTTCGCCGAACCGCAGCTGCTGGCGCAGGCGCTGACCCATCGCAGCGCCGGTGCGCCGCACAACGAACGCCTGGAATTTCTCGGCGACGGCATCGTCAATCTGCTGATCGCCGAGGCGCTGTACCAGCGCTGGCCCAAGGCTGACGAGGGCGCGCTGACCCGCGCCCGCGCCGAACTGGTGCGCGAGGCCTCGCTGGCCGCGATCGGTCGGCAACTGGAGCTGGGCGAACGCCTGACCCTGGGGCCGGGCGAGATGAAGTCCGGCGGCCATCGCCGCGACTCGATCCTGGCCGATGCGGTGGAGGCCGTGGTCGCGGCGATCTACCTGGACGCCGGCTTCGAGGCCTGCCGCGCCACGATCCTGCCCTGGTTCGAGGCCGCGTTGGCGGCGCTGCCGGTCGGCAAGGTGGAGAAGGACGCCAAGACCCGCCTGCAGGAATGGCTGCAGGCCCGGCAGCGGAGCCTGCCGGCCTACGAATTGATCAGCGAGACCGGCGACGACCACGCCAAAGTATTCCGGGTACGCTGCGTACTCGCCGAGCCCGCCCTGGTCACCGAGGGCGAGGGCACCTCGCGGCGCCTGGCCGAGCAGCAGGCCGCCGCCGCCGCCATCGAGCAACTGGATTCGAGCAAGTGAACGAACAAGCCACCCCCCCTTACCGCAGCGGCAGTGTGGCCGTGATCGGCCGCCCCAATGTGGGCAAGTCCACCCTGACCAACGCCCTGGTGGGCGCCAAGGTCAGCATCGTCTCCAACCGGCCGCAGACCACCCGGCACCGGCTGCTCGGCATTGCCAGCTTTCCGGCCGGTCAGTTGCTGCTGGTCGACACCCCCGGCCTGCACCGCGAGCAGAAGCGCGCGATGAACCGCGTGATGAATCGCGCCGCGCGCGGCTCGCTGGAAGGCGTGGACGCCGGCCTGCTGGTGATCGAGGCCGGGCGCTGGGACGACGAGGACACGCTGGCGTTCAACGTGCTCAGCGATGCCGGCATCCCGGTGGTGCTAGTGGTCAACAAGGTCGACCGGCTCAAGGACAAGACCGCGCTGCTGCCGTTCCTGCAGCAGGTCAGCGAGGGCCGCAGCTTCGCCGCGGTGCATCCGATCTCCGCGCTCAAGCGCAAGGGCCTGGAGGCGCTGGTGCGCGACCTGCTGGCGCTGGTGCCGGAAGCGCCGCCGATGTTCGGCGAGGACGAGATCACCGACCGCAGCCAGCGCTTCCTGGCCGGCGAACTGGTGCGCGAGCAGTTGATGCGCCAGCTCGGCGAGGAACTGCCGTACGCGACCACCGTGGAGATCGAACGCTTCGCCGAGGACGGCGCGCTGCTGCGCATCGGCGCGGTGATCTGGGTCGAGCGCGAAGGCCAGAAGGCGATCGTGATCGGCAAGGGCGGCACCCGCCTCAAGGACATCGGCGCCAAGGCCCGCCAGCAGATGGAGCGCCTGTTCGGCGCCAAGGTGTTCCTGGAGACCTGGGTGCGCGTGCGCGAGGGCTGGTCCGACGACGAGGCCGCGCTGAAGGCGTTCGGCTACGGGGAGTGAAGCCGGCAAGCCGGGATTGGGGATTGGGGATTCGGGATGAACAGCCTGCGGCTGTTGGAAGCCGGGATGACAGCCTTCGGCTGTTGGAACCCGGGATTCGGAAGCTCTGCTAGATCAAGGCAAGGATGGCGTTTTTGTAGGAGCGGCTTTAGCCGCGACGGGCGTCACCGGTAACCGCTGTCGCGGCTAATCCCACAAGAGGGGACAAGAGGCGCACCTACAAAAGGCCCAGCCTTGCTCGACACCGATTCAATTCGATACAGAGTCGTCTCTCGTTTCCCGCTTCTCGCGCACCCGTTCCGCCCCCTGACCGCCGCTCCTGCGAATCCCGAATCCCCACTCCCGAATCCCCGCCTTGATCGAGCACGAACCCGGTTTCGTCCTGCATGCGCGGCCCTGGCGCGAGACCAGCCTGCTGGTGGAGGTGCTGAGCGTGCACCACGGCCGGCTCGGCGTGCTGGCGCGCGGCGTGCAGGGGCCGAAGAAGCAGGCCCTGCGCGCGGCGCTGCAGCCGCTGCAGTCGATCCACTTCAGTGCGCAGCGGCGCGGCGAGCTGGCGCAGTTGCGCGCGGCCGAGGCCGTGGACACGGCGCCGCGGCTCAGCGGCGAGGCGATGCTGGCCGGGTTCTATATCAACGAACTGACCCTGCGCCTGGCGCCGCGCGACGATCCGGCACCGGACCTGTACCTGGCCTACGCGCGGGTGCGCGCGCGGCTGGCCGCCGAGGCGCCGCTGGCCTGGTCGCTGCGCTGCTTCGAACGCGACCTGCTGGAGGCGCTGGGCGTGGGCTTCGACCTGCGCCACGACGGCGACGGCGACCCGATCGACCCGGCCGCGCGCTACGTGCTGGACGCCGAACACGGGCCGCGGCGGCTGTTGAGCGACCGCGGCCACGACCAGCGCAGCGGCATGGCTACCGGCCGCGCCTTGTTGGCCCTGGCCGACGACACCGAACCGGTTGCCGAGGATCTGCCCGGCCTGCGCCGCGGCATGCGCGTGGTGCTGCTGCACCACCTCGGCGGGCGCGGCCTGAAATCCTGGGAAATGGTCGAGGACCTGGCGCGCCAGCGCAGCGCCGCCGCCGCGGAGTCGGAGTCGGCAGCGCCCGCGACGCCGGAGCCGGACGCCGAGCTGGATGCGCAACGCGATTCGACGTCGGCGTCCACGCCGGAAGCGCCGCGGTCGCCGTCCTCAGCGGAGTCGTGATCGGGGCGGATCGGCGGCGCGAGTCGGCACGTGGGCCGCGTTCGTCACACCTCGACCGAATGCAGCTTGCCCCGTAGGAATGACCTCGGTGGCGACATCGCCAGCGCCATTGTCCCGCCGTCGCCGTCGCCGTCGCCGTCGCCGTCGCCGTCGTCGTACCGCGGGATCAATGGGGGATGCGAGGGCGGCCGGCTGAAGGCCGCCATGGCCACGTCTGGGAGCGTGCGCGGGTCGCGCCTCAAGCCGCTCTACGCCGACTCGTGCAGAAGACGGGGATCCATCCCTACTCCCCAATCCCTGCTCTGGGACGGGAGGCCAGATGGGTCGAGGGGGCTGCGGTGGGGCCGCCTTTGGCATATCCGGGTGCGCGCGGGTCGCGGCTGAAGCGTCCCCACACCCATTGCCACAGAAGACCGGGCGTCATCCCCAATCCCCAATCCCCAATCCCAGCGTTCAGTGCAACAACGCCGCCACCGCCTCGCTGAACTGGTGGCGCGCCTGCGAGGAGGCCGGGTCGCCATGCAGCTGGCGCACGGCACGCGCCAGGCGGGCGGCGCCGACGAAGCCGCAGCTGGCCTGCAACCGGTGCAGGTGGGTGCGCACGGCCTGCTCGTCGCTGAGCTGCAGGGCCGAGGCGACCGCGTCGCGGGTGACCGGCAGTTCGGCTAGGAACAGCTCGCGCAGGGCGATCAGATGCGCGCGCTCGCCGTTGAGTGCGGCCAGCGCGGTGGTCTCGTCCCAGTCCAGGGTCGGCTCGGCGCTCCCAGGCGTGCCGCCGAGGCGGCCGCGGGCGAGCAGCCGGCGCACCGATTGCAGCAACCGGTCGGTGCTGAGCGGCTTGAGCAGCACGTCGGCGAAGCCGGCGTCGAGCAACTGCGCGCGGACCGTGGCGCTGGCGTCGGCGGTATGCGCCAGGCCGAGGGTGCCGGGGCGTTGCCGCTGCAACTGGTGCAGCAACTCGCTGCCGCTGCCGTCGGGCAGGTTGGCGTCGATCAGCCAGAGGTCGTGCGCCTGCGTCTGCGCGCGGGCGAGGGCGCTGGCGACCGAGTCGGCCAGGTCCACCTGGGCCGGCAGCGACTGCAGTGTCGCGTCGAAGAAGGCGCGACTGATCGGGTCGTCTTCGACGAGCAGCAGTCGCGTTACCGGGTCCTGGATCGATGCCATGCTATGCCTCCATGCGGCGTGTTCGCATCCCGCGCGGCGGCGCGCGTGCGTCGCGCCACTTTGCCTCGCCGGCGCGGCAATCGCAAGCCGGTCCCGGCCCGGTCCATCTGCGACAATGGCGGCCCTTTTCCGCCCGCAGCCTGTTGCCACGTGGCCCGATCCAGAAACCGTCTCGACCGCACGCCCTTCCAGACCGACATCGCCGACCTCAGCCACGACGGCCGCGGCGTCGCCCGCCGCGAGGGCGACAAGGTCGCCTTCGTCGCCGGCGCGCTGCCCGGCGAGACCGTCCTCGCCGAACCCACCGCACGCAACCGCCACTTCGACGAGGCGCGCACCGTGCAGGTGCTGCAGGCCTCGCCGCAGCGGGTGACGCCGCGCTGTCCGCATTTCGGGGTCTGCGCCGGCTGCGTGCTGCAGCACCTGGCCGAGGACCAGCAGATCGTCGCCAAGCAGCGGGTGCTGACCGAGAACCTGGAGCGCATCGGCCACGTGACCCCGCAGGCGGTGCTGCCGGCGCTGACCGGCGCGCCCTGGGGCTACCGGCGCAAGGGCCGCTTCTCGGTGCGGCGGGTGGAAAAGAAGGACAAGACCCTGGTCGGCTTCCGCGAGCAGGACCCGCGCTTCGTCGCCGACCTTTCGGTGTGCCACACGGTGATCCCGCAGATCGGCTTCAAGGTGACCGCGCTGGCCGACCTGGTCGAAAGTCTGGACGGCAAGCGCGACATCCCGCAGATCGAGTTCATCGCCGGCGACGCCGCGGTGGCGCTGACCTTCCGCCACATGCAGCCGCTGAGCGCGCGCGACCAGGACGCGCTGATCGCCTTCGCCCAGGAACACGACTTCGCCATCTTCCTGCAGCCCGGCGGCGTGGACAGCGTGCATCCGCTATACCCGCAGGACGTGCCGCTGTCGTTCCGGCTGCCGCAGTGGGACGTGGAACTGGCGTTCCGGCCGCTGGACTTCATCCAGGTCAATGCCGCGCTCAACGAGAAGATGATCGCGCACGCGCTGGCGCTGCTCGACGCGCAACCCGGCGACCGGGTGCTGGACCTGTTCTGTGGCCTGGGCAACTTCACCCTGCCGCTGGCGCGCACCGTGCGCGAGGTGGTCGGCGTGGAAGGCGACGCCGGGCTGGTGGCGCGCGCGCGGGAGAACGCACAGCGCAACGGCCTGGACAACGCCCAGTTCTTCGCCGCGGACCTGACCCAGGACCAGCGCCAGGCGCCGTGGATGCGCCAGGGCTTCGACAAGCTGCTGCTCGACCCGCCGCGCTCCGGCGCGCTGGAGGTGCTGCAGCAACTG
This sequence comes from Xanthomonas sp. 3498, assembly GCF_014199795.1. Classification (NCBI taxonomy): domain Bacteria; kingdom Pseudomonadati; phylum Pseudomonadota; class Gammaproteobacteria; order Lysobacterales; family Lysobacteraceae; genus Xanthomonas; species Xanthomonas sp. 3498. The sequence continues at coordinate 89,005 of NZ_JACHOH010000006.1, forward strand.
CCGCTGAAACAGTTCCAGCGCATCGTCTACGTCAGTTGCCATCCCGGCTCGCTGGCGCGCGACGCCGGCTATCTGGTCAACGAACAGGGCTTCGTGCTCAAGGCCGCCGGCGCGATGGACATGTTCCCGCATACCGCGCATGTGGAGAGCATTGCGGTATTTGAAAAGCCGGGAATGGGGAGTCGGGATTAGGGAGTCGTCACAGCGGCTGCGCGCGCGGTTTAAGCTTTTTCCATTCTCCTTTCCCCATTCCCGATTCCCATGGCCATCGAAATCGAACGTAAATTCCTGGTGACCGGCGACGGCTGGCGCGCGGCGGCGCATGCCGTGATTCCGATGGCGCAGGGCTATCTCAACGACCAGACGGCGCTGGCCAGCGGGGCGCAGAAGGCGTCGGTGCGGGTGCGGGTGCAGGGCGAGGCGGCGTTCCTCAACCTCAAGTCGCGCGAGCTCGGACACACCCGCCAGGAGTTCGAGTATCCGATTCCGCTGGACGATGCGCGCGCGCTGCTGGCGCTGTGCGCGGGCGGGCTGATCGACAAGCGCCGGCATCTCGTGCAGCACCAGGGCCACCTGTGGGAAGTGGACGAGTTCCTCGGCGACAACGCCGGGCTGGTCGTCGCCGAGATCGAACTGGACAGCGCCGACGAAGCGTTCGCCAAGCCGGACTGGCTCGGCGCCGAAGTCAGCGACGACCCGCGGTACTACAACGTGGCGCTGGCAAGCTGTCCATTCTGCGAGTGGCAGGGAGTGGGGATTAGGGATTAGGGATTAGGGATTAGGGATTGGCAAAAGCGTAAAGCCAAACGCCGCACGCGGCACGCTTTTGCGAATCCCCACTCCCCAGTCCCGAATCCCCGCTTCTCGCAGCAATCGGGCTTATGCTTTTGCGAATCCCTAATCCCTAATCCCTAATCCCTAATCCCCGCTCATGCGCATCGATATCTGGTCCGACGTGGTCTGCCCCTGGTGCTGGATCGGCAAGCGCCGCTTGCAGCAAGGTCTTGCATCGCTCGGCGCGGATGCGCCGGCGCTGGAGATCCACTGGCATCCGTATCAGCTGGATCCGGACGCCGGCACCGAGCCGGTGCCGTTGCGCGAGGCCTATGCGGCCAAGTTCGGCGGGGCGACGCGCACCGAGCAGATCCTGGCGCAGACCCAGGCCACTGCGCGTGCCGAAGGTCTGCCGTTCGACTTCGGCCGCGGCCAGGTGCGGGTGACCACGCTGCCGGCGCACCGGCTGCTGTGGCTGGCCGCGCGCGAGGGCGATGTCGACGCGGTGGCCGAAGCGCTGTTCCATGCGCACTTCGCCGAGGGCCGTAATCTGGCCGACCCGCAGACGCTGTGCGATGCCGGCGCTGCGGGCGGATTGCCGGCGGCGCGGGTGCAGGCGCTGTTGCAGGGCGACGAGGGGCTGCACGAGATCGAGGCGGAACTGCAGCAGGCGCAGGCCATGGGCATCCGTGCGGTGCCCACCTACGTCATCGATGGACGCCAGGCGCTGCAGGGCGCGCAGCCGCCGGAGGTGATTGCGGCGACCGTGCGCGGTCTGCTCGCCGACGCCCAGGCGGGCCAGGACTGCGGCCCGGACGGATGCGCGGTCTAGGCGCGCGCGTGCGGCACAGCGGGACCCACTCGCCGCGTGCGGCGCGCTAGACAGCGAAGTATCAGTGGCGAAGGGGCGGCCCGCGGTGTTGCGCGGGCGTCCCGCCGGCACCGATGCCGGCCCGCCGGGGCGTCTCCCGCATTCTGCACCCGCACGGGCCACGCCAGCCATGGCCGCAAGGCCGCCTGGGCTCGGGGACCGGGCGAACTGCCGCCCGGCCCGGCCCGGATTGCACGGCGCAGCGCTATCCGCGCCGATGTTCAGCACGTTCGTTACCGAGACGTGTCAGCTGGCAGGGTCGCGGCCTGCCGCCAGCGCCGGCATCTGCGACAATGCCGGCCCACAGGCGCCTGAACCGCGCCGGCAGGAGGAATCCCCCGCATGCTCGCGATCGGCGTTGCCGGTACCGAACTCACCGCGCAGGAGCGCGACTGGCTGCAGCACGATGCGGTGGCCGGCGTGGTCCTGTTCAAACGCAATTTCGCCTCGCGCGCGCAGGTGACCGAGCTGAGCGCGGCGATCCGCGCCGCGACGCCGCGACCGCTGCTGATCTGCGTGGATCAGGAGGGCGGCCGCGTGCAGCGCTTCCGCGAGGGCTACAGCGCGCTGCCGCCGCTGCAGGGCTTCGGCGCGTTGTACGCGCGCGATCCCGCCGCTGCACTGGAACTGGCCGAACAGCATGCCTGGCTGATGGCCAGCGAGATCCGCGCCAGTGGCGTCGACCTGAGCTTCGCCCCGGTGCTGGACCTGGCCCGCGGCAACCGCGCCATCGGCGACCGCGCCTTCAGCGACGACCCGCAGGTGGTCGCCGCCTTCGCCGCGGCCTATGTGCGCGGCATGCACAGCGTCGGCATGGGCGCCACCCTCAAGCATTTCCCCGGCCACGGTACCGTGCTCGAGGACACCCACGTCGACAACGCCGAGGACCCGCGTCCGTTGCAGACCCTGCGCCAGGAAGACCTGGTGCCGTTCGCCGCCGGCATCGCCGCCGGTGCCGATGCGGTGATGATGGCGCACGTGGTCTATCCGCAGGTGGCGCCGGAGCCGGCCGGCTACTCGCCGCGCTGGATCCAGCAGATCCTGCGCCAGGACCTGGGCTTCCGCGGCGTGGTGTTCTCCGACGACATCGGCATGGCCGCCTCGTTCGCCGCCGGCGGTGTCGCCGCGCGGGTCACCGCGCACCTGGACGCCGGCTGCGACGTGGTCCTGGTCTGCCATCCGGAACTGGTCGACGAATCGCTGCAGGCCGTGCGCGACCGCCCGCTCAACACCGCCGCGCTGCTCGGCCTGATCGGCCGTGGCGGCCTCGGCTGGGACGGCCTGCTGGCCGACGCCCGCTACGGCCACACCCAATCCCATCTGCTCTCCACCTTCGGAAAAACCGCCTGATGTCCACTCTCACCATCGCCCAGGCCCTGGCCCAGGCCGACCTGCTGGTCGATCGCACCCGCATCGACCAGGCCATCGCCCACATGGCCGACGCCATCGCCGCCGACTACCGCGGCGAAATCCCGGTCTACCTGACCATCATGCACGGCGCGCTGCCGTTCGCCGGCCAGCTGGCGCTGGAACTGGGCAGCCGCGGCCAGGACCTGCAGCTGGACTACCTGCACGCCACCCGCTACCGCGGTGAGACCGTCGGCGGCGAGCTGGTGTGGAAGCACCGCCCGGCCACCGCGCTGTACGGCCGCCGCGTGCTGCTGCTCGACGACATCCTCGACGAAGGCCTGACCCTGAAGGCGGTGCGCGAGTGGTGCCTGGAGCAGGGCGCCACCGACGTGCGCATCGCCGCGCTGACGGTCAAGCGCCACGACCGCTGCGTGCCCGGGGTGAGCGCCGACTACATCGGCGTCGAGGTGCCGGACCGCTACGTGTTCGGCTTCGGCATGGACGTCAACGAGGCCCTGCGCAACCTGCCGGCGATCTACGCGATGAAGGAGTAAGCGGGTAAGCGAGCCAGTCTCGCCGCTCCGCTGCCCATTGCCGGCGCACACCGCCGGCGCACGCGTCCCTTTCGTTCGAGGATCCGCATGGACAACATCGCATTGGCCGTCATCGGCGGCACCGGCGTCTACAAGCTCGCGCAGCTCGACGACGTGCAGACCCACGAGGTCGAAACGCGCTACGGCGCGCCCTCCGGCCCGGTGCGGGTCGGCACGCTGCTCGGCCACCGCGTCGCCTTCCTGGCCCGCCATGGCGAAGGCCATTCGCTGCCGCCGCACAAGATCAACTACCGCGCCAACCTTGCTGCGTTGCAGCAGATCGGCGCCACCCGGGTGCTGGCGCTCAACACCGTCGGCGGCATCACCGAACGCTTCGGCCCGCGCGTGCTGGCCTGTCCGGACCAGCTCATCGACTACACCTGGGGGCGCATCTCCACCCTGTGCGAAGAGCCGGGCAGCGAGGTGCTGCACGTGGATTTCGGCCATCCGTATTCGCCGCTGCTGCGCAGCAAGATCCTCGCCGCCGCGCGCGTCACCGGCACCGCCCTGGTCGACGGTGGCTGCTATGCCGCCACGCAGGGGCCGCGCCTGGAAACCATCGCCGAGATCGCGCGGCTGCGCCGCGACGGTTGCGACCTGGTCGGCATGACCGGCATGCCCGAAGCCGGGCTGGCACGCGAGCTGGGCCTGGACTACGCCTGCCTGGCGATCGTGGCCAACTGGGCGGCCGGCTGCGGCGACGCCGAGGAGATCACCCTGGCCGAGGTGCTGGCCAATGTCGAGGCGGCCTCGGTCGGGCTGCCGGAGCTGGTGGGGGAACTGGCGCGCGGGTGATTGTCTTCGCTGCGCAAGCTTTGCATACTCCGCCGGTGCGGCTGCCGCACAACCACCACCCATTCACTGCAAAAGGTCTCGCATCACCATGCCGAACGGTACCGTCAAGTGGTTCAACGACGCCAAGGGATTTGGTTTTATTTCTCCGGAAGACGGTAGCGCCGATGTGTTCGCGCACTTCTCCGCGATCAACTCCAAGGGCTTCCGCAGCCTGCAGGAAGGACAGCGTGTCAGCTACGACGTGACCCAGGGTCCGAAGGGCGCGCAGGCCTCGAATATCACGCCGGTCGAGTAAGCGCTCGCGTTGACTCGGTTGTGCCTTGAACCCCGCTTCGGCGGGGTTTTTTATGGGAGACGCCGTGGTGTCGGTGTCGGTGTCGGCAGGCGGTGGACGCAATGAAGCAAGGACTGCAGATCGGGATCGTCGGTTACGGCACGGCGGGCCAGACGCTGGCGCTGCTGCTGGCGCGCGACGGGCACCGCGTGCAGGTGTTCGAGCGTGCGGCGCAGCCCGGGCCGGTGGGTGCCGGCTTCCTGCTGCAGCCGACCGGCCTGCAGGTGCTGTGGCGGATCGGCCTGCTGGAGCAGGCGTTGGCCTATGGTGCGCCGGTGCACCGCCTCTATGGAGAGACCCCGTGCGGACGCGCGGTGATGGACATGCGCTACCGCGACCTGGACGCACGCCTGTTCGGGCTGGGCCTGCAGCGCGGCGCCCTGTTCGCCCTGCTGGCGCAGGCCTGGGACGGCTACGCCACGCTGCAGCGCGACACGCGCATCGTCGCCATCGACGACACGCTGCGCCGGGTGCAGGACCAGCATGGCCGCTGGCACGGGCCGTTCGACCTGGTGATCGCCTGCGACGGCTCGGCCTCGGCGCTGCGTGCGCAGGTGCAGGCGACGCGGCTGGACCGGATGTATCCGTGGGGCGCGCTGTGGTGCCTGCTGCCGCGCGGCGACTGGGCCTTCGCCGACGAGCTGCGCCAGCGCTATGTCGCCGCGCGCAAGATGATCGGCCTGCTGCCGGTGGGCACCCGCCCCGGCGATGCCGAGCCGCGGGTGAGTTTCTTCTGGAGCCTGCCGACCGCCGAGTTCGATGCCTGGCAGGCGCGCGGCATGCAGCCGTGGCTGGAGGAGATCGCGCAGCTGTGGCCGCAGGCGCGCGAACGCCTGGCGCAGATCGACGCACCCGCGCAGCTGGCCCGCGCCAGCTACCGCGACGCGGTGCAGCGGCACTGGTACCGCGGCCGCCTGGTCCTGGCCGGCGATGCCGCGCACGCGATGAGCCCGCAGTTGGGGCAGGGCGTCAACATGGCGCTGATGGATGCCTGGGCGTTGAGCGAGAGCCTGCGCACCGCCGCGGACATCGACACGGCGCTGGCGCGCTACCAGGCGCAGCGCCAGGCGCACGTGGCGGTGTACCAGTTCTGGAGCCGCTGGCTGACCCCGCTGTTCCAGTCCGAGCGCGACCTGGCGGCGCGGCTGCGCGACGTCGGCATGCGTCCGGCCGGGCGCATGCCCGGCGGCCGCGGGCACATGCTGCGCGTGCTCAGCGGCACCCAGCACGGCTGGTTCGGCAAGCTGCCGCTGGCGCCGGAGTTTCTGGAAACGCTGCAGGAACTGGCAGCACGGACCGCGTCGGTGCAGACCGACGCTGCGCCTTCGTAGCGGAGACGGCAGCGGCGATCCAGCCGAAGGCATTCCTCGCATGCAGCGACGCGCTATCGCAGTGTGGTGGGCCACGACGCCAGTCAACTGGTCGCGTCGGGACTGAAGTCCCTCCCACAAAAGGCAGTGCACTTGCTGTTTCGGCTGCGCTCATGGATTGCGTGGCGCAATACCGAAGCTTCCCGCGGCAGCGTGGCTACGCACTCACGCAACGCATTGCGATTGCACTGTGGGAGGGGCTTCAGCCCCGACGCCGTGATGGCGGAAGCGTCGGGACTGAAGTCCCTCCCACAAGTGATACGTCCTCAAGGTGTCTATCGCCGATCGGCCAGGCGAAGCCGCACCCGACCTACGTCGCCACAGGCAACACCAGCGCCGCGCCTTCGATGCAGGCGACCAGGCGCTCGCCCGGCGCCAGCACCGGGGCGACACCGGCAGTGAAGTGCGAGAACGCCGGCAGCACCGTCATGCCGTCGCGCAGCCAGAACGCCGGCCAGCGCGGCCGCAGGCCGGGCAGCTTGACCAGCGGATGCAGGTGACCGCACAGCACGTGGCGCTGCGTATCCGTGGCCGGATCGTGGCGCAGCACGAACGGGCCGTCCTCCAGCTCGGTGCCGAGCAGGGCGATGTCCAGCCCGGCCCCGGCCAGGGCGCGGTCGTGGTTGCCGGCGATCGCCGCCACCCGCAGCTGCGGATGCTGCGCGCGCCACGCATGCCACTGGCGTTGCCAGTCGGCATCGGGCGCGGCGCCGTGCAGCACGTCGCCGAGGATCCACAGCTCGGCCGCGTCCTGCGCCTGCAGCAGCGCCGACAGCCGCCCCAGGTCGAGCGCGGTGCCGCCGCTGGGCAGGCCGATGCCGGCGCGGCGGAAGACGTCGGCCTTGCCCAGGTGCAGATCGGCGATCAGCAGGCGCCGCCGTGCAGGCCAGTACAGGCCGCGGTCGCCGAGCAGGCGCATCGGTTCGCCGGCCAGCAGCCAGTCCAGTTCAGCGCGCATGGCGCTGCTCCAGTTGCGCCGCCGCACGCATCACCCGCGCCTTCCAGTCCTCGGTGCTGAGCTGGCCGCGGATGCTCTCGGCCCACAGCGGGAACGCCAGTGGCGTGAGGCTGCGTGGGTTGTGCAGCGCCAGCTCGCGCGCGGCGCAATCGTCCAGGGTGGCGGCCAGCCGGGTCAGTTCCATCTGGCCCTGCAGCACCTCGCGCTCGGCCTGCGCGAGCAGCAGATGCTCGGGATCGAAGCGGCTCAGCACGTCGTACAGCAGGCCGCTGGAGGCTTGCAGCTGGCGCAGGCTGCGCGGCAGGCGGCCGGGTAGGCTGGGCGGCAACAAGCCGGCGACGCGGGCGATTTCGCGGAACTGGCGTCGCGCCAGTTCGCCCAGGTTGAGGCTCTCGCGCAGATCCTCGAACAACTGCGCCGGACTCAGTAGCTCACGCAATAGCGCCGCGTCGATCGGCGCGTCCTCCGCCGGCGACAGCACGAAGCCATAGTCGTTGGCGGCGAAGCTGAAGGTATTGCGCTGCCGCCGGCCCCAGCGCAGCGCCAGCAGCGCGGCCAGGCCTTCGTGCACCTGGCGTCCGGCGAACGGGTACACGAACAGGTGCTGGCCGTCGCGGGCGCGCACGCGCTCGGCCAGCAGCCGCTGCGGCGCCGGCAGATCCGACAGTGCGCGCTGCAGGCCGAGCAGCGGCGCAAGCGCACGCAGTTCGGCCTCGCCGCGCGGATCGGCGAACACCGCCTCCACCTCGCGGCCCAGTTCCGAGGACAGCGGCATGCGCCCGCCCATCCATTTCGGCACGCTGCCGTCGCCGCCCTTGGCCAGGCGCACGTAGGCGGTCATGTCCTCCAGCCGCACCAGTTCCAGCAGACGCCCGGCGAACTGGAAGCGGTCGCCGCGGCGCAGGCGGCCGACGAACTGCTCCTCCACCGCGCCGAGGCGGCCGCCGCGCAGGAAGCGCACCGCGACGCTGCCGTCGCTGGTGATGGTGCCGATCGACAGGCGGTGGCGCAGGGCGATGCGGCGGTCGTGCACGCGGTACAGGCCGTCCGCGTCCAGCACCACCTTGCGGTAGTCGGGGTACTGCGCCAGCGCGCGTCCGCCCTGCACGACGAACTCCAGCACCGCCTGCCAGGTCGGTGCATCCAGCATGGCGAAGGCGGCGGTGCCGCGCACTTCGGCGTACAGCGCATCGGCATCGAAGCCGCCGCCCAGCGCGCAGGTGATGCAGTGCTGGGCCAGCACGTCCAGCGACAGCCGCGGCGAGGGCCGCGATTCGATGCGGCCATGGGCGATGGCGCGGCGCGCGGCGGCGTACTCGACCAGTTCCAGCGCGTGCGAGGGCACGCACAGCACGTGGCCGGCCTCGCCGGGGCGATGCTTGGCACGGCCGGCGCGCTGCAGCAGCCGCGCCACGCCCTTGGGGCTGCCGACTTGCAGCACCTGATCGACGGCCGGGAAGTCCACGCCCAGGTCCAGGCTCGAGGTCGCCACCACGCAGCGCAGGCTGCCATCGCGCAGGCCTTGTTCCGCAGCGCTGCGCAGCGCCGGGTCCAGTGAGCCGTGGTGCAGGGCCAGGGTGTGCGCCTCTTCCGGCCACACCGAGGTCAGCGCCTGATGCCACAACTCGGCTTGCGCGCGGGTGTTGGTGAACAGCAGGCTGGTGCGCACCGCGAAGAGTTTTTCCAGCACCCGCGGCAACTGCGCCAGACCCAGGTGACCGGCCCAGGGGAAGCGCTCGCCGACCGCCGGCGCCAGCGTCTCCAGGGTCAGCGTGCGCGGCTTGACCCCGGCCACGATCGGCGCCTGCGGCAAGTGCGGCAGCAGCACGTCGCGCGCCTCGTCCAGGTTGCCGAGCGTGGCCGACAGGCCCCAGGTGCGCAGCGCCGGCGCCCAGCCGCGCAGCCGCGCCAGGCACAGCTGCAGCAGCACGCCGCGCTTGTTGCCGAGCAGCTCGTGCCACTCGTCGACGATCACGCAGCGCAGCGTCGCCAGTTGCGGTGCGGTGTCGGGATAGGACAGCAGCAGCGCCAGCGATTCGGGCGTGGTCACCAGCACATCGAGCTTGCCACTGCGTGCCAGGCGCTTGTCGCGCGCGCTGGCATCGCCGGTGCGCAGGCCGATCTGCCAGTCCAGGCCCAGCGCCTGCGCCGGTTCGCGCAGCGCACGCACGGTGTCGGCGGCGAGCGCGCGCAACGGCGTGATCCATAGCACTTTCAGATCGCGCTGCGCCTGCCGGCGCGCGCGCGGCGACGTGGCGGTTTTGGCGGCCTTGGCCGCGGCGCTGGCGTTACTGCCGCCGCGTGCGGGCTTCCTGGTGGCTGCCGCGGCCTGCGCGCGCAGGCCCTCCAGCAAGGGGCCGCCGAACGCGGCCAGGGTCTTGCCGCTGCCGGTGGGCGTGTGCAGCAGCCCGGAGCCGCCGTCCAGGTAATGCCGCCATAGCGCGCGCTGGAACGGCAACGGTTGCCAGCCCTGCTGCGCGAACCAGGCGTACAGCGGCGCATCGGCCGGGCGCCGGTGCGCCGCCGCTGCGCTCATCGCGCCAGCGCCTGCAGCGTGGTCAAGCGGTCGGCCTCGGCGAACGGCTTGTCGTGGCGCCAGCGCAGGATGCGCGGGAAGCGCACGGCGATGCCGGACTTGTGCCGGCTGCTGCGATTCACCGCCTCGAAGCCGAGTTCGAACACCTGGTACGGCGTCACCGCGCGCACCGGGCCGAAGCGCTCGGTGGTGTGCGCGCGGATCCAGCGGTCCAGCGCCAGGATCTCGCTGTCGTCCAGCCCCGAGTACGCCTTGGCCACCGGCACCAGTTGCTCGCCGTCCCACAGGCCGAAGGTGTAGTCGGTGTACAGCGTGCTGCGCCGGCCGTGGCCGGCCTGCGCGTACAGCAGCACCGCGTCGATGGTCAGCGGCGCCACCTTCCATTTCCACCAGTCGCCGCGACGGCGGCCGGACTGGTAGGGCGACGTCGCACGCTTGAGCATCAATCCTTCCACGCCGCGCACGCGGGAATCCTCGCGCAGCGTCGCCGCCTGTTCCCACGTCGCGGCCTGCACCTGCGGCGACAGGGTCAGGCGCGGATCGGCATGCGCCTCCAGCAATGCCTGCAACTGCGCGCGGCGCTGCTGCAGCGGCTGCTCGCGCAGGTCCTGGCCGTCCAGTTCCAATAAATCGTAGGCGAGCACGCGTGCCGGCGTGTCGGCCAGGGTCTTGGCACCGGGCTTGCGACGCTGGATGCGGGTCTGCAGCGCGGTGAACGGCAGCGGCGCTGTGTCGCCGTCGCGCCAGACCAGCAGTTCGCCGTCGATCACCGCATCGCGCGGCAGCGTCGCCGCGGCCGCTTCGATCTCCGGGAAGCGCCCGTCCAGGCGCTCCTCGCCGCGTGACCACAGCGCCACCTCGCCGTCGCGGCGGATCAGTTGCAGGCGGATGCCGTCCCACTTCCATTCCAGCAGCCAATCGTCGAGCGCGCCGAGCGTGGTGGCCTCGGCTTCCAGCGGCGAGGCGAGGAAGAACGGGTAGGGCTGCTGGCGGTCGCTGGGCAGCACCTCGTCGGACAGCAACTGTTCCAACGCCTGCGGCGTCGGCGACCACGCGCCGAGCATGCGCTGGGCGATGCGCGCGATGTCGATCCCCGACATTGCCGCCAGCGCCTGCTGCACCAGCCGCTGCGACACGCCCACGCGCAGCGCGCCGGTCAGCAGCTTGTTGAACAGCAGGCGTTCGTCGAAGGCCAGGCTGCGCCAGCCGGCCACGACCGCGGCGCGGCGCGCGGCGTCGTCCTGCGCGGCTACCGGCAGCAGGCGGTCTTCGATCCAGTCGCGCAGCGGCGCCGGGTCCGGCGTTTCCGCCGGATCGTCGAGCAGCAGGGTCAGGGTCTCGGCGAGATCGCCGACGTGGTCGTAGCTGTCGTCCACCAGCCAGCCGGGCAGGCCGCTTTCCTGCGCGATCCACTCGCGCAGTTCGCGGGTGTTGGCGATGCGTCGCAGCTTGCCGCCGCTGAGCAGCCAGATCGCCCAGGCCGCATCGGCCGGCGGCGCCTGCTCGAAATACGCGACCAGCGCGGCGCGCTTGTCCAGCGTCGCGGTGCTCTGGTCCAGTTGCCGATACAGCGCGGCGAAGCGCTTCATTCTTCGCCACCGTAGTCGGTGCGGAACGCCTCGGCGGCAACGCCGCGTTCGTTGAGTGCGCGGATGATCGCGTCGGTGTTGCCGTGGGTGGCGATCACCCGGCGTGCGCCGGTTTCGTCGATGGTGCGCAGCAGATCGGGCCAGTCGGCATGATCGGACACGACGAAGCCGCGGTCGTAGTTGCGCCGGCGGCGGTTGCCGCGCAGTCGCATCCAGCCCGAGGCGAAGCCGAGTTGCGCGTGGCGGAAACGGCGCAGCCACGGGCTGCCGGCGGCCGACGGCGGCGCCAGCACCAACTGCCCGGCGTAGTCGGCGCGCTTGTCCAGTTCGGACACCGTGCGCGTGTCCAGCATCGCCACGCCAGCCTCGCGGTACACCGCCACGCCGGCCGCCACCGCGCCGTGCAGCAGCGCCGGCTGGTCGTCCCACGGCTGCAGTTCGGCGAGCACGCGCTGCGCCTTGCCCAGCGCGTAGCAGAACAGCACGGCGGCCTCGCCGCGCGCGCCGCACTCGCGGCGCCAGGCGACGATCTCGCGCGCCACATCGCTGGTGTCCGGCCAGCGGTACACCGGCAGGGCGAAGGTGGCCTCGGTGATGAAGGTATCGCAACGCACCACCTCGAACGGTGCGCAGGTCGGATCGGGCTGGCGCTTGTAGTCGCCCGAGGCCACCCAGACCTCGCCATCCACCTCGATGCGCACCTGCGCCGAGCCGAGCACGTGCCCGGCCGGATGCAGCGAGACCTGCGCGCGGCCCAGCGTGAAGCGGGTGCCGTAGTCGTAGGCGCGATAGGCCTGCTCGCCCAGTCGCCAGCGCAGGATCGGCAAGCCGGCGGCGGCGCAGTGGTACTCGCCCATGCCCGAGCGCGCATGGTCGCCATGGCCGTGGGTGATGACCGCACGCGGCACCGGCCGCCAGGGATCGATATGGAAGTCGCCGGCGGGGCAGTACAGCCCTTCCGGGCGCAGCACCACCAGGTCCTGGGAAGCGGCATTCGGCATGGCCGCCACTGTGTCCAAGCCGGTGTGCAGGAGATGAGAATCCGCCATGCGCGTTCGCGGCGGCGCGACGGATCGGCCACAATGCGCCAAGCGCTTCTGGGAGGGAGATGCATGCACACGGACCTGCCGGCGTTCGCCACGCATACGGTCGACAACCAGCCGCCGCCGTTCGAACCGCGCGATCTGTGGGCCGACGACGCGGTGCTGCGCGCCGCCAGCGCACGCGAAGGCGCCGACGCCTTCGCCGCGGCGCTGGCGCAGTACGGTGCGCTCGCCGGCGACACGCTGTACCGGCTCGGCTTCGACGCCAATCGCGACCGTCCGCGGCTGCGCACGCACGACCGCTACGGGCACCGCATCGACACGGTCGAGTTCCATCCGGCCTATCACCAGCTGCTGGACGCGGCCAAGCGCCATGGCGTGGCGGGGCTGTCCTGGCATGCCCCGCAGCCGGGCGCACACGTGGCGCGCGCGGCGCTGAGCTACCTGCACCACCAGGCCGAAGCTGGCACCAGTTGCCCGCTGACCATGACCCACGCCGCGGTCGCGGTGCTGCGCCAGGACCCGGCCTTGCGCGAATGGGCCGACAAGGCCGCCGCGCCGCATTACGACCCGCGCGATGTGCCGATCGCCGACAAGGTCGGCATCACCCTCGGCATGGGCATGACCGAGAAGCAGGGCGGCTCGGACGTGCGCAGCAACGCCACCGTCGCCACGCCGCTGGACGACGCCGGCGCGTACAGCCTGGTCGGACACAAGTGGTTCTTCTCCGCGCCGATGTCCGACGGCTTCCTGGTGCTGGCGCAGGCGCCGGGTGGCTTGACCTGCTTCCTGCTGCCGCGGCGCCTGCCCGACGGCAGCCTCAACGCGCTGCGGCTGATGCGGCTGAAGGACAAATTGGGCGACTGGTCCAACGCGTCCAGCGAAGTGGAATTCGCCGGTGCCTGGGCGCAGCGCGTCGGCGAGGAGGGACGCGGGGTGGCGCGCATCATCGGCATGGTGATGCTGACCCGCCTCGACTGCATGCTCGCCGCCGCCGCGCAGATGCGCATGGCCCTGGCGCAGGCGCTGCACCACACGCGGCATCGCATCGCGTTCGGCAAGCGCCTGATCGAGCAGCCGCTGATGCGCAACGTGCTGGCCGATCTGGCGCTCGAATCCGAAGCCGCCACCGCGTTCGCGCTGCGCGTGGCGCGCGCGGTGGACGCGGCCGACACCGACGCGTCGGAAGCGGCGTTCGCGCGCATCGCCACCGCGCTGGGCAAGTACTGGCTGTGCAAGCGCGCGCCGGCCTTCGTCAACGAGGCGCAGGAATGCCTGGGCGGCGCCGGCTACGTCGAGGAGTCGATCCTGCCGCGGCTGTACCGGCAGGCACCGCTGAATTCGATCTGGGAGGGTAGCGGCAACATCCAGTGCCTGGACGTGCTGCGCGCGCTGGCGCGCGAACCCGCCAGCGCGGCCGCGGTGCTGGCGGAGCTGGAGACGGCGGCCGGCACCGACCCGGCCTACGACGCAGCGGTGGACGCATTGCGCCCGCCGTTGAGCGGCGCCGCGTCCACCGACGAGTACACCGCGCGCCAGTTGGCCGAACGCCTGATGCTGGCCCTGCAGGCGGCGGTGCTGCTGCGCAGCGCCAGCCCGGCAGCCGCGAGCTTCGTACGCAGCCGCCTGGCCGGCGCGCACGGCCTGGCCTTCGGCACGCTGGAGACGGGTGTGCCGGTCGAGGAACTGCTGGCGCGCGCCTTGCCGTAGGCGTGCGGCATGTCGCCCATCACGCCCTCGCCAACTCGGAACCGACTGGCTGGCGCTCCCTTCTCCCCTCGGGAGAAGGTGCCCCGAAGGGGCGGATGAGGGTACGACAGCCAGCGCAACCGCACAGCAAGTGCAGCGATCACAGGCGCTGCGCAGCCGTACCCTCACCCCAACCCCTCTCCCGGCGGGAGAGGGGCTAGGCTTCTACGGTGCTTTAGATGCGCGGCATGGCAGCCCATGGCGCCCTCATCCGCTGGAAGGAAACGGGCCGGCAACTCCTTCTCCCTCCGGGAGAAGGTGCCCCGAAGGGGCGGATGAGGGTGCGACCGTGCGCCATGTCGTTCTGACTGTACGTGGCTGCGCCCGTACCCTTACCCCAACCCCTCTCCCGACGGGAGAGGGGTTAAGCGTCTGCAATGCCATGGGCGTGCGGCATGTCGCCCATCACGCCCTCGCCAACTCGGAACCGACTGGCTGGCGCTCCCTTCTCCCCTCGGGAGAAGGTGCCCCGAAGGGGCGGATGAGGGTACGACGGCCAGCGCAACCGCACAGCAAGTGCAGCACCACAGGCGGCGCGCAGCCGTACCCTCACCCCAACCCCTCTCCCGGTGGGAGAGGGGCTAGGCCCCCGCGAATCCCCAATCCCCAATCCCAGCGCCAAAGGCGCTAATGCCTCCCGCGCTTCCCGCCCCGCACCGGCGTCGCCTCGACCGACAGGGTGAAGCTGCGCTCCTCGCCGTCGAGCATGGCGCCGACGCCGACCAGTTGGCGTTTGATCTCCTCGCCGCGGCCGTTGCGGATGCTGACCAGCACGGTGTATTCCCAGGCGCTGCCGTCGTCCGGATGGCGGATGCTGCCCTCCACCCGCAGCGGCACCAGCGCCGACGGCGCCGACTGCTGCAGCACCGCCGAATCGAAGCGCAGGTGGTGCTTGCACGCCGGGCAGACGCTGGCGCTTTCGAGGATGGTGGCCTTGCAGTGCGGGCAGGTCCGGGTCGCCCCCGGACTGCCGGGACGCGGGCTGCTCATGCGCCGGCGTCGGACTCCGCGGGCTTGCCGCCCTTGCGGGCGTGCTTGTCGTCGTCCCAGCCGAAGTCGGCCTGGCCGCGCATGCGCGAGCCGGCGGCCACGGTCAGCGAGCCGGCCTTGACGTCGCCGATCAGTGCGCCGGAGGCGAGCAGCTCCACCCGCGAGGCCGATTCGATGTTGCCCTCCAGCTCGCCGGCGATGACCACCTTGTCGGCGCGCACGCCGCCACTGAGCTTGGCGCCGGTCTCGATGGTGAGATCGCCCTGCACGTTGACGTCGCCCTTGAACTTGCCGGCGATGCGGATGTGGCCGGTACCCTCGATCTTGCCTTCGATGCTGATGTCGGCGGCGATCAGCGATTCCTTCGCGGCCGGGGCGGGCGCGGGTGCGCGGGCCGTAGGCGCGGCGGCGGCGACCGCGGCGAGCGGTTCGCCGGGGGCGGCGTCGCCCGGCGGGCGCGGCTCCGGCGGCAATGCGCCGTTGCCGGGAACGGGCGGCAGGCCATCCTTGCGCGCGGGACCCTGGTCTTTCCAGATGGACATGGGCTGTCGTCTCCAGTCGGGGGAAGCGCGACTATCGCCGCTCTATCGCGTCGGTTTTGTGACGCTTTCTTCAAAACGGCGGCTGGGCGTGTCGCGGCCGCCGGTTCAGCCCATGCCGTCCAGCGACGGGTCGTAGGCCTGCACCTGGTTGCGGCCGCAGCGCTTGGCCCGGTACAGCGCCGCGTCGGCCTTGCGCAGCAGGGTGGTGGCGACCACGCCGTCGCGCGGATAGCTGGCCACGCCGAGCGACATGGTCACCGCCGGCAGCGCCTTGCCGTCCACGCTGGCGCTCAGTTGCTGGGCGGCGCTGCGGATCTGTTCGGCGATGGCCTGCGCCTGTTCCGTGTCGGTCTCCGGCAGGATCACCGTGAACTCTTCGCCGCCGTAGCGGCAGGCGATGTCTTCGCCGCGCAGCCGCGTCGACAGCATCTGCCCGACCGCGGCCAGCAGGCTGTCGCCGCCGCCATGGCCGTGCAGGTCGTTGAACTGCTTGAAGTGGTCCACGTCCAGCATCAGCAGCGACAGCGGCATCTGCCGGCGCCCGCAGCGGGCCAGTTCGTGGTTGAGCGATTCTTCCAGGTAGCGCCGGTTGAACAGGCCGGTGAGCGGATCGCGGATCGACTGCAGGCGCAGCGACTCGCGCAGGCGCAGGTTGCTCAGCGCCAGCGACAACTGCTCGGCGGCGGCCTCGGCGATGGCGACGCGCGGCAGTGGGCCAGCGCCGCGCCCGGCCAGGAACACGAAGCCCAGCTGCGTGCCCTGCGCCGACAAGGGGATGCAGGCGGTGCTGGCGCCGGCGGCGTACGGATCCTCGCGCAGATGCGCACAGGCCGAGTCGTGGCCTTGTGCGTGCACGAAGTGGCTCTTGTCGCGGCGCAAGGCCCAGCAATCCTGCGGCGCCACGGCCGGCTCGCTGCCGACCGGCGGCTGGCCCCAGCTGACGATCTGCTCGGCGCGGTCGCGCGAGGCGCGCAGCAGGTAGACGCTGCCGCCGGTGTCGGGCATCAGCGCGGCGAGCAGACGCGCGGTCACCGTCAGCGCCTCGGCCGGTTCCGCGCAGCTCTGCAGCAGGCCGGTGTAGCGGCTGAGCGCGTTGAGGTCGGCACTGGTGCGCTCCAGTTCGCGGATGCCCGCTTCCATCTTCTCGTTGGCGATCGAGGCAGCCTGCTCGGCGTTGGCGCGGTTGCGCAGTTCGCGGAACAGCAACGCATAGACCACGCCGACGCTGCCCAGGCCGAACGGGATGCCGGCCAGCGCCAGGCCCAGCAGCATGTCCGCGCTGCGCTGACTGGAGCGATCGCGGCTCTGCAACAACTGCAGTTCCGCGTCGGTCATCTGCTGCACCTGGTCGCGGACCGCGGTGGAACTCTGGTAGACGTTCGGCGCCATCGCCCGCTGCAGCGCTTCCAGGCCGTCGCGTTGGTACACGACGAGCATCCGTTGCATCTGCGTGAGGCGCGTATTCACCAGTTGCTGCAGCACCTGCACGTTGGCGATCTGCACGGGGTTGTCGGCGACCAGCTTGCGCAGTTGCGCCAGATGTCGCGGCACCCGCTCGGCGCTGTCGTGATAGGTGGTGAGATAGGCCTGGTTGCCGGTCAACTCGTAGCCGCGCACCGCCGATTCTGTCATCAGCAAGGTGGATTGCACCTCGTCGATGTTGCGCAGCACTTCGTGGGTGTGGGCGACGCGCGCGGCGTCGGAAATCGCGCGTTGCGCCCCGGAGAACACGCCAAAGCCGATCAGCACAAAGACCGCGGCGGAGAAGAGCAGGGCGAGGCGCGTTCTGGCCCGCACGCGAAGAAGGATCGGCATCGGAAAATTCTACTGTGACGCCGCAACAGCCTTGGACCGGCGTCACAAAAAAGCGTGCCGAAACGCAGCAGCGCACGGCACGCGCTGCACGGCGGCTGCCGCTCCCGCATGTGCGGGAGCGGCAGGTGACTCAATGGCGCTCGCGGTCGCCGTTGTGCGGGTCTTCGTTGGCGTTCTCGCGTGCCTTGTCGGCGACCTTCTGCGCCGCATTCGCGGTGGCTTCGCTGGCATCGGCCGCCATTTCCTTGGCCGCGGCCGAGGCGTCCTGCACGGCCTCGGAATTGGCGGCACGGTGCGCGGCGTCGCGCGCGTCGGCGGCGACCTCGCGCCCAGTCTGCGCGACCTGGCCCGCGGCTTCCTTGGCGGCTTCGCCGGTCTGCTCGGCGGCGACCTTGGCGTCGCGTTGCGCCTGCTGCGATTCGGGACCCTGGCAGCCGGCCAGTGCAAGGGCGCCCAGCAGGGCCACGATCGGGGTCTTGTTCATGCGGCTTCTCCGTCCACGGGTGGGTGACGCGGCGCAGCCTAGGCGGGCGCGCATGCAGCCTGCGTCAAGGCGCGCGGGCAAGTGTTCAGGATGGCGGCGCAGGGAGGGACGTGTGGCGTGGGACGGCCCAGCGCGTCCTGTCATGCGCGCGCCATGCGTTCACGGGGGACGGAGTGGTCGAAATCTTCATCGGCCGATTCGCGGTACTTGGTGCGCCGGCGCGAAGGCGGTACGCGATTCCCGATGGCAGTGTCGGCGAGCCGGGCCCGCCATGCCCCAGCCTGCGGGGAGATTTGCCGCGTGTCGCGCAGTGCGTGCGTGGGCGCCTGCATCGCGGCGGAGCGGCAACCTCACGTTGGCGTGGGTGCGTGCGCGGCATGTGCCGCGGGGAGCGTGTGCGACGACACCGGGCGCGCAGCGCTGCGGCGTCTGCGCGCGTCGCGGCGTGATAGCGCCGCCATTGCGATCGCCCGGAGGCAGCAGCGCGGTGCGGTGCCGATCGCACCCTTTCGTCGTCGCACCCGCCAATCGCCAGGCAAAGAAAAAGCCGCTGGCGGACCAGCGGCTCTTTCAGGACTGCAAAAAGCAAGAAGTGATTACTTCTTGGCTTCCTGAGCAGCGTCCTTGGCCTTGTCGGCGGTGTCTTCCGCAGCCTTGGCGGTGTCGGCAGCCTTGTCGGCAGCGGCATCGGTCGGGGCAGCGGCGGCAGCGGCCGAAGCGTCGGCAGCGGTGTTGGCGGCGGTCGCGGCGGTGTCGGCAGCAGCCTGAGAGGCGTCGGCGGTCGGGGCGCCGGCGGCAGCCGACTGGTCGGCAGCAGCCTGGGCGTCGGTGGCGGCTTCGTTAGCCGACTGCGCGGCGTCCTGGGCCTGCTCCTGCTTCGAGCACGCGGCCAGGGCCAGGCCCAGGGCCATTGCGATCAGCAGCTTGTTGATGCTCATTGTGTCTATCCTCGTCGTTTAGTTAGGCAACGCGCGAATGCGCGCCCTCAACATGATGACAAGCCAAAGTCGGCTGTCAAGCGCACGCGCATTCATTTTTGTGTTTCAGGGGTTAATTCCAGTCAAATCAATTCGATGGCGACCGCTGTCGCTTCGCCACCCCCGATGCACAGGGTCGCGATTCCGCGGCGGCCGCCACGGCTGCGCAACGCATTTAGCAATGTCACCAGCAGGCGCGCACCGGAGGCGCCGATCGGATGGCCGAGCGCACAGGCACCGCCGTGGACGTTGATCTTGGCATGGTCCAGGCCCAGTTCCTTGATCGGCACCATGGCCACCACGGCGAAGGCTTCGTTGATCTCGAACAGGTCGACCTGGTCCAGGCTCCAGCCCACCTGATCGAGCAGCTTGCGGATCGCGCCGACCGGTGCGGTGGTGAACCATTCCGGCGCCTGCGAGAAGGTCGCGTGGCCGACGATCCGCGCCAGCGGCGCGACGCCGCGGCGCGCGGCCTCGTCGGCACCCAGCAGCACCAGCGCGGCGGCGCCGTCGGAGATGCTCGAGGAACTGGCCGCGGTGACCGTGCCGTCCTTCTTGAACGCCGGCTTCAGCGCCGGGATCTTGGTCACGTCGGACTTGCCCGGCTGCTCGTCGCTGTCGACCTGCACCTCGCCCTTGCGGGTGGCGACGGTCACGGGGACGATTTCCGCAGCGAAGGCGCCATCGCGCTGCGCGGCCTGCGCGCGGTTCACCGATTCGATCGCGAACGCGTCCTGGTCCTGGCGGCTGAAGCCGAACTTCTCCGCGGTGGCCTCGCCGAACACGCCCATCGCCTGGCCGTCGTCGGGATTGGTCAGGCCGTCCCAGGCCATGTGGTCGACCGCCTGGAAGTTGCCGTAGCGGTTGCCGGTGCGCGAGTTCGGCAGCATGTGCGGCGCGTTGCTCATCGACTCCATGCCGCCGGCGACGACGATGCTGGCCGAACCGGCCTTGATCAGGTCGTGGCCGAGCATCACCGCCTTCATGCCCGAGCCGCAGACCTTGTTGATGGTGGTGGCGCCGGTGCCGTCGGGCACGCCGGCCGCGCGCGCGGCCTGGCGGGCGGGAGCTTGGCCGAGATTGGCCGGCAGCACGCAGCCCATGATGACTTCGGAGACATCCGCGGCGGGGATGCCGGACTGCTCCAGCGCGGCGCGGATGGCCGCGGCGCCCAGCGTCGGCGTGGGTACGCCGTTGAACTGGCCCAGGAACGCGCCGATGGCGGTGCGCTTGGCCGCGGCGATGACGATCTCGGTCATGGCAAACCCTTACGAAAGTGGTTTTCCGATTATCGGCCGCGGCGCGGGTTCTGCCAATCGCAGGTGCCCGGGGTGGCCGTTCCGCGAACGCTGTTTCGGTGTAGATTGGCGTGGGTCATCGCCGTCGCCGACGGCCGATGAATGGAATGGCACCGGTCGGTGCGGCAGATCAAGGTAGAGGGGAAGAACATGCGGGCATTGATGGCACGGTCGCTGCTGGCGGCCGCGGTGGCGGTTGCGCTGACCTCGTGCGGTGGCGGCGGAGGCGGTGGCGGCAATCTGGTCCATGGCAGTCCGCCGCCGACCTCGCCGCCTCCGCCCCCACCGCCGCCGCCGCCCCCACCGCCTCCGACCTCGCCACCGCCGCCGCAGCCGGCGTTCGACGCGCATCTGACCCTGACCAATACGCTGGCCGCGCACAGCGCCGGCTACGACGGCAGCGGCTACCGCATCGGCGTGGTCGACACCGGCGTCAACCGCAACCATCCGGCGCTGGCCGGGCGGGTGGTGTCGAACCTGATCTACGTCGATCCGAGCCAGAACAACACCAAGGTCGACGACGTCGACGGCCACGGCACCACCGTGGCGCAACTGGCGGCGGGCAAGTCGGTCGGGCAGTGGCCGGGCGGCATCGCGCCGGGCGCGCAGATCGTGTCCGCACGCATCATTGCCGATACTCCGCCCAAGGACGACGGCAGCGGCAGCGGCAACCAGGTCAGTGGCGGGCTGGGCCTGACCCAGGTCCACCAGGACCTGATCAATGCCGGCGTCAAGGTGATGAACAACTCCTGGGGCGGCATCTACTGGACCGACCTGAACTCGACCAACGCCATCGCCGCCGAGTACCGCCCGTTCGTGATCGGCAATGGTGGCCTGGTGGTGTTCGCCGCCGGCAACGAATCCAAGTCCACACCCTCGGACATCGCTTCGCTGCCCAGCAAGTCCGGCCCCAACGGCACCCTGCCTGCGGCGGACCTGGAGCGCGGCTGGCTGGTGGTGGCGGCGACGGATTCGAGCACCGGCACGCAGCTGGCCTCGTATTCCAACGCCTGTGGCGCGGCGATGCGCTACTGCCTGGTCGCGCCCGGCACCGAGGTGTTCGTCGATCCCAAGGCCACCTCCGCCAGCAACCCCGACTACTACTACGGCAGCGGCACCTCGTTCGCGGCGCCGCTGGTGTCCGGTGCGGCGGCGCTGGTCTGGCAGGCCTTCCCGTATTTCACCAACGACCTGGTCCGGCAGACCCTGCTCGGCACCGCCACCGACCTGGGCACGCCGGGCGTGGACGCGACCTTCGGCTACGGCCTGCTCAACGTCGGCAAGGCGGTGCAGGGACCTGGCCGCTTCGACTGGGGCGACGTGACCGTGGGCTTCACCGGCAGCTCGACCTGGGCCAACGACATCGCCGGCAGCGGCGGCCTGATCAAGCAGGGCAGCGGCACGCTGACCCTGAGCGGCACCCAGAACACCTACAGCGGCGACACCCAGGTGCAGGGCGGCACGCTCAGCGCGGCCAGCCTGGGCAGCTCGAACGTGGCGATCAGCAATGGCGCCACCTTCGTCGGCACCGGCGCGCTCGGCGGCAGCGTCGCCAATGCCGGCACCTTCCAGGTCGGCGCGGCCACGCTGAGCCTGAGCGGCAACTACGTGCAGAGCAGCAACGGCCGGCTGGCCCTGTTGGTCGGCGACAAGCTCTCGGTCGGCGGCAGCGCCGTCCTGCAGGGCGGTTCGCTGTACGTGCTGGGCAAGCGCGACTACGTGGTCAACAACACCGCGTACAGGGTGCTGGAGGCCAACGGCGGGCTCACCGGCACGTTCGCCTCGGTGACCACGCCGTCGAACGTGTTCCTGACCTCGTTCCTGTCCTACGACGCCACCAGCGCCTCGATCACCGTGCAGGCGCTGAGCGTCACCGCCGCCGCGGCCAGTTTCGGCAACATCACTGCGGCCACTCTGGCGTCGGCGACGCGCGTGGATGCGGCGTTCGCGCAGCTCAACACGCAGCTGAGCCACGACCCGGCCACGGTCGACGGCGCCCTGCTCAAGGCGGCCGGCGCGGTGCAGCAGTCGCCGAGCGTGGCGGCGGCGTCGGCGACGCTGCGCAGCCTGTCCGGCGAGGCGCATGCCGCGGCCACCGCGATGACCTTCGACACCATGGACCTGCAGCGGCGCGCGCTGTCCAGCCGCTTCGATACGCTGGTCGAACGACCGCGCGCGGTCGGCGCCTGGAGCCAGCGCCTGGGCGAGACCGGGCAGGGCAGCTTCGCAGGCAGCGAGTTCCAACTCGATGGCTGGCTGATGGGCCAGGACCTGCGCCTGAACGACCACCTCGTCGCCGGCGTCGCTTTCGGCGAGAGCCGCGCCAGCGATGCCGGCAGCCTGGACCGCAGCCGCAACCGCCAGGTGCAGGGCCAGGCCTATCTCGGTGCGATGGCCGGCAATGCCTACGCGCTGGCGCAACTGGGCAGCGGCCAGTACCAGCGCCAGCTCGACCGCAGCCTGCTGCTTGGCGACACCGTCGCCGACGCCTCCAGCCGCTATGCCGGGCGCTTCCTGTCCTCCAGCGTCGAGGTCGGCTATCGGTTCGGGCGCGGTCCGGCGTGGCTGACCCCGTATGCCGGCGCCGACTACAGCCGCATCGACAGCGATGGCTTCCGCGAACAGGGCGGCGATGGCTTCGGGCTGATGGCCGGCGCGGCCAGTTCCTCGCGCAGCCAGGCACTGGCCGGCTTGCGGGGCGGATTCGGTGGGCACGGCTGGTCGCTGCAGGGCTATGCCGAGTGGCAGCAGACGCTGGCCACGCAGGGCTTGGAGCGGCAGGCCAGCTTCGTCGGCGTGAACGCGTGGGCGCCGCTGGTGGACCTGCAGCCGGCGCGCTCGGGCGGGCTGTTCGGCGCCAGCCTGCAGACGCGCTGGAATGGCGCGCTGCTGGGCCTGGGCTACGACCAGCGCTTCGGGCCGCGCGGCGACGACCGCGCGGTGTCGCTGAACTATCGCCTGGGCTTCTGAGTCCCGGTACCCGTCCGGCGCGTGCTGCGCCGGCTCGGGGTCGATCAGTCAGGCAGGGCCGGGGCGTCCCGGCCCTGCGATCTGTGGCTCTTCCGCCTGCGGCGCAGGCGGCGCGCGGTGTCACTCGCCGCGCAGATGGCCCATCGAGCGCGGTGCGGTGCGGCCCAGCGGCAGCTTGAGCTTGCCGATCGCCTGCATGCGCGTCTCGGCGATGCGGTCGGCGGCCTGTTGCGGCGGAATGTTCTCGCGCTCGGACAGGTCGAAGATCTTGCCGAGGTTGTGGTACATGCTGCGGATCAGTCGCATCGCACGTTCGCGGTTGTAGCCGTCGATCTCCAGCGACACGTTCATCACCCCGCCGGCGTTGACCGCGTAGTCGGGCGCGTAGAGGATGCCGCGGCGGTGCAATTCTTCGCCGACGGCGGGATTGGCCAACTGGTTGTTGGCGGTGCCGCAGACGATCTTGACCTTGAGCCGCGGCAGCTTGGCCTCGTCGAGCGCGCTCTCCATGGCGCACGGCGCCAGCACGTCGGCGGCGACGTCGTAGATGTCGTCCGGGTCGACCGATTCGGCGCCGTATTCGGCCACGGCGCGCGCGACCAGCGCGGGGTCCAGGTCGGTCACGTACAGCTTGGCGCCGCGTTCCTTGAGCAGCTTCACTAGCTCCATGCCGATGTGGCCCAGGCCCTGCACGGCGATGCTGGTCTTGCCGATCTCCTCGTGGCCGAACTTGCGTTGCAGCGAGGCCATCAGCGCCTGCAGCGCGCCGTAGGCGGTGAACGGGGCCGGGTCGCCGGAGCCGCCGTGCACCTGGTGCACGCCGGTGACGTACTCGGTTTCCAGGTAGATCTGCTCCATGTCGTTGACGTCGGTGCCGACGTCCTCGGCGGTGATGTAGCGGCCGCCCAGCGAATCGACGTAGCGACCGAAGGCGCGGAACAGCGCTTCGGACTTGTCGCTCTTCGGATCGCCGATGATCACCGCCTTGCCGCCGCCGATGTTGAGCCCGGCCAGCGCGTTCTTGTAGGTCATGGTGCGGCTGAGCCGCAGCGCGTCCTGCAGGGCGGACTCGGTGTTGGCGTAGGGGCGCATGCGCACGCCGCCCAGCGCGGGGCCGAGCACGGTGTTGTGGATGGCGATGATCGCCTGCAGTCCCACGTCGCGGTTGTGGCAGAAGACGACCTGTTCGTGGCCGGTGTTGGCTAGCGTTTCGAAAAGCATGGGGGCTCCGCTGGCGTTGCAGGTGTCAGGCACCATGGTCCAGGAACGTGCCTGGTGGGTGGCGCAAAACAAAAACGCGACGGTTCCGGAACAGGCCCTGAGCGTCGCGATGCCGGCATTTTAAAGCAATTGCCGGCTGCCCGCGCGATGACGCCATGGCCCCGCGGTACGGGCATCTCGCTGTGCTGTGCGACGCAAGGGGCGGCGGCGTGCCCGTTTGCTCGGGCCGATGCTGAGATCGCGGACCAGGGCGGCTGTCGGTGGAGGCGGCGCCCGGCGGACGGGGAAGAGCGGGCGAGCGGTGGCGGTCAGTCCCGTGGCGGCCGCCGACAATGCGATTGCATTGTGGGAGGGGCTTCAGCCCCCGACGTCTGACAGTCGGCGCCGGGGCTGAAGTCTCTTCGCAGCTGCGCAGCGGGCAGCGGCCGAACGCCGGCACCGCGTGTGTCGCGGTGCGCCATGCGGGCCGGCGGCCATGTATCGGTGGGCACGCAGCCGCGCGCCGCCAGCATGGCGGTCACGCGCGGCGCTGTGGGGCGATGCATCAGCGGCGGACCCAGTACCCGGCGTGGAAGCGATAGGCGGGGCCGTAGTGCTCCCAGCGCGGGCCGACGTAGACGTAGCCCGGCCGTTCCACCACATAGCGGCCGGCGACCCAGACGTGGTGGTACCCGTTCCACTGCCAGTAGCCGGGCATCCAGACATAGCCGGGACGCACCACCACCCGTTCCACCCGCGGCGGCGGCGCGGTGCGGACCGACAGTTCCACCACCTCGCGCGCCTGCGCGGGCGCGGCGGCCATGCCGCCGGCGAGCGCGCCGCCGAGCAGGGAGGCCAGCAACAAGGGACGAGCGAACATGCGATTTCTCCGAAGGCATCGGCGGGGTGCCGACGCGGGAGGAAACGCCGCGGCCCGGGGAGGTGTTGACGCGCTCGGGAGAGCCTATTCATCCGCCGGATAGGCGGGCGCGGCGGCACGCGGCGTGGACGCGTATGCTGCAGCGCAACCTGCCCGTGTCGCCCTACGCGCCTAGAATCGCGGCATTCTCTTTTCGATGTGCGCACGATGAGCCTTCCCGCGTCCCGCGTTCCGTTGCCGCAGACGGATGCCAGTCCCTTGCGTTTCGTCACCGCCGCCAGCCTGTTCGACGGCCACGATGCGGCGATCAACATCATGCGCCGCCTGATCCAGGCGCAGGGCGCCGAGGTGATCCATCTCGGCCACAACCGCAGCGTCGAGGACGTGGTGCGCGCGGCGCTGCACGAGGATGCCGATGCGATCGCGCTGTCGTCCTACCAGGGCGGCCACGTGGAGTACTTCAAGTACATGGTGGACATGCTGCGCGAGCGCGGCGCCGGCCATGTGCGGGTGTTCGGCGGCGGTGGCGGCACCATCACCCCCGAGGAGATCGCCGAGCTGCAGGCCTACGGCGTGGAGCGCATCTACCACCCCAACGACGGCATGAAGATGGGCCTGGTGGAGATGATCGAAGACGTGGTGGCGCGCGCCGGGCGCGCACGGGACGCGGGACCCGGGACCCGGGACCCGGAACACGCCGGCACCTCGATTCCCAGCATCGACGACGAGATCGGCATCGGCCGGATGCTGTCGGCCATTGAAGACGGCGTGTTCTCCGAGGCCGAACTGGCCCTGCTGCGCAAGCAGTGGCAAGCCGGCCTGCCTCGCCCTTCCGAGTCCCGGGCCCCGGGTCCCGGGTCCCGCAGCCGGCGCGCAGCGCCCGTACTCGGCCTGACCGGCACCGGTGGCGCCGGCAAGTCCTCGGTCACCGACGAACTGCTCAACCGCTTCCTGGCCAGCTTCCCGCAGATGCGCATCGCGGTGGTGTCGGTGGACCCGAGCCGACGCCGCACCGGCGGCGCGCTGCTCGGCGACCGCATCCGCATGAACGCGCTGCGCAGCCCGCGCGTGTACATGCGCTCGATGGCCACGCGGCGCCAGCACGCCGCCACCAATCGCGTGCTGAAGGACTGCATCGCGCTGCTGAAGGGCATCGGCTACGACCTGGTGATCGTGGAGACCGCCGGCATCGGCCAGAGCGATTCGGAGATCGTCGATCTGGTCGATTTCCCGGTGTACGTGATGACCAGCGACTATGGCGCGCCGAGCCAGCTGGAGAAGATCGACATGCTCGACTTCGCCGAACTGGTGGTGCTGAACAAGTACGACCGGCGCGGCGCCGAGGATGCGTTGCGCGACGTGCGCAAGCAGTGGCGGCGCAACCGCGCGGCGTTCCAGCTGGAGGACGAGGCGGTCCCGGTATATCCCACCATCGCCAGCCAGTTCAACGATCCGGGCGTGAGCTGGATGTTCGTCAATCTGTGCCGCCTGTTGCGCGAGAAGCTCGATGCGCAGACGGAGGCCGCTGCAGGCTCGCCTGGTGCGCAGGCGCACTGCGATTTCCGCCCGCAGCTCGACACCACGCTGAAGGAGCCGCGCGCCACCGTGCTGATTCCCGGTGCGCGCGTGCGCTACCTGGCCGAGATCGCCGAGCAGGGGCGCGCCCTCAATGCCGGCGTGCTGCGCCAGGCCGAAGCGGCCGACCGTGCGCAGGCGTTCTGGCAGGCGTTGCACGAACTGCAGGATCCGCAGTTGCCGGCGCAACTGGAACTGTACGCGGCGCAGGACCTGCTGCCGGCGCCGCGCACGTCCGCCGAGGCCTCCGCTGCCGCCGTCGACGCCAGCCTGCTGTTGCTGCGCCAGCGCTACAACGATGCCTTGCAGTCGCTGTCCAACGAGTCGCTGAAGCTGCTGCGCGAGTGGCCGCAACGGCTGAAGTCGATCACCGATCCGGTCACCGAGTACGCGGTGCGCGGCAAGCCGATCCGGGTGGAGAACTACCGGCAGTCGCTGAGCCATCAGTCCATTCCGAAGATCGCCGCGCCGCGCTACAAGAGCTGGGGCGAACTGCTGACCTTCCTCGGCAAGGAGAACCTGCCCGGCAGCTATCCGTACACCGGCGGCGTGTACCCGTACCGGCGCACCGGCGAGGATCCGATCCGCATGTTCGCCGGCGAGGGCACGCCCGAGCGCACCAACCGGCGCTTCCACTATCTGAGCGTCGGCCAGCCGGCCGCGCGCCTGTCCACCGCCTTCGACAGCGTCACCCTGTACGGCGAGGACCCGGCGCCGCGTCCGGACATCTACGGCAAGATCGGCAACTCCGGGGTCAATATCCCGACCCTGGACGACATGAAGAAGCTGTACTCCGGCTTCGACCTGTGCGCGCCGACCACCAGCGTGTCGATGACCATCAACGGCCCGGCACCGATGATCCTGGCGATGTTCATGAACACCGCCATCGACCAGCAGGTGGAGAAGTACCTCAAGGCCGACGCGCAGCGCTGGGCGCAGGCCGAGCAGACCCTGGCACGGCTGTTCGAAGGCCGCGAACGCCCGCGCTATCACGGCGAACTGCCGCCGGGCAACGACGGCCTCGGCCTGGCCCTGCTCGGGGTCAGCGGCGAGCAGTTGGTGGATGCGCCGACCTATGCGCAGATCAAGGCGCAGACCCTGTCCAGCGTGCGCGGCACGGTGCAGGCGGACATCCTCAAGGAGGACCAGGCGCAGAACACCTGCATCTTCAGCACCGAATTCGCACTGCGCATGATGGGCGACATCCAGCAGTATTTCGTCGAGCAGAAGGTGCGTAATTTCTACTCGGTGTCGATCTCCGGCTATCACATCGCCGAGGCCGGGGCGAACCCGGTCAGCCAGCTCGCCTTCACCCTCAGCAATGGCTTCACCATCGTCGAGTACTACCTGGCGCGCGGCATGCACATCGACGATTTCGCGCCGAACCTGAGCTTCTTCTTCAGTAACGGCATGGACCCGGAATACACGGTGATCGGCCGGGTGGCACGGCGGATCTGGGCGCGGGCGATGCGCGAGCGCTACGGCGGCAACGAGCGCAGCCAGATGATGAAGTACCACATCCAGACCTCGGGCCGCTCGCTGCACGCGCAGGAGATCCAGTTCAACGACATCCGCACCACGCTGCAGGCGCTGTATGCGTTGTTCGACAACTGCAACAGCCTGCACACCAACGCCTACGACGAGGCGATCACCACGCCGACCGAGGAGAGCGTGCGCCGCGCGGTGGCGATCCAGATGATCATCAACAAGGAGCTGGGGCTGAACTTCTGCGAGAACCCCTGGCAGGGCAGCTTCATCGTCGAGCAGCTCACCGACCTGGTCGAGGAGGCGGTGTACAAGGAGTTCGAGGCGATCAGCGAACGTGGCGGCGTGCTCGGCGCGATGGACACCATGTACCAGCGCGGCAAGATCCAGGAAGAGAGCCTGTACTACGAGCACAAGAAGCACGACGGCAGCCTGCCGTTGGTCGGGGTCAACACGTTCCTGCCCAAGGAGCACGCCGGCGAGACCGCCACCGAGATCGAGCTGATCCGCTCCACCGAACAGGAAAAGGACCAGCAGATCGGCAACGTGCGCGACTGGCAGCAGCGCCGCAACGCGCTGGCGCTGGCCGCGGACGGCGCCGGCCTGGGCGCGCTGCAACGCACCGCGCGCGAGCGCCGCAACGTGTTCGCGGCGCTGATGGAGGCGGTGAAGACCCATAGCCTGGGCCAGATCAGCCACGCGCTGTACGAGGTCGGCGGCGAGTATCGGCGCAACATGTAGCCGTCGCGGCGTCGGGCGCCGCCGGCATGGCGCTTGCATGGTGCGATGGGTGACATGGGCGCCGCGACGCGGCGTGTCGATGCGCGCGCGCGGATCGGCGCAGGACACCCGCACAGCGGGTGCCTGCGGCCGCAGGTCGGTACCGCCGCGCACGAATCGGCGCGGCATGCTTGAATGGCGTTGCGTGCCACGTGGGTGCGCACCGGTGGCTGGGCGCGGGGACCTGGCGATGTTTTGCGGATGACGACGATCGTGCCGATCATGTGGATTGCCATCAGCGCGGGTGCGCTGGTGCTGGGGGCGGGACTCTGGTGGTGGTGGCGCCGTGGCCGTGGCGATGCGGCGGAGGCGCCGGAGGTGCGTGCCGTCGCCGAGGATGCCGACCTGCCCGAGGCGCCGGCAGCGCCTGCACGCGCCGCGCCGGCCGCGCCTGATGCCGCAGCGGAACCGGGCCTCGACCCCTTCGCCGACCCGGCGCTGATCGGCCTGGATCCGGTGCCGGACGCCGCGATCCTGGCGAGCCTGTGCGAGCTGGCGTTCGCTGGCCGGCCGGTGCACGCAGCGGCGGCGGCCGCGCCGGCGGTCATGGCCGATGCCGCCGTGGTGCTGGCGCGCATCGACGCGCATCCGCGCTACACGCCACGGCGTCCGCACCTGCTGCCGCAGCTCACCCGTGCGATCAACGATCCGGCCGCCGGCGCGCATTCCATCGCCACGATCCTGGGCCAGGACCCGGCGCTGGCCGGCAACCTGCTGCGCATCGCCAACAGCGTCGTCTACCGCCGCCATCCCGAGCCGATCGAGAACCTGGAGCGGGCGGTGGCTCTCCTCGGCACCGAGGGCCTGCGCCAGATCGTGCTGGCGGCGCTGCTGCAGCCGGTGATCGTCGACGACGGCAGCGTCTTCGGCCGCTGTGCGGCGGTGCTGTGGGAACACACCCTGCTGTCGGCGCACGCCGCCTCCCAGGTGCCCGATCGCGACGATGCGAATGCCGCGCAGTTGCTGGCGCTGCTATGCGGGCTGGGCGCCGTCTCGGTGGTGCAGGTGCTGCGCGATGTCCACGCGCGCCACGCCGAGGCAACGCCCACGCCGGCGGCGATGACCGAGATGCTGGAAGCCTGGTCGGCGCACTGCGCCAAGGCCATCTCTGCGGACTGGGGGCTGTCGCCGCGGGTGCAGCGGGCCTTGGAAGAACAGGCGGGCGACGCCGAGGTGGCGACCATGAGTCCGCTCGGCCTTGCCCTGCGCCGGCAGCGTGCCGCGGCGGCCGCGCAGTTGGCGGTGCGCTATCGCCGCTAGTCGCGGCGCGTGGGCGATCGGACGGCGCCGGCGAACCGTGCAAGGACTTGGCAGATCGCGCCAGCAGCGGTGCGGGGCAGGGCGCGATCGCAGTGGGGTGCTGCGCGAGGCGGGGCGAGGCGCGATCCAACGGGGTGGACGCGGATGAGCGCTATTGACCAAACGCGCACCGCATGGGCCGCACCGCCCTGGCTCGACGCCGTGCTCAAAGGTGTGCGCCTTGTCCTGATCATTGTCGGCAACCTGGCGATGGTCGCCGGCTGCATGGCCCTGGCGCACGTGGTCACGTCGGCGCTGGCGCCCTTTCTGGCGATGCTGCTGATCTTCCCGCTGGCGGTGTTCGCCACGATTGCGATCCACGAGGGCGGACACGCGTTGGCGGCGCGCGCGGTCGGCATGACCGTGTCCATGGTGCGGGTCGGCCCACTGCACCTGCTTGCGCGGCGCCGCGGCTGGCGGGTTCGCTGGCAACGCACGCGGCAAGGCGACAACACGGGCGTCGTGCTGGCGGTGCCGAACCCGTATGCGGCAGTGCGCCGGCAGTATCTGGTGCTGATCGCCGGAGGTCCGCTGGCCAACCTGCTGGTGGCGGCCGGATGCGGATTCCTGGCATGGCGCCTGGGGCTGGGCAGCAGCAGTGGCGCGTTCTGCATCGGCGCAGCCGTGTTCAATCTGGCAGTCGGGTTGGGCAATCTGGTGCCGTTGCAGAGCGCGCTCGGCGGCAGCGACGGCCTGAAGTTGCTGAAGCATGCACGGCGGCGCGATCCGGACGCCCTGGCCGAGGTGCTGGCCGAACTCAATGGCCTCTCGCTGCGCGGCGTCACCGCGGACAAGCTGCCGGCACACCGCCTGGCTCTGCTCGCGGACGGCGACGGCTGGTTTTTCTATGTCTGGTTCACGCTGAAAGCCATGCAGATCCGTGGCGAGTGGGCGCAGATCGCTGCGCTGCAGCCGGTTTTCGAAGAGCAGGTCGCGACGCTGCCTGCGCCGGTCGCCGAAGCCTGGCACACCCTGGTCGCGCTGTTGCGCTGCGAACTCGCGTTCTCGCGTGCCATGGCCGGCGCCGACCAGGCCGATCCCCTGGATGCGTCACTGAATGCAGAGATCGATTGGACGAGTCCGGCGTTGCGTCCGCGCTGCCAGGCGCTGATGGCGGCGCAGCGTGGCGACGCGGGCGCCGCGTTGGCGGCATTGGCGCGCGCGGAGGCATTGGCCGAGAACGACGTGGATGCCGCCACCCGGCAATGCGAACGCGTGCTGCGCGAGGCGATCCGTCAGCGGCTGCCGCTGACCTCGCGTCCCTGATCGTGCATGGCCAGCCGGCATGCGGCCGGCTGGCGTGCAGTGCCCCAGCGTGCCGCTCAGCGCAGCGGCACGTCGGCGACCTTGTCCTGGTAGTCGCGCTTGGGGTCGATGCCGAACAACACCTTGATGCCGGCCATCAG
Organism: Xanthomonas sp. 3498; assembly: GCF_014199795.1. Classification (NCBI taxonomy): domain Bacteria; kingdom Pseudomonadati; phylum Pseudomonadota; class Gammaproteobacteria; order Lysobacterales; family Lysobacteraceae; genus Xanthomonas; species Xanthomonas sp. 3498. Next base: position 120,668 of record NZ_JACHOH010000006.1, read on the forward strand.
GCTGGAGCCGTTGAGCCAGATCTGCGCGTGATCCGGATCCAGGCGCAGCAATGCCAGCTTGGGATCTTCCTTGCCCTCTTCGTACCACGCTGCGACATAGCCGTTCCACAGGCGCTCGATCACGGCCTGGTCGTTGTCGACACTGAGCGTGCCGCTGATGCTGGCGAACAGATCGTGGCCCTTGGCGCTGAACGCGGCGATCACCCGCTGGCTCTGCGCCAGCTTCTGCACCAGCGCGTTGTCCTTGGAGGTGAAGAACCAGATCGGGCCGCCGCTGTCGCCCTCGAACTGCGCGGTCATCGGGCGCGCGTGGCCATCCTCGACGCCGTCCAGGCCCAGCATCACGGTGCGGTCGGACTTCAATGCCTTCCAGAATTTCTCTTCCAGTTCCTGCGGGCTGGCCATGCGGATCTCCGAGCGGGCGACAGTGCCCGCCTGCACTGTGCCGGGAGGCGCGCGCGCGGTCCGTGACGGAAGGGTGCAAGCGGCGTGCATAGGCGGTGCGTGCGCGCCCGCATGCAGAGCACTGTAGACAAATACAGCGGTGGCGATGTGCGCTGCGATGCGCATCCAAGCATCACCGTGATCGGCAGTGCTATCAAACCGCACGCTCCGCCCGTGCGGTCATCGCCCGATGGCCGCCGCCGCGTGGCGGACGGACCACGGTTCCGCAGGGAAAGCGTGTGCCGGCTTCCGCGGCGCACGCCGCGCCGCCCGACAGGATGTTTGCCGATGAGTGCGATTCCCGCGACGCAACCGCTGTTGCCGCCGCAACTGACCCTGGCGATGGCCGCCGCCAGCATCGCCGCCTACGCGGCCTACGAAGGCAAGCCGGTGTCGGCGCCGTCCGACTACCGCCTGGTCGCCCGCTGGTCCGGCTGGGACGGCGATCCGCTGGGCGGTAGCGAGGAGCTGTTCGGCCTGCTGTTCCGCTCCACGGTCGCCGCCGGCACCTATCTGTTCGCGTTCCGCGGCACCGATTCGGACCTGGACATCTACGAGGACCTGGACTTCTCCACCACCGCCTTCGTCCCCGCCGCTGGCACGGCCACGCCGGCGCCGCAGGTGTCGGCCGGGTTCTACGGCATCTACAACGCCAGGGGCGGCGCCATGCGCGCCTCGATGCGCGAGCAGTTGTTCGCCCTGCTGGAGCACTTCGCGCCGACCCAGGTCTACGTCACCGGGCACAGCCTGGGCGGCGCGTTGAGCCAGTTGTTCTCGCTGGACCTGGCGCTGAGCCGGCCGGCGCTGCCCAGTCGCAACATCAATTTCTGCAGCCCGATGGTCGGCGACGCGAGCTGGGAGCAGGTCTATGCCGCACATATTCCTGCAGCCGACAGCACGCGCTGCTACAACTACTGGGACTACGTGCCGTCGCTGCCGCCGTCCACGTTCGGCTATGCGCCGGTGGGGCAGGCGTTCCGGACCGCCTACGACGTCAACGGCGCCTGGTTCCCGCATCTGTTGCCACGGCACTCCATCGCCAACATGCAGGTCGTGTTGCAGCATGCGCTGTGGCAGACGCCGCAGGCCTGGAGCGGCACCTTTGCCGACCAGACCGATCCGCAGCGGCTGATGCGCAGCCAGATCCCGCCCACCACGCCGCATCCGGCCTGGGCGGACATGGCGCTGACCGCGCGTGCGGCCGAGCAGGCGCTGGGCTTTCCGGACGGCGCGCCGACGCCACAGGCAGCCACGCCATGAGCGTCTGCGCCGCCTGGCGGCGCGCCCCGCGTACCTCAGCGCACTGCATGGCGCCGTCGGGTGTGCCACGCCGCCGGGAACGCCCATCGATCGCAAGGAGTTGGCCATGGCCTCGTTCGACCTGTATCTCCCGCAGCTGCTGCGGTTCGAAGGCGGCTTCGTCGACGATCCTGACGATCCGGGCGGTGCCACCAATTACGGCATCACCCTGGCCACGTTCCAGCGCTGCGCGCAGACACTGCTGGGCGAGGCGCCGACCCTGCAGGCGTTGCGCGCGCTGACCGTCGAGCAGGCTGCGACGATCTACCAGCACGAATACTGGGACAGGATCGGCGCCGACCAGATCGCCTCGCAACCCCTGGCCGAACTCGTGTTCGATTTCTACGTCAACGCCGGCGACGTGGCGATCAAGCTGTTGCAGCGCATCCTGCAGCAACTGGGCGCGACGGACTTGGTGATCGATGGGGAGATGGGGCCGACCACCCTGGCGGCCCTGGCCAGCGCCGATACGGCGCAGGTGTATGCGCAGTATCGGCAGCAGCGCATCGACTACTACCAGCGCGTGGTGGCAGAGCGTCCGGTCGACGCCAAGTTCCTCGCCGGCTGGCTGCGCCGCGCGGAATGGTTCCCGGCGAACCTGCCGGCGGATGGGGCGGCGCCGGCGCAGACCGGCACCGCCTGAGCGTCGGTCCCGCGCCGTGCCATGCGTGCACGGCGCGTGTATCCGCGTTTCACCGCCTGCGCATGTCGCGCTGGCTAGTCTCCCGGACGAGCGTCGGCCCTGGGCCGGCGTCACCGCACGCCGTCACGGCGTGCACCTGTCCTCGTTTCGGGAAGACCGCATCATGATCAAGTGGGCCATCATCATCGCCATCATCGGACTCATCGCCGGCGCGCTCGGCTTCAGCGGCGTGGCGGGCGCGGCGATGGGCGTCGCCAAGTTCCTGTTCTGGGCCGGCATCGCCATCGCCCTGGTGCTGTTCGTGCTGGGCACCATGCTGGCCAAGAAGGTCAGCTGAGCGCAGCACCGGGCATGTCGCGTCGAGGCGGGTGCGTCGCGAGACAGGGTGCCGGTAGACGTCGATGTTCCGGCGATCAGCAGGGGCCTGCTGCGCCGCTTTAGGCCTAGGCGTCGCTGGCGGTGTCTGTCGCGTTCGGAGCAGCGGTGTCGTCGTCGGAGGCAGGCTTGGCCGCCGCGGCGCGCGCTTCGCGCTTGCGTGCTTCCTTTTCTTCCTGCTGTTTCTTCTTGGCCAGCTCGCGCTGACGTTTTTCGAAGGAGTAGTTGGGCTTGGCCAATGCGCATCTGCCGGTGAGGGGAATGCGTCGAGTGTAGCCGGTGTACGCCATCGGCGTGCGAAACGGACAGGCCGCCCGTGTGAGACGGCCTGTCCTAGGCGCAGGTGCGGGAGTACGGCCCTCCCGGACCTTGGCTTACGGGCTCAGATACTGCTGGATCGACGAGTACACGTCGGCGAAGCGCGAGTAGTAGTCGGGATCGCTGGGCGCGCTGCAGTACGAGGTGCCGCCATACAGGCCACCGCGCAACTGGTAGGTGCCGTTGCTGCTGACGGTGAACAGGCCGGAGCCGGACGAGCCGCCCTCGGTGACGCCGGTGCTCCACTGCACGCGGTACAGCGGCGACTTGCCGTCGGTGGAGGTGGACAGGGCGGTGACCTTGCCCAGCGAGTACTTCTTGACGTCGCCGGCCGGGTGGTGGATGCCTTCGATCGCGGTGCCGGTCGAGCCGATCGCCGAACTGCTCCAGCCCGCATAGAAGGCGCCGCTGGGCGGGGCGCTCTTGAGCTCAAGCAACGAGGTGTCGCGGGTGGTGTTGGCGTAGCGCAGGTAGGCACCGCCGCCGAGCGTGGTGTAGTTGGAATTGACCGTGGAGCCGCCGCAGGTGGTGGCGTCGTAGAACCAGTAGGTCTGCAGCGTGTTGGCCACGGTCTGGGTGCTGATGCAGTGCGCCGCGGTCCAGAACATCGCTTTCTTCGGCGAGTTGCTGTTGTTGAGCAGAGTGCCGGTGCACAGGTAGGTGCTGCCGCCACTGGTGAAGGTCATGCGCGCCACCGACTTGGCCGCCGAGGTGAAGCCCGAGCTCGGATTGGCGCGGCAGACGATGTCGCGCTCGCATGAATCGCTCTCGCCGATCATCGGCCGCATCATCGTGTCGCTGGCGACCGGGCTGATGTCCAGGTGCGACAGCTGCGGGATCTTCAGCGCGAAGCCCTGCGGATACTGGCCCGCCGGCAGTTCGATCTCCACCACCATGCGCGCGCCGGCGATCACCGCCGACCAGCCGGGCTGGCTGCCGGCGAAATCGGCGCCGCTCTGCTGGAACACGCGGCCGTCCTCGCCAGCGAAGCGCAGCGTCGCCTTGCGCGGATCGCCGGGCTGGGCGCCGCTGCCGCTGAGTTGCAGCGCCGCGCGCAGCGCCTGCGCATTGGTCGAGGCGATTTCGAAACTGGTGACCTGCGCGCCGTTGGGAAGGGTCTGCCACTTCAGCCGGCGCAGGTTGATGTCGGGCTTGGCGACGTCGCGGGAAAAGCCGATCTGCAGCGGCTGGCCGTTCTTGACCTGCTGTCCGCGCGCCTGCTTCATCGCCGCGGCCTTGCTGCTGTCGGGCGCGGCCAGTTCGATCAGGCGCGGTGCGTGCGCGCTGCCCGGGGGAAGGCTGCGCAGTTCCGCGCCACCGAGCGCGGCGGCATCCGGGCGTGCTTCAACCGGGGCGGAGTCCATCTCGGCTGCTGGGGGAGTGGCAGCCATGGCGACGGGGGACATGCCGGCAATGCCGGCGAGCAACGCCACATACAACGCGTGCTTGCGATTCATCGATCTTCCTTCTGTGAAGAGGGACGAGACCATCCGGCAGGGGACCGGATGCCATTCATTGCACCCGAGTTCAGGGTGCCTGCCGAGGCTACGGGCGACGCCACGATGATTGCGTGCCAGACGTCACGCTCGGGCGGCCGGTTTCGTAGACAGCTGCTCACATTGCGTGTGATGGCGCGAGAGAACTACGGGGTCGCCGTGCTGCATCGGCATGGCTCATGGGCGCTGCAGAGCGGGCGCACGGCGCTGCACATCGGCTAGGCGTCGACATCAACGCAGGGTGCGTGGGCGGCCTGATCGACGCGTCGACACCGCTGCCCGGCGATGTTGTTTCGGTCCGGTCACCCGCCGCTGAGACGTCCGGCCAAGCCGTATGAAACAGGCCCGGATGTGCCTGCCCAGGACGGTTTCGACGCGTGGCTACCTTTCTGCAGGCTTTCCGACAAATTTCAGTAGATTCAATTACTTAAATAAAACCTGGGGTGCTGCAGCGCAGCTTGCATCGATTCAAATTCGGCCTATAACGCTAGCGTTACATATATGAACTTCTTGTTCTTGTATGCACCGCCTTGTGGATGGCCCGCGCAAGGTCAGGGGAATCGGGGGGCTTTGCACCACTTCGAACATCGATCGCTCCTGAGGGGGAGACCTGTGAACAGAACCGCTTTCCGGCGTGGACTCATCGCCAGTTCCGTTGCGCTCGCGCTGTGGGCGCCTTCTCTCATGGCGCAATCCGCGCCCGACAGCCCGCCGCCGCCAACCGGCCCCGGCAAGGCCGACAAGCCGGTCGAGCTCAAGGCGGTGACGGTCACCGGGTCGATGATCCCGCGCGTGGAGGTCGAAGGTCCCGCACCGGTGGTCACCATCACCGGCGAAGAGATCAAGAAGCAGGGCTACACCACGCTGTGGGAATTCCTCGATTCGCTGCCGCAGGTGGGCCAGCAGGTGTCCGACCCGGCCTCGTGGGGTTCCAGTTCGGTCAATGCGCGGTCGGTGAACCTGCGCGGGCTCGGCCCCGGTTTCAGCTTGCTGATGATCGACGGCCATCGCGTGGTCGATTACCCGCAGCCGCTCAACAAGCAGAGCAACTTCCAGAACTTCAACAACATCCCCACCGGGATGATCGATCACATCGAAGTGCTGGCCTCCGGCGCGTCGTCGATCTACGGCTCGGACGCGGTTGCCGGCGTGGTCAACGTGATCCTCAAGAAGAACTACGAGGGCAACCAACTGCAGGTCACCGCGGGCGGCGCGACGCGTGGCGGCCGCGAGTACGGCGACATCAACTACTTCGGTGGCCGTGCCGGCAGCAACTGGCACGTGACCTACAACCTGGAGCACTCCAACCGCAGCGCGCTGTGGGGCATGGATCGGCCCTACCAGGATTCCGTGGCCGATGCGGGCTACGGCGCATGGGGCCCGGCCTCGCGCATGTTCGGCTACCAGTACGATGCCGCCGGCGCGATCGCGCTGTCGGCCACCGACGCCAACGGCCACTACATCACGCCGCCCTCCGGCACCTGCGACAAGTTCACCAATTCGCGCCTGGCCCAGTCGCACTCGGTGACCACCAATGGCGCCCAGATCACCGGCGTCACCGACAACGGCTTCTACTGCGCGCAGCCGGCGCTGTTCCAGAACTGGGTGCTGACCCCGGGCAGCCGCAGCAACAACGGTTATCTGTCGGGCGAGTACGACTTCCAGAACGGCCTGCAGTTCTACGGCTCGGCCGCCCTGTACCAGACCGTGGGCATCTCCAACACGCAGCTCAACGTGTTCAGCGCCGGTCCGTTCTACGACCAGACCACCGGGCAGACGGTCAAACAGGTCATCCGCCAGTTGACCCAGAACGAGATCGGCGTCAGCGCCAACACCTACGATCGCGAACTCAACTGGAACCTGCAGGCGGGCCTGCGCGGCACCGTGTTCGACGGCCGTTTCAACTGGGACCTCAACCTCAACACCCAGAAGTACATCGTCCGCGAGGAATTCACCGGCTACAACGCCCAGGCCACCAACACCTTCTTCCTCGGCCAGCAGCAGGGCACCACCGCGGACGGCCTGCCGATCTACGCGTTCAACTGGCAGCAGTTCTGGAACCCGATCACGCCGCAGCAGTACGACCAGTTCGCGGTGACCGGCGTGAACACCGCTTCGTCCTGGCTCGACCAGGCGCAGCTGCGCGTCAACGGCGACCTGTTCAAGTTGCCGTGGGCCGATCGGTCGGTGGGCTGGGCCGCGGTGCTCGAAGCCGCGCACAACGGCTTCAAGCTGTCGCCCGACCCGCGCGCGGCGGATCCATCCACGTTCCAGAACCCGTTCGGTGCCTATCTCACCGGTGCCGGCACCCGGCAGCGCTTCTCGCTGGGCACGGAGTTCCGCGTGCCGGTGCTGGAGTCGGTGACCTGGACACTCTCCGGTCGCCTGGACAAGTACAACGACGCCAGCCGTGCCGACATCGCCCGCACCTGGGGCTCGGGCCTGGAGTGGCGGCCGTACGACGGTCTGCTGCTGCGCGGCAGCTACGGCACCAACTTCAAGGCGCCGGACATGCAGGCCATCTACCTGACCGGTTCGACCTCGCCGGTGGGCTTCTACGCCGACCCGTTGCAGTGCGTGAACGCGATCAAGGCCGGTCAGAACAACAACACCTGGTGCAACAGCGTGCAGCGTCCCGGGTCGCAGTACTACACGCTCTACACCAACGGCAGCCGCCTGTTGCTGCCGCAGACCGGACACTCCTGGACCTACGGTTTCGTCTGGCAGGTGCCGGGCGTGCAGGGGCTGTCGGTGTCGGCCGATTACTGGAACATGGGCGTGGACAACGCCATCCAGTACCTCGGCCAGGACACTGTGCTGGCCGACGAAGCGGGTTGCCTGACCGGCGTGAAGCCGAACGGGACCTCGGGCCTGTCGCCATACACGGCGCACGTGGCCGGATCGGAGTACTGCCAGATGGTCACGCAGATGGTGAAGCGCGACGCCAACGGCCAGATCGTCTCGGTGCAATCGGGCCCGATCAACGAAGCCTCGCTGTACGTGGCCGGTGTCGACGCGTCGCTGGACTACAAGTTCCACACCGACGGCTACGGCGACTTCCGCGCGGGCATCAACTACACCAACAACCTGGCGTACAAGCAGCGCGTGCTGGCCTCGGATCCGCTGCAGAACACCCGCTACCAGAACGTGGCCAGTCGCATGACCTGGATCGCCGACTGGACCAAGGGCCGCTGGAACGTGTCGATTTCCGGCGTGCGCAACGGCCGCATGCGCGCTCCCAACTACGCCGGCTGCGACGTGCTGCCCAACGGCATCCAGCCCGGCATGGTCACGGTGCCTAATGGCGGCGAGTCCGTCTCCACCGGCGTCTGCCAGGTCACCCAGGACGGCAATCAGGTCACCGTGCCCGACACGACCTACCGGGGCCACGTGCCGGCGTGGATCACCTGGAACGGCTCGGTCGGCCTGCAGATCACGCCGGATCTGCACGCAAAGCTCGCGGTGTCGAACATCTTCGACAAGGTCGGCGCGATTCCGTACTACGCCGGCGGCTTCGAGTTCGTCCCCACCGGGCAGACCGCGAGCGAGTACAACGGCCGGGAAATGTTCCTGACGCTGGACTACACGTTCAACTGAGCGGTCAGCCGATAGGTCGGCGGGCGCCGCGGGAAGCGGAGCCCGCCGGATTTTCATGGGCCTGGCGTTGCGTCGTGCCCTCTCTCGTCGCAGTGCGCACCGTGCGACGCGTACGGGCGCCAGGTCGTTCTCGTCTGATGCCTGGTGCTTCGCGATGCGATGCCCTCGAGCACCGCGCAACAGCCTCTCCCGCTTGCGCAGGAGAGGCATTACGACCGAAGAGTGTGGCCTTCAGCTGCGATCAGCGGCGCCGGTTCGACGGTACGAACTTGTACAGCTTGTTGACCCCGGTGCCGAAGTTGAAGCGGCTGTAGCCCGCGCCCCAGTACACCGCACCATCGACGATCGCCGGTGCGCTGGACACCGAGCCGCCGGCGTCGAAGCTCCACAGCGTGGCGCCGGTCTTGGCATCGAGCACGGTCATCGCGCCGGACATCGAACCGGCATAGACCAGGCCCGGCGACGACGCGAGCGGGCCGCGGCCGCCGGCGCCGAATGCGGTCTGCACCGGGTCGGTGCCCGGCACCTTGACCTGCCAGAGGATCTTGCCGCTGGTCGCATCCAGCGCGGCCCAGGAGCCGGCGTTCCAGGTCTCGGTGTTGCCCGGCGCCAGCGTGTACGGCGTGTGCTCGTTGTTGTTGATGGCCACGTACACGCGCGCGGCGAACGGATCCACCGACGAGCCCCATTCGATGCCGCCGGCGGTGCCGCCCGGGCCGACCTGGGTCGACCACACGGTCTGCCCGGTGTCGGCATCGAATGCCCAGTAGACGCCGCTCTTCTGGCCGGCACCGACCAGCGCCTGCGGCTTGCCGTTGCGAATCACCGTGAACAGGTTGGCGCCGCCGCCGCTGAAGTCGTAGTCGGGTCCCTGCGGGTCCTGGCACAGGCCATTGGTCGGCGCGACCAGGCACGACAGCGACCAGGCATCGGCGCCCTGCAGGCGACGCGTCCACACCGGCTTGCCGCTGCGCATGTCCAGCGCCAGCACCGAATCGACATAGTTGTCCGGTGCCATGCAGGCCAGTTGCGCGGTCTTGTCGCCGTTGGCGTTCTTGACGCAGGTAGCCACGTCGACCGGCACCGAGTAGTTGTTGCCGGTGGTGGCGTAGACGCGCTGGCGCAGCGGATCGATCGCCAGCGTGCCCCACACCGAGGCACCGGTGTAGCCCTCCGGCGTGGTGCGGAAGCTCCACAGCAGCTTGCCGGTCTTCAGGTCCAGCGCGGCGACGCTGCCACGGAAGGAATATTTGTAGCCCGGCGTCAGGCCACCCCAGTCGCCGGAGGACACGCCGACGTAGACGCGGTCGCCGTAGATCACCGGCGAGGCGGTGATGCGCGCCTGCGGGTTGGACTCGACCAGGGTCTTCCACAACAGCTTGCCGGTGGTCTTGTCGATCGCCAGCACGGTGCCGCTGGCCTGGTCGCCGACCAGGATGCTGTCGCGCGCGATCGCCGGGCTATTGCGCGACAGCGAACCGGCGATGCCGGTGTAGTCGGCCAGCTTCACCTGCCACACCGCCTTGCCCAGATCGGTGTCGATGCGATACAGCTGGCCGCCCCAGTCCGGCACGTACAGCGCCGTGCCCTGCACGGTCGGGGTGGCCGAGACGTCGCCTTGCGTGGTGAAGGTCCACGCGGTCTTCAGGCGCGGCGCGTTGAACGGGGTGATCTGCCATTCGCCGGGCGCGAAGCGGGTGTTGAGGAAGCCGCCGCCGGCGCTGTCCCAGAGGCTGTGCGTGGCGAACGGCGTGCCGCCGGAGAAGGTGCTGCGCCATTGTGCGCTGGCGGCGCTGGTGTCGGTCGTCGCCGCTGCGGTGCCTGCGGACTGCGCCATCGCCATTGCGCTGAACATCAAGCCGGGAATCAACGCCAGCCGCAGGCGGGAGAGGTTCTGGTGTGCATCACGCGTTTTCATGGATGTCCTTCGGGCTTGGGTGAGGATCCCCCCGTCACGTCCGCGGCCATCCTAGAAGTGAAAATCCTTGCGTGTCATGTACTTACGAAAAAGTTAGGGCGTTCGCAAAAGGTTGCCGCGATAGCGAAAAACGATGGCGGCGGCATCGTGCTGTCATCGTGCCGGCACGCGCGTGACGCATGCCGATGCCGGGTGCGATGGCGGTCGCGGCCGCGTGTTGCCGAGCATCGACACCGCGCGGCGAGGCAGGCAGAGAGGGCGCGTGGCGATATGCGCTGTCGATCCCGACCGCCGGATTTCCAGCGTGAGCGCGGGCTGAATCGCGATGCCGTCCGACGGGGTCGCCGTGCCGCTGCGGCGATGCGGCATGGGCGATGCGAGCGGTTGGTTACACTGTGCGATCACCGTTGTCCGCACAAGGAATGCCTCGATGAAATGCCCCTCGCTGTTGTCCCTCGCCATCGCGCTGTGCGCCACTGCCGCCGGCGCTGTGCAGGCGGCAACGCCCGCGTCCACCGGGACGCTGGAGGGCAAGGTCGATGCGCTGTACACGCGGGCGCCGGACACGCTCAAGCCCGACGAAGTGAAGGCGATGCAGCAGCGGCTGCTGGACTGGGCGCAACTGCAGCGCTACCGCGCCGACAACGCCGCGCTGCCGGCGCCGGCCGCGGACGCGCCGCGCGTGGTGTTCTACGGCGACTCCATCACCGACGCCTGGGGCCGCCGCGAAGGCACCACCTTCTTCCCCGGCAAGTCCGCCTACGTCAATCGCGGCATTTCCGGGCAGACCACCGCGCAGATGCTGGTGCGCTTCCGCCAGGACGTGATCGACCTGAAGCCGGCGGTGGTGGTGATCCTGGCCGGCACCAACGATCTGGCCGGCAACACCGGGCTGTCCACGCTGGACATGATCGAGGACAACCTCAGTTCGATGACCGAACTGGCGCAGGCCCACCACATCAAGGTGGTGCTGGCTTCGGTGCTGCCGGTGACCGACTATCCGTGGCGCCCGGGCCTGCAGCCGGCGCAGAAGGTGCGTGCGCTCAATGCGTGGATGCAGCAGTACGCGCAGCAGCAGGGTGCCGTGTACCTGGATTACTACAGCAAGCTGAGCAACCGCGACGGCGGCATGGACAAGACCGTGGCCATCGACGGCGTGCATCCCAACAACGCCGGCTATGCGGTGATGGCGCCGCTGGTCGAGCAGGCGATCCAGCGCGCGCTCGCAAAGCCCTGAGCCGTCGCGCGCGCATAGCCCCTCTCCCCCCGGGAGAGGGGTTGGGGTGAGGGTACGGCGCGCTGGCAACAACGATCATCGCCGCAGCGGCGAAACCTCTCAGAAGCGCTCGCCACCCGGCAGGTAACGCCACTCGCCCGGCGCCAGTTTGCCCAGCGGGATGCGGCCGATGCGCAGGCGGCGCAGGCTGATCGCCTCCAGTCCCACCTCGGCGCACATGGCCTGCAGCTGGCCGGGCTGCACGTGCTTGATCGCAAAGCGCAGGCGGTCCTCGTTCTGCCAGCTCACCTTGCACGGCGGCAGGCTGCGCTGCTGGTAGACCAGGCCGTGCGCCAGCCGCAGCATGCCGTAGGGCCGCAGTTCGCCGCGCACTTCGACCACGAATTCCTGTTCGATCGAACTCGCGTCCTCGGTCAGGCGGCGCAGCACGCGGCCGTCCTGGCTCAGCACCAGCAGGCCGCTGGCCGCCGGCTCCAACGGCAGCGGCGCGTTCAGGCGCAGGAAGTGGCGTTTCAGCACGCGCACCTCGCTCGTGTCCAGGGCGCTGCGCGTGTCCGGCCTGACCAGCGCCAGCGCCGCGTCCAGATCCAGGCCGGCCGGCTTGTGCAGCAGCAGCGTGGCCGGTTCGACCGCGCCGAGTTGCGCGTCGGCGGCCAGGGTCACCTGCTGCGTCGTCACCGCGGCCTGCGGCTCCTCGACCACCACGCCGTCCACGCTGACCCAGCCGCCCTCGATGTATTGCTGCGCTTCGCTGCGCGAGCACGGCAGCATGGCGGCCACGTATTTGTCGAGGCGGGTGGGGGAGGACATCGAAACGCTCGGCGATCAGGGCAGCGCAGTGTACGTGCTGCCGCCGCTGCGCTGCCACGCGCGGCGCCGCTCAGCGGTCGCTGCCGCCGGACAGTTCCAGCTGGGTCAGGTACAGGCGCAGGTCGAACTCCAGGCGGTGGTACTCCGGCGTCATGTGCGCGCACAACTGGTAGAACGCCTTGTTGTGCGCGCTTTCCTTCAGGTGCGCCAGCTCGTGGGCGACGATCATCGGCAGGAACGCCGCCGGCGCATCGCGGAACACGCCGGCGATGCGGATCTCGCGGCTGGCCTTGAGCTTGCCGCCCTGCACGCGCGACACCGTGGTGTGGGTGCCCAGCGCGTGCTTCACCGCCTGCAGGCGGTTGTCGTAGATCACCTTGTGCAGCGGCTCGGCGCTGCGCATGCAGCGGTCCTTCAGTGCTTGCGTGTAGTCGTACAACTGGCGGTCGGTGCGTACCGCGTTGGCCTCGGGGTAGCGGCTGCGCAGCCAGTCGCCCAGGCGTTCGCGCGCGATCAGCTCGCGCACCTGGTCCAGGACCTGGGGCGGATAGCCGACGAGATAGCGCAGGGTGTCCATCCCGCCACCTTAGCGCGCCGCGCGCCGCGGGGCATCCGCGGTGACGGCTTTCGCGGGCGGGCGCTGGTGCTGCGGGTATCATGCGCCTCCCGATTCCGAGTCCGTGGACGCTTCCGATGCGCAATCCCCTGCAGGAGCAGCTGCTCAAGGCCGGCCTGGTGAAGAAGAGCCAGGTGGCGCAGGTCGCGCGCGAGCAGGCCAAGGCGCGCCAGGGCAAGACCCCGCCGCCGCCCAGCGCCGAGCAGCGCGAGAGCGAGCGGCTGCGGCAGGAGCGGGTGGAGCGCGACCGCGCGCTGTCCGCCGAGCGCAACGCCCAGGCCCGTGCGCAGGAGCTGCGCGCACAGGCGCGGCAACTGGTCGAGAGCCACAAGCTCAAGGCCGACGGCGAGATCGACTACCACTTCACCGATGCCGGCAAGATCCAGCGGCTGCGGGTGGATGCGGCCTTGCGCGCGCAACTGATCGCCGGCAGTGTGGTGATCGCGCGGCTGGATGCCGGCTATGTGCCGGTGCCGCGCGCGGTCGTGGAAAGGATCGTCGCCCGGGACCCGGAGACCATCGCGTTCGATGCGCTGGCGGCAGCGCCGGCCAGCGGCGAGGACGATCCCTACTACAGCCAGTTCCAGGTGCCGGACGATCTGATCTGGTGACGGTCGGCGCCGCGCAGGGCACATGAACATCGCGGGAAGGTGAAGCCGGCGTGCATTGCATTCGCCGGTGCCGGCCGCATCATCCAGGCAAGGCAACAGTGCGGAGACGACCATGGCCACTGGGTGGGCAGGCGACGGCGCGGTGCAGGACCAGATCGATGCGACCGTCGAGGATGCGATCAAGCGGGCGCGCAGCCAATTGCCGCAGGGCTCGGGGTTGAGCCACTGCGAGGACTGCGACGCGCCGATCCCAGAAGCGCGGCGCAAGGCGGTGCCGGGCGTGCGCCTGTGCGTGGCCTGCCAGGAGGCGCAGGACCGGGCGCAGCACGAGCACAGCGGCTACAACCGCCGCGGCAGCAAGGACAGTCAGCTGCGTTGAGGCTCAGCCGGCGCGATCTGCATCCAGCACGGGCTTCGCGTGCAGCGCGATGTTGAGCTGATCGACCACGATCGCCCAGTCGGCGTCTTCCAGGCGTTCCTCGCGCAGCAGCTGCGCCTGCGCCGGTGTCCAGAACGGTGCTTCTTCCAGGCGCATGTCATCGGGCAGCGGCGCGTGCCGAGCGATGAACTGGCGGATTTCGCTTTCGCTGTTGGGCAGACCGAGCTGGGCGAAAAGGTCGGCGAACGGGGGGATGACGGGTTCCATGCAGTACCTGGTCGGGAAGAAAGGGGCGCCGCACGAGGGCGGCTGGCGTCGACCATAGCGGCTGCGCCATGTGCATGGCGTCAGCGTCGGCGTCGCGGCGCTCAGCCCAGGCCGGGCGGCACCGGATGGCCGCGCCAGCGCCGCGTGCTGCGCTGGAAGAACAGGCTGTTGGGGATCTGCAGCACGCTGTCGCGGTCGCCGTCGTGCTCCTCGCGCAGCGTGGTGTAGATCAGGTTGATGTCGATCACCTGGCCCTTCAGGCCCGGCTTCTCGCCGTTCTCCAGCAATTCGATGTGGTCGTGCAGGCGGAACGGGCGCGTAGTGAAGATCAGCAGCGTGCAGAAGATGTTGGACAGCACGCTCCAGGCGGCGAAGAACGCCACCGCCGCGACCGCGGCGAATCCGGTGAAGGCGGTCCACAGCACGGTGCCGGACACGCCGAAGCGGTCCAGGATCAACAGCTCAGCACAATCTGCGCACCGGGCACGATCACGTCGAGCCAGCGGTGCGTCCACGGCGGCAGCAGGGTATGGAGCGAGGGCATTGCACATCGGAAACGCAGGGGAAAGGCGATGGTCGCAAGCGTGGCCGCTGTGGGCAAGTCGTGCGGCTGCCGTGCGCTGCGGCAGCGCATCGCTCAGCCGGCGTGCTCCAGCGCGTCCCACTGCGCCGCGGTGATCTCCGGCAACGCCTCCAGCGCCGGCTTGGCGAACAGATAGCCCTGGTAGAGATCGATGCCCAGCGCGCGCAATGCGCGGTACTCGGCGGGCGTCTCCACGCCCTCGGCGAGGATGCGGCAACCCAGTTGTGCGGCCATCGCGACGATGCCGCCGACGATATGGCGACGCGCGGCGCTGCCGTCGATGCCGCGGATCAGCGCCATGTCCAGCTTGAGCAGGTGCGGCTGGAAATCGGCGAGCAGGTTCAGGCCGGAGTGGCCGGCGCCGAAGTCGTCGATCGCGGTGAGGAAGCCGCGCTGCGCGTAGTCGCGCAGGATGCGCACGACCTTGGGCAGGTCGGCGATGCGTTCGGACTCGCTCAACTCGAAGATCAGGGCGCCGGTGGGCACGCCGAAGTGCTCGGCCGCCTTCAGGGTCAGGCGGATGCAGGTCGCCGGCTCGTACACCGCGTTGGGAATGAAGTTGATCGACAGCCGCGTGCGCAGGCCAAGCTGTGCGGCGGTGGCGATCGCCTGCACCCGGCAGGTCTGGTCGAAGCGGTACATCTGCTGCGGGCGCACCCGCGCCAGTACCGCCGCCGCGCCGCTGCCGTCCTCGCCGCGCACCAGCGCTTCGTAGGCATAGATCGAGCGGTTGGCGGCATCGACGATGGGCTGGAACGCCATGCGCACGGCGAAATCCAGTGGCTCGCCATCGCGACAGTTGCCGCAGGCGGGCTGGCCGAGTTCGGCAGAAAGGGAGCGCAGGAGCATGCCGAAGCGAGACCGTGGACGAGATCGCAGTATGCGCTTTCGGCGTGAAGACGGCGCCGTGCTTCCGGGCCTGCGCTGGCATCCGAGGACGCCGTATCGGGCTTGGTCGGTGCGGCGATCGAGCCGAACCCAAGGCGCCGTCGTTGGATGCCTGGCGCCGCGTCATCGCTCGGGCGTGGACGGGCGTCCACGTCCTCGCGGATTGCCTGCCGCAAGGAACTGCGATGGGCGCGCGGGAAGCGCGGGCGGGCGTCAGCCCGCGTCGGCGACGTCGACCTTCTTCAGCACGCGGGTGGTGCCGAGCACCTCGACGCGGCCGCCGGCCTGGTGGAAGGCGGCCAGGTCGGCCTCGATGCGCTCGCGGCTGAGGCCCTTTTGCGCCTTGTCGTTGGCGCTGGCGCCGCGTGCGTTCCTGGCGCTGGGCGAAGCGGTGTTGCTGGTGGGTCGTGCCATGCTGGAACTCCTGCAGTCAGTACATCGTCAGTGGAATGCCACGGGTCAGTTGCTCGTGGTGGGTGCGGCGGATCTCGCGGCAGTACGGGCCGGCCATCGCGAACTTGCGGCAGATCGCCGGGCGCTGCGTATAGATCGAGCAGCACATGCGCGCGCCGTCCACCGCCACGCACCAGCCGTCCTCGTCGCGCGCCATCACGTGCAGCCCTTCGCGGGTGTACTCGGTGAGATGTTCGGGGACGTTGTCGTCCGGCATCACCAGCACGGTCAGGCGGCAGCAGATCGCGTCGCAGCGGTCGCAGGCGATGCCGGAGTCGGCGGCTTCCCTCGCGGTCTCGCTCATGCGTCGCCGCCGCGATCGCGACCTGTCGGTCGGTACGGAGGATGGAGCGGCGACGCCAGGCGCTCGGCCTGGAGCGTGGCAGGGGCGGGGGACATGGCGCTCCCGGTGGGTCCGGCCCGAAGCGGGACGGAGGGTGGGGCGAGAAGGGAGCGCGTCGGGCGACAGGAACGGCCGGACGAGACGCGCGTAGAGACGTGACGCTGAAGCGTGCACCTATGCTACGCGAGTCGCGCCTTCACAGTATGAACAACGCAGGCCGAAGGCAGCGCCTCGGCAGGACGCCGCAAGTCGGCGGAGGCCACCGACGCCTGTACAGCCTGTGCCGTGCTAGTCCTGCGCGGCGGCCAGCGCCAGGCCCTGCACCACGCCGAACGAGGGGTCGCCATGGACCAGGCGCGCTTGCGGGAAGGCGGCAGCGACCAGGCGCTGCAGGTAGCCGGCGCGCGACATGCCGCCGGTCAGGAACACTGCGGCCGGATCGCCGCCGATGTCCTGGCGCACCTGCGCCAGCAGTTCCTGCAGGGCCTCCAAATAGCTGCGTGCGGCCTGCACCAGTTCCTCGGCCTGCACCTGCACCTGCAGCCCGGCCTCGATGTAGTCCAGCGTCTCTTCGTGCCGTTCGGCGTCGCTGAGGCGGATCTTGCTGCGCTCCACCGCGCGGTACAGGCGCGCGGTGTTGCCGGGTTCCTGCAGCGCTTGCAGGCGCGTGTCGTAGGGCGCCGGCACGGCGTCGTAGCGATGCTGGCGGAAATCGCGCTGGCGGGTGGTGTCCTGCACCATCGCCGCCTCGACGTAGTGATGCGAGGGTACGCGGGTGATGCCGCGGCCGAACTGCGGCATGAAGCCGGCCAGGCTCAGCGCCAGGTCGATGTCGGTGCCGCCGCGCGGGATGCCCCAGGCGCGGTGCACCTGCGGCGCGGCGTCGCCGCCGACGCTGGCATGGGCGATGTCGGTGGTGCCGCCGCCGATGTCCACCACCACCGCGGCGTGGCGCTCGCGGCTGACCGCGTGGTAATGCATCGCCGCGGCGGCCGGTTCCTCCAGGAAGGCGACGTCGTCGAAGCCGGCGGTGATCGCGGCGCTGTGCAGGATCTCCAGCGCCTGCGCGTTGCCGGCCTCGCCGATCGAGCTGCGGAACTGCACCGGGCGCCCGAGCAGGGCGCGGCGTACCTGCACGCCCAGTTGCTGCGAGGCGGTCAGGCGGATGTGTTCGAGAATGTGCGCGGCGATGCCGGTAATGGTCTGGCGTGCGCGCGGATGCAGGTTGTAGCCCAGCATCGACTTGGGGCTCTGCACCAGGTTGCCTTCGCCCTCGACGAAGTAGGCGTCCAGCGCGGCATCGCCGTACACGGCGTTCTGCAGCAGCGCCGCGGAACTGCGCGGCTCGCGCATCTGCGTTTCCATCCATTGCCGGCGCACCACCCGGATCGCGTCGCGGCGCAGCGCCTCGTGGCTGCGTTCGCGCCCGGCGGCGAGCGCATCGCGGCGGCCGGAGTCGATCAGCTCGTCCACCTGCCGTTCCAGCGCCGGGGTCAGATCGAACTCGGCCGGGTCGCGCATCACTTCGGGGAAGTACACCGTGGTGCGGAACTGCTGCTGCGCGCCGAAGTCGATCGGCACCACGCGGCCGTCAATCACCGCGGCGGCGGCGGAGTTGCTGGTGCCGAAGTCGATACCGAGGCGCATGACGGTGCCGGGGGCGGGAGGGCCGCGCACTGTGGGGCAAGCCGCAGCGCGACGCAAGCGCGGCCGCAAACGCACGAGGCCCGCATCGGCGGGCCTCGTGGGGGACGCGAAACCGGGCCGCTTACAGGGCGGCGCCGGCGTGGCCCTGGTTCTTTTCCTGCTCGGTGGCCTCGCGCACGCCGGCCACTTCCACCGCGAAATGCAGCACCTGCCCGGCCAGCGGATGGTTGCCGTCGATGGTCACCAGCTCGTCGCCGACGTCGGTGACCGTGACCAGCAGCGGACCCTGGTCGGTCTGCGCCTGGAACTGCATGCCCGGCGCCAGCGACCCGGCATCCGGGAACGAACCGCGCGGCACCTGCTGCACCAGCTGCTCGTGGCGCGGGCCGTAGCCTTCGGCCGGGATCACGTCGGCCTTGACCGATTCGCCGGTGCGCTTGCCGGTCAACGCCTTTTCCAGGCCCGGCACGATGTTGCCGGCGCCGTGCAGGTAGCTCAGCGGATTGTCCGGCGAGGACTGGTCGATCACTTCACCGGCATCGTCGGTGAGGGTGTAGTGGATGGTGGCGACAAGCCCGTTGGCGATCTCCATGGGAAACCTCGTTCAGTGAGTAAGGGGGATACGCCGGCACAGTCACAGCGCGATGAGAGGGTGCTACCCGGCTACCCTAACGAAAAGCGGCGCAGGGCCGCAAGTCGCGCCGGCGTACTGCCATTCAGGGCGCCGGCGGCTGGCGCAGCGCGGTGCGCCGGGCCAGCCAGGTCTCCGGGGTCTGCGGTTTGACGAACAGCGCCTGCAGTTCCGGATGCTCGGCGCGTGCGGTGGCCTCGATGCGCTCGATGCACGCTTCGATCTGCGCGGTGCTGCGCTGGTCCTCGAACTCGGCGCTGAGCGCGGCGACCACCTGGTCCGGCCCCATCTGCATGCTGAGCACGCCGTTGACCGCGCGCACGTCCGGATCGGCGGCGGCGATGCGCCGCAGCGCGTCGCCGAGCGGGCGCGCCGCCGGCTCGCCGATCAGCAGGCCCTTGGTCTCGCGCGCCAGCACGAACGCCGAGCAGGCCAGCACCGCGGCGATGCCGATGGAGGCGACGCCATCCAGTTCCGGCATGTCCAGCCATTGCGCAGCGAGCAGCCCGGTGAGTGCGATCAACAGGCCGATCAACGCCGCGCTGTCTTCCACCAGCACGGTGAACAGGCTCGGATCCTTGCTCTCGCGGAACGCCTGCACGTAGCTCAGGCGGCCCTTGCGCGCGCGGAACTCGCGCAGCGAGATCCACCACGAGCCGCCTTCGAACAACAGCGACAGCCCCAGCACGATGTAGTTGAGGGTGTGGTCGCTGGCCGGCTGCGGATGGCGGATATGGGCGATGCCCTCGTACAGCGATACCCCGGCGCCGAGCGCGAACACCAGCAAGGCGACGATGAAGCTCCAGAAGTACAGCTCGCGTCCGTGGCCGAACGGATGGGTGGCATCGGCCGGGCGCGCGGCGCGGCGCAGGCCGTACAGCAACAACAGCTCGTTGACCGTGTCCACCAGCGAATGCACGCCTTCGCTGAGCATCGCCGAACTGCCGGAGATCGCCGCGGCGACGAACTTGGCGATGGCGATGGCCAGATTGCCGGCGAGCGCGGCGTAGATCGCGAGACGGGACCCGGACGAAGCGGACATGAGATTCCTGCGGCTGGCACGGCGGCACGGGGCGGGCGGCTACAATAGGCGGCTCGCCGTCGTCGCCGTATCAAGGACTCCCATGCCCGCCGCACCCGCCTGCCCGCAATGCACCCTGGAAAACACCTACGTCGACGGCGCCAACTGGGTGTGCGCGGACTGCGGCCACGAGTGGCCGGCCGCGGCCGAGGCCGCCAACGACGCGGCGACGGTGGTACGCGACAGCAACGGCAACGTGCTGCAGGCCGGCGACACGGTGGTCGTGATCAAGGACCTGAAGGTCAAGGGTTCATCGATCCCGCTGAAGCAGGGCACCGTGATCCGCGGCATCCGCCTGGTCGAGGACGATGCCGAACACATCGAAGGCAACTCGGACAAGATCAAGGGCCTGGTGCTGAAGACCTGCTTCCTGCGCAAGGCCTGAGCCGCGCCGCGGGGCCGGCGGCAGGCTGCGGTCGTGCGAGCGCCGACGCCGCGCAGACGTCGACGTTCTAGCGGCGATGCGCGCAGGCCCATGCCGGCAACAGCAGCGCCAGCGCGGTCCAGGGCAGCGCGGCGGCGCCATGCCGTTGCAGCAGTGCGCCGCCGAGCAGGCCGGCGCTGGCGATGGCCAGGTTCCAGCCCGTGACCACCAGCGACTGCGCCAGATCGGCGGCGTCGCCGGCACGGCGGGCGATCGCGGTCTGGAACAGCGTCGCGCAGCCGCCGAACGCCAATCCCCACAGCGCCAAGGCCACCGCCAGCAGCGTCGGCGAGCGCGGCCACAGCGCCAGCGTCAGCGCCGCCAGCGCGAACAAGGCGATGCTGGCCAGCAGCAGGGGCCGCAGCCAGCGATCGATCCACGTCCCGACCACGACGATGCCCAGCAGCGCGGCCACGCCGAACAGCAGCAGAGAGCGATCCACCGCCACCGCGGCGCCGGACCGCGCCAGCAGCGGCGCGACGTAGGTGTAGAGCAGGTTGTGCGCGAGCACGAACAGCAGCATCACCGCCAGCACCCGGGCGATGCCGGGCAGGCGCAGCACCCTGCGCAGCGGCAGCGCCGCATGCGCCGCCTGGCCGGCGAAATCCGGCAGTGCGGCGCGGGCCCAGCCGAGCAGGCCGAGGCTCAGCAAGGACATCGCGCCGAAGCTCCAGCGCCAGCCCACCTGCTGCCCGAGCCAGGTACCCGCCGGCACGCCCAGCGCCAGCGCCAACGGCGTGCCGACCATGGCCACCGCGATGGCGCGGCCCTGCTGGGCCGGCGCCACCATCCGGCTCGCGTAGCCGGCCAGCAGTGCCCACAGCAATCCGGCGCTGACCCCGGCGAGCAGGCGCGCGACCAGGATCGGGGCATAGCGGCTGGACACCGCGGTGACCGTGTTGGCGACGGCGAAGCCGGCGATGGCGAGCAGCAGCAACCGGCGCCGGCGCTGGCGCCGGGTGGCGGCGGTGAGCGGGATGGCCGCCAGCAGCGAGCCCAGTGCGTACACGCTGACCAACTGGCCGATCCACGCCTCGCCGACGCCCAGCCCGTCCGCCATCGCCGGCAGCAGCCCGGCCGGCAGCGTCTCGGTGAGGATGGTGACGAAGCCGGCACAGGCCAGCGCCAGCAATCCGCTCCAGGGCAGGCGTCGCGCCTCGGGCGGGCGCGACGGCGCGCCGCACTCCAGGCCCTGGCCGCTCATGCCGCCCGTTCGCGCAGGCTGGCGTAGACCGCGTCGCGCAGTTCGACCACGAACGCGCCGGACATGCCTTCGTACAGCGTGTTGGTCAGCGCCACCACGCTCAGTTGGTGCGCCGGATCGACGAACCAGCTGTGCCCGTAGGCGCCACCCCAGCGCCAGGTGCCGGGCGCCTCCGGCGTCGCGGTCGGCGCCGGGTCGCGCAGCACCGCAAAGCCCAGGCCGTAGCTCCAGCCCGGTCCGTCCGGTGGGCCGAAGTCGCCGGTCTGCGCGCGCCCCATCTCGGCGACCAGATCGGCCGGCAACAGCGGCGCGCCGCCGCTGCGCAGCGTCTCCAGCAGGCGCAGCACGTCGCCGGCGCTGCCGACCATGCCGGCGCCGGCGGAGGGAAACGCGGTGCGATCCAGCGCGCGCGAGGGATGGAAGACGATGCCTGCGCCGTCGGCGAACGGCGCGACCACCTCGCCTTCGCCCAGTCGATGCGGCATCGGCGCGTCGCCGACGTAGGGCACTGCCAGGTTGGCGGCGTCCTCGGCATGGAAGGCGGTGGCCTGCATCCCCAGCGGCGCGGTGACCAGATCGTGGACCAACTGCGGCAGCGGCTGCCCGCTGGCGGCCTCCAGCACCGCGCCGGCGACGTCGATGGCCAGCGAGTAGCCCCAGCCCGTGCCCGGCGCGTACTGCAGCGGCACTTGGGCCAGGCGGCGCAGGTTCTGCTCCAGACTCAGGTCGCTGTGGTCCATGCCGTCGGAGACGCCGGCGCGCGCATGCGCACCGTCTTCGGGTTCGAGGAAGCGGTAGCCGAGCCCGGCGCTATGGCTGAGCAACTGGCGCAGGCTGATGTCCGGCACGCGTCCGTCGGGCAGGGCCGGCCTGAACCACGGCAGCCAGCCGGCGATCGGCGCATCCAGCGCCAGGCGGCCCTGCGCGACTAGCGCCAGCGCCGCGGTCGCCACGATCGGTTTGCTGACCGAGGCCAGGCGGAACGTCGTCTCCTGGCGCATCGGCCGTTGCGCTTCGCGGTCGGCCCAGCCGGCGGCGCGGCGATAGATACAGGCGCCGCGATGGGCGACCAGCACCACTGCGCCGACGAGCCGGCGTTCGTGCAGCGCGCGGTCGATCGCGGCATCGAGCGGAGCAGCCTGGCGCGGCGAGAGCATCGGTGCAGGATCGGGGATGGAGGTGGGCATGGGCATCGGCGCTGTGCATGGAGGAGGGAGGTGCAGCGTGGACGCCTGCCGATTGCGGAAAAAGACGGGTAAAGTTCCTCGCTGCGAGGACGGAAATGTCCGCAATCGGTGACGCTGCGATGGACAGTCTGGGGAGCCTGCGTGGCTTCGTGCAGGTGATGGAGAGCGGCGGCTTCGCCGAGGCCGGGCGGGTGCTGGGCCTGTCCGCCTCGGCGATGGCCAAGAGCGTGGCGCGGCTGGAGCAATCGCTGGGCGTGCGTTTGTTCCATCGCAGCACCCGCAGCCTGACCCTGACCGCCGAAGGCCAGCTGTTCCTGCCGCGCTGCCGGCGCATCCTGGCCGAGGTCGAAGCGGCGCGCGGCGAGCTGGGTAGCCTGGCGGCGACGCCGAAGGGGCGGCTGCGGATCAGCCTGCCGATGAACAACAACGTGCTGTTGCCGGTGCTGGGCGACTTCATGCGCGCCTATCCGCAGGTCCAGCTGGACCTGGATTTCGACGATCGCCTGGTGGACGTGATCGAAGAAGGTTTCGATGCCGTGTTGCGCGTGGCCGAGCCGGACGATTCGCGGCTGGCCTCGCGCCGCCTGGGCAGTTTCCGCCGCTGCCTGGTGGCCTCGCCCGACTACCTGCAGCGCTGCGGCACGCCGCTCCAGCCGCAGGACCTGCTGGCCCATCAGTGTCTGCACTACCGTTTCCGCAGCAGCGGGCGCCTGGAAGCCTGGCCGCTGGGTGCGGCGGCGGCTGGCCTGCCGTTGCCGGTGTCGATGGTGTGCAACAACATCGAGACGCGGCTCAGCTTCGCCTTGCGCGGCTGTGGCATCGCGTTCCTGCCGGAGCACTCGGTACGCGCGGAACTGGCGGCCGGCACGCTGCGCACGCTGCTCGACGACTATGTCGACTCCACCGGCACCTTCCATCTGTTGTGGCCGTCGAGCCGGCACATGCTGCCGAAGCTGCGCGTGTTCGTTGATTTCCTCGGCGAGCGGTTGACGTTCTAGAGCGAGCTCTCTGCGCCGGATGCGACGCGGCCCGTGCCTCGATGCGCATCGCGCCCGAGCGCCCGCCGCAGAAGACGGCGCTGCCTGGACGCGAGGCTGGCGGCACTGCGCGGTGCCGCCAGCCCGGGGCAATCAGTCCAGCGTCGGGTAGTCGGTGTAGCCCTTGGCACCGCCGCCGTACAGCGTGTCGGCGTCCACCTGGTTCAAGGGCGCGTCGCGGCGCAGCCGTTCCACCAGGTCCGGGTTGGCGATGAACGGGCGGCCGAAGGCCACCGCGTCGGCGCGGCTGGAGGCCACGGTCTCTTCGGCCAGCGCCTTGTCGTAGCCGTTGTTGACCAGCCACGGGCCATGGAACTTGGCGCGCAGCGCCGCGTAGTCGAAGGCGATGTTGTCGCGCGGGCCGCCGGTGGCGCCTTCGATCACGTGCACGAAGGCCAGGCCCAGCGGATCCAGGCGTTCCACCGCGCGCTCGAACAGCGGCTGCGGGTCGCTGTCGCGGGCATCGTTGGCCGGGGTCACCGGCGACAGGCGCACGCCGGTGCGGTCGGCGCCGATTTCCTGCGCCACCGCCTGCACCACTTCGAACAGCAGGCGGGTGCGGTTCTCGATGCTGCCGCCGTAGGCGTCGTCGCGGTGGTTGCTGCCGTCGCGCAGGAACTGGTCGATCAGGTAGCCGTTGGCGGCGTGCACTTCCACGCCGTCGAAGCCGGCGGCGATGGCGTTGCGGGCGGCGCGGCGGAAGTCCTCGATCAGCCCGGGGATCTCGTCCAGGCGCAGCGCGCGCGGCGCGGAGACATCGGTGAAGCCCTCGGCGGTGAAGGTCTTGGCATCGGCGCGCAGCGCGCTGGGCGCCACCGGCGCGGCGCCGTCCGGCAGCAGGCTGACGTGCGAGATGCGGCCGACGTGCCACAGCTGCAGCACGATCTTGCCGCCACGCCGATGCACTTCGTCGGTGACCTGCTTCCAGGCCGCGACCTGTGCGTCGCTGTAGATCCCCGGGGTGTCCTTGTAGCCCTGGCCCATCGGGCTGATCTGGGTCGCCTCGGCGATGAGCAGGCCGGCGCTGGCGCGCTGGCCGTAGTACTCGGCGGCCAGCGGCGAGGGGATGCGGCCTTCGCCTTCGGCGCGGTTGCGGGTCAGGGGTGCCATCACGATGCGGTTGGCCAGTGCGATCGCGCCCAGGCGCAGCGGCGTGAACAGCGGGGAAGCGGTATCGGTCATCGGTGGGTCTCTCGGTGTGGGGTAGGGCGGGCAACCCTGCAGCGCGGCGCTGCACGGAAGCATGCGTGCAAGACATGGGGACGCACCCGGCGGTTTCGCGGCGGTGCGATGGGACAGTGCGTTGCTGCCGCGGCATCTTCGCCAGGGCATCGTCGTCATCTGAAGCTCCGCCAGCGGCATGCCGCAACGCGGCGTTGCGCGCGTGGGGCTGCAATGTTTGCTGCAATGCACAACAATGGGCAGCCCTTCCTCTTGTGGGATGTGCGCATGACCTCATCCGCCACGGCGCCGCTGTCGCGGCGCGGCTACGTGCTGATCCTGTTCGCGCTGGCGATGGGCGGTTTCGCGATCGGCACCAGCGAGTTCTCCACCATGGGCCTGATGCCGTACATCGGCCGTGGCCTGGACATCGATGCGCCGCAGGTCGGGCATCTGATCAGCGCCTATGCGCTGGGGGTGGTGGTGGGCGCGCCGCTGCTGGCGATCCTCGGCGCGCGCTGGTCGCGCCGGCATCTGCTGCTGGCGCTGATGGGCTTCTATGCGTTCGGCAATCTCGCCAGCGCGCTGGCGCCGGACTATCACAGCATGCTGCTGGCGCGCTTCGTCGCCGGCCTGCCGCATGGCGCCTATTTCGGTGTGGCGACCCTGGTGGCCGCGTCGATCGGGCCGCCCGACCAGCGTGGCGCGGCGGTCAGCCGGGTGCTGCTGGGCCTGAACCTGGCGGTGCTGGTCGGCAACCCGCTGGCGACCTGGCTCGGCCAGGTGGCGGAATGGCGCTACGCCTACGCCCTGGTCGCGGCGATCGCGGTGTTGACCGTGGTGCTGGTGTGGCGTCTGCTGCCGGCCGATCCGCAGGAGGCGCGGCCCTCGCCGCTGCGCGAACTGCGCGCCTTCAACCGCACGCAGGTGTGGCTGGCGCTGGGCATCGGCGCGATCGGCTTCGCCGGCATGTTCTGCGTCTTCAGCTATCTGGCGCCGACCCTGATGGAGGTCACCGGCGTGTCCGAACACTGGATCCCGGTGGCGATGGCCGCGTTCGGGCTGGGCGGATTGCTCGGCAATCTGGCCGGCGGCTGGCTGTTCGATCGCATGCAGTTCCGCGCGGTGCCGCTGGTGCTGCTGTGGTCGCTGGCGGTGCTGCTGGTGTTCCCGCTGGCGGCGACCTCGCCGTGGACGGTGCTGCCGGCGGTGGTCGCGGTCGGCAGCATGGGCGCGCTGGCGCCGGTGCTGCAGACCCGTTTGATGGACGTGGCCAGCGATGCGCAGACCCTGGCGGCGGCTTCCAACCACGCGGCATTCAACCTGGCCAACGCGCTGGGGCCGTGGCTGGGCGGGATCGCGATCGGTGCCGGCCTGGGCTGGACCTCCACCGGCTATGTCGGCGCGGCGATGGCCGTGGGCGGCCTGTTGATCTACCTGTGGGCGCGCCAGGCGGCACGGCGCGGCGCCTGCGCGCACGCGGCAGGCTAGCGCGCGTTAGCGCAGCGGCCGCGCGGTCGAGGACAGCCGCCGCAGCGCGTCCAGCTTGCCCTGGTAGCGCGGTTGGGTGGCCGGATCGGCGTGCGCCATGGCCTCGCGCAGCGCCACGCTGGCGCGGCGGGTGTCGCCGCTGTGCAGGTAGGCGCGGGCCAGGGCGAAGTACAGCAGGTGGGCGCCGTCGTACAGGTGCAGCGCATGCCGGTAGTAGGCGATCGCCGCGGTGTAGTCCTGGCGCCGCTCGGCCTCGGTGCCGAGCAGATATTGCTGGAACGGATCGCGCTGGCGCACGTGTTCCATCTGCCGCTGCAGTGCGGCCGCGCGCGCGCTGTCGCCCAGGCGCCGGGCCAGGCCGACGGCGTTGGACAGCGCCGGCAGATGCTCCGGATCGATCTCCAGCGCCTTGGCGTAGTCGCGTGCGGCGGCGCCGCTGTCGCCATCGCGCATCGCCAGCACGCCCTGGTTGTTCCAGGCCCCGGCGAAGCGCGGGTCCATCTGCAGCGCCATCGCCAGATGCGCGCGGGCGCCGTCCAGGTCGCCGTCGACCATCAGCTCGGCGCCGCGGTTGTTGTAGTAGTGGGCGAGGGCGCGGCGGTCGGAGATGGGTTGCGGCCCGCGCCGGTCCATCAGCACGCTGCGGTCCAGGTCGATGCTGCCGCGCCCGCTGTCCACGCGCACGCCGGCGTTGACGTGGCCGACGTTGTACAGCGCATCGCCGTCTTCGTACCAAGTCAGCACGCGGCGCACTTCCTGGACCTGCGCCTGCAGCCCGACGTCGCGCGCCATCGCCACGAACAGCAGGGTGAAGGACAGGCAGTTGACGTGGCGAGTGGCGTAGCTCTCGGCGACGCTGTGGGTGGCCTTGGGGTCGTACTGCAGGTTCAGGCCCTTGGCATCGAAGGCCAGCGCTACCAGTTGCTGCAGGCGGTGCTCGGGGTCGGCGTGCGGGTCGATGCGCTGCTGCAGCAGCGCGTGCAGCGCAGGCGGTAGCTGCATGATCTGCTCAGGCGTCTGCGTCGGCGTCGGCGCGGGGGGCGTCGCAGGGGTTGGCGGTGTCGCGTCTGCCTGCATCGCCGCTGCCGGGTGCGCTGGCGGCACTGGCAACGTGGGCGGCGACGTGGTGGCCGCAGCAGCGGCGAGCAGGGCGAACGCGGTCCAGGCGAACATGACGCACCTCGCGGTGCCCTGCAGTGGCGAGGGCTCGCCTGCACTATAGGCGTTTGTTGCCGGGCGCGGAGGACGTTGCGGCGGCGCCGACGAGCGGTCGCGGGCCGACGCGATCGGCGGCGGCCGTCATCCACAACCGCTGTGGACGACCGTGAGGCAACCGTGTGGATAAGTCGCGGCATACCAAGCGCTGCAATGCGCGAAGACAGGATGGTGAAAACTTCAGCACATGCCTGACTGCGCAGTGCGGCCAATGAACGCGTGTTCACCACCGGCAATGCGGCGTGACGAGCGAATGCCGATGGCTCACGTGCGCTTTATGCGCTTGTGCCCAGCATCGCTACCACTACGCAACGCGGCAATCCTTTCGAACGCGCCGTGCGATATCCAGGTTCACCCCCGTGTGCCCGTTGCGCGATATCGCTGGCCTCGCCACAGGAGTTCTCCATGAGCATTCAGAGCAAGACCACCCACAGCCTCAACGACCTCATCGCCATTTCCCGCGACGGCAAGGACTTCTACGAAGAAGCCGCGAAGAAGGTGGGCGACGCCGAGTTGTCCGCGCTGTTCCTGCGCATCGCCGGCGTCAAGTCGGACATCGTCAGCAGCCTGAGTGCGGTGGTGCAGTCGGTCGGCGGCAAGCCGGAAGACCACGGCACCATGGTCGGCAGCATGCAGCAGATGTACGGCAAGGTCCGTGCCGCGCTGGGCGACACCAAGTACGGCTACGTCGCCGAGCTGGAAGAGTCCGAGGATCGCCTGCTGAAGGCCTTCAACGAGACCATTGCCGACGCCGATACCCCGGTCGCCGCGCGCGACGCCGCCACCCGCCTGCTGCCGGAAGTGCGCGCCTGCCACGACGTGATGCGCACCCGCAAGCACGCGATGAAGAACGCGGCGTAATCGCCGCCTGCCGCCGACCCGGCGCGCCGCCATCGCGGCGCTGGCCGGGTCGGCGTGCCGATGTCGGCGTGCCGATGGTCTGCAGCGGTCGGGCGTGCTTGCTACCATGCGCGCTCGACCGCTGCCCGACCCGATTGCGGCGTTTGCCGTTTCCGCCATGTATCCCGATGCCGCGCCTGCCGGCGCCCAGTTCTCGCTCGGTTTCGACGCGCCCGCCGCGCGCGAAAGCCTGTTCTTCGCTTTGTTGCCGGACGCGCAGACGGCGCAGGCGGTGCATCGCCTTGGTCGGCAGCTTTGCCACGAGCACGGATTGCATGGACGCGCGCTGCCGCCCGAGCGGCTGCATGTGACCTTGCACTATCTCGGCGAGTACGCCGGCATCCCGCCACGCCTGCTGCAACAGGCCTGCGCAGCCGGGCAGGCGCTTTCCGCCGCGCCGTTCGCACTGGCGTTCGATCAGGCGGTGACCTTCGACAGCCGCGCGCGCAGCCGACCGCTGGTGCTGCGCGGCGAGGGCGAGCCCGCGCCGCTGCTGGCCCTGCGCCAAGCGCTGCAACAGCTGTTGGTTCGACACGGTGTGGCGCCGCGCGCCGACGGCGTCTATCTGCCGCACATGACCCTGGCCTATGTCGACCAGGCGCTGGCGCCGCAGCGCGTGTCGGCGTTGCCCTGGCAGGCGGGGTCGCTGAGTCTGATCCGCAGTGTGCAGGGCCAGGGACGCTATCTGCACGAAGCCCATTGGCCGTTGCGCGCCGACCCTGCGCAGCGCGACGCATGAACGCGGCGCCGCTCACGCTGCCCGATGCGCAATGGACGCAACTGCGGGCCGCCTACGCCGAGCCGCCGCGGGCGTATCACCATTTCGGCCACGTCGAGGCAGTGCTGGCGCATTACGCCGAGGTCGCTGTCGACAGCGGCTGGCAGCAGCCGCGCGAGGTCTACCTGGCCGTCCTCTATCACGATGCGGTGTACCGCGCTGGCCGCGGCGACAACGAAGCGCAGTCCGCGCGCCTGGCCGAGGCGGCGATCGCGCAGTGGCTGCCGGACGCCGGCATGGATGTGGCGCGGGTGGCTGCGTTGATCGAACTCACCGCGCGTCATGGGCAATTGACCACGGCGTCGGTGGATGCGGACGCGGCGCTGTTCCTGGATTGCGACATGGCGATCCTCGGCGCTACGCCCGAGGCCTTTGCCGCCTACGACCGCGCCATTGCCGAGGAGTACCGCGGGGTAGTGCCGGGCTGGTTGTACCGGCGCAAGCGCCGCGCTTTCCTGCGCACCGTGCTGGCGCAGCCGCGCATCTTCCTCAGCGAGCGGTTCCACACGCGCTACGACGCGGCCGCGCGCGCCAACCTGCGCCAGGCCATCGGCTGACGGAGTAGTGACCGCGGCCAGCACCGCCTTCTTCTACACTGCCGCGCCGGTCCGCCCCGGCCGCTGCCACGGAGCCTCATGTCCGACCCTGCCGCCAACGCCGATCCCTGCCCGCAGGCGCCGCTGCCGCCCGGCCCCAGCGACTGCTGCGATAGCGGCTGCCCGTTGTGCGTCTACGACCTCTACCACGAGGAACTGGAGCGCTATCGGCAGGCACTGGCGGCCTGGCGGCTGCGCCATCCCGGTGCCGACGCGGACGCCTGACGGCCCGCCGATGCAGGGCGATGGCCCAGGTCCGGCGTACCTGGCATGAACCGCAGGGCGCGCCGCGCTTCGCGTCGCCGCCGTTCGGGATTATCTTTAACGCGCCTTTTCAGGATGGCTGGATGATGCAGAAGCGTGGCGGTTGGATGTGGGGATGTGCATTGGGCGGACTGCTCGCGGCCGGCGTCGCCGGCGCAGCGCCTGGCGCTGCGGCCGCTGCCGCACCGCGTGCCGGCGCACCGGCCGCGGCGCCGGAAAAGCTCAGCCACGGCCGCTTCGAGCAGGTGCCGGTGCTGTTGCCCAAGGGCAACGCGCAGCGCGTGGTGCTGTGGTTCGCCGGCGGCAAGCACGCCGACGCCGAGCGCACGCGCCAGATCGAGGCGCTGCGCGACGATGGCGCGATGGTCGCGGTGATCGACAGCGCGCACCTGCAGGCGGTACTGGCCAAGATCGACGGCACCTGCGGCTTCTCCGCGGGCGACGTGGAGAACTTCTCGCGCTACGTGCAGGCCTATTTCCACGTGCCGACCTACCACCTGCCGTTGCTGGTCGGCGATGGCGATGGCGCCGCGCTGGCCTACGCGGTCGCCGCGCAGGCGCCCAAGCATCTGCTGGCGGGCCTGCTGACCGAGGATTTCTGCCCGGTGCAGGTGCTGGACGACCAGATCTGCGGCGCCGGCATCACCGCGCCGGCGCGTGCGTTGAAGCCGACCGCGCTGCCGGTGCCGTGGCTGGCGGCGCTCGACGCCAAGAGCCGCCGCGACCGCTGCACCCAGCAGAGCGACGCGTTCGTGCAGAAGGTGGCGCAGGCGCGGCAGTTCCGCCGCAGCGCCAGCGGCGATGCGTTGCCTGGGCTGCGTGCGGCGGTGCGTTCGCTGGGCGATCGGCCCGGCGTCAGCCTGCCGCCGACGCCGGCCGACCTGGCCGGGCTGCCGGTGGTCGACGTGCCGGCCGCCGCGGGTGCGGGCGATGCCGACAATGGCAACGTGTTCGCGATCTTCGTCTCCGGCGACGGCGGCTGGGCCGGGCTCGACCAGCAGGTCGCCGGCGCCCTGGCCAAGGCCGGCATCCCGGTGGTGGGCGTGGATTCGCTGCGCTACTTCTGGAGCGAGCGTACGCCGCAGGGCTTTGCCACCGACCTGGACCGCATCTACCGCCACTACAGCCACCTGTGGCAGCGCGGGCGCGTGGTGCTGATCGGCTTCTCGCAGGGCGCCGACGTGCTGCCGGCGGCCTACAACCAGTTGCCGGAAGCGATGCGCGACCAGGTGCAGCTCACCGCCTTGCTGTCGGTGGGCAAGACCGCCGACTACGAGTTCCACGTGTCCAACTGGATCAGTTCCGGCGACGACGGCCTGCCGATCGCCCCGGAAGTGGCGAAGATGCCGCCGGCGCAGACCCTGTGCATCTACGGCGAGGACGACGACGACGCGCTGTGCCCGGACCTGCCCAAGGGCGGGCCGCAACTGGTCAAGCTGCCCGGCGACCATCATTTCCAGGGCGATTACGCCACGCTGGCCAAGCAGATCCTGCAGCGCATTCAGTAGAAGCCGGGATTGGGGAGTCGGGATTGGGGATTGGTGGGCTGGTTCGCCGGTGCGGACTTGCCTGCTCGCGTCGTCGTAGGAGCGGCTTCAGCCGCGACGCGGACCACTGAAACATCGGTCCTGCAAGGCGGCGAGCGTGGCTGGCCGCCGCCGGGCGCTCCATGGCGGCCGTACCCTCACGCCAACCCCTCTCCCGGTGGGAGAGGGGCTTTGCTCTTCCTTCGCCCTGTGGGAGAAGGTGCCCCGCAGGGGCGGATGAGGGTGCGGCGCGCAGCCTCGCAATGCCCCGGCAAACGGGGGCGCCGCGCCAATCCCCAATCCCGACTCCCCAATCCCCGCCTCACTCCGGCTTGCGCGGATCCAGCGAGATCAACCGGGTCACGTCCAGCAGCGCGGCGGGCAGGTGCATGCCGCCGGGGGCGGCGAGGTAGCGGGTGCGCCAGGTGGGGGCGAACTTGGACTTGAAGCGGCGCAGGCCGGTGAAGCCGTAGAAGCGTTCGCCGTGGCGCACGATCAGGTTGCCGAAGCGGTTCCAGCGGCCGGCCAGGCGGTGCTGGGCCAGGCCCGACAGCGGCGCCATGCCCAGCGAGAAGCGCTTGTAGCCCTGGTCGCGGCCCCACAGGAACAGCTCGATGAACAGGAAATCCATGGTGCCCTTCGGCGCGTCGGCGATGTGCCGCATCAGGTCCACCGACAGCTCGTGGCCGGCCGGTGCCTGCCACAGGTTGGCGAAGGCCACGACCTTGCCCTCGAACTCCACCACCGCGATCGGGAAGCGGCGCAGGTAGGCCGGGTCGAAGCTGCCCAGCGAGAAGCCCTTCTCGGCGCCGGCCTTGTCTTCCAGCCATTGCTGCGAGACCTCGGCCAGCACCGGCATCAGCGCGTCCACCGCCTCGGTTTCGACGATGCGGAAGCTCAGCCCGCTGCGCTTGCCGCGGTTCCAGGCCTGGCGCAGGTCGGCGCGGTCGCGGCCCTCCAGGTGGAAACCCTCCAGCGACACCATCGCTTCCTCGCCGAGCTTGACCAGGGTCAGGCCCAGGTCCAGGTAGGTCTGCCAGTGCTGCTCGCCGACCTGGTAGAACACCGGGCGCAGACCCATGCGGTCGGCTTCCTCGCGGAAGCGCCAGATCAGCGCGCGGGCCACCTCCGGCGCGCCGACCGGATCGCCCATCGCCACCAGCGAGCCGCCGTAGCGCTGCATCATCACGAAACCGGGGCCGTCCTCGGCCTGCAGCAGGGCCTTGTCGCCAGTCAGCACCAGGCAGGCCTGGGTGTCGGTGGCCTCGGCCAGCACCGGCGCCAGCGCGTCCAGCTGCGCGCCATCGGCCGGCGGCAACGGCGAGCGGGTGCTGTGCAGCAGCCGCGCCAGCCCGAACACCACCACCGCCACGCTGACCAGCAGCACCGCGCGCAGCGCGCGCGGCGCATTGGCCGAGGTGGCGAACTCCCACCACAGCTCGTTCTGGTATTCGACGTGGCTGTAGACGAAGAACAGCAGCCAGATCGTGGCGATCAGCACCAGGCCGAGGTTGCGCAGCCACGGCCACGACCAGGCCTCGTCGAGCAGCGCGCCTTCGCGATAGAACTCGCGGCGCGCGCCCCACAGGCCGACCGCCACCACCAGCGAGGACAACGCCACCGAGACGTGGCCGCCGCGCAGCCAGGCCGGCAACGGCAGCAGCACGCAGATGCCGATCGCCAGCACCCAGGCCGCGTGGCTGCGCCGCTGCAGGCCCTGGCCGATCAGCAACAGCACCACGCCGCCGAGGCTGGCCAGCAGGTGCGAGGTTTCCATGATCGACAGCGGCGCCATGTCCTGGCGCCGCTTGGGGGTGGGCAGGGTGCCGTCGATGACCAGCGCCGCGCCGACCGCGAACACCGCCAGGGCGATGATCTGCGGCAGCCACGGGCGCAGCGTGCGCCAGGCCACGCGCACCCCGCCGGCACTGGCGACCAGCGGCCGGCGCAGGCCGGACAGCGAGGCCATCAGCACCGACAGCAGCAGCGGCACCACGTAGTAGGTGATGCGGTAGATGAGCGCCGCCGCCAGCACCGCCGCCGGCGCCACGCCGGGCAGCAGCTTGAGCAGGCTCCATTCGAACACGCCCAGGCCGGCCGGCACGGTCGAGACCAGACCCGCCACCACCGCGACCAGGTACAGGCCGACGAAACCGATGTATTCGATCCCCGATTCGTTGGGCAGCAGCACGTAGAACGCGGCGCTGGCCAGACCCAGCTCGACCACGCTCAACGCGGTCACGCCCAGGGTGGTGCGTCGGTCCGGCAGCCACAGCTCATGGCTGCGCCAACGCAGGGTGCGGCCGTCGCGGCCGGCCAGCAGCAGCATCGTGGCGAAGCCGACCAGCAGCGCGATGCCGATCGCGCGCACCGCGGTGGCACCGACCGGCAGCGCCAGCGCCGCCGCGGCCGGCTCCAGGGTCAGGGCCAGCGCCAGCAGCAGCCAGGCGCCGAACACGAAGCCGAGCGTGCTCATCAGCACCACCTGGCCGATCTCGGCCAGGCTCAGCCCGACCCGGCCGTAGCCGCGCAGGCGCACCGCGCCGCCGGTCAGCGCGGCGAAGCCCAGGGTCTGCCCGACCGCATGCGCCAGGAACGCGGTGATGCTGATCCGCATCGGATGCAGCTTGCGCCCGCTGCGGCGCAGGCCGACGGCATCGAAGCCGATCAGGCAGGCGTAGCTGCTCAGGCCCAGCAGCAGCGTCAGTACGATCTGGCTGAGGCTCAGCTGGTTGAAGGCGTGACGGATCGCACTGTAGCCGTGGGTACTGAACTCCGTGGCCAGCGCATGCAGCGCCAGGGCCAGGATCGCCAGGCTGGCCAGCACCGGCAGCGCACGGCGCCAGCCGGGAGTGGACGCGGGAGCGGAGGGCGTGGCGTCGGTCATTGCAGACGGGCGGCCAGGCACCACGACGCGCGGCGCGCGGTGCGCGGCGGAGTCGGAGCGGAACTGCAGGCGGAACGAAGAGCGGAACGAAGAGAGGCCATCGCGATACCGGTTGGGTGAGAGCGTGTAAGGAACATGGAGAAGGCTATGGACAGGTGGTTACGACGCGGTGTGTGAGGTGCCGGAGCAAGGCGGGTTGCCCCAGCCTGTCGCGCAACCCCTCGATGCACGCAACGTGCCACGTCCCGACAGCGGAGCGAAGCCGGCCCTGCGCGGGTTGGCTTGGTGCCATCCCTGGCCGCGTGTCGCAGCGCATACCGATCCCTCCATCACCATGCCGCTCCTCTCACCGTGCATCACGCGCTCTAGGCTATACCGGCCACGCCGGCGACGCGCATGATAGTGGAATCGTACGTCGCCACGGCGTCGGGGCCGCGGCAGGGGCCATGGCCGGCGCTTGCGGCGATGGTCTGTGTTGGGTTCCGGAGCCTGTCATGCCGTTGTCCGCATCTCCCTTTCCCGCGCCGCCGCGCTGGACGCGCCTGGCCGGTGCCGCGGCGCTGCTGCTGGCGCTGCTGTTCCTCGGTGTGGCGATGGCGTTGCAGGTCGTGCGCGCCGATCTGCATTGGCAGCAGGCCACGCTCAGCCAGTACCTGCATGGCCCTGGCGGCTTGGTGCTGCGCACTGTCTACGTTTTGCTGGCCGCCGGCGTGATGGCGTTGGCAGCCGGCTTGTATGCGCAGGCGCCGCCACGCGCGCGCAGCGGCGCGCCCGTACTGCTGTTCGGCTGTGCGGCGCTGGGGTTATGCGGGGTCGCAGTCGGCGACAGCTACCTGCCGCAGCGCGCGCCGCTGCTGGCGCCGCTGGTGCACGGGCTATCCGCGCAGACCGCGTTCCTGTGCGTGACCACGGCGATGCTGTTGCAAAGTGTCTGGCTGCGCCGGCAGCAGGCGTGGCAGCGCCGCGCCGGGCCGTTGTCGCTGCTGGCGGTGCTGGGGTTCGTGGCCTTGTGGGTGCATGTGCTGTGGCGCGCGCCGCCGCGCGGCCTGACCCAGAAGCTGGCGATCGTGCTGATCCTGGCCTGGCTGCTGCCGGTGGCGTATCGCCTGTGGCGGCCGGCGCCTGCAGCCGCGGCGCAATCGCGCGACAATGGCGCGGTCTTCCCACTACAGGACAGCGCATCATGATCCAGCGTTTCGATACCGGCCCGCGGATGTCGGAAATGACCGTGCACAACGGCGTGGCCTACCTGGCCGGGCAAATCGCCGAGGACACCAGCGCCGACATCGCCGGCCAGACCCGTGAGGTGCTGGCGGCGATCGACCGGCTGCTGGGGCTCGCCGCCACCGACAAGAGCCGGATCCTGCGCGCCGAGATCTACATGACCGACCTGGCCGAGTTCGCCGAGATGAACAAGGTCTGGGAAGAGTGGGTGAGCCGGGGCAACACCCCGGCCCGCGCCACCGTGCAGGCCAAGCTGGCCGACCCGGCCTGGAAGATCGAGATCGTCATTACGGCGGCCGCTTGAGCGGCCGGGAGTGGTGATTGGGGATTGGGGATTCGTCTTGCCGCCACGACGTCGCTTGCGTATCCCTTGATCTTCGTAGGAGGGGCTTCGACCGCGACAGGCATCACCGGTAACGCCCCTCGCGGCTGAAGCCGCTCCTACACAGGGTCGATCAGGCGGCAGTACGCCGCCTTTGCCAATCCCCAATCCCCACTCCCCAATCCCGGCGCCTCAGCGCCTCACAAACCGGTAATGCGCCACGCTCCACTGCTGGCCCTGTTCGTAGCCGAACAGTTCCGCGCAGGCCATCCAGAACATGCGCCAGCGTTGCCACCAGATCTTGGCGTCGGCGCCGTAGGTGGCCTGCAGCACCGGCATCAGCGCATCGCGATGGCGGTCCTGGTTGTGCAGCCAGGCGTTGGCGGTCTTCTCGTAGTGCTGGCCGGACAGGAGCCAGCGGCGTTCGATCGCCAGGTCGTCCTGGAACTGCAGCAGGGTGTCGGCCGCCGGCATCAACCCGCCGGTGAAGAAGTGCCGGCCCATCCAGTTGTCCTCGCCCTGCACCTCGAACGGGTAGGCCAGGTCGCGATGGCAGAAGATGTGCACGAACAGCCGTCCGCCCGGCACCAGCCAGTGACTGACCCGCTTGAGCAGTTCGCGGTAGTTGCGCATGTGCTCGAACATCTCGATCGAGACCACGCGGTCGTAGCTCTCGGTGGGCAGGGTCAGGGTGTTGGCGTCGTGGGTGATCACCTTGACGTTGCTCAGTCCGCGTGCGCGGCACTGCGCTTCGATGTGTTCGCGTTGCGGCCGCGAGTTGGACACCGCGGTGATACGCGCGCCGGGGAAGTGCTCGGCCATCCACAAGGTCAGCGAGCCCCAGCCGCAGCCCAGTTCGAGGATGCGCTGGCGGTCGCGCAACTGCGCGCGTTCGGCATACAGCTGCAGCATGCGTTCCTCGGCCGCGTCCAGGTCCGGCGTGCTCGCATCCCAGTAGCAACTGCTGTACTTCAGGCGCTTGCCCAGGCATAGCTCGAAGAAACGCGGCGGCACTTCGTAGTGCTGGCGGTTGGCCGCGTCGGTCTCGATGGCGATGGCGCTCTCGCGCAGCGATTCGATCAGCAGGCGCTGGCGCTCCCAGGCGGCGTCGGCACCGCCGTCGCGCTCGTCGCGCAGGCGCTGCGTGCACAGCCGGCGCATCGCCGCGCGCAGCACGGCGTCGGGCAGCAGGCCGGATTCGGCCAGGCGCGTGGCCAGCGGCTCGGCCGGCGCGGCGGGCGGGGAAGAGGTGGCGAAGGTGCTGGACATCGGCGGATCTCCTGGCGCGGCTCAGTGCCGCGGCGGCATGGGGAAGAAGGCGCTGGTGCTGCGCTGGTAGTCGGCGTAGTCGCGGCCGCGCGAGCGCAGGGCCTGCTGTTCGGTGTAGGGAATGCCGGTGACCCGGTACAGGAAGGCGAACATCAGCGCCGGCCCCAGCGCGGCCACGCCGACCCACAGCGCGCCGCTGCCCACCGCCAGGAACACATAGGCGAACCAGTGCACGAATTCGAAGAAGTAGTTCGGATGCCGCGAATAGCGCCACAGGCCTTGGCGACAGGTCTTGCCCTTGTTCGCCGGGTCGGCGCGGAACGCGGCCAGTTGCCGGTCGGCCAGGCTTTCCCCGCCCACCGCGATCAGCCAGGTCCCCACCGCCAGGGTGGTCCACACGCTCCACTGCGGCTGCGGATTGTGCGCGGCCACCGACAACGGCACCGCGAACGCCAGCACCACCAGCGCCTGGCCGAGGAAGAACGCCAGGAACTTGCGCTGGTCGCCGTGCCAGTGCTCGCGCAGGGCGCGATAGCGGCCGTCCTCGTGGGCATCGCCGAACACGCGCACACCCAGGTGCCAGGCCAGGCGCGCGCCCCATAGTCCACCCAGCACCGCGGTCAGCACGCGCGGCAGCAGCGCGCCGTCGGCGCGCCAGGCGCAGTACACCGCGGTCAGGGCCATGCACGCCGACCACAGCACGTCGACCGCGCCGGCGTTGCGGGTCTGCCGCTGCCAGGCCCAGCCGGCGAGCATGACCAGCACGGTGAACACGCCCACATGCAACAACGGCCAGGCGTTCATCGCGCCGCTCCGGTTGCCGACAGCACCGGCGTGGCGGCGCTCAGGCGGCGCGTGGCCAGGCTCAGCAGGGTCAGTGCCGCGGCCCAGCCCAGGGCCAGCGCCAGCAGCGCCTGCGGCAATGGCTGCACCAGCGTCACCGCTTGCCAGCCGCGTGCGGCCAGCACATAGCCCAACGGGCCGGCAGTGGCGCCGAACAGCGCCGCGCGCCAGGGATGGCGCATCACCCAGGCCAGCGAATGCTGGAAGGTCAGCGCGAAGCCGGCCCACAGCGCCAGGATCCACAGCGGCGGCCACGGCGATGGCGGCGCGGCGGCGTAGCGCACCCAGTCGCCGGCGCGCATGGCGGCATCGACACCGGCGCCCAGCGGCAGCGCCAGTGCGATCAGCGCGGCGTCGCCGCGGGCACGGCGGCGCGGCCACAACTGGTACAGCGCGAACAGCGCCAGCGCCGCCGGGCCGGCCCAGGCCAGCCCGTGCGCGGCGCCGACCACCGCGGCCAGCCACAGCCCCTGCAGGGCGAGGTAGTTGATCAGGTTGCTCATGCGTCGCCCGCCAGCGCCGGCGCGAACTGCGCCGGCCGCGCGCGCGGCTTGCTCAGCCACAGGTGCACGTCGCCGATCGAGCGCTCCAGGAAGCCGCCTTCGCAGTACGCCAGGTAGAACTCCCACATGCGGATGAAGCGTTCGTCGTAGCCGAGCGCGCGTACCTGCGGCAACTTGGCCATGAA
The DNA here is from genome assembly GCF_014199795.1 of Xanthomonas sp. 3498. Classification (NCBI taxonomy): domain Bacteria; kingdom Pseudomonadati; phylum Pseudomonadota; class Gammaproteobacteria; order Lysobacterales; family Lysobacteraceae; genus Xanthomonas; species Xanthomonas sp. 3498. The sequence goes on from NZ_JACHOH010000006.1 coordinate 159,320, forward strand.
GCGCTCACGCCAGGCGCGCAGGGTCAGCGCATAGCTGGGGCCGATGTCTTCCAGGTTGAACAGGCGCAGGTCGCTGGCGCGGCCGATCGCGCCGGTCATCGCCGCCACCGAGGGAATGAAGCTGCCCGGGAAGATGTGGCGCTTGATGAAGTCCACCGACTTGAGCGCCTGCGCGTAGCGATGATCCTCGATGGTGATGGCCTGGATCAGCGCCTGGCCGTCGTCCTTGAGCAGGCTGCCGACCTTGCCGAAGTAGGTGTCCAGGTACTGGTGGCCGATCGCCTCGATCATCTCGATCGAGACCAGGCGGTCGTAGCGGCCGTCGAGATCGCGGTAGTCGCGCAGCAGCACCTCGACCCGGTCCGACAGCCCGGCGGCGGCGATGCGCTGCCGGGCCAGTTCGTACTGCTCGCGCGAGATGGTGGTGGTGGTGACGCGGCAGCCGTGGTGCTTGGCGGCGTACAGCGCGAAGCCACCCCAACCGGTGCCGATCTCGACCAGGTGGTGGTGCGGCTGCAGGTCGAGCTTGGCGCAGATGCGCTGCAGCTTGCGTTCGGCCGCGCGCTCCAGCGCAGCCTCGCCCAAGGCGGCGTCGGCGTCGCGAAAGATCGCCGAGGAGTACATCAGGTTGCGATCCAGGAACAGTTCGAACAACTGGTTGCCCAGGTCGTAGTGCGCGGCGATGTTGCGGCGGCTGCCGGCGCGGGTGTTGCGCGCGAACGCGTGCAGGCCGCGCATCGCCAGGCCGCCGAGCCGGGCCAGACCGGTTTCCATCGCGTCCAGGCGGTCGCGGTTGCGTACCAGCAGGCGCACCAGCGCGACCAGGTCGTCGCAGTCCCACAGGCCATCCATATACGCCTCGCCGACGCCGACGCTGCCGTTGAGCGCGGCCTGGCGGTAGAAGTGCGGGTCGTGGATGCGCAGATGCGCCTGCAGCGCGTCTGCGCCGGCGCTGGCATCGCCCAGCGTGGTCAGCGTGCCGGCCTCCTCGATGCGCAACTGGCCTTCGCGCAGCCCATCCAGCGTGGCGAGCAGGCGCTGCCGCAGCAGGCGATCGAGACCGCGCAACGGCGGTGCGGCTGGGGCTAGCGCGGCGGCGGAAGAGGGCGCATGCGGAGCGTTCATCGGCGTTCTCGCGGAAGGGAATGGTCGGGATGGTCGTGCACCGGGTTGCCACGCAGCCACAGCCGCAGCGCCTGCCAGTGGATCTTGGCCATGACCTGCAGGGTCATCGCCGGATAGCGCAGCAGCGCCTGCGCCAGGCTGGCGCCGTCGAGGGCGCGGCGCTCGAGCACCAGGGTGGCGTCGAAGCGCCGCCGCGTCGTCGCCGGCGTGGGATCGAGCACGTCCATGTGCACGCGCAGTTGCGCGCCGGGCTCGCTGAAGCGCCAGGCGTAGGTGTGCGCCATCGCCATGAACGGCGAGACGTGGAAGCGCTTGGCGAAGCGCCAGGCGTGCGTGGCGCCGTGACTGCGCGCTTCTGCCATCGGCAGCACGTAGGCGTGGCGTTGCCGCCACGGCGTGTTGGTGATCTCGGCGACGATGCTGTGCAGCCGCTGCTGCGCATCGTGGCAGTAGTAGAACGTGACCGGATTGAAGCAGTGGCCGAAGTAGCGCAGGTGGGTGAGCATGCGCACCGGGCCGAGCGGGCGCTCGCCGGTGTGCTGCTGCACACGGTCGCGCACCGCCTCGTCCAGCGGCTGCGCGGGGTCGCCCAGATAGTCGCTGCGGCGGAACTCGGCCACGTTGCGCCGGTTCACTGACCACAGCCAGCGCCGCGCGAACACCTGCTCCAGTTCGTCCAGGTCCAAGTACAGCAGGAACAGCGGATAACGGAACGCCAGCGCCTTGGGCGCATAGCGGCGATGCCGCACCCAGCCGGTGTACACCGCGCTGTGCAGGCCATGCAAGGTCGTGCCCGCCGCCGCCGACGTTGTCGAGACGGCGCCAGCCGGCGGGGCGGGCACGGCAGCACGGCGCATCAGCGTCATGACCAGGGTACCCCCAGTGCCGCGGCCACGTCGACCGCGCTGCGCAGGCCGTCTTCGTGGAAACCGAAGCCCCAGCCGGCACCGGCGAACCAGGTGTTGCGCTGGCCCTGGATCTCGCCCTTGCGCGCCTGCGCCGCCACCGATGCCTGGGTCTGCAGCGGATGCCGGTAGCGCATGCGCCGCAGCACCTTGGCCGGATCGATCGCGTCGCTGCGGTTGAGGCTGACGATGAACGGCTGCGGCGCCTGCAGCGACTGCAGGGCGTTCATCCAGTAGCTGACCGTGCATGGCGCGTCCGGATCGGCCGGCACGTGCGCGTTCCACGCGGCCCAGGCGCGGCGGTCGCGCGGCAGCACGCGCGCGTCGGTGTGCAGCACGGTCTCGTTGTCCTGGTAGCCGATCGCGCCGAGGATCTCGGTTTCGGCCTCGCTGGGATCGGTGAGCAGGCGCAGCGCGTCGTCGGCGTGGCAGGCCAACACCGCATGATCGTATTGCTGGGTGTCGGCATCGCAGGCGATCGCGACGCTGCCGTGCGCGGTCCGCTGCAGCGCGCGCACCGGCGTGCCCAGCCGCTCGCGCACCCGCCAGCGGCTGCGCAGCGCACGCACATAGCTGTTGGAGCCGCCGCGCACCACCTGCCACTGCGGACGGCCGCTGACCTGCAGCATGTGGTGGTTGGCCATGAAGCCGATTAGCTGGCGCATCGGGAAGTCGAGGATCTGCCGCGAGGGCGAGGACCACAGCGCCGAGGCCATCGGCACCAGGTGTGCGTCGCGGAATACCTCGGAGTAGCCGTGGCGCTGCAGGAACTCGCCGAGGGTCAGTTGCGCCAGGGTGACGTCGTGCAGCGCCTGCGGCGCTTCCCGGTAGAACCGCCGCAGATCGCGCAGCATGCGCCAGAAGCGCGGCGACAGCAGATTGCGGCGCTGGCAGAACAGCCCGCCAAGCGTGCCGGCGTTGTACTCCAGTCCGGTGCGCTCCTCGTGCACCGAGAAACTCATCGTGGTCGGCTGCGACGCCACCCCGAGCCGCGCGAACAACGCGCTCAGCAGCGGGTAGTGCTGCGGATTGAACACGATGAAGCCGCTGTCCACCGCGTATTCCACGCCGTCCAGTTCGATCGCATGGGTATGGGTATGGCCGCCGAGATAATCGGCCGCTTCGTACAGCGTCACCTCGTGACGCTGCGACAGCAGCCACGCCGCGCCGAGGCCGGCGATCCCCGAGCCCACCACCGCGATCCGGCTCATCGGGCACGCGCCTGCGCGCGCACCAGCCCGGCCGGCACCGGCTTGAGCTCGCGGATCACGCGGGTCCACGACAGCGCCTTCAGTCCATACCAGGTCAGGTCCAGTTCCCACCAGCGGAAGCCCTGGCGCGCGGCGCCCGGGAAGAAATGATGGTTGTTGTGCCAGCCTTCGCCGAAGGTCAGCAGCGCCAGCCACAGGTTGTTGCGGCTGTCGTCGCGGGTGTCGAAGCGGCGGCTGCCGAAGCGGTGCGCCAGCGAATTGATGGTGAAGGTGGCATGGAACAGCGCCACGGTGGAGACGAAGAAGCCCCACACCAGCAACTGCGGACCATCGGTGCCGAGCTGCGGCACGTGCTGTTGCAGCCACCCGCCGAGCAGGAACAGCGCCAGCGCCAGCAGCACCGGCAGCAGCAGGTCGAAGCGGTCGAGGAAGCGCAGTTCGGGGAAGCGGCGCAGGTCCGGGATCGCTTCCCAATCGGTGCGGAAACCGCGCGGGGTCAGGAACCAGCCGCTATGGCTCCACCAGAAGCCGTGCTGGCGCGGCGAATGCGGATCGGCCGGCGTATCGGTGTGGCGATGGTGGTTGCGGTGGTGCGCGGCCCACCACAGCGGCCCGCGTTGCACGCAGGTGGCGCCGATCGCGGCGAACAGGAACTGCACCGGGCGCGAAGTCTTGAACGCGCGGTGGGCGAAGTAGCGGTGGTAGAAGCCGGTGAGCGCGAACATGCGCACCGCGTACATCGCCACGGCCATGCCGACGGCGAACCACGATACGCCGACCCAGAACACGCCCAGGCACGCCAGGTGCAGGCCGATGTAGGGCGCGGCGCGCAGCCAGTCGATGCGGTCGGCGCGTGCCGGATCCAGCTCGATCTCGGCGCTGGTGTCGAACCAGCGCCGCAAGGTGCGCAGGATGCGGCCAGGCGGCGCAGGCGGGGGTGAGGCAGGGCGGGGTTCCGGAACGGGACTCGGCACAAGCGCGTCTCATTGGGGGACTTGGGGAGCGATACGAGCGAAACCGGAAGACGGATGCACCCGCGTCGGATTTCCCCTGCACAGCTGCTTGCGAGGCATTGCGGCCACGACAGCGCAGCGCAGGCGTTGCGCGAATCGGAAGATCTTGGCTGTCGTGCGGATGCGCGATGGCGGCGTCGATGCTGACGGCAGACGAGTGGTGGGCGGGTGAATGCGCGCCGTGTTTTCCTGGAGGAGCGCGGCACAGCCTGCGGGTGGCACGGCCTGTGCGCGGTGCGTGCAAGGCGCCGAAAGCGCCGAGGCGCTAGCGCCCCTCTCCCATCGGGAGAGGGGTTGGGGTGAGGGTACGGAGCGAAGCGCTCGCGGAATCAGGTCCACGAGGCTTCGCCCGTACCCTCATCCGCCCCTTCGGGGCACCTTCTCCCGAGGGGAGAAGGGAAATTGTCTACGGTGCCAGCTGCAGCGTGCTGATGCCGCCCTTGGCCACGACCGGGCCGGTGGCCACACCGCCGGGCGCGCCGCCGGGCGGTTCCATGGTCACTGCCAGCACGGCGCCGTCGCTGAGCAAGGGCATCAACGCATCGGGAATGCGTGCCACGCGCGCCTTGGCCTCGTCGAACACGCCCATCGAGCGCGCCTTGCCGTCGGCCGGGATCAGCCACAGCTCGGGCACGCGGGCGTTGTCGCGGTTGCCGCCCAGTGGGGTGAGGGTGATGCTGCGCTTGTCGGCGTCCATCAGCGCCACATAGCCGGGCTTGCCGTCGTCCTGCATCAGCGTGGAGGTCATCGCGATGCCGCTGGGCTTGGGCGTGGTGGTGGCGACCGGCGGCGGCTGCGTGGCCGGCGGCGGCACCGGCGCGCGCGCCAGCAGCAGCGCCAGCAGGCAGGCGGTGGCGGTGGCGAAGCCGCCGGCGCTGAGCCAGCGCCAGGTCCGCACGCTGTCCCAGAACCCGGGTGCGGCAGGGCGCGCGCGCGGCGCCGGCGCATCCAGGCCCAGCGAGGCGCGGATGCGCACCCACACACGTTCGGGTACCTCCACCGGGGCGATCTCGTCGGCCAGTGGCATCAGGTGCTGTTGCCACTGCAGCACCGCCGCGGCGAATGCGTGGTCGCTGTCGATGCGCGCCTCGGCGGCACGGCGCTCCTGCGCGTCGAGCACGCCGAGCACGTACTCGCCGGCCAGCACGTCGCGCGGCGGCGGGGTTTCCTGCGGATCGGGCACGGAGGCGTTCATCGTTCCAGGCACGCTTTCAGTTTGGCCAGGCCGCGGCGGATCCAGCTCTTGACCGTGCCCAGCGGCGTGCCGCTGCGCTGGGCCAGTTCCTCATAGGTGATGCCTTCGAAGAACGCGGTGCGGATCAGCTCGCCGCGCGGCGGCTCCAGTTCGCCCATGCACACGTCCAGGCGCCGGCCGGCCACCCGCCACTCGGTGTCGGCGAGCGGATCGCGGCCTTCGTCCTGCAGCTCGCCGGCGTCGTCCAGCGCCACCGACTGCCGCGCAGGCGCGCGTGCGCGCAGATAATCGATGGCCTTGTTGCGGGCGATCATGGTCAGCCAGGTGAGGCCGCGTGCGCGCTGCGGATCGAATTGCGCGGCCTTGCGCCAGACAGCGGAGAACACCTCCTGCAACACGTCCTCGGCTTCGCCGCGCTGCGGCACGATGCGCAGGCACACGCCGAACAGGCGCGAGGAGGTGGTGCGGTACAGGCGTTCGAACGCAGCGCTGTCGCCGGTGGCGGTGGCGACCAGCAATTGTCCTGCTTCGTCGTGATCGGGCGACTCGGTCATGCCTGGAGACGGTGGCGAAGGTCGGCGCGATGCTACAGGCTTTCGCCGCGGCCGTCGCTCAGGCGCGCTGGCGTCGCCACAGGACGACTGCGGCGAGCAGCAGGACGATCTCGAACGCGGCCAACCCGGTCGTGGTCGGGCCCACCGGCCACAGCCGCAACAGGCTGGCACTGCGGTAGAGCACGATGGGGACGTAGAAGGCCAGCGCCAGGAGCAGGCCGGTGCGCAGTTGCCCGGTGCGGGCGAAGTAGCCGAACAGGAAGGCCATGCCCAGTTGCAGGCCGCCGTAGATGACCAGGTATTCGGACTGGCCGGAGCGGTCCAGGCCGACATAGCCCACCGCCGCGGCGGTTTGCGCCGGCAGCAGCGTGCACCAGACTGCCAGCAGCGCGTACAGCGCAGCGTTGAACCACAGGTAGGCCTTGGCCATGAGGTGTCCTCGTCGATGCGCGGGCGATGCGCAGGCATGGTTGTAGCGGGTGCGGCAGGGGCCGGCGTGAATGCGCTGGCGGCGCGGCTCAGCGCGCGCTGCATTGCGCGACCAGGGGTTGCTGCAGCGCCTGCTCCCACGCGCCGGCGTCGGCCTGGCCGCGCAGGCGTTCGGGAAACTCGATGCGCACGCTCGGGTAGCGGCCGCGTGCGTCGCGGATGTTGCCGACGCCGCGGAACTCCAGCAGGCGCCGGTCCTTGCGCGTGTAGGCGACGCTGAGGTCGGGCAGCAGCGTGCCGTACCAGGCGGCCAGGCTCAGCGTGTAGCGCTGCACCTCGGCATCGGCCGGGCCGGGGGTGATGCGGAAGTCGAGCGTGCGCAGTTCGCTGGGCAGCACGAAGGCGATGCGCTGCGGCGCGCCGCTGCCCAGGCTGTCCCAGCGCTGGCGCAGGTAGGCGTCGAAGCCGGCGTCGATCACCTGCGCCTGGGCGCTCTTCGGCAGCGGCGCGCGGCGTTCGGCCTGGCCCTTGGCCTGGCTGAACATCTCGCGCCCGCTGCCGCTGCGGCGCACGCCCTCGCGGTAGCCGCTGCGCGCATCGACCAGTTCGAAGTCCGGCGCGGCGCTGCCGTCGTCCACGCGCTTGCGCGCGAACGCGGCGCCGTCCGCGCACTGGTACAGCACCAGGCGCGCGCCATCCTCGCGCACCCAGTGGCTTTCGCGGTACAGCACCTGTTTGCCGTCTGCGGCATAGGCGATGCCCTCGTAGTGCAGCATCGCCCGCGCCGGCGTGGCGGCGACCAGGGCGGCGCTGCCCAGAGCCAGGGCCAGCGGCAGGGACGGTCGGGTGAACGGGAAGGCGGCGGTCGACGTCGGCATGCACGGCGCTCCGGTGGGATGACACCAGGACATACGCGGCGGGTGTCGATCCGGATGCGCCCGCCGTGGCGGCCGCGCTGCAGCGGCAGTCTCAGCGCAGGACGATGCAGTCCACCGGGCAGGCCGGCAGGCACAGCGCGCAACCGGTGCACAAGGGCGCCAGTACCGTGTGCATGTGCTTGGCGCCGCCGACGATGGCGTCGACCGGGCAAGCCTGGATGCACTTGGTGCAGCCGATGCAGTCGGCCTCGACCACCCACGCCACCTGCGGCGGCGCGTGCGTGCCGCGGCTGCGGTCGTAGGGCAGGGCGGGGACCCCGAGCACCCGCGCCAGGGCGCGCGCGCCGGCATCGCCGCCGGGCGGGCAGCGGTCCACCTGCGCCGTGCCAGCTGCCATCGCCTCGGCGTAGGGACGGCAGCCATCGAACCCGCACTGGCCGCATTGGGTCTGCGGCAGCAGGCGATCGAGGCGTTCGAGCAGGGTGTCGTGGGCGGGCGTCATGACGGAGGCGGCGCGCGAGCGCACGGCGTGGAGCAGGGGCGAAGAAGCGGAAACGCCGGCGTGGCTGGCCGGCACAGTGTAGCGCGGCCTCGTCGCGGCCCGACCCTAGCGCGCGCTGCTGGTGTTGATCACGACCTGGACCGCGGTGCCCGGTTCCAACGTGGCGGGCGCGGCCTGCGCACGGTCCAGCACGATTCGCACCGGCTGCCGCCGCACGCGCTGGACATGGTTGCCGGCCTGCGCGGCCGTGTCGATCGCCGTGTCCGCGTCCGCGCCGGCACCGATCGCCTGCACGTGGCCAATCCAGGCGATGTCGGCAGCGTCGGCCAGGCGCACCTGCGCGGCCTGGCCGACCCGGATCGCCGGCAGCACGTCCTCGCGGAACCGGGCGATCACTACGGTCGGGTCGTTCGTGGGCGCACGCGTGGAGACGGCGGCCGGCGCGCCGGGCATGGCGCCACCGGGGCGCGGCGCCGGCATCGCCACCCAGGCGTCGTCGCTGCGCGCCGCGGGGTGGATGCGCCAGCCCCACATGCTGACGGCGAATGCGATGCCGAGCGGGATCGCCAGCGCCACGATCGACAAGGCGACGACCGCGCTGCGGTCGCGCGGTGGCGTCGCCTCGGCGTCGCTGCGTGCCGCGGAGGCGGCCACGCGCTGCGTCGCGGGCGGCAGGGGCGGCAGGGGCGGCGGCGTCTGGCGCAGCGTCATCGGCTCAGGCGATCCGGCGCCCGCGGTACCAGCGCTCGTGCGCCAGCGCCAGCATGGGCCGATCCTCGCGGCTGTCGCCATACGCGTAGATGCGCCGATAGGTGCTCAGGTCGTATTGCACGCGGATCAGCGCGGCCTTGCGCGGCCCGCAGTCGCCGTGGCGATAGCGGCCAGTCAGGCGCCCGTCCTGCACTTCCAGGCGGTTGCAGATCAGGTGCAGCCCATGCTGCTTGCACCAGGGCTGCAGATACAGATCCAGCGAACCCGAGACCAGCGCCACGGCGTGCCCCTGGTCCTGGTGCCAGGCGATCCGCTGCATCATCTCCGGCCGCAACAGCGACGGCAGCGCCTCCTGCGCGTAGTGTTCGGCCTGGCGGGCGATGTCGTCCGCGTCGCGTCCGGCGAACACCAGCCGGGTCACCCGCGTGCGCAACGCCGCCGCCGACACCAGGCCCAGCCGATAGCCGGCCAGCCACGGCCCGACCGTCCAGCGCGCCCGCGCCTGCTGCGCCGGCGTGGCCACACGGCGCAGGAACCCCGAATAGGTATCGGCGGTGGTGACCGTATGGTCGAAGTCGAAGAGCGCGAGGGCGCTGGGATTCGGCATTTGGGATTAGGGATTCGCAACAGCAGTTCATGGGCTCGACTGGGCCGAGGGTGTGCGCTCAACCAATCCCCAATCCCGACTCCCGGCCGTCAACGCACCGGCATGCCCGGTTGCGCGCCGCTGTCGGCGTCGAGCAGGGCCAGGGAACCGCCATCGAAGCCTGCCGACAGGATCATGCCCTCGCTGAGGCCGAAGCGCATCTTGCGCGGGGCCAGGTTGGCGATGAACACCACGTTGCGGCCGACCAGCTTGTCCGGCTCGCCGTAGCTGCCGCGGATGCCGGAGAAGATCTGGCGCTTGCCCAGCTCGCCGGCATCCAGTTCGAAGCGCAGCAGCTTGTCCGAGCCTTCGACGAACTCGCAGACCAGCACCTTGCCGATGCGCAGGTCGAGCTTGGCGAAGTCGTCGATGCCGATGACGCCGGGATTCGGGAGTGGGGATTGGGGATTGGTGGCGGCCTTTGCTTCCTGTTTGGCGGCAGCGGCCGCGGCGGCCGGGGCGGGGGCGAGGGTGTCCTTGGAGGCGTCGGTCATGGCGTCGAGCAGTTTCGGGTCGATACGGGTGAACAAGGGGGCGTAGGGCTGGATCACGTGCGCCAGCAGCGGCGCCTGCAGGTCGTCCCAGGCGCCGAGCGGGGCCGACAGGAATGCTTCGGCTTCGGCGCAGGTGCGCGGCAGCACCGGCTTGAGCGCGGCGGCCAGTACCCGGAACAGGTTCAGGCCCTGCGTGCACACCGCCTGCAGGTGCGCCCCGGCGCCGTCCTGCTTGGCCAGCACCCAGGGTTTGTGTTCGTCGATGTACTTGTTGGCCTCGTCGGCCAGGGCCATGGTCTGGCGGATCGCGCTGGCCGGGTCGTTGCGCTCGTAGGCGTCGCGGATCGGCGCCAGCGCGGCGACGAAGCGCGTGTACTGCGCCGGGTCCGGCAGCGCGTCGGCGAGCTTGCCGGCGAAGCGCTTGTCGATGAAGCCGGCGCAGCGGCTGGCCAGGTTGACGAACTTGCCGACCAGGTCCGCATTGACGCGCGCCACGAAGTCGCCCAGGTTCAGGTCGAGATCGTCGACGCCGCCGGAGGACTTGGCCGCGAAGTAATAGCGCAGCGCTTCCGGCTCCAGGCCCACGTCCAGGTAGGTGCGGGCCATGACGAAGGTGCCGCGCGACTTGGACATTTTGGCGCCGTCGACGGTCAGGTAGCCGTTGACGTGCAGCCGGGTCGGCGCGCGGTGGCCGGTGCCGTGCAGCACCGCCGGCCAGAACAGGCCGTGAAAGTTGACGATGTCCTTGCCGATGAAGTGGTGCAGCTCGGTGGCGGTGCCGGCGGCCAGGTGCGGCTCGAACGCTTCGCCCAGGCTCGCGCACAGGGTCTGGAAGCTGCTCAGATAGCCGATCGGCGCGTCCAGCCACACGTAGAAATACTTGCCCGGCTGGCCGGGAATCTGGAAGCCGAAGTACGGCGCATCGCGGGAGATGTCCCAGGCGCGCAGGCCGCCTTCGCTGTCCAGCCATTCCATCAACTTGGCCTTGACCCCGGGCAGGGCGACGTCGCCGGCCAGCCACTGCCGCAGGAAGCCGTCGAAGCGGCCGACCTCGAAGAAGAAGTGCTCCGAATCGCGCAGCTCCGGCGTGGCGCCCGAGATCACCGACTTCGGTTCCTTCAGTTCGGTCGGGGAATAGGTGGCGCCGCAGACCTCGCAGTTGTCGCCGTACTGGTCGGCGCTGCCGCAGTTCGGGCAGATGCCCTTGATGTAGCGGTCGGGCAGGAACATGCCCTTGGCCGGGTCGTAGAACTGCGCCACCGAGCGCCGCGCGATGTGGCCGCCGGCCTCGAGCTTGGCGTAGAACGCCTCGGTCAGGGCGCGGTTGGCGGCCGAGTTGGTCGAGTCGTAGTGGTCGAAGGCCACGCCGAACGCGGCGAAGTCGCGCTCATGGCTGGCCTGGATGGCGGCGATGAAGCTTTCCGGGGTGACCCCGGCCTTCTCCGCGGCCAGCATGATCGGCGTGCCGTGCGTGTCGTCGGCGCACACGAACCAGGTACGGTCGCCGCGCAGCCGCCGCGCGCGCACCCAGATATCGGCCTGGATGTAGCCGACCAGATGCCCCAGATGCAGCGGTCCGTTGGCATAGGGCAGGGCGGTGGTGACGAGAGCGGTGGTCATGGCGGCCGGCGATGCTGGGGGCCGGGGATTATTGCATGGAGCCGGGATTGGGGATTGGGGAGTCGGGATTGGTCAAGCGCTTGGTCGGCGCCTGCAAATCCACGCGCCCAGTAAAAAGGCGCCTGTGCAGGCGCCTTCAATAGAGTGCTTGCAGAACGGAAATCAGGCAGCGGCACCGCTTCTGCGAATCCCCAATCCCGACTTCCGAATCCCGGCTTCTGTCACTCCCTGATCCAGGTCTGCGTCCGGCCCAGCGCCTCGATGCCGATGTAGCCGCGCATCTGCAGCTTCTTGCCGCCGTCGGTGAGGGTGACCTTGGCCTTGTAGGTCTTGCCCTTGGCCGGGTCCAGCACCGAGCCGCCGTCCCACACCGCCGTGCCGTCGGGCTTGAGGCCCCACAGGATGGTCATGCCCTTGATCGGCTTGCCCTTGCGCTCGCCGTCGCACTTGTCGCACATCGGGTTGGGGCCGTGGTTGGATTGCAGGATCTCGACCACCTTGCCGCTCAGCGTGCCGTTGGCGGCCTGTTCGATCTGCACGATCGACTTGGGCTTGCCGGTTTCGTCGTCGATGGTCTGCCAGCGGCCGACCGGCGAGGTGTCGGCGGCGTGCGCCATGAATGCCGCCGCGCTCAGCGGCAGGGCCAGCATCAGGGTCTTGAAGGTCGTGCGCATGTTCCCCTCCCGAGGGATGTCCGGTGCGGCCGGCGCGATAGCCAGCCTGATCCGACTGTATACCCAAGCGTATGGTGCTGGGAATCCGCACTGCGGCATGCGGTTCAGCGTGGTCGGCCGCTGGCGTTCAGCCGTGCTCGTACAGTTCCAGTGGCAGGTCGTCGGGGTCGGCGAAGAAGGTGAAGCGGCGGCCGGTGTACGCGTCCACGCGGATCGGTTCGACCTCCACGCCGTGTGCGTGCAGGTGCGCGACGGCTGCATCCAGGTCGCGCACGCGCAGCGCCAGGTGGCGCAGCCCGCAGGCTTCCGGGCGGCTGGGTCGCGGCGGTGGTGTGGGGAAGGAGAACAGTTCGAGCTGGCTGCCGTCGGGCAGGGCCAGGTCCAGCTTCCAGGAGTCGCGCGCGTCGCGGTAGACCTCGGCGATCACCGGCAGGCCCAGGATGCGGCTATAGAAGTCCTTGGAGCGCGCGTAGTCGGAGGCGATGATCGCCACGTGGTGCAGGCCGTCCAGGGTCAGGCTCATCGGCACAGCGCCTGGCCAAACTGCAGCAGATGGCCGTCCGGATCGCGGAGCGCGAACTCGCGCATGCCGTAGGCGAAGTCTTGCAGCGGATAGACGATGCGCCCATGCGGCTGCAGTCGCTGCCACCAGGCATCGACCTCGTCGGTGCGGAAGTACAGCGAGGAGGCAGTGCTGGCAGCGGTGGTGTCGGCCTCGGTGTGTTGCGCGGCCAGCATCAGTGCCAGCGGGCCGTGCCGCAGCGACACCCAGCCCGTCGCCACCGCGCCACCGTCGAGGCGAAACGCCAGCGTGTCGGTGTAGAACGCCAACGCCGTGGCCAGGTCGGCGCAGCGCAGCATCGGGGTCAGTGCAGTGAAGGTCATGGCTTGAGCCGGCGCGAGCGAAATCGAGCGATCCATCTGCGGAGGATAGCGCAGCGTCGCGACCACATCGCTGCCGTCTGCGACACTGCGTATTCCGTCGCTGCGAGGCCGCGCCATGCCGCACAACCCGCTCGCCGCGCTGCTGGCCGAGGACCGGTGCCTGGTGCTCGACGGCGCGTTGGCCACCGAACTGGAACGGCGCGGCTGCGATCTGCGCGATCCGCTGTGGTCGGCGAAGATCCTGTTGGAACAGCCGGACCTGATCCGCCAGGTGCACCAGGACTATTTCGCCGCCGGCGCGCAGTGCGCGATCACCGCCAGCTACCAGGCCACGCCGCAGGGCTTCGCCGCGCGCGGGATCGACCTCGCGCAATCGCAGCGCCTGATCGCGCGCAGCGTGGAAATGGCACAGCAGTCGCGGCAGGCGCATCTCGCGCGGCATCCGCAGACGGGCACCTTGCTGATCGTCGGCTCGGTCGGTCCGTATGGCGCCTTCCTGGCCGACGGCGCCGAATATCGTGGCGACTACGTGCTGACGCCGGCGCGGATGCGTGAGTTCCACCGCCCGCGCATCGCCGCCCTGGTCGCGGCCGGCGTGGATCTGCTGGCCTGCGAAACGCAACCGTCGCTATCGGAAATGGCGGTGTTGCTGCAGGTGCTGGAAGAATTTCCACAGGTTGTCGCCTGGTTCGCCTGCACCTTGCGCGATGCTGCGCATCTCAGCGATGGCACGCCCTTGCGCGATGTCGTGGCGTTGCTCGACGGGCACCCGCAGGTGGTCGCGCTCGGCGTCAATTGCGTTGCCCCATCGCTCGCCACCGCAGCGTTGCGCCAGCTGGCGACGCTGACGCGGTTGCCGCTGGTGGTGTATCCGAACGCGGGCGAGCGCTACGACGCCGAGCGTAAATGCTGGCAAACAGACAGTGCCGATGCCGGCACCCTGGCCGACCACCTCGCCGCCTGGCGTGCGGCTGGCGCTCGCCTGATCGGTGGTTGTTGTCGCACTACGCCGGAGGATATCGCGCAGCTGGCGCGGGGTTTGGCATCGGCATAGCGATGAGGCCGCTTATCTCGTACTTGACCGCACGACGTCTTCGCTGGTGGTTCAGCGGATGTCGGGGTTGGTCAGTCGCCTCCGGCTTCCCACAAGTGGGTTCATGCGCGCCCAATGCCCTGATGGAACTGGCGTGCTGTCCGCACCGAGTGGGATGGGAGCAACGGGAGGGCGATAGCACTAAACGAACGTCGTTGCAGTTCCTGCCGCTGTCGCGGTGCGATTTCAGCGGCTCGGCATGCCGGGGATTGCACTGTGGAAGGGACTTCAGTCCCGACGCGTGGTACTCAACGTCGTCGGGGCTGAAGCCCCTCCCGCAATGGGGTATGCACCGTCGCCGGTGTGATGAAATTGGCGTGTTGTGTGGGTCAACCGCGAGCAGGCATGACCGCGTGCCCCGTCGCGGCTGAAGCCGCTCCTACAAAAATCCCGCGACGTTTCAGGTCGCATGTTCCGCGGGAGGAACGGCCTCCCGCTCACCCCTTCTTGCTCGCCACCCAGCGCTCGATCTTTTCCTGCAGGACGTTCAGCGGCACCGAGCCGTCCTTCAGCACTTCGGCATGGAATTCGCGGATGTCGAACTTGTCGCCGAGTTGCGCGCGGGCGTAGTCGCGCAGCTGCATGATCTTCATCTCGCCGATCTTGTAGGACAGCGCCTGGCCGGGGATGGCCATGTAGCGCTCAGCCTCGGCTTCGGCGTCGGTGCGGCTGGTGGCCGAGTTCTGCAGCATGTAATCGATCACCTGCTCGCGGGTCCAGCCCTTGCTGTGTACGCCGGTGTCCACCACCAGGCGGATCGCGCGCCACAGCTCGTTCTGCAGGTAGCCGAAATAGTTGTACGGATCCTGGTACAGGCCCAGGTCCTTGCCCAGCGATTCGGCATACAGGCCCCAGCCTTCGATGAAGGCGGTCTCGCCGCCGAAGCGGCGGAACTTGGGCAGGTTGGTCAGCTCCTGCTGCAGGCCGAGCTGGAAGTGGTGGCCGGGAATGGCCTCGTGCAGGTACAGGTCTTCCGCATCCCAGGTCTTGCGGCTGGGCAGGTCGTAGGTGTTGACGTAGAAGATGCCGGGGCGGCCGTCCTCGCTGGAGCGCATGTACGAGCCGCTGGCGGCCGACTGCGCGCGGTACGGTTCGACCGGGCGGATCTCGAACGCGGCCTTGGGCTTGAGCGAGAACATGCGCGGCACCGCCGCGTCGACCCGGCCTTCCAGGCCGCGGTAATAGGTCAGCAGCTCGTCTTCGCTCTTGAAGGCGAAGCGCTTGTCGGTCTGCATGAACTTGAAGAACTTCTGCATCGAGCCGCGGAAGCGCACCTGCTTCATCACCGCCTGGATCTGGCCCTGGATGCGCGCCACCTCGTCCAGGCCGATCTGGTGGATCTGCGCCGGGGTCAGGTCGGTGGTGGTGCTCTGGCGCACGTTCCAGGCGTACCAGGCATCGCCGCCGGGCAGGGCACCAACACCGGCGGTGGTGCGCGTGGCCGGCAGGTACTCGGTGGCGATGAAGCCGCGCAGGGAGCGGTAGGCGGGCATGATCCGGTATTCGATCAGGCGCTTGTACTCGGCGGTGATGCGCTGCTTCTCGGCCTCGGGAATGTCGGCAGGCAGGTTGCGCACCGGACCCCAGAACAGGCTCTCCTCGGCGGTCGGCTTGATGATCGCATCCAGCTGCGGCAGCACCTTCTCCATCAGCGCGCGCGGCTGCACCACGCCGGCCTTCATGCCTTCGCGCATGTTGGCGATGGCCTGGTCGAATAGCGCCGGGATGCCGAGCGCGCGCCGCGACCAGTTGTCGTAGTCCTTGACCGTGCGGAACGGCTGCGCGCCGGTGCCGGAACCGAGCATCACCATGATGCTGCCGACGTTGTAGAACTGGTTCACCGGCTGCATCCAGCTCGGGTACTTCTCCGCCTCCAGCGCATTGCGCGCGTCGCCGACGAAGATCTCGTAGCTGAGCAGGTCCTGGCCGCTGAGACCGTCCTTGCCGATCGCCTCGGCCTTGCCCAGCCACTCCACGGTGAAGTCGTGCGACTGCTGGCGGAACGCGGCCGAGAGGAAGTTCGGCAACTGGTCGTTGTAGCGGCTGTCGCCCTGGAAGGTGGCCTGCAGCGGATTGAGCTTGAGCGAGGCTTCCCAGTAATCGTCGTAAAGCCGGTTCAACTGCTGCGCCTTGGTCAGCACCACCGGTGCCGGTGCCGGCCGCGCCTTGCGGGCCTTGCTCGCCTTGGCTCGGGTCTGCGCGGTGGTCTGCTTGGTGGTCTTCTTCTTGGCCGCGTCCGCCGGGGCCGCCAGCGACAGGCTCAGGGCGGTAGCGATGGCGAGGGACAGCAGGCGGGAAAAGCGGGGCGGCATTGCGGGCTCCAACGACAAGCGAGCGGGGAGCTTGCCCGATCCGCACCGCGGAGGCCACCCGTGGCCGGTCTCGGCGGGCTCCTGCTGCCCCTGCCGCCAGCCTGCGCCGTGGAGGGGAGGGCCAGGCAGCGCCGGCCTCTGCGGCATTGCACGACGCCGACGCGCAACGCCGTGCTGCGCGCTCACGCGTGTGCCGGCGTTCAGTCGGCGGCGGCTTCCTCGCGCAATTGCTCGGCGCGCTCGGGGGTCAGGTAGTCGGTGATCAGCCGCCGCATCAGGTACAGCAGCGGGATCAGCAGTACGGCCAGCAGCATCTTGCAGATGTAGTTCAGCGTGCTCACCGCCAGGAACAACTGCATCGACCAGTGCTGCGGGCCGAGCACGAAGGCGATGTAGATCACCACGAAGCTGTCGATCAGCTGCGACACCGCGGTGGAGCCGGTGGCGCGCAGCCACACGTGTTTTTCGCCGGTCACGCTGCGGATGCGGTGGAACACCGCCACGTCGATCAGCTGGCCGGCCATGAACGCGACCAGCGAGCCGGCGATGGTCCACATGCCCTGGCCGAACACCGCGGCGAATGCGGCCTGGTAGTCGGGCACGCCCTGGTTCTGCGCCGCGGTGA
Source organism: Xanthomonas sp. 3498 (assembly GCF_014199795.1). Taxonomy (NCBI): domain Bacteria; kingdom Pseudomonadati; phylum Pseudomonadota; class Gammaproteobacteria; order Lysobacterales; family Lysobacteraceae; genus Xanthomonas; species Xanthomonas sp. 3498. The sequence goes on from NZ_JACHOH010000006.1 coordinate 176,192, forward strand.
CCCAGAAGCCGGCCGGGGCCAGCGCGATCGCGGCGAACGCGAACAGAAAGCCATAGCCGATCAGCGCCACCGCCAGCCAGGAGATGAAGCGCACGCCGCGGCGGCCGAAGAACTCGTTGATGGTGTCGGTGAGGATGAACACCAGCGGCCATAGCAGGGTGCCGGCGGTGAAGTTCATCGAACCGGTCTGCCCGAACAGGTTCCAGTTCAGCGGCGCGATGCCCAGGGTGTCTTCGAAGGCGAAGATCTTGACCCCGATGAATTCGGCCAGCGCGGCGTTGACGCAGAAGAACGCCGCCAGGGCGATGAACAGGCGAACCGCGCGATCGTCGAGCGTGCCGCGGCGCATCGGCGTCAGCGGTCCACGGTCCGGGTGAAGGGCACGCTCTCCGGCGACACCGCACCGCCGGAGATGATGAAGCTCATGGCCTGGTCCACGCTCCAGTCGGTGGGCGTGAGCAGCTCCACCGGCACGATCTCCAGGTAGCCGGAGGTGGGGTTGGGCGTGGTCGGCACGTAGACCGCGGCCAGCTCGCGGCCGGTGCCGTGTTCCTTGATCACCCGCGTCACCAGGCCCACCGACTTCATGTCCCGGTGCGGGAAGTCGATCAGCACCACGCGCTGGGTGCTGCCGGGCTGGGTCTGCAGGATGTCCACCAGCTTGCGCACGCTGTCGTAGACCACGCTGGCCAGCGGGATGCGGCGCATCACCGCCTCGAACCAGCGCAACAGGCGCTGGCCGATCATGCGCCGGCTGAGGATGCCGACCAGCAGGATCACCGCCAGGGTGGCGATCAGGGCGATGGTGTTCTGCACCCATTGCGCGTTGGCCCAGCCCAGTTCGCGCGGGAACGAGGCGGCGATGCGGACCGACAGCGGCACCACCCAGGGGCTGCTGATGCCCGAGAGCAGCACGAACACGAACTTGACCACGACCCAGGTCAGCCAGATCGGCAGCAGGGTCAGCAGGCCGGTGAAGAACAGCCGTTGCAAGGACGGGCGCGGAGCGGGAGCGGAGAGATCGGGCGACATCCGCGTAGTGTAGTGGAGGGCGATGACCGTTGGTGCAGCGCCGCATGGTCTCGCGGCGCGGCCATGCAGCTGCGATTGGGCCGGGGTGTGCGCACGCTGCCCGAGTCGTCGCGCCGCGCACGCTGACGGCGTGCTCGCATTGGCACACGGTGGGTGTCCGTCTGCGCAGATGCAGGTCCGGCCTCGGCGAGCCCCGCTTGCTGCAGGGCGCGCTACCGCGCCGGCTTGCGCTTGACGTACAGCTGCTTGCGCGTCCTCGCCACCACCTCGCCCTGCGCATCGACGACGTCGGTCTCGAACCAGCGCAGGTGCTTGTCGCCGCCGGCGGTGGCCGCGCGCAGGTCGTCCAGCAGCGCCTGGTCCAGATCGAATTGGGCGCTGACCGTGCCGCGGCCCGGGCGCACGAACTCGATGCTGCCGGCCTTGTCCCAGACGTAGTAGTCGCGGCCCAGGTTCTGCATGGTCAGCAGCATCCAGAACGGATCGGTCATGGCGAACAGGCTGCCGCCGAAATGGGTGCCCACGTAGTTGCGGTTCCACGGGCGCATGCGCAGTTCGACCCGCGCGTGGCGATAGTCCGCGCTCAGCGCGGTCACATGGATGCCAGCGCACAGGAACGGCGGCCACAGGTTCAGGCCGAGGCGGAACAGCGATGGCTTCATGGTGCGGCGGTGGGCGGAACGGTGGGCGGCAGGTTACCAGACGCATGCGTATGGTGCTCCGCCGGGTCGTCGCTCAGCGCATAACCGTCGCGTCCGGCGCGCTTGGCGCGGTACAGCGCGGTGTCGGCCAGCTCGAAGAAGTCGCGCTCGCGGGTGTCCGCGGCGACGCAGGCGCTGTGCACGCCGAGGCTGGCGGTGATGGCGAGGCTGCCGTTGGGCGCGCGCAGCGACAGCCCGCGGATCTCCTCGACCAGCGCCGCGGCGATGCGGCCGGCATCGGCGGCATCGGTGGCGGGCAGGATCATGGCGAACTCGTCGCCGCCGAAGCGCACGGCGACCTCGCGCGGATGCCGCGCATGCCGCGCCACCGCGGCGGCCACCAGCTTCAGCGCGCGGTCGCCGGTGCGATGGCCCAGGGTGTCGTTGTAGCGCTTGAAATGATCCACATCGACGATGATCAGCGTCAGCGGCCGCCCGCTGCGCCGCGCCTCGTCCAGCGCCTGGGCGAAGGCATGTTCGAAGCCGTGGCGGTTGACCAGCCCTGTCAGGGCATCGCGATGGGCCTGACGGCGCCAGTGCGCCGCGTGCAGGCACAACTGGCCGGCCGCGACGACGGCCAGGGCGAGCAGGGCCGCTCCTGGCGCGAACCAGCGGCTGCTGAGCAGCAGCCACAGCAGGCTGCCGCCGGCGACCACCGCCATGCTCGCCAGGGGTGCCAGCCAGCGCCATCGGTGCCCGCCCGCGCAGTGCGTGCCCAGGCAGGCCAGCAGCACCAGCAGCGCGGACCCGGCCACCTGGGCAGTGCGCGACGACGGCAGGATCGGGTCGCCGCGCAACAGCATCGCCGCGACGTTGGCCTGGTATTCGGGCGCGCTCATCCAGCGCGCATCGGACATCGGCGTCATCACCCGCTGGCCCAGGCCGGTGGCGGTGACGCCGACGATCGCCAGGCGTCCGCCCAGCGACTGCAGCGGAATCCGGCCCTGTACGACGTCGACATAGGACACCTGCGCGAACGGTGCCGACGGCGCGGCGAAACGCAGGCCGACGTAGTCGGCGCGATGCCAGGCATAGGGTGCGTCGGTGGTGGCCGGCGCCGGCGGCAGCGCGCGGCCGGTGAGGGCCGCGGCCAATGCCGGCCAGTGCGCACCGCCGAGCCCGGCGCGCAGGTAGACGCCGCGCGCGACGCCGTCGGCATCGATCGCGATGTCGGTGTGCGCCAGCGCCGCCGCGGCGGTGGCGATGGCGGGGATCGGCAGCAGCTCCTGCGGCATGTCCGCGTCGCTGGCGCTGCCGATCACCGGCAGCACGGTGCGGCCGTTGCGCCGCAGTGCCGCGGCCAGGCGCGCATCGTCGTCCGGGTGTTGCTGGTCGGGTTCGCTGAACAGCAGGTCCAGCGCCACCCGCTCGGTGCCCGCTGCGCTGAGCCGGTCGAGCAGGCGCGCGTGCAGGTCGCGCCGCCATGGCCACTGGCCCAGCATCTGCAGGCTGCGGTCGTCGATCGCGATCAGCAGCAGGCGCGGATCGGCCGGACGCGGCGCCTGCGCGATCGCCGCGTCGTACAACGCGTTGTCCAGTCGTCCGGTGACGTCGCCCAGGCTCAGTGCCGCGGCCAGTGCGGCTGCGGCGAGCGCCACCAGCACGCCCCGCAGCGGCCCGGCGTTCACAACGCCAGCCATAGCAGCAGCGCGCCGCCGGCCGTGCCGAGCTTGCAGTAGCGGCAGGGCAGGTCCAGCGTCTGCGGCGTCGAGAACGGCGCGGCCTCGCCCTCCGCGTCCAGGGTCTGGATGCGCACGTACCAGGTGCCGCGGCGCGGCCGCGGCAGCGCGACCTGTGGCTGCGTCACGGTGCGTTCGAGCAGGCCGCGGCGGAACGCGGGATCGCGCGCCAACTGCACCCGGTAATGGCGCGCGTCCGGATCCGGCTGCCAGCGCAGGGTCAGCGTGCCGCGCTCGGCCTGCGCCGGCGCCAGGCCGGGATCGACCGGCGTATCGCTCAGATGCAGCGTCAGCGCCTGCCCGAACGGGCCTTGCCGGCCTTGCGCATCGCGCGAGGCGAGGCGCCAGAAGTAGGTGCCGGGTGGCAGTGGCTGCGGCGCGCGCAGATGCGTGGCGTCGGTCTCCTGCTCCAGCAGCAGGTCCTGGAACTGCGCATCGCGCGCCAGTTGCAGCACACTGCTGAGCGCCTCCGGGTTGCGGGTCCAGGCGAAGCGCGGCCGCGCGGTGCGCAGTTGCTGCTCGTGCAGCGGCTGCACGGTTAGCGGCGGCAGCGGCGTGGCCGAGACCTGTAGCGGCTGCTCGGCGTCATAGCCTTCCACGCCGGTGGCGGTGATGCCGCGCAGCAGCAGTCGCAGGTCGCCGGCCGGCAGCGTGTCCAGCGCCAGTGCGGTGGCCTCGGTTTCCTGGGCGAGGCGCAGCACCTCGCGTTGCTGCGCGTCCACTGCCTCGAGGCGGTAGCGGCTGGCGCCGGCCAGCGGCGCCCAGGCCAGCAGATAGGGCGGGCGTTGCAGGCGGCTGTGCGCCAGGTCCAGGATCGGCGCCGGCAGCAGCGCTTCCTGCCGCGGCGCCGACCCAGTGGCGACCCGCGCCGCCTCGCCTGGCTGCAGCAGGCGCTGGCCGCCGTGGCCGGCGACGCGCACCGCGCCCTGCAGCACCTCGGTGCTGGCGAACGCGCTGCCGCTGCCGGCGCCGACCCGGAAGCGGGTGCCGCGAACGCTGCTGGTGCTGCTCGGGGTCTGGATGATGTAGCGCGAGGCGGGGCCGGTGGCGGGGATGACGTCGTTGCTGGTGCGGCCCTTCTCCAGCCGCACCCGGGTATCGACCATGCCGGTGGCGCCGTAGCGGACGAGCTGGTCGAAGCGCACCAGGCTGTTCTCACGCACCTGCATGCGCGAGCCGTCGGCGAACTGCACGGTCGCGCTGGCATCGGCGCCGGTCTGCAGGGCGCTGCCGATCGGCAGCGGCATGCCTTGCTGCGCCGATAGCGTCGCCTGGTCGGCGGTCTGCACGCTGATCTGTCCACGCAGGGCGACCAGCCGCGCCGGCGCCGGTTGCACGCGCAACCAGGCGATCGGAAAACGCAGGCGCGATCCCGGTACCAGCCGCTGCGGATCGGCGACCTGGTTGTGCTGGCCCAACCGCGCCCAGTCCATGCCCGGACGCAGGTACAGCCTGCCGAGATCCCAGAGCGTGTCGCCGGGGCGCACCCGGTAGTGCCAGTCCTGCGCCAGCGCGGTGGGGGCGAGCAGCAGGCCGACCCAGCACAGCAGGCCGCCCAGCCTGCGCGCGCCTGCCCACGATGTGCGGGTGGGCAAGGCCATACGGCGATCGAACTGGTTCACGGCATACATCCGGCAAAAGATCAGGCCGGCGCTCCTGCGGGGCGGCAGGCAGCGTTCGTCCCTGATCGCGGCATCCTGGGGTCAGGCCGGGGCGCGTCCGTCCGTCGCAGTGGCTGGAGACGCCGTGGTCAGCCGCTGGACCTGAGATTGTAATCTCAGAACAACAGGGCGGACATCTTCCGGCGGTACTGCCCCACCAGATCCTCGTCCTCGATCACCCGGAACGCATCGATCAGCGCCTTCTTCGGCAGGCCGTCCTCGAACGTGCGGTCCTGGCGCAGCATCTCCAGGAACTGCTCCAGCGCGGCCGCGTCGTCGCCGCCGACCAGGTGGCGCACGCCCAGCAGGTAGCGTGCCTTCAGGTCGGCCGGATCCTGCGCCAGCGTGGCCTGCAGCGTTTCCAGCGGCGGCGCGGCCTGCAGCGCGCCGACGAAGCCCAGTCGCGCCCGGGCGCGCACCGCACGCTCGTCGGTGGCCAGATTGGCCGGCAGCGCGTCGATCAGGGTCTCCGCCTCGGCGGCGGCGCCGATCTTGACCAGGGCCAGGGCCAGGTCGAGCTTCAGTTCGTCCTTGTCCGGCTCGGCTGCCACCGCTTCGCGCAGGCGCTGCACCTCGGCGTGCGGGTCCAGCGGCGCCGCCGGCACGTCTTCGGCCGGTTCCTGCGCCGCCAGCGGCGTGATCCCGTGCTGGGTCAGGAACTCGCGCAACTGGCCTTCGGGCAGGGCGCCGGGGAACCCGTCGACCAGTTGCCCGCCCTGGACCAGGAACACCGTCGGCACCGAGCGGATCTGGAACGCCGCGGCGATCTGTTGCTCCTGGTCCACGTCGACCTTGGCCAGCACGAAGCCGCCGTTGTATTCGGCCGCCAGCTTTTCCAGGATCGGGCTCAGGGTCTTGCACGGGCCGCACCAGGGCGCCCAGAAGTCCACCAGCACGGGGGTCTGCAGCGAGCGTTGCAGCACCTCGGCTTCGAAGGTCTCGGTCTTGGCGTCGAAAACGTGGGGCGTATCGGACATGGGCGGCGTCATCGCAGGCGAGAGGACGCTCTGTATGGAGGCGCCGCGGCGCCGATGCAAGGGTGGCGGCACCGCGCCATGCGTGCCGGCGACGGCCGCAGCGGCGACAATGCCCGGCTGTAGGCGCCATCGCGGCGCGAAAGGACGGTAGCGGATGGGCGACGTGAGCGAACGGGTGGTGCGCTGGATCGGGCCGCTGCTGGCGATAGCCGCAGTGGCGGCGATGCTGGGCTTCGGCGCGGTCCTGCCCGGGTATCTGCCGTGGTCGCATCCGCTGGCCTTGCTCGGCGCGCGCGGCATCCCGCATGCCTGGGCGTTCAATCTGCTGGCGTTCGTACTGCCCGGGTGCCTGGCGATGGGGCTGGCGCTGCGGCTGCTGCGTCGTGCCGGCCGCCACGCGCCCTGGTCGCTGCGGGTCGGCGGGCAACTGCTGCTGTTGGCCGGTCTGGCCTTCGCCGGCATGGGCCTGCTGCCGCTGGACCCGACCGACCTGGAGGCGCGCGCGACCCAGTTGCATGCCAGCGCCTGGTTGCTGTGGGTGGTGGCGCTGGTGGCCGCGGCGGCCCTGCTGGGGCTGGGCGCGCGCCGCGATCCCGCCGCGCGCGGCTGGGCCGCGCTGGCGCTGATGGTGGCGCTGCTGGTCGCACTGGGTGCGTTCGCGCTGGACCGGCTGCTGTCGCCGGCGCTGGCGCAGCGGCTGGTGTTCCTGCTGTGGTGGGGCTGGCTGGCACTGCTGGCCTGCTCGCCGGGGCCGCAGGCCGTGCCGCGCGGCGGCTGACCCCGTCGGACTTGCGCAGTCGGCCGTGGAGGCAGGCTGCGGCAGGGCCGCTGCCGGCCTGTGCGGCCGACTCGCCCATCGCGCTGCAGCCACGGTTCCGGCGCCTGCCGGAGGACGCCGGGGCATCCGGCGCCGCTGCCGTCCGTCGCCACGATTGGAGCCGCCTGCTGCGCTGCGGTACCCTTGCCCGCTTTGTTGCCGCCTGGCCCTTGCCCGTTTCCATGTCCGCCGTCGAGCCCACCGCCTACGACCCGCAGCAGGTCGAATCGTCCGCCCAGCAGTTCTGGGACGCCACCCGCGCCTTCGAGGTCGACGAGACCTCCGACAAGCCCAAGTTCTACTGCCTGTCGATGCTGCCGTACCCGTCCGGGGCGCTGCACATGGGCCACGTGCGCAACTACACCATCGGCGACGTGATCAGCCGCTACCAGCGCATGATCGGCAAGAACGTGCTGCAGCCGATGGGCTGGGACGCGTTCGGCCTGCCGGCGGAGAACGCCGCGATCAAGAACAAGACCGCGCCGGCGAAGTGGACCTACGCCAACATCGACCACATGCGCAGCCAGCTCAAGTCGCTGGGCTACGCCATCGACTGGTCGCGCGAGTTCGCCACCTGCCGGCCCGAGTACTACGTGCACGAGCAGCGCATGTTCACCCGGCTGATGCGCAAGGGCCTGGCCTACCGCCGCAACGCGGTGGTGAACTGGGACCCGATCGACCAGACCGTGCTGGCCAACGAGCAGGTCATCGACGGCCGCGGCTGGCGCTCCGGCGCGCTGGTGGAAAAGCGCGAGATCCCGCAGTGGTTCCTGCGCATCACCGACTACGCGCAGGAACTGCTGGACGGCCTGGATCAGCTGCCGGGCTGGCCGGAGTCGGTCAAGACCATGCAGCGCAACTGGATCGGCCGATCCGAGGGCCTGGAGATCCAGTTCGACGTGCGCGACGCCGACGGCAGCGCGCTGGACCCGCTGCGCGTGTTCACCACGCGCCCGGACACGCTGATGGGCGTGACCTTCGTGTCCATCGCCAGCGAGCATCCGCTGGCGCTGCATGCGGCCAAGTCCAATCCTGAGCTGGCCGCGCTGCTGGCCGAGCTGAAGCAGGGCGGCGTCTCCGAGGCCGAACTGGAAACCCAGGAAAAGCGCGGCATGGCGACCGGCCTGACCGCGGTGCACCCGATCAGCGGCGAGCAGGTGCCGGTGTGGGTCGCCAACTTCGTGCTGATGGGCTACGGCACCGGCGCGGTGATGGCGGTGCCCGGCCACGACCAGCGCGATTTCGAATTCGCCAGCAAGTACGCCCTGCCGATCCGCCAGGTGATCGCGCTGAAGGCGCCGAAGAACGACGACGAGCGCAATTACGACCCGAGCCGCTGGCAGGACTGGTACGGCGACAAGACCCGCGAGCTGGAACTGGTCAATTCCGCCGAGTTCGACGGGCTGGACTTCCAGGGCGCGTTCGAGGCGCTGGCCGAGCGCTTCGAGCGCAAGGGCCAGGGCCAGCGCCGGGTCAACTACCGCCTGCGCGACTGGGGCGTCAGCCGCCAGCGCTACTGGGGCTGCCCGATCCCGGTGATCTACTGCCAAAGCTGTGGCGCGGTGCCGGTGCCGGAAGACCAGTTGCCGGTGCTGCTGCCGGAGAACGTGGCCCTGAGCGGCACCGGTTCGCCGCTGAAGACCGACCCGGAATGGCGCAAGACCACCTGCCCGCAGTGCGGCGCGGCGGCCGAGCGCGAGACCGACACCTTCGACACCTTCATGGAGTCGAGCTGGTACTACGCGCGCTATACCTCGCCAGGCGCCAAGGACATGGTCGACAAGCGCGGCAACTACTGGCTGCCGGTGGACCAGTACATCGGCGGCATCGAGCACGCGATCCTGCACCTGATGTACTTCCGCTTCTTCCACAAACTGCTGCGCGACGCGCGCCTGGTGGACAGCGACGAGCCGGCCACCAACCTGCTGACCCAGGGCATGGTGATCGCCGAGACCTTCTACCGGCAGAACCCGGACGGCTCCAAGGACTGGATCAACCCGGCCGACGTGGACGTGCAGCGCGACGACAAGGCGCGGGTGATCGGCGCGGTGCACAAGGGCGACGGCCAGCCGGTGCTGATCGGCGGCACCGAAAAGATGTCCAAGTCCAAGAACAACGGCGTCGATCCGCAGGCGATGGTCGGCAAGTACGGCGCCGACACGGTGCGCCTGTTCTCGATGTTCGCCGCGCCGCCGGAGCAGTCGCTGGAGTGGAACGAGGCCGGCGTGGACGGCATGGCGCGGTTCCTGCGCCGGTTGTGGGCGCAGGTGCACAAGCATGTCGCCGACGGCGCCGCCCCGGCGCTGGACCCGGCCGCGCTGGACGCCGAGCACAAGGCGCTGCGGCGCAAGACCCACGAGACCATCGGCAAGGTCGCCGACGACTACGGCCGCCGCCACAGCTTCAACACCGCGATCGCCGCGGTGATGGAGCTGACCAACGCGCTGGCCAAGTTCGACGACACCAGCGCGCAGGGCCGCGCGGTGCGCCAGGAAGCGCTGGAAGCGGCGGTGCTGCTGCTCAACCCGATCACCCCGCACGCCAGCCACGCGCTGTGGCAGGCCCTGGGCCATGCGCCGACGCTGCTGGAGGACGTGCCGTTCCCGCAGCCGGACCCGGCCGCGCTGGTGCGCGACGCGGTGACCCTGGCGGTGCAGGTCAACGGCAAGCTGCGCGGCACCATCGAGGTCGGTGCCGACACCCCGCGCGAGCAGATCGAGGCGCTGGCCCAGGCCGAGCCGAATGCGGCCAAGTTCCTGGAAGGGCTGAGCATCCGCAAGATCATCATCGTGCCCGGCAAGATCGTGAACCTGGTGGCGGCGTGAGCCGGCGCGCCGCTCCGGTCGCGCCGCGGCCGCGCGGTGCGGCAGGTCTCAACCCGCGTTCACGCAGCGTGCGGCAGGCTAGCCGCCTGTTGCCGCGCCCAGCCGGCTCCTCCAGACTGTGTCCATGACCCGACTCCTGCTCGCTTTCGTCCTCGCGGCGTCCCTGACCGCCTGCGGTTTCCACCTGCGCAACAAGCTGACCCTGCCGGCCGACACGCCGTCGGTGAAGGTGGTGTCCTCGGCACCGTACAGCGAGCTGGCCAAGCTGCTCGAGCGCGGCCTGCGCGCGGCCGGCGCCGAGATCGCACCCAAGGACGTCAATACCGGCGTGGCCCGCTTGGAAGTGCTGTCCGAGCGCTGGGGCGACCTGCCGATCGCGCTCGACGCCGAGGGCCGTGCCCAGGAGTACAGCCTGCGCTACGCGGCGATCTTCGTGTTCCTGCGTGCCGACGGCAGCGTGCTGGTGCCGCAGCAGGTGATCGAACTGTCGCGCGACTACGTGTCGCCGCCGACCGACGCCACCGGTACCTCCACCGAGCGCGAGATCCTCGCCGACGAACTGCGCCGCGAGATGTCGGCGTCGATGCTGCGCCGGATCGACAGCGTGGTGCGGGCGCAGGTGCGCGACGGCAAGGACGTCAACGCCGCGCCGCCGTCCACCGACGGCACGCCGGTCGAAGGGAAGCCGGTCGACGGCAAGCCGGCGACCACGCCGCAGCCTTGAGCGTCCGTCCGCTGCCATCGTCGCCGCCCCGCGCGGGCGCGCGGCGCTCGCCGCATGCGGCCGCCGCAGCGTAGGCTGTCGCCATGGAACTGCGTCCCGAACAACTCGCCACCCAGCCGGCATCGCAGCCGCTGCAGCCGGTCTACCTGATCGCCGGACCGGAAACCCTGCGCGTGCTCGAGGCGGCCGACGCGGTGCGCGCGCGCGCGCGCGCTGCCGGCATCAGTGAGCGCGAGGTGTTCGATGCCGACGGCCGCGATTTCGACTGGGGCCAGCTGTATTCCAGTTTCAATGCGCCCAGCCTGTTCAGCGCGCAACGCCTGATCGAGCTGCGCCTGCCCAGCGGCAAGCCCGGCAAGGAGGGCGGCGAGGTCATCGCTGCGTTCTGCGCCGACCCGCCGCCGGATGTGGTGCTGCTGATCACCTGCAACGAGTGGAGCAAGGCGCACCAGGGCAAGTGGGCCGACGCGGTCGGGCGCATCGGCACCATCGCCGTGGCCTGGGCGATCAAGCCGCACGAACTGGGCGACTGGATCGAGCGGCGCCTGCGCAGCAAGGGCCTGCGCGCCGATGCCGGCGCGGTGCAACGCCTGGCCGAGCGGGTGGAAGGCAACCTGCTGGCGGCGGCGCAGGAGATCGACAAGCTGGCCCTGCTGGCCGACGGCCAGGGCCTGGACGTGGCGGCGATGGAGTCGCTGGTCGCCGATGCCGCGCGCTACGACGTGTTCCGCCTGGCCGAGGCCACCCTCGGCGGCCAGGCGCCGGCGGTGCGGCGCATGCTCGCAGGCCTGCGCGCCGAGGGCGAGGCAGTGGCCGCGCTGCTGCCGATCCTGATCAAGGAACTGCTGCGCACCGCCGCCCTGGCCAAGGTGCAGGCCGCCGGCGGCAACCTGGCGGCGGAGATGAAAGGGCAGGGCATCTGGGAATCGCGGCAGGCGCCGTTCAAGCGCGCCCTGCAGCGGCACGCCGAACCGCGCCGCTGGGAACGCTTCGCCGCCGAGGCCGGTCGCATCGACCGCATCGCCAAGGGCCGCGCCGACGGCGACGCCTGGATCGCCCTGGAGCGCCTGCTGCTGGCGATCGCCGAGGCGCGGGCGGTGCGGTTGTTGGTGGTATGACGGCTGGGATTGGGGAGTCGGGATTGGGGATTGGCAACAGCGGCGATCCCGCGCAGGCGGCTGGTTCATCCCGAATCCCGAATCCCGAATCCCGGCCTCTCACCCTCGTCTACGGCGGCACCTTCGATCCCATCCACAACGGCCACCTGGCGATCGCGCGGGCGGCGCGGGATGCGTTCGGGGTGCCGGTGCGGCTGATGCCGGCGGCCGATCCGCCGCATCGCCCGGCGCCCGGCGCCGATGCGCAGCAGCGCTGCGCGATGCTGGCGCTTGCGATCGCCGACACGCCCGGGCTGCTGCTGGACCTGCACGAGCTGCGTCGCGCGCAGGCCCGGCCCGGCGTGGCGTCCTACAGCATCGACACGGTGCGCGAACTGCGGGCCGAGCTCGGTGCCGACGCGCCGCTGGCGCTGCTGATCGGCAGCGACAGCTTCGTCGGCTTCAGCGGCTGGCGCGAATGGCGGGCGCTGCTCGAGGCCGCGCATCTGATCGTCGCCGACCGCGCCGGCAGTGGCTGGGAGCGGGCGGTGCCGGCGGAACTGGCGCAGGCGGTGGCCGGGCGCTGGGCCGACACGCCGCAGGCGCTGACCCGCGCGCCGGGCGGGCGGCTGTGGTGCCTGCGGCAACCGCTGCGCAGCGAATCGGCCAGCCTGGTGCGCGCGCGCATCGCCGCCGGCGAGGACTGGGCGGCCTTGCTGCCGGCGCCGGTGGCGGCCTACATCCGCGACCATGGCCTGTATGCGCCCGGCGCCGCCCCCGCTGGCTGAATACGCGCCCTGCCGGGGTCGCCTATAATTCGCCTCATTCCATCGAGTTCGCCGCTTTGTCCAGTCAAGCCCACGTCATCAAGACCCAAGTCCCCAATCCGCCGCCGCCGCTGCCGGTCCTGCTCGCCCACGTCCGCGAGGCGGTCGAGGAACTCAAGGCCAAGGACATCGCGGAAATCGACGTGCGCGGCAAGTCCAGCGTCACCGATTACCTGGTCATCGTGTCCGGTACCTCCACCCGCCACGTCAAGTCGATCGCCGACGAAGTGATCAAGTTCGCCAAGCGCCTGGACGTGATGCCGCTGGGCGTGGAAGGCGAGCGCGAGGCCGAGTGGGTGCTGGTCGATCTCGGCGACGTGGTGGTGCACGTGATGCTGCCGCGAGTGCGCGAGTTCTATGCGCTGGAGCGGCTGTGGACGGTCGGCGACCAGCCGCCGGGCGACGACGACGACGACACGGCACGCGATGCCTAAGCGGCAGGACAGCTTGTGCACCACGGCCGGCGATGCGTTGCCGGTCCGTGGCCGCGTCGGCGCCGCCGCATCGACACGCGCGACGCCGGCGCGCAAGCGGTTCGATTCCCTGGTCAAGCGTCTGGAGCGCGCCCGCGCCCAGTTGCATGCGTGGCAGGACGCATTGCCGCGGTGGGAGCAGCGTTTCCACGAGCAGGTCGATCCCTTGCTGCGAGAGCGCGACGCTGCGCAGGGGCAGTTGCTGCGGGAACTGGATGCGGCGCATGCGGCCTACAAGTTGAGCAAGCGCGATCGCGCCGATCTGTCCGAGTGCATCTGCGAACTGGCCGCGCTGTTGATCGAGGACGGCGACAACGACGCGCTGAAGGACATCTACGATCGCCATAGCCCGATCGGCTTCGAGCAGGGGCAGGCCGAATCCGAGGCGCTGTTGAAGTCGGTGGTCGGCGAGGAGTTCGGGCTGACCGAAGAGGAACTGGCGCACATCCAGTCCCCCGAGGCGTTGTATGCGCAGGTCCAGGAGCGTCTGCACGCACAGCAGGCGCATGCGGCCGGGCGCGCCCAGCAGCGCGACAGGCGCCGCCGTGCCGGTGCCGGCAAGGCCACGCAGGTCGCTGCCGACCCGCAACAGGCACGGCGCGCGCTGTATCGCAACCTGGTGGCTGCGCTGCATCCGGACCGCGAACCCGATCCGCAGCAGCGCGCGCGCAAGACCGCCTTGATGCAGCGCCTCAACCAGGCCTATCAGGACGACGATCTGCTGGCGTTGCTGGAATTGCAACTGGAGATCGGTCAGTTGGACCAGGCCGGCATCGCGGCGATGGCGGAGGAGCGCATCCGCGATTACAACAGCCTGTTCGCCACGCAATTGCAGCAGGTCGAGCAGACATTGGCCGGGCTGGTCGATGACTTCATGGGGCGTTACGGTCTTTACGACGGTCGCGCCCCGCAACCGCAGCGTCTGGATGCGCTGTTGGCGCAGATCAAGCGGCAAGTGCAGGAGGAGATCCGCTCCTGTGCCGACGATCGCGCTGCCGTGCGGAGTGCCGATACGCTCAAGCAATGGTTGAAGCGTGAGCGCGAGCGAGCGCGGCTGGCCGAGCAGGAACTGGACGACGCGATGTACGACGCCATGCTACTGGACCAGCGCTGGTGATGCGCCCTCGGCGCGCGCGGCGATGAAGGCGCGCCTCATCGCCACCGGCGAGCGTGCTCCGGCCTGGGTGGCGCAGGGCTTCGCCGAGTATCGCAAGCGGCTCTCGCACTGGCTGCCGCTGGACCTGGTCGAGATCGAGCCCGGCCTGCGCGGCAAGGGCCGCGATGCGCAACGCGCGATCGAGGACGAGGGCCGTCGGGTCCTGGCCGCGCTGCCGAAGAACGCGTTGGTGGTGGCGCTGGACGTACCGGGCAAGCAGCACAGTTCCGAGCAACTGGCGCAACGCATGGAGCACTGGCGTGGGCAGGGGCGCGATCTGGCCTTCCTCATCGGCGGGCCCGAGGGTCATTCGCCGGAAGTGCTGGCGGTTGCCAGCGAATCCTGGTCGCTGGGGCCGCTGACCCTGCCGCACATGCTGGTGCGGCTGGTGGTGGCCGAGCAGCTGTACCGCGCTGCGGCGATGCTGGCCAATCATCCCTATCACCGCGCCTGATCGCTGATCATTGGTCGCTGGTCGCGGACTGCGAGCGTTCGCGCGGCGGCACCGTGCGCGTGACTACCGATGCGTGTGAGCCGCTCATGCAGAAAAAAAGCCCGGGCTTTCGCCCGGGCTTTTCGTTACTGCAGTGCGACCTCGGCCATCAGTTGAACGTGTACTTCGCGCCCACCGTGAAGTAGCGGCCGATCGCACCGCTGACGTGCAGCGGGTTGTAGTTGACCGCACCGTAGGTGGTCGGATCCAGCGGCGCGATCCGGTCGAACACGTTCTCCACCGACGCGCTCAGTTCGAACGCCTCGGTGATGTTCCAGCGGCCCGACAGATCGAAGGTGGTGAACGAGGCGATCTTCTTGACCGGCGTGCCGTCGGCGTAGAACGCCTGGTACTCGCCGCCGCGGCTGTCCTTGTTCTCGATGCTGTCGATGTAGTTCACCACGCCGCTCACGCTCCAGCTGCCCTGCTTCCAGGTGGTGCCGAAGTTGATGCGGTCCTGCGGCGTGCCGATGCAGTTGGTCACGTCGCAGTTGCCGTGCGTGCCCACGTAGTCGACGGTGCTGCCGCCTTCGGTGCGCTCGAACTTGAGCAGGTGGCTCCACTGCGCGTCCAGCTCCAACTGGCCCGGGCCGATCGCGAAGGTCTGGCGGATGTCGGTGTCGATGCCGCGCACGCGCGAGGAGTTCGCGTTCACGTAACCGGTGTTGACTGCCAGGATGGTGCCGCTGTTGGGGACGCCGCCGATGTTGTTGCTGTCGCGCAGCACGTTGCCGGCAAGGATCGCATCGCGGGTGCTGCTCGGGGCGATCTCGTTGGTGCGTTTGATCTCCCAGCCGTCCACGGTCAGCGAGGTGGTCGATGTCGGCTGCAGCACGAAGCCCACCGAGTAGCTCTTGGATTCCTCGGGCTTCAGCGCCGGGTTGGGGCGGGTGATGATCGCCACCGAACGCGTCCCGCACTCGCTGGCACTGATCGCGCAGCGCACCGGATCGGCCGCATTGGAAAACGCGGCCAGGCCGCCGTTGCCGTTTTCGGCCGGGTTCGGCGCCCGGAAGCCTTCCGCATAGCTGGCGCGCAGCGCGATCCACTCGGCCGGGGTCCACTTCACGCCAAGCTTCGGCGTGGCCTTGCCGTCGCCGCCGTCGTACTTGTCGTAGCGCAGTGCCGCCGACAGTTCCAGTTGCTCCAGCACTGGTGCGGACAATTCGACGTAGCCGGCATAAACGTTCTGGGTGCCGTCGTAGGCCGAATAGCCCAGGCCGATGATGTCGCCGATGTCGGTGTAGGTCTGCGGGGTCAGACTGTTGCTGGTCTTGCGCCATTCCGCGCCCAGCGCCAGGCCCAGCGGTCCGCCCTTGAGGTCGGCCAGGCTGCGCGAGACGGTGAAGTTGAACATGTCCAGGCCAGACTTGGCACGCGCGTTGATGGTCGGCGAGATGTAGTCGTAGAGCGCCTGCGAGTTCAGGTTGGCGTTGTCGCCGATGCGCCAGGTGCCGGCCGGGCAGGCCGGATTGCCCAGCACGCAACGCACCGCGCTATAGCGCAGGAAGCCGGTGCGCGTGCTGGTCAGGACGGTGCCGGAGTGCAAATAGCCGGTGTCGTAGCTCCAGTCGCCCCAGTTGCCTTTCACGCCGACCAGGAAGCGGTTGAACTCGTTGGTGTTGTCGGTGACGCGCGGACCCACGTCCCAGGCGCTGTAGCGCACGCGCGCGTCGTAGGGCAGCGGGTTGTCCGGATGGCCGGCGTAGAGCACGGTGGCACCGGGGCCGCTGTTGGCGTTGACCGGGCCGCCCGGGTAGCCCCAGCCGCCGGACACGTTGGATGGGGTATTGGAAAAGACCGTGTTCTTCTTCGAGTAGCCGATCTCGGTGTAGATCTCGCCGCCCTCGCCGAAGGCGAAGCTGGCGCGGCCGAACACGTTGACGTACTTCTCCTCGGGTGACAGGTCGCGGAACTGCTGCACCGGATCCCACAGGCAACCCTGCGCCTGCGAGGTAGCTTCGTTCTGCCCCGGGATGGTGGTCAGGCCGGCGCAGCCGGGCAGCGCGACCAGTTGCCCGCTGGTGTCGAACACCGAGCCGTTCGGGCCGTTCAGGCTGCCGATGTTGGTGCCGCCGCTGCGGTAGGCGCCGCCGAGAAACTGCGCGTCCTGCGCCGCGTAGCCCCAGCGGCGGATGTCGCCGGTGCCGATCCACTTGCGATCCTTGCGGTCGCCGATCTTGATCGCGTCGGTCTTGCCCACGTCCAGGCTGAAGAATGCGTTCCAGCCGTCGCGGGACAGGTCGCCGGTACCGGCGGTCAGGGTCGCCTTGCGCGCATCGCCGTCGCCATCGCCGGAGATGCCGTAGGAGCCGCGCAGAATCGCGCCCTGGAAGTCGCTGCGCAGGATGATGTTGACCACACCGGCGATGGCGTCGGAGCCGTAGATCGCCGAGGCACCGTCCTTCAGCACTTCGACCCGCTCGACCGCGTCCAGCGGGATCGTGCTCAGGTCGGTGAAGACCTTCTGTCCGTCGTCGGCCAGGCCGTAGGTGGCCATGCGTCGGCCGTTCAGCAGTACCAGGGTGGAACCGGCACCCAGGCCGCGCAGCGAAATGCCGGAGCCGCCGCCGGCGAAACCTTGGCCGAAGCTCTTCGGAACCGCACCAGCGCCATTGGCGGTCAGGGTCTGCAGGTACTCGCCCAGCGAGGTCTTGCCGCTGCGGTCGATTTCCTGGCGGCTCACCACCTGCACCGGTGCCGGGGTCTCGGTATTGGTGCGCGGGATGTTGGAGCCGGTGACGGTGATGCGGTCGAGGTTGGTGGCCGCTTCCTGGGCGAAGGCGGCAGGGCCTGCGAGGGTGGCGAGAACGCCGGCGACGGAGGCACACAGCAGGGTACGGCGGGTTGCACGCCGTTGGGTCGGGGTGTTCACAGTTTCTCTCCTAACTGGAAACGCAGGTTGTGACTTTCTGACGAAAGTGCCGGCGTCTTGGTGGCCGGCTGTCTCTCATCTAGGTGTATCTATCGTGAATAATGCGTGAATTTTGGATTAACACGACCGGCCGGCGATGGCGGCCGGTCGTGTTACAGCGCCTCAGCGATCGAGCGAAAAATCGATCGGCACTAACCCATACGCCTGCACCGGCGTGCCGTTCTGCAGCGCCGGCTTGAACGCCCAGCGCTTGAGCACCTGATCGCGCGCCGCCTGGTCCAGCACCCGGTGGCCGCTGCTCTTCTCGACGCTGACCTGTAGCGGTTGCCCGTCCGTGCCGACCAGCACCCGCAGCAGCACGCTGCCCTGCAGACGGTCGCGCAGCCCGTCGCGTGGATACGGCGGGGCCGGTGCACGCAGGTACTGCAACTGCATGCCCTCCACCGGCGCGCTCACGCTGGCCGGCGGCAGGCTCGGCGCGGCGATGCTGGGCGCGGGGTCGACGCTGGGCGCGGTGTCCAGGGCGACCGGGCTGCTGTCGACCGGCGTCGGGGTCGGCACCGGCACGGGCACGGGCACCGCGGTCGGGGTGCGCGGTTGCGGCGGCGTCTGTTTCTCGGTCACCGGCATGGTCGGCGGCGGAGTGACCGGGACCACCACGGGTTGCTGCCAGCGCGGCTGCACCTGCGCCGGTTCCGATGGCGCGGTCACGTGCGAGAGCGGAAGCAGCAGCAACAGGGCGGCCAGCAGGTGCAAGGCGAGCGCGGTGCTGTAGGCCAGGACCCGGGACAGGTCGATGCGGAAGGACGGGGCGGGGAGTTGCGTGCGAACCATGGATCCACCTCTGCGATAGGAGTGTCGTGGACTGCGGTACGGCTAAGAGCGGCGAACCAACCTGCTGCGCAACCGCCAGGCGGGCGCGGACGGCACCCGCCTGGCGGTTGCTCGCGACGGTTCGTTCGCCACTCTGAACGCACGGGCGCGGCGGATGGGGTCATCGTGCCCGTTCGCGTTTCGACAGTGCGCCGGTCGTGGGCGCTTTGGCAAGAGGGTGGCCGCGACTGGCGCTGGGTGCGGCAATGAGGGCGGCGGCGCTGCCGAATCCGGAGACGACGACGGCGCCCGCAGGCGCCGTCGTGAGGTGTGGTCCGGGCAGTCGCTTACTTGCCCAGTTCGAATACCACGTCCAGGTTGACCGAGACGCTGCTCTCGCCCGGGGCGACCGGCGTGTCGGCCTCGGCCTTCATCGCCATCGCGCGCATCATCGGCATGGGCGGACGCACCCCGCCGCCGCCGCCCTCGGAAATGCTGACGATGCGCCGCACACGCAGGCCCAGCGCCTTGGCGTAGCTCTGCGCGCGCGCCTGCGCCTTCTTCAGCGCATCGACGCGGGCCTGGTCGTACAGCGGTTCCGGATCGTCGATCTCGAAGGTCGGGCCGTTGATCTGGTTGGCGCCCTGCGCGGCCAGCGCATCGAGCACCTTGCCGAGCTTGGCGATGTCGCGCACCTTGAGGTTCACCGAGTTGTTGGCCTGGTAGCCGGTGATCTGCGGCGCCTGGTTCTCGACATACTTGTACTGCGGGTTGAGGCTGACGCCGCTGGTCTGCACGTCCTTGTCGGCGATGCCGGCGGCGCGGATCGCGGCCAGCACCTTGGTCATCTGCTCGGCGTTCTGGCGCATCGCCGCGGCGCTGTCGGTGGCCTGGGTGACCACGCCGGCCGAGATGGTGGCGACGTCGGGCGCGCGCTTGGCCTCGGCCTGCGCGGCGATGTTGAGCAGGGTGCCGTCGGCGGGCACGGCGTAGCCGGGCGCGGCGGATTGGGCGTGGGCGGTCATCGTGCCTCCTAGGGCGAGGGACAGGGCCAGCAGCAGCGGGCGGACGGACAATGCGCGCATCGATGTTCTCCTTGTGAAGATTGGGCGAGGGTGTTGCCGCGACGATGAACGCGTCGTGATCTTCTTCGGGGTCGACGCGATCGTCCCGTCATTGGCGATCGTTCAGTCAGTCCGCTCGGGTTATCCTTCGGCCATGCTGTATCTCGCGTCCCGTTCCCCTCGCAGAAACGAACTGCTGACCCGCCTCGGCGTGCAATTCCGGATCCTCGATCTCGAGGTGCCGGAAGTGCGCGCGGCGGATGAATCGGCGCAGGCCTATGTGCGCCGCGTGGCGCTGGACAAGGCCCGCGCCGGCTTGGCGCAACTGGCCGACGCCGCCGACGCGGTGGTGCTCGGCGCCGACACCGAAGTGGTGCTGGACGACCGCGTGTTCGGCAAGCCGACCGACGCCGAGGACGCCGCAGCGATGCTGGCGGCCCTGTCCGGGCGCACCCACCAGGCGATGACCGCGGTGGCGCTGGTCGCCGCCGGCCGCGAGGAACTGGTGCTGGTGCCCACGGCGGTGACCTTCGCCGATGTGTCCGCGCGCGACATCGCCGACTACGTGGCCAGCGGCGAACCGATGGGGCGGGCCGGCGCGTATGCGATCCAGGGCGGGGCCGAACGCTTCGTCAGCCGTCTCGACGGCAGTTATTCCGGGGTGATGGGCCTGCCCCTGCACCAGACCCACCACCTGCTGCGCACCTTCGGAGTGCTGTGATGTCGCAAGAGATCCTGGTCAACGTCACACCACGCGAGACCCGGGTGGCGGTCATCGAGAACGGCATGCTGCAGGAGCTGCACATCGAGCGCGGCTGGCGTCGCGGGGTGGTCGGCAACATCTACAAGGGCCGGGTGCAGCGGGTGATGCCCGGCATGCAGGCGGCCTTCGTCGAGGTCGGGCTGGAGCGCGCCGCGTTCCTGCACGCCAACGACGTGGTGCGGCCGGCGCCGGTCGGCAACGGCGACACCGAGGAAGCGACGCCGCTGCCGGTCTCGGCCGCGGTGCCGATCGTGGAACTGCTGCGCGACGGCCAGGACATCGTGGTGCAGGTGGTCAAGGACCCGATCGGCAGCAAGGGCGCGCGGCTGACCACGCAGATCAGCATTCCCTCGCGCTACCTGGTGCTGCTGCCGCAGTCGCGGGTGATCGGGGTCTCGGCGCGGATCGAGGACGAGGCCGAACGGCTGCGCCTGAAGACCCTGGTCGCCGACCTGGCGGCCAGCCACGGCGGCTTCGGCTACATCATCCGCACCAATGCCGAGGGCCAGCCGGCCGAGGCCCTGGCCGAGGACATCGCCTACCTGTCGCGGGTCTGGAACGTGGTCGAGCGGCGCGGCCGCGACGGCGCCCCGGCCAGCATCATCTACGAGGACCTGAGCCTGCCGCTGCGCGCGGTGCGCGACCTGATCCGCAAGGACGTGGAAAAGGTCAAGGTCGATTCGCACGAGACCTTCGAGCGGCTGCAGGCCTTCGTCGCCAAGTACATGCCGGTGCTGGCCGAGCGTCTGGAGCTGTACACCGGCGACCGCCCGATCTTCGACCTGTACGGGGTCGAGGACGAGATCGCGCGCGCGCTGGACAAGCAGGTGCCGCTGAAGTCCGGCGGCTACCTGGTCATCGACCAGACCGAGGCGATGACCACCATCGACGTCAACACCGGCTCGTTCCTGGGCCAGCGCAACCTCGAGGAGACGGTGTTCCGCACCAACCTGGAGGCGGCGCAGGCGGTGGCGCGGCAACTGCGGCTGCGCAACCTCGGCGGCATCATCATCATCGACTTCATCGACATGGACGACGCCGAGCATCGCCGCCAGGTGCTGCGCACGCTGGAGAAGGCGCTCTCGCGCGACCACGCCAAGACCACGGTGTACGAGTTCTCGCCGCTGGGCCTGGTGGAGATGACCCGCAAGCGCACCGTGGAGAGCCTGGAGCGGCAGTTGTCCGAGCCGTGCCCGGAATGCAGCGGCCGCGGCTCGATCAAGACCGCCGAGACCGTGACCTACGAGATCTTCCGCGAGATCACCCGCGCGGTGCGCCAGTTCGACGCGGCGCGGCTGCTGGTGATCGCCTCGACCAAGGTGGTGGCACGCATCACCGACGAGGAATCGGCAGCGGTGGCCGAACTGGAGGAGTTCCTCGGCAAGACCATCCGCTTCCAGGCCGACGAACAATACCTGCAGGAGCAGTTCGACGTGGTGCTGTTGTGAGGCAGGGAGTCGGGATTGGGGATTGGGGATTGGTGGAAAAGCGCGCTGTCGGCGCTGACTCATCCTGGGATTTTCTGGCTGAATTTCACGTGGTAGTAGGCGGTTCGCGATCTGCTGTTGCGAATCCCCAATCCCGAATCCCCAATCCCCGCCCCTGATGCACACCCCCCTGCGCCGCCGCCTGCGCCTGGCTCGCCGTTTCGCGTTCTACGCGGTGGCGATCGGGCTGGTGTGCGTGGCCCTGGCGGTGGGCGCGTTGAGCCAGGCGCTGCCGTTCGTCGAGCGGCATCCGCAGCAGGTGGCGGCGTGGCTGAGCGAGCGTGCCGGGCGGCCGATCCGCTTCGACCGGCTGGAGACGGCCTGGACCCGGCGCGGCCCGCTGCTGCGCCTGGACGGCCTGCGCATCGGTGCCGGCGACGGCGTGCGCATCGGCCAGGCCGAAGTGCTGGTGTCGATGTATGCGGGACTGCTGCCGGGGCGCTCGTTCACCGAGCTGCGCCTGCGCGGCCTGGCGCTGACCCTGCTGCGCGCCGACGACGGCAACTGGAGCGTGCAGGGCCTGCCGACCTCGGGGCAGGGCGGCGATCCGCTGGATGCGCTGGAAGGGTTGGGCGAACTGCAGGTTATCGATGGCCGCCTGCGTGTGCATGCCCCGTCGCTGGGCCTGGAGGCGCAGGTACCGAAGATCGACCTGCGGATGCGCGTGAACGGCGAGCGCCTGCAGGTGGGCGTGCAGGGCTGGAGCGATCTGCAACAGGCGCCGCTGACGGCGGTGCTGGACCTGGACCGCCACAGCGGCGACGGCCAGGCCTACCTGGCGGTGCGCCCGGCGGAGCTGGCCGGCTGGGCCGGCCTGCTGCATGCGGCCGGCATCGAACTGCAGGGCGGTGTCGGCGAAGTCCAGGCCTGGCTGGATCTGCAGCAGCGCCGGGTCGCCGGAGTGACCGTGGATGCCACGCTGCGCGAGCTGCGCCTGCGCGGCGCGCCGCTGGCCGACGGCCGTACCCGGCCGCAACTGGCCTTCACCACTTTCCGCGCGAAGGCGCGCTGGCGCCAGATCGACGGCGGCTGGCGGCTGGATGCGCCGCAGCTGCAGTTCGGCCAGGCCGGACAGCCGCTGCAACGCCTGGACGGGCTGACCGTGGCCGGCGGGCGCCGCTTCGCCCTGTATGGCGACCAGCTCGACGTGGCGCCGCTGATCGCCGTGGCCGGGCTCAGCGACCGCCTCTCACCAAGCTTGCGCAGTTGGTTGGCGGTGGCGCGGCCGCGCCTGCAACTGACCCAGGTGGCGGTGAGCGGGGTGCCCGGCGGTGCGCTGTACGGCCAGGGCCGCCTGACCGAGCTGGCGTTCGCGCCGGCCGGGGGCGCGCCCGGGGTGAGTGGGCTGCGCGGCCGCTTCGACGGCGATGCCCAGGCCGGCGAACTGGCGCTGGAGGCCGGCAGTCCGGTGCGCGTCGACTGGCCCAGCGGCTTCGGCGTGGTTCACCAGGTGCAACTGGCCGGGCGCATCGTGGCGTTCCGCGACGGCGACGGCCTGCGCGTGGCGACCCCGGGGCTGCGCGTGCAGGGCAGCGACTACGGCGCCGACGTGCGCGGCGGGCTGCGCTTCCAGGGCGATGGCTCGCGGCCGTGGATCGACCTGGCCGCCGATCTGCAGGACGCGCCGGTGGTGGCGGCGAAGACGTTCTGGGTCCATTCCAAGATGAGCAAGGCCGCCACCGACTGGCTCGACGCCGCGCTGCAGGGCGGGCGCCTGCGCGACGGCCATGCGCTGGTGTCCGGCGATCTGGACGACTGGCCGTTCGCCGACCACAACGGGCGCTTCGAGGCGACCGCGCGGCTGGAGGACGCCAAGGTGCGCTTCCAGCACGACTGGCCGGCGGTGGAGAACGTGGACGCCAGCGTCGCCTTCATCGGCAACGGCTTCGAGGTGCACGGCCGCGGCAGCATGGGCGGGGTGCCGGTGGAGCAACTGTCGGCGGCGCTGCCCGACTACAAGGAAGGCCAGCTCAGCGTGCTGGCCAGCACCCGCGCCGAGACCGGCAAGCTGCTGGCGATGCTGCGGCAGAGCCCGCTGCGCGCCCGTTACGGCGACACCCTGGATGCGCTCAGCGCCTCGGGCCCGGCCGACGTCACCTTCGACCTGCTGCAGCCGCTGCGTGCCGACATCGGCACCCACCACCTGCGCGGCACGGTCGACCTGCTCGGCGCGCACATCGCCGACAAGCGCTGGGACCTGGCCTTCGACGACATGCGCGGCAGCGCCAACTACAGCGACACCGGATTCGCCGCGCAGAAGCTGAGCGTGTCCTACCAGGGCCACCAGGGCGAACTGGCGCTGCGCGCCGGCGACGGTGTGCAGGATCCGCAACAGGCCTTCGAGGCCGCGCTGAGCGCGACGCTGGATGCGAACGAACTGCTCGACCGGGTGCCGGAAATGGCCTGGCTCAAGCCCTACGTGCAGGGCCGCTCGCGCTGGAACATCGGCGTCGGCCTGCCCAAGACTCCCGACGGTGGCGCGCAGCCGCCGACCCGGCTGCAACTGCGCTCTGACCTGGTCGGCACCGAGCTGTTGATGCCGGCGCCGATGGACAAGGCGCCGGCGACACCGCTGGCCACTTCGGTCAACGTGCCGCTGCCGGTCGGCAGCGGCCGCATCGAGGTGGCCTTCGGCAAGTTGATGGCGCTGGCCGCGCGCAGCCAGGACGGCAAGACCGGCGTGCGCGTGGTGATGGGCAGCGACCACGTCGCCGACGATCCGCCCGCCAGCGGCCTGGTGGTGAGCGGGCGCACCGCCGCGTTGAACGCCATCGACTGGATCGGCGTGGTCAGCCGCCCGGATCCGAACGCCGCCGCGGCCAATGGCGGCGAAGACCCGATGCCGCTGCGTCGCATCGAGATCCTCGCCGACCATCTGCTGTTGCTCGGCGGGGTGTTCGACAACACCCGCCTGCGCCTGCTGCCGCAGGCCGACAGTATCGACGTGCACCTGGACGGCCCGGCCCTGGCCGGCGACCTCAGCGTGCCGACCAAGGACGGCGGCGTGCTCGGCGGGCGCCTGGCGCGGGTGCACTGGCGCTCGGCCACGGCCACGTTGCCGACGGCGGACGGCACGCCGACGGCGGTGGTCGCCACGCCTGCCGACAGCGGGGTCGCCGGCAGCGCCGGCCCGGTCCCGGCCGGCCCGTTCGCCGACAGCCTGGACCCGGCGGCGATCCCGGCGCTGGCGCTGGACGTGGACGACCTGCGCTTCGGTGCGATGACCCTCGGTGCGGCCTCGCTGCGCACGCGCAAGCTCGCCGACGGCATGCAGGTGGACCAACTGCACCTGCGCTCGGACAAGCAGAAGATCGACATCAGCGGCGACTGGCGCGGCAAGGGCGCCACCGCCCGTACCCAACTCAACGCCAGCGTCGACAGCCGCGACCTGGGCGAGCTGATGCAGAACCTGGACTTCGGCGGGCAGGTGCGTGGCGGCGAAGGTCAGCTGACGCTCAGCGCGGCCTGGCCGGGCACGCCGTCCGGCCTGCAACTGGCCACGGTGCAGGGCCAGCTCGACGTCGCCGCGCGCAACGGCCAGCTGCTGGAACTGAATCCGGGGGCCGGGCGCGTGCTCGGCCTGCTCAGCGTGGCGCAGTTGCCGCGGCGGCTGATGTTCGATTTCCGCGATTTCTTCTCCAAGGGCTTCGCCTTCAACCGCATCGACGGCCAGATCCGCTTCGGCGACGGCGTGGCGCGCAGCGAGGGCATGGTCATCGATGGCCCGGCCGCGGAGATCAAGGTGCGTGGCGAGGCCGACCTGCGCGCCCAGCAGTTCGACCAGACCATCGACGTCAATCCCAAGTCCGGCAACCTGCTGACCGTGGTCGGCGCGGTGGCGGGCGGACCGGTCGGTGCGGCGGTCGGCGCGGCCGCCAACGCAGTGCTGGGCAAGCCGCTGGGCAACATCGGCGCACGCACCTACCGGGTCACCGGGCCGTGGAAGGATCCCAAGGTGGACGTGATCGAGCGCGAATCCGCGCGCCAGCCGGCGCCGGCCGGTACGCCCTGAGCGGGCGGGGATCGGGGATGACCAGCCTGCGGCTGTTGAAAGCCCGGAATTGGGGATTGGTGGCGGTCGCGCGTGCTGCGGAGTCTGCCGCTTGCGCTGCGCGCCTTCGTCCCCCATGTTGAGCCCATGAACGATCACGCCCTGAGTCTTGCCGAAACCCGCCTGTTGCTTCCCGCCGGCCTGGATGCCCCCAGCCTGGAGCGCGCCTTCGGCACGCTGCTCGGCCCCGGCATCGACTTCGGCGACCTGTATTTCCAGCATTCCCGGCGCGAGAGCTGGAGCGTGGAGGACGGCATCGTCAAGGACGGCGCCCACTCCATCGAGCAGGGCGTGGGGGTGCGCGCGATCTCCGGCGAGAAGACCGGCTTCGCCTATTCCGACGACATCCACCGCGATGCGCTGCTGGCCGCCGCGCAGTCGGCGCGGGCCATCTCCCGCGACGGCGGCGCGCAGCCGGCGCAGGCGCTGCAGCGCGGCGGCGGCCGTGCGCTGTACCCGGCGCTGGATCCGGTGGACGCGATGGACAACGCGCACAAGGTGGAGCTGTTGCGGCGGCTGGACCAGTACCTGCGCGCCGCCGATCCGCGCGTGCAGCAGGTGATGGTGAGCCTGTCCGGCGCGGTGGACACCGTGCTGGTGGCGCGCAGCGACGGCGTGCTCGCCGCCGACGTGCGCCCGCTGGTGCGCTTGAACGTGCAGGTGATCGTCGAACAGCAGGGCCGCCGCGAGTCCGGCTATGCCGGCGGTGGTGGTCGCTACGACTACGACACGCTGTTCGCCGACGGCCGCCCGGAAGCCTTCGCCCGCGAGGCGCTGCGCCAGGCGCTGGTGAACCTGGAGGCGGTGCCGGCACCGGCCGGGGTGATGCAGGTGGTGCTCGGCCCGGGCTGGCCCGGCGTGCTGCTGCACGAGGCGGTCGGCCATGGCCTGGAGGGCGACTTCAACCGCAAGGGCACCAGCGTCTACGCCGGCCGCATCGGCCAGCGCGTGGCCTCGCCCGGCGTCACCATCGTCGACGACGGCACCCTGGACGGCCGCCGCGGTTCGCTCAACGTTGACGACGAGGGGACCGCGACCAATTGCACCACCCTGATCGAGGACGGTGTGCTGGTCGGCTACATGCAGGACACGCTCAACGCGCGGCTGATGGGCGTGGCGCCGACCGGCAACGGCCGCCGCGAATCGTTCGCGCATCTGCCGATGCCGCGCATGACCAACACCTACATGCGCGCCGGCCAGCACGACCCGCAGGAGATGATCCGCTCGGTGAAGAAGGGCCTGTACGCGGTCAACTTCGGCGGCGGTCAGGTCGACATCACCAGCGGCAAGTACGTGTTCTCGGCCACCGAGGCCTACCTGATCGAGGATGGCAAGGTCACCGCGCCGGTGAAGGGCGCCACCCTGATCGGTAACGGCCCGGAGACCATGCAGAAGGTGCGCATGATCGGCCACGACCTGGCGCTGGATGAAGGCGTCGGCGTCTGCGGCAAGGATGGGCAGAGCGTGCCGGTGGGCGTGGGCCAGCCGTCGCTGCTGATCGACGGACTGACCGTGGGCGGGACGGCCTAGGAGCCGGGAGTGGGGATTCGGGAATCGGGATTCGGTAAAGCGGGCGCCGCGGTGCGCTGTGGCGTTGCCGGTCTGGCGGATGGGTTCATCGCGCGCCGCACCCGCTACGGGGCCGGGAATGTGTCGGCGGCCGTGCGCGGCAGCCGACGTTTCCGCGCCTCAGTCGCGCGTGTCGTCGAGCGCCTCGTCGTCATCGGCTTGTTCGACTCCCGATTCTCCATTTCCCATTGCCGACGCGGCACCCAGGATCAGCTCGCGCAGTTCCCGGAACAACTCGCGATAGGCATGCGGCGGCTTGTTCTTGAGCCGTTCTTCCTTCGCGTTGCGGATCAGTTGGCGCAGGCGCTGGCGGTCGGCGTCGGGGTGGTCGTTCAGCAGTTCGGTCAGCGCGCTGTCGCCGTCGGCAAGCAGCCGCTCGCGCCAGTCCTCGACCCGGTGCATGGCCGCCACTTCGCGGCGCGCGCTGTCGCTGTTGACGTCCATGGCCTCGCGGATCGCCTCCAGCACCGCCTCGTCCTCGCGCCGCATCTGCTTGGCCAGGAACGCCAGTTGCCGCTTGTGCGCGATGTGCGCGGTGATGCGCTTGGCTTCCTCGATGTGCGGGATCAGCGACTCGGGCACCGGCAGCTTGGCCAGCTGCGCCGGGGTCAGCGCCACCAGCTTCTCGCCCAGGCTCAGCACTTCCAGCGCCTCGCGGCGTTGCTGGCTGCGGCTTTCGCCGCGGAATTCACCGGTGTCTTCGTCGCGTCCGCGCATGCTCGTACTACTCGATCGGGCTGGAAATCAAATCAACACATCCGGCCAGGACGGCCGGACAGGGGCGAAGGGATTCGCACAACAAGGATAAAGCATTGAACGCGATCACCCCCGATTTGCACCGCGACGACAGCCAGCAGCGCCTGGAGCGCCTGTCCGACATCGCCGAGCGGCTGCTGGCGCGCGCCCGCGCGCTCGGCGCCAGCCAGGCCGAGGTCAGCTGCAGCGAAGACCGCGGGCTGGACGTCAACGTGCGCCTGGGCGCGGTGGAGACCGTGGAGTCCACCCGCGACCGCGGCATCGGCGTCACCGTCTACTTCGGCCAGCGCAAGGGCAGCGCCAGCACCGCCGACCTGCACGAGTCCAGCCTGGAGGCCACCGTGGCCCAGGCCTGCGCCATCGCCCGCTACACCGAGGACGATGTGGCCGCCGGCTTGGCCGAGGCGGCGCTGATGGCACGCGAGCAGCCGGATTACGACCGTTGGCATCCGTGGCCGCTGCAGGCAGAGGAGGCGATCGACTTGGCGCTGGCCTGCGAAGCCGCCGGTCGCGACGCCGATGCGCGGATCAGCAATTCCGACGGCGCCTCGGCCGGCAGCAGCGAGAGCCTGTCGGTCTACGCCAATTCGCACGGCTTCGTCGGCTGCGAGCGCAGCACCCACCATTCGATCGCCTGCACGCTGATCGCCGGGCAGGGCGACGGCATGCAGCGCGACGGCTGGTACAGCAGCGCGCTGGCGCGCGAGGACCTGGAGCGTGCGTCGGCGATCGGCCGCCGCGCCGCCGAGCGCACCGTGGCGCGGCTGCAGCCGCGCTCGCTGCCGACCGGCGAGGTGCCGGTGCTGTTCGCGCCGGAGGTGGCGCGCTCGTTGGTCGGGCATCTGCTCGGCGCGGTGTCCGGCGGCGCGTTGTACCGCCGCACCAGCTTCCTGCTCGACAGCGCCGGCACCCGCCTGTTCCCCGACTGGTTCGCGATCGACGAATTGCCGCATCTGCGCCGCGGCCTGCGCTCGGCCGCCTTCGACGGCGAGGGCGTGGCCACCCGCGACGCGCCGCTGGTGCGCGACGGCGTGTTGCAGCGTTACGTGCTGGGCAGCTACTCGGCGCGGAAGCTGGGCCTGCAGACCACCGCCAATGCTGGCGGGGTGCACAACCTGCAGGTGGCGGCCAACGCAGAGGATCTGCAGGCCATTCTCAAGGGCATGCCGCGCGGCCTGCTGGTCACCGACCTGATGGGCAACGGCGTCAATCCGGTCACCGGCGACTACTCGCGCGGCGCCGGCGGGTTCTGGATCGAGAACGGCGAAATCGCCTATCCGGTGGACGAGATCACCATCGCCGGCAACCTGCGGCAGATGTTCCAGGACATCGAGGCGGTCGGCGCCGACATCGACGTGCGCTCGCACGTGCACATCGGCGCCGTGCTGATCGGCCGGATGACGGTGGCGGGCAACGACTGAGTGCCGCAACGCAGGCAGCGCGCAAGGACGCACAGGCATGCAGGTAACCGACACCGAGAACACGATCACCGACGGCCCCGCGCCCGCGTGGGAGCGCGTGCTGGCGGCATTTGCGCATCTGTCGATGTGGATCGGCTTGTTCGCCGCCTGCAATGTGCACCTGGGCTACGCGCTGTGGTGGCTGCTGTTGCTGTGGCTGTTGCCGGGCGCGCAATGGTGGGCGATGCGGGACAGGCAGCCGTTTGCCGCCGAACACGCGCGCCAGGCCATGCGGATGGGCTTCGGCCTGTCGCTGCTGAGTGCGGTCTTGCTGGCGCCGGCCGTGCTGATCTTCGGTGCCGTGCTCGTGTTCGGGTGGCTGCTGATCCTGATGCTGCTTGTGGCGATGGGCGTCAGCCTGCACGCGGCGGCCAAGGCCATGCTCGGTCGCCGCTAGCGCGATCCGCTGCCATATGGGGCGACGGATTGGCGCCGCGGTTGCCTGGGGGCGATCCCTGAGCCCGTCGAGGCGTCTTCCCGTCTTCCCGGCCTCGCTTGACAGCGCTGCGCCGGCCGCCGAGAGTGACGCGCCAAACGTCTTGTCCCCTCACCACCAAAGGAACGGAATACCGATGAGCGAATTCGACAACGTCACCGCCCCGCCGCCGCCGCCGGCCTCGGCAGGGCCGCAGGAAGACCGCACGGTCGCGCTGATCACCCATCTGTCCGGGATCATCGCCGGTTTCATCGTGCCGCTGATCATCTGGCTGATCAACAAGGACAATCCGGCCAAGTCCTTCCTCAACGACCAGGCCAAGGAAGCGCTGAATTTCCAGATCACCGTCGCCATCGCCTACGTGATCTGCGTGGTGCTCAGCGTGATCGTCATCGGCGGCCTGCTGATGCCGGTGGTGTGGGTGGTGAACCTGGTGTTCTGCATCCTGGCCGGCATCAAGGCCAACGAAGGCGTCGCCTACCGCTACCCGTTCGCGCTGCGTCTGATCAAGTAAGCGCACCTGCGAGCATCCCCGAAGGCCCGGCCGCTGCGCCGGGCCTTTTTTGTGCCCGCGCGCTGCGCCGGCGGGGGACCGCATGACGGCCAAGCGCGACGCCGGCATTTGCCGGTCAACCGCGGCCCGACCGGCGCGTTTGCAAGGCTGTCGCCACCATCGGAGCGCCGCATGATCCGCCGCGAGAGCTTGAGCGCCGCCAACCGTTTCGGCCTGGGCGCCCGTCCTGGCGACCTGGCCGCCATGGGCGAGCCGCGCGCCTGGCTGGCCGCGCAACTGCAGTCGCCGCCGCTGGCGCCGGAGTTGCAGGGCCTGCCCGACAGCCTTGCCTACCTGCGTCGCGAGGCCGATTACCAGCGCGAACGCCGCCAGGCGCGGCGGCAGGCAGCCGGCGATCCGCAGCAGGCCGCCCAGCAGGCGCAGCAGGCCGTGCGCGGGCTGTACCGGCAGGCACAGGCGCAGGAGCTGGCGGCGCGCTACCGAGTCGCGGTCGCCAGCCCGGCCGGGTTCGCCGAGCGCCTGGTGCAGTTCTGGTCCAATCATTTCGCGGTCTCGGTCGACAAGCGCGCGGCCGCGCTGTACGCGGCGCCGATGGAGCGCGAGGCGATCCGCCCGCACTGCATGGGCCGCTTCGCCGATCTGCTGCTGGCGGTGGAGCGGCACCCGGCGATGCTGCGCTACCTGGACAACGCCAACTCGGTCGGCCCCGACTCGCTGCTGGCGCAACGCGCGCAGCGCCGGGCCATGCGCATGGATCCCGAGCGCCCTGCGCGCCGCCTGGGGCTCAACGAGAACCTGGCGCGCGAAATCCTGGAACTGCACACGTTGGGCGTGGATGGCGGCTACACCCAGGCCGACGTCACCGAACTGGCGCGCGCGATCACCGGCTGGGGCGTGCCGGCGCCGCGCGATTTCGAGCAGGGCACGCCCGACCGTGCCTTCGTGTTCCGCGCGCCGGCACACGCCGCCGGCAGCCGGCTGGTGCTGGGCCGGCGCTATGCCGAGGACGGCATGGCGCAGGGCGAGGCGATCCTGGCGGCGCTGGCGCGGCACCCGGCCACGGCACAGCACGTCTCTCTGAAGCTGGCCCGCCATTTCGTCCGCGACGATCCGCCGCCGGCGCTGGTGCAGCGCATGACCGACGCCTGGTTGCGCAGCGACGGCGACCTGCGCCACGTCTATCGCGCCCTGATCGACAGCCCGGAGGCGTGGGACGCGCAGGCGCGCAAGTTCAAGCCGCCGCAGGATTTCGTGGTGTCGGCGCTGCGCGCCGGCGGCGACTGGCCGGCGGCGCCGCAGTCGCAGAAGACGGTGCTGACCCTGCTGGCGCGGATGGGGCAGCCGCCGTTCACTCCGCGCTCGCCGGCCGGCTACGCCGACGTGGCGGCGGAATGGAACGGCGCCGACGCGCTGTGGAAGCGCGTGCAGGCCGCCGAGGCGCTGGCCGGGCTGGCACCGGGCGATCCGCTGGCGCTGGCCGCGTCCGCGTTCGGCGACGGGCCGGATGCGGACACGCTGACCGCGGTGCGCCGCGCCGAGTCGCCGCGCGAAGGCGTGGCGGTGCTGTTGGCCAGTCCGGCCTTCCAATGGCGCGTCTGAGCGGCGCGCGGTCCGATCCGCAATGGGAGAACCTCCGATGCAACTGACTCGCCGCCGTTTCCTCGCCGCCAGCGGTGCGGCCACCGTGTTGAGCCTGTGGTCCAGCAGCGGCCTGGCTGCGCCGGGTGCCGACACACGCCTGCTGGTGGTGCTGCTGCGCGGTGCGCTGGATGGACTGCACGCGCTGGTGCCGACCGCCGACCCCGACTACGCGCGCCTGCGCGGCGCGCTGGCGCCGCCGCAGACCCTGGCCCTGGATGGCGGCTTCGCGTTGCATCCGGCGCTGGCGTTCGCGCACGAACTGTATGCGCGCAAGCAATGGTTGCCGGTGGTGGCGGTGGCGCCGCCGTACCGCCAGCGCTCGCACTTCGAGGCGCAGGATTGCCTGGAGAACGGCACCGCGCGGCCCAGCGGCGCCTCCAGCGGCTGGCTCAACCGCTGCGCGCTGGCCCTGCATGGCGCCGAGGCGGTGTCGGTGAGCGCGGTGACGCCGCTGATCATGCGCGGCCCGGGCGCGGTGAACAGCTGGTCGCCGCCGCTGCCGAGCGCGGTCAACCCGATCCTGCTGCAGCGCCTGCAGCCGCTGTACGCCGCCGATCCGCAACTGGCCGGCGGCTTCGCGCGCGCGTTGCGCGAGCAGGGCATGCAGGTTGACAGCGTCAAGGGCGGGCAACTGCCGCAGGCGATGAGCGCGGCGGCCAGCTTCATGGCCAAGCCCGACGGGCCGCGGATCGGGTTCGTCGAGGATGCCGGCTGGGATACCCACGGCAACCAGGCCGCGGTGCTGCAGCGCAAGCTGGGCGAACTGGATGCGGGGCTGCGCGCGTTCCACGATGGTGCGCAGGCCTGCTGGTCGCGCAGCGTGGTCGCGGTGGTGACCGAGTTCGGCCGTACCGCGGCGGTGAACGGCACCGGCGGCACCGACCATGGCACCGGCGGCGTGGCCTTCCTGGCCGGCGGCGCAGTGCGCGGCGGGCGCATTGCCGGGGACTGGCCCGGCCTGTCGCCGCGTGCCTTGAACGAGGGCCGCGACCTGCGCGCCACCAGCGACCTGCGCAGCCTGTTCCGGCATGTGCTCGGCGCGCATCTGGGCGTGTCCGAGCGCGCGCTGGAAACCCAGGTGTTTCCCGGCAGTGCGGGGCTGTCCAGGTTGGAGGGATTGGTGGCCTAGCAAACAAGCGAGCGGCATGCCGCACGCGAACCGGGCGCCGACGGCAGGTCGGCGCCCGGGACATCACCGGCGTGCCGGACTCAGTTCTGCGACGGATTGTTCTCGGCGAAGTACTCGTGGCTGTCGGCGTTCTTCACCGCGCGCGCCGGATCGCTCTGGGCCAGGCTCTTGGCCGCGCTCTGCCCGTACGCGGTGTCCTGGGTGCCAGCGACCACGCTGAAGTGGCTCATTTCGTGGATCAGGGTGCCGGCCTTGGAGTCGGTGCCGGTCAGCGGCGCGCTCCAGAACGCATTGCAGACGTAGATCTGGTACGGCTGATTCGGATACACGTAGGCGTAGGAGCTGTCGCTGCAGCCGCAGTTGATGGTGATCTGCCCGTTGTTCTGGTCGATCGCCGAATCGATGTTGACGAAGTTGGAGGTGGCCGTGCTGTAGCGGCTGGCGTTGTAGGCGCCGAACCAGGTGGTGTAGCGCGCGCCGGTGCTGCCGCCGTTGAGGTAGGTCTTGGCGTTCTGCGAGTAGGTGCGCGCTGCGTTCACCGCGCTGCCGATGGTGCTGATCTGGCTGGTGCTGCACGAGGCGTAGTTGACGCCGTTGACCACCGCCTGCGGGCCGACCAGCAGATCGTTGCGCACCGCATGGCCGCGGCCGCCGTCCAGCCACACCGTCAGCGGCGCGCTGGACAAGGTCTGCGGCGCGCCGTCGGCGCGCAACATGCGCGCGCCATCGGCGAACGCGGCGCCCTGCAGCGGTGCGTCGAGGCGGATGCTGTAGTTGCCGCTGCGGGTCAGGTCGTAGGCGCGGCTCAAGTCGATCTGCGCCTGCTTCACTTCGCCCGGCTGCAGCACCACCATGTCCTCGGCGCGCGGCGCGGCGCGCTTGACCAGGCGTCCGACGTAATCGACCGGCTTGCCGTCGCGCTGGACCTGGAACAGCGCGTTGTCGAGATCGCCCAGCGGCAGTTCCCACTTGGGCACGCGCGCGACCTGCTCGCCGGTGTTGCGGACGGTCACCGCCATCTGGCCGCGCTGCTGGCCGTCGGCGTCGGCGACCGGCGTCAGTTCGACCTGCAGTGACGCAGGTGCGCGCGTGAGTTGCGATTGCGCGGTAGCCGCCGAGATGATGCCGACCAGGCTGAAGCCGATCGCTGCCGAGATCCGGGATGCGTGTTTCATGCAGTCTCTCTCCGTCGAAAGTGGGCGCCCCATGGACAGGGGCCGAAGCAAACTAGCCCGGTGATGCGCGTGTGCGCGGCGCCGGTGCGTTTGTCTCCGATTTCGTCCAGCGAAGCGCGCGCCAGGTCTCAGTATGGGCACTGCGATCGCACATCACGGCGCGTGACTGGCGCGCTGCAGCGGCATCGCTGCAGTCGTATGCGCTCGATCGAGGGCGGCGCTGCGATTGGCCATGCGGCAATGACGCTCGCGCTGCGCGCTGCGCGCTGCACGTGCAGTGCGTGAAGATTGCGCTGGCGGCGACGTTTGCGGAAGGTGATGAGGATTTCGGGGATTTCCTTTCGCTGCCGCTGGCATCAGCGCGATCTGCAGCGGTGCGAGCGGCTTCGGGATTTTTGCGACAACGCGGGTTGCCATGGCGTGAGATGCGCCTGGTTGCCTGGTGTGGGAGTCAACTGTCATGCATCCGCGACGACCGGAGTAGCGGACGATCGGACAGTGAAAGCAGTCGGGACTGAAGTCCCTCCCACATTGCCCCCAGACACCTCACCTCAAGCCCCTGTAGGAGCGGCTTCAGCCGCGACAGGCGCTACCGATGACGTGTGTCGCGGCTGAAGCCGCTCCTACGACAGCGCTTCTGGTCATCAAGGGCTGCATGCTGCCAGCGGCATCATCAATCCCTGGTTTCGCGGATGCGGCGCATCGCCTGCGCGGCAACGACGCATGCGGCCGGGTCGCGGCAATCGCATGCGTTGAGCGCTGCGATCAGTGCGCGCGATCGACCGCGAGCCGTGCCAGCGCCGCCAGCGCATCGGCGGCGGTGCCGTAGCCGTGCAGGCTGTCCTGCATCGCCTGCGCCAGTTCGGCCAGCTTGGCCTTGGCGCCGTCCATGCCCAGCAGGGCAGGGTAGGTGGATTTGGCCTGCGCCGCGTCCTTGCCGGCGGTCTTGCCGAGCTGTTCGGAGCTGGCTTCCACGTCGAGGATGTCGTCGCGCACCTGGAAGGCCAGGCCCAGCGCGGTGGCGAAGGTGTCCAGCTGCGCGAGCGCGTCGGCGTCGGCGCCGCCGCCGAGCGCGCCCAGACGCACGCTGGCGCGGATCAGCGCACCGGTCTTGAGCGCATGCATGCGTTGCAGGTCGGGCAGCGCCTGTACGCGGCCGGTGGCGTCGATGTCCAATGCCTGGCCGCCGCACATGCCGGCCGCGCCGGCGGCTTCGGCCAGGGTCTGCAGCCACTGCACGCGCAGCGTCGCCGCCGCCTCGGCATTGGCCAGCAGCGCGAACGCCAGGCTCTGCAGCGCGTCGCCGGCGAGGATCGCGGTGGCTTCGTCGAAGGCGATGTGCACGGTCGGCTGGCCGCGGCGCAGGGCGTCGTCGTCCATCGCCGGCAGGTCGTCGTGGACCAGCGAATACGCATGGATCAGTTCCACCGCCAGCGCCGGTGCATCCAGCTGCGCATCGTCGGCGCCGAACAGCGCGCCGCTGGCGTAGACCAGCAGCGGGCGCATGCGCTTGCCGCCGCCCAGGGTGGCGTGGCGCATCGCCGCGTGCAGGCGTTGCGGCGCCAGCGTCGCCGCCGGCAACTGCGCCTGCAGGCCGGCTTCCACCCGTTCGCGCCAGTGCGCGAACGCCGCGTCAGCCGCCATGGGGCGGTACGGGATCGAAGGGTTCGGCGCTGTCGGGCTGCTCGGGATCGCTGAGCAGGCGCACGCGCAGTTCGGCCTGCTCCAGCGCCTGCTGGCATTGCCGGTACAGGCCCACGCCGCGCTCGTAGGCGCTCAGCGACTGTTCCAGGCTCAGGTCGCCGGCTTCCATCTTCTCCACCAGTACTTCCAGCTCCTCGAGCGATTGCTCGAAGCGGGCGACCGGGGAGGTATCGTCTTGGGACTTCTTGGGCATGGCGAAAGTGTGCGCGGCGGCGGCAGCAGGGTCAATGCGACGCGCGTGCCGGCGCTGGCAGCGGATCCAGCGCCAGGCGTGCGGCGTGCGCCTGCAGCCAGCTGTGCAATGGCGCGGCCAGCAGGACCGGACCGGCGGCCAGTAGCTGCGTGGCGTCGAACAGCAGCGGCAGCCGTGCGCGCTGCCAGGGCGGCAGCGCCTGCGTCTGCAGCAGGTGCTTCAGGGCCTGCGACTGCGTCCGCCCGGGCAGGCGCAGGCGTTCGCCGCCGCGGCGTGCGCGCACCAGCAGCGGCGTGTCGAAGACCAGTGTGGTCTCGGCGAGCAGGTGCAGGCGGCGGCCATCGGGCAGCGTCAGCGGTGCGCGGCCGTCCCACTGCGCCTGCCAGTCCGCAGGCCATGGCGCGAGGTCGCGCTCGGCATGGAGCCTGTCGCGCCAACTGCGCACGCAGGCGCCATGCCATGCGAACTGCGCCGCGGCATCGGCACGCGCGTTCAGTAGATCGCGTTCGATCGCGGCCAGGCCGGCCGCCGGCAATGGCGGCAGCCCGGCCTGCGCGACCCAGCGTCGCAGCACGCGCGCGCGCCGCGCGGCGGGCAGGCCGCGGAGCGGGGCGAGCGGAAGCGGGGCGCCTGGGGCGTCCTGCAGCGCGTCGAGCGCCGTGCGGTCGTCCGCGTCCAGCAGTGCGCCGGCGTCGGCGCACAGTTGCGCGCTGCGGGCGAGGGCGGCGTCGGCATGCGGCCAGCGCTGGCGCAGCAGCGGCAGCACCTGTAGGCGCAGGAAATTGCGATCGAAGCCGGGATCGGCATTGCTGGGGTCGTCGATCCACTGCAGGCCGTGCTGCTGTGCATAGGCGTGCAGCACGCTGCGTGGTTGCGCCAGCAGCGGCCGCCACAGGCGGCTGCCGGCGAAGTCGGACAGCGCCTGCATCGCCGCCAGGCCATCCGGGCCGGATGCGCGCAACGCACGCAGCAGGAAGGTCTCGGCCTGGTCGTCACGGTGTTGGGCCAGCGCAAGCCATTCGCCGGGCTGCAGCGCCTGCGCAAAGGCGTGGCGCCGCGCCTGCCGCGCCGCTGCTTCAAGGCCATTGCCGCTGTCGCGCGGTACCTGGACCCGCACCACCTGCAGCGGCACCGCCAGCGCCGCGCACAGCTGCGCGCACTGCGCGGCCCAGACGTCGGCGTCGGGATGCAGGCCGTGGTGCACGTGCAGCGCACGCAGGCCGGCGCGACGGTACGACGCCTGCTGCGCCAGCAGGTGCAGCAACACGGTCGAATCCAGACCGCCGCTGAGGCCGAGCAACAGCGGCGCCGGCGCCGGATCGGGCAGTGCGACGGCGAGTGCGGACAACGGGGACGGAGAGGCATGCGGCGGCATCGCGTCACTGTAGACGCAAGCGCACGTCAGCGCGAAGCGTGGCATGGCGACGTCTTTGAGTCCGAACAGCGTTGTGGGAGGACTGCAGTTCCGACACCTTTCAGTTCAATGCGTCGGGACTGAAGTCCCTCCCACAAGAGCAGTTCTCGGCACTTGGGACTATTCCGATGGCCTGCTCAGCAGGGCGCCTGTTCGGTGTCGGCCGCCGGCACGCCAAGCCCGGCCTGCGGCCAGCGCGCTACGGCGCCTTAGGCGGCGCAAACGTTGGTTAGCCCCCCTGTGGGAGGGACTTCAGTCCCGACACGGGGATTCTCACCTCGCGGACGATGCGCTTCCCCCGACATCGCGGGCGTTGCAGCAAGAAATGCGTTGCAGAAGACCGGCCTTGGCGGCGTTCTCCGTAGCAACGCCGCCATGCCGCATACGGTCATCTGCTCAGCGCTTCGGCGCCGGCACTTCGCGGTTGTGGCGATCGATGGAGTACCAGCGGCCGCCCTGCATCGGCGTGTGCCCGTCGCCATCGGGCGTACCCGCGCTGCAGCCGTCGCAGACCTCGGAGACGCCGTGCTCGAACGGCCAAGCGAAGTCGTGGACCGGCGCGATCACCTCGCGCAGTTGCCGATCGTAGAAGCCGATGCGGCCGTGCACGATGCCGCGGGTCAGGCCTTCAGTGAAACCATCCGCGCCGTTGTCCCAGGTGATCACCGGCAGGCTGCGGCCATCGGCGCGCACGTAGTAGAACCGTGCGCCGACGCTCAGCAGCGCCAGGCCGTCGCGATCGAAGTGCAGGCGCCGCAGCGCCTGCGGCGTCAGGACCAGGCGTTCGTCGGCACCGAGCCGGCAGCCCGGCACCACCGGCCGATCGGTGTTCGGGTCGCCCAGCCGGCAGGCGTCGGCGGCCGGTTGCGCCGCGATCGCTGGCACGGTACCGAGCGCGGCCAGCGCAGCGAATAGTGCAACGGCCGCGCGCAGGCGGCCGCCGTGCGGCCGAAGCCGCCTCATTGCGCGGTCGCGGCGCTGGTCATGAACGCCGCCGGCTTGGGCAGCTCCACCGGCACGCCGTCGCCGTTGCAGGTACCGGCCTGGCACAGCCGCGCACGCAGCGTCGGCGTGGCCTGCACGATCACGTGGTAGATCACGTTCTCTTCCAGGCTGCCGCGGAAGGCGTTGCTGCCGGGGCCGCGCGCCCAAATGCCGACGTCGTCGCCGCCATGGGTCTCGGCCTTGGTCGGCACCAGCGCTTCCTGCATGAAGTCCGGGCTTTCGGTGTCGACGTGGGTCAGGTCCGGACGGCCGTTGGCCGGCTCGAAGTTGCTCGGCGCATGCGGGAAGGTCTTGACCCCCGCCGGCTGCTGGTTGCTGGCGCCGGTGTAGCCGGGACCGTTGGCGTAGCTGAGCGTGGCATAGGGCTGGCCGTTGCCGTCCAGCGCCAGGTCGCCGGTGTTGGCGTCCTCGCCGCTGGTGCCGCGCACCTTGCCGAGGATCGGGTTGCCGCGCTGCGGGTAGCCGACGAAGTTCAGCGTGTGCGAGTGGTCGGCGGTGACGATGATCAGCGTGTCCTCGGCCGAGGTCGCGTCCGCCGCGGCCTGCACCGCCTGCGACAGGGCGATGGTCTCGTCCAGCGCGCGGTAGGCGTTGCCGGCGTGGTGCGCGTGGTCGATGCGTCCGCCTTCGACCATCAGCACGTAGCCGTTCTTGTCCTGCGACAGGGTGCGGATCGCGGCGCGGGTCATCTCGGCCAGGCTCGGGTCGCCCTTGGCGCTGCGGTCGCGGTCGTGATCGAACTGCATGTGGTCCGGCTCGAACAGGCCCAGCAGCGCCGGTGCGTTCTGCGCCGCTTCCAGTTGCCCGCGGGTCCACACGTAGGCGCCCTGCGGGTGGCGCTGGCGCCATTCGCCGACCAGGTCGCGGCCGTCCAGGCGCAGGCCCACCTTGTCGTCGTACTCGGGGTCGCGCTGCTCGACGGTGGTGAACTGGCCGCGGCCGCCGGCCAGCATCACCTGCGGGCCGCGCCCGAAGCGTGCGCCGACCATCTGCTGGGCGATGTCGCGGCAGCCCTCGGCCACCGCCTTCTCCGGCAGGTCGGCATCGCTCTCCCAGTTGCGCTCCGGCACGTGCGCATAGGTCGCGGCCGGGGTGGCGTGGGTCAGCCGGGTGGTGGTGACGATGCCGGTGCCCATGCCGGCGCTGTCGGCCAGCTCCAGCCAGCTCAGCAACTGCTTGCCGAGGCTGTCGGCGCAGGCGTCGCGCTTGCCGGCGGACACGCCGATCGCGCCCATGTGCGTCTTCACTCCGGTGGTGATCGAGGTCATGGTGCCGGCCGAGTCCGGCGTCTGCGAATCGGTGTTGTAGGTCTTGCTCAGCGCGGTGGCCGGGAACGCCTCCCAAGACAGCTGGTTCTCCTCGCCGGAGGCGCCCTTGCGCTGGCCGTCGAGGATGCGTGCGGCGGCGACCGTGGTCAGGCTCATGCCGTCGCCCAGGAACAGGATGACGTTCTTGGCCTTGCCGCGCATCGCGCCGTTGTTGGCGGCCTTGGCGGCGCCGCTGCGGTACCACCAGGCCGGGGTCTCGCCGGCCGGGTGGGCCACGGCGGGAACGACGATCGGCGCGACGTTGGCGCTGGCGGCCGGCGCGTGCGGCGTGCTGGCGCAGGCGGCCAGCAGCAGGGTGGAGGCGGCGGCGAGCGCGGAAACGGGAAGGCGCATATGCGGAACGGGTCCTGAACAACGAAGTCCCCCGCATTATGCCGGCTACGACAAGGCACGCCCATGACACCGTGCCTTTCCAGCCATGGCGTCGTCGTTGCCGCCGGGGTGCGCTATCGTGCGAAACCCCCGAGATTTCTGGACAGCGTCGATGAAACTGGTGACGGCCTGGTTACGCATTCCGTTCTGGCAGCGCGTGGTCGCCGGCTTCGTGCTGGGCGCGCTGGCCGGCTGGGCGCTGGGGCCGACCGCGGAAACCTGGTTCAAGCCGCTGGGCGACCTGTACGTCACCCTGATCAAGATGATCGCGGTGCCGCTGGTGTTCTTCGCGGTCATCAACGCGATCTCGTCGCTGCACGGGCAACAGTCGGTGGCCAAGCTGGGCGGGCGCACGTTCCTGTGGTTCGTGGTCACCGCGGCGCTGGCGGTCGGCGTCGGCCTGGCCGTGGGCACCGTGCTGCAGCCGGGCGCCGGCCACCTGGGCCTGCGCGTGGACAGCGGCTGGACCCCACGCGACGTGCCCAGCCCGGTGCAGGTGCTGCTGGACGTGGTGCCGTCCAATCCGTTCTATGCGCTCACCGGCATCGGCACCAAGACCAATGCCGCCGGCGAGACCGTGCTGGCGGCCGGGCGCGGTTCGATCCTGCCGGTGATCTTCTTCGCCGCGCTGCTGGGCTTTGCCATGGTCAAGCTCGGCGAGCGCGTGGCCGAGGCGCGCAAGCTCACCACGCAGATGAGCGAGATCATGATCCAGGTCACCCGCTTCGTGCTGGAAATGACCCCGCTCGGCACCTTTGGCCTGATCGCCGCGCTGGTCGGCGGCTACGGCTTCGGCAAGCTGCTGCCGTTCGGCAACTTCGTGCTGGCGCTGTACCTGGCCTGCGCGATCCACATCGTGGTGGTGTACAGCGGCCTGTTGCTGGTGCACGGGCTGAACCCGTGGAAGTTCTTCCGCGGTGCCGCGCCGGGCATGCAGGTGGCCTTCGTCAGTTCCTCCAGCTTCGCCGCGATGCCGGTGGCGCTGCGCTCGATCACCCACAACCTCGGCGTCAACAAGGACTACGCCGCGTTCGC
Organism: Xanthomonas sp. 3498; assembly: GCF_014199795.1. Classification (NCBI taxonomy): domain Bacteria; kingdom Pseudomonadati; phylum Pseudomonadota; class Gammaproteobacteria; order Lysobacterales; family Lysobacteraceae; genus Xanthomonas; species Xanthomonas sp. 3498. The sequence continues at coordinate 217,438 of NZ_JACHOH010000006.1, forward strand.
GGTGCCGCTGGGCGCCAGCATCAAGATGGACGGCTGCGGCGCGATCTTCCCGGCGCTGTGCGCGGTGTTCATCGCCCAATACACCGGCGTGCCGCTGACCGCCAATCAGTACTTCGTGGTGTTGATCGCCTCGGTGCTGGGCAGTTTCGGCACCGCCGGCGTGCCCGGCACCGCGGTGGTGATGGCCACCGTGGTGCTGAGCGCGGCCAACCTGCCGCTGGAGGTGATCGGCTACCTGTACGCCATCGACCGCGTGCTGGACATGATGCGGACCATGACCAACGTGACCGGGCAGATGCTGGTGCCGGTGCTGGTGGCCAAGGAAACCGGCCTGCTCGACCGCAGCGTGTACGAGGCGGCGCCGAGCAATGTCGGCCTGGAAGATCCGCCGGTCGATAGTTCCGGCCAGGTGCGTTGATGCTCCCGTGAGCACGCCTGCCGACAGCCTGCGCGCGCAGTTGTTGCGGTTGCCCGGGCTGACGCTCCAAGAGGGCGTGCTGGTGCACGACGCGTTGCCGGACGACCCGTTCGAGCAGCGCTACCTGGACGTGCGCCGCCGCGAAGGCCGGCTCTACAGCGACGCGCAGGTGCGCACGCTGCCGCAGCCGCCCGGTGTGCTGGGCGCCAGCCACGAATGGCGGGTGCGCGCCGAATCCTGCCGGCGCCTGTTGCGCCATCTGCGCGCGCGCGGTGGCGACGGTCCGCTGCTGGAGCTGGGCTGCGGCAACGGTTGGCTGTCGCATCGCCTGGCCAGCGGCCTGCAGCGCGAGGTCTGCGGCGTGGACGTCAACCGCACCGAACTGGCGCAGGCGGCGCGGGTGTTCGCCGACGCGCCGCGGTTGAGCTTCGTCGCCGGCGATATCCTGCGCCTGCCGCTGCCGGCGCAGCGGTTCGATGTGGTGGTGGTGCCGGCCTGCCTCCAGTACTTCGCCGATCCGCGTGCGCTGATCGCGCGTCTGCTGGAGCTGCTGCAGCACGATGGCGAACTGCACATCCTCGACAGCCCGTTCTACGCCGACGCCGACCAGGCCCGGGCCAGCGCCGCGCGCAGCCTGCGTTACTTCAGCGACCTGGGTTGCGCCGAGCTGGCGCAGCAATACCACCAGCACACCGACGCGGCGCTGGACGGCATCGTGCTGCGCCGGCTGTTCGACCCACGCCGCCTGTCCGCGCGCTGCCTGCGCGCGTTGCGCTGGCGCCAGCCGCATTTCCCGTGGCTGTGCATCCGCAAGCGCGACAACCTGGCGCTGACCGCGGCGTAGCCGACGCCGCCGGCCGCCCCAGTGCGGCCGTGGCGGCAGGCCATTGCGGCGCCGTTGCGATTGGCGGCGTCGGCGCATGGCAGACTGCCGCCTCCTTCCCCTGCATGGACTCCCGATGAGCGGCACCCAACGCGAACTGACCTTCCGCTTCCTGGCCGAGCCGATCGACGTCAACTACGGCGGCAAGGTCCACGGCGGCGTGGTGATGAAGTGGATCGACCAGGTCGGCTACGCCGCCGCGGTGGGCTGGAGCGGCCACTACAGCGTGACCGTGGCGGTGGGCGGCATTCGCTTCGTCTCGCCGATCCGCATCAGCGACATGGTCACGGTCAGCGCCAAGCTGGTCCACACCGGCACCAGCAGCATGCATTTCGCCATCGAAGTGCGCGCCCGCGACCCGATGGGCGGCGAACCGCGCCTGTGCACCCATTGCATCATCGTGTTCGTGGCCCTGGACGGCGTCGAAGGCCGCCCGACCGCGGTGCCGGCCTGGCATCCGGACACGCCGGAAGACCATCGCCTGGCCGAGTACGCGCAGAAGGTGATGGAGCTGAGCAAGGGCATCGAGGACACCATCGCCCACTACCACGGCTGAGGGCGCGCGCCCGCGCGCTGGCTCAGGCGCGCCAGTCCGCAGGCGCGGTGCGGCAATCGCCGTCGAACAGGCGGCCGCCGTGCACGGCCAGTTCCTGTTGTGCCAGCGCCAGCACCGGCGCGCGGTCGGCGCTGGCGAACAGTGCGGCGAAGGCCTGGTCGAAGCGCCCGCCCAGGGCAGGGTCCATGCGTGCCAGCAGGCGCGGGACCCACTTGCCGCTGCCGTACCAGTGGCCGCGTCCGCGCAGCGCCAGTTCCGCCAGGCGCGGATGCAGCAGGGCGCTGATCGCGACGATCTCGGCGGCGCTGCGCTCGCCGCACAGGTCGTCGACCAGGTCGGTGATCTCGTAGCGCAGCGCGTCCCGTTGCGCCTGCGTCAGCGGCGGCGGCCCGGCATGCAGCTGCGCGGCGATCTGGCCTTGCAGGGTGCGTGCGGACTCGGTCGCGGTGCCGACGAGGGTGCCCTCGGCGATCATGTGCAGCAGGCTGGGCGGCCGCGGGCCGCATCTTCATCGACGAACCAGGCCAGCGTGCCCGGATCGTGCACGAAGGCTTCGACCGGCACGCCCTCGGCCAGGAACGATTCGCGGCGTGCGGCCGGCAGGCTGTCGTAGACCACCACCAGATCGATGTCGGACAGATGCGTGCCTTCGCCGCGCAGGATCGAGCCGGCGGCGAAACCGAAGGCGGCATCGGCGTAGCGCGTGGACAGCAGCGAGCGCGCGATCGCCAGCGCCTGGGCGGGCGTGGGCAGGGTGGGCGCGGGCGGCATCAGCGCAGCACCTGTCGGCGCGGCCAGGACGCGGCCCGGCCGCGGTGCTCATCGGCACGGCAGGACCGCGGGGCAGGCGAGGGGCATGGTGTCATCGAAGTCCCGGTGACGCGATCGAGGCGGGCCAGCGTAGCGTGCCGGCGGGCACTGCGGACGGTCGCGATGACGCTCCAGCCGGGCGGCGCGAACCGCAGCGGCAGCGGCGACACTCGGCCGCATAAAAAAAGGCCGCTGTCGCCAGCGGCCTTTCTTGGTGCCTGCAGCCGAAGTGGCTTACATCGCCACGCGGCGCGCCTGCACGAACTTCTCGCCCCAGTAGCCGGAGGTCAGCGTGTCCACGCGCACGTCCTTGCCGCGGCTGGGAGCATGCAGGAAGCGCCCCTCGCCGACGTACAGGCCGACGTGGTCGACGCGGCCCTTGCGGCCGAAGAACACCAGATCGCCCGGGGCCAGCGCGTCGCGGTCCTTGATCAGCTGGGCGTTGGCCTCGCGGGCCATCTCGCGCGACACGCGCGGCAGCTCGATGCCCAGCGCGGTGCGGAACACGTAGCCGACCAGGCCGCTGCAGTCGAAGCCCTCGGTGTCCTCGCCGCCCCAGCGGTACGGGGTGCCCAGCAGCGCCATGGCGCGCTTGAGCACCGACTGCACCTTGTCGCCGCCCGGCACCACGCCTTCGCGCGGGACCGGCTGGGACACGTCGTAGTTGGCCAGCAGGCGGCTGATGTCGCCGGCGAACATGGCCGAGCGGTCCATCAGCGGAATGGTGTCGTTGGCCGCCAGGTGCGGCAGCAGGGCGGCCAGCGTGGCGGTGGCGGCGGCGTCGGCCTTGCTGCGCGACGGCGCAGGGGCCTGTGCGGCGGCGGCCGGCTTGGCCGAGGCGGTGGCGGTCGGCGTGCTCGCTGCAGCGGTGTTCGCCACGGTGCTCACCGGTGCGGGAGCAGGGGCGACGGTCGCGATCGCTTCCGGGACGACGGTGTCGGCGGGAGCGGACTGGGCCAGGGCCGGGAGGGCCGTGAAACAGAGCGAGGCGGTGCAAAAGAGGCGGAAAGCGGTCCGGCGGGGAACGGCGGTCTTGCCTGGAGAGGTCTGGGCTTCGGTCGTCACGCTTGGATCACAAAATAAAACGATGGGGGATCATGCCTTGTAGACAGAAATAGGAAGTTCAAATAAGGTTAAATTTTCGTAATTATGAATGTGGGCGAAATCACACATCAGCGCAAAACCCGCTTTGCGCCGGTGTAATGGTCCCGCCAGTAGGCGCCATCCAACGAATCCAGGCGCACCGTCCCGCCCGTGCTGGGGGCGTGAACGAAACGGCCTTCGCCGACATAAATTCCGACGTGCGTCACATTTCCTGCGCTGCCGAAGAACACCAGGTCGCCGGTGCTCAGGCGCTGCGGGTCGATCTTCGGCCCCTGCACCGCGGCCAGCTCGCGCGAGGTGCGCGGCAGCCGCAGGTCGAGCATGTCGCGATAGACGTAGGCGACCAGGCCGCTGCAGTCGAATCCGGACTCGGGGGTATTGCCGCCGTAGCGATAGGGGGTGCCGACCAGGCCCAGCGCGCGCATCAGCACCGCGTTTGCCGCGCCCGGGTCGGCCGGTTGCACCTGCGGCCACTCGCGCACCGCCACCGGCGCCGGCCGGGTGTGGCGGACCTCGTGGCGTCCACAGGCCGCCAGCGCGGCGGCGCACAGCAGCGGAAGCCACCACGGAAACGCGCGGCGGCCGCGCGGTGAAACTGGCGTGTTGTGCATGGAGCCGGGATAATGCGCGACCTCAGAAGGCCGCCATCATGGCGGCGCTCCCGGCGGCCGACAAGCCGCCCATCCCGTCTGCCCCCGGCAGCCACAGCGCAGAGTGCACATGAAGATCGAAAAAGACCGCGTCGTCCGTTTCCACTACACCGTTTCGGGGGTCGGTCAAGAACCGATCGAAAGCTCCAAGGACCGCGATCCGCTGGTGATCCTGGTCGGCCACGGCAACATCATCCCGGGCCTGGAGAACGCGATGATGGACAAGGCGGCCGGCGACAGCTTCGGCGTCGACGTGGCCGCCAAGGACGCCTACGGCGAATACCGCGAGGGCCTGAGCCAGCGCGTGCCGAAGAAGCATTTCGGCGCGGCCAAGCTGCAGCCGGGGAGCCAGGTGGTGCTGCAGACCAACTTCGGCCCGCGCGCGGTGACCGTGCAGAAGGTCGGCATGAGCGTGGTCGACGTCGACCTCAACCATCCGATGGCCGGCAAGGACCTGCACTTCGACGTGGAGATCGTCGACGTGCGCGAGGCCAGCGCCGAAGAGATCGAGCACGGCCACGTGCACGGCGACGGCGGCCACCAGCACTGATGGTCCTGGCCGCGGCACCGGTCGCGCCGGTGCCGTCGGCCCTGGCGCCGCGCGCAGCGGTGCCGTCGCGCCGCCGCGGACGCCGGCGGCCCTCTTGATCGCGGCGAGGGACATCGCCGGCCTTCCGTCCGGTGCCGCCTTGGCCACTTCCGCCCCCGTGTTGCAGCCCGTCGCGCCCGCCGAGCGCATCGCCACCCTGGACGTGCTGCGCGGCTTCGCCCTGCTGGGCATCCTGCTGATGAACATCGAGGGCTTCGTCGGTCCGCTGGACGCGGCGATGACCGGCCTGGATCCGGCGCTGCGCGGCGCCGACCGCATCGCCGACGCGCTGGTCTACATCCTGGTGCAGGGCAAGTTCTACACCTTGTTCTCGCTGCTGTTCGGCATGGGCTTCGCGGTGATGGCGCAGCGCGCCGAGACCGCGCGGCGGCCGTTCGGCGGTTTCTTCCTGCGCCGCAGTGCGGGGCTGTTGCTGATCGGCCTGCTGCATGCGCTGCTGCTGTGGTCCGGCGACATCCTGGTCAGCTACGCGCTGCTGGCGTTCATGCTGCTGGCGTTCCGCGAGGCGCCCACGCGCTGGCTGCCCGGCATGGCGCTGGTGGTCTACCTGTTCGCGCCGGCGCTGTGGCTGTTGATCGGCGCTGCCGCCACGGCCGCGCAGGCCGACCCGCACGGTGCGGCGCAGTGGCACCGCGACATGGCCGAGCAGGCGCAGCACAGCGCTGCGGCGCTGGCGCAGCAGCGTGAGGTGTTCGGCCACGGCAGCTATGTCCAGGCCACCGCGCAGCGCGCGCGCGACCTGGTCGAATCGCTGAGTGCATTGCTGTTCAATGCGCCGACCATCTTCGGCATGTTCCTGCTCGGCGCCTGGTGCGTGCGCAGCGGCCTGGCTGCGCAGCCGCAGCGCTTCCCGCGGTTGCTCGCCGTGCTGCGCTGGGGCGTGCTGCCGCTGGGCCTGGCGCTGATGCTGCTGAGCTTCCGGCTGGAGCCGTGGATGGACCCGGCGCGGCTGGATCTGCGCCTGACCTGCGCTTATGCCCTGGCCAGCATCGCCAGTGGGCTGATGGCGCTGGGCTATGCGGCCTGGCTGGTGCGCGCCGCGCCCGCGCTGCAATGGCTGGCGCCGGCCGGGCGCATGGCGCTGAGCAACTATCTGCTGCAGTCGCTGGTGTGCACGACGCTGTTCTACGGCTATGGCTTCGGCTATTTCGAGCAATTGCCGCGTGCCTGGCAGATCCCGTTCGCGGTCGTGCTGTTCGCACTGCAGGTGGCGCTGTCGCACTGGTGGCTGCAGCGGTTCCGCTTCGGTCCGGTGGAGTGGCTGTGGCGTTCGGCCAGCTATCTGCGCTGGCAGCCCATGCGCCGCCACGCGGTCTGAGCGCAGGCGCGGCGGCGTCCTCACATCTGCCGCGCGGCTGGCCATGGCATGCTCCGCGGCGACCGATGTGAGCGACAGGACCACCGATGGACGATGTCAGAGGCGGACGCATGCCCGCCAGCGATGCCACCCCGCCGCGCGCCGAGCGTGCGCCATGAGCGCGCCGATCCGCGATTACGACCTGCTGGTGCTGGGCGGCGGTTCCGGCGGCCTGGCCACCGCGTTCCGCGCCGCCAGCCATGGCGCGCGGGTGGCGATCCTGGAGCCGAGTGCGCTCGGCGGCACCTGCGTCAACGTCGGCTGCGTGCCGAAGAAGGCGATGTGGCTGGCGGCGGACCTGGTCGAACGCATCGACCTGGCGCGCGCGGTCGGGTTCGCCATTCCCGAGGCCACGCTGTCGTGGGCGGAACTGGTGGCGCATCGCCAGGGCTACATCGGCAACATCCACGCCAGCTACCGGCGGCGCCTGGATGCCGATGGCGTGGTGCTGATCCCGCGGCGCGGGCGACTGATCGATGCGCACACCGTCGAATGCGACGATGGCGTGCGGGTCAGCGCCAATCACGTGGTGATCGCCACGGGCGCGCATGCGGCGCGGCCGAATATCGAAGGCGCCGAACTGGGCCTGATCTCCGACGATTTCTTCAATCTGTGCGAGGCACCACCGCGCGTGGCCATCGTCGGTGGTGGCTACATTGCGGTGGAACTGGCCGGACTGCTGCAGGCGCTGGGCAGTCGCGTGGAGTTGTACGTGCAGGGCGAGCGTCTGCTGGAGCGGTTCGACGCGGAACTGGCGCGGCAGCTCGCCGACAATCTGCGCCACCAGGGCGTGCGCCTGCATTTCGGCTACCGCGCCAGCGCCCTGCGTCGCAACGGCGAGGACCTGTGCGTGGTCGATGCGCAGGGACAGCCAGGTGAGCGCGTCGATCGTGTGTTCTTCGCGATCGGCCGCCGTCCCAACACGCGCGACCTCGGTCTGGAAGCGCTGGGTGTGCGTCTGGGCGACAAGCACGAGATCGTGGTGGACGCGTACCAGAACACCGACGTGCCGGGGCTGTACGCGATCGGCGACGTGGCCGGCAAGGTCGGCCTGACCCCGGTGGCGATCGCCGCCGGGCGCAAGCTGATGGACCGCGTGTTCGGCGACCGGCCGCAGGCGCGGCTGGACTACGAGAACGTGCCCAGCGTGGTGTTCTCGCACCCGCCGCTCGGCCAGGTGGGGCTGGGCGAGGAGCAGGCGCGCGAGCGCTATGGCGCCGACGCGGTCACCGTGTACCGCAGCAACTTCCGGCCGATGCTGCAGGCGCTGGCCGACTCGCCGCAGCGCAGCCTGTTCAAGCTGGTGTGCGTCGGCGCGGAGGAGCGCGTGGTCGGCATCCACCTGCTCGGCGATGGCGCCGACGAGATCCTGCAGGGCTTCGCGGTCGCGTTGAAGCTGGGCGTGACCAAGCAGCAACTGGAAGACACCGTGGCGATCCATCCGACCTCGGCCGAGGAAGTGGTGCTGATGCGTTGAGGCGCTGAGGCCGCGGCGATCCGACGGCTGGCCGACCGCAGCGCCGTAGAATGGCGGCATGCACGTGTCCTCTTCTCCTTGCCGTGGCGCTGCGCGATGAGCGCGCCCGGCGCGCCCACTGCCGTCGCCCCCACCGCCACGCAGGCCAGCCTGGGCGGCGTGTTGCTCGCCGCCGGCGGCGCGATCGCGTTTTCCGGCAAGGCCATCATCGTCAAGCTCGGTTACCGCTACGGCGTCGATGCGGTAACCCTGCTGGCCTTGCGCATGCTGGTGGCGCTGCCGTGCTTCGCGGCGATGGCGCTGTGGGCGGCGCGGCGTGCGCCACCGCTGCAGCCGGGTGATCGCTGGCGGATCGTCGCGCTGGGCGTGCTCGGCTATTACCTGGCCAGTTTCCTGGACTTCCTCGGCCTGGCCTACATCACCGCGACCCTGGAGCGGCTGATCCTGTACCTCACTCCGACCCTGGTCCTGCTGATCGGTGTGCTGCTGTGGCGGCGACGGCCGCACCGGCGCCAGTTGTGGGCGCTGGCGCTGAGTTATCTGGGCGTGCTGCTGGCGTTCGGCCACGACCTGCGCATCGGCGGCGCGCGCACCGCCTGGGGCAGCCTGCTGGTGTTCGGCAGCGCACTGGCCGATGCGGCGTATCTGGTCGGCAGCGGCCAACTGGTGGCGCGGGTCGGCGCGGTGCGACTGACCGCCTATGCCAGCCTGGTTGCCTGCGCGCTGTGCATCGCCCAGTTCCTGCTGCTGCGGCCGCTGCACGCGCTGGCCTTGCCGGCGCCGGTCTATGCGCTGTCGCTGCTCAACGGCACGCTGTGCACGGCGGTGCCGGTGCTGGCGACGATGCTGGCGGTGCAGCGCATCGGCTCGGCGCTGGCGTCGCAGATCGGCATGCTCGGCCCGGTCTCGACCATCGTGCTCAGCGTGTTGCTGCTGGGCGAGGCGATGGGGCCGTGGCAGATCGCCGGCACCGTGCTGGTGCTGGTCGGAGTGCTGCTGGTGTCTCGTCCCGTGCGGGCGCAGCCGGCATGAGTGCACGGCGGTTGCCCGCAGCGGATGCGTCGGCGCCGGTCGCGACGATGACGGCGGCCGAGGCGCATGCGCGGATCCTGGTAACGATCCGGGCGATTCCACCGGGGCAAGTGCGCGGCTATGGCGAAGTGGCGATGCTGGCCGGCTTGCCGGGACGCGCACGCCTGGTCGCACGCCTGCTCGGCGGCAACGCCGACGCCACGCTGCCCTGGCACCGGGTGCTGCGCAGCGACGGCCGCATCGCCTTTCCGGAAGGCTCGCCTGGCTACCGCGAACAATGCCAGCGCCTGCGCGCCGAAGGCGTGGTGGTGCAGAGTGGACGGGTGAAGCGTGCGCCGGCGCCGGTGCGCGATCTCGATGCCGAGGTGTGGGGGCCGCGGTAGCGACATCCAGGAGAACTGCGGCGGCCGGCCTCCAAGGGAAAAGGAAGCACTAAGTCCCTCTCCCTGCGGGAGAGGGGTTGGGGTGAGGATCGGAGCGCGAAGCGCATGCGGTGTTTCAACTGCACGAGGCTGCGCCCGTACCCTCATCCGCCCCTTCGGGGCACCTTCTCCCGGAGGGAGAAGGGACGTACAAGCCCCTCTCCCTGCGGGAGAGGGGTTGGGGTGAGGGTCGGGCGCGAAGCGCATGCGGTGTTTCAACTGCACGAGGCTGCGCCCGTACCCTCATCCGCCCCTTCGGGGCACCTTCTCCCTACGGGAGAAGGGAGTACAAGCCCCTTTCCCTCCGGGCGAGGAGTTGGGGTGAGCGTCGGGGTGCGAAGCGCAGGCGATGTTTCGGCAAGGAGTCTCCGGCGAGCGGCTATGATGGGGACAGTTGCCACGGACCCGACCATGTTTCCCAGACTTCCGCCCGTCACCCAAGCGCTGCTGATCGGCAACGTCGTGGTGTTCCTGCTGCAGATGCTGCTCGGCACGGACACGTTCTCGCCCTTCATGCTGTGGCCGATCGGTGCCTTCGATGCGTTCTCGCCGGGGGAGAACTTCCAGCTCTGGCAGTTGCTGACCTACGGCTTCCTGCATGGCAGTTTCTCGCACCTGCTGTTCAACATGCTGGCGCTGTACATGTTCGGCGGGCCGCTGGAGCAGACCTGGGGCAACAAGCGCTTCCTGACTTATTACCTGGTCTGCGTGGTCGGCGCCGGCCTGTGCCAGTTGCTGGTCGGCTGGTGGATGCTCAGCAACGGCAGCGAGCCGTATCCGACCCTGGGCGCTTCCGGCGGCATCTTCGGCCTGCTGCTGGCCTTCGGCATGCTGTTCCCGAACCAGCGGGTGGTGCTGCTGTTCCCGCCGATCCCGATGAAGGCACGGACCTTCGTCATCGTGTTCGGTGCGCTGGAACTGCTGCTGGGCTTCACCGGCTGGCAGCCGGGCGTGGCGCATTTCGCGCATCTGGGCGGCATGCTGTTCGGCTGGCTGATGATCCGCTATTGGCGCGGCCAGCCGCCGTTCGGCAAGCGCAAGCCGCCGCGCCCGCGCATCGTGCGCTGAGCGCAGCGACCGCATCGCGCAAGCGCAACTTCACGCGGCGCGCGCGGGGCAATCGGCTTTTCCCTTCTCCCGTCGGGACCATGGCCCCTTTTGCGGGGGAAGGTGCCCCGCAGGGGCGGATGAGGGTACGGGCGAAGCCTCGCATTGCCGGCGCGGCGCATGCGCTACGCGCGCCGTACCCTCACCCCAACCCCCGCTTCGCGCCCCGGCCCGCGCTTGCGACGCGGGCGCTCCAGGGCACGCGCGCCAGTGGCGCGCACGCCGTGCCCTGTCGCCCCGGTAGGAGGGGGTAATCAATTTTTCACCGCAAGGCGTTGCTGCCTGCTGTGCATCGCCGGCACAGCAGCCGATGCATTTCCCGACCCCTGAACGCACGACGGCGCGGTTGCCCGCGCCGTCGTGCTGTGTGCCTGGCCGGCGGCTAGCGCCGGCGCCGGCTCACGGCCACAGGTGGATCTGCTCGGCCTCGCTGCGCACCATCGGCTGGCCCGGCTTGCAGGTGAAGGTCGCGGCGAAGGCGGGCAGGTTGGCCAGCGCGCCGTTGGTGCGCCAGCGGCCCGGTGCGTGCACGTCGGCGGTGACCCGCTGCACGGCGTCGGTCGGCGACAGCTGCTGCGCCCACAGGCCGGCCCAGGCCTTGTAGAACGCCTGCTTGCCGGCCTCGCTGGCCGCCGGCTGCGCCGCGCTGTAAGCCTGCCAGGCCAGTTCGACGCTGCCGATGTCGGTCAGGTCCTCGTCCTGGGTCAGCGGGCCGTTGACCTTGGCGCCCTTCACGCCGGGGAAGTCGTAGGCGCCGTACTGGGCGGCGGTACGGGCGGCCAGCGCGTTCCAGGCGCTCTTGTCTTCCGGGGTCCACCAGTTGCGCAACTGGCCCTGCGCGTCGACCAGGCTGCCCTTGCTGTCGATGGCGCCGATCAGCTCGTGCGCGACCATCGCGCCGTAGGCGCCGTACAGCGCCGCGCCGTCGCTGCCGGCCGCATACACGGGCGGCTGCAGCACCGCGGCGGTGACGATCAGGCGGTTCTGCGCGAGGTCGTAGGTCAGCGCCGGCTGCTGCGGCAGCACGTCCCAGCGGCGGTCGGCATTGCCCTTGCCGATGCGCTTCATCTCCTCGCGGTGGCGCCAGGTGGAGGCGATCAGCATGTTGCCGCCGAAGCTGCCGCGGCCCATCGGCTGCAGGGTGTAGTCGAGGTCGCGGCGCGGTGCGCCGATCTCGATCTTCAGCGCGGCCAGCTTGGCCTGTGCCTCGGTGCGCGCCGGCTCGCTCAGCCAGGTGCTGCGCTTGACCGCGGCGATCTGCGCGTCCCGGATCTGGCCGGCGATGGTCTCGGCCTGGCGGCGGGTGTCGGCCGACAGGTAGCGCGCCACGTACTCGCGGCCCAGCATCGGACCGGCGGCGACGTTGATCGCGTCCAGCACCTGCGCCCAGCGCGGCGGTGGCGCGACCTGGCCCTGCAGCACGCGGCCGCGGAACTCGAAGCTGGCGTCGCGGAAGCTCTTGGAGAGGTACGGCGCCATCGCATCGCCCACGCGCCAGCGCAGGTAGGCCTTCCACTGCTCGGGCTTGATGCTGACGATCATGCCGTCGAGCTGCTTGAACATGTCCGGGTCGGCCATCGACACCAGGTCGTCGTTGACGCCCTGCGCCTTGAGGAAGGCGTCGAGCTGCAGGTTGCGGTACTGCTTGTTCAACTCCTTGGTCGAGATCGGCGCGTAGTTGTTGAACGGGTTGTTGATGCCGGCCAGCGACTTGGCGCTGCGCGCCAGCGCGGTCTCGATCTGCAGCACCGACTGGGCGTCGGCCTCGAGCCGGTCGGCCGGGGTGCCGGTCAGGGTCAGGATCTGCTTGACGTAGGTGCGGTAGCGGCCCATCAGCGCCATGGTGTCGGCGTCGGTGCGGGTGTAGAAGGCCGGGTCGGGCAGGCCCATGCCGCCCTGCATGAAGTAGCCGATGTGGCGGTCAAGCGCCTTCAGGTCGACGTCGGCGCCGAAGTTGAACGCGACCGGGATGCCGATCTGGTGCAGCGCGGCGATCGAGGCCGGCACGTCCTTGGCCTTCTTGATCGCATCGATGCGGCCGAGCAGCGGCGCGATCGGGTTGGACCCGTCCTTCTCCACCGCCGCCTCGTCCAGGCCACTGGCCCAGAAGTCGCCCAGCGCCTTCTGCACCGCGTTCTGCGGCGACTGCATGGAGGCGTCGAGCAGGTCGCGCTGCTGTTGCTGCGCACGCTCGGCGAGCTGGCCCAGTGCGGTGACGGCGCCGGTCTGCGGCACCGGGTTCTGCTTCAGCCAGTCGGCGTTGGCATCGTCGTAGAAGTCGCTGCAGGCGGCGCTGATCGGCGGGGCCTTGGGCGCGGCGGCGCGCTTCTTCTTGGGCGCGGCATCGGCGGCGGAGGCGAGGGCGATCAGGCCGAGGGCGACGGCGAGGGCAAGCGGACGGGCATTGGGCATCGGGAACGCATCCGGTCAGGATTAAAGTCGGCGGAGTTTAACAAGCCGCGGTGTGCAACTGTGGCGATGACGCGCGTGCAGGTGCCAACCGGATTCAGCGAGGGACGCCGGCAACCACGGGCACCGGCGGCCGGGCAGGGCGGGCGGCAGCGCCGCCGCTGTCGCAGGCCGGCAGCCACGCAAAGAAAAGGCCCGGACATGCCGGGCCTTTTCGCGAGACGACGGTGACGCTGTCGCTTACCAGATCACCACGCGCTTGTCGCCGCTGCGCACCATCGGCGTGCCCGGCTTGCACTGGAACGCGGTGGCGAAGGCCTCCAGGTTCGACGGCGCGCCGATCGCGCGGAACTGCGCCGGGGCGTGCGGGTCGGTGGTCAGGCGCACCATCGCGTTCTGCGGGGTGTACTTGGTGCGCCACACGGTGGCCCAGTTGATGAAGAAGTTCTGGTCGCGGGTCATGCCGCCGACCTTCGGGTCGTCCTTGCCCTCGGTGGCCTTCTTCATGGCGTCGTAGGCGGTGGTGATGCCGCCCAGGTCGGCGATGTTCTCGCCCAGGGTCAGCTTGCCGTTGACGTGCTTGCCGTCGACCTCGTACCCGTCGAACTGCTGCACCAGCTTGCCGGTGAGCGCGGAGAACTTCTTGGCGTCGGCCGGGGTCCACCAGTTCTCGAAGTTGCCGGTCGGCCCGAAGCGCGCGCCCTGGTCGTCGTAGCCGTGGGTCATTTCGTGGCCGATCACCGCGCCGATGCCGCCGTAGTTGAACGCGTCGTCGGCCTTGGGGTCGAAGAACGGCGGCTGCAGGATCGCCGCCGGGAACACGATCTCGTTCTGCAGCGGGTTGTAGTAGGCGTTGACCGTCTGCGGGGTCATGCCCCACTCGGTCTTGTCCACCGGCTTGCCGATCTTGCCCAGGTTGTACTTGTAGTTGAACGCGGTGGCGGCGCGCACGTTGTCCAGGTAGCTGTCGCGCTGGGTGCTCAGGCTGGCGTAGTCGCGCCACTTGTCCGGGTAGCCGATCTTCGGGGTGAAGGTCTTCCACTTCTCCAGGGCCTTGGCCTTGGTCTCGTCGCTCATCCAGGTCAGCTTCTCCAGGCGCGCCTTCAGCGCCTGGCTCAGGTTCTGCACCAGTTGCTGCATCTTGGCCTTGTCATCGGCCGAGAAGGCGACCTTGACGTACATCTGGCCCATCGCCTCGCCGGCGCCGTTCTCGATGCTGCCGAGCACGCGCTTCCAGCGCGGCTTCATCTCCGCCTGGCCGTTGAGTTCCTTGCCGTAGAAGGCGAAGTTTTCCTGCGCGAAGGCATCGCTCAGGTACGGCGAGGCGCTGTCCACAGTGTGGAAGCGCAGGTAGGCGCGCCACACCGACGGGTCGGTGTCGCCCAGCGCCTTGCTCACTTCCTGGTGGAAGGCCGGGATCGCCAGCGAGAACTTCTCCGGCACGGCCACGCCCTGCGACTCGAAGAACTTGGTCCAGGGGAAGTTCGGGGTCAGCTTGTCGGCATCGGCCGGGGTGACCGGGTTGTAGGCCAGTTCGGCGTCGCGCGAGAGCTGCTCGCTGGACTTGGACACCTTGGCCAGGCGGGTTTCCAGCGCCACCACGTCCTGCGCCTGCTTGGCCGCGTCGGCGGCCGGCACGCCGGCCAGTTCCAGCACCTTGGCCACGTGCGCCTGGTAGGCCTTGAGCTTGTCCTGCTTGTCGGCGTCGACGTAGTAGCTGCGGTCGGGCAGGCCCAGGCCGCCCTGCATGGCGTAGGCCATGTTCATGGTCGAGTTCTTGAAGTCGGCCTCGGCGCCGAAGCCGAACAGGCCGTTCTCGCCCTTGGCCGCGCTCTGGCGCAGGTACTCGGCGATCGCCGGGCCGTCCTTGAGGCCGTCGATCGCGGCCAGGTCGGCCTTCAGCGGCTCGATGCCCTGGGCGTTGATCTTGGCTTCGTCCATGCCCGAGGACCAGAAGTCGCCGACGATCTTTTCCACGCCCTGCGGGTTGGCCGCGGCGGCGGCCTGTTCGGCCAGCTGGTGCTGCACGGCCACCGAGCGCTCGTCCAGGATCGAGAACGCGCCCCAGCTGCTGCGGTCCTTGGGAATTTCGTTGGCGGCCAGCCACTTGCCGTTGACGTAGCCATTGAAGTCGTCGCAGGCGTTCTTGCTGGCGTCCAGGTCGTTGACGCTGAACGCGTTGTAGGCCGGCAGCTTGCTGGTGTCGAGCTTGAGCTCGGCCGGCGCCGCAGCGGCGGCCGGGGCGGCGGTCGCGGGCTTGGCGGCATCGGCTGCGGGGGCGGCATCGTCGTGCTTGCCGCAGCCGCTCAGCGCGGTGCTCACGGCCAGGGTCAACAGCAGCATCTTGGGATTGCGTAGGGTCACAGGCAGGCTCCAGGCCAACGTGGATAAAAGGATGGCCCGCTCGGGCCGTGGCGAGACTCTACGCCGCCGCGGGAGGTTTCAGGGGTGTCGAAGGTCATGGGCGGCCCCGGCATTGGACCATGAGAGGGCATCCCCGCCTGCCGGTCGGCAGGCTCGCCGGCACTGGCTTACCATGCGGCCATGACCCGCGAACCGCCATGCGATGCCCTGATCGTGGGGGCAGGCCACAACGGCCTGGTCTGCGCCGCCTACCTGGCGCGGGCCGGCTGGAAGGTCACGGTGCTGGAGCGGCGCGGCGTGGTCGGCGGCGCCGCGGTGACGGAGGAGTTCCACCCCGGCTTCCGCAACTCGGTGGCGTCCTACACGGTGTCGCTGCTGCAGCCCAAGGTGATCGCCGATCTCGACCTGGCCGCGCACGGCCTGCGCATCGTGCCGCGCCGGCGCAACAACTTCCTGCCGCTGCCGGACGGGCGTTATCTATTGACCGGCGCCGGCCACACCCAGGCCGAACTGGCCAAGTTCTCCGCGCGCGATGCCGCGCGCCTGCCGGCCTACGAGGCGCGGCTGGAGGGCATCGCCGACGTGCTGCGCGCGCTGGCGCTGCAGCCGCCGCCCAACGTCACCGACGGCGGCTGGCTGCAGGCGCTGCCCGAACTGCTGCGCGCCGGCCGCCTCGGCCGCCGCCTGCATGCGCTGGATGCGGAGCTGCGCCAGGACCTGCTGGACCTGTTCACCATCTCCGCCGCCGAGTATCTGCAGCGCTGGTTCGAGAGCGATGCGGCGCAGGCGCTGTTCGGCTTCGACGGCATCGTCGGCAACTACGCCAGCCCGTACACGCCGGGATCGGCCTACGTGCTGCTGCACCACGTGTTCGGCGAGAGCAATGGGGTGAAGGGCGCCTGGGGCCATGCGCTGGGCGGCATGGGCGCGATCACCCAGGCCATGGCCCGCGCCGCGACCGCGGCCGGCGCACGCATCCGCACCGATGCCGGCGTGCGCGAGATCCTGGTCGAGGGCGGGCGCGCGGTCGGCGTGGTCACCGAGCAGGGCGAGCGGGTGCTGGCGCGGCACGTGGTCGCCAACGTCAACCCCAAGCTGCTGTACGAAGGCCTGCTCGATCCGGCGCACGTGCCGGCCGCCACCCGCGAGCGGATGGCGCACTGGCGCTGCGGTTCGGGCACGTTCCGCATGAACGTGGCGCTGTCGCAGTTGCCCAGCTTCAGTGCGCTGCCGGGACCGGGCGACCACCTCACCGCCGGCATCGTGCTGGCGCCGAGCCTGGACTACATGGACCGCGCGTACCTCGACGCGCGCCGGCACGGCTGGTCGCGCGAACCGATCGTCGAACTGCTGATTCCCAGCACGCTGGACGACAGCCTGGCACCGCCGGGCCAGCACGTGGCCAGCCTGTTCTGCCAGCACGTGGCGCCGCAGTTGCCGGACGGGCGCAGTTGGGACACGCACCGCGACGAGGTCGCCGACCTGATGATCGCCACCGTCGAACGCTACGCGCCGGGCTTCGCCGCCTCGGTGCTGGGCCGCCAGGTGCTGAGTCCGCTGGACCTGGAACGTACCTTCGGGCTGATCGGCGGCGACATCTTCCATGGCGCGCTGAGCCTCAACCAGTTGTTCAGTGCGCGCCCGATGCTCGGCCAGGCGGCGTACCGCGGCGCGATTCCGGGCCTGTTCCTGTGCGGCTCCGGCACCCATCCCGGCGGCGGCGTGACCGGCGCGCCCGGCCACAACGCAGCGATGGCGCTGTTGCGCGGCTGAGCGGCGACCCACCCCGGCGGCATGGCAAAAAAAAGCCCTGGCATGGCGACCAGGGCGAGGGAAAGGCGCAGCGCGTGCAGCGCGCCGCGCAGGCCACGACGGCGCGCCGTGGCGTTGTCTGGGCTCCGGTTCAGGGCGCGCCGGCCTGTGCGGATGCGTCGGATGGTGCCGCGGAACCGCTCAGATGCGCGTCGAAGAACGCCAGCATCCTGGTGTAGAGGTTGAGGTTGTTGTCTTCCTTGTAGAAGCCGTGGCCTTCGCCGGATTGCACGATCACGCCTTCGGGCGGATGCCCGCCGTCCTGCAATGCCTTGGCCAGTGCCTCGGTGTGTTCCGGCGGGCAGCGATCGTCGCGGGCGCCGGCGGCGAGGTAGATCGGCAGCGTCAGCGCCTGCACGTGGTTGATCGGCGACATCCGCTCCTGCTCGGCGCTGCTGCTGCCGAACGCGCGCAGCAGGTAGCGCCTGCCGCTCTCGCTCTTGCTGGTGTCGCTGAGCCGCAACTGGAGCTTGGCGTCGTACATGCCGACGTAGCCGAACGCGCAGCGGAATAGGCCCGGCGCGCGCACCGGCGCCATCATCGCCGCGTAGCCGCCGAAGCTGCCGCCGTAGATGCAGATGCGCGATTTGTCGACCAGGCCCTGCTGGATGGCGTACTGGGTGCCGTCGACGATGTCGTTGAGGATGCCGCCGTCCCACTGCCCGTAGGCGCGGTCCATGAACGCCTTGCCGAAGCCGCCGGAGCCGCGATAGTTGAGTTGCAGGGTGGCGTAGCCGCGGCTGGCGAACAGTTGCGCCTCGGAATGGAAGCCCCAGGTGTCGCGCGGCCCCATCGGCCCGCCGTGCACGTTGACGATCAGCGGCAGTTGCCTGGCCTGCGCGCCGGCCGGCACGGTGAGGTAGCCGTGGATGCGCAGCCCGTCGCGGGCGGTGAACTGGATCGGCATGATCGTGGCCATCTTCGCCGCGTCGATCCACGGCCGGCTCTTCATCAGGAAGCGGGCCTTGCCGGTGGCACGTTCGTACAGGTACAGCTCGCCCGGATTCTGGTCGCTGCGCACGCTAACCACGATCGTGTCGCCGTTGCGGGTGGCGCTGGCGAAGTCGACGTACTGGCCGGGAAAGGCCGCGGCCAGGCTGGCGTACAGCGCCGCATCCGGATGCGCCTCGTCGATCAGCTTGACCTGCGGCGCGCCGGCCTCGGTGACCACCGCCAGCGCGGTGTCCGAGCCGTCGGTGGCGTTGATGGCGCGCGCGACCTCGCTGGTGGGATCCTGGAACAGCGAAACGAAACGCCCGCTCTGCGGATCCAGATAGCCGAACGCACCGGGCGCCTTGCCGTCGTCGCGGGTGGCGTAGACGCGGCCGTTGGCGGTGGACCAGGCGATGTCCAGGCGCGCGCCGTCGGCCTTGCTGGCATTGATCAGTTCCCACGTGCCGTTCTTCAGCGCGTACACCTCGCTGTGGCTGTCGTAGCCGGTGTCCTCATCCTTGTCGCTCTGGCAGGTGGTGAAGGCCGGCTGCTTGGCGGCGTCCAGGGCGATGGAGCAGTTCGCCTTCGGCGCGCGGCCCAATGGTTTGCGCCGCCCGCTGAGCGTGTCGATCATCACCACTTCGGTACCGGCGCCTTCCGAGGAGCGCGGGTAGCGCACCTGCATGACCACGTTCTGCTCGTCGTCGCGCAGCGTGTCGAGCAGGGCGAAGGATTCGCGGCCCACGCTCTTGCCGCGCTGGGTGACGCCCTGCGTGCCGTATTCGATCAGGGTGCGCGGCTGGCCGCCGTCGGCGTCGACCGCGAACCACTCGCCGGTGCCCATCGGCCGCTCGAACGAACCGACCTTTTTGACCGCGGTGAACAGCAGCCGCTTGCGGCCGGTCCAGTAGAACGCGCCCACGCTCTTGCCGTCCGGTAGCACGTTGACCTTGATCGGCTTGAGGTCGCGGGTGCCGAGCACGGTCAGCACGTCCTGCTCGCCGCGGTCGACGGTCAGCGCCAGGTATTGGCCGTCAGGCGAAATCTTCACCGCGCTGTAGGTGGGGCGCTTGACGAAATCCGCAATGGGCGAAGGAGCGGCTGCGGCGATACCGCCGAGCAGGCACAGGCCCAACGCACAGAAAGCAACGCGTCGTTTCACGAGAATCCCTCTGCATGATTGCACACAGCGAGAGCCCGGATGCCGGGCTCTCGCTGACCTTCCTTGCGGGTGGCGCGGCTCAGCGGAAGCGGTACTGGAACTCCGCCGCCACTTCGCGGCCATACGGGCTGTAGGCGCGCCAGAAGTACGGATACGTGTTGTAGCCGCTGTCCTTCGGGTGGGTCTTGTCGAACACGTTGTTGACGTAGAAGTTGACCGTCAGCTTGTCGGTCAGCTTCTTGCCCACGTTCGCGTTCCAGATGAAGTACGGCGCGATGCGGCCGCTCTCCTGCCAGTTCGGCAGGCTGCCGTAGCGGATCATGAACACCGCTGCCTGCCAGTCGTTCTTCTGCCAGGTCGCGGTGGTGCGGATGCGGCTGCGGAAGTCGAAGTTGCCCAGGTCGTCGCGGTAGTCGAGCACCGGGTCGCCCTTGAACTCGGCCGACTTCTGCTCGAGGGTGTGCGAGTAGCCCACCTGGAAGCGGAAGTCGCCCAACCGGTCGGTGTCGAGGCGGTAGTCCAGCGACGCATCGATGCCCTTGGTGCCGAGGAAGGCGCGATTGATCGGACCGCGGCGGATCTCGGTGATCTGGCCATCGTTCGGCGTGCCCGGCGCGCTGAGGCGGCTGACCCGCGACAGCATGTCGTTGCAGAACGCCGAGCCCGGCGCACCCAGGGTGAACGGGTTGCGGTTGCGGGTCAGCCCGGTCACGCAGCCGGCTTCGCCGTCGAGGATGTAGGTGGAGGTGATGTCGGCCACCACGTTCTTCAGGCGAATGTCGTAGTAGTCGGCGGTGACCGACAGGCCGTCGATCACGTCCCACACGAAGCCGGCGGTCCAGGAAGTGCCGGTTTCCTCGGACAGGTCGGTGGTGCCCTGACGCACGCCGTACGCCGTGTAGTTCACCGTGGTGTCCGAGGCCGGGCACTGCGCCGCGGCGCGGCCGCTTTCCAGGCAGCGACGGGTGTCGAAGATGCTGGAGAACGTGCCGCTGCGATCGGCGAACACGTAGTGCAGGTCCGGCGCGCGGAAGCTGGTGGAGTAGGAGCCTCGGAACAGCAGGTTGTCCAGTGGACGCCATTCCAGGCCGGCGTTCCAGGTCTTGGCGTCATCCACCGCGGTGACGTCGTCGTACTTGTCCAGGCGTCCGGCCAGGTGCGCCTTCAGCGAACTGAGGATCGGAATCGACAGCTCCACGCCCAGCGCATAGCGGTCGCGCTTGCCGCCGCCGCCGGTGCCGGTGAGGTTGTACGGACGGTCGGCGCCGGTGTAGTCGGGCAGGATGCGCGGGTCGGCGTTGAGCTTGTACTCCTGCTGCGAGGCTTCGACGATGCCGGCGAAGCCCAGCGCGCCGGCCGGCAGCTCGAACAGGTCGCCGGAGAGGACGAAGCTGCCCTGGTTGACGTGCGAGTTGGCGTCGGTCTTGACCGTGGTGCTCAGCGCCGCGAACTCGTCCGGGGTCAGTGCGCTGTAGTAGCGCTGCTGGTTCAGGCGATACACCGGATAGGAGACGCCGCCGACCACGCGGGTGCCCAGCTGCTGGCCGAGAAAGTAATCGTTGACCGCCGACGCCACCAGGCGCGGCCGGTCGACCTTGACCTTGTACTCGGCGCGCGACAGGGTCAGATCCCAGTCGAAGCGCTCGCCCCACTTGCCGCGCAGGCCGGCGGCGAAGTCGTAGGACTTCTCCTTGTTGCGCGCCATCAGGTGCTCGACGCCGCCGGCTTCCTGCGGGGCGAACACGCGCTGCGCGTCGACCAGCGCGTTGAAGCCGGGATCGAACCACAGCGCACCGCTGGTGCGGCCGGACCAGAACTGGGTGCCCGAGGTGTACTTGGACTCGGACGACCAGGCCTGCAGGCTGGCCCAGCCCTGCATGCCGCCGTCGAAATCGAAGGTGCCGTAGGCGTAGCCGGACAGGTCGTTGTTCTCGTTGCGGATGGTCTGGTAGGCCGGATCCTTGAAGGTGCCGCAGGCCTGGCCGAGGTTGGTGATGGCGCCGGCGGCGCTGGCGCTGCGGTAGTTCCAGCGCACCCACTCGTCGCCCAGCTGTTCGCAGGCGCCGGCCGGCGGCGCGAAGTAGGAGTTGGTGGTCGAGCCGGTACGGCGGCGCACGCGCATGGTGCCGGTCGGCTGGATGCCGACGAAGTCCGGCGGCAACGGATTGTCCAGCGTCGAATCCATGAAGTCGCGCTGGTAGCCGTACAGCGGCTCGCCAGCGGTGTACTCGAAGGCGTAGGTCAGGCTCCAGCGGTCGCCGGTCTTGCCGCCGATCCACTGGAAGTCGCCCGTGTCGCCGCCGCCGCGGGTCAGGGTGCTGCCGCGCAGCTTGACCAGGTCGCCCTCGTAGTTGGTCTTGAGGATGATGTTGACTACGCCGGCGACCGCGTCGGAGCCGTAGATGGCCGAGGCGCCGCCGGCGAGGATCTCGATGCG
Organism: Xanthomonas sp. 3498; assembly: GCF_014199795.1. NCBI lineage: Bacteria > Pseudomonadati > Pseudomonadota > Gammaproteobacteria > Lysobacterales > Lysobacteraceae > Xanthomonas > Xanthomonas sp. 3498. Next base: position 238,981 of record NZ_JACHOH010000006.1, read on the forward strand.
ATCGACCGCTGCCGCCGGGATGTTGCCGAAGTTGGCGAAGTTGCTCTGGCCGTTATAGGGCAACGGGTAGTCCGCGGCGCGGCGGCCGTTGATCAGCAGCAGGGTGCGGCCGGGGCCGAGCCCGCGCAGGTTGATCACGCTGGCGTTGGGGGTGAAGCCGCCCTGGAACAGCTCGTTCTGGGTGGAGCCGGACGCCTGGGTGAGCGTGCTCAGCGCGTCGAAGACGGTGTTGAAGCCTTCGCGCTCGATCTGGGTGGCGGAAATGATGGTGACGGGCGAGGGACCCTCGACCTCGGTGCGCTGGATGCGCGAGCCGGTCACGGTCACCTTGTCCAGCGTATGCGCCTTGGCGCCGGTGGCCTCGGTCAGTTGTTCCGTTTCAGATTCCTGGCTCGGGTCCTGGGTTTGCGCCAGCGCCGGTGCGACAGGCAGGGCCAGAATGGCGGACACAGCAACGACCAGAAGACTCCGCTTGGGAGTCGGTGCTTTGACTGACATTGACAAATTTCCCCTTGATGCATGTGCGGTACCCGGGTCCCTTCCTGGACAGGTACGTGTAGAGAGTGTGAGGTCCGTTTCACGTTTCTTGACCGTAGCATGAACGAATCGGAAAAGTAACGAAAAATTTTCGTTACATGACATGTTTTTGAAGCGGGCTTGCTGTAAAGGGAGCCTCGGCGTGTCGCTCGCTTGGGCCACGTGTGGCGCAACCCCTGTCGTGAGGTGTCTGGACCTGCGCAGGTCTCGTTTCGCACCGCTGCGGCTGCATGCGTCAGTCGCGGGCGGGAGACGCCGCACATGCACGCGAATGCTGCGCTGCGGTCATAATCGGAGACTGCCGCGCGCGCCTGCGTGCCGTCGCGGCCAGCCTTCCAGGGGAGATCGGGCGCATCCATGAGCGAACAGGTTCAGCTCTACAACCAGGCCATCGCTGCGCTCAATCGCGGCGACTGGCCGCAGGCGCTGCGGATCGCGCAGCTGCTGCTGCAGGCCTTGCCGCAGCATCCGGGCGTGCATTTCGTCGCCGGTGTGGCGGCGCTGGAGCTGCAGCAGATGCAGGCCGCGGCCGTGCATCTGCACCAGGCGGCGACGCTGAATCCCGAGCGCGCCGACTACGCGGCGCAACTGGCGCGGGTGCTGGCGATGGGGCGGTTCCTGCAGGATGCGCACCGGTTCGCCGATCACGCGATGGCGCTGCAGCCCACCGATGCGCATACCCTGGACACGCTGGGCGTGGTCTACAGCCAGGTCAACGAACACGCCGCCTCGCTGCAGGCGTTCACGCGCGCGGTGCAGGCGGCGCCGCAGCAGGCCAGCTTCCGTTACAACCTGGGGACCTCGCTGCTGTTCTCCGGAAAGCTGCAGGAGGCCGAGGCCGAATACCGCGCCTGCCTCGCGCTGGAGCCGCGCTACTGGAAGGTGTATCTGTCGCTGTCGCAACTGCGCAAGTGGACGCCGGAAGAGAACAATCTGGAGATGCTCGACGCCGCGCTGGCGTCGGCCGGCGACGATCCCGACGCGGTGCTGTACCTGAACCTGGCGCTGGCCAAGGAGCACGAGGACCTTGGCGATTACCGCGCGGCGTTCCGCGGCTATGTGCAGGGAAAGTCGGTGCACAAGCGTGCGCGCGGCTACACCTCCGAGCGCGACGCGCGCCTGTTCGACGCCCTGCAGCGGACCTTCCGCGCCGACGACGCGCCGGTGGCGGGTTTCGAGAGCGAGGAACCGATCTTCGTGATCGGCATGCCGCGCAGCGGCACCACGCTGGTGGACCGTATCCTGTCCAGCCATCCGCAGGTGCATTCGGCGGGCGAGCTGCAGAACTTCTCGGTGGTGCTCAAGCGCCTGACCGGCACGCCGTCGCCGGAGATCCTCGACGTCGCCACGCTGAGCCAGGTGCAGGGACTGGACTGGCGCGCGCTCGGCCGCGGCTACGTCGAATCCACGCGCCCTGGGACCGCGTTGAAGCCGCGCTTCGTGGACAAGCTGCCGCACAATTTCCTCTACGCCGGCCACATCGCACGCGCGCTGCCGAAGGCGAAGATCGTGTGCCTGCGGCGCGATCCGATGGACACCTGCCTGAGCAACTTCCGCCAGTTGTTCGCGCTGTCCTCGCCGTACTACGACTATTCCTTCGACCTGATGGACGTCGGCCGCTACTTCCTGATGTTCGACCGGCTGATGGCGCACTGGAACGCGGTGCTGCCGCAACGCATCCTGCAGGTCGACTACGAGGATCTGGTGACCGCGCAGGAGCCGACCACGCGCCGCCTGCTGGACTTCTGCGGTTTGCCTTGGAACGACGCCTGCCTAAGCTTCGAGCAGAACCAGGCGCCGGTGGCCACCGCCAGCGTGGTGCAGGTGCGCACGTCGATGACGCGTTCCTACATGGGCCGCTGGCAGCGCTACGGCGAGGATCTGCAGGAACTGAAGGCGTTGTTGGCGGCGTTCTATCCGTAAAAGGCTGGGCCAGCCGCCCGGCCGATCCCTGCCGATTCCATGAGCTGTCGCGCTGGCGGTCGCATCCGGCGCGCGCGCCTACGCGCGCTGCATTCGTGGCGCGTGACGACCAATACGCGTTTTGCATTGCGTCCTGACTGTGGCGACGCTGCCGCAATGCGCCTGGCCGGCGTCGCCTAGTCCAGATCGGTCTGAATCCAGGTCGGCGAATGATGGATGTCCATCGTCTGCAGGCGGCCGGGACCCAGGTTCTCGAATCGGTGCGGCACGCCGGCGGGGCCGAAGACCACCTCTCCAGCCGCGGCCTCGAGCGTGCTGTCGCCGACGAAGAAACGCGCACGTCCGACCAGGACCACGAAGGTCTCGTCGTACGGATGGACATGGCGCGGCGGGCCATCGCCGATCGCATCCGTGCCGTAGGTCAGCACGGTGACCGCGCCGCCCAACGCGGCGCCGGCGACGACGCCGTGCCACGGCGGCGGCGTGTCCGCGTCGAACAGCCGTGCCTGCGTGGCCGGCCGCCCATCCGCGGCGAAGGTGGCGGGATCGAAGTCGCGACGTGGCATTGGCTGCTCCATAAAACGTAGTGCGCCATCAGGGGATGCCGACGCGGATGCTCCGCGTCGGCGACGATGGATCGGCTGGGCGCGATTACATCATGGGCGATTGGTGCTGGCTGACACGATATCGGAACGCTGCCGTGCGCAAACCGCGCGAGCCTTACGGAGCTTGTCTAACGCGCAAGAGGGATTGGCGTCTGCGCTGACCTGGACGGCTGCGCAGGCCGCGAAGGCGAGGCAAAAAAAAGCCCACCCTTGCGGGTGGGCTCCATGTCTACCTGCGCGTCGGCTTACTTGCCGAACGAGTAACGCATTTCCAGGTAGTACGCACGGCCGTACACGTCGAAGTTGTAGTTGTTGTACGCCCACTGCGCGCTGCCCAGGTAGGTCGGGTCGAGCGGGGGCATCTTGTTGAACACGTTGGTCACCATCAGCGACAGCTCCATGCCCTCGAACGCCTTGTAGGTGACACTGGCGTTATGGGTGATGTGCGAAGGCAGCTTGCCTGCGCCATCGGCGCCGTACCCCTTGATGCTGACCGTCGGGGCATAGTTTGGAGTCTTGTCGAACCAGTTCGCGTACCAGGTGGTCGAGAACTTGCCGATGTCCCAGGTCAGCGAGGCGTCGGCCTTGCGCTTCGGATCGGTGCTCCAGTACGGATCGTTCAGCAGATCCACCGGCGTGTCGCCCTTGTAGCGCACGGACTTATGGCGCAGGTTCTCGCTGTAGCTGGCGATGGTGCTGAGATCGCCCCAACGGCCCAGGTCGTAGCCGTAGCGGAACGAGGCGGTGACCGCCTCCAGCTTCTGGTTGGAGACGTTGATCTTTGGCGTGTAGATGTTGGTGATCTGGCCGGCCGCATTGCGTGTCACCTGCGACGCTGTCTGCTCACACAGTGCAGAATTGGCATCGTCGATGCCGGCGCGGCAGCGGTAGTCTTGCAGGCTCAAGCCATCGGCGCTCTGCTGGGTCACTTCATCATTGATGTCCCAGTTGAGGTAGTCGACGGTCAGCGCCATGCGGTCCACCGGCGACCACACGAAGCCGGCGCTCCACACATCCGCATTGATCGGCTTCAGGTCCAGGCTGCCGGACTGCGTACCGCGGAACTGACGGCTGGAGTACGCCTGCGGGCAGTTGTCGGTATTGCCCGGCAGGTAGCCGCGCTGCGCGCACTGGTAGTAGTCGACGACGCTGTTGTAGTAGCCGCTCTGGCCCTGGTACAGATCGGACAGGGTCGGTGCGCGGAACGCGGTGCCGTACTTGCCGCGCAGCAGCAGGGTCTCGAACGGACGGTATTCCAGCGAAATGCCGTAAGTCGGCTTGTCGATGGTGCGACCGCTGGCCTTGTACGCGTCGTAGCGCCCGGACAGGGTGATGGTCAGGGGATCGAACACCGGCATGCGCAGTTCCGAGGTCAGCGCGTAGCGGTCGCGCTGGCCGCCGCCGGCCACCGAGGTCAGGCCCCAGACTTCGCCATTGAGGATCACCGGATCCGGCGCGTAGTCCCACTTCTGCTTGCCGTATTCGCCGACCACGGCCAGGCCGGCGTCGCCGCCGGGCAGGCTGAACAGCTTGGTATTAGTGGCCTGCACGCGGAACATGCCGTCGGAGGTCTTGCTCTTGTTGGTGGCCTGGCCGGTGAAGCTGGCGAAGTCCGCCTGACTGATCGGCGAGTAGAACGCCGCATAGTTCGGCGAATACACCGGGTAGGCGCCGTACAGCGGATCCAGGCCGAGCTGCGGACCCAGCACACGGTTCACGAAGAACTGGTCGATCGCGTTCTTGTAGCGGACCAGCTGGCGCTCCTCCAACTTGTACTGGGTGTAGGTGACGCCGGCATCGTAGTCCCAGTTCGACTGGCCGAGCTGGCCCTGGGCGCCAAAGGTCACGCGCACCGAGTCGCTCTTGTCGCGGCTCATCGTGTCCTTGATGCCGTTGATGCCCATTTCTTCCGGGGCGAACGAGCGCTGCAGGTTCAGTAGGTCGCCCACCTTCGGATCGTAGTAGTAGCCGAAATCAGCGGCGGTGCCCCACCAGATGTAGTTGGAGCCGGAGTTGTACTTGACCTCTTCGTGGCTGTAGAGCACATCGCCATACAACTGGACGTTGTCGTTCAGGTCATGGGTACCATGGATATAGGCCTGCAGCGACTTGGTGCCGCTGTCCAGGGTGCGGTAGCCCGGCGTGAACTTGGAACCGCAGAAGTAGGTGTCGCCGAAGCCTGGACGCTGCTGCAACCCCTCGGTACCGCCGAACAGGCCGGACACATTGCCGCACCTGGCTGGATCCAAGAACTTGTAGCTGGTGAACGGGCTGTAGACCAGGAAATCGCGGCTCGCCAGCTGGGGGGTGGTGCCCTGGGTATTGAACTGCTTGGTCTGGTCGCGCTGGTAGGCCCAGATCGGATCCTTCTCTTCGTACTGCACGCCGCCCAGGATGCTGGTGCGCCCATCGGCCGAGGTCCAGCCGTCGGCGAAGGTGGTGCGGAAGTTGCTGCCGCCGCCCTCGGAGAAGCCGCCGCCGCGGATGCTGAACACCGCGCCGTCCATCTTCTTCTTGAGGATGACGTTGATCACGCCGGCGATCGCGTCGGAGCCGTACAGCGACGACTGGCCGCCCGGCAGGATTTCGATGCGGTCGACCAGGTCGATCGGAATGCCGCTGATGTTGTTGAACGTGTCGCTACCGTTGTACAGCGCCGGATAGTTCGACATCGGACGGCCGTCGATCAGGTACTTCACGTAGCCCGGCGGCAGGCCGAACAGGCTCACCGTCTTCGCGCCCTGGGTGAAGGTGCCCGAGCTCTGCCCGCCCTGCACGCCGCCGGTGGCGAACGAGCTCTTCTGCAGCACGTCGGCGACGGTGCTGAAGCCGCGCGCCTTGATCTCTTGAGCGCTGATCGTGGTGACCGGAGTGGCGACCTCGATCTCGGTCTGCGGAATCAGCGAGCCGGTGACGGTGATCTTGTCGAGATTCGTCGCCTTGTCGGTCTTGTCATCGGTCGTGGCGTCCTGCGCGAAGGCGGCGAACGCGGCCGGAACAAGCATGGCGGAGGCCAGTGCGGCACTCAGGTGGCTGTGCTTGAAACTACGAGTATGACGAGCAGTCATCTTTCTCTATCCCCGAAAATCAATCGATAAGGCGAGGGGCCTCGTGCCGCGACATGTGCCTTGAAAGTGGGGTCGCATCCTGCGACCAACCCAAACGTAACACGGACTTAACGAAGTTTGTACGTGGCTGTCACTTTTTTCGTCTACAAGCGAAAAGTGCGGCGATCGGGCAGGAAACGTCGGCAAACGCCGGGTCCTAGCGCCCGCGTAGACAAATTTCGCGCTGCTTTGCACCATTACGGGGCGTTGTTTGTACAGGTTGCTGACTGGCGTGGCGTCGGCGGCGGCCAGGCGTTGGAAGGCTTGCGCCAACTGGGCTGGAGAGACCGCCTGCCGGCGCGGCACAGGCACCAGCGCACCATTTCGGTGAGTACGTTTCTCCATCCTGGGGCGTGGGACTGCGGGCGGTCCCGCAGCGGCGTGGTGCGCCTCGATCCCGGCGTCCGTGTCGCGGGTGACCCTGGCGAGGGTCGCCGAGAGGAGAAAAGCAGGTTGCCGCCGACGCCGGGCGCGATTTGCGCAAAGTCGCCAGCGCTCCCGTCGCCGCGGCACGGGACCCCGCACCGGCACACTTGTATAGTCATGTGTCTGTGCGGCCCGCGACGCTGCCGCTGTCCGCGGCCGCGTTCGCGGTCCATGTTTCCTTTTCGTCCCGCGCCCGCCCCTGGCGTGCGCTGCCGACGCTTCTCTATTGAGTTTCCCGATGACCGAACGCCCGCGTCTCCCCGCCCATGCCGTCCAGCCCAAGCTCGCCCCGCATCCGCGCATCCGCAACGTCATCGCTGTCGGCTCCGGCAAGGGCGGGGTGGGCAAGTCCACCACCGCGGTGAACCTGGCGCTGGCCCTGCAGCGCCAGGGCGCGCGCGTCGGCGTGCTGGATGCCGACGTCTACGGCCCCAGCGTGCCGGCCATGCTCGGCCTGAGCGGGCGCCCGGACAGCCCGGACGACAAGAGCATCGAGCCGATGCGCGCCTTCGGCATCGAGGCGATGTCGATCGGGCTGCTGGTGGACCAGGACACGCCGATGATCTGGCGCGGGCCGATGGCGACCTCGGCGCTCACCCAACTGTTCGCCGACACCCTGTGGGACGACCTGGACTACCTGCTGATCGACCTGCCGCCCGGCACCGGCGACATCCAGCTGACCCTGGCGCAGAAGATCCCGGTGGCCGGCGCGGTGATCGTCACCACCCCGCAGGACATCGCCACGCTGGATGCGAAGAAGGCGTTGAAGATGTTCGAGAAGGTCGAGGTGCCGGTGCTGGGCATCGTCGAGAACATGGCGGTGCACACCTGCAGCCACTGCGGCCATGTCGAGCATCTGTTCGGCGAGGGCGGCGGCCAGCGCATGGCGCAGCAGTACGGCGTGCCGTTGCTGGGTTCGCTGCCGCTGGCGATCGCGATCCGCGAGCAGGGCGACGCCGGCACTCCGCTGGTGGCCGCGGCGCCTGAGTCGGCTGCGGCGCAGGCCTATCTGGCCACCGCGCAGCGCCTGACCGAGGAACTGCGCAAGCGCCCGCGCGCCGCCATCCCGATCTCCGCGGCATTGCGCTGAGCGGCGCGCGGCGCCTGCCGCGAACGCCCTGCGACCGGCTAGAATCGCCGGTCATTGCGACCGGCCGCATCTGCCGGCCGCGTTCCCGGCGCGCAGGCTGCGGCCTGCCGCCACCGCATCAGGAAGCCCCATGAGCATCAAGAGCGACCGCTGGATCCGCCGCATGTCCGAACAGCACGGCATGATCGCGCCCTACGAACCGGGCCAGGTCAAGCAGGTCGACGGCCAGCGTATCGTCAGTTACGGCACCTCCAGCTACGGCTACGACGTGCGCTGCTCGCGCGAGTTCAAGGTGTTCACCAACATCAACTCGACCATCGTCGATCCCAAGCACTTCGACCCCAAGAGCTTCGTCGACATCGAGGCCGACGAGTGCATCATCCCGCCCAACAGCTTCGCGCTGGCGCGCACGGTGGAATTCTTCCGCATCCCGCGCGACACCCTGGTGGTGTGCCTGGGCAAGAGCACCTATGCGCGCTGCGGCATCATCGTCAACGTCACCCCGCTGGAACCGGAGTGGGAGGGGCACGTGACCCTGGAATTCAGCAACACCACGCCGCTGCCGGCGCGCATCTACGCCAACGAAGGCGTGGCGCAGATGTTGTTCTTCCAGTCCGATGCCGACGACGTCTGCGAGACCAGCTACAAGGATCGCGGCGGCAAGTACCAGGGCCAGACCGGCGTGACCCTGCCCAAGACCTGACCTTTCCAACCCCGTTTTCCGACAGCACAAGGAGCGCGCAATGAACGACCCCAATCCCTACCAGGCCCCCGACGCGGCGTTGCCGCCCGCGCTGCCCGGCGCCGCCGACGGCGAGGTCCTCGCCGGCCGCGGCGAGCGCCTCGGCGCGGCGCTGATCGACGGCGTGATCTCGCTGGCGACGTTCCTGCCGGTGGCGGCACTGACCGGCTACTTCGGCAAGGTCATGGAGGCCGCGCGCAGCGGCGTACAGGTGTCGTTTCTGACCACGCTCGGCTATGGCGTGCTGGGCATGCTGATCTTCCTGCTGGTGCAGGGCTACCCGCTGGCCAAGAGCGGGCAGACCTGGGGCAAGAAGCTGCTGTGGATCCGCATCGCCGACCTGGAGGGTGGGCAGCCGCCGTTCTGGCGCCTGATCGCGCTGCGCTATCTGCCGACCCAGGCGATCTCGCTGGTGCCGATCGTGGGCGGCATCTACGCCCTGGTGGACGCGCTGTTCATCTTCCGCCAGGACAAGCGCTGCCTGCACGACCTGATCGCCGGCACCCGCGTGGTCAACGTCCGCCGCTGAGCCCGCGGTCGCGACAACGCGCCTCGCGCCAAGCGGAGGCGCTCGCGAAAGCCGCGCGCGGCACAGCGGCTGGAGTGGGGAATCGCCCTAGCGAATCCCCACTCCCAAATCCCCAATCCCGGCCCCACCTACTTGCCGCGGCCGAACAACATGCCGACGCCGACCGCGACCAGGATCGCCGGCCACCAGGTGGCGATCAGCCGGCCCAGGCTCAGGTTGGTCCAGCCCAGGTTGTTGGCCAGGAACACCAGGCCGATCACGATCAGCACGATGGCGGCGATCACATTGGATTTCATGGAGGCGCGGCTTCCGCAAAAAGGGCGCCTATCGTAGCCGCTGGCGCCATGCCGCAACACGCGCCTGCAGTTCCTCGGCCGGCAGCCGCTGTGCCGTGCCGCTGCCCCACACCGGGCCGGGCCAGGCGGCATCGCCGGGATGCCGTCCCAGCACGTGCACGTGCAGTTGCTGCACCACGTTGCCCAGCGCGCCGATGTTGAGCTTGTGCACGCCCGGTTCCTGGCGCAGCAGTTGCGAGAGTTGGTTGATCTCGGCCAGCAGCAGGCGCTGCTGGCCGCCGTCCAGGTCGATCCACTCGCTGGCCGCGGCCACCCGCGGCACCAGCAGCAGCCAGGGGAAGCGTGCGTCGTCCATCAGCCGCACCTGCGACAGCGGCCCGTCGGCGACGAACGCGCTGTCGGCCTGCAGCCGCGGGTCCAGGACGAACTCGGCCATGCCGCGGCTCAGCCCAGGTGCTCGGCGAGGAACGCCAGGCTGCGTTCGCGGGCGAGCTCGGCGCTGTCGGCGTCGTAGTGGTTCGGGTCGACGTGGCGGTCGAAGCCGTGGCCGGCCGGGTACACGAAGGTCTGCATCTGCGGCAGCTTTTCGCGGTGCTGCTGGATCGAGTCGGCCGGGATGCTGCCGTCCTGCGCGCCGAAGTGGAACAGCACCGGCGCCTTCGGCGTCTCGTCCAGGAACTGGGTGTTGCGGCCGCCGTAGTAGCTCACCGAAGGCAGGCCCAGGCGCAGCGCCGCCAGCAGCGCGACGCTGCCGCCCCAGCAGTAGCCCAGGGTGCCGACCTTGCCGGCCGGCGCCAGCGCCTGCGCGGCCGCCTGCACGATGTCCAGGGCGCGGTCGAAGCCGAGCGCACCGACCAGTTCCAGGCCCTTGCGCACGCCGTCCTGGTCGTACGCCAGTTGCGCGTCCTTCTCGACCGGATCGAACAGCGCCGGCGCCAGCACTTCGTAGCCGTGCGCGGCGTAGCGGTCGGCGACCTCGCGGATGTAGTCGGTCACCCCGAAGATCTCCTGGATGACGACCAGGCCGCCGCGCGGCGTGCCTTCGGGCAGGGCGTGCCAGGCGGAAACCTGGCCGTGAGCGGTGTCGAGTGTGGTCCAGTGGCCCATGAGCGGCGTCCTGTGGGGTGGGGGAAGCGGCCGATTATCCATCGCCCGGGCTAAGCCGGGGTGAGCGGGCGCACACCGGGCCTCGGCCGCGCCGGCGGCCACGGCCCGGTATACTTCGCGCGCTGTTTTTCTCCCAGGCCCCCGGACCCCGGCCCCAATGTCTCTTGCGACCCCCAAAGTCGGCTTCGTCAGCCTCGGCTGCCCGAAGGCCCTTGTCGATTCCGAACGCATCCTCACCCAGCTGCGCGTGGAGGGCTATGCGATCGTGCCCAGCTACGACGCGGCCGACGTGGTGGTGGTCAATACCTGCGGTTTCATCGATTCGGCGGTGGCCGAGTCGATGGAGGCGATCGGCGAAGCCATGGCCGAGAACGGCAAGGTCATCGTCACCGGTTGCCTGGGCAAGCGCTCGGAGCAGATCCGTGCGGCCTATCCGGACGTGCTGGCGGTGTCCGGCCCGCAGGACTACCAGAGCGTGATGGAAGCGGTGCATGCGGCGCTGCCGCCGCGCCACGATCCGTTCGTGGACCTGCTGCCGCGCGGCCGCGGCAGCAACGAAGACGACATCGGCGTCAAGCTGACGCCGCGGCATTACGCCTATCTGAAGATCTCCGAAGGCTGCAATCACCGTTGCAGCTTCTGCATCATTCCGTCGATGCGCGGCGACCTGGTGTCGCGCCCGGTCGACGAGGTGCTGCGCGAGGCCGAACGCCTGGTCAAGGGCGGGGTGCGCGAGTTGCTGGTGGTGTCGCAGGACACTTCGGCCTACGGCGTGGACCTGAAGTACGCCGAGCGCGAGTGGCGTGGCCGCGCCTACCAGACGCGGATGAAGGCGCTGTGCGAGGGCCTCTCCGAACTGGGCGCGTGGGCGCGCCTGCACTACGTGTATCCGTACCCGCACGTGGACGACGTGATCCCGCTGATGGCCGAGGGCAAGCTGCTGCCGTACCTGGACATCCCGTTCCAGCACGCCAGCCCGCGCATCCTCAAGCTGATGAAGCGGCCCGGCGCGGTCGAACGCACCCTGGAGCGCGTGCAGCGCTGGCGCGCGCTGTGCCCGGAGATCACCCTGCGTTCGACCTTCATCGTCGGTTTCCCCGGCGAGACCGACGCCGAGTTCGAGCAGTTGCTGGAGTTCCTCGACGCCGCGCAGCTCGATCGCGTCGGCGCCTTCGCCTATTCGCCGGTGGACGGCGCCAGCGCCAACGCGTTGCCGGATCCGGTGCCGGAAGCACTCAAGCAGGAGCGGCTGGCGCGCTTCATGGAGCGGCAGGCGGCAATTTCCGCCGCGCGCCTGGAAGCCAAGATCGGCAGCGTGCAGGAGTGCCTGGTCGACCTGCTGGAGGACGGCATCGCGGTGGCGCGCTCCAAGGCCGATGCGCCGGAGATCGACGGCCTGGTGCATATCCAGAACGGCGGCGAGCTGGGGCTGAAGCCGGGCGACCTGGTGCAGGTGGAGATCACCGACAGCGACGAGCACGACCTGTTCGGCGATGCGTTGCCGGTACCGGCGGCGTCGGCAACGTCGTTGGACCTGCGGGTGCTCTGAGGCCCTAGGCGGCCTGCGTGGCGCCACGGCGCCGCGCGCTTACGGCGCAGCGTAGTCCACCGCCACCACCACGAAGCTATGGCGGCCGCCGGGCAACTGCGCTTCCACTTCGTCGTCGACGCGCTTCTTCAGCAACGCCCGCGCCAGCGGCGAATCGATGCTGATCCAGCCGCGCGCCGCGTCGGTCTCGTCTGGGCCGACGATGCGGTAGCGGCGCAGTTCGCCGCTGTCGGCATCCTCCAGTTCGATCTGCGCACCGAAGAACACCGCCTGCGGGTCGGACGGCGCCTCGGCGACCACGCGCAGCGCTTCCAGGCGCTTGCTCAGGTAGCGCACGCGGCGGTCGATCTCGCCGAGTTGCTTCTTGCGGTAGGTGTACTCGGCGTTCTCCGAGCGGTCGCCCTCGGCCGCGGCCGCGGCCAGCGCCTTGACCACCTCGGGGCGTCGCACCCGCCACAGCTCCTCCAGCTCGGCCTTGAGCCGGGCATGGCCTTCCGGGGTGATCAGGGCGGTGCTTTTCTCGGCAGGGGGACGCCAGCGGCTCATCGGTGCGACTGCGGTGGAGCGGGGTGGCGATGCTAGCGCGTGCCTGCGGCTTGCGCACCCGCAGGCGATGGTCGAAGCTGGCGCGGCCTTGCACATGGACGTCGTTCGATGCTGATCCTGCCGCTGCACAAGCCGCTGTCGCGGGACAATTTTCCGCTGGTCACGCTGCTGCTGATCCTGCTCAACGTCGCGGTCTACGTCGGCTGGCAGCGCCACGACGGTGCGCCGCTACGGCAGGCGCAGCGCGATTATCTGGATTCCGGACTCGGCGCGCTGGAAGCGCCGGCCTATGCGCGCTATCTGCAGCGCAGCGGCCAGCGCGAGGCGTTGGCACGGCTGCAGCAGGTGCCGGCGGTGGAGCGGCCGGCCTTCGTCGGCGCCGCCACCTTGCACGACGTGCGCTTCCTGCAGGCCCTGCGCAGTGGCACGGCGTTCGCGGATGCCGACGCGCAACAGGCCTGGGCGCCGCTGCGCGCGCGCTACGACGCGCTGCTGCAGCGCGTGTTCACCCTGCGCCATGTGCAGCGCAGTTCCGAATGGGCGCCGGCACGCATGCTCACCGCGGCCTTCCTGCATGCCGACGCCCTGCACCTGATCGGCAACATGCTGTTCCTGCTGGCGCTGGGCACCTTGCTGGAAGGCGCGATCGGCGGCTGGCGGTTCCTGGCGGTGTATCTGCTCGGTGCGTTCGGCGCGAGTGCGGTGAGCCTGTGGTGGCGCTGGGGCGAGGCAGGAGCCGGCCTCGGCGCCTCCGGCGCCATCGCCGCGCTGATGGGCGCGTTCTGCGTGGTGTGGGGACGGCGCCCGGTGCGCTTCTTCTACTGGGTGGCGGTGCTGTTCGACTACGTGCGCGCGCCGGCCATCGCATTGCTGCCGCTGTGGCTGGGCTGGGAGCTGTACAACCTGCTGTTCAACGGCGATGCCGGCATCGGTTTCGACGCGCATGCCGGCGGCCTGGTGGTCGGCGCGCTGCTCGGCGCGGTGCTGGTGGCGACTGGTCAGACCCGCGAGGCGTTCCTGCGCGACGCTGGCGGCGCAGCGGCCGACGACCGCTGGGCGCGTGCGCAGGCGCATCTGGGGCGGATGGAACACGTCCAGGCTGGCATGCTGCTGGACGTGCTGGCCGCCGAAGCGCCACAGCGCTTCGATGTGGCGCTGGCGCGCTACCGCGTGGCGGCCAACGCCGGCCAGGCCGCGACGGCGCGGCTGCGGGCGCTGGCGCTGTTGCGCCTGGCGGCGCCGTCCGTGCAGGAGGCGCGGCAGCAGGCAGGGCTGCTGGAGGCGGCCGGTGAGTTGGACGCACCGACGCGCACCGCGTTGCTCGCGCGCTGGATGGCGCTGGGCCTGCTGGCCGAGGCGGAGGCGCTGCTGGCGCAGGACGCGGTCTCGCCGCGCGAGCAGCAGGCGCAGGCCTGGTTCCGGCTCGCGCTTGGCCATGGCGAACGCCAGGCCACGACGGAGTGGCGGCGCGTGCTGGAGGCACTGATCGTCCGCTATCCGGACCTGCCGCAGGCGGACAAGGCGCGATTCCTGCTCGCCAACGTCTGAGCGCGCTGCCTGGCGCGTGCGGGGCGCATGCAGCGTCCCGGAAGGACGCGCGCTAGACCGGCGCGATCGTCACCGCGCGCAACGCCGCCTGCAGCTTGCCGCGCTGCACATCGTCGTCGCAACGGGTCAGCGCGTCCTCCAGCAGACGACGCGCCTGCGCGTCCTCGCCGAAGCGCTCGCCCAGCAGCAAGGCGGCCTGCAGCGACCAGGTGCTGCGTTCCGGCGCGTTCGGCCAGGCGCGCAGCGCGGCCTGCAGGCCGTCGGCGGCGAGCCGGAACTGGCCCGCCAGTTGCGCGCGTTCGGCCAGCAGCGTGGCCTGTTCCGGCAGCAGCGGCACGAAGTCGGCATCGTCATCCAGTGCCTCGCGCTGCAGGGCCAGCGCCCGCCGTTCCTGCTTTTCCTGCAGCAGCCGGTGCATGTACTGGCGGGTGTGCTCGCGGCGCTCGTCGTGGCGCGCACTGCCGCGCAGCAGGCGCTGGTACAACTCGTGCACGCCCAGGCTCACCGCGCGGGTGCGCACTTCGCTGCGCAGCACCTGCAGCGCGTCCTCGGTGTGGCCGTCGCGCACCAGGTGTTCGGCCTCGTCGAGCACGCGCTGGTCCGGGTCGTGGCGGGCGAAGGCGGTGGCCGCATCGGCGGCCGGTTCGTAGCCCAGCACGGCGTGATACTGGTAGACCAGATAGCCCATCAGGTGGAAGGCCGCGAACAGGCCCCAGATCGTCACCACGGTGACCGCCAGGTCCGCGACCAGCGGCGGCAGGGCGCGCTGCAGCCAGGTGGCGGCGCCCAGCGCGCTGGCCTGGATCACGAACAGCAGGCCGAACGCGGCCAGGTACGGCCAGCCGATGCGCAGCGCCAGGCCGATCGACACGGCCGGGTTCAGCGCGCGGCGCAGGCTGCCGTCCATCGCCAGGGAAATCAGGAAGCCCGGCTGCAGCAATACCACCGCCAGCAGCATCAGCAGGCCGCCGACCGGCCCGGTCAGCAGCAGCGCGGCGAACACCGCCACGCCGAGCACGATCACCAGCGCCAGCAGCCGCACGACCACGCCGTCGCCGACGTCGAAACCGCGTTCCGGTGCGTCCAGATAGCCGTCGGCGGTGTGCCGCAGGATCTCGAAGGCGTACTTGTAGATCGCCAGGGTGGTGACGATGCCCAGGATCCAGCCGATGCCGGGCAGCATTCCCAGCAGGCTGCACAGGGTCAGTGCGATCAGCGCGTACAGGGCGCCGCCACGCAGCGGATACAGCGCGATGGCGCGGGTGCGCGCCCAGAACGGTTCGGGTGTGCTGCGGTGTGCGCGGCTTGCGCCCGCGCGACGACGGTCTTCCATGACGCCCCCTGTCTACGAAGTGCGACGATTGTGCGGGTCTGTCGCGACGGGTGCAATTGGGCGCTGGCCGTGGCGGCCGTGCGGTCGCCATGGCGGGTTGTGGCACGTGGAGCGCGGCCTGCTGCGCAAAGCGCTACCCCTGTCGCAGCGGCGCCGCGTGCGCTGGCTACACTCATGGCCCCGCGGCGAGTGCGCGTGTCGGGCATCGTGCCTGCCGCCTCGCCTTTCCCTTACAGGAGTTTCGCTTGGACCCTTCTTTCGTTTCCGAAAATCCGCGCGTGCGCGTCACCAATATCGAAGTGCTCTCGGACAATTGGTACGTGCTGCGCAAGGTCAGTTTCGATTTCCAGCGCCACGACGGCAGTTGGCAGGCGCTCACGCGCGAGGCCTACGACCGCGGCAATGGCGCGACCATCCTGCTGTACAGCCGCGCCAAGGGCACGGTGATGCTGACCCGCCAGTTCCGCTTGCCGACCCTGCTCAACGGCAACCCCGACGGCATGCTGATCGAAGCCTGCGCCGGCCTGCTCGATCGCCACGATCCGGAGACCTGCATCCGCAAGGAAACCGAAGAAGAGACCGGCTACCGGATCGAGAACGTGCGCAAGGTGTTCGAGGCGTTCATGAGTCCGGGCTCGGTGACCGAGCGGCTGTATTTCTTCGTAGGCGAATACGTGGACCGCGACAAGGTCGGTGCCGGTGGCGGCGTGGCCGCCGAGGGCGAGGAGATCGAGGTGCTGGAGCTGGCGCTCGATGCCGCGCTGGCGATGATCGACACCGGCGAGATCGCCGACGCCAAGACCATCATGCTGCTGCAGTACGCCAAGCTGCACGGGCTGTTGGGATAGCGCTGGCGCTGCGGGATGGCGCGGATGCCGTAGGAGCGGCTTCAGCCGCGACCGGCATTACCGGGAAAGCCCGGTCGCGGCTAAAGCCGCTCCTACGAGTGCGATGACATACGCGCTGGCCGCGGCAAAGCGCGCTTTGCAGATGCGCTGAAGCCGTTCTGATGGGATGCCCGTGACCTGGACGCCGCGGCGCGCATATCACGCGCGCCGCGCTCAGCGCTTGCCGCCGAAGATGCTGCCGAAGATGCCGCGCACGATCTGCTGGCCGATGCGGTTGCCGATGGTGCGCGAGGTCTGCTTGGCCATCGCCTCCAGCATGCCCTGGCGGCGCTTGGTGCCGAATACCGCGTCCTTGACCGCCTGGCCGAAGCCGCTGTCCTGCGCCTCGTCCTGTTCGCGGGTGCGCGCCGGCGGCGCGGCGCTGCGGTCGGCGCTCTGCTCGACGCGGCGCGCCAGCAGTTCCGCCGCCGATTCGCGATTGACCGGGGTGTCGTAGCGCGTGCCGACCGGGCTGCCGGCGCGCACCTGCGTGCGCTCGGCCTCGGTGATCGCGCCCATGCGGCAGCGCGGCGGCGCGATCAGGGTCTGCTGCACCGGTGTCGGCACGCCCTTGTCCTGCAGCGTGGACACCAGTGCCTCGCCGGTGCCGAGTTGCGAGATGGCCTTGGCCACGTCCAGCTTGGGATTGGCCACGAAGGTTTCGGCGGCGGTGCGCACCGCCTTCTGGTCGCGTGGCGTATAGGCGCGCAGCGCGTGCTGCACGCGATTGCCGAGCTGGCCGAGGATGCTGTCGGGCACGTCGTCCGGGAACTGCGAGCAGAAGTACACGCCCACGCCCTTGGAGCGGATCAGCCGCACCACCTGCTCGATGCGCTGCACCAGCGCCGGCGGCGCATCGTCGAACAGCAGGTGCGCTTCGTCGAACACGAACACCAGCTTGGGCTTGTCCAGGTCGCCCACTTCCGGCAGCCGTTCGAACAGTTCCGACAGCAGCCACAGCAGGAAGGTCGAGTACAGCCGCGGCTTGAGCACCAGTTGCGCGGCGGCGAGGATGCCGATCACGCCGCGGCCGTCGTGATCCACCCGCATGAGCTCGGCCAGGTCCAGCGCCGGCTCGCCGAAGAAGCCCTCGCCGCCGTCCTGCGCCAGGCGCAGCAGCGCGCGCTGGATCGCGGCCACCGACTGCGCGCTGACCAGGCCGTATTCGGTGGAGATGTCCTTGCGCTCTTCCACCACCAGCGCCAGCAGCGCGCGCAGGTCGTCCAGGTCGAGCAGCAGCAGGCCGCGGTCGTCGGCCAGCTTGAACACGATGTCGAGCACGCCGGCCTGGGTGTCGTTGAGTTCCAGCACGCGGGCCAGCAGGGTGGGGCCCATCTCGCTGACGGTGGTGCGTACCGGGTGGCCGAGCTGGCCGTACAGGTCCCAGAACACCACCGGATTGGCGGCCGGGGCGTAGTCGGCCACGCCGATCTCCCGGGCGCGCTGCAGCACCTTCTCGCTGCCGTCGCCGGGCATCGCCAGGCCGGCCACGTCGCCCTTGACGTCGGCCAGGAACACCGGCACGCCGATGCGCGAAAAGCCTTCGGCCAGGGTCATCAGGGTCACGGTCTTGCCGGTACCGGTGGCGCCGGCGACCAGGCCATGGCGATTGCCCAGGCGCGGTTGCAGCAGCACCGCGATGTCGTCGGTCACGCCTTTGCCTAGCAGGATCGGGTCCATATCGGGGTCCGCAATGAGATGCCGGGATTCTAGAGCGTCTGCGGCCTGGCCGAACGCGCGCAGGGTGCTCCGGAGCGCGCCGCGCTGCCCTGCAGAGGCGGCGCCGACTGCGAGGCCGCCTTTGCATGGTTTGGCCGTTCGCTGGTGCCGCCTGGGTGCCGTGCATCTGAACCAGCGTCGCTGCGGCCGGCGTATGCGGCGCCATGTTGCGGCGCGGGATGGCCGCCGGCGATGAACCTTGGCCCGCCGCGGGCCCGGCCGTGGCCGCGGCGACCTTGCCGCGATGCGACGGCGGGGGCTACCCTGCGGCCTTTCCGTCGCCGCGTCCCACCATGCCCCTTCCGTTCCGCTTCTCCCACGCGTGGCCCGTCGCGGCTGCCGTGGCGCTGACCTGTACCGCTCCTGCCGCCCAAGCCCGCGTGTCCGCCCGCGACCAGGCCGCCATCGCCGTCCTCGACCAGCGCCTGGCCGCCGCCGAGAAGCGCTACAACGACGCCCTGGTGCTGGTCGGCAACAGCGACCCCAAGGGCACTCAGGAAAGCGACGCCGCGCTGGAGGACATCGAGGACGTGATCCAGGCCTGCATCAAGCAGCGCGGCTGCGAGGTCGGTACCTATCTGGGCGCGTACAAGCGCCTGCTGAAGGCCAAGGCCGACGCGCAGGGCCAGGCCAGCGATGCCGATGCCACCGACGACGACTCCGCGCCGCTGCAGGCCGACCCCGACCACATCAGCCCGCTCGCTGCCGACGTGCCGGAAGCGGCGCGCGCGGCGCGCCTGCTCAACGACAAGCGCCACGCCTTCGATTCGATGGTGGAGTACAACCCGGCGGTGCAGGCCGGCATCCGCCGCTGGCTCACCGACATGCGCCCGTCGCTGATGAGCAGCTACGAGAACTACCAGAACCTGCGCGCGATCATGTGGCCGGAGTGGGAGAAGCGCGGCCTGCCGGAAGCGCTGCTGTTCGGCATCATCGCCAAGGAATCCAACGGCCGCGTGCACGCCAATTCGCGGGTGGGCGCCGCCGGGCTGATGCAGTTCATGCCGGCCACCGGGCGCCGCTTCGGCCTGGGCCCTGACGGCACCGGCTTCGATACCCGCTACGACGCGCGCAGCGCCGCCGAGGCCAGCGCCGTCTACATCAACGAGCGCATGGCCGAGCTCAACCGCAGCGTGGAACTGGCCCTGGCCGGCTACAACGGCGGCGAAGGTCGCGCGGCGCGCGTGTTCAACCAGATGCAGGGCCGCAGCTTCTGGGATGCGTCGGTGTACAACCAGTTCCCGGCCGAGACCAAGGACTACGTGCCGATGGTGATCGCCGCGGCGTGGATCTTCCTGCACCCGCAGCAGTACGGCGTGGCCTTCCCCAAGATCAATGCGCAGCCGGCCACGCTGCGCCTGGCCAAGTCCACCACCATTTACGAACTGACCATCTGTCTGGGCAGCGACGGCACCCGCGACGGCTACATGCGCGCGCTGCGCAACCTCAATCCGCGCTACGAGCCGGACGGCTGGATCCCGGCCGGGGTGACCATCAACGCCAACACCAAGATCGTCGGCCTGTACAACCGCTATTGCGTCAGCGGCCCGCGCGCCGACCTGGCGCGCGCGCTGATCACCGCCGACGTCACCGCCGCGGTGCGCAGCAGCAGCCCGGCGCCGGCCGCCGACCTCACCGGCAACGTGGCGGTGGGCGACGTCAGCCCGGTCGCCGGCGTGCCGACCACGGTGGCCACCGGCCGTCCCGCGCCGGCCAAGCCCAAGCAGAAGCAAGTGCGCAACTACCGCGTGGCCAAGGGCGACACCCTGGGCCGAATCGCCGACCGTCACGACTGCGATCTGAAGGAACTGGCCAAGGCCAACGGCCTGCGCGCGCCAGGCTATGCGCTGAAGCCGGGGCAATCGCTGAAGCTGGTGGGCTGCGAGAAGTAGGCCGGTTCCTTCTCCCCCCGGGACCATGGCCCCCTTTTCGGGGGAAGTTGGCGCGCAGCGCCGGATGAGGGTGCGGCGGCCTCGGTGTCGGATGGATGGCGTTTCGGCTATCCAGTGAGAGCCTGCGGCCCGTCACCGTCCATGCGTCGGGACTGAAGTCCCTCTCACAAAACACACCCCACAAGGGGCCGCAGCGCGGCCCTGTACGTCTCAGCGCACCAATCGCGCCAGCGCCTGGCCCAGCCGCACCGGCGATTCCGCCTTCAGCGCCGGATCGAACGCGGCCACGCCGGGCGGCAGCAGCACGATCACCGTCGAGCCGTAGTTGAAACGCGCCATCTCCTCGAACCGCTGCAGGGTGATGCCCTTGCCGCGCCAATCCTTGCGGGTGATGCGGTCGGCGTAGCGCGGGATCTCCACGCCGCTCCACACCGTTTCCACGCCGGACACCAGCAGCGCACCGACCATCACCGAGACCATCGGGCCGAAGTCGGTGTCGAAATGGCAGACCAGGCGCTCGTTGCGCGCGAACAGGCGCGGCACGTTGCGCACCGCGTCGGTGCCGACGCTGAACAGCCGGCCGGGCACGTGCACGGTTTCGCGCAGGGTGCCGATCCAGGGCATGTGCACGCGGTGGTAGTCGCGCGGCGACAGGTACACCGTGGCGTACAGGCCGTTGGCGAACGGCGCCGCTGCGGTGTCGTCGCCGAGCAGTTCGGCGGCGGTGAACGACTGCCCCTTGGCCTGGAAGATGCGCCCGTCCTCGATCTGGCCGAGCTGGCTGATACGGCCATCGGCCGGCATCAGCAGCGCCTGCGGATCGGGATCGGCGACGCGTGCGCCGGGCTTCAGCGCACGGGTGAAGAAGGCATTGAAGGTCGGGTAGGCGCGCGCATCCGGTTGCGCGGCTTCGCTCAGGTCCACGCCGAAGCGGCGCACCACCGTGTCGATCAGCCACTGCTTCAGGCCGGGCCGCGACGAGTACGCCAGGCGCCGTGCCAGCGAGGACAGCAGCCGGTGCGGCAGCACGTAGGTCAGGCGGGTGGTCAGGCTCATGGGGCGGTGGCCTTGGTCAGCGCCTGCAGGTCGGCGGCGATCGCGGCGGCATCGAACGGCGGGCGGATCAGCCCGGCCTGGCGGCCCTGCGGGTCGAGCACCGCGATCGCGGCGGAGTGGTCCATGCTGTAGTCGTTCGGGTTCTCGGCGTAGTGCTTGCCCGGCACCTTCTGGAACACGAAGCCCAGCGCGGTGGCGAAGCGCTCCAGTTCGGGCACGTCGGCGGTGGCGGCGATGGTGTCCTTGTGGAAGGCGTGGGCGTACTCGCCCAGCCGCGGCAGGGTGTCGCGCTGCGGGTCGACCGAGACGAACAGCACGCGCGGGCGCAGCGTGTCCGGCAGCGTCTGCCATTGCTTCTGCGCGCGCGCCAGGTCGGCCAGGGTGGTCGGGCACACGTCCGGGCAGGCGGTGAAGCCCAGGAACACCAGGGTCCAGTGGCCCTTGAGCTCGCCCGGCACCAGCGGCGTGCCGTCGGTCTGGCGCAGGTGGAAGTCGGGCAGGGGCCGCGGCTGCGGGTACATGCGCACCGTGCGGGTCTCCGGCCAGGCCGGGGCGGCGCTGCCGCCGAAGTACTTCTGGGCCAGCAGCAGCCCCAGGCCGGCGGCCAGGGCAACCACCAGGACGATGCCGAAGGTGCGGTTGAACATACTGATTTCCCATGCAACGAACGCTCATCATAGCGGCCGGGCCTCTATAATCGGGGGCCACATTGCCTTGCCTGTTGCCATGACTGCCGACGCGGCCGCCGAACTCCACACGATCATCGACCTGATCCGCTACGGCACCAGCCGTTTCAACGCCGCCGGGTTGAGCTTCGGCCACAGCTACGACAACGCCCTGGACGAGGCCACGCAACTGGTGCTGCACGCGCTGCACCTGCCGCACGACCTCGGCCCGGCCTACGGCAGCGCGCGGCTCACCACGCCGGAGAAGGCGCAGGTGCTGGCGCTGTTCGAGCGCCGCATCGCCGAGCGCATCCCCGCCGCCTATCTCACCGGCGAGGCCTGGTTCGCCGGGCTCAGCTTCAAGAGCGATGCGCGCGCGCTGGTGCCGCGCTCGCCGATCGCCGAGCTGATCGAGGCCGGCTTCGAGCCGTGGCTGGCCGGCCGCCCGGTCGAGCGCGCGCTGGACCTGTGCACCGGTTCGGGCTGCATCGCCATCGCCATGGCCCACTACAACCCCAACTGGCAGGTGGATGCGGTCGACATCAGCGACGACGCGCTGAGCCTGGCCGCCGAGAACAAGGAGCGGCTGCTGGCCGACAACGTTGAACTGGTCAAGTCCGACCTGTTCGCCGGGCTGGGCGGACGCCGCTACGAACTGATCGTGACCAATCCGCCCTACGTCACCCATGCCGAGACCGACGCATTGCCGCCCGAGTATGCGCACGAGCCGGAGCTGGGCCTGCGCGCGGGCGACGACGGCCTGGACCTGGCGCTGAAGATCCTGCGCGACGCGCCGGCGCACCTGAGCGAGGATGGCCTGCTGATCTGCGAGGTCGGCGAGTCCGAACGCGCGCTGGCGCAGCTGCTGCCGGAAGTGGATTTCGCCTGGGTCGAGTTCAAGGTCGGGCAGATGGGCATCTTCGCGGTGGAGCGCAGCGAACTGCTCGCACACCATGAGCGCATCGCCGCGCTGGCCGCGGATCGGTGACGCAAGCGACATGAGCGCGAACAGTTTCGGCACACTGCTGACCGTCACCACCTTCGGCGAATCGCACGGGCCGGCGATCGGCTGCGTGGTCGATGGCTGCCCGCCGGGGCTGGAACTGGACGCCAGCGAATTCGCCCACGACCTGCAGCGCCGCGCCACCGGCAAGAGCCGGCACACCTCGGCGCGGCGCGAGGCCGACGAGATCGAGATCCTGTCCGGGGTCTACGAGGGCCGCACCACCGGCACCCCGATCGGCCTGCTGATCCGCAACACCGACCAGCGCAGCAAGGACTACACCGACATCGCCCGGCAGTTCCGTCCGGGCCATGCCGACTACAGTTACTGGCAGAAGTACGGCATCCGCGATCCGCGCGGCGGCGGGCGCTCGTCCGCGCGCGAGACCACCATGCGCGTGGCCGCCGGCGTGATCGCCAAGAAGTGGCTGGCGCAGCGCTACGGCGTGCGCGTGCGCGGCTACCTGTCGCAGCTCGGGCCGCTGCTGCCGCAGGGCTTCGCCTGGGAGGCGGTGGAGGACAATGCGTTCTTCTGGCCGCATGCGCCGCAGGTACCGGAGCTGGAGGCGTACATGGATGCGCTGCGCAAGTCCGGCGATTCGGTCGGCGCGCGGGTCACCGTGATCGCCGATGGCGTGCCGGCGGGCTGGGGCGAGCCCATCTACGGCAAGCTCGACGGCGAACTGGCCGCGGCGATGATGAGCATCAACGCAGTCAAGGGCGTGGAGATCGGCGACGGCTTCGCCGCGGTCACCCAGAAGGGCACCGACCACCGCGACCTGATCGCGCCGGACGGCTTCCAGTCCAATCACGCCGGCGGCGTGCTCGGCGGCATCGCCACCGGCCAGCCCGTCGTCGTCTCGGTCGCGTTCAAGCCCACTTCCAGCCTGCGCCTGCCCGGCGCCACGGTGGACGTGGACGGCCAGGCGGTGGACGTGATCACCACCGGCCGCCACGACCCCTGCGTCGGCATCCGTGCCACCCCGATCGCCGAGGCGATGATGGCGCTGGTGCTGATGGACCAGGCGCTGCGCCACCGCGCGCAGTGCGGCGACGTCGGCACGGTGACGCCGCGCATCCCAGGTGGTGGCGATGGCTGAGTCGCGGCCGCGGGTGTGGGTCAGCCAACCGCTGTTCGACGACGTCGTCGCACGGCTGGGCGCGCATTGCGCGCTGACCACCACCGCGGACGTGACCCGTTATTCGCCGCAGGACCTGGCGAAGGCGCTGGCGCCGCTGGACGGCGCCCTGGTCACCCTCAACGAACGCATCGGCGCCGCCGAGATCGCCGGCGCGCCGCGGCTGCGCGCCATCGCCAACGTCGGCGTCGGTTACAACAATCTGGACCTGGACGCGCTCAGTGCGGCCGGCATCGTCGCCACCAACACCCCCGACGTGCTCACCGAGACCACCGCCGATCTCGGTTTCGCCCTGCTGATGGCCGCCGCGCGCCGCGTCGGCGAGGCCGAGCGCTGGCTGCGCGCGGGGCAGTGGCAGCAGTGGTCGTTCCAGACCATGCTCGGCGCCGATGTCCACGGCAGCACCCTCGGCATCCTCGGCATGGGCCGCATCGGCCAGGCCATCGCGCGCCGCGCCGCCGGCTTCTCGATGCGCGTGTTGTACCACAACCGCAGCCGCCTGCCGGCCGAGGTGGAGCGAGCGCATCGCGCCGAGTACGTCGGTTTCGACGCGCTGCTGGCGCGTGCCGACCACCTGCTGCTGGTGCTGCCGTACAGCGCGCAATCGCACCACCTCATCGATGCCGCCGCGCTGGCGAAGATGCAGCCGACCGCGACGCTGGTGAACATCGCCCGCGGCGGCCTGGTCGACGAGATCGCACTGGCCGATGCGCTGGCGCACGGGCGCCTGACCGCGGCCGGCCTGGACGTGTTCGAAGGCGAGCCGGCGATCCGTCCGGAACTGCTGGCGCTGCGCAACGTGGTGCTGACCCCGCACATCGGCAGCGCCAGCGTGGCCACGCGCCGCGCGATGGTGTCATTGGCGGTAGACAACCTGCTGGCCGCGCTGGGCATCGGCGCCGATGCCGGGCGCCCGCCCAATGCGCTGAACCTGGACGCGATCGTCGCGGCGGGCGGCGCGCGGGCGATCGCGGACAAAAAACGATAGGGAGCCTGCGGCCCTGTGCGCGGCGCGCACGGCAGGTTCCCCGAATCCAAGCGGCAGTGCGGCTGTTCCTCCCCTTTTTTCTTCCTGCGGATCGAATCCTTCCATGAGCAATGCAACCCGTCGTTTCAACGTCGCCGTCGTCGGCGCCACCGGTGCCGTCGGCGAAACCATGCTGAGCATCCTTGCCGAGCGCGGCTTCCCCATCGCCACGCTGTACCCGCTGGCCTCCGAGCGCTCGGCCGGCGGCCAGGTCGAGTTCAACGGCCACAAGGTCACCGTGCTCGACCTGGCGACCTTCGACCCGACCGGCGTGGACATCGCGCTGTTCTCCGCCGGCGGCGGCATTTCCAAGGAATACGCGCCGAAGTTCGCCGCGGCCGGCGCGGTGGTGATCGACAACTCCTCGACGTTCCGCTACGACGACGACGTGCCGCTGGTGGTGTCGGAAGTCAATCCGCACGTGCTGAAGAACCGTCCGCGCGGCATCGTCGCCAACCCCAACTGCTCGACCATGCAGTTGATGCCGGTGCTGGCGCCGATCCACAAGGAATACGGCATCGAGCGCATCAACGTGGCCACCTACCAGTCGGTGTCCGGCGCCGGCCGCTCGGGCATGGAGGAACTGGGCAAGCAGACCGCGCAACTGCTGGCGTTCCAGGACATCGAGCCGCAGAAGTTCCAGGCGCAGATCGCCTTCAACCTGATCCCGCACATCGACGACTTCCAGCCCAACGGTTACACCAAGGAAGAGATGAAGCTGGTGTGGGAGACGCAGAAGATCCTCGAGGACAGCAGCATCCTGGTGAACCCCACCGCGGTGCGCGTGCCGGTGTTCTTCGGCCATTCGGAGGCGGTCAACATCGAGACCAAGCGCAAGATCACCGTCGAGCAGGCGCGCGCCCTGCTGGGTCAGGCGCCCGGGGTGGAAGTGGTCGACGAGCACAAGGCCGGCGGCTATCCGACCCCGGTGACCCACGCCTCCGGCAAGGATCCGGTGTTCGTCGGCCGCATCCGCGAGGACTTCTCGCACCCGCGCGGCCTGAACCTGTGGGTGGTGGCCGACAACATCCGCAAGGGCGCCGCGCTCAATGCGGTGCAGTTGGCCGAGCTGGTGGCGCAGGAGGGCTGAGATTCGGGAGTCGGGATTGGGGATTCGCAAAGCGCGGCGCAGCGCCGGCTGTTCCAGGGCTGCGTAGTGCGCGATGTCCCGGCAGACACGCAACGGCCAGTGGCGCACGCCCTGGCCGTTGTCGTGTCTGGCGTCCGTGTTGTGCTGCAAAGAGGGGCTGCGCTAGCGCATGTGGGCGCGATGATGACGGGCGCCCTCGTAGGAGCGGCTTCGGCCGCGACGGAGCGTTCCCGGTAAAGCCATCGCGGCTGAAGCCGCTCCTACAGGACGAGCGGCACTGCAGTGCTTGTCGGTCCCTGATCCCGCAAAGGGGGCGCTCGCGTACTCCGCGCAAGCGCACTCCCTGCCAATGCTGCACCCACAACGAATCCCCAATCCCAAATCCCCACTCCCCGCTTCATATATATTGATGGACATGACTCCAAGGGGCAGGGGCGGGATGCGCCTACAACCACGTTTGTTCCGTCGCCGCAGCGGCGATGCGGTGCCCGCCGCGCGCGGGTTGCGCCACGTCTGTCGCGCGACCGCCGCGCTGCTGTTGCTGGCCTGCAGCCAGGCCGCGCTGGCACTCGGCCTGGGCGATATCCGCGTGCTGTCCAAGCCGGGCGAGCCGTTCCTGGCCGAGATCCCGGTGATCTCCAACGAGCCGGGCGAACTGGAGCGGGCGCGGGTGGCGCTGGCCTCGCCGGCGACCTTCGCGCGGGTCGGGCTGGAGCGCCCGCAGGGCCTGGTCAGCGATCTGCAGTTCCGCTTCACCCAGACCCGCAAGGGCCGCGCGGTGATCCAGGTCAGCAGCCGCATGCCGGTCGAGGTGCCGTCGCTGAGCTTCCTGATCGAGGTCGATTGGGGCCAGGGCCGGCTGATCCGCGAATACTCCGCGCTGATCGACGCGCCCAACACCGCTGCGGCGATCGACGCGCCGGCGATCGATGCACCGGCCGCGGCGCAGCCGTCCGACCGCATCGCCCGCGACGCCTCCACCGCGGCGCCAACTCTGGCGGGCGCCGCCACGTCGGCGACGCCGAGCGCCAGGCCGGCCGCCGCGCCGCGTCCGGCGCCGGCCCCGGCGGCCGCACCCGGCGATGCGCTGGCGCCGGTGCGCGCCGGGCAGACCCTGTCGCAGATCGCCGGGCAGCTCGCGCGCGGCAACGGCCATTCGCTGGACCAGACCATGGTCGCGCTGCTCCGCGCCAATCCCGATGCCTTCATCCGCGGCAACCTCAACCTGCTCAAGCAGGGCGCGGTGTTGCGGACCCCGCGCGAGGAGGATCTGGCCAGCCTGGATGCCGCCGCCGCCGAGGCGGTGGTGCGCGAGCAGGCGGCGCAATGGCGTCAGGCGCGCGCGCCGGTGCCGCAACCCGCACAGGCGCAGCAGGACACGGCGACAGCACAGGCCGCAGCCAAGCCGGCCGCCGCAGCGCCGGCGGCCCCCGCGGCCGGCGCACGGCTGGAGATCGCGCCGGCGGTGCCGGCGACGCGCCGCGAGGCGGGAACCAAGTCCGGCACCGGTGCCGGCGACGAAGGAGACATGGTGGCAGCCCAACAATTGCAGCAGGCGCGCGAAGACCTCGCGGCACGCGATGCCGAGGTCCAGGAACTGCGCTCGCGGGTGGAACAGCTCGAAAAGCTCAAGTCCCAGCAGCAGCAACTGATCGCGCTGAAGGACAGCGACCTGGCCGCGGCGCAGAAGCGCCTGGCCCAGTCCGGGCAGGCGGCGCCGGCCGCCGCGGCCGCGCCGGCGCCGGCCAATGCGGGGTTCCCGCTGTGGCTGTGGAGCGGGGTGAGCCTGCTGGTGCTGGGCATCGGCGCCTGGCTGCTGTCGCGCCGGCGCAAGCCTTCGCCGCTGCCGCCGTTGCCGCGCGACGACGACGCCGCGCTGGCGGGTGCCACGGTGCCGGTGGTCGCGCACCGCGATGTCGATGCGCCGGAACTGCCGCCGCTGGAACCCGCCGAGCCGCTGGCCGAGGATGCCACGGCCGCCCGCGACGAGGAGGCATTGGCGGAGTGGGAGCGCCCCGATCACGCCGACCACGCTGCCGACGATCACGCCGATCACGCCGATCACCACGTCGCGCTCGACGACGACGCCTTCGAGCGCGTGCTGGCGCAGCAGTCGATGCGCCATGCGCCGGCCGATGCGCCGCTGTCCGCGGGCAACGACGAGGTCCATTCCATCGACACAGCCGACGCCCGTCCGGAGCCCGCACCGGCCGCCGAGTCCGCGGCCGAGGCAGCCTGGCCGCAGCCGTCGCCGCTGTCCGCGGTGCCGAACGTCGACGCCCATGTCGACACCGATGCCGGCGCCGGCCGGCAGGAGCCGACCTGGCACCAGCCCGTCGTACCTGCGCCCGCACCTGCAGCACCCGCAGCGGCCGAAGCGTCGTCGCCGTATCCGCCGGCGGGCCGCGAGCGGCTGGAGCTGGCGGTGGCGTACATGGATCTGGGCGACAACGAGACCGCGCGCACCTTGCTGACCGAGGTCGCGGCCAGCGGCGACCCGGCCGCGCGCGCCGAGGCGCTGCAATTGCTGGGGCGGTTGGACTGATGGCGGCAGGCGGCGCGCGGCGCGCTCGCCGCGGCCGTCCGGCCTGGATCGGGACGGCCTTGCGGCAACACGCCCGTCAGCGGCGGGCGAGCGCAGTTGCGCGCGCGCTCCCGGCCTGGCAGGGGTACTTCCGCTGCGTCTGCTTGTTAACAGGCACGCTGCGCTCGTCCTTGCGCGCGGCGACCGCACAACACGTCCACCTCGATGGCGCACTGCAGTGGAGGTCGCCATGCGCTACGCACTAGGCGTGGAATACGACGGCAGCGAGTTCCAGGGGTGGCAGCAGCTCGGCGAGAGCGGCGGCCCCAGCGTGCAGGCGACGCTGCAGGCGGCGCTGTCGTCGGTGGCCGACGCCCCGGTGAGCGTGGTCTGCGCCGGCCGCACCGATGCCGGCGTGCACGGCGAATGCCAGGTGGTGCATTTCGATTGCAACGCGTCGCGCCCGGCGCGCGGCTGGATGCTGGGCGCCACCGCGCGGCTGCCGCCCTCGGTGTGCGTGCGCTGGTGCGTGCCGGTGGCCGACGACTTCCACGCGCGCTTCTCCGCCCGCGCGCGCCGCTACCGCTACCGCCTGCTCAACCGCCAGGTACGCCCGGCGCTGTACCGGCAGACCCTGAGCTGGGAGCGGCGGCCGCTGCAGGCCGAGGCCATGCACGCGGCGGCGCAGGCCTTGCTGGGCGAGCAGGACTTCAGCGCTTTCCGCAGCGTGCAGTGCCAGGCGCTGCATGCGCGTCGCGAGCTGCAGTCGATCGCGGTGAGCCGCAGCGGCGAGCTGGTCGAGATCCAGGTCCAGGCCAATGCATTCCTTCATCACATGGTGCGCAATATCGTTGGTTCCCTTGTCATGGTGGGGACGGGCGAAAAGCCGGCGTCCTGGATTGGCGAGTTGCTCGCGGGACGCGACCGCCGCGTCGCCGGTCCCACGGCGCCGCCGCAGGGCCTGGTCTTCGTCGGTCCCCTCTATCCCGCCCACTGGACGCTTCCGGACGAGGTCACGCTATGAATCGCACGTTGTATCGCACCCGCATCAAGTTCTGCGGCATGACCCGCGCCGGCGACATCCGCCTGGCAGGCGAGTTGGGCGTGGATTCGATCGGGTTCGTGTTCGCCCATGGCAGCCCGCGGCGGGTGGCGCCGGCCGAGGCGCGGGCCATGCGCCAGGCCGCCGCGCCGATGGTGGACGTGGTGGCGCTGTTCCGCGACAACCCCAAGGACGAGGTGCGCGAGGTCCTGCGCACCGTGCGTCCGACCCTGCTGCAGTTCCACGGCGACGAGGACGACGGCTTCTGCCGCAGCTTCAACCTGCCGTACCTGAAGGCGATACCGATGGGCGGCGGCGAGATCAACGCGCGCACCCTGCAGCTGCAGTTTCCCAATGCCGCCGGCTTCCTGTTCGACAGCCACGCCCCCGGCGAGAGTGGCGGCTCGGGCAAGACCTTCGACTGGTCGCGGTTGCCGACCGGCCTGCACCGGCCGTTCCTGCTCGCCGGCGGCATCACTGGCGACAACGTGTTCGACGCGATCATCGGCACCCTGCCGTGGGGCGTGGACGTGTCCAGCGGCATCGAAAGCCAGCCCGGGATCAAGGACGGCCACAAGATGCGCAAGTTCGTCGAGGAAGTGCGCCGCGCCGACTGCCACGAGTTGAACACCAACTGCTGAGCGCGTCGCCACGTCGCGGCTGAAAGGCTGGCAGGAGGCTGTGGCGACGCGGCCTGCGCTGCGGCGACGTCAGCGCTGCAGTTCCTGCGTCAGCCAATGTGCCAGCGCGTCGACCCGCCGATCCTGGACCTCGCGGCGCGTGCACAGCGCCCACTGTCCGCCGGTTTCGACGAAGCCCCACGGTGCCAGCAGGCGGCCATTGGCCAGATCGTCGGCGACCAGCGGCTGCGGCGCGATCGCCACGCCGATCCCCGCCAGCGCCGCTTCCAGCAGGTAGTACAGGTGTTCGAAGCCGGTGCCGTAGCGCAACTGCGCCGGCGCTAGGCCCTGCGCCTCGGCCCAGGCCGGCCACGCCTGCGGGCGCGACACCGTATGCAGCAGTGGCAGTTCCTGCAGCGCCGCCGGCGCGGCCGTGGCCAGTGCCGGTGCCTGCGGCAGGGCGGGGCTGAGCACCGGGCCGATCCGCTCCGGCGCCAGTACGCGGACCTGCCAGTCCGCCGGCCACGGCGCCTGGCCCAGCAGCAGCGCCGCATCCAGGCCGTCCAGGTCGGCGGCGAAGTCGCCCTCGTGCGCGGACAGGTGCAGGGTCAGCGCCGGCAGGTCGCGCTGCAGCGCCTGCAGCCGCGGGATCATCCAGCGGGCCAGGATGCTGCCCGGGCAGCCCAACACCAGCGCGGCCGGGCGCGCCGGGCGGCGCAGCTCCGCCACCGCCTCGTGCAACTGTGCGAACGCCGCGCCGGCGGCCTCGCACAGGCGCGTGCCGGCGGCGGTCGGGCGGATGCCGCGGCCGTCGCGCTGCAGCAGCGGCAGCCCCAATTCCTGTTCCAGTAGCCGCACCTGGCGGCTGACCGCGCCATGGGTGACATGCAGTTCCGCCGCCGCGGCGCCCACGCTGCGCAGCCGCGCGGCGGCCTCGAACGCGCGCATGGCGTTGAGCGAGGGCAGGCGGCGCGTGCTGGTCATGTGAGTTTTCCTAACGGATCCATGCAGACTTTATCGGTTTTTCTGCGAGAACGTGTGCGCTAAAGTGCTTGCCTGTCCTGTTGATCCCGGTTGCGCCATGTCCTCTGTCCCCGTCAGCGACTTCCATGCCTATCCCGACGCCGCCGGCCATTTCGGCCGCTACGGCGGTCGTTTCGTCGCCGAGACCCTGATCGGCCCGCTGCAGGAACTCGCCGCCGCCTACGACGCCGCGCGCCAGGATCCGGCCTTCATCGCCGCCTACGACAAGGACCTGATCCACTATGTCGGCCGCCCCAGCCCGATCTACCACGCCGAGCGGCTCAGCCGCGAAGTCGGCGGCGCGCAGATCCTGCTCAAGCGCGAGGACCTGAACCACACCGGCGCGCACAAGATCAACAACACCATCGGCCAGGCGCTGCTGGCCAGCCGCATGGGCAAGACCCGCATCATCGCCGAGACCGGCGCCGGCCAGCACGGCGTGGCCAGCGCCACGGTGGCCGCGCGGCTGGGCCTGGAGTGCGTGGTGTACATGGGCGCCACCGACATCGAGCGGCAGAAGATCAACGTCTACCGGATGAAGCTGCTCGGCGCCACGGTGGTGCCGGTGCACTCCGGCTCGGCCACGCTCAAGGACGCGCTCAACGAGGCGATGCGCGACTGGGTGACCAACGTGCAGGACACCTTCTACATCATCGGCACCGTCGCCGGCCCCGATCCGTACCCGCGCATGGTGCGCGACTTCAACGCCATCGTCGGCCGCGAGGCGCGCGAACAGATGCTGCGCGACTACGGCCGCCTGCCGGACGCGATCAGCGCCTGCGTCGGCGGCGGCAGCAACGCCATCGGCCTGTTCCATGCCTTCCTCAACGACGCCTCGGTGAAGATCTACGGCGCCGAGGCCGCCGGCGACGGCATCGGCAGCGGCCGCCACGCCGCCTCGATCGCCGCTGGCCGTCCCGGCGTGCTGCACGGCAACCGCACCTACGTGATCTGCGACGACGACGGGCAGATCGTCGAGACCCATTCGGTGTCCGCCGGCCTGGACTACCCGGGCGTGGGTCCGGAGCACGCGTTCCTGGCCGACAGCGGCCGCGCCATCTACCAGGGCATCACCGACGACGAGGCGCTGGCGGCGTTCCACCTGCTGGCGCATACCGAGGGCATTCTCGCCGCGCTGGAGTCCAGCCACGCCGTGGCGCAGTCGATCAAGCTGGCGCGCGAACTGCCCAAGGACGCGCTGGTGCTGTGCAACCTGTCCGGCCGCGGCGACAAGGACGTGCACACCATTGCCGCGCGCGAGGGGCTGACGTTGTAACGCTTTGCCCTTCTCCTGCGGGAGAAGGGGGGCGCGAAGCGCCGGATGAGGATACGGGCGCAGCCCCGTGCACTCACGTTTCCTTACCCTCACCCAACCCCTCTTCCTCCGGGAGAGGGGCGCATAGGTCCCACATGAACCGCATCGCCGATACATTCGCCCGACTCGATTCCCAACGCCGCAAGGCCCTGATCCCCTTCCTCACCGCCGGCGATCCGTCGCTGGAGGCGACCGTGCCGGCGATGCACGCGCTGGTCGAGGCCGGTGCCGACGTGATCGAGCTGGGCGTGCCGTTCTCCGACCCGATGGCCGACGGCCCGACCATCCAGCGCAGCTCCGAGCGCGCGCTGGCGCGCGGCGCCGGCCTGCGCTACGTGCTGGAGACGGTCAGCGCGTTCCGTCGCGACGACGCGACCACCCCGGTGGTGCTGATGGGCTACCTCAACCCGGTGGAGATCCACGGCACGGCGCGTTTCGCCGAAGAGGCGGTGGCGGCCGGCGTGGACGGCGTGCTGCTGGTCGACCTGCCGCCGGAGGAGTCGGCCGAGACCCTGGCGATCTTCGCCGACGCGGGGCTGGACCTGATCGTGCTGGCCTCGCCGACCACCAGCGATGCGCGCATCGACCTGTTGTGCGATGCAGCGCGCGGTTATCTGTACTACGTCAGCTTCGCCGGCGTGACCGGCGCCGACCGCCTGGATACCCGCGCCGCCGGCGATCGCCTGCGCCAGCTGCGCGCGCGCTGCGCGGTGCCGGTGGTGGCCGGCTTCGGCATCAAGGACGCCGCCAGCGCCAAGGCCATGGCGGTCGACGCCGACGGGGTGGTGGTGGGCAGCGCGCTGGTCGCGGCGCTGGCCGAGGCCACCAGTCCGCAGGCCGCGCGCGACGCCGCTCTGGCCTTCCTGACGCCGCTGCGGCAGGCGCTGGACGCGGGCTGAGCCACGCCTGGTCTGTATGCGAACGCCCGCCTTGCGCGGGCGTTCGCGTTTGCGGCGATGCCGCATCCCGCTGTCCATGCGAATCCTGCGGCGCACGCATGGCGGCTCGGATGGCGCAGACGGCTGCTGGTCCGGTCCGGTCGTCGCCTGCCCAGGGTGGCTGCGGCGACGCCGCAGGTCACGCGGTGGGTGAGGCGCGACAGGGCGCCTGGCTAGCGGTCCGCGCCGGTGCCTGCCGGCCTGGCCGCTCCATGCGCCACCGTCTGCAGGCCAGCGGGGGACCGAGTTAGACTGTCGCCCCTCTGCGGCTCTCGCGGCCGCCCAATGGATCGTCACATCGCATGAGTTGGCTCAGCAAATTGATGCCTTCGGGCATTCGCACCGACAACACGCCCAGCAAGAAGCGCAGCGTTCCTGAAGGTTTGTGGGAGAAGTGCCCCAACTGCAGCGCCGTGCTGTACCGGCCGGAGCTGGAGGAGAACCTAGAGGTGTGCCCGAAGTGCGGCCACCACATGGCGATCCGCGCGCGCGCGCGCCTGGCTGCGTTGTTCGACGCCGACACCGCGCCCACCGAGATCGGTGCGCGCCTGGGCCCGACCGACGCGCTCAAGTTCAAGGACCAGAAGAAGTACGGCGAGCGCATCAAGGCCTCGCAGAAGAGCACCGGCGAATACGACGCGCTGGTGGCGATGCAGGGCCTGCTCAAGGGCCAGCCGCTGGTCGCGGCCTCGTTCGATTTCGCCTTCATGGGCGGCTCGATGGGCTCGGTGGTCGGCGAGCGTTTCGCCCTGGCCGCGGAGACCGCGCTGAAGATCGGCGCGCCGTTCGTGTGCTTCTCCGCCAGCGGCGGCGCGCGCATGCAGGAAGGCCTGTTCTCGCTGATGCAGATGGCCAAGACCTCGGCAGCGCTCGGTCGCCTGCGCGAAGCCGGCCTGCCGTACGTATCGGTGCTGACTCATCCCACCACCGGTGGCGTGTCGGCCAGCTTCGCCATGCTCGGCGACATCAACATCGCCGAGCCGTACGCGCTGATCGGCTTCGCCGGCCCGCGGGTGATCGAGCAGACGGTGCGCGAGACCCTGCCGGAAGGCTTCCAGCGCTCGGAGTTCCTGCTCGAGCACGGCGCCATCGACCAGATCTGCGACCGCCGCGAACTGCGCGACCGCCTGTCCGAACTGCTGGCGCTGATGATGCGGCAGCCGACCCCGGCGAAGACGGAAGCGCTGGCATGACCAGCGCCGGGATTCGGGATGCGGGATGCGGGAATCGTGGCGCTGCGCGTGCCCGGTTCGCCGAGGTCGCTCGGATCCCGTGCGTTGAACGAATCCCGAATTCCGAATCCCGAATCCCGTTCCGATGAGCCAACGCAAATACTTCGGCACCGACGGCATCCGTGGCCGGGTCGGGCAGGGCGCGATTTCCGCCGATTTCGTGATGCGCCTGGGCAATGCGCTGGGTCGCGTGCTGGTCGCCGGCGGTACCGCGCGGCCGACCGTGGTGATCGGCAAGGACACGCGCATCTCCGGCTACATGTTCGAGTCGGCGCTGGAGGCCGGGTTGGTCGCGGCCGGCGCCAACGTGCAGTTGCTCGGGCCGATGCCGACCCCGGCGGTGGCGTTTCTCACGCTCACCCTCGGCGCCGATGCCGGCATCGTCATCAGCGCCTCGCACAATCCGCACTACGACAACGGCATCAAGTTCTTTTCCGCCCATGGCGAGAAGCTCGACGACGCCACCGAGCAGGCGATCGAGGCGGCGTTGGACGCGCCGTTCGCCACGGTCGAGTCCGAGCGCCTGGGCAAGGCGATGCGCGCGCGCGAGGCGATCGGCCGCTACATCGAGTTCTGCAAGGCCAGCGTGCCGCGCGGTTTCGACCTGCGCGGGCTGAAGCTGGTGCTGGACTGCGCGCACGGCGCGACCTACCACATCGCGCCGCTGCTGTTCCGCGAACTGGGTGCGGAGGTGATCGCGATCGGCGCGGCGCCGGACGGGCTCAACATCAACGCCGGCGTCGGTTCGATGCACATCGACAACCTCGCCGCCAACGTGCGCGACCATGGCGCGCACCTGGGCATCGCCTTCGACGGCGACGGCGACCGGGTGCTGATGGCCGACGACCAGGGCAACCCGGTCGACGGCGACGGCCTGCTGTACGTGCTGGCCTGCGGCTGGCAAGCCAGCGGCCGCCTGCACGGCCCGGTGGTCGGCACGCTGATGACCAACTACGGCCTGGAACGGGCGCTGGCCGCGTTGCAGGTGCCGTTCCTGCGCGCCAAGGTCGGCGACCGCTACGTGCACCAGGCGCTGGTCGAACAGGGCGGGGTGCTCGGCGGCGAGGCCTCCGGGCACATGCTGTGCCTGGATCGCGCCACCACCGGCGACGCCATCGTCAGCGCGCTGCAGGTGCTGGAAGTGCTCAAGCGCTCGCGACAGACCCTGCGGCAGGCGCTGGCCGGGCTGCAGAAGGTGCCGCAGCAGACCGTCAACGTGCGCCTGCAGCCGGGCGTGCGCCCGCTCGAGGCCGCCACCGTGAAGGCCGCGCTGGCCACGGCGCAGGCGGCGGTGCAGGGGCGCGGGCGTGCCTTCCTGCGCGCCTCCGGCACCGAGCCGGTGGTGCGGGTCACGGTCGAGGCCGACGATGCCGCGCTGATGCGGCAGACCCTGGACGCGCTGGCCGAGGCGGTCCGTGACGCGGCGTGAGTCGATCGCCATTGCCCTCTTCGTGATCGTCGCCAAGGCGGTCACGTTCTACCTGCTGTATCGCCTGCTGCGCTGAGCGCGGCGTTTGTTCCCTTCTTATGAGACGACGGTTCCTGCCATGACTGCGCGCATTCCCACCCTCGACATCACCCGCTTCAGCGATCCTTCCAGTGCGCGCGACCGCGACGCCTTCGTCGCCGAACTGGGCGCGGCCTACCGCGAGTGGGGCTTCGCCGGCATCCGCAACCACGGCATCGCCCAGGCGCAGATCGACGCGGCCTACGACGTGTTCAAGGCGTTCTTCGCCCTGCCCGAAGAGACCAAGCGCAAATACCACCTGCCCGGCAGCGGCGGCGCGCGCGGCTACACCGCCTTCGGCGTGGAGACCGCCAAGGACTCCAAGCATTTCGACCTGAAGGAGTTCTGGCACATCGGCCGCGAGATCGCCGACGACTCCCCGTACCGCGCGGTGATGCCGCCGAACCTGTGGCCGAGCGAAGTGCCCGGTTTCCGCACCCACGGCTACGGCCTGTACCAGGCGCTGGACCAGCTCGGCGCGCGCGTGCTGTCGGCGCTGGCCCTGCACATCGGCCTGCCCGAGCACTACTTCGTCGACAAGACCGATTCGGGCAACTCGATCCTGCGCCCGATCCACTACCCGCCGATCACCGCCGACGACATCCCCAACGTGCGCGCCGGCGCCCACGAGGACATCAACCTGATCACCCTGCTGGTCGGCGCCAGCGCCGCCGGCCTGGAAGTGAAGTCCAAGCAGGGCGAGTGGGTGCCGTTCACCTCCGACGCCGACACCATCGTGGTCAACATCGGCGACATGCTGCAGCGCCTGACCAACCACGTGTATCCCTCGACCACCCACCGCGTGGTCAACCCGCCGGGCGAGCAGGCGCGCCAGCCGCGCTACTCGGTGCCGTTCTTCCTGCACCCGAACCCGGACTTCGTGATCGATGTGCTGCCGTCCTGCGTCAGCGCCGACAACCCCAGCCGCTATCCCGAGCCGATCACCGCGCAGGGCTATCTGGAAGAGCGGTTGCGCGAAATCAAGCTGAAGTGAGGCGGGGATTCGGGAGTGGGGATTGGGGATTCGCAAAAGCGGGCTGCCCGCGATTTGCCAGTCCGCGCGAATCCCGCTTTACGAATCCCGACTCCCTAATCCCCAATCCCAGCATTTCTGATCCGTCCCGAGCCGCGGCCCATCAGCCGCAGCAACAAGGCATTGGGCAGTAGCGCGGTCAGGCCGAGCAGGGCGCGGTAGACCGCGCCGGGGACCACCCGCACCTTGCCGCGTTCGGCGCCGTCGATGCCGGCGCGGGCCACCGCGGCGGTCTGCAGCCAGATCCAGCGCGGTAGCGCGTTCATCTGTTCGCGGTTGCCGGTGACGTCGTGGAACTCGGACCAGGTGAAGCCGGGGCACAGCGCACAGACGCCGACCCCGCGGTCGGCGTTCTCCAGGGCCAGCGATTCGCTGAAGCGCAGCATGAAGCTCTTCGCCGCCGCGTACAGGGTGTGGCCGTCGGCGCCGGGGACCAGGGCGGCGAACGAGGCGACATTGAGGATGCGGCCGTGGCCGCTGGCGCGCAGCGCCGGCAGCAGCCGCCAGGTCAGTTCGCACACGGCGCCGACCATCACCTGCAGGAACGCCGCGTGCACCGCCCAGTCCTGGGCGATGTAGCGGCCGGGCACGCCGTAGCCGGCGTTGTTGACCAGGATCCGCACCGCCAGCCCGCGCCGTTCGATCTCGGCCACCAGTGCGGCCGGCGCGGCCGGATCGGCCAGGTCGGCGACCAGTACCTCCACCGGCACCTGCGGCCGCAGTTCGGCGGCCAGCGCCTGCAACTGTGCCTCGCGGCGCGCGGTCAGGATCAGCGGCACGCCGCGGCGGGCGTATTCGCGGGCGATCTCGCGGCCGATGCCGCTGGAGGCGCCGGTGATCAGGGCATAGCCGGGGAGGTGGGGCATGGCGGTCTCTGGCATGGAGCAGGCGGCGGGGGAGGGCGGGGCGGCGGGGACGATGCCGGCCCTTGGCGGCGCATCGGCTATCCTCTCGGCACTTTTTCGCCGGAGATGCGCCGATGCGACGCAAGATCGTAGCCGGAAACTGGAAATTGCATGGAACCCGCCACTTCGCTGCCGCCCTAGTGCGGGAGATCGTCGCCGGGCTGCACGCGGCCGAGCACGAGGTGGAGGTGGTGATTTTGCCGCCGCTGCCGTACCTGGGCGACCTGATCGAGAATTTCGAGGACCGGCTGCTGCGCTTCGGCGCGCAGGACGTCAGCAGCAACGAGAAGGGCGCCTATACCGGCGAGGTGTCGGCGGCGATGCTGGTCGACGTGGGCGCCGACTACGGCCTGGTCGGGCATTCGGAGCGGCGCCAGTACCATCAGGAGAGCAGCGAACTGGTCGCGCGCAAGTTCGCCGCCGCCCTGCACGCCGGGCTGGTCCCGATCCTGTGCGTGGGCGAGACCCTGGAGCAGCGCGAGGCCGGGCGCACCGAGGCGGTCATCGCCGCGCAACTGGCGCCGGTGCTGGATCTGGTCGGCGCCGAGGGCTTCGCCCGGGCCGTGGTGGCCTACGAGCCGGTCTGGGCGATCGGCACCGGCCGCACCGCCAGCCCGGCGCAGGCGCAGGCGGTGCATGCGTTCATCCGTGGCGAAGTGGCGGCCCGCGATGCTAGAATCGCCGATTCGTTGCCGATCCTGTATGGCGGCAGCGTCAAGCCCGACAACGCGGCCGAGCTGTTCGCACAGCCGGATGTCGATGGCGGGCTGGTAGGTGGCGCCTCGCTGGTCGCCGCGGAATTTCTGGCCATCGTGCGAGCGGCGGCCGCCTGTTGAGCGAACGGCTGCCGATGGCGGCCGTTCGTCCCCCAAGTCGTACTGTCCGGACGGATTTCGAAATGCTGATGGTCATCCTCAATGTGGTCTACGTGCTGGTGGCGATCGCGATGATCGCGCTGATCCTGATGCAGCGCGGCGCCGGTGCGGCGGCGGGTTCCGGGTTCGGCGCCGGCGCGTCCGGCACGGTGTTCGGATCGCGCGGCGCGTCCAACTTCCTGTCCAAGTCGACCAAGTGGCTGGCGGTGGTGTTCTTCGCCATCAGCCTGTTCATGGCCTGGTACGCCGGCCACAGTGCGCGTCCGGCCGACGCTAACCTGGGCGTGATGTCGCAGTCCGCCACCCCGGCCCCGGCCGCGCCGGCCGGCGAGTTGTCGGTCCCGCAGGCGCCGTCGGCCGCCGCTGCGGCTCCGGCGGCGCCCGCCGCCGCCCCGGCTGCCCAGCAGGCGCCGGAAAAAGCGCAAGAAAAGTCGCCTGCCCCGTCGCAGAAAGACTGAAGACGGTTACAATATGCTGCGCGGCGGGATTGCCGCGCAGGTTTTACGCAAGCCCAGGTGGCGGAATTGGTAGACGCACTACCTTGAGGTGGTAGCGACTTAGGTCGTAGGGGTTCGAGTCCCCTCTTGGGCACCATTGTTTGGCTACGGTTTCTGCGCAAGGGCGTCACGCCTCTGCCCGGAGAATCGTCTATCCCATGCCTGCGCGGCACGCGCGCGGGCACAGGCAAGAGAGAATTGCGAGTGCTGGCCGAATATTTGCCGACCCTGCTGTTTCTGATCGTGGCCACCGGTATCGGCGTCGCGCTGATGCTGGTGGGGCGCTTCCTCGGTCCCCGGCGTCCCGACCTGAAGAAGCTCTCGCCGTACGAGTGCGGCTTCGAGGCCTTCGAGGACGCGCGCATGAAGTTCGACGTGCGCTACTACCTGATCGCCATCCAGTTCATCGTCTTCGATCTGGAAATCATCTTCATCGTGCCGTGGACGCAGGTGTTCATGGACCTGGGCGCTCGCTCCCTGGTCACCATGGGCCTGTTCGTCGGCATGTTGTTCCTCGGTTTTGTCTACGTGTGGAAGAAGGGAGCGCTGGAATGGGAGTGATTCAGACCCTGGATCGCCTGATGACCAACCCGATCCCGGAAGGGCGGGTGGACGACATCCTGCGTCCCGAAGGCGAGAACCCGCTGCTGGAAAAGGGCTACGTCACCACCAGCGTCGACGCGCTGCTGAACTGGGCGCGCACCGGCTCGATGTGGCCGATGACCTTCGGTCTGGCCTGCTGCGCGGTCGAGATGATGCACGCCGGCGCCGCGCGCCTGGACCTGGACCGCTACGGCGTGGTGTTCCGCCCGTCGCCGCGCCAGTCCGACGTGATGATCGTCGCCGGCACCCTGGTCAACAAAATGGCCCCGGCGCTGCGCAAGGTCTACGACCAGATGCCGGATCCGAAGTGGGTCATCTCGATGGGCAGCTGCGCCAACGGCGGCGGCTACTACCATTACTCGTATTCGGTGGTGCGCGGTTGCGACCGCATCGTGCCGGTGGACGTCTATGTCCCCGGTTGCCCGCCGACCGCCGAGGCCCTGGTCTACGGCATCTTGCAGTTGCAGAAGAAGATCTGGCGAACCCAGACCATCGCGCGCTGATTCCTCTTTCCTCGAGAGCACGCCAAGCCCCCATGGCAGAGCAAGCATCTTCCTTTAGCGACCGACTCGGCGCCCGTTTCCCCGGCAGCCAGGTCTTCGTGGCCCTTCCGCGCGGCGAAGTCACCCTGGAAGTGCCGGCCGACGCCTGGCACGCCACCTGCCTGGCGCTGCGCGACGAGTTCGGTTTCGAACAGCTGTCCGACCTGTGCGGCGTGGACTACCTTGGCTACGGCAGCGACGAGTGGGATACCTCGGACGTGTCTTCGCACGGCTTCAGCCGCGGCGTCGAAGGCAAGGCCGTGGGCCGTTTCGCCTGGGGCGAGTTTCCCAGTGGCGAGGCCGCCGGCGGCGCGCAGCCGTTGCCGGTCCCGCAGCAGCGCTACGCCGTGCTGGCGCAGCTGATCTCCTACCGCCACAACCAGCGCCTGCGCGTGCGTTGCTACGCGCCGAACGAAGACCTGCCGGTGGTGGCCTCGGTCACCGACATCTGGCCGGGCGCGAACTGGTTCGAGCGCGAGGCGTTCGACCTGTTCGGCGTGGTGTTCTCCGGTCACCCGGACCTGCGCCGCATCCTCACCGACTACGGCTTCGTCGGTCATCCGTTCCGCAAGGATTTCCCGCTGATCGGCAACGTCGAAGTGCGCTACGACGAAGAGAAGCAGCGCGTGATCTACGAGCCGGTGACCTCGGTGGAGCCGCGCGTGGGCGTGCCGCGCGTGATCCGCGACGATGCGCGCTACCAGACCGCGGCGGGCGAAGCACAGAAGGAGTCCGCCAAGTGAGCGAGTACCACCAGGCGCACGACGGGTTCGCCAGCAATCCTGCCGAAGCCAAGCAGGAGATCCGCAACTACACGATGAACTTCGGCCCGCAGCATCCGGCCGCGCACGGCGTGCTGCGCCTGATCCTCGAGATGGACGGCGAGACCGTGGTCCGCGCCGATCCGCACATCGGCCTGCTGCACCGTGGCACCGAGAAGCTGGCCGAGTCCAAGCCGTTCAACCAGTCGATCGGCTACATGGATCGCTTGGACTACGTGTCGATGATGTGCAACGAGCACGCCTACGTGCGCGCGATCGAGACCCTGATGGGGATCGAGGCGCCGGAGCGTGCGCAGTACATCCGCACCATGTTCGACGAAATCACCCGCATTCTGAACCACCTGATGTGGGTCGGCTCCAACGGCCTGGATCTGGGCGCGATGGCGGTGATGCTGTACGCGTTCCGCGAGCGCGAAGAGCTGATGGACGTGTACGAGGCGGTGTCGGGCGCGCGCATGCACGCGACCTACTACCGTCCGGGCGGCGTCTACCGCGACCTGCCGGACCGCATGCCGAAATACCAGGAATCGCGCTGGCACAAGGGCAATGCGCTGAAGCGGCTCAATGCCGCGCGCGAAGGCTCGATGCTGGACTTCCTGGAAGAGTTCACCAACACCTTCCCAGCGCGCGTCGACGAGTACGAGACCCTGCTCACCGACAACCGCATCTGGAAGCAGCGCACCGTCGGCATCGGCGTGGTCACGCCGGAGCAGGCCTATGGCTGGGGCATGACCGGGGTGATGCTGC
The DNA here is from genome assembly GCF_014199795.1 of Xanthomonas sp. 3498. NCBI lineage: Bacteria > Pseudomonadati > Pseudomonadota > Gammaproteobacteria > Lysobacterales > Lysobacteraceae > Xanthomonas > Xanthomonas sp. 3498. The sequence goes on from NZ_JACHOH010000006.1 coordinate 280,981, forward strand.
GCGGCTCGGGCATCGCCTGGGATCTGCGCAAGAAGCAGCCGTACGCCAAGTACGACAGCGTCGATTTCGACATTCCGCTCGGCACCCACGGCGACTGCTACGACCGCTATTTGGTGCGCGTGGCCGAGATGCGCGAGTCCAACCGCATCATCAAGCAGTGCGTGCAGTGGCTGAAGGCCAACCCGGGCCCGGTCATGGTCGAGAACTTCAAGGTGGCGCCGCCCAAGCGCGCCGACATGAAGGACGACATGGAAGCGCTGATCCACCACTTCAAGCTGTTCAGCGAAGGCTACTGCGTGCCGGCCGGCGAGACCTACTGCGCGGTCGAAGCGCCGAAGGGCGAGTTCGGCTGCTACCTGATGTCCGACGGCGCCAACAAGCCGTTCCGCGTGCACCTGCGCGCGCCGGGCTTCGCCCATCTGTCGTCGATGGATGCGATCGTGCGCGGCCACATGCTGGCCGACGTGGTGGCGATGATTGGTACCTATGATCTGGTGTTTGGTGAGGTCGACCGATGAAGGCGACAGGTAATTTCGAAGCGGCGCGCGACGTCGATCCGATGGTGGTGCTGAGCGACAAGACGCGCGCGCACATCGATCACTGGCTGGCCAAGTTCCCGCCGGACCGCAAGCGCTCGGCGGTGCTGCAGGGCTTGCACGCGGCGCAGGAACAGAACCAGGGCTGGCTGACCGACGAGTTGATCGCCGGCGTGGCCAAGTACCTGGAACTGCCGCCGGTGTGGGCCTACGAGGTCGCCAGCTTCTACTCGATGTTCGAGACCGAGAAGGTCGGCCGCAACAACGTCGCGTTCTGCACCAACATCAGCTGCTGGCTCAACGGTGCCGAGGACCTGGTCGCGCACGCCGAGAAGAAGCTCGGCTGCAAGCTGGGCCAGTCCACCGCCGACGGCCGCGTCTACCTCAAGCGCGAGGAAGAATGCCTGGCCGGTTGCGCCGGCGCGCCGATGATGGTCATCAACGGCCACTACCACGAGCATCTGACCAAGGACAAGGTCGACGAATTGCTGGACGGGTTGGAGTAACGGCAATGGCACAGCATCCCCACGCTCCCACCGGTCCGGTCGGCCCCGCGCCGCAGTCGCACCAGGTGGTGTACACCACGCTGCACTACGACACCCCGTGGTCCTACGAGAGCTACCTGAAGACCGGTGGCTACGCTGCGCTGCGCAAGATCCTCGAAGAGAAAATCCCGCCGGAGCAGGTGATCGAGATGGTCAAGCAGTCGAACCTGCGCGGCCGCGGCGGCGCCGGCTTCCCGACCGGCCTGAAGTGGTCGTTCATGCCCAAGGGCGCGCCGCAGAAGTACATTTTGTGCAACTCGGACGAGTCCGAGCCAGGCACCTGCAAGGACCGCGACATCCTGCGCTACAACCCGCATTCGGTGGTGGAGGGCATGGCCATCGCCTGCTACGCCACCGGCTCCACCGTGGGCTACAACTACCTGCGCGGCGAGTTCCACCACGAGCCGTTCGAGAACTTCGAACAGGCCCTGGCCGATGCCTACGCCAATGGCTGGCTGGGCAAGGACATCCTCGGCAGCGGCATCGACATCGACATCTATGGCGCGCTGGGCGCCGGCGCCTACATCTGCGGCGAAGAGACCGCGCTGATGGAGTCGCTGGAAGGCAAGAAGGGCCAGCCGCGCTACAAGCCGCCGTTCCCGGCCAACTTCGGCCTGTACGGCAAGCCGTCGACGATCAACAACACCGAGACCTACGCCTCGGTGCCGGCGATCATCCGCAACGGCCCGGAATGGTTCCTGGGGCTGAGCAAGACCAAGAACGGCGGCCCGAAGATCTTCTCGGTCTCCGGCTGCGTGCAGAAGGGCGGCAACTTCGAGGTGCCGCTGGGCACCACCTTCGACGAACTGCTGGAGATGGCCGGCGGGCTGAAGCCGGGCCGCACCCTCAAGGGCGCGATCCCGGGTGGCGTGTCGATGCCGGTGCTGAAGGCCGAGCAGCTCAAGGGCCTGCAGATGGACTACGACACCCTGCGTGCGCTGGGCACCGGCCTGGGCTCGGGCGCGATCGTGGTGCTGGACGACAGCGTGTGCTGCGTGAAGTTCGCCTGCCGCATCTCGCAGTTCTTCCACAAGGAGTCCTGCGGCCAGTGCACCCCGTGCCGCGAAGGCACCGGCTGGATGCACCGCGTGCTGGAGCGCATCGTCGCCGGCAAGGCGACGATGGAAGACCTGCACCAGCTGCGCACCGTCGCCGGGCAGATCGAGGGCCACACCATCTGCGCCTTCGGCGAGGCGGCGGCCTGGCCGATCCAGGGCTTCCTGCGCCAGTTCTGGGACGAATTCGAGTACTACATCGTCAACGGTCATTCGATGGTTGACGGCAAGAAGGTGGAGGCAGCCGCCGCATGAGCGCGCAACCCAACAATCCCGGCGCGACCCCCGCGGTCGTGCCGGAAGGCCATGTGACCGTCGAGATCGACGGCCAGTCGCTGGTCGTGCCGAAGGGCTCGATGATCATCCAGGCTGCCGACAAGGCCGGCATCCCGATCCCGCGCTTCTGCTACCACGAGAAGCTGCCGATCGCGGCCAACTGCCGCATGTGCCTGGTCGACGTCGAGAAGTCGCCCAAGCCGTCGCCGGCCTGCGCCACGCCGGTCATGGACGGCATGAAGGTGCAGACCCGCAGCGACAAGGCGCTGAAGTACCAGCGCAGCGTCATGGAATTCCTGCTGATCAACCATCCGCTGGACTGCCCGATCTGCGATCAGGGCGGCGAGTGCGAGCTGCAGGACGTGTCGCTGGGCTATGGCCGCTCGGTCAGCCGCTTCAACGAGCGCAAGCGCGTGGTGCCGGACGAGGACATCGGGCCGCTGGTCGCCACCGAGATGACCCGCTGCATCCAGTGCACGCGCTGCGTGCGCTTCACCGCGGACATCGCCGGCACCTACGAGCTGGGCGGCATGTACCGCGGCGAGAACCTGCAGATCGGCACCTACGACGGCAAGCCGCTGACCACCGAGCTGTCCGGCAACGTGGTCGACGTGTGCCCGGTGGGCGCGCTGACCAACAAGGTGTTCCAGTTCCGTGCGCGCCCCTGGGAACTGGTGGCGCGCGAGTCGCTGGGCTACCACGACGCGATGGGCTCCAACCTGTTCCTGCACGTACGCCGCGGCGAAGTGCTGCGCACCGTGCCGCGCGATAACGAAGCGGTCAACGAGTGCTGGCTGTCCGACCGCGACCGCTACTCGCACCAGGGCCTGTACGCCGAGGACCGCGCCCTGCGGCCGATGCGCAAGGTCGACGGGCAGTGGCGCGAGGTGTCGTGGGCCGAAGGGCTTTCCGCCGCGAGCGAGATCCTCAAGGCCAACCGTGGCGACGCGCTGGGCGTGCTCGCGCATCCGTCCACCTCCAACGAGGAGGGCGCGCTGCTGGCGCGCCTGGCCGAGGGCCTGGACAGCGGCAACCTCGATCACCGCGTGTACAACCGCGACTTCTCCGATGCCGCGCTGGCCGAGCCGTTCGCGCTGCCGCTGGCGGAGATCGAGCAGGCCGACGTGGTGGTGATCCTGGGCAGCAACCTGCGCCACGAGTTGCCGCTGCTGCATGCACGCCTGCGCAAGGCGCGGATGCAGCGCCAGACCAAGCTGTATTCGATCAATCCGGTCGATTTCGACGTGGCCTTCGACCAGGCCGGCCGCCAGATCGTGGCGCCGTCGAAGTTCGCCGAAGCGCTGGCCGATGGCGCGCTGCGCGAAGCGATGCAGGGTCCCGGCCGCGCGGTGCTGATCGTCGGCGCGCTGGTCGAGAACCATCCGCAGGCCGCCGCGCTGCGTGCGGCTGCGCGCGATTTCGCCGCCGCCACCGGCGCGGCGCTGTGCCGCATCCCGCAGGGCGCCAACGCGCTCGGCCTGTCGCGCTACGGCGTGTTGCCGCGCGGCCGCAACGCCGCGGCGATGCTGGCCGAACCGCGCAGCGCCTACGTGCTGTACGGCCTGGAGCCGGGGCTGGACTTCGCCGACGCTGCCGCCGCGCGCAGCGCGCTGGCCGGTGCCAAGGTGGTGGCGTTCAGCCATTTCGCCTGCGCTTCCACTCGCGACGTGGCCGACGTGATCCTGCCGATCGGCGCGCTGCCGGAAATCGAGGCGACGTTGACCAACCTCAACGGCAGCGACCAGCGCACCCGCGCCGGCGGCAAGCTGCCGGGCGAAGCCCGTGAGGGCTGGCGCGTGCTGCGCGCGCTCGGCGGCGAGCTGGGCCTGCAGGGCTTCGAGTTCATCGACCTGGCCGGGCTGCGCGATGGCCTGCAGCCGCGCGAAGTCGCCGCGGCAAGCTCGGCGCAGCCGGCGCGCCAGGACGAGGGCCTGGAACTGGCCGCCAGTCCGGCGATCTACCGCACCGATGCGGTGGTGCGCCGCGCGCAGGCGCTGCAGCAGCATCCGCTGAACCGCGCGCCGGGCATCGCGCTGCATCCGGACGAGGCGGCGCGCTTGGGCCTGAGCGACGGGCAGATGGTCAAGGTCGGCACCGCGGCGGGTAGCGCCACGTTGCCGCTGGCGACGGACAAGCGGGTCGCGCCGGGCGCGGCCTGGATCGAAACGGGCCACGGCGCGACCGCGCCGCTGGGCGCCGGTCGGGTGACGGTGGTGGCTGCATGAACGAGATGCTGTTGAACGTGGTCGACCCGCTGCACCAGTGGTTCCTCGGCCTGGGCGCTCTCGGCGTGGTCCTGTGGATCGTGCTGAAGATCCTGCTGATCGCCATGCCGGTGATCATCTCGGTGGCGTTCTACGTGGTCTGGGAGCGCAAACTGATCGGCTGGATGCACGTGCGCCACGGGCCGATGTACGTGGGCATGGGCATCTTCCAGGCCTTCGCCGACGTGTTCAAGCTGCTGTTCAAGGAGATCATCCAGCCCAGCAGCTCGCACAAGGCGATGTTCGTGATCGCGCCGCTGATCACCCTGGCGCCGGCCTTCGCCGCTTGGGCGGTGGTGCCGTTCGACGCCAAGCTGGTGCTGTCCAACGCCAACGCCGGCCTGCTGTACCTGCTGGCGATGACCTCGCTGGGCGTGTACGGCATCATCCTGGCCGGCTGGGCGTCCAACTCCAAGTACGCCTTCCTCGGCGCGATGCGCTCGGCGGCGCAGGTGGTCAGCTACGAGATCGCGATGGGCTTCGCTCTGGTCGGCGTGATGATCGCCGCCGGCAGCCTGAACCTGAGCACGATCGTGCAGGCGCAGGCCGGCAGCTCCGGGTTCTTCAGCTGGTTCCTGATCCCGCTGTTCCCGCTGTTCATCGTGTACTGGGTGTCCGGCGTGGCCGAGACCAACCGCGCGCCGTTCGACGTGGTCGAAGGCGAGTCGGAAATCGTCGCCGGCCACATGGTCGAGTATTCGGGCGGTGCGTTCGCGCTGTTCTTCCTGGCCGAATACGCCAACATGATCCTGGTCAGCTTCCTGGTCTCGATCTTCTTCCTGGGCGGCTGGCTGAGCCCGATCCAGGGCTGGGTCACCGCGGACGTCTCGCCGTGGGTCAACTGGATCTGGACCGGCGGCTGGCCGTGGCTGTTCGCCAAGGTGGTGTTCTTCATGAGCGCCTACATCTGGTTCCGCGCCAGCTTCCCGCGCTACCGCTACGACCAGATCATGCGCCTGGGCTGGAAGGTGTTCATTCCGTTGACGATCGTGTGGATCGCGGTGACGGTATTGATGGTGTTCTACGGTGTGATCCACAGGGGTGTGTAAGCGATGAATAAAGTCACCCATTACTTCAAGAGCCTGTTGCTGCTCGAGCTGCTCGGCGGCCTGTGGCTGACCTTGAAGTACACGTTCCGTCCCAAGTACACCGTGCTGTACCCGATGGAGAAGTTCCCGCAGTCGCCGCGCTTCCGTGGCCTGCACGCGCTGCGCCGCTATCCCAACGGCGAAGAGCGCTGCATCGCCTGCAAGCTGTGCGAAGCGGTGTGCCCGGCGCTGGCGATCACCATCGACTCGACCAAGCGCGAGGACGGCACCCGCCGCACCACCCGCTACGACATCGACCTGTTCAAGTGCATCTACTGCGGCTTCTGCGAGGAAAGCTGCCCGGTGGATTCGATCGTGGAGACCCAGGTGCTGGAGTACCACTTCGAGAAGCGCGGCGAGAACATCGTCACCAAGCCGCAGTTGCTGGCGATCGGAGACCGGCTCGAGGCCGAGATCGCCGAGCGCCGTGCTGCCGACGCTCCCTTCCGCTGAGGTTCCGAAATGGATTGGGTCAATATCGCTTTCTGGATCTTCGCCACCATCGCCGCGGTCGCCGCCGGCGCGGTGATCAGCGTGCGCAACCCCGTGTATGCGGTGCTGTGCCTGATCCTGACGTTCTTCTCCATCGCCTGCGTGTGGCTGCTGGTGGGCGCCGAATTCCTCGGCGTGACCCTGGTGCTGGTCTACGTCGGCGCGGTGATGGTGCTGTTCCTGTTCGTGGTGATGATGCTGGACATCGACACCGCCCGCATGCGCGAAGGCTGGGTGCGCTACCTGCCGGTCGGCCTGGTGGTCGCGGTGGCGATGCTGGTGCAGATGGTCACCCTGATCGGCGTGAAGGCGCGCAGTGCGGCGCCGTTCCCGGCCGACAACGCCGCGGCCCAGGCCGCCGACACCTCCAACATCACCTGGCTGGCCAAGACCCTGTTCACCCAGTTCCTGCTGCCGTTCGAGTTCGCCGCGATCATCCTGACCGTGGCGGTCGTCGCTGCGGTGATGCTGACCCTGCGCAAGCGCACCGGCATCAAGACCCAGAACCCGGGCGAGCAGTCGCGGGTCAAGGCCAGCGACCGCCTGCGCATCGTCAAGATGGACGCCGAAAAGCCCACGCTCCACACTCCGCCGGCATCGCAGGAGGGCCAGCCATGATCTCCCTAGGCCATCTGCTGGCGCTCGGCGCGGTGCTGTTCTGCATCGCCCTGGCCGGCATCTTCCTCAACCGCAAGAACGTCATCGTGCTGCTGATGTCGATCGAGCTGATGCTGCTGTCGGTCAACATCAACTTCGTCGCCTTCTCGCGCGAGCTCGGCGACGCCGCCGGCCAGTTGTTCGTGTTCTTCATCCTGACCGTGGCCGCGGCCGAAGCCGCCATCGGCCTCGCGATCCTGGTGACGCTGTTCCGTACCCGCCACACGATCAACGTGGCCGAAGTCGATTCGCTGAAGGGCTGACCTGCAGATGGAAATTACGCTCTCCAAGAGTCTGCTGATCGCGGTGGTGCTGGCCCCGCTGGTCGGCAGCATCATCGCCGGCCTGTTCGGCCGTCAGGTCGGTCGCAAGGGCGCACAGTTCGCCACCATCCTCGGCGTGGCGGTCAGTTGCGCGCTGTCGTGCTGGACCCTGTACCAGTTGGTCGGGCAGGGCGCGTCGCCGTTCAACCAGAACCTCTACACCTTCTTCGAGGTCGGCCACTATTCGGCCCACGTCGGCTTCATGGTCGACCGCCTGACCGCGATGATGATGGTGGTGGTGACCTTCGTGTCGCTGCTGGTGCACATCTACACCATCGGCTACATGGCCGACGATCCGGGCTACCAGCGCTTCTTCAGCTACATCTCGCTGTTCACCTTCTCGATGCTGAGCCTGGTGATGAGCAACAACTTCCTGCAGCTGTTCTTCGGCTGGGAAGCGGTGGGCCTGGTGTCGTACCTGCTGATCGGGTTCTGGTTCAAGCGCCCGACCGCGGTGTTCGCCAACATGAAGGCGTTCCTGGTCAACCGCGTCGGCGATTTCGGCTTCCTGCTCGGCATCGCCCTGGTGCTGTATGTGTTTGGCACGCTCGATTATTCGCTGGTGTTCTCGAACGCCACGACCATGGTCGGCGGCACCATCACCGTGTGGACCGGCGCCATCACCATCCCGTTCGCAGAGAACGTCATCCATCTCACCGATCCGTGGGTATGGTCGGTGCCGACGATGATCTGCATCTGCCTGTTCATCGGCGCTATGGGCAAGTCGGCGCAGGTTCCGCTGCATGTGTGGCTGCCGGACTCGATGGAAGGCCCGACCCCGATCTCGGCGCTGATCCATGCCGCGACCATGGTCACCGCCGGCATCTTCATGGTGGCGCGCATGTCGCCGCTGTTCGAGTTGTCGCAGACCGCGCTGAACTTCGTGCTGTTCATCGGTGCCACCACCGCGTTCTTCACCGGCCTGATCGGCATCGTGCAGAACGACATCAAGCGCGTGGTCGCCTACTCGACGCTGTCGCAGCTGGGCTACATGACCGTGGCGTTGGGCGTGTCGGCGTACTCGGCGGCGGTGTTCCACCTGATGACCCACGCCTTCTTCAAGGCGCTGCTGTTCCTGGCGGCCGGCTCGGTGATCATCGGCATGCACCATGAGCAGGACATGCGCAAGATGGGCGGCCTGCGCAAGTACATGCCGATCACCTACTGGACCAGCGTGATCGGCACCCTGGCGCTGGTCGGCACCCCGTTCTTTGCCGGCTTCTATTCCAAGGACACCATCATCGAGGCGGCCCAGCACCACGCCGAGGGTGCGCCGTTCTGGAGCATCGCCAGCTACGGCTACTGGGCGGTGCTGGGTGGCGTGCTGATCACCAGCTTCTACAGCTTCCGCTTGCTGTTCCTGACCTTCCACGGCCAGGAGCGCTTCCGCGATGCGCATGCGCACGACGTGCACGCCCACCACGACAGCGCCCACACCGATGCAGAGGCGCAGTCCCACGCACACGATGCGCACGACGCGCATGCGCATGACGACCACCACGGCCATCATGGCGCGCACGAACCGCACGAGTCGCCGTGGGTGGTGACGGTGCCGCTGATCCTGCTGGCGATCCCGTCGATCGCGATCGGCTTCTTCACCATCGGCCCGATGCTGTTCGGCACCGACTGGGCGGGGCACCATGCCGCGGCGGCGATCAAGGGCCAGGCGGTCAGCTTCTTCACCGGCATCGTCGATTTCTACGATCCGGCACGCGACACCGTCGGCGCCCTGGCCGAGGAGTTCCACGGCCCGGTCGCGTTCGCGCTGCACGGCCTGACCCAGCCACCGTTCTTCCTCACCCTGGCCGGTTTCGCCCTGGCGTGGATCCTGTACCTGTGGAAGCCGGAACTGGCGGCGAAGGCGCGCAAGACCTTCTCGCTGCCGGTGTGGATCCTCGAGAACAAGTACGGTTTCGACAAGCTCTGGATCGGCGGTTTCGCCGGCGGCGGCGTGCGCCTGGGCAAGGTGTCGCGCGCGGTGGATACGCATGTCGTGGACGGCGTCATGGTCAACGGCACCGCACGCGTGATCGACCTGGCGGCCAACCTGCTGCGTCGCACGCAATCCGGTTTCCTCTATCACTACGCCTTCGCGATGATCGTCGGTCTCATTGCCCTGCTGGGCGTGCTGATGCATTTCTGGCGTTGACCTGTACGGAATAAGAACACGTGTCGAACTGGCCTCTACTCTCCATCCTGATCTGGCTGCCGATCATCGGCGGCGCCCTGGTGCTCGCCCTGCGTGATGCGCGTGCGGCGCGCTGGGCGTCGCTGCTGGTGGCGTTGCTGACCTTCGCGCTCAGCCTGCCGCTGCTCACCGGTTTCGACTACGCCAGCGACGCGCTGCAGTTCGTCGAGACCCACGCCTGGATCCCGGCGTACGACATCGGCTACAACCTCGGCGCCGACGGCATCGCGGTGGCGCTGATCGTGCTGACCACGCTGGTCACGGTGCTGGCGCTGATCGGCGCGTGGACCTCGATCGACAAGCGCGTCAACCAGTACGTGGCCGCGTTCCTGATCCTGGAAGGCGTCACCGTCGGCATCTTCTCCGCCACCGACGCGATGCTGTTCTACGTGTTCTTCGAGGCGATGCTGATCCCGATGTTCCTGATCATCGGCATCTGGGGCGGCCCGCGCCGCATCTACGCCGCGGTCAAGTTCTTCCTGTACACCTTCCTCGGCTCGGTGCTGATGCTGGTCGGGTTGATCTACCTGTACCTGAAGGGCGGCAGCTTCCAGCTCGCCGACCTGTACCAGCTGTCGCTGACCTCGAAGGAACAGACCTGGCTGTTCTTCGCCTTCCTGGTCGCCTTCGCAGTCAAGGTGCCGATGTTCCCGGTGCACACCTGGCTGCCGGACGCGCACGTGGAAGCGCCGACCGCCGGTTCGGTGATCCTGGCGGCGATCGCGCTGAAGATCGGCGGTTACGGTTTCCTGCGCTTCAACCTGCCGATCCTGCCCGACGCCAGCAACGAATGGGCGTGGCTGGTGATCGCGCTGTCGCTGATCGCGGTGATCTACGTCGGCCTGGTCGCGCTGGTCCAGGAGGATATGAAGAAGCTGATCGCGTACTCGTCGATCGCGCACATGGGCTTCGTTACCCTCGGTACCTTCGTCGCCTTCGCGCTGGTCGCCTCCGGTAGTGGCGATGCCGCCCGGCTGGCGCTGCAGGGCTCGATGGTGCAGATGATCTCGCACGGTTTCGTGTCCGGCGCCATGTTCTCCTGCGTCGGCGTGCTGTACGACCGCATGCACACCCGCCGCATCGCCGACTACGGCGGCGTGGCCAACGTGATGCCGTGGTTTGCCGCGTTCGCGATGCTGTTTTTCATGGCCAACGCCGGCCTGCCTGGCACCAGCGGCTTCGTCGGTGAGTTCATGGTCATTCTGGCCAGCTTCCAGTCGCATCCGCTGCAGGCCTTCGCGGCGGCTACCACGCTGGTGATCGGCGCCGCCTACACCCTGTGGCTGTACAAGCGCGTGTTCTTCGGCGAAGTCGCCAATGCGCACGTGGCCGAGCTGAAGGACATCAACGGCCGCGAGGCGCTGGTGCTGGGCGTGTTCGCGCTCGGCGTGCTGGCCCTGGGCCTGTATCCGAAGCCGTTGACCGACCTGATGGAGCCCTCGATCGCGAAGCTGGCGGCGCAGATCGCCACCAGCAAGCTGTAAGCGGCCGTCGAGCGTATTGATTCCAGAGATTTGATGATGACCACCCCTGCGCTTCTGCCTCTGACCACCGTCGACCTGCCGCCCCTGCTGCCCGAGCTGGTGCTGACGGCCGGTGCCTTCTTCCTGCTGATGCTCGATCTGTTCATCAGCGAGCGCAACAAGGCCTGGACCCACATCGTCTCGGTGGCGATCCTGGTCGCGGTGTTCGCGATGCTGCTGGCCGGCGTGGGCGGGCAGGGCGAGGTGTTCAACGGCATGTTCGTGCGCGACGCCGCCGCCGACGTGATGAAGACGGTGATCGTCGGCCTCAGCGCGCTGACCCTGATCTATGGCTGGAGCTACCTGCGCGAGCGCAAGCTGTACCAGGGCGAGATCCCGGTGCTGGTGCTGTTCGCCACGGTCGGCATGATGATCCTGGTCTCGGCCGGCAGCCTGCTGATGGTCTACCTGGGCCTGGAACTGCTGGCGCTGTGCTCCTACGCGCTGGTCGCCTCCAACCGCGACAACGGCATGGCCACCGAAGCGGCGATGAAGTACATCGTGCTCGGTTCGCTGGCCTCCGGCCTGCTGCTGTACGGCATGTCGCTGATCTACGGCGCCACCGGCACGCTGAGCCTGAGCGGCATCCACGAAGCGATCGGCAACGGCCGCGAGCACATGCTGCTGCTCACCGGTACGGTGTTCATGATCGCCGGCGTCGCCTTCAAGCTCGGCGCCGCGCCGTTCCACATGTGGCTGCCGGACGTCTACCAGGGCGCCCCGGCGCCGATCGCGCTGTTCATCAGCTCGGCGTCCAAGCTGGCCGCGTTCGGCATGGCCTACCGCCTGCTGGAAGTGGGCGTTGGCCCGCTGGCGGCGCAGTGGCACTGGGTCATCGGCGGCCTGGCGGCGCTGTCGCTGGTGGTCGGCAACCTGATGGCGGTGGCGCAGAGCAACCTCAAGCGCATGCTGGCGTACTCCACGGTCTCGCACATCGGCTTCCTGCTGCTGGGCGTGGCCGGTGGTGGCGAGCGCGGCTACGCGGCGGCGCTGTTCTACGCGATCTGCTACGCGGTGATGTCCACGGCTTCGTTCGGCGCGATCATCGCGCTGTCGCGCAAGGGCTTCGAAGCCGAGAACATCGACGACTTCAAGGGCCTGAACGCGCGCAACCCGTGGATGGCGTTGCTGGTGCTGTGCATCATGGCCTCGCTGGCCGGCGTGCCGCCGTTCCTGGGCTTCTGGGCCAAGCTGGCGGTGCTGGGCGCGGTGGTCGCAGTGCCCGACCAGAATCTGTGGTGGACCGGCCTGGCCGTGCTGTCGGTGCTGTGCGCGGTGATCGGTGCCTTCTACTACCTGCGCGTGATCAAGGTGATGTACTTCGACGAGCCGGTCGGCACGCCGCTGCCGGCCAACGACGACCGCGTGCTGAGTGTGGCGCTGGGCGTCAACGCGCTCGGCCTGCTGGCCTTCGGCCTGGCCTGGAGCCCGCTGATGGCGTGGTGCCAGCGCGCCTTCGCGCACCTGGCCTGATCGCGAAAGGGCGGTTTTCCCGCTGTTTTACGCCAACGCCGCCGCAAGGCGGCGTTGGCTTTTTTGCATTCGGCGATGCGATTGGTGTTTCGTTTTCCATCGCGTGCGGTTATCATGGCGTCCTTCGAACGGCAGCGTCGCTACCGCATCGAGATGAAAATCAGGGCTTGCAATTGACGCACTGATTCTTCATAATTCCGCTTCTGCTGCGGGGTGGAGCAGTCTGGCAGCTCGTCGGGCTCATAACCCGAAGGTCGCAGGTTCAAATCCTGCCCCCGCTACCATATTTGTCTGCAGCGGCAACCAGTTCATCGGTTGTCTGCGGCAGGGAAGTTTGGGCTTCGCGATGACGCATGTTCCCGTCGTCTCAACCGGAATCCAGCGTGACCGGAGTCGTACCGGACAAGGGGCCCAGAGGGCCCTTTGTCGTTTCCGGGGTCCGGGAAATATCACGCAACCGACTCTTCAACCCTTCAGATGCAAGGCAGGCTGTGAGCGACAAGGCAAACGAAATCGCGACGTTGCTGGGCCCGACCGTGGACGCGTTGGGTTTGGAACTGCTGGGCGCCGAATATCTGCCGGCCCCTGGCGGCGCCACGCTGCGCCTGTATATCGACGTGCCGCTGGCCGAGCAGCCCGAGCGCATCGTCAACATCGACGATTGCGAGCGGGTCAGCCGCGAGGTCTCGGCGCAACTGGACGTGGAAGACCCGATCAGCGGCAACTACACGCTGGAAGTGTCCTCGCCGGGCGTGGACCGGCCGCTGTTCAGCGCCGAACAGTTTTCCCGCCACCTGGGCGAATCGGCCAAGGTGGTGTTGAAGTTGCCGCAGCAGGGCCGTCGGCGCCTGCAGGGGCGCATCGTGCAGGCCGACGCGGATGCCGGCCGGATCAACTTCGAGGTCGACGGCGCCGAACTGGCAGTGGACTTCGACAACATCGACAAGGCGCGGATCATGCCCGACTGGGCCGCGTTGGGCCTGGCCCCGACCAAGCCGGGCAAGGGTCCGAAGCCGGCCGGCAAGAACGCAAAATCCAATAAGAAACCATCCAACGAACCGGCGGCCGACGAGGCTGCGCGCGGAGCGAAAGAATGAGCAAGGAACTGTTGCTGGTAGTCGACGCGGTGGCCAACGAAAAGGGCGTGCCGCGCGAAGTGATCTTCGACGCGATCGAGGCCGCATTGGCGTCGGCGGCGAAGAAGCGCTACCCCGACCAGGACGTGCTGACGCGCGTCACCATCGACCACAAGGACGGCAATTACGAAACCTACCGCCGTTGGGAAGTGGTGGCCGACGACGTGGTGATGGAATCGCCCGACCGGCAGATCCGCCTGATGGACGCGGTCGACGAGGCCGAGGGCGTGGACGTCGGCGACTACATCGAAGAGCAGATCGAGAATCCGGACTTCGGCCGCATCGCCGCGCAGGCCGCCAAGCAGGTGATCGTGCAGCGCGTGCGCGAGGCCGAGCGGCAGCAGGTGGTGGACGCGTGGAAGGATCGCGTCGGCGAACTGGTCACCGGCGTGGTCAAGCGCGCCGAGCGCGGCAACATCTACGTGGACCTGGGCGGCAACGCCGAGGCCTTCATCCCCAAGGACAAGGGCATTCCGCGCGACGTGCTGCGCGCCGGCGATCGCGTGCGCGGCTATCTGGCCGAAGTGCGTTCGGAGCCGCGTGGCCCGCAGCTGTTCATCAGCCGCGCCGCGCCGGAATTCATGATCGAGCTGTTCAAGCTGGAAGTGCCGGAAGTGGGCCAGGGCCTGGTCGAGATCAAGGCCTGCGCGCGCGATCCGGGCGACCGCGCCAAGATCGCGGTGCTGGCGCACGATACCCGCACCGATCCGATCGGCGCCTGCATCGGCATGCGTGGTTCGCGCGTGCAGGCGGTGTCCAACGAGCTCAACGGCGAGCGCGTGGACATCGTGCTGTGGAACGACAACCCGGCCAACTTCGTCATCAATGCGATGGCGCCGGCCGAGGTGCAGTCGATCATCGTTGATGAAGAAAAGCACTCGATGGACCTGGCGGTGGCGGAAGACCGCCTGGCCCAGGCGATCGGCAAGGGCGGCCAGAACGTGCGCCTGGCCAGCCGCCTGACCGGCTGGCAGCTCAACGTGATGACCGCCGAGCAGGTCGCGGCCAAGTCCGAGGCCGAGCAGGCCGTGGCCCGCCAGCTGTTCATGGACAAGCTGGAAGTGGACGAGGAAATCGCCGCGATCCTGGTCGCCGAGGGCTTCAACTCGGTCGAGGAAATCGCCTACGTGCCGGTCGGCGAGCTGCTGGCGGTGGAAGGTTTCGACGAGGACATCGTCGAGGAACTGCGTGCTCGTGCCCGCGACGCGCTGCTCAACGAGGCGCTGGCCGCCGAGGAGAGCGACGAGGATGGTGTGCCGGCGGCGGACCTGCTGTCGCTGCCGGGCATGGATGAAGCCACCGCTTACGCGCTAGCCGGCCATGGTGTGCGTACCAGCGAGGACCTGTCGGATCTGGCTGCCGACGAAATCCTCGAGTTCGGCATCGAGGACCTGGACAAGGACCGCGCCGCGGCCCTGATCCTGGCCGCCCGCGCCGAGGAGATCGCCCGCCTGGAGCGCGGCGAATGAGTCAGCGATGAATGCCGCCCTGACCCGATCAGGGCTTAGAATCCGCGCTACCTTCGCACGCGGCGAGGGGGCGCCAACCAGATCATAGGATCCGAATGTCGCAGCAAACCACCATCCGCAAGCTGGCCGAACTGGTGAACACGCCGGTCGAGAAACTGCTGGTTCAACTGGCCGACGCCGGGATGAAGTTCAGTGGTCCCGACCAGGTCGTCACCAGCACCGAAAAGATGAAGCTGCTGGGCTTCCTGCGCCGTACCCACGGCAAGACCGACAAGCCGGTCGAGGAAGAGGCCCAGGCGGCGCCGAAGAAGATCACCCTGAACCGGCGCAAGCTGCAGGAAGTGACGGTCAGCGCCGGGCGCAGCAAGACCACGGTCAACGTCGAGGTCCGGCAGAAGCGCACCTACGTGAAGTCGGCCGAGGACCTGGCCGCCGAGCGTGCGGCGCCGTCCGCGGGCGGACGGGTGGATGACGAGCGCGCCGAGATCCTGCGCAAGCTGGAGGAATCCAAGCAGCGCAACCTGGCCGAACAGCAGAAGCTGGCCGAGCAGGACCGTGCGCGCGCCGAGGAAATCGAGCGCAAGCGCAAGGCCGAGCAGGACGCGCGCGAGCGCGCCGAGGCCGAGCAACGTGCGGCCCAGGCCGCGCTGAACGCCGAGTCGGCGCCGCCGGCGGCGGCTGCGTCGGCGCCTCAGAACGCCGCTGCAGCGCCGCGCCCGGCTCGTCCGGCCGTCGCGCCGCGCCCGGCTGGTGGCGCGCCGCGTCCGGCCGGTGCAGCGCATCCGGCCAAGCCGGCGGCGCCGCGCAGCGACGACCGCAACAATGCCAACAACAAGCACAAGACCCGCGGCTCGCACGTGATGGTCGCCGGGGTCGAGGACGACGACAGCACCAGCCGCTTCGCCGGCCAGCTGCACCTGTCCGCGGCCGATCGCGCGCGCCGTTCCAACGTGCGCGGCAAGCCGCGCGGCGGCAGCCACAGCGGCGGCCGTCGCCAGGCCGAACCGTTGCGCAGCGGCGGCGGCGCGCACGGCTTCGAGCGTCCCACCGCACCGGTGGTGCGCGAAGTGGCGATCGGCGACACCATCACCGTGGCCGACCTGGCGCAGAAGCTCGCGCTGAAGGGCGGCGACGTGGTCAAGGCGCTGTTCAAGATGGGCGTGATGGCCACCATCACCCAGTCCATCGACCACGACACCGCGGCGCTGATCACCGAAGAGCTCGGCCACAAGCCGGTGCGCGCAGGCAGCGCCGACGCCGAGGACGCGCTGCTGGCGCACACCGAGGACGCGCAGGGCGAGAAGCTGCCGCGGCCGCCGGTGGTCACCATCATGGGCCACGTCGACCACGGCAAGACCTCGTTGCTGGACTACATCCGCCGCACCAAGGTCGCCTCGGGCGAAGCCGGCGGCATCACCCAGCACATCGGCGCCTACCACGTCGAAACCGACCGCGGCGTCATCAGCTTCCTGGATACCCCGGGCCATGCCGCGTTCACCTCGATGCGCGCGCGCGGCGCCAAGCTCACCGACATCGTGGTGCTGGTGGTCGCGGCCGACGACGGCGTGATGCCGCAGACGGTCGAGGCGGTCAAGCATGCGAAGGCGGCCGGCGTGCCGCTGATCGTGGCGGTCAACAAGATCGACAAGTCCGGTGCCGATCCGCTGCGGGTCAAGAACGAACTGCTCGCGCAGGACGTGGTCGCCGAAGAATTCGGTGGCGACACCCAGTTCGTCGAACTCTCGGCCAAGACCGGCCAGGGCATCGATGTGCTGCTGGACGCGATCTCGCTGCAGGCCGAAGTGCTGGAACTGCGGGCGGTGGCCGAAGGCCGTGCCAGCGGCGTGGTGATCGAGTCCTCGCTGGACAAGGGCCGCGGCCCGGTGGCGACGGTGCTGGTGCAGCAGGGCGCGCTGAAGAAGGGCGACTACCTGGTGTGCGGCATCCAGTACGGCCGCGTGCGTGCGCTGTTCGACGAGACCGGCAAGCAGCCCGATTCCGCGGGTCCGTCGATCCCGGTGCAGGTGCTCGGCCTGTCCGGCGTGCCGGATGCCGGCGACGACTTCGTGGTCGTCGACGACGAGCGCCTGGCCAAGGACGTGGCGCAGCAGCGCGAGACCAAGCGCCGCGAGTCGCGCCTGGTGTCCTCGGCGGGCAGCCGCATGGAAGACATCATGTCGCAGCTCGGCAAGGGCGAAGGCCAGCTGTCGCTGAACCTGGTGATCAAGGCCGACGTGCAGGGTTCGGTGGAGGCGCTGAAGCAGTCGCTGACCGCGCTGTCCAACGAGCAGATCCGCATCAACGTGATCCACTCCGGCGTGGGCGGCATCACCGAGTCCGATGCGAATTCGGCGCTGGCGTCCAAGGCCACGGTGATCGGCTTCAACGTGCGTGCCGACGCCTCGGCGCGTCGCATCATCGAGACCAACGGCATCGACCTGCGTTACTTCTCGATCATCTACGACGTGATCGACCAGGTGAAGCAGGTGGCGTCCGGCCTGCTTGGCGTGGAGATCCGCGAAGAGATCATCGGTATCGCCCAGGTGCGCGACGTGTTCCGCAGCTCCAAGTTCGGCGCCGTCGCCGGCTGCATGGTGGTGGAGGGCGTGGTCAAGCGCAACAAGCCGATCCGCGTGCTGCGCGACAACACCGTGGTGTTCGAGGGCGAGCTGGAGTCGCTGCGTCGCTTCAAGGAGAACGTCGACGAAGTGCGCAACGGCACCGAGTGCGGTATCGGCGTGAAGGCCTACAACGACGTCAAGGCCGGCGACCAGATCGAGTGCTTCGAGCGCATCGAAGTGCAGCGCACGCTGTAAGAAGCCGGGATTCGGGAGTCGGGATTGGGGAATGGGAAGAGCGGGGCGCTGCAGGCGCGTCGCTCGTCCCAGCTCCTTCCCGGCTCCTTTGTTCCGAACAACGAGATTTTCGATATGCCCACCAAATCCTTTCACCGTACCGATCGCGTGTCCGCGCAGATCCGTCGCGACCTCGGCACGATCGTGCACGCGGCCGTGCGCGATCACGGCCTGCCGTCGGTCAGCGTGTCCGACGTCGAGGTCACCCGCGATCTGGCCCATGCCAAGGTGTTCGTCACCGCGCTGATGCAGGAGCGCTCGGCCGAGGCGGTCAAGGGCCTGAAGGAGCTGGCGCCGCAGCTGCGCAGCGAGCTGGCCCGGGCGATGAAGCTGCGCCACGTGCCCGAGCTGCATTTCCACTACGACGATTCGGTCGATCGCGGCGAGCGCATCGACAATCTGCTGCGCGACATGCCGGAGCTGCAGCAGGATCAGGACGACGACAGCCGTGCCGCCGACGACGGCGAAGCATCGCCGCGCAAGGACTGAGCCCGCCGCCGATGCCCCGGCATCGGCGCCTACTGTTTGAACGGACACGTCGAACGTGGACGTTTCGTCTCGGCCGCGATCGCGGCGCTGCCTCATCCGCAACCGGCCCGCTGTTGTGCGTGCCTTCGCTATCTGCCTGTGTCGGTCGCACGCGCCCGGCAGATGCCGGATTCGCCCATCCCGAATCCCCAATCCCAAATCTCCGTCCGCATCCCATGCCTGTCTTCGGTCCGCGTCTGCCCCGTATCGTCTTCCGTCGCCTCGATGGCATCGTGCTGCTCGACAAGCCGATCGGCATGAGTTCCAACGCGGCGCTGCAGGCGGCGCGGCGGCTGTTCCGTGCCGAGAAGGGCGGCCACACCGGCAGCCTGGACCCGCTCGCCACCGGGCTGCTGCCGCTGTGCTTCGGCGAGGCGACCAAGCTGGCCGGGCTGCTGCTCGGCTCGGCCAAGGCCTACGAAGCGGAGGTCGTGCTCGGCGTCACCACCGACAGCGACGATGCCGAGGGTACGGTGCTGCGGACCCGGCCGGTGCCGCCGCTGGACGCGGCCGCCCTGGAGGCGGCGCTGGCACCGCTGCGCGGGCGCATCCGCCAGCGCGCGCCGATCTATTCCGCGCTCAAGCAGGGCGGCGAGCCGCTGTACGTCAAGGCGCGCCGCGGCGAGGCGATCGAGGCGCCGGAGCGCGAGGTCGAGGTGCATGCGATCGACGTACTCGCCCACGCCGGCGATCGCCTGCGCCTGCACGTGGCCTGCGGGTCCGGCACCTACATCCGCAGCCTGGCCCGCGACCTGGGCGAGGCGCTGGGCTGCGGCGCGCACATCGCCGCGCTGCGGCGGCTGTGGGTGGAGCCGTTCCGTAACCCGCAGATGGTCACCCTGGAGCACCTGCAGCAGCTGGCCGCGCAGGATCCGGCGGCACTGGAGGCGCTGGTGCTGCCGCTGGCCGCCGGCCTGGCCGATTTCCCGCCGGTGCGCCTGGAGCCTGCTGCGGCGCAGCGTTTCCGCATGGGCCAGCGGCTGCGCGATCCGGCCTGGGCGCCCGGCCTGGCTGCGGTGTTCGACGCCGAGGGCGTCCCGCTGGGCCTGGGCCAGGTCGATGCGAGCGGGCTGCTGGCGCCGCAGCGCATGTTCAATCCGTGACCGCGCAGCGGTCGCGCCGGGTGTTACCTGACCGTCGTTCAGTCATGACACCGTCTTAACGCCTTGTTCCTGCAGGCCGGGACCGGTACAATTTCGCGGCCTTTCCGGCACGCTGCGCTCCGGCGCAATCCTTCGCAATCGGCGAGCCAGGCGGTGCGTCCTCTGCACGTTCCTGCCGGCCCCGCATCTCAGAGAAAACATCCCATGTCCATCGACACCCAGAAAGTCATCGAAGAAAACAAGCGCGGCGCTGCCGACACCGGTTCGCCGGAAGTCCAGGTCGCCCTGCTGACCGCCCGCATCGAACTGCTGACCGGCCACTTCAAGACCCACAAGAAGGACCACCACAGCCGCCGCGGCCTGCTGCAGATGGTCAACCGCCGCCGCAGCCTGCTCGACTATCTGAAGAAGAAGGATGGCGAGCGCTACAAGGCGCTGATCGAGAAGCTCGGCCTGCGTCGCTGAGGCAAACGAACCCCACCGCGGCGCAGTGATGCGCCGCGGTTTTGTTTTGGGTAGTACCGTGGTCCGGAGATTGCTCCGCGCCACCGGCCGGATCCTCCCGGCCACCCGCCAGCGGCATGGGCCGTCAGCGGTCCATTTGCAGACAGCATCATCCAAGGAAACCCCGTGGCAAAAATCACCAAAACCTTCCAGTACGGCAAGCACACCGTCACCCTCGAAACCGGCGAGATCGCACGCCAGGCCGGCGGTGCCGTCATCGTCAAGATGGACGACACCGTACTGCTGGTCACCGCCGTCGCCGCCAAGAGCGCGCGCGAAGGTCAGGACTTCTTCCCGCTGACGGTCGACTATCAGGAGAAGTTCTACGCCGGCGGCCGCATCCCCGGCGGCTTCTTCAAGCGCGAGGGCCGTGCGACCGAGAAGGAGACGCTGATTTCGCGGCTGATCGACCGTCCGATCCGTCCGCTGTTCCCGGAGGATTACAAGAACGAAGTGCAGATCATCGCCACGGTGATGTCGATGAACCCGGACATCGACGGCGACATCGCCGCGCTGATCGGCGCCTCGGCCGCGCTGTCGCTGGCCGGCACCCCGTTCAACGGCCCGATTGGCGCCGCCAAGGTCGGTTACAAGAACGGCGAATACATCCTCAACCCCACCGTGTCGGAGCTGAAGGACTCGCAGCTGGAGCTGGTCGTCGCCGGTACCGCCAACGCGGTGCTGATGGTCGAATCCGAAGCCGCGCTGCTGTCGGAAGAAGTGATGCTGGGCGCGGTCACCTTCGGTCATCGCGAGATGCAGAAGGTCATCAACATCATCAACGAGCTGACCGTCGAAGCCGGCACCAAGCCGTCCGACTGGGTCGCCCCGGCCAAGAACGAGGCCATGATCGCCGCGCTGAAGGAAGCGGTTGGCGATCAGCTGGCGTCGGCCTTCCAGGTGCGCGACAAGCTGCAGCGCCGCGATGCGATCTCGGCGATCAAGAAGGACGTGATGGCGCAGCTGGCGCCGCGCGCCGCCGCCGAAGGCTGGGTCGCTGCCGACCTGTCCAAGGAGTTCGGCGAGCTGGAATACCAGACCATGCGCGGTTCGGTGCTGAGCACCAAGGTGCGCATCGACGGCCGTGCGCTGGACACCGTGCGCCCGATCAGCGTGAAGGCCGGCGTGCTGCCGCGTACCCACGGCTCGGCGCTGTTCACCCGCGGCGAGACCCAGGCGATCGTGGTCACCACGCTGGGCACCGCCCGCGACGGCCAGGTGATCGACGCGGTCTCCGGCGAGTACAAGGAAAACTTCCTGTTCCATTACAACTTCCCCCCGTACTCGGTGGGCGAGTGCGGCCGCTTCGGCGCGCCCAAGCGTCGCGAGATCGGCCACGGCCGCCTCGCCAAGCGCGGCGTGCTGGCAGTGATGCCGACCATGGAAGAGTTCCCGTACACCATCCGCGTGGTCTCGGAAATCACCGAATCCAACGGTTCCTCGTCGATGGCCTCGGTCTGCGGTTCGTCGCTGGCGCTGATGGACGCCGGCGTGCCGGTGAAGGCGCCGGTGGCCGGTATCGCCATGGGCCTGGTGAAGGAAGGCAACGACTTCGTGGTGCTGTCGGACATCCTGGGCGATGAAGATCACCTGGGCGACATGGACTTCAAGGTCGCCGGTACCGCCGAGGGCGTGTCCGCGCTGCAGATGGACATCAAGATCGAAGGCATCACCGAAGAGATCATGAAGCAGGCCCTGGCGCAGGCCAAGGCCGGCCGACTGCACATCCTCGGCGAGATGGCCAGCGCGCTGACCACCCCGCGTGCGGAGCTGAGCGACTACGCGCCGCGCCTGCTGACGATCAAGATCCACCCGGACAAGATCCGCGAAGTGATCGGCAAGGGTGGTTCCACCATCCAGGCGATCACCAAGGAAACCGGCACCCAGATCGACATCCAGGACGATGGCACCATCGTCATCGCCTCGGTCAACGCGATCGCTGCGCAGGCCGCCAAGGCGCGCATCGAGCAGATCACCTCGGACGTCGAGCCGGGCCGCATCTACGAAGGCAAGGTCGCCAAGATCATGGACTTCGGCGCGTTCGTGACCATCCTGCCGGGCAAGGACGGCCTGGTGCACGTCTCGCAGATCTCCAGCGAGCGCGTGGAGAAGGTCGGCGACAAGCTGAAGGAAGGCGACGTGGTCAAGGTCAAGGTGCTGGAAGTCGACAAGCAGGGCCGCATCCGCCTGTCGATGAAGGCCGTCGAGGAAGGCGAGGGCGTGTCGGCCGAATAAGCCGCGCGCGTCCACTGCCGTTCCAGGAAAAAGCGGGCTTCGGCCCGCTTTTTTCTTGCCTGGCTGTTTGCGCAGGCGCAGCAACTGGCGAACGTGCCGTGTTGGTCGACGTTCGTGTGGATCAGGGTGGGGGCAGGGCATCGTCTGAGCGGCTTCAGCCGCGACAGCGCGCCACCGGTGGTGCCAGGTCGCGGCTGAAGCCGCTCCTGCACAGGATGTCCGTGGCGGGCGTGGCCGGAACGCAACGCTCGATCGCGCGCGGCTCAGCCGCTGCCGTCGCCGATCGCCGGATAGCGCGCCAGGTGCGCCGACAGCGGCCCGGGATGGGCGAGCTGGTAGCCCTGGCCGTAGCGCGCGCCCAGCGCCTGCAGCGTCGCCAGTTCGCTCTCGGTCTCGATGCCTTCGACGACCACGTCGGCATTGGTTTCCGCGGCGAAGGACAGGATCGCCATCGCCAGCCGCTGCCGACGCGGCTCGGCGTCGATGCCGCGGGTCAGGGTCAGGTCCAGCTTGATGATGTCCGGCGCCAGGTGCAGCAGGTGGCGCAGGCTGGCGAAGCCGGTGCCGGCGTCGTCCAGGGCGATGCGCAGGCCCTGCCGCTGCAGCAGGCCGATGTGCTCGGACAGGCGCGGATAGTCCGGCGCCTGCAGTTGCTCGGTGATTTCCAGCACGATCCGCGACAGGTCGTGGCCGTGCAGCAACGCCTGCAGTCGCGGATGCAGCAGCGTGGGCGCGGACACGTTGATCGCCAGGTACAGCGGCGCCGGCAACTGCGTCAACAGCTCCAGCGCCTTGCGCGCGGCGGCCAGTTCCAGCTCCAGCCCCAGCCCGACCCGGCTTGCATCGTCGAACCAGCGCAGCGGCGGCATCGCCGGATTGGCCGGAAAGCGCGATAGCGCTTCCACGCCGACGATGTGCTGCGATGCCAGGGCCAGCACCGGCTGGGTCACGATCTGCAGGCGCGCATCGGCGATGGTTTCGCGGATGCGGGTGGCGATCGCCGCCTTCTCGCGAAATGCGTGTTTCTCCACGTCCTGGCGGCGCGCGATGTCGGTCTGCAGCGCGGCGCGGTCCATGGCCAGCGCCAGCGTCGCCCCGACCAGGGTCGCCAGCAATTCCAGCGTGCGCACGTCCTGTGCACTGTAGGCGTCGGGTTGTGGCGCCAGTACCTTGAGCACGCCGATGCTGCGGTCGCCGTAGCGCAGCGGCACCACCAGCATCGAGCGCAGGCCGATGCGACGACAGGCTGCGCGATCCACCCGTGGATCGATTTCCGAATCGTCGCAGCGCAATACCTGGCCGCTGCGCATGCACAGGCCGGACAAGCTGCCGTTGCTAGGCAGGCGCAGGCCGAGGTGGCGCTCGGCGACGCCGCTGGCCGACCAGTACAGCATGTCGTTGCCGTCGCACATCTCCACCACGGCGCCGTTGGAGCGTGTCAGCTCCTGCGCGCGGTGGGTGACGACATCCACCACCTGCAGCGGATCGCTGCCGGCCGCCGCGATCTCGCCCTGCGCCAGGATGATGCGCGACAGCAGCGCCGCGTCGTCTTGCGTCGCGGCGGCGGTGTGCTGGATGAGATCCGAAATGTCGGATGCCTTGGCCATGTCCGCATCATGTGCAATGCGTTGGAGGACGGCAATCGGGCGGCGCGCGCGTGGCGTAGGCAGCGTACGGAACTGATCGCTCCATCACGCTGCACAACCGTCTACGTTCTGTCGCTTGCGTCACCTTTGCGTGGTTTGCCATACAGGCTGCGCAACTCGTCCTTGGCCTGCTCCAGGATCTGGCGGCGCTGCGCCGGCAGCTGGTCGCCGGCCCGATTGATGTAGAAGGTCAGCATCGACATGGCCGAGCGATACGGACCGGTGCGGCGGCGCGCATGCAGGTCGGCCGACTGCTTGAGTGCACGTGCGATCGCGGCCGGGTCGTGGCCTTCGAAGACGGCCGGCGCTACGCCGAGCGATTGTGGCGCGTCGCGGTTGCGCTGCTGGCTCGGGTCGTTACTGGTGGTGAGGTACGGTCTGCTCTGTGCCATTGGTGATGCTCCTTGGCGATGGCGAATGGAGAGATACAACGCATACGCAGCCCAGCAATGCGGGACCCGATGGCAGATGCCGCCGCCACCCGCTGCCGTACGCGACAAGGCGACGGCAGTGCGACATCGAAGGGGAACGGTGCGGAGGCGACGCGAACGCACGCCGCCGCAGTCGCGTGCGCAGGTCGTGGAGCGTCCCGCGCGCGTGATGGGCGATGCCGTTTTTCGCTGGTGTTGCCGTGCCGCATTCCGTTCCCAGAAGCGAAGCTCGCGTGTGTTTCGCAAACGCTAGGCCGAGATACGTGATGCCGTCGACAACATAACCGCGCTGCGCGGAGCGAGTTGTAGACATTATGTCGTTCGATGAACGCTTAATGGAAAAGCCCCTAAAAAAAGGGCTCGCGTGCAAATGCGCTTGATCGCTTGGATAACGTCACCATTTTCATTGTCAAGGCGATGGCGCGAGACAGTCGCGTGGACAATGCGCACGGGTGGCATCGCCGGCGCGCCGCACGCCGGCGCAATAGGAGATCGCATGTCCTTGGCGCAAACGCGCTTTCATCCCGCCGTTTCCCGCTGGTTCGAACAGCGTTTCGCTGCGTCCACGCCGGCGCAGGCGGCGGCGTGGCCGGCGATCCAGGCCGGACGACACACACTGGTCGCCGCGCCGACCGGTTCCGGCAAGACCCTCACCGCGTTTCTTGCCGCGCTGGATGCGCTGGTGCGCGAAGGTCTGCGCGAAGGCGGCCTGCAGGACCGCACCCAGGTGCTGTACGTCTCGCCACTGAAAGCGCTTTCAAACGACATCCAGCTCAATCTGGAGGCGCCGCTGCAGGGCATTCGCGCCGAACTGGCGGCGTTGGGTTTGCCGGATGTGCACATTCGCACCGCGGTGCGCACCGGCGACACGCCGCAGCGCGAGCGCGCGCAGGCGCGGCGGCGTCCGCCGCACGTGCTGGTGACCACGCCGGAGTCGCTGTACGTGCTGCTCGGGTCGGTGTCCGGGCGCGAGACGCTGCGCCATGTGCGCACGGTGATCGTCGACGAGATCCATGCGCTGGCGGCGAACAAGCGCGGCAGCCATCTGGCGCTGTCGCTGCAGCGCCTGCAGCAGCTTTGCGAGGTGCCGCCGCTGCGCATCGGCCTGTCGGCGACGCAGAAGCCGATCGATGCGGTCGCGCGCTTCCTGGTCGGCAGCGCGGCGGTGCACGACGGCGAGGCGGACTGCGCCATCGTCGACATCGGCTATGCGCGCGCCCGCGACCTGGCGCTGGAGGTGCCGCCGACGCCGCTCAGCGTGACCATGTCCGCCGACCAGTGGCAGCAGGCGTATACGCGCCTGGCCGAGTTGGTGCGCGCGCACCGCACCACCCTGGTGTTCGTCAACACCCGACGCATGGCCGAGCGCACTGCCCGGCACCTGGGTGAACTGCTCGGCACGCAGGCGGTGGCAGCGCATCACGGCAGCCTGGCGCGCGAGACCCGGCTGCTCGCCGAGCGCCGGCTCAAGGCTGGCGAGCTGCAGGTGCTGGTGGCCACGGCGTCGCTGGAGCTGGGCCTGGACATCGGCGACGTCGACCTGGTCTGCCAGCTCGGATCGCCGCGTTCGATCGCCGCGTTCCTGCAGCGCGCGGGACGCTCCGGGCATGCGGTGGGCGGCACGCCGAAGGCGCGACTGTTTCCGCAGTCGCGCGACGACCTGGTCGAATGCGCGGCCCTGCTGGACTGCGTGCGCCGCGGCGAACTGGATGCGCTGCGCATGCTCGACACGCCGCTGGACGTGCTCGCCCAGCAACTCGTCGCCGAGGTGGCCTGCCAGGAGTGGGAGGAAGACGCGCTGTACGCGCTGGTGCGTGGCGCCTGGCCGTATGCGGCCTTGCCGCGCGCGCAGTTCGACGCGGTGCTGCGCATGCTCAGCGAAGGCTTCAGCACGCGGCTGGGGCCGCGCGCCGGCTACCTGCATCGCGATGCGGTGCATCGCCGCGTGCGCCAGCGTCGCGGTGCGCGGATGGCGGCACTCACCTCCGGCGGCACCATTCCCGAGACTGGCGACTACAGCGTGGTGCTGGAGCCGCAGGCGCAGACCATCGGCACGGTCAACGAGGATTTCGCGGTGGAGAGCCTGGGCGGCGACGTGTTCCAGCTCGGCAACGCCAGCTACCGCATCCTGCGCGTGGAAGCGGGGCGGGTGCGGGTGGAGGACGCGCGCGGCGCGCCGCCCAACATCCCGTTCTGGATCGGCGAAGCGCCCGGGCGCAGCGACGCGCTGTCGCTGGGCGTGTCGCGGCTGCGCGCCGAAGTCGAGCAGGCGCTGGAGCAGGGCGGGACGGCGCAGGCACTGCAGTGGCTGTGCGGTCCGCTGGCGCTGGACGCCGCCGCCGCGCAGCAGATCGTCGACTACCTGGGCCGTGCGCATGCGGCGCTGGGCGCCTTGCCGACCCAGCAGTGCATCGTGCTGGAGCGCTTCTTCGACGCCACCGGCGGCACCCAACTGGTGATCCACAGCGTCTACGGCAGCCGCATCAACCGCGCCTGGGGCCTGGCCCTGCGCAAGCGTTTTTGCCGCACCTTCAATTTCGAATTGCAGGCGGCCGCGACCGAGGACGCGATCGTGCTGTCGCTGTCGACCCGGCACAGCTTCGCCCTGGACGAGGTGGCGCGTTACCTGCGTGCCGCATCGGCGCTGGACGTGCTGGTGCAGGCGCTGCTGGATGCGCCGCTGTTCGGCGTGCGCTGGCGCTGGAACGCCACCAACGCGCTGGCGCTGCCGCGCTTCACCGGCGGGCGCAAGGTCGCGCCGCAACTGCAGCGGATGAAGTCCGAGGATCTGCTGGCCACGGTGTTCCCCGATCAGGTGGCCTGTGCGGAAAACCTGGTCGGCGAGCGCGAGATTCCCGAGCACCCGCTGGTGGCGCAGACCCTGCGCGACTGCCTGGACGAGGCGATGGACAGCGCCGGCTGGCTGCAGCTGCTGCGCGGCATCGAGGCCGGCGAGGTGCGCGTGCTGGCGCGCGAACTGACCGCGCCGTCGCCGCTGGCGGCCGAGGCGCTGGATGCGCGGCCCTATGCCTTTCTCGACGACGCCCCGCTGGAAGAACGGCGAACCCAGGCGGTGCACAGCCGCCGCTATCAGGATCCGGACAGCGCCGACGATCTCGGCCAGTTGGACTCGCAGGCGATCGCCGCGGTGCGCGAGGAGACCTGGCCGCAGCCGCGCAGCCGCGACGAGATGCACGAGGCGCTGCTCACGCTCGGCGTGGTGAGCGCGGACGAGGCCGCCGCGCAGCCGCAGTGGCGACACTGGTTGGGTGAACTGGCCGCCGATGCGCGTGCCACCTGCCTGCACGGCGTCGACGGCGCCGCCGCGGCGCTGTGGGTGGCGGCCGAAGCACTGGCGGCGGTGGCGCCGCTGTACCCGCGGGCCAGCGCGCAACCGGTCATCGCCGTGCCCGAGGGCTACGCGATCGCCGACTGGGACCGCGACAGCGCGTTGCGCGAGTTGCTGCGCTGGCGCTTGGCCGGCCTGGGGCCGGTCACCGCCGAGGCGTTGGCGGCGCCGCTGCAGCTGCCGCTGCGCGAGGTGCAGGCCGGGTTGCTGGCGCTGCAACAGGACGGCTATGTGCTGGGCGGACGGTTCAGCGCCGACGCCGATGCCGAGGAGTGGTGCGAGCGCCACCTGCTGGCGCGGATCCACCGCTACACCCTCGGCCGCCTGCGTCGCGAGATCGAGCCGGTGGCGCCGCGCGACTACGCGCGCTTCCTGTTCCGCTGGCAGCACCTGGATACGCAGGGCCAGGTGGAGGGCGCCGAGGCGCTGGCCGCGGTGCTGGCGCAACTGGAGGGCGTGGAGGCCGCGGCGCCGCTGTGGGAAGCGGAGCTGTTGCCGGCGCGGGTGCGCGACTACCGCCCGGCATGGCTGGACGAGGCCTGCAGTGCCGGCCGCACGCTGTGGACGCGGCTGCGCCCCGGCGCCGGCGGCGCCGCGCCGACGCTGCGCAGCACGCCGATCCTGTTGCTGCCGCGGCGCAGCGCCGGGCAGTGGTCGCGGCTGTCGCCCACTCCGGAAGCCGGCGCGCTGGGCTCGCGCGCGCGCAAGGTCGCCGACCATCTCGAGGCGCATGGTGCCTCCTTCTTCGACGAGATCGCCGAGGCCACCCGCCTGCTGTCCACCGAACTGGAGGCGGCGCTGGCCGAACTGGTCGCCGCCGGCCGGGTCCATTGCGACAGCTACGCCGGCCTGCGCGCCTTGCTGGTGCCGGCATCGAAGCGGCCGTCGGCGCTGTCGCGGCGGCGGCCGCGTATGGCGCTGTACGGCGGCATCCAGGACGCCGGACGCTGGGCGCTGTTGCGGGCCTGCCCCGAGGCAGACGACCCGGCCGCGCGCAGCGAGGCGGTCGAGCACGTCGCACGGACCCTGCTGCGCCGCTACGGCGTGGTCTGCTGGCGCCTGCTCGAACGCGAAGCGGCATGGCTGCCGCCGTGGCGCGAAGTGTTGCGGGTCTACCAGCGCCTGGAGGCGCGCGGCGAGATCCGTGGCGGACGCTTCATCGATGGCCTGTCCGGCGAACAGTTCGCTCTGCCCGAGGCGATCGGCCTGCTGCGGCAACTGCGCCGCGAGCCCGGCAACGGCACCTGGGTGTGCGTGGCCGCCGCCGATCCGGCCAATCTGCTCGGCAGCGTGCTGTCCGGCACGCGGGTGCCGCGGGTCGCGGGGGCGCGCGTGCTGTACCGCGACGGCGTGCCGATGGCGAGCTGGGCCGGCGAGCGCTTCGAGCCGCTGCAGGACATGGAGGCCGAGGAACTCGCGCGCGCGCAGCGGCTGTTGCGTGGCGGCACTGCGGCGCAACGGCAAACGGTCGCGGCACTGCCGATGGTGTGAAGGCGCTGGGCCATGGACGCGCTCGCGCACGGCGATGGCGGGCATATCGGCGCTGCTTTCACATTCTGTCTACAAATTAAAGGGGTTGGCATCCCACTTCGCCCTTGGTGCAAAACAGGGGTCATCTGCCATTGCAGAAAAACTGCGGCATCCACGCCGTCGGCGCCCGGCGAGCTTCTTCACATGCGTCGAGTGCTGCGGCGCAACGCCTGTTGCGCATTCAGTCAGCGCCGCCGCCGTGCGGCCGATATGCGGAATTCTGCAGTTTTCACGCCTTTTAAAGGCGCCATCAATGACGCCGATAGCTCTCACGCACAGACGTTGCGGCGCAGCGTCCTCGCTCACGAACGAGCGAGTGTGTCCACTCCGCGGGGCGCTGCGGAAGACGGCCGGAAGCGCTGCTGGCGCAACCGGACGCAGACAAAGAATCGAGGTACACCATGTTGGGCAATATGAAAATCGGGGTCAGGCTGACGGGGGCATTCCTGATCGTGGCGGCGATCGGCGCCTGTATCGGCTGGATCGGCATCCGCAACTCGGGTCGCATCAACGATTACGCCACGGTGCTGTACGAGCGCGAGTTGCTCGGCCTGTCGCACCTGAAAGAGGCCAACATCAATCTGATCAACGCCGGCCGTTCGCGCGCCAACCTGCAGTTGGCCAGCACGGAGGAAGATCGCGCCAAGCATGTCGCCAGCCTCGACAAGTACACCGCCAAGGTGGTCGAGCACATGGACAAGGCCAGGGCCTCGTTCGACGACCCGGACACGCTGGCCAAGCTGGCCCGCTTCGACCAGGTGTGGAAGACCTATCTGGAGCGGCGCGGCCAGTTCGTCGACTCGGTGATGCGCGAGCCGCTGCCGCAAGGCAATGCGCAGTTGGCGGACCTGTCCAAGGGCGTGCGCAGCAGCTCCGACGAACTGGATGCGCTGATGTCGGAACTGAGCGAGATCAAGGAGGCGAATGCGTCCAAGGCCAACGACGCCACCGACGAGATCTACGCCAGCAGCACCCACACGCTGCTGGCCATCGTGATCGGCGGCGTCCTGCTCGGCGTGGGCCTGGGCGTGTTCATCAGCCGCAGCGTGACCCGGCCGATCGACAAGGCGGTCAGCGTGGCCAATGCGCTGTCCGAGGGCGACCTGAGCATGTCGATCGACGTGCGCGGTCGCGACGAGACCGCGCAGCTGCTGCTGGCGATGCAGCGCATGGTCGAGAAGCTGCAGCAGGTGGTCGGCGAGGTCAACGCCAGTGCGCAGAGCCTGGCTGGCGCCTCGGAAGAAGTCAGCGCCACCGCGCAGTCGTTGAGCCAGGCCTCGACCGAGCAGGCCGCCGGCGTGGAGGAGACCAGCGCCTCGCTGGAGCAGATGACCGCTTCCATTGCGCAGAACACCGACAACGCCAAGGTCACCGACGGCATGGCCGCGCAAGCCGCCCGCGAGACGCTGGAAGGCGGCCAGGCGGTGGTGGCCACGGTGGCGGCGATGAAGCAGATCGCGCACAAGATCGGCATCATCGACGACATCGCCTACCAGACCAACCTGCTGGCACTAAACGCGGCGATCGAGGCCGCACGTGCCGGCGAGCACGGCAAGGGCTTCGCCGTGGTCGCCGCGGAGGTGCGCAAGCTTGCCGAGCGTAGCCAGGTGGCCGCGCAGGAGATCGGCGAGGTGGCCGGCTCCAGCGTGGAACTGGCCGAACGCGCCGGGCAGCTGCTGGAGACCATCGTGCCCAGCATCAAGAAGACTTCGGATCTGGTGCAGGAAATCACCGCCGCCTCGCAGGAGCAGTCCTCCGGCGTCGCACAGATCAATGTGGCGGTTGTGCAACTGAGCCAGATCACCCAGCAGAACGCGACCGCCTCCGAAGAGCTGGCGGCCACCGCCGAATCGATGAGCACGCAGGCCGTGCAGTTGCAGGACAGCATGGCGTTCTTCCAGTTGTCCGCTGCCACGCGGCGTGCCACGCATATGCCGGACGAAGGCGAGGCGCCGCTGTCGCTGCGTGCGGCCGGCTCGCGCTGGGCGACGCGTGCGCCCTCCGCGGCCGCGCGCCGTCCCGGTGCAGGCAATCGCGACCGCAACGAAGCGCTGCTGGGCCGCGCCTGATCCATTCCCTGGCGGCGCAGGTCGCGCCGCCAGTTCCATGTCGATGTCGTTGTCACAACTGCCCCATTGTCGGGAGAGTGCCATGCTGAAGAATCTGAAAGTCGCAACCAAACTCTACGGCGGCTTCGCCGTAGTCCTGTGCATCCTGCTGGCGCTGGCCGGCGTCGCTTACTTCAACGTCTCCGCGTTGTCGCAGGCCAATTACTGGAACACCCACACCTACAAGGTGATCGCCGAAGTCGATGCTGCGCTCAGCAGCCTGATCAACATCGAGACCGGCACGCGCGGCTTCTCGCTGACCGGCGAGGACACCTTCCTGCAGCCCTATCGCGACGGTGTCGCCAGCTTCGACAGCCACCTGCGCACGGCGCAGGAACTGACCGCGGACAATCCCAAGCAGCAGGAGCGCCTGAACGCGCTGAAGCAGACCCAGGCGCAATGGCTCAGCCAGGCAGTGCATCCGCAGATCGCGCTGCGCAAGAACGTCAACGACGGCCAGGCGACGATGGAGGCGTTGGCCGCCGCGGTGCGTGCCTCCAAGGGCAAGGCCTACATGGATACGATGCGTGATCGCATGGCCGAAGTGCGCCGCGCAGAAAGCGAACTGCTGGCTGTGCGCGCCTCCGAGGCGGAGCAGCTGCAGCAGCGCACCAACCTCACCCTGATCGTCGGCAGTCTGGTCGCGGCGCTGTGCGCGTCGTTTATCGGTTTTCTGATCGCGCGTTCGCTGATGAGCGAACTCGGCGGCGAGCCGAGCACGGTGATGGAAGTGGCCTCGCGGATCGCGCGTGGCGATCTCACCGTGCAGGTGCCGACCCGCCCCAACGACACCACCAGCGCGATGGTGGCGCTGCAGGCGATGGTCGAGCGTCTGGCGGATGTCGTGGGCGAGGTCAACGCCAGCGCGCAATCGCTGGCCGGTTCGTCCGAGGAAGTCAGCGCCACCGCGCAGTCGCTGAGCCAGGCGGCCACCGAGCAGGCCTCCGGCGTGGAGGAGACCAGCGCCTCGCTGGAACAGATGACCGCGTCCATTGCGCAGAACACGGACAACGCCAAGGTCACCGAGGGCATGTCGGCGCAGGCGGCCAAGGAAGCGGTGGAGGGCGGCGAAGCGGTGCTGGCCTCGACCCATGCGATGAAGCAGATCGCGCAGAAGATCGGCATCATCGACGACATCGCCTACCAGACCAACCTGCTGGCGTTGAACGCGGCGATCGAGGCCGCGCGCGCCGGCGAGCACGGCAAGGGTTTCGCCGTGGTCGCGGCGGAAGTGCGCAAGCTGGCCGAGCGCAGCCAGGTGGCCGCGCAGGAGATCGGCGAGGTCGCCGCCAGCAGCGTCGGCCTGGCCGATCGCGCCGGCAACCTGCTCGGTACCATCGTGCCCAGCATCAAGAAGACCTCGGATCTGGTGCAGGAGATCGCCTCGGCCTCGCAGGAGCAGTCCTCCGGCGTCACCCAGATCAACCTGGCGGTGGCCCAGCTCAGCCAGGCCACGCAGCAGAACGCGGCGGCCTCCGAGCAACTGGCGGCGACCGCCGAACAGATGAGCACCCAGGCCGAATCGCTGCAGCAGGCGATGGGCTTCTTCCGCCTCAACCGCGAGCAGGACCTGGCCGCGCCACGCCGTGCCGCGCCGGTGGCGCCCAGGCCGGCGGCCACACGCCCGCTGCGCAACGCCGGCAAGGCCTTGCGCCCGCGTGCACGCCAGGTGCCGGCCTACGCGCTGGCGGATGCGCCGGACGAAGGCCAGTTCGTCAACTTCTGAAGGGGAAGACCATGCACAACGATCGTATCGATGCCGTCACCGGGCTCGCGCAGCAGAACGCCTGGCAGTTCCTGACCTTTCAACTGGATCGCGAACTGTTCGGGCTCAACATCGCCGGTATCCACGAAATCATCGAGTACCGCCCACCCACGCCGGTGCCGACCATGCCGGCCTGCGTGTGCGGGGTGATCAACCTGCGCGGCGCGGTGGTGCCGGTGGTGGATCTGCAGTCGCGGCTAGGCCGCGGGCCCAGCCAGGTCACCCGCCGCAGTTGCATCGTCATCGCCACCGCCACCAGCGAAGAGGGGGGCGCGGCGCAGTCCTTCGGCCTGCTGGTGGACGCGGTCAACGAGGTGCTGGAATTGCCGCCGCAGCAGATCGAGGCGCCGCCGGCCTTCGGCAGCGATATCCGCCGCGACCTGCTGCAGGGCATGGGCAAGCTGGAGGATCGGCTGGTGATCCTGCTCGACCGCGCGCGGCTGCTGCGCAGCGACGACATCGCCGAGGCCGGCGCACGCGCGCTGGCGGCGTGATGCCTGGCACGCCGTGATCCGTGCATCACGGCGGCCTCGCTAGGGTGGCGGCGAGCGGGCATCCGCCCCAGCGAGGTGCAGACCATGGCAAAAGACGAGACCACCCAGTCCGGCAAGCAGCAGGGCATCCACGAGGGCCGGCAGGACCGTGCCCAGGACGATACCGCCAAGCAGCGGCCCGGCCTGGAAGACCAGAAGCTGCGCGAGGCGCACGAGCGCGGCCCGGGCTCCGGACAGGACGAGGCCGCGCAGGACGACAACAGCTGACCGATGATGCGGTGGGGAGCGCGCACTGCGACCGCTTCCCGCCCCGTCAGTACGGAAGCCGAGGACCTCCGATCACGCCATCGCCACTGGGCATCGCATGACAGGACCGCCCTGATCGGATGCGCTCAGCTTCAGGAGCGGCCAACAAAAAGGCCAGAGAGCCTGGTGGCTGTCTGGCCTTGTTGCACCGTCGAGGACGGAAAGATGGTGGAGCGGAAGGGGATCGAACCCTCGACCTTCGCATTGCGAACGCGACGCTCTCCCAGCTGAGCTACCGCCCCACATCAGACGCGTAGTGTAACTGGGCACGGGGCCGCGTGCAAAGGGGGCAATGCAACATCCCCGGCGCCGGGCAGGGGGACGGCCGAAGGGAAGCGGGAACGCGCTCAGCATTCTGTCTACAGCGCGCGCAGGGAGTCGATATACTCGGCGGCCGAAATCTCCCGCGGTGATTTCGTTCCGGACGAAATAAACCGTCCGCTTCATACCATTTACTAAAGACGGGTCTTTTACACATGACGGAAGTTCGCAACTTGCAACAGATCGCCGAAGCCAAGGCCAAGCTGCAGGAAGAAATGCGCAAGCTGGAAGAGCAGGAGCGGCAGGCGCGCGAGGGCGAAACCAATGCGGCGCACGCCAACGTGCTGTCGCTGCTGGAGCAGTTCGCCGAGTTCTTCAGCGCCAAGCAGCGCAACGAGATCGCGGCCTACGTGACCAGCGCGGCGTCCAAGCCGGCCAGCAGCAAGTCCGCCGGTGGCCGCAGCGAGGTCAAGCCGAAGTACCAGCTGCCGCACACCGGCGAAACCTGGTCCGGCCGCGGCCGCACGCCGAAGGCGTTCGCCGCCTGGGAAGGCACCGCCGCCTACAACGAATGGAAGGCGCGCCATCCGGATCTGAAGTTCCCGCTCGTCAAGTATTGAGCGGACGAAAAAAGGCCAGGATTTCCTGGCCTTTTTTTATGCCCGATGGCGTGGGCGTGCATGGCGGGGCGATCGCGGCCTGGCCGCGCGGCCGCATGAGTTCAACGTGCGCTGGCGAGCAGCGGTTGCAGGTGCGGCTCCAGTTCGCGTCGGCGCCAGCCGGCCAGCGGCGTGGGCCATTGCGCGCTTTCCAGCAGGGCTTCCAGGTGCTTGCGCGAGGCCAGCAGGCCGTCGGGCAGGCCGAGTTCGGCGCTGCGTGCGGCCACCGCGTCCTGCAGTCGCTTCAGCGCTGCCTTGTTGTCGTCGCTGGCGGCCAGCGCCTGCGGCGCGTCGGCTTCGTCGGCCAGCGGCGTGGTCAGCGCCTGCCACAGCGCATCGCTGAGCTTGCGTGGCGCCTTGGGGTGCTTGTCGAACAGCGCCAGCATGGCCGGCTGGTCCTGTGGCGGGAACCGCGCCAGGGTGGCGGCCAGTTCGTTGTCCAGGATCCAGCTGCGCGGCTTGTCGCTGTGCCGGGCCTGGGCGTCGCGCCAGCGCAACAGGCGCAGCAGGCGCAGTTGCGCGGGGCGGTCCATGAATTGCGCCGAGCGCATGCTCAGGTGCGGCCAGCGCTCGCCATCGTCGTGCTCGACGGTGCCGAGCAGGCGTTCGCCGTCCTCGTGCAGCCAGTCGCTGCGCTGCAGGGTCTGCAACCGCGCCTGCAGGTGATCGTGCAGCGCGAACAGATGGCGCACGTCGTCGGCGGCGTATTCCAGCTGCGCCGGCGACAGCGGGCGGCGTAGCCAGTCCGAGCGGGTCTCGCCCTTGGCCAGGTGCACGCCGGTGATCTCCAGCACCAGCTTCTGGTAGCCCATGCCGGCACCGAGCCCGGCCAGGCCGGCGGCGATCTGGGTGTCGAACAGCGGCCGCGGCAGGGTGCCGCAGGCGCACTTGAAGGCGACCAGGTCTTCGCTGGCGCTGTGCATGATCTTGAGGATTCCCGGATCGCTCAGCCACGGCGCCAGCGCCTGCGGCATGCCCGGGATCAGTGGGTCGATCAGCAGGATGTCGTCGCCCACCGCCATCTGCACCAGCGCCAGTTGCGGCCAGTAGGTCCGTTCGCGGACGAATTCGGTGTCCAGGCCGATGCGGGCCGGCCGCTGCGCCAGCCGTTCGCTCAGCTCGGCGGGTTGCTTGATCCAGTAAGGCACGTGATTTCCGTTGACTGCAGGGTTTGCTCAGGCAGGCGAGAATAGCCTAACGTCGCTCCGCCGGCCGCACGGCGCGCCGGGTGGGGCGGCGTCGCAAGGGCGTGTCATCAATCCCCGAGCAATCGCGGCCCTTCGGGTTGGGTCTGACAGGCGCGCGGGCCCAACGCGGCATACTCGGGAATTGGTGACACGGCCCAGGGCCATGGTTCGGAGGAAAGGTGCGCAGCAGCGGCGTTGTGATGGTCTGGAGCATGCTGGCGGCAGTGCTGGTCGGCTGTGCGCGGCAGCCGCCGACGCCGGCCGCCGATCCCGCGCCTGCGGCCGCCGCTGCCGCCGTGCCGGCGCGGTCGGCGCCGGCCAGGCCGGTGCAGGCGCCCAGCGTGACCATCGGCGGCGAAGACGCAGCCGAGACCGTGGCGCGCTGGCAGCCGCCGTTGCCGACCTTGACCCGCGGCGGCCTGCCGCAGGCGCGGCGCGAGGCGGCGCGCGCGCTGGCCGCCGATCGCCTGTTCGAGGACGCGCAGTCGGCGATTCCGCTGTACCTGGCGATCCGCAGCCTGGCGCCGAACGATCGCGTCGCCCAGGACGGCCTGCGCAAGGCGCGGCGACGCCTGCTGCAGCTGGGCGCGCAGGCGCTGGGCGATCCGGAGCGGTCCGAGCGCACGCTGGAGCAGGCTGCGCGCATCGCGATGGTGGCGCTGTGGCTGGATGCGGACGATCCGGCGGTGCGGCGCCTGCAGCAGCGGGTGGAGACCGCCTCGCGGGTGCTGGCCTACAACCGCGCCGGCGAGGACGACCTGCGTGGTGGCCGCCTGGGCGAGGACGGCAACGGCGCCCTGGCCAATTTCCGCGAGGCGCTGCTGCTGGATGCGGACGATGCGCGCGCGCGGCAGGGTGTGGCGGCGGTGGAGAGCGCGCTGATCCGCCGCGCCGAGACGGCGGCGGCGGCCTCGGATTTCGCCGCTGCCGGCAGCTGGCTGGCGCGTGCGGCGCGGGTGCGCGAGGACGCGCCCACGGTGCGCGATGCGCGCGTGCGCGTGGAGCAGGTGCGGGTGGCGCGCATCGCCGCCTTGCGCGATGCCGGCCTGCGCGATCTGGCCACACCGGCCGGGTTGAAGTCGGCGCGCGAGCGCCTGGGCGACGTGCTGCGCATCGCCGATCCCGGCGATCCGGTGGCGGCGATGCTGCGCGAACGCATCGACCTGGCCACCCATTACGGCAGTTTTCGTCCCGGCCAGGTGTTCACCGACGGCATGCACGACGGTGGGCGCGGCCCGCAGATGATCGTGGTGCCGCACGGCGGCTTTCGCATGGGCGCGGCCGAGACCGAACCCGGCGCCTCGCCGGCGGAGATGCCGCAGCACTACGTGCGCTTCGACCGCGGTTTCGCCATGTCGATCACCGAGGTCACGGTGGCCGAGTTCCGCCGCTTCGTGGAGGCGACCAATGCGCGTCCGCGCGCCACCCGGCGCGGCCATTCCACGGTCTACGACGAGCGCAGTGGCAACTTCGTGCGCCGCAACGGGGTGGACTGGCAGTCCGATTACCAGGGCGCGCGGGCGGCGCCCAACAGCCCGGTGATGCACGTCAGCGTGCGCGACGCCGAAGCCTACGCGGCCTGGCTGTCGCAGCAGACCGGGCGGCACTACCGGCTGCCCAGCGAGGCCGAGTTCGAATACGCCCTGCGCGCCGGCGGCCGCGGCCGCTATCCCTGGGGCAACGCCGGCACGCCGCCGCGCGGCAGCGGCAACTTCACCGGCGGCGGCGACGTCTCGCCCAGCGGTCGGCACTGGCGCAACGCCTTCGTCGGCTACACCGACGGGTTCTGGGGGCCCGCGCCGGTGGCCAGTTTTTCCGCCAACGCCTGGGGCCTGCACGACATGGCCGGCAACCTCAGCGAATGGGTCGCCGACTGCTGGCATGCCAGCTACCGCCGTGCGCCCGCCGATGGTGCGGCCTGGTACAACCCGGGCTGCCGCTCGCGGGTGGTGCGCGGCGGCAACTGGGCCAATGCGCCGGAGCAGACCCGCGCGGCCTGGCGGCTGATGCAGGATTCGGACAGCACCAGCGCGCGCGTCGGCTTCCGCCTGGTGCGCGGCATTTGACGCCGCCGCGCCGGTGCCGGCGCGAGGGCGTTTCATCCATCCCCGAGTACGCCGCGTTGGGTCTGGCAGGCGCGCCGCCGGTGTTGCGTGGCGCAGTGCCTGACTGGGCGTCAGGTCAAGCCGCGCGGCGTCGGCGGCGCGCCTGCCAGGCCCAACCCGAAGGGCCGCGGTTGCGCGCGCTCGTGGCCGCGTCATCGCTCGGGCGTGGACCGACGTCCACTTCCTCGCTCTTCCTTGCCACAAGCACGCGCAACCGCGGCGCGGCATGCTCGGGGATGGATCAAACGCCCTATATTGCCTCACCAGTCAACGAGGGGAACCCGATGAACCAAGTCTTCGGCCGCCAGGGCGGCGAACCGGGCGGTGGCCGCCGTGGGCCGCTGGGCGGGGTGCGCTGGCTGGTGCTGCTGGGCTTTGCCGTGTATGCCGGGTTCTACTGGTTCTCCAACCGCAGCGAGGACCCGTACACCGGCGAGCAGGTGCTGATCGACCGCTCGTTGAACGTGGAGGACGAGAAGGCGCTGGGTCTGCAGGCGTACCAGGAGATCCTGGCGCAGGAACATCCGGTCGATCCGCAGTCGCAGGTAGCGCAGCAGGTGCGTGCGATCGCGCAGCGGTTGATCGCCAAGGTCGATGTGGTCGAGGACGCGCTGGCCGCCGAGCACGGCATGCAGGCCAAGCATTACGCGCGCGGCTTCGACTGGGACGTCAACGTGATCGAGTCCGACCAGGCCAATGCGTTCTGCCTGCCCGGCGGCAAGATGGCGGTCTACACCGGGCTGCTGCCGGTGGCCAAGAACGCCGATGCGATGGCGGTGGTGATGGGCCACGAGATCGCGCACGCGCTGTTGCGGCATGGCGCGCAGCGCATGGCCCAGCAGAAGCTGACCCAGATCGGGCAGATGGCCGGCGCCGCCGGCGGGCTGGATCCGCAACAGCAGCAGATGGCGATGGCGGCGATGGGGTACGGCTACCTGCTGCCGTACGCGCGCAGCCACGAGACCCAGGCCGACGAAGTGGGCCTGATGCTCGCCGCCGCGGCCTGTTTCGACCCGCGCGAGGCGGTGCCGTTGTGGGAACGGATGAGCGCCAGCAGCGGCGGCCAGGCGCCGCCGGAGTTCGCCTCCACCCATCCCAATCCGGGCACCCGCATCCAGAACCTGCAGGCGCTGATGCCCAAGGCGCTGGAGTACCGGCAGCGCTTCTGCGAGTCGGCGCGCAGTCCCTCGCAGTAAGCGGTGCCATCGCGCCGCGATCGTTGGCTGCCTTGTCGCTGAACGACCCTGCGTGCATACACGGCAGCGTGCACCGTGGCGGGCGCATGATGCGCTCCACACCATCAGGAGCATTGCCATGAAACGCCTGCTGCTGTCCTCCCTCATCGCCACGGCCGTACTGGCCGGCTGCGCGACCAACCGCCTCAGCGACGACGAGCGTCTGACCCTGTACCGCGCCCACGCCGGTGCGCCGGTGCGCGACTTCCAGTACTTCAACCGGCTCAGCGGCTGGACCGCGCTCGGCGACAGCGCGCTGGCGGTGTGGACGCGTCCGAACCAGGCCTATCTGCTGGAATTCGCCGGCACCTGCCAGGACCTGGATTTCGCCCCCAGCATCGCCATCACCCATTTCGGCAGCCAGGTCTCGGCGAAGTTCGACGACGTGCTGGTGCTGGGCGGCGGTCCGGCCGCGATTCGCCTGCCGTGCCGCATCGACAGCATCCGGCCGCTGGACGTCAAGGCGCTGCGCACCTCGGAGAAGGAACTGCGCGAGGCCAAGGTGCAGGAGCGGGCGCAGCAGGCGCCGGGGAGCTGAGGCAGTGCCGGGATTGGGGATTCGGGATTTGGGATTCGCGAGGCGGCGGCGGGGCGAGTGCGATGTTGCACCGCCACTGCCTGGCGTTACAGGTTGCGCCCTGTCGCGTTAGGTGCGGCTGCACTGCGGTGTGCGGCAAGGCCAAATAGCCGCAGGGCGCACGCGTAGATACCGTCTTATCCCCTAGCAGGCAAGGCCCCTTTTCGGGTCGAACGCGGTGCCCGATTTGAGGACGCCATAGGCGAGGTGCAGGAGCTT
>NZ_JACHOH010000007.1:0-319579 GCF_014199795.1 Xanthomonas sp. 3498
GGCCGGCGCCGCGCGGCTTGACCTGACGGCCAGTCAGGCGCTGCGCCACGCAACGCCGGCCGCGCGCCTGCCAGGCCCAACGCGGCATACTCGGGAATGGATGACACGCCCTGGGCGCGCCGTCCACTTCCCTACAGGCTCGGGCGCTTTCGACTATCTGCACATGGACGAGAACGGTACGCTGGAGATCAGGAACGCGGTGATGGCGGACCGGCACGCCATCGCGGCGTTGATGGCGGCGCTGGACTATCCGGGCACCGAGGCCTTCATCGAGACGCGCCTGGCGCAGCTGCTGGCGCATCCGGACGCCGCCTTGCTGGTGGCCGCCGCAGGAGACGACGTCGTGGGCGTGTTGTCGCTGCAGTTTCTGCCGCAGTTGGCGTTGGCCGGCGACATCGGCCGCATCAGCTACTTCTGCGTGGACGATCGCGCACGCGGCGCCGGCGTGGGGCAGCGCCTGCTGGCGCAGGGCGAGGCCTTGGCGCGGCAGCGCGGCTGCGACCGCCTGGAGGTGCACTGCCATCGCCGCCGCGAACGGGCGCACGCCTTCTATCGGCGGGAAGGCTTCGTCGAAGTGCCCAAATATTTCGCCAAGTCGTTGCGCGACTGAGGACTGCTTGCGATCGCCAGCGCCAGGCAACGGCGCGATCGTCCCGCGCGCAGTTGCCGGCGCCGATCCGCTGGCAGTACGCTGCGCGCCCCTTGTGCGAGCTTTACGGATGAGCGTCCACACCAGCAGGCCCATCGCGCTGCGTCTTCTCGGCACGGGCGCGTATCTGCCCGCGCAGCAAGTGCCGGCAGAGACCTTCGACCGGCGCTGGGGCAAGCCCGCCGGCTGGACCCTGCGGCATACCGGCGTGGCCACGCGGCACTATGCGGGCGCCGACGAGCCGGCCACGGCGATGGGCGAGCGCGCCGCGCGCGCGGCGTTGGAGGCCGCGCAGCTGCAGGCGCACGAGGTCGATTGCGTGATCAGCGCCTGCAGCCTGATGGAACAGGCGATTCCGTGCAGCGCGGCGCTGCTGCACGCGCGGCTGGGCCTGCAGGGCAGCGGCATCCCGGCCTTCGACATCAACGCCACCTGCCTGAGCTTCATCGCCGCACTCGACCTGGCCGCCTGCGCGATCGCCGCCGGCCGCTATCGCCGCGTACTGATCGTCTCCAGCGAGATCGCCAGCGTCGGCCTCAACCCGGACGATGCCGACACCGCGCCGCTGTTCGGCGACGGCGCCGCGGCGGTGGTGGTTGGCGCCGACACCGGCGACAGCGGCTCGCAGTTGCTGGCGGCGCGGCTGGAGACCTACTCCGAAGGCATCGACCACTGCCGCGTGCGCGCCGGCGGCACCCGCCTGCGTCTGGAGCACGGCGTCGAGGCGCTGCGCGCCGGCTCGCAGTTCGAAATGCACGGCCGCGCCACCTATCGCCTCGCCGCGGCGAAGCTGCCCGGCTTCCTGCAGCGGCTGCTGGCGCAGGCCGGAGTCGAGCTGGCGCAGTTGCAGCGGATCGTGCCGCACCAGGCCAGCGCCAAGGCGCTGCGCCACCTGCGCGTCGCGCTGGGGCTGGCGCCGGATGCGCTGATCGAGATCATCGGCGACCACGGCAACCAGATGGCCGCGTCCATTCCCAGCGCGCTGCACCAGGCGATCCACAGCGGCCGCATCGTCCGTGGCGACCTGATCGGCCTGGTCGGCTCCGGCGCCGGGCTGGCGTTCGGCGGCGCGGTGTTGCGCTACTGACATGGCACGCGTCCTGGTCACCGGCGCCTCCGGCTTCATCGGCGCCTACATCGTGCGCGCATTGGCCGCCGCTGGCATGCCCGTGCGCGCCAGCGGCCGCGACGCCGCCAAACTGGCGGCCTTCGCCGGCAATGCGCGCATCGAGGTGGTGCCCGCCGAGCTGTGCGGCGACGACCTGGTGCCGCTGCTGCACGGCTGCGATGCGGTGATCCACTGCGCCGCGTTGTCGGCACCATGGGCCAGCGCAGAAACCTTCCGCCTGGCCAACGTGGTCGCCACCGAACGCCTGCTCGCCGCCGCGCTGACCGCACGCGTGCGCCGCTTCGTGCACTTCAGTTCGCCGAGCATCTACTTTCGCTTCGCCGATCAATACCAGATCACCGAAGAGTTCACCCCGCCGGCGCGCTGGATCGGCGGCTACCCGCAGACCAAGTGGGAGGCCGAGGAAAAGGTGCGCGCCGCCGCGGCGTCAGGGCTGCCGGCGGTGGTGCTGCGCCCGCGCGCGGTGTTCGGCCATGGCGACAACGCGATCGTGCCGCGGCTGCTGGCGGTGGCGCAGCACGGCTGGTTCCCACTGATCGACGGCGGCCGCGCGATGATCGACGTGTGCTGTGTGGAGAACGCGGTGGCCGCGGCGTTGGCCGCGCTGCGTGCCGAGCACATCGGCGACGGCCGCGCCTACAACATCAGCAACGGCACACCGATCGCGGTCCGCGACCTGGTGACCGAGCTGTTCGCGGTGCTGCGCCTGCGCGTGCGGCTGCTGCCGGTGCCGCGCGGGCCGGCGCTGGCCCTGGCCACGCTCGGCGAGCAG
Source organism: Xanthomonas sp. 3498 (assembly GCF_014199795.1). Classification (NCBI taxonomy): domain Bacteria; kingdom Pseudomonadati; phylum Pseudomonadota; class Gammaproteobacteria; order Lysobacterales; family Lysobacteraceae; genus Xanthomonas; species Xanthomonas sp. 3498. The sequence goes on from NZ_JACHOH010000007.1 coordinate 2,551, forward strand.
ATCGCGCTGCGTCGGCGCGGCCAACCAGAACCGCGGCTCAGCCGCTACGGCATCGGCGTGCTCGGCTATTCGCAGACGCTGGACATCGGCCGCGCGCGCCGCGAGCTCGGCTATGCGCCGGTGCTGTCGACCGAGGCCGGGCTGGCCGCGCTGGGGCAACGATGAGCGCGCCACGGCTGCGCTGGCGGCTGTACGAGGCCGGCCATTGCACGCATCCGGAACGCGCCACCCGCCGCGGCGCGCCGCTGGCACCATGCCCGTTCCCGGCGCTGGCGGCGCTGCTGCAGCATCCGCAGCACGGCGACCTGTTGTTCGACACCGGCTATTCGCCCCACTTCTTCGACGCCACCGCGCGCTTTCCCGAGCGCCTGTACCGCTGGCTGACCCCCGTGCAGCTGGCACCCGGGCAATCGCTGCGCGAACAGCTCGCACGCGACGGCGTGGATGCGGACCGCATCGGCTGGATCGTGCTGTCGCATTTCCATGGCGACCATGTCGGCGGCGTCGCCGATTTCCCGCAGGCGCGCCTGGCCTGCGCACAACAGGCCTGGGACGACCTGCAGCGCCGCGGCCGGCTGGCCGCGTTGCGCGAAGGTTTCCTGCCGGCGCTGCTGCACGGCGCGCGCCCACGCATGCACTGGATCGAGGCGCTGCCCGCAGCCGCGACACCTGCCGCACTGCGCGACTTCGGCATGCCGCGCGATCTGTTCGGCGACGGCAGCGTGCTGCTGGTGCCGCTGCCCGGGCATGCGCCCGGCCACTACGGCCTGTGGTTCGAGGACGCGCATGGCCCGGTGTTCCTGATCGCCGACGCGGCCTGGTCCAGCGCCGCGCTCGCCGACGGTACGCCGCCGCCGGCGCTGGTCACCCACCTGCTCGGCGAACATCGCGTGTATCGCGACACCCTGGCGCGGCTGCATGCGTTGCGCCAGGCCGAGCCGGAGTTGCGGCTGGTGCCCTCGCATTGCCGGCAATGGCGGCCGACGCCGGCAGGGCACACGCATGGCTGATGCACCCGGCGTGCTGATCACCGGCGCGCGCGCGCCGGTCGCCCTGGACCTGGCGCGCCGTTTCGCCGCGCAGGGCTGGCGGGTGCACCTGGCCGACAGCGTCGCCAGCCGCATCTCCGGTTGGTCGCGTGCGGTCGCCGCGCATCACCGCGTCGCGCCCGCGCGCGACGCACCGCGCGCCTGGCTGGCCGATCTCAATGGCGTGCTCGCACGCCAGCGCATCGACGTGCTGATGCCGACCTGCGAGGAAGTGTTCTACCTGGCCCGCTACCGCAGCGCGCTGCCGGCGCAGCTGCACCTGCCGCTGCACGACTTCGACACGCTGCGCACGCTGCACAGCAAGTACGCCTTCATGGAACTGGCGCGCAGCCTGGACAGCGACGTCGAGGTGCCGGACAGCGTGCGCGTGCGCAGCCTGGCGCAGGCACGCGAGTGGGCCGGTACCGCGCCGCTGGTGTTGAAGCCGGAGTTCTCGCGCTTCGGCGTGCATGTGCGCTTGTATCCGCACGGCGTGCCCGCCGACGCCACGCCGCTGCCCGACCAGGGCGACTGGGTCGCGCAGCGCTACTGTGAGGGCGAAGAGCGCTGCTCGTATGCACTGGCGCGCGACGGCGTGTTGCTGGCGCATGCGGTGTACCGCCCGCGCTATCGCCTGCGGCGCAGTTCCAGCTACTACTTCGACGCCGCGCCGGATCCGCAGATCGAGCGCTTCACCGCGCAGTTGGTAAAGGCGCTGCGCTTCAGCGGGCAGATCTCCTTCGACTGGATGGTCTCCGCGCAAGGGCGCTGCAGCGTGATCGAATGCAATCCGCGTGCGACCAGCGGCCTGCACCTGTTCGCCGCGACCGATCCGCTGGTGGCGTTGCTGAGCGGCGACGCGGGCACGGCGCAGGCGCCGCTGCGCCCGGCCGAGGACCGCGCGGCGATGCTGGCCATGCTGATGCTGGGCGTGGCCTTGCCCGCGGCGCTGGGCCAGGGCCGGCTGCGGCAGTGGCGCCACGACTACGCGCGCGCCGAGGACGTGCTGGCGCCGCGCGGCGACCGCTGGCCGCTGGCCGGCACGCTGTGCGACCTGGGCAGCCATGCACGGCTGGCGCTGACGCAGCGCTGCAGTGTGCGCGAGGCCGCCACCCGCGATACCGAATGGGACGGCGAGGCGTTGCCGCCGCCATGAACGCCGGCAGCGCCGACGCCGCGGCCGCCGATTACGCCGCGCAGCTGCAGCGCTTCGCCGCGCTGCATGCCGGTGGCGACGCGCAGCAGTTGGCCGACAACGCGCATGCGCGCATTGAGGTGCTGCAGGCCGGCGCACTGGCGCTGCCGGTGACGGTCGGCGAGCGCCACCCGGGCAACGCCTGGGTATGTTCGCCGCGCACCACCTATGCCGACTATGCCGCCGAGGAAGCCGCGCGGCTGTTGCCGGGTGCGCTGGCCGCACCGGTACGCGGCTTGTGCGGCGGCATCGGCGCGTGGCTGGACTGGGCACGGATCGACCGCGCGGTCACCCTCAACAACTGGCTGCTGTCCACCAACCTGTATCCGCCGCTGCCGCCGGGCGGCCTGCGCACGCTGCTGGACGCCGCACGCGCGCGCTGGCCCGACCACGCGCTGTGGTTCCGCTCGCTCAATGCGGTGGACACGCCGCAGTGGCTGCACGCGCTGCAGGCCGAAGGCTTCACCCTGATCGCCAGCCGCCAGGTGTACCTGTACGAGGACTGGCCGCAGCTGCTGCGCCATCGCGACCTGGCCCGCGACCTCAAGCTGGTGGACCGCCGCGATCTGCGGCGCTGCGGCAACGATGCCATCGGCGAGGCCGATTACCCGCGTATCGCCGCGCTGTACGCGCAGCTGTATCTGGAAAAATATTCGCACTGCAATCCGGCCTACCACGCCGGCTTCCTGCGCGCCTGGCACCGCGCCGGGCTGCTGCGCTTGGACGGCTTCCGCGACGATACCGGGCAGTTGGTCTGCATCACCGGCCTGTTCGGCATCGGCGGCACCGTCACCGCGCCCATCGTCGGCTACGACCTGCGCCTGCCGCAGCGGCTGGCGCTGTACCGCACCCTCACCGCCTGCGGCATCGACCATGCGCGTCGGTACGGCCAGCGCCTGAACCAGAGTGCCGGCGCAGCCAGCTTCAAACGCCAGCGCGGCGGCGTGCCGGTCATCGAATACAGCGCGGTCGATGCGCGCCACCTGCCGTTGCGGCGACGCCAGCCGATCGCCGCGCTCGGCACGCTGACCCGGCGCATCGGCGTCCCGCTGATGCGCCGCTACCGGCTATGAGCGACGCCGCGCCGCGCGTTTTGCATTCCGTAACCGTTTTCAGCGCAAAACGCGCGTGTTTCGCCGAATGCCGGGCACACCCGCTGCCTTATACTTTGCTGCACCTGCAACACCCCATCGCCGCTGCGGCCCGGGACATCTGTGGAATGGATTGCGCACCTGGCCCATGCCGGCACCTTGCTGATCGTCAACGCGTTGCTTGCGGCGGTGTCCTCGGCGATGTTCCTGGCGCTGTACGTCACCGGCCGCAAGGAACGGCATGCGCGCAGCCTGTTGCTGCTGGCGCTGAGCTACGGCGTCTTCGCCCTGGGCTTCGGCATCCTGCTGGCGCCGGCCTGGCATTTCACGGCCGTCTGGATCGCGCCGGCCGGCAACGTCACCCTGGACGTGGCGACCGTATTGACGCTGGTGGCGGTGAACGCCTACCTGCAACGCCCGCTGCTGCAGTGGACGCTGCTGCTGCCGGTCGCGATGCTCTGCGCGCTGGAACTCTACAGCCTGCATTACGCCGGCTACGATCACCGGATCATGGTGATCTTCGGCGGCCTGTTGCGCGGCATCCTGACCGTGGCCACGGCGGTGGCGTTGTGGCGCCATGCCCACAGCATGGTGCGCACCGCGGCGCGCTTCACCGCCGTCTTCCACTTCCTGTGGGCCGGGATGATCGGACTGCGGATCGCATGGTGGGCCGTCCATCCCGACGTCGGTCTCGGCCAAGACCCGACCACGAATTTCGGCTTGCTGGCGCGCATCGTGCTGACGGCCAGCATCACCCCCGGGTTCCTGTGGATGCTGACCCGCGAAATGAACGCGGAACTGGTCCGGCATGCCTCGCAGGATCCGCTCACCGGGGTGACCAACCGCCGGGTGATGTGGGAGCGCGGCGAAGCGGCGACCTGCGATGCGGCGCGCAAGCAGGGCGCGATCGCGGTGCTGATGATCGACGTGGACCACTTCAAGGCGATCAACGACCGCTTCGGCCATGCCGTCGGCGACCAGGTCCTGATCGCCATCGCGCAGACCCTGTCGCAGCACATCCGCGCGCCCGATCTGCTGGCGCGCATCGGCGGCGAAGAATTCATGGTGCTGGTCCCGCATGGCGACGAAGCCGCGGTACGCGATCTCGCCGAGCGCCTGCGTCGCCGGGTGGAACAGCAGCAGATCGGTCCGGCGCCGGATGCGCCACTGGCATGCACGGTGAGCATCGGCTATTGCCGGTCGGCAGGCGCGCAGGCGCCCTGGCAGACCCTGGTGCTGGCGGCCGACCAGGCGCTGTACGCCGCCAAGCGTGCCGGCCGCAACCGGATCGCCGGCACCACCGTCGCATGATCGCCAGCGGCGAACCACACACACTGCGGGCGCTGCGCGCGGCATGAGCGGCTGGCATCCGTCCCTGTACCGGCAATGGTTCGCCGTCGCGCCCGCCGCGGCGTTGCGACGGCGGCCGCTGGCCGTGTCGGTGATGGACCGGCACGCGGCGATCGCGCGCTGCGCCGACGGCAGCCTGCTGGCGCTGGAAGACCGTTGTCCGCACCGGCACGCGCCGCTGTCGGCCGGCTGCGCCACCGGCGATGGCCTGTCCTGCCCGTATCACGGCTGGCGCTTCGACCGCGCCGGCGCCCTGCGCGAGATCCCCGGGTTGCCGCCCGGGCAGGTGCCGCCGGCGGTGCGGGTGCGCGCCTTCGCCGCGCGCGAGCACGACGGGTTGATCTGGCTGCGCCCCGATCCCGAGGGCGCGGACGCGCCGTCGCAACTGGTGCAGGCGCTGCAGCCGTCGGCGCGGCGCTTCCTGTGGCGCACGCGCTGGGACGCGCACGTGGTCGATGCGCTGGAGAACTTCCTGGACCCGCTGCACACCCACCTGCTGCATCCGGGGCTGGTGCGACGCGGCGGCGCGCGCACCGCCATGCGCGCGGAACTGCGCCATACCGACGAAGGCTTCCACGTGGACTACCGCGGCGCCGCGGCGCAGAGCGGCTGGCTGTACCGGCTGTTCGAATCGCCGCGGATCCTGGAACGCGCGCATTTCGCCGCCCCCGGCAGCGCGCAGATCGAGTATCGCTACGCGCGCGGCGGCCGCGTGCGGATCAGCCTGCACTTCACCCCGCTCGGCGAACGCAGCACCGACGTCTTCGCCAGCCTGCACGTGGAAGGCCGCTGGGCGCCGGCGTGGGCGGTGCGCCTGCTGGTGTGGCCGCTGCTGCGCCGGGTCGGCGAACAGGACCGGCGCATGCTCGCGCTGCAGTCGCGCAACCTGCAGCGCTACCCGGGCGCGCGCGGCGCCTCCACCGCGCTGGACCTGGTGCGCGAACCGCTACGCCGTTACTGGCAAGGCGACGCTCTACCGACGCCGGGCAGCGGTCACGACGTGGAGATCATGCTGTGACCGCGCCGAGCCGCTGCAGCACGTCCGCCAGCGGGGCCGGACGCCCGAGCAGATAGCCCTGCACGCCGCCGCAGCCGTGCGCGCGCAGCCAGCGCAACTGCGCATCGGTTTCCACGCCCTCGGCGACCACGTCCAGCCCCAGGCAATGGCCCAGGGTCAGCAGCGCCTGGCAGATCGAGGCGTTGCGCGGGTCGCGGTCCACCTCGGCGACGAAGCTGCGGTCGATCTTCAGCGTGTCCAGCGGCAGGTCGCGCAGATGCGCCATGCTGGAGAAACCGGTGCCGACGTCGTCGAGCGCCACGCGCACGCCCAGCGCGCGCAGCTGCCGCAGCACGTCGCCGGCCTGCTGCGGCTGGCGCATCAGGCTACTCTCGGTCAGCTCCAGCTGCAGGCCGTTGGCGGCCAGCCCGGCCTCGGCACAGGCCTGCACCAGGTCGGCGACCAAATCGCCATCGAAGAACTGCAGCGCCGACACGTTCACCGCCACCGGCAGGTCCGGCCATCCGTGGTCGACCAGGTCGCGACGCGCGCGCGCCGCCGCGCGCATCACCCAGCGCCCCAACGGCAGGATCAACCCGGTGTCCTCGCACAACTGGATGAACGCATCCGGGGCGATGAAGCTGCCGTCGGCCTGCGGCCAGCGGACCAGGGCCTCGAGTTCGCGCGGCGCACTGCTGCCGGCGTGCATGATCGGCTGGAAATACAGCTCGAATTCCTGGCGCTCGATCGCCTGCTGGAGACGTCCGGCCAGGCGCAGGCGTTCGGCGGTCCGCGCCGCGATGGCCGGGTCGAAGCGCACCAGGCTGCGGCCCTCGGCCTGTGCCGCGTGCGCGGCCTGCGCGGCGCTGCCGATCGCCTCGTGAGCGTCGGCGGCATCGTCCGGACACAGCGCCACGCCGATGTGCGCCTGCAGCTGCTGGGCGAACTCACCGCCCTGCACCGGCGCGTACAGCGCCTCCTGCAGCGCCTGCAAGGCCTGTGGCAGCGCATATGGGTCCAGGATCGCCAGCACGAAGTCCTGCGCCGGCTGATGCGCGCTCAGGCCGAAGCGCTCGCCGAGCGCGCGGATGCGACCGGCCACCGTGCTGCGCACCGCATCGCCGGCGGCGCGGCCCAGGGTATCGCCGATCAGGGCCAGGCCGCGCACCTGCACGTAGGCGATGGCATAGCCGCCGCGTTGCGCACGCAGGGCATCGGCCAGGGCGTGCGGCTTGAGCAGGCCGGTGCTGAAGTCGTGGCGCGCCAGGTAGGCCAGCTCGCGTTCGTGGGCCACGCGCTCGGTGACGTCCTCGGCCAGGATCAAGCGCGCCGGCACGCCGCCGAACTCCAGGTCGGCACTGTGGACGCACACCGACAGCAGGCTGCCGTCCTTGCGCCGGTGGGTCCACACGCTCGGCGCGGCGAAGCCTTCGCGCGGTTTGCGCACGTCCTGCAGCAAGCGTTCGACGTCCTCGGCCGGACGCAGATCGCGCAGATCCATCGCCAGGAATTCGGCGCGGCTGTAGCCGTACTGGCGCACCGCGGCCTGGTTCACTTCCAGGAAGCGCAGGCTGTCCACGGCGAACACCCAGTACGGCAGCGGATTGCGGTCGAACACCAGCCGGAACTGGCGCTCGGCGTCGAGCAGGCGCGCCTGCGCCGCCACCCGGTCGCTGACGTCCTGTACCGCACCGGTCATGCACAGGCCCTTGCGGGTGCGCACCAGCGCGCCGCGCGCGGCCAGCCAGCGCAGGCGCCCATCGGGCAGATGCATGCGGTAGACGGTGTTGTAGTCCGCCCGTCCCTGCGCGGCGTCCTCGTAGAGCTGCGTCACTCGCGCGCGATCCTCGTCGTGGATCCGCTCCAGAAACGCCTCGATCGGCAGCTGCATGCGCTGCAGGCCGAACATCGCGCCGGTCGGCTCGGACAGGCGCAGCACGCGCTCGGCGATGTCGATGCGCCAGGTGCCGATGCCGCCCATGCCGTGGGCCAGGCGCAGGTCCTCGTCGCCGCGGCGCAGGCGCTGCAGCAGATGGCGCTGGCGACGCTCGGCGCGGCGCAGGCTGCCGAGCAGATAGGCCAGGCCAAGCAGGTACAGCACATACACCAGCGCCGCCACCGCGGCGAACCCCCACCAGCCGGACAGCGTCTCGCGCAGCCCCACGCCGGCCACCGCCAGCAACGGATACGCGCCGCCACCGCTCAGCGCCAGGACCCGTGGCGTGCCGTCGAAGACATCGCGGCGCACGCCCAGCGCGCCGCCGTGCGGCATCGGCTGCGCCAGCGCGATCGGCAGGCGGGACTGGCCGGCCGCGAGTGGGCGGCTGGCGCCCAGCAGCGCACCCTGCGCGTCGGTCAGGGCGACGATGCCGTCGCGCCCGCTGTCGGTGCCCTGCACGATGCGCTGCAGCGCGGCCACCCGCCATTGCGCCTCGACCCAGCCGTCCGTGCCCCAGGGCACAGCCACCCGCACCACCGCCTCGCCGTCGGCCAGCCGCAGCGGCGGACTCACGCAGACCCGGCCGCCACAGCGCGCACGCTGCATCCACGCACGCAGGTGCGCATCGCCGGCACCGCCGAAGCGGCGTCGCCCCTGCGCATCCAGCAAGGACACGTCGTGCAGTTCCGGGTGCCGCGTCAGCAGGCCCTGCAGCGAGGCGGCGATCAGTTCTGGCGCGCGTCGCGGCGTCTCCGCCAGCAGCGCCTGCGCACTCAGGCCTTCGCCGTGCAGGGCCTGGCCGAGATTGTCCAGTTGCAACTGCAGCAAGCGGTCGGCGCCGGTGGCCAGCGCCAGGCTCTGCCGCTGCGCCGCGGCCAGGCGATTGTGGCGGTCCTGCGCCAGGACCAGCACCAGGCCGGCCGCCAGCACCACCGCCAGCACCAGGCCCCAGGTCGCGATCGCCCGCGACGGCGCGCGCGTGACGCGCCGCAGGCGGTGCCGGAAGCGACGGTCGCGCTTCCTGTCGGCGAGCGGGTGCTGCGGCATCGAGAATTGCAACGGTGCGTAGGTGCTGGTTACAGCGGCCTGGCACCGGCGATCTTGACCGTACGTGATGCGATGCTGCGTTCAGCGACGCAGATAAACGGTTCAGTCCATCACAGGCCACTGCGCCAGTTGCTGCGTGGTCAAACCGACGCGCCGGCAGGCACGCGCGGCAATGCCGTCGTGCAGCGCGACCCGGAACAGCGGCGCCACCTGCTGCAGCAGCCAGGCCGGCACCGCAGGGCCGGTACGCTGCAGCCGCGCCTGCCGCAGCATGGCGCTGGCCCACGGCGGGAGCAGCGCCGCGCCGGCGCCCAGGAACAATTCGCGCGACAACCCCGGCGCCGGCACCGGCAGGCGCAGGCCGGCCAGCACCGCCAGCACCTCGCGCGAGCGCGCGTCCACCCGCAACTGCGGCCGCTGCCGTTCGAAATAGTCCAGCACCGCGGCCTCGCTGGCCGGCACGGCGCGCGCGCCCAGCGCCTCGGCGACGCGCCGTCCCTCGTCGTAGTAGCGGTCGGCGATCGCCGCCGGTACCGCGCGGCAGTAGCGGCGGTAGCCCTGCAGAAAGCCGTAGGCTTCGGTCACGTGCACCCAGGTCAGCAACGCCGGATCGTCGGCGGCATAGGCGTGCCCGTCGGGCGTGTGGCCGCGCACCCGCGTGTGGATCGCGCGAACCCGGGCGATCTGGCGCTGCGCCGCGTCTGTGGGCGCATAACTGGTGGCGGCGACGAATTGCGTGGTGCGACGCAGGCGCCCGACCAGGTCCTCGCGAAAGTTGGAATGGTCGTAGACCCCGGCCAACGCCAGCGGATGCAGGGTCTGCAGCAACAGCGCGCACAGCCCGCCGGCCAGCATGCCGGGAAATTCGGCATGGATGCGCCAGGTGACGCTGTCCGGACCGAACAGGCCGATGTCGCCGAGCGGCTGGTCGTAATCGATGGCATCGCGCTCGCGCGGGAACGCGCCCAACACCCAGCGGCGGATCTGGGTGGTGGCCGGGGCGGAGAGGGTGCGTAGCAACGAAGGCATACGCCGATGCTAGCGAAGGCGGCGCGAGCGCCGTGCGATGGCGTATGGCGCGCACCGGCCACGCCGCATGTGCGACCGCAGCATGCACTTTGCGGCCGCTGTGCTAGAAAGAAGCTGCCTCAAGATCGCCCGTCGACGTTCCGCATCCGTCACCGCATCTGCAAGGAGCCCGTCATGCTCGCTTTGTTCAAAGGCTTGGGATTGCTGCTCGAGGACAACGCGCTGCACCAGCGCTCGTTTCCCGAACAGGTCGCGCACTGGCAGCACAAGAGCGAATCGCAGATCCGCGAAGAGGTGGCCTTGCTGGCCAAGGCCAAGCAGCAGTGGCTGGTGGCCTCGATCATCGGCTGGCAGGCGATCTCGCTGATCCTGCTCGGGGTGATCACCGCGCAGTTGTGGCAGCACGACTACCACCTGACCTTCTCGCGCATCGTCATCGTGGTCACCTCCTGGGTGGCGATCCTGTTCGTGATCTGGTTCATCGCCAACATGTTCGACCGCACCGCCGGCTTCGAGCGCTGGCTCACCGCGTTCAACAGCCGCGAGCCGCTCTCCGCCGATGCCGACACCGTGGAATGCGTGGCCGACGCGCTGAACATGGCGCGCAAGTATCCGGAGATCCTCGCCTACAAGCGCGAGGTGGTGGCCAACCGCGAACTGCGCCACGAGGACATCCGGATCATGCGCGAGATGGGCCGCATCCGCCTGCATGCCGAACTGGTCGCCTCGCTGATCCAGTTCGAAGGCACGCCGCCCGGCGGCCAGCCCGGCGTGTTCCGCGTCGCCGGCTAAGGCTGCCACACGCAACCCACGCGCGCCGTCTGCACGACGGCGCGTCGTCGGCCTGGCGCCACACGCGACCGCAGCGCGGCCGCCATGCACGCATGATCGGTCGGCATTCACGCAAGCGCCTGCAGCGTGCTCGTCGAGTTCGGCGCTGCAGCGTGGACACGCTGGCAGCGCAACCATGATGCCTGGCCATTTGGCCGGATCCTGCCGGTCCAGCCGACCTCCCACCCGACTCCCCGCCGTGCACCCGTCACGGCCGCTGCAACGCACGCGCCGGCTGTGGGCATTCCCAACGCCCATTTCGCGAAATATAATCATTCTCGATTAGAACTCTCGTCCCACGGTCTCGATGCCACTGCCCCCCCTCTCCTGCGCCTGCCTGCTGGGCATGGCGCTGTCCCTGCCTGCGCACGCCGCCACCGCCGATACCGCCACGGCCGCCGACAGCAGCGCCGATGCCGCACAGGCGACCGCCCTGTCCACGGTGCAGGTGCGCGCCGACGCCCAGAGCGGCTTCCACGCCACCGGACCGGTGCAGGCCGACAAGTCCGACGCGCCACTGGCGCAGACGCCGTTCTCGATCACCGTGGTGCCGCGTGCGCTGCTGGACAGCCAGCAGGCGCTGAGCCTGTCCGATGCCCTGCACAACGTCTCCGGGGTGGTCGCCAACACCTACGGCCGGCGCGGCTGGGACGACCTGATCATCCGCGGCCAGACCGCCTCCGACGCGTTGTTCGTCGACGGCCTGCGCACCGCCGCCAACAACCGCGTGGCCGAGCAACTGTTCGGCGCGCAGCAGGTGGAGGTACTGAAGGGCCCGGCCTCGCTGCTGTACGGGCAGGTGCTGCCGGGCGGCCTGGTCAACCTGATCAGCAAGCGCCCCGGCGCCGACCCGATGCGGCGGGTCGACCTGAGCGTGGGCAGCGATGGCCTGCGCCAGGGCAGCGTCGATTTCAACCAGCCGCTGTCGGCCGACGGCAAGGCGGCCTTGCGCCTCAATGCGCTGGCGATGAACAGCGACGACCCGACCGACCACGTGTACTTCCGCAGCCGCTGGATCGCGCCGTCGTTGTCGCTGGACCTGGGCCCGCGCACCGACTTCGTGCTGCTGACCAGCTACCAGGAACGCGACTACATCCGCCAGCAGGGCCTGCCCTGGGAAGGCAGCGCCGAACCCAACCGCAATGGCAGGATCGACCGCGCGCTGTTCACCGGCGAACCCGGGCAGCGGCCGTACCACAGCCACCAGAGCCGGATCGGCTACGTGCTCGATCACCGCTTCGACAACGGCTGGACCCTGCACCACGCCGCACGCTGGCAGAGTTTCGGCCTGGACGGCTTCCTGATCGCCAACAACGGCCTGGCCGCCGACCTGCGTACCCTGCGTCGCACCGCCACCCAGCAACAGTTCGACGGGCGCACCTGGGTCCAGGACACCTACCTGCAGGGCGGCTTCGCCACCGGCATCTGGCAGCACACCGTCACCGCCGGCCTGGACGCGTTCAAGACCTGGGAATGGAACGTGCAGTCGACCTGCCGCGTCGGCACTCTCGACGTGTATGCGCCGGTCTACGGCAGCGCCGTGATCTGCCCGGCCCGGCCCAACCGCGACAATCTCAGCGTGGTCGCCTCCGGCGGCCTGTACCTGCGCGACCGCATCCAGTTCGCGCCCGACTGGCAGTTGCTGCTGGGCCTGCGCCACGACCGCAGCCGCAACCGCAGCGAGGACCACCTGGCCGGCAGCGACGTGCGCAACGACGCCAGCGCGACCACCGGCTCGGCAGCACTGATGTTCGACGCCGGCGGCGGCCTGCGCCCGTATGCCAGCGTCGCCACCTCGTTCTATCCCAACGTCGGTACCGACGCGCAGGGCGCGCAGTTCGACCCCGAGCGCGGCCGCCAGGTGGAACTGGGCGTCAAGATGGAGGTGGGCAGCGGCACCAGCCTGAGCATGGCGCTGTACGACCTGCGCCGGCGCAACGTGCTGCAGGCCGATCCGTTCAACGACGGCTACAGCATCGCCGTGGGAGAACAGCGCAGCCGCGGCCTGGAACTCAACGCCGCCGCCGACCTGGGCAACGGGCTGAGCCTGTTCGGCGGTTACGCCTACACCGATGCGGTGGTCACCGACGATGGCGGCCAACGCGTCAGCAGCGTGGGCGATCGTCTGAACAACGTGCCGCGGCACAGCGGTTCGCTGTGGCTGCAGTACAGCGCCCACGGCGCGGCCGACGGCTGGAGCGTCAGCGGCGGCGCGCGTGCCGAAGGCGAGAAGACCGCCTACGGCCACCGCATCCCCGGCTACCTGGTATTCGACGCCGGCCTGGGCTACCGCCAGGGCCATTGGCGTTACGCATTGAACCTGAAGAACGCCTTCGACCGCGACTACTACACCGGCGGCCTGCAGCGCGCCGTGGCCCTGGGCGACCCGCGCACGCTGCTGTTCTCGGTGGGCGTGGATTACTGAGCGGGCGGCGTCGCTTCCCCGCCGCGCATGCGTGGTCGCAAGCGCGACCTGCGGCGCATGACCGCGCCGTCGACGCATCATCCCCGCGCCGCCATGCCGTCCTGCCGAAAGGGACGGAGCAGCCTCCTGTGGGAGCGACTGCAGGGCACCTCCAATAACGCACTTTGTCGCGACTCAAGCGAACATGTCGTGTCACCTTCGTAGGAGCGGCTTTAGCCGCGACGGGCTTTCCCGGGAAAGCCCGTCGCGGCTAAAGCCGCTCCTACAGGAGGGCTCGCGTCGTTGTCAGAGGCGCCCTTCAGGCGCGACACATGACGTCATCCGGCAGCCGCTTTGCACACGCTGTCGGGACTGAAGCCCCTCCCACAACAGCCGCGATCATCCGGACATCGCCAGATGCCGCGGCAGATCATGTCGGCCAGCCACACGCCATCGCCCCTCAATCGCGCCCGCACGCAGATGCGGAGGCATCCGACACCACGCACTGCCGGAAATCGCGCTGCAGCCCGGCGATCTCGCGGCGCTGGCCGACCGTCAGATCGAAGGCCTGCAGCACGCGCGGACTGCAGGCAGCGCCGTCGCTACCATGCGCCGCCTGCGATGCCGTGCAGGCGGCGTAGACCTGGTAGTGGCAGCGTCCGCTGTGGCTGTCGATGCAGCGGAACGTGGCCAGGCCGCCGCGGTAGGTGGTCCGACTGAACAGCAGCGGCACGCCGCGTTCGCTGGCCTGCACCACCGTCTCGCGGCTGGCGCCGACGGACAGGTCGAGATCGGCATGTCCGTGGCAGCCGAACAGGCCGAGCAGGCACGACCACAGCAAGGAGAGCAGGCGCATGCGGAGATTCCTTGTTCCAGTGCGAAGCGGAAGGTGATGCCGCGGCTACATGCCGCGGAACAGGCTCATGTACGGCTGGCTGACGGTCAGGACCTCGTCGCGGTGACGCAGCTTCAGCCGGCCCTTGCCGGTGTCGTCGCGCACCACCGAGGCCACCGCCTTGAGGTTGACGATGGTGGAGCGGTGGATCTGTCGGAACGCGGCCGGATCGAGCACGTCCAGCAACTCGCGCAGGGAGGTGCGCAGCACCGCCTCGCCATCGCGGGTGAGCACCGTGGTGTACTTGCTGTCGGCCTGGAAATACAACACGTCGTCGAGCAGGATCAGCCGCGTTTCGCGGCCGCTGCTGGCGGTGACCCAGGCCAGCGGCGGCGGCGCCGATGGGGCGACTGGGCGCTGCTGCAGGCGCTGCAACAGCGCATCGAGCACCGCCGGATCCGGTCCCTGCGCCGCCCGCGCCTGCAGCCGCTGCACCGTGGCCTGCAGGCGTTCGCGCACGATCGGCTTGAGCAGGTAGTCCACCGCGCCGTGTTCGAACGCATCGATGGCGTACTGGTCGTAGGCGGTGACGAACACCACCTGCGTGTGTGGACTCAGTTCCCCCAGCGCGCGCGCCACCTCGATGCCGCTCAGCCCGGGCATGCGGATGTCCAGGAACGCCACCTGCGGGCGCAACTCCGCCAGCCGCTCCAGCGCGCTGGCGCCGTCCTCGCACTCGGCGACGATGCGCAGCTGCGGCCACACCTCGCCCAGCAGCGCGACCAGTGCGTCGCGCAGCAGGGTTTCGTCCTCGGCGACGATCGCGTCAGTCATGCTGCGCTCCCATGGCCATCGGCACCGGCAATGGCGGTGGCGGCGCCCCAACCGGCCACGGCAGGGTGATGGTGGCGGCCACGCCGCTGGGGAAGTTGGAGACGATGGCGAAGCTCGCCGTGCCGGCGTAGGTCAGGCGCAACCGCTCACGCAGATTCTTCAGGCCGATGCCGGTGCCGCTGGACTGGGTGTTGAAGCCCAGGCCGTCGTCGGCCACGGTCAGGGTGACGTGGTCGTCGACCACGCGCGCCATGATCCAGATGGTGCCGCCGCCGGGCTTGGGTTCCAGGCCATGCTTGATCGCGTTCTCCACCAGCGTCTGCAACATCATCGACGGCAGCGGCAGCGTCTTCATCGTCTCCGGCACCTGTACCTGCAGTTGCAGGCGTGCACCCATGCGGATGCGCAGGATCTCCAGATAGGCCTGGGTCCGCTCCAGCTCGTCGCCGAGCGAACTCATCGCGTCCTCGGCGCTGGGCAGCGAGCGTCGCAGATATTGGATGAGATAGCCCAGCATCAGGTCGGCGCGCGGCGGGTCGGTGCGCGCCAGCACCTGCGCACTGGCCAGGGTGTTGTAGAGGAAATGCGGCTCGACCTGCGCGTGCAGCAGATTCAGCCGCGCCACGGTCAGCTCCTGCGCGGTGGCGGCCTGCGCGGCGGCAGCTTGCTCGTCGCGGCGCAGCTCGGCCACGCGCCGCGTCAGCGCGCGGCCCAAGGCCTCGGCGTTCTCGTAGTTGCTGCCTTCGTCGACCGCGAACAGGTCGATCCAGGCGCTGGCATCGGGCTCCAGCAGCAAGGTCAGGCTGCTGGTGCCGGTGCCCGGGGTCACCGTCGCCAGCACCTGGTTGCGCTTGACCGCGAAACGCGCGACCAGGTTCCAGCGCGACGGCCGTCGGCCGTTGTACGGATCGATGCGGCGCACCTTGGCGCGCACCTGCAGGCTGTCCAGCGTGCTTTCGACCTCCTCCACCCGCGGCAGCTCGCGCACCGCCGCATCCAGCAGCGCGAACGCTTCGCGGGTGTCCAGCGGAATCTCGATCTGGCGTCGCTGGCGGCTGGCCAGGGTCTCCCAGTCCAGGCGCCCGGCGATCAGCCAGACCCGGCGCAGGTGGGTAATGCCGGCAATCAGCGCCGACAGCATCAGCAGCATCGCCAACAGGCCGAAGAACCAGCCCGGCGGTCTGGACATGGCGTAGAACAGTCCGCTCCAGACGAAGCCGGCGACGACCACCGCCACGGCCCAGGCGCACAACAGACGGACGATGAAGAACAGGCTGGCGAGCATGGCGGCCGGGGACCGGAAGAGGTGCCAGCGAGCATAGCCGCCGCAGCCGGCGGCGCCAGCGCGCTGCGACGAAACCGCACGAACGTGGAGCGGAGACAGGAATTCGGCGTGCCAACCGCTGCCCGCCCGGCGCTGCAGCCGCTGCCCGCGCACTGCCGGGATGGCGATCCGCGATGGACGGCGTCGGGACTCGAAGCGACCATCGCCCGCGCGACGCACAGGCCTCCTGAGCGGCAGCGGCTCGTATGGTCGGCCAGACCGGCGCGCGCCGCCTGCCAGGATCGCTCACCGCCTGGCGGCGCAGCTTCGTTCTAGACTCTATGTCCGACCAGGGGAAACCAGGATGCGCCAGCAGCACGTCCCACGCCGCGCCATGACGATGCTCGCCCAACGCGGAGCGCCGGCGGCAGTCGCGCCCGGCCCGGCCGCCGCGCGCACGCAGGATCGGCACTGCGGCGCCAGCCCCGCTGTGTGTGGCGCGCGATCGTGGTTCCGATGCACGTAATTCTGGCGACGGAATCGATCCGGTATCCGCTGACCGGCGTCGGCCGCTACACGCAGGAACTGGCCACGCAGTTGGCGGCCTTGCCGCAGATCGATTCGCTGCGCTTCCTGCACGGCCGGCGCCTGCGCAACGACCTGCCAGCGCCGGGCCCGGCACCGACGCTGGTGCCGTGGCTGCGCGACCGGCTGTCGGGCATCCAGCCGGCCGTCGACATCTACCGGCGGATAAACAACGCAGCCAAGGCGCGCGCGCTGCGCGGACAGGCGCCGGCCCTGTTCCATGGCTGCAACTACTACCTGCCGGCGTTCGACGGCCCCTGCGTCGCCACCTTCCACGACGTCTCGATCTATCGCTGGGCCGAGTGCCAGCGCGCCGACCGGGTGCGCTACATGCGCAAGGAACTCGCGCTGTCCCTGCGCCGCGCGCAACTGATCCTGACCGTCTCGGAATTCTCGCGGCGCGAGATCGCCGCGCAGTTCGACTGGCCGCTGGCGCGCATCCGCGCCATCCCGCTGGCCGGCAACGCGGCCTTCCGCCCGCATCGCACCGAGGAGTTGCAGGCGCCGCTGCAGGCGCGGGGCCTGCAGGCCGATGGCTATTCGCTGTTCCTGGGGACGATCGAGCCGCGCAAGAACCTGCAGACGCTGCTGCAGGCCTATGCCGCGCTGCCGGCGGCGCTGCGCACGCGCTGGCCGCTGGTGGTGGCCGGCCATCCGGGCTGGCACAGCGAGGCGCTGCACCAGCGCATGGCGCAGGCGCAACGCGACGGCTGGCTGCGCTACCTGGGTTACGTGGAGGAGGCCAGCCTGCCGGCGCTGGTCGCCGGTGCGCGGCTGTTCGTGTTCCCGTCGCTCTACGAGGGATTCGGCCTGCCGGTGCTGGAGGCGATGGGCAGCGGCACACCGGTGCTGTGTTCCAATGCGGCGGCGCTGCCCGAGGTCGCCGGCGACGCGGCCGCACTGTTCGATCCCGGCGATGCGGACGGTCTGGTCGGCTTGCTCGCGCGCGGCCTGGACGATGCGGCCTGGCGCGCGACGCTGAGCGCGGCCGGGCGCCGTCGTGCTGCCGAGTTCGACTGGCGTACGTGCGCCGAGCGCACTGTCGACGCCTACCGCGACGCGATGCGCGCATGAATCACGGAGCCCCGGGCTGATGCGCGTCCTGCATGTCTACAAGACCGCCCTGCCCGACTCCATCGGCGGGATCGAGCGGGTGGTGCATACGCTGGCGCAGCAGGCGCAGGCACGCGGGATCGACAGTGAGGTCCTGGCGCTTTGCGATGATGCCGCGCAGGCCGGCACCCGCCTCCATGCGGGCTACACGCTGCATCGGCTGCGCCGCATCGCCGAGTTCGCTTCGATGCCGGTCTCGCTCGGCCTGGTGCGGCGCTACGCGCAACTGGCGCGCCGCGCGGACCTGATCCATTACCACTTCCCGTGGCCGTTCATGGACGCGCTGCACTTCGCCGCCTCGGCAGGCACCCCCTCGGTGCTCACCTACCATTCGGACATCGTGCGGCAACGGCAGCTGTTGCGCCTGTACCGACCGCTGCAGCGGCGCTTTCTGCGCAGCGTCGACCGCATCGTCGCCACTTCGCCGAACTACCTGGCCAGCAGCGCGGTCCTGGCGGAACACCGCGCCAAGGTCAGCGTCATTCCCATCGGTCTGGATGCCGCGCCGCAACACGCAGCATCGACGCAGCGGATGCAGGCCTGGCGCACTCGCCTGGGTCCGCGCTTCCTGCTGTTCGTCGGGGTGCTGCGCTACTACAAAGGCGTGCGCTTTCTGCTGGAGGCCGCACACGGGCTGCAGATCCCGATCGCGATCGTCGGCGATGGCCCGGAAGCGTCCGCCTTGCGCGCGCAGGCGCAGGCGCTGGGCCTGCCCCACGTGCAGTTCCTCGGCACGGTGGACGAGGCCGACAAGCACGCCCTGCTCGCCGCCTGCGACGCGCTGGTGTTCCCGTCGCATCTGCGTTCCGAAGCCTTCGGCCTTTCCCTGCTGGAAGCGGCGATGCACGCCAAGCCGATGATTTCCTGCGAGATCGGCACCGGTACCAGCTTCGTCAACATCGATGGCGAAACCGGTCTGGTGGTGCCGCCGGCCGATCCGGTGGCCTTGCGCGACGCGATGCGCTATCTATGGGACCATCCACGCATCGCCGCGGCCTTCGGGGGGCACGCGGAAGCGCGATACCGGCGGTTGTTCACCGCCGACGGCATGACCGACGCCTATCTGGCACTTTACCGCAGTGTCTGCGGGGCGCGCGGGGCAGAAGACAGGGAATGGGGATGAGGAGCAGCTTGGGGACGCACGGAAACAAGGCAATGCAGTCGCGCAGCGCGCGGAGCGAACGCGCATGAGACTGCTGGGCAGGCCACTGCCGCGGACGGCGGCAGCGGGCATGGTCGGCGATGCGATGGCGCTGGCGGCGACGCTGCTGAAGGTGGCCGATGCGGCGGTGGTGATCGGTAGCGGCCTGCTGGCCTATGCCCTGCGCGTGGGCCAGGCGAACCTGCCCGAGGCGCCACGTTATCCGTATGCGCTGCTGGCTGGCGCCACGCTGACGCTGCTGGTGTTCTCGCAATTGGCGCTGTACCGCAGCTGGCGCCTGGCGCTGCCGACGATGATGCTGGGCCGGTTGCTGCTCGGCTGGGGCGTGGTGCTGGGCGTGCTCGCGTCGCTGAGTTTCCTGAGCAAGACCGGCCCCAGTTTCTCGCGCTTGTGGTTTCTGTACTGGGCGGTGATCGGCGCGTGCAGCCTGATCGGGGTGCGCCTGGCCGCGGATCGTCTGCTGCGCTGGCTGCACCGACATGGCATCGGCACACGTCGAATCGCGGTGCTGGGTCCGCCGGAGCGGGTCGAACAGGTCGGCGCGCGGATCAGCCAGGGGCCATGGTCCGGACTGCAATGGGTGCCTTCACCGGCGATGATCCGCAACGGCGACCTTGCGGCACTGCCGCAATGGCTGGATCTGCAGGGCATTGCCGAAGTGTGGCTGACCTGGCCCATGCGCGAGGAAGCGCTGATCCGCGAGAGCATGCGCCGCCTCGACGCCAGCAGCGTGGACGTGCGCTGGATCCCGGACATTTTCGCCTTCGGCATGATTCACCACGGCATCGCCGAGGTGGCGGGAATGCCGCTGCTGGAGCTGTCGGTGCGGCCGCTGTCGCGCACCGCGCAATGGCTCAAGGACGCCACCGACAAACTGCTGGCCGCGCTGATCCTGCTGCTGAGCAGCCCGCTGCTGCTGGCGCTGGCGCTGGGCGTCAAGTTGTCCGGGCCGGGGCCGGTGCTGTTCCGGCAGACGCGGCACGGCTGGGACGGTCAACCATTCGAATTGTGGAAGTTCCGCAGCATGCGTCTGCACGACGCCGACGCTGCCGCGCCGCAGACCCAGCGCGGCGATCCGCGGGTGACCCGGTTCGGCGCCTTCATGCGCCGCACCAGCCTGGACGAGCTGCCGCAGTTCTTCAATGTGCTGCAGGGGCGCATGTCCATCGTCGGACCGCGTCCGCATGCACTGGCGCACAACGCGCAGTACCAGGACCTGGTGCCGAACTACCTGCAACGCCACCGGGTCAAGCCCGGCATCACCGGCTGGGCGCAGGTGAACGGGCTGCGCGGCGAGACCGACACAGTGGAGAAGATGCGCAAGCGCATCGACTACGACCTGTACTACATCCAGCACTGGTCGCTGTGGCTGGACCTGAGCATCATCGCGCAGACCGGCGTGATCGTGCTGTTCGACCGCGACGCTTATTGACCGCAGGACCGGGGGAGTCCGAATCCGATGCATATCAGCTACGTTCTCGGCACCCGCCCGGAGATCATCAAGCTGGCCTCGCTGATCGCGGCCAGCGAGCGCGACGGCCTGCGCTTCTCGATCGTGCATACCAACCAGCACTACGCCGAAAAGATGGACCGCATCTTCTTCGACGAACTGGAACTGCCGCGCGCCCACTACAACCTCGGGATCGGCTCGGCGTCGCACGCCACCCAGATCGGCCGCATGCTGTGCGGCATCGAACCGGTACTGGAACGTATCCGCCCGGACGTGGTGGTGGTGCAGGGCGATACCAACAGCGCGCTGGCCGGCGCCATGGCCGCCAACAAGCTCGGCATCGCGGTGGCGCACGTGGAGGCGGGCCTGCGCAGCCGCGACCGCAGCATGCCGGAGGAAGTGAACCGGGTCCTGATCGACCATATGTCCGATCACCTGTTCTGCCCGACCCCGCTGCAGGCGCAGATCCTGCGCGAGGAAGGCCTGGCGCCGGCGAGCATCCGGGTCACCGGCAACACGGTGGCGGATGCGACGCTGGCGCACGCGCGCACCGCGCTACGGCGGTCGGACATCCTGCAGCGGTTGGGACTGCGTGAGGGCGCCTACCACCTGCTGACCTGCCACCGGCGCTCCAACACCGACGATCCGCAGCATTTCGCCGCGCTGATGCAGGCGGTGGCGGCGATCTCCGAGGACGCCGGCGTGCCGCTGGTGTTCCCGATGCATCCGCGCCTGTCGAGCATGGGCGATGCCGCCTCGGCGCGGCATCGCTGCCTGCGCGCGATCGGGCCGGTCGGCTATCTGGACATGCTGGCGCTGCAACAGGGCGCATCGCTGATCATGACCGACAGCGGCGGCATCCAGGAGGAGGCCTGCATCCTGCAGCGCAAGTGCCTGGTGCTGCGCACCAACACCGAACGGCCGGAAACCCTGCAGGTCGGCGGGGCGGAACTGCCGTTGAGCCTGGACGCGCCCGGTCTGCGCGTGGCCGCCGACGCGCTGCTGGCGCGCGAGGTGGCATGGCGCAACCCGTTCGGCGACGGCCATGCCTATCGCGACGTGCTCGACACCCTGTTGACCAGCACCCAGGCCGGGCAACGCTTCTCGGCACGCGCGCCGCTGCGTCAGGCCGCGCGCTGACGGCCCGATTCGGGCGATCGCGTGGAAGCGCACATGAGGGCGTACTGCGTCGCCACCGCCAGCGCCGCATGCAGCGAGAACGCATAGAACTGCAGGTAGAAGTCGAACACACCCAGGCCGAGCAGCAACACGCCCCACAGCAGCGCCCAGGCGCGCATTCGCATCTGCCGCAGCAACGGCGACCACAAGGCCACCAGCAAGCCCAGGCACGCCAGCAGCCCGCACAGCCCGGTTTCCGACAGCACCGCCAGCAGCAGGTTGTGCGCATGCAGTTCGCCGCGATCGAAGCGTCCACCGGTGTAGTCCGGCACCAGGAACTGGAAGACCCCGGCCCCCAGCCCGAACCACGGGTGGCTGCGCCAGGCCTCGAACGCGCCGGCCCACAGATAGGTCCGCCCCAGCGACACCGCGGTGAGCGTGCTTTCGTGCACCGCACTGGTCATGTCCGCATAGCGCTGCCACAGCACGAAGCCGGCCAGCCCCGACAACCCCAGCAGCGCCGCGACGGCCGCGTTGCGACGCACGCGCGACGCGCCGCGCCGCGGCCACGCCCACCACAGCAGCAGCGCACCGACCGGCAACAGCGGATTGCGCACCTGGGTCAGCGCCAGCGCCAGCACGGCACCCAGCAGCGCCATGACCAGCGCGACGCGTCCCAACGCGCCGCTACGCCACAACTGCAGGACCAGCGTGGCCACCACCACCGCGCTCGCCGCCAGCAGCGCCGGATGTTCGTACATGCCGGAGATCCGCGGCAGGTACTTGAAACTGTCCTCGGCGTGGAAGGCCAGGGACACGCGCAGCGCCGGCGGCCAGTGCAGGCGCACCGCCAGCCCCAGGGCCAGGTTCCACCACAGCGCAATCAATGCCGCCAGCGTCGCCGCACGCGGCCAGCGCGGGCAGGCGAGCGCGAGATTGAGCATGGCCCACAGCGCCAGCAAGGCGGTGGCGTAGCGCACGGCGAACTTGAACGCCAACTCCGGATATCCCGATGCCAGCACCGACGCAACCAGTGCCGCCAGGCATGCCAGGATCGCCAGCAACGGCGCGCGCAGGATCGCCGGCACGCCATGCCGCCACAGCGCCCAGACCGCCACGCTCAGCACGAAGGCGCGAATCGCCATCGAGCCCAGCGACAGCCCCACGCCGAAGTAACGTCCGGTCAGCACCACCTGCTGCAGGCAGAACAGCAGATACACGCCCAGGCATGCCGCGACCGCCAGCGGCTGCGGCGCGCGCGCGCGCGCGCCAATAGCGGACGCGCCCGTCGCCGATGCGCTCATGCCGGTTCGCGGATCGCCGCGCGTGCGCGATAACTCCGGCTCAGGCGCGCACGCAGCAGCAGGAGCAGATACAGGAAGTTGGTGCGGACGTAACGCCAGCCAAGGCGACGCGGCTCCAACGCCAGCCGGAACAGCCACTCCATGCCGAACCGCTGCATCAACAGCGGCGCGCGCGGCAGCATGCCGGACAGCACATCGAAGGATCCGCCCACGCCCATCGCCACCGCCACGCCCAGGTCGGACCAGTGACGCTGCAGGAACAGTTCCTTCTTCGGCGAGCTGATGCCGATGAACAGGTAGCGTGCGCCGGAGGCGCGAATTGCGGCGACCACCTGCGGCACCTCGGCCTCGCCGAAGTAGCCGTCGCGGGCGCCGACGATTTGCAGCCCTGCCGCGGCCGCACGCAGGCGCTCGGCCGCGGCCGCCACCACCGCCGGCCGCGCGCCGAGCAGATACACGCCGTCGCCGGCCTGCGCGGCCTGCGCGCACAGGTCCTGCATCAGATCGATACCGGCGCGGCGCGGCGGCGGCTCCACGCCCATCCAGCGCAGGCCGATGCTGATGCCGCTGCCGTCGATATGCACCAGTTCGGCCTCCTCCAGCGCCTCGCGCAACGGCGCCTGCGCGCGCGCATCGATCAGCTTGGCCACGTTCAGGCCCTCGATCCGCAGCGGCGCGCCGCCGGAGGCGGCGGTCTGTGCCCGTTGCAGCAGCTCGGCAGGCGCAAGCAGATCCAGCGGGCAATCGAAGAAACGCAGACGCGGCGGACTGGGGTTCAAGGGACAGACTCCTCGGGGATCAATGCATCGTACAGCGCCAGTACCTGCGGCCGAATGCCTTCCCAAGTGAAGCCGGCACGCACCGAGGCCACCACCTGCGGCGCAACGCGTTGCCGGCGCAGCGCCGCCACCCGCGACGCCAGCGCCGCAACATCGCCCAGCGGATACAGCGCATCCTGCAAACCCAGCGGCTGCAGGATCGCGCGATTGCCGGGGATGTCGCTGGCCAACACCCGACAACCGAGCAGCAGCATTTCGATCAACACCGTCGGCATGCCTTCCACCGCCGACGGCAGCACGAATGCATCGGCGCGCGCCGCCATCGCCGCGACCTCGGTGTCGGCGACGAACCCATGGAAGCGCACGCGTGCGGCCACGCCGTGTGCATGCGCGCAGGCCTCCAACCGGGCGCGATCGGGTCCACGCCCGACCAGATGCAGCACCGCCGCGTCCATCCCCTGCTGCGCCAGCAGCGCGATCGCATCGTGCAGGCGTTTCACCGCATCCAGGCGGCCGACCGAGAGCAAGGCCGGCGCGCCTGCCAGCGTGGCGGCCTCGAACGGAGCCGCTGGCAGTTCGGCGGCCAGGACCGCATTGGGCAGCAGCAGCGCGTGCGTGGCCGGCATCCGCCGTGCCTGCAGGTAGTCGCGCCAGTAGGCCGACAGCAGCACCACGCGATCGGCGCGGCGCAGCAGCGGACGTTCCACCAGCGCATCCCAGACGCGCTTGCGCAGGCGCTTGCCCAGGCTGGGCGCATCGTCGTAGTAGCAGTGCGGCGTGTACACCACGCGCTTGCCGCGGCAGCGCGCCAGCAGCGCCGCCAGCGCCGCGATCGGCGTGCGTGCGCCGTGCACGTGCACGACATCGGCCCAGCCGATCTGCGGCCACAACCCGGCCGCGGCGACGCGGACCGTGGCGTAGTCGGGCCGGCCGGAATCTTCCGCCGCAGGCGCCGCCACCCGCACCGCGTGTCCGGCCTGCGCCGCCAGCACCGCCAGGCCATGGATGTGCCGGGCCACGCCGCCGCCGCCGCGCAGCGGCGCAAAATCCTTGTACACGTGCAGGATGCGCACGACTCAGGCCTCCGCCGCAGCGCCCGACGGCGGCAGCGCGGGGGTGTGCGTCTGGACTGGACGTGCCCGCCTCCGGCACTGCCGCAACACGCCGCCGAGCAATAGCCAGAAGCCGCCCGCACCGGACACGGTCAAGGCGTTGTCCGAGGACACCAGCGTGGTCATCATGCCGCACAGCAGCCAGAAGCTGGCCAGGGCCAGGCGATCGTCGTCCTGGCGGTAGGTGCGCCACAGGGTCCGCAGGCACCAGCCGAGGAAGCCGAGGAACAGCAGTGCCGCCGGCACGCCCATCTGATAGGCGATGCTGAAGATCGCGCCTTCGCCGCCGCCGAGATCGGTCAGCCCCTGCCGCGCGGCGAGGGCGCCCTGGCGTCCGATTCCGCCGCCGAACAACGCGACCTGATGCAGGTCGGCCAGATTGCGCTGCAGCGCCCACCAGTGGCCGATGGTGGACCCGTCACGAAAGTTCACCGACATCACCACGATGCCGTAGGAGGCCACCACGATCGCCAACCCAACCGCGCCGGCCAGCACGATCCGCGCCGACGCCGAGCGCACCAGGCCGCGCCCGGTCAGCAGATAGCCGAGCACGGCGACGATGCCGGCCAGCATCGCGCCACGGGTGCCGGACATCCAGATCCCCGCGAACAGCCCGGCACAGGCCAGCAGTGCCCGCCACGGCCAGCGCCGCGGCCACAGCGCCAACGCCGCCAGCGCCGCGGTCACCAGGAACTGGCCCTGCGCCAACGGTGCGGCGAGCAGTCCCCCGGCGCGGCGCGCATAGTCTTCGCCGCCCACGAAATTCCACGGCAACCCGGTCTCCGGGTCGGTGTCCTGCGGCATCACGCCCTTGACCTGTTGCAGGTAGTCCGGCAAGCGCACCTGCCTCACCCAGAAGTCGGTATGGGTCAGATCCCACACGCCGAACAGCGCGCTGGCCAGGCCCAGCCAGGCCAGGGCGCGCGTGGCGGCGCGCAGATCGCGCGGCTGCGGCATGGCGCCGTAACCGGCCAACAGGAACAGGATCGGGACCATCACCACGCCGAACGATCCCACGACGATGCCGGCCGGCAGCCCATGCGCATAGCCGAGCGGCGCGTACGCGGCCGCCAACGCGCCGAACACCAGCACCGACAGCAGCATCGGCCGCGGCATGCGCGCGGTCAGCAGGCACAGCGCGGCCAGCCCCAGGACCGTGGCGTCGCGCAGTGGCCGCAGCCAGGTCGCCTGCGGCAACGCGCCGCCGGCGTACAGCCAGGCCACCAGCAGATCGCCGAGATGGATCCACAGGATCAGCAGCACCAGCCCCAGCCTCCTCAGCCGGCTCACGCCATCGCTCCCAGGCGCTGCGGCCAGTGCGGGTCGCTGGCGAAGGTCTGGCGCAGCCACTGCGCCTGCTGCGCGAGCAGGCGCCGGCGTGCCGACGGGTCCGCACACAGTTGGCCGATCAACGCGCACAGCGCGGAGGCATCAGCGACCTGCGTCGACGGGCGCCCGACCGCCAGCGCATCCAGCGACTGCGTCGCCGGCCAGGCCAGGCCGATCACGTAATGGCCACGGCAGGCGGCCTGCAGCAAGGCAGTGGAGCAGAAACCGATCACGATCGCCGGCGCCGCGGCAGCATCCAGCAACGCATGCGGTGGGCGCCGGCAACGGGTCGCCAGCGCGGCGGCGGCATATGGATGGCCGCCGCGCACCTCCTCCGGATGCAGCAGGATCTGCAACGCGGGGCCGTCGCACTGTGCCAGGGCCTGCGCCAGGGCCAGGAAGTCCGCCGCGAGCGGACGGCCATAGATCGGGGTGTGTGTCTGCGACACCAGGCACAGCGCCGCCGGCAACGGCGCGTCGTCGGCACGCTCGGCCGCTGCAGCGGTCGGCAACAACGCCGGGCCATAGCCGAGTGCCTGCGGCGCCACCCCATGCTGCGCGAACACCTGTGCGCTGCTCGGCCCCCACAGCAGGTGCCGCTGCGCGCGCACCGGGAAGAACTCGTCGGTGGGCAGGCCATGCTGCACGCACACGCTGCGCCAGCCGGTGCCTGCGGCCTGTTGCGCGGCGACCGCGTACAGGTCGAAGTCGTTGTGCAGCAGCAGCGTCGCTTCACCGCGCGCGGTCAGGGTGCGTGCCCAGGCGCCACGCCACAGGCGCTGCCGGAACACGCAGCAGCGCACCAGCCAGGGCGACAACGGTGGCGCGCCTGCGGCGGTCTGCCGCAATCGCCAGGCACCGGCGGCGTGGCGCCAGGCGGCCGCTGCCGGGCGAGCGGGCGGGTCGCCGGCGACGCGCCTGCGCAGGCGCGGATGGATCAGCACGCTGCAGGCGATGCCGCGCTGCGCCAGGTCGGCCACGCACGGCGCCAGCGCAGCCCAGCCGTTGGCGCCGGGCAGGGTGACCAGCGCCACCCAGGCGGCCAACGGTGCCGGCGCGCGTGGCAGGCGCCAGCACAGCCAGGCATCGCGCACCGTCGCCAGCAATGCCCGCACCACCGCGCCGCGCCCACGCCTGGCGAGAAAATAGAGTTCGTGGCGCGCCGCCGCGGCCTCCTCGCCATAGTGCGCATGCAGCGCCTGCTGGAAGTCAGCGAAGCGCATCGCGCGTCGCCTCCCGCACGTGCCGGCGTCCGCGCCAGCGTTGCACTTCGCCGGGCAGGCCGGGGCCGAACGCACGCACGATCACGCGCTTGAGCGCGCGTCGCAGACGATCGCGCAGGCCCCAGCCCACGCTGTCCAGCCGTGCGTCGAGCAGGCGCACTTCCTCGGCGCTGGCGCCCGCCAGTGGCGTGGCGCAGGGATGCGGCGGCCGCCGTAGTTGCACCCACAGATTGTCGGCCAGCACGCCGCCGGCCGGATGCGCCCCGCACTGCACCACCTCCAGCCCGGCGCTCAGCGCCAAGCGCTGCAGCACGGGGCCAGAGAAATAGCTCAGATGCGCCGGATGCACGTAATTGCGCGAGCGCCAATCGCCCATCACGTCCGGCACTTCGATCCAGGCATGTCCGCCTGGCGCCAGGATCCGCGTCAGCGTGTGCAGGAAACCGCGCGGATCGGGCAGATGCTCCAGCACGTGGAACGCCACCACTGCGTCGACGCTGGCGTCCGCCACCGCCTGCAGATCCGGCACGAACGCCACGCGCGCGTCGCCGAGCAGCCGTGCACGATGTTCCAGGTCGGGTTCGATCGCCCACAGCGCCAGGTCCGGACGCGCTGCCGCAGCGACGCCGAGGAAGGCACCGAAACCCGAGCCCATTTCCAGCAGCCGGGCACCGTTCGCAAGTTGCGGCGCGATCCACTGCAGCCGTCGCTGCGCGATCGGCCGATCGCCGCGCCAGGCGAAGAAGCGCGCTTCGCTGCGCCAGGGCGATTCGGCCGGGAACAGCCGCCGGTAGTCGTGCGCATAGAAACGCGCCAGGGTGTCCTCGGTGAAGTCCGGCGCCAGATAGGCCAGCGCGCAATGCCCGCACCGGCGCAATTCCTGGCCGGTGTCGGCATAGACCTCGGGCCACACCGCGCGTTGCAGCGTGGTGGCGCCGCAACAGCGGCACACGCCCGCGTCGGCCGCCAGTTCCATCGGCACACGCCCTGGCCTAGCCATAGATGCTCCGGTACCACAGCGCCACGGAGACGGCGAACCACAGCGTGCTGTGCGCCTCGCCACGCTGCCACTGGCTGCGCAACGCCGCCAGGTCGAGAAATTCGCCCAGCTCCGGCGGCAATGTCGCCAGGATCGGCTGCAGCGGCATGCGATCGACCAGGAACTGCTCGGCATGGCCGAAGCCGGTGCTCTTGCGCTGGCCGACCAGGCGCTGCGGCAAGATGCCGGCGAACGCCTGCCGCAGCAGCGCCTTGCCATGGTAGTCGCCCATCCGACGCTGCGCCGGCGTGGCCAGCGCGCGTTCCACCACCCGGTAATCCAGGAATGGCGCGCGCACCTCCACCCCGGAGTGCATGCTGTTGCGATCGGTCATGCGCAGGATCATCGGCAGGTTGGTCGTCAGCACGTCGGCGCGCAGGCGCGCCTGCACATCGCCGCGGCGATCGGCCTGCAACACGGCCAGACGTGACGCCTGGTCGTGCCACAGCGCCGCCGACATGCTGGCCACGCTCGGCCGCTGCCGCCGCAGCAATGCCCCGAGCGGACCGGCCGGCAGATCCCAGGCCAGGCGGTTGAGCAACAACCTCGGATCCACCGCGCCGCTGCCGAGCAGGCGCACCAGCGTCGGCAGGCGCAGCGCGTGCAGCGCGCTGCGCGCGCTCAACGCCAGGTACAGGCGGACGTAGCCGCCGAACAACTCGTCTGCGCCCTCGCCGTTGAGCACGACCGTGTAGCCGGCGTCGCGGACGGCCCGGTACATGCGGAAACTGGCCAGGATCGACGGCGTGCAGAACGGCTCTTCCTGCACGCGCACCAGCTCCAGCAACTCGTCTTCGGCCGGGATCGCATGCGCGCGGTGCACGCGGTGGCGCGCCGCCTCGCCCCATTCGGCCATCAACCCCGACGCGGCCGCGACCTCGTCGAAGCGCGCCTGCTCGGCGTCGCGGTAGCCGTAGGTGTAGGCGCCGGCGAAGCAGGTGCGCGGCGCATGCGTCGCGCTCAGGCTGAGCCGGGTCAGAATCGCGCTGTCCAGCCCACCCGACAGCAGCGTCACCGTCGGCACGTCCGAGCGCAGGCGCAGCCGCGTGGCGTCTTCCAGCAGCGCCCGCGTCGCCTCGTCGTCGAGCGGCGCCACCTCGCCCGGGAGCGGCCAGCGATGGTAGCGGTGGCGACGGCTGTGGCCGTCCGCCGAGACGCGGTAGACCCAGCCGGGTGGCACCGCACGGATGCCGGCATAGAACGTCTCGCCGCGATGGTCGGACAGGCCGGCGACGAGGAAATCGAAGATCGCACCGGGATTGGGCGGCGGATAGCCGCCCAGCGCCGCGGCGATGGCGCGGATCTCGCTGGCCAGCAGCAACTGCCGGCCGTCGTGATGCAGGTACAGCGGCTTCACCCCGAGCCGGTCGCGACAATAGATCAGATCGCCGCTGGCCTGCTCCAGCAGCACGATCGCCCACATGCCGTTGCAGCGCGCGAACAGGTCTTCGCCCCAGGCGCGCCAGCCATGCAGCAGGACCTCGGTGTCGCTGTCGGTACGGAAGCGATGGCCGAGCGCTTCCAGTTCGCGGCGCAGTTCCAGGAAGTTGTAGATCTCGCCGTTGAACACCACCGCGTTGCCGGTGTCGGCACAGCGCATCGGCTGCGTCGCCGCCTCGCTCAGGTCGAGGATGGCCAGGCGGCGGTGGCCCAGCGCGGTCGGCACGGGCTGCTGCTCACACAGTAGTCCCTGCGCATCCGGACCACGCCGGGCCAAGGCGGCCAACGCGCGTTCGGCCTGCGCCTGCAGCGCTGCGCCGTCGCCGAAATTGCGCAACGCGACTATGCCGCACATGCGCGCCTCCTTGCCCCTACGCTGCGGCGCGACACGACAGCGAACCTCGACGACCGCGTCACGCCGCGCGCTCCGGCGCGGGCGCGAACAGGCTGCGCTGGCGCCAGGCCGTCCACAGCGCCGGCAGCAGCAGCACCGCCGCCAGCGTCCAGCCGATCCGCCCGCCCCAGAGCGAGGCCGCCAGCAGCGCCGCGAGCAGGGCCGCGGCGCCGCCGCCGTTGAGGCGCAGGCCGCACAGCCGCAGACTCACCGCGGCAATCCCCAACAGGCACAGCAGCCGCCCCCACAGCAGCCACTGCGGCGCTGCCCATGCTGCAGCGGCCAGTTGCAGCCCCGCGCTGCACAGCAAGCCGATCAGCAGCAGGCGCAACAGCGCGCGTTCGCGATGGCGCCCGATCAGCAGCGCCGCCAGCACCCCGCTGAGCAGCACCGTCGCACCACCGGCCAACACCGGCGTCGTCCATGGCCACCAGGCCCGCTGTTCGGCACTGCCCCAGGCCGCCACCGCAAGCGGCAGCAGCAGCGCGGCCAGCGCCGCGCCGCCCAGCACCAGCGAGATCAGCCACTGCGCCCAGCGTTGGCCGGCCTCGCTGGCGGCCTCGGCCAGCAGCAGCCGGTTGAACTGGTTGAACACGCCGCTGGCGCCGTTGAGCAGATAGCCCAGGAACAGATACACCGGCAGAAAGCCCGGCGCCACCGCCGCCAGCAGCAGCGGCGTCAGGCGATCGTGCAGGATGCCGGCGATGCCCAGCAGCGACAGCTGCACGGCCGTTGCCAGCAGATGGCGGCCGTGGCCGCGCTGCGGCCACAGCAGGCGCAGCGGCGCGGCGAACACCGCCATGTTGACCAGCGCCTGCAGCAGATAGCCGATGCTCACGGCGATGCCGGCGCCGACCGCGCCGCCACACCCGGGCAACGGCCGCAGCAGCAACCAGGCCAGGATCGCCACCGGCATCGCCACCTGCTGCACGGCGAATCCCGACAACCGCCGTGCCTGCGCCAGCAACGGCGCCGAATAATTGACCAGGCCGAACAAGGTGGCCGGCAGTACCGCCAGCACGTAGCCGAAGCCCGCGCCCCGCCACTGCCATGACCATCCGGCCGCGACGACCCATCCGAGATCCAGCACCAGGGTGGCCAGCAGCCGATGGCGCAGCGCCTGCCGCCAGCGCATCTCCCATCCCGGCGCGGCCGGATCTTCGCGCAGGAACAGCGAGGCGTAGCCCAGGTCGGCCAGAAACAGCACCGTGGTCAGTCCTAGATGCGCCAGCCCCACCTCGCCATAGCCCTGCAGGCCGAACTGACGCAACAGCAGCCACTGGAACAGCAGCGCGCAGCCCTGCCCGAGCGCATACAGCAGCGCGCCGGACACGAATCCCGCGCGCAGGCGCCCGGCCGTGCTCATGGCCGGGCGAGAGATCCGGCCGCCGGCACATGGCACAGAAAGGCGCGCGAAGCCGCGCCGTAGGCGAACCACGGCTCGAATTCGATGCCGAACCGCTCGGCGCATTCCTGCAGGGCACGCCGCTCGCCGCGCTGGCGATCGGCCTGGAACAGATCGTAGTCGTCGCACAGCAGCACGCTGCCCTGGACCAGGCGCGGCGCGATCAGGGTCAGCGCATCGCATGCCGAGGCATACAGATCGCAATCCAGGTTCACGATCGCTGCCTGGGTGTGGCCGATGGCATGCGCATTGTCGGCGAACAGGCCGGGCACCAAGTGCAGTTCCGGCGCGCGCAGCCCCACCGCGGCGCAGCGCGCCTGCGCCTCGGATTGGGCGGCGAGGAAACTGCCGGTGGCCAGGCTGTCCTCGCCTTCGGCATTGCGCGGCATGCCGGCAAAGGTGTCGAAGCCGTAGAACCGCGGCCGCTGCGCCAGGAAGCCCAGCACCGTGCCCCGGTGCTGGAAGGGCAAACCGGCGCTGCGCTCGATGCGCCGCCGCTGGTGCCGATAGCACAGCCACGCATGGGCCAGGCTGTTGCCGCGGTACACGCCGAACTCGTAGTAATCGCCGGCAAGCTGGGAGGCATGCACGTAGGCCCAGGCGCGATACAGCGCGCCCAGCGCATCGTTGCGATGCAGGTTCGCGCCGACCCGGAGGCCGCGATAGGCGAGCTTGAGGCGTTCGATGAGCGTTATGGACACGTCGGACACCGTGCGTCGGGCCAGGGGCGGAAACGTCCGAGTATCCAGGCTCGATCCCGACCAGCGCAATGGCGCACGCGGGTGCGCGTGACCGTGGAGACGGCGGCGCACGCCTGGTCAGCGGCAGATGCGCGCGACGCACACGGCACGGTGTCGAGAACACCGTCCTCGACGACCTTCGCCACCGGCTGCACGCGCGGATCGGCCGTGCACTGAGCGATCCGGTCGAGTGCGCTCATCCGGGAACGCGTGTGTCCGCAGCCTGCTCCGGCGCGAGTGTGCGCCGCAACGCCTCGCGCAGGGTCCAGCGCGTGCGCCAGCCCAGCACCGCGGCGGCCTTGGCCGGGTTGCCGAGCTGATGCGCCCGATCATGCGCACGCTGCCGCTGCGGATCCACCTGCACCCGCGGTGCCAGGCCGAGCAAGGCACCGATTTCCTCCACCAGTTCGCCGACCGAGTGTTCCACGCCCGAGCACAGATTGAACACATCGTAGGCCGGCTCCGCCCGCGCATCGTCGAGCAGGGCCAGCAGCCCGGCGGCCGCATCGTCGGCATGCAGGTAATCGCGGCGCGGCTGCAGGTTGCCCAGCCGCACCAGCGGCGCCGGCGCCGGATCGGCCGCCAGTTGCGCCAGCACCTCGGGAATCAGATGCGCGTTCGGATCGTCGTGGGCGATGCTGTTGAACAGGCGCGCCACCCGGCCGCGGCGGCCGCCGCCGCGCGCGCACCACAGGCGCAACTGGCCTTCGTTGCAGAGCTTGGACAGCGCGTAGTTGTCGCGCGCCTCGGTGGGACTGCCGGCTTCGTCCAGCGCCTGCTCGCCCCAGGCGTACACCGCCCCGCTGGAGGCGATCAGCACCTGTCGCACGTCGGTGTCGTCGGCGGCCTGCAGCACGCTCTCGGTCCCGACCACGTTCACCTGCAGGCAATGCATGCGCTGCCGTTCGCAGGTCGGGATATGGTGGATCGCGGCCAGGTGCACCACCGCGTCGGCGCGGAACGTACGCAAACAGGCAGCCACCGCGGCCGTGTCGCGGATGTCGGCGACGGCCGCGACGTGCAGGCCCTCCGGCAGGGCCATGCCGCTGGACAGGTCGTCCAGGCCAGCGACCGCGTCGCCGCGCTGCAACAGCGCCATCACCAGCCGGCGTCCGATCATGCCGGCGGCGCCGGTCACCAGCACGCGTTTCACGATCGCCTCGGTACAGGCGGCGACGCGTCGTCGGGCAACAACCGGCGCCGCAGTCCGGCAGGCAGCCAGGCGAACAGTGGATCGCGCTGCGGCGACCACGCGGACGGATCGCGCAGACGCCGGGCCGCGACATAGAGGCCCAGCCCGAGCGACATCAGCAGCAGCGCCGCCACGAACACCGCGACTGCCACCAGCAGGGGTCGCCGCGCCGGCACCGGCGTCGCCGAGAGCGCCGGCAGCGCCCGGTAACGCACCTGCTGGGCGCGCCCGCGTTGCTGGGCCAGCGTCAGTTCGATCTCGCGTGCGATCTGCTCCCGCACCGAATCGGCCTGCGCACCGGCGGCAAAGACCGCCGCGTGGCACGCCTGCAGCCAGTCCTGCAGGGCCTTGCCCGAATGCAGTGTCGAGGCGCGCTTGTCGGCACAGGCGAGGAAACGCTGCTTCCAGTCGAGCTGTTCGAGTTCGCGCTGGCCCTGGCGCAGATTGGCCCGGGTCTCGGTGATGGTGGCCTGCAACGCCACGATCTGCGCCAGCGGCGACAGGTACTTGCCGCCGCCGTCGCCGACCGAGACCACCGTGTTGACCTCGCTGCGCCGCAGTTCCGGATAGCGCTCCAGCAACGCCTGCATGTCCGCCGCCTGCTGGGTGCTCTGCTGGATGGCGAATTGCTGCTGGATCTGCGCGATCTGCAGTTCCGGCCGCTTCTCCACGGTCTGCTGGCGCATGCCATCCAGCGCATCGCGCAGGCCGCCCCACAGCATCACCTGCCGCACGTGCTGGGCGATCGCCTGCAACTGCTGCGTGGCGGCCGCATCGTCGCGTGCGTTGATCGCCACCTCCAGGCCCAGCGCGCCGACCGTCTTCGGATCGATATTGACCTGCTGGCGGATGTCGTCGCGCTCGACCGCACTGCGGTACTGCACGCGCGTCTCCCAGTAGCGCGGCTGCTGGAACTGCCGCTGCACGCGTTCGCGCAGATCCGCCGGCAATGCGATGGCGGCCACCGAATCGGCCACCAGTTGCCGGTCCGACAGCATCGGCTGCAGTCGCCGCCACTGCTCCAGGGTCAGTTGCGGCACATCCAGCAGCGCGCTGACGCTGTAGACCGGGCGCAGCGCGACCAGCACGCCGGCGGCCAGCGCCAGCAGTGCGGCCACGGGAATCAGCAGGCGGCCGAACTGTCGATAGAAACGCAGCAACTCCAACAGCAGGTCGCCCAACGACGCATCGTCGCCACGGTCACGCACATCGTCTCTGCCAGGCATCGGATCCATCGCCGTGTTCGCGTCACAAGGAAGTCACCAGCCCGGCGCAGCGCCTTACGCGGCATCGCATGTCCCCTCATGTCGATCGGCGGCTGGAGGAGCGGGCACTGTGCCATACCGGTCGCGATGGCGGCAATGCGAAGCGGCTCACGCCACCGGTGCGGCGGCGCGGCGCAACCCCAGCCACAACGTCGCCGCCAGCACTGCCTCGGTGGCGATCGTCGCCAGCGCTGCGCCACGCGCGCCGTAGTGCGGCGTCAGCACCAGGTTGAGCGCCAGGTTGGTCGCGGCCGCCAGGCCGGCGCCAAGCATGTAGCAGCGCTGGCGCTCGAGCGCGATCGCCGTCTGCGTCAGCACGTAGTTCGGCAGCACGAACACGAAGGCGGCGAACAGCCAGCCCACCAGCGATCCCGCCGTGGATCGGTACGCCGGCCCGTACAGCAGCCCGACCACCCAACTGCCGAGCGCCGCGCCGGCGATCGCCAGCACGATACCGGCCAGCGCCGCCGCGGCCAGGGTACGGCGCTGCAGACGCTGCGCGGCACGGGGATCGACGCGGCTCAGGCGCAGGCGCCGGAAGAACAGCAGCGCCACCGGCGCCGCCAGCAACAGCACGCCATCGAACAGGCGATAGGCCGCGGCATACTGGCCAACCTCGGCCGGCGACACCGCGCGATGCAGGATGACGATGTCGCTGCGCCGGTACAGGCAGGTCGCCAGGTCGATCCACAGGAAGCCGGCCGCGGCGCGATACACCGCGGCCTGCGGCCGCCAGCGCGGCCGATCGTGCAGATCCCGACCCAGCAGCGCGTACGCCAGCAGCAGCCCCACGGCCCAGGCCGCGAACACCACTTCGGGACGGGCGCCCAGGAGCAGCAC
Source organism: Xanthomonas sp. 3498 (assembly GCF_014199795.1). Classification (NCBI taxonomy): domain Bacteria; kingdom Pseudomonadati; phylum Pseudomonadota; class Gammaproteobacteria; order Lysobacterales; family Lysobacteraceae; genus Xanthomonas; species Xanthomonas sp. 3498. The sequence continues at coordinate 37,886 of NZ_JACHOH010000007.1, forward strand.
CGCGAGCACGATCGACAGTCCGCTCAGCGCACGCGCGCCGACCTGCCAACGCGCTTCGCGGCGCCAGTGCCCGGCGCCTTTCAGCTGCGCCGAGACCAGTTGCGACAGGGTCACCGCGGCGAAGCACAGCACCGCCCACCCCAGCGCCGGATCGCCGACACTGCGTGGCAGCAGCAGCGCCACGGCAACCAGCAACAGCGTCGCGAGCAGCAGATGCCCGCGTGCCAGGCCCGGCAACGCCGGCGCGTACTCGGCCAGCCCCGGGCTGGGCGCCACGCGCTCGCGCAGCACCAGCGTGCGCATCCCTGCATCCTGGGTCAGCGCCAGCAGCGTCGCCAGGTTGAGCAGGTAGGCGTAACAGCCGAATCCCTCCGGCTGCATGCTGCGCGCCAGCCACACCGACAACCCCAGCGAGACCGCCGCCACGCACAGGATCGCCCCCCATTGCGCGGACAAGGCACCGGCGCCGGCGCGCCAGGCAGACGTGCGTGGCGCGCTCATCCGCACAGGCCTGTCATGCCGCGCCGGTCCATGCCGCGGCCACCTCGTGCCAGCGTCCCTGCGCGCGCACCCGGCCCTCCTCCAGCACCACCACTTGGTCCGCGCGTTCCAGCATGGCCAGCCGATGGCCGATCACCACCACGGTCAGATCGCCGTGCAGGCGCTCGATCGCGGCGCGGATGCGCGCCTCGTTGTCGTGATCCAGCGCGCTGGTGGCTTCATCCAGGATCAGCAACGCCGGCCGCTGCAACAGCGCACGCGCCAGCGCCAGGCGTTGCCGCTCGCCCCCGGACAGGCGCATGCCGCGATCGCCGATCACGGTCTCCCAGCCCTGCGGCAGCGCATGCACGAACTGCGCCGAGGCCTGCTCCAGGGCCAACTGCAGCGTTGCCGCATCGGCGTGCGGTGCGGCCAGCAGCAGGTTGTTGCGGATGCTGTCGTTGAACAGGAAGGTATCCTGCGACACATACGCCACCGCGTGCCGCCAGCTGCGGCGCGCGTGCGCATCCAGGATCACACCGTCGATCTCCAGCGCGCCCCGGTCCGGGCCCAACAGACCGCACAGCACATCGGCCAGCGTGCTCTTGCCCGCGCCGGAGGCGCCGACGATGGCGGTGGTGGTGCGCGCCGGCAAGACCAGCGAGATCTCCTGCAGGGCCGACGCCTCGCGACCGGCATAACGCACCTGCACATCGCACAGGGCGATCTGCGTCTGGACCTGCCAGTCGATGGCACGCGGCGGCAGCGCCGGCTCGGACCACTCGCGCGCCTGCGCCAGTTGCCGCTCCACTTCCAGGAACGCGGGCACGGTATGCACCCAGTACTGGTGCTGCTGCTGCGCCATTGTGAGCAATGGCAGCAAGCGCGCGAACATCACCACCAGGATCAGCAGCTCGGCCAGCGGCAGGTGCCAGACCTGCAGACCCAGCAGCACATAAGCGGCCAGCAGGAGCGCTGCCGCGCTGTGCAGCAGCGCCTTGGACAGCGCCAGGCCCGACGCGAAGCGCGCCTGCAGGTCGCGCACGGCCGTCGCATCGCGGTTCACGACAGCACGATAGCGCGCCTCGGCCCCCAGGATCTTGGCCAGGCGCAACCCGGCCAGGCTGTCGTGCATGCCGGCATGCAGGCGCTGCCTGGTCTGGGTCAGCGCGCTGCCCAGCCACAGCACGCGACGGCGGCGGCCGAGCAGCAGCAACAGCAGCAGCGCACCCGCCACGACCGTGGCCAACGCCAGCGTCCCGGCAAGTGCAATGGCCGCGAACAGATAGATGATGGCGGTGGCCAGGGACGCGAGCATGAGCAATGCATGGCCGAGCCCGACCCCGACCCGCTCCACTTCGGTCAGCATCAGGCTGGCATGGTCGCTACTGCGCTGGGCCACCAACCATCGCCATTGCGCCTCCAGCAGTGCGGCGAAGCTGGCCTCGCGCAGGCGCTCGGCCACGTCCTGCTGCAAGCGCGCGGCAGCGTGCTCGCGTGCGTAATGGATGCCATTGCGCAACAGCACCAGCGCGCAGAACAGCGCCAGCAATGGCAGCGGGGCGTCGGACGGCAAGCCGAGCATGCCGACGATTTCGCCGACGGCATGCGCCATCGCACCGCCGCTGGTCGCGCCACCGCCTTGCAGTGCGCCGAGCAAGGGCACCAGCAGCAGCACGCCGATGCCCTCGCTGGCGCCGGCCAGCGACATCAGGACGAATACGCCAAGCAGGCGACCACGCGGCGCCCAGCCCAGCAACCGGCGCAAGGCGCGCCAAGCGCTCATTGCCGCGGTTCCGCTGGCACCACGAAACAACCGATCCGGGCGAAACGCTCCACGCCACCGCCGCCGGTGACCCGGACCGGCCCGGCGACCACCCAGGCGTGGGCCTGCAGCGCCGACGTCTCCGGCGCCCGCGCCGCGCCGAAGCACAGCATATGCGGCACCCGGAACAGGCCGAGCAGGCAGCGCGCGCTCAGCGCCTGGGCCAGACAGTTGGATTCCCAGGGCGTATGCCGCGCCGCCAGGCGCAAGGTGCGCCCGATCTGGATGGCGCGGCGCTGCGCCCGTGCATCCAGCACCGGCGCGGGCGGTGGCTCCGCCACCCCGCGTCCCAGCCATGGCGCAAGGCGACGGAAGCCCAGCGCCAGCACCGCGGCACGCGCCGTACCCAGCAGCACCCAGGCCGGCAACAGCAGGCAGCGTTCGAATCGAGGCAGGCGCAGGAAGCCTCTCAGGCCGCCGGGCATGAACGCTCCCGCCGCCGCAGAGGCGCAGTGCGCTGCACGCAGAGCGCCGTCGCACGGACGCCTCGTGCTGTCGGCAGGCGCGAACGCGGAAGCGGCGACACAAGGGACATGGGCGACACCTGCGCAGAGAGGACGACCGCGAAAGCCGGCGCACTCGACGCCGCGGCGGGTTGCCGAGCGGCCATGGCGCAAGCGCGGATGCGCCAGCCTAGCAAATGTGCCCCGTGCCGGGCACGCCGCGCGCCGCATCCGCGGTGCGCGAGGGCGTGCCCTACAGCCGGCTCACGCTGCGGATGCGGATCTCGCTGCTGTCCACGCCGTGGCGCTGCGCCGCCTGCGTGCGCAGGCGGTACAGCAGCCGCTCCGGGTCCAGCGGCGCCGGCTCGGCCCAGGTGTGCGCCAGGGTGCCCCAGGCCACGCGCTGGCCGAAGCTGTAGGCCTCGTAGTCGGCTAGGTAGTGGCGCGCGCGCTCAGGTGCCGACGTGGACATCGCCTTCGTAGCCGTTGCAGCCCAGATGTTCGAGCGCGATCGACAGCGCCAGCGCGTAGCCCTGCGCGCAGTAGCCGCCGACCTGGCCCAGGCGCTGCCCCGAGGCCGCGCACAGGCAGGCTTCGCGGCGATCGCTGGCATCGTCGTGCACTTCCACGTAGGGCCGACGCAGGTGCGCCACCGCATCGGCGGTGACGGCGCTGTCCGAGCACGCGCCCGGATCCAGCAACAGCATCTCCACGCCGGCCTGGTCGGCCTGGGCCAGTGCCTGCAGCAGTTCGCGCTCGCTGGCGCAGCCGCGCACGGCCAGGGTCTTGCCGGCGCGCCCGGCATTGGCCAGCAATTGCCGCATCACCGGCGGGGCGATGCGCGCCGGGCGGCCGCGATGGCCGGCCACGCAGTCCGGGCCACGGAGCAACAGGATCGACATGGCGGCGCCCTCAGTTGGCCAGCGCCGCGCGCGCGCCGAGCCGGCGCTGCGCCACGCCCAGGGCGATGGCGTAGCTGTCGGCGAGCGCACCATTGGCGATCACCGTCAGCAACGGCGCGTGCCGCGGGTGCAGCAGCGGTTCCAGCGCCTGCGCGCTGGCGTCGTGCATCTCGATGTACGGGTGGCCCAGCGCGTCCAATGCCGCGCACAGCTGCGCGCCGTGGTCGGCCAACTGCGACGCCGGCAACTCGCCGGAATCCAGCAGCACCAGTTCGGTGTCGTCGCACGCACCTTGCTGCAGCCGCGCCACGATCTGCGCGGCATCGGCGCAGGCCACCGGCACCACGTGCGCGGCATGGTAAGCGGCCAGACACTGCGCCGCGGCAATGGCCGACGCATCGCGATGCGGGCCCTGGATCAGCAGAATCGACATGGAACACATCCAACGGGAAGGACGGGGCGCAGTCTGCGCGCGCGCCGCGTAAGCGTTCCATGGCGTTGGGGCGCTGTGGGCGTAAAGCTTGCGTAAGGGCGGGGATTGGGGATTCGGGATTGGGGAGTCGCAAAAGCGGATGGCGGCACTGCGCTTCCACCAATCCCGAATCCCCAATCCCTGCTTCTAAGCCAATCCCCAATCCCCAATCCCGACTCCCGGCTTTCCATGCGATCATCCCCCGCTTCCCGCCGCCGCCCGGACTCGCCATGACCCACTCCGCTCTGCGCCGCGATGTCGGCCCATTCGCCCTGATGCTGACCGGCCTCGGCTCGATCATCGGCTCCGGTTGGCTGTTCGGCGCCTGGCGTGCCGCCGGGCTGGCCGGCCCCGGTGCGATCTGGGCCTGGGTGCTGGGCGCGGCGATCGTCACCACCATCGCCCTGGCCTATGCCGAGCTGGGCGCGATGTTCCCCGAGTCCGGCGGCATGGTCCGCTACAGCCACTACTCGCACGGCTCGCTGGTCGGCTTCATTGCCGGCTGGGCCAACTGGATCGCGATCGTGTCGGTGATCCCGGTGGAGGCCGAGGCCTCGGTGCAGTACATGGCGTCCTGGCCGTGGCAGTGGGCGCAGGACCTGTACGTGCAGCAGCCCGGCGGCGCCGGCGAGCTGTCGGTGCCCGGCCTGTGCATCGCCGCAGTGCTGGTGCTGGCGTACTTCCTGCTGAACTTCTGGAGCGTGAAGCTGTTCGCGCGCTCCAACAGCCTGATCACCGTGTTCAAGCTGGTGGTGCCGGCGCTGACCGGCATTGCGCTGATCGCCAGCGGCTTCCACAGCGAGAACTTCAGCGTCGGCCTGCACGGCGGCAGCCACACCATCGACTTCGCTGCGGTGCTGACCGCGGTGGCCACCGCCGGCATCGTATTCAGCTTCAACGGCTTCCAGAGCCCGGTGAACCTGGCCGGCGAGGCACGCAATCCCGGGCGCAGCATCCCGTTCGCGGTGCTCGGCTCGATCGCGCTGGCCACGGTGGTCTACGTGCTGCTGCAGGTCGCCTACCTGGGCGCGGTGCCGCCGGATCTGCTGGCCAAGGCCGGCTGGCACGGCATCGACTTCCGCTCGCCGTTCGCGCAGCTGGCGATCATCGTCAACCTGCACTGGCTGGCGATGCTGCTGTACGTGGACGCCTTCATCAGCCCCAGCGGTACCGGCATCACCTACACCGCCACCACTGCACGGATGATCTACGGCATGGAGCGCAACGGCACCATGCCCAAGGTGCTGGGCCGGATCCATCCGACCTGGGGCGTGCCGCGGCCGGCGATGTTCTTCAACCTGCTGGTGTCCTACCTGTTCCTGTTCTTCTTCCGCGGCTGGGGCACGCTGGCGGCGGTGATCTCGGTGGCCACCATCATTTCCTACCTCACCGGCCCGATCAGCGCCATGGCGCTGCGCAAGCACGCGCCGGAGATGCACCGCCCGCTGCGCATCGCCGGCCTGCCGGTGCTGGCCGCGGCGGCCTTCGTGCTGGCCACCGAACTGCTGTACTGGGCGCGCTGGCCGCTGACCGGCGAGATCATCCTGCTGATGCTGGTGGCCCTGCCGGTTTATGCCTACTACCAGCAGCGCGACGGCTGGAAGGATTTCCGCCGACACCTGCGCGGCGCCAGCTGGCTGATCGCCTACCTGCCGACCATCGCCCTGCTGTCGTGGGCCGGCAGCACCACCTTCGGCGGTCACGGCTATCTGTCCTACGGGCCGGACCTGGTGGTGGTCGGCGTGGTCGCGCTGGGCTTCTACTTCTGGGGCGTGCGCGCCGGCTGGCGCACCCCGTCGCTGCAGCAGGCCAGCGCCGGCTGAGCCGCGGCGGCGTCAGCCGCCGCGCAGGAATTGCAACGCGCGCGACAGCAGCACGGCGCCGACGAAACCGGCCAACGCGCACAGGCCCACCGCGACGAGGCCCTGGTGGGACGGGTCGTCGCGTCTGTCGAACAGGGCCAGCGCCGCGGCGACGCACACCGCCGAGGTGCCGGCCCCGATCAGGCCGATGCGCAGATGCGCGCGCCAGCCGCGCAGGCGTGGCCAGGCACGGGCGGCGAACAGCCCGGTCAGCAGCGCCGGCAAGGCGCCGAAGACATAGGAAAACATCGCCATCAGCAGAAGCAGCAGCAGCGGGGCGCTGACGCCGCTGCTCTCCCCCCAGGTCATCGCGATCGCCACCGGCAGCCCGACCACCACGGTCCCGAGCGGCGGGCCGACGAACAGGAAGGTCATGACGACGCCAACGCCGACCAGCCAGCGCGGCAGCGGGTCGTTGCCCGCGTCCATGTCGGCCTGATCGGCAACGTCCGCACGCACGCCCGGCAGCGGGTCCGGGGCCGCCTGCGGGGCAGGCGGCAACGGGTCATGGCTCACTTGGCGGGCGCGGCTTGGCGCTGCGCGGCGCTGGCGTCGCGCGTGGCGCGGAACTCGGAGTCGCGGCTCCAGTTCGGCCACTGCGTCGAGTTGGCCAGTTCCTCGCCCAGCGTGTACAGCACCTGCATGTCGCGCGCGGCGCCGGCGAAGGTCCAGTTCGGCTGCCATTCGTCGCCGGGCTGGTGGTAGCGCTTGGCGGTGTAGTCGTCCGCGGCGGCCTTGCCGGCCGCCACGCCGCCGTCCACCCAGTCCTGGCCGGCGGCGAAGGACAGCGCCGGCACGCCGCGCTTGGCGAAGGAGAAGTGGTCGGAGCGGAAGAAGTAGCCGGCTTCCGGCTTCGGGTCGGGCGTGTAGCGCAGATCCCAGCCCTTCGCCACGCGCTTGAGGTCGTCGAGCAGTTCCAGCTTGGCGGTGCCGTAGATGCCGAAATCGCGCGACGGCCCGAACGGGCTCATGCCGTCCATGTTGATCACCGCCACCGTGCGCGCCAGCGGATACAGCGGCTTGGAGGCGTAGTACTCCGAGCCGAGCAGGCCCTTCTCCTCGGCGGTGACCGCCATGAACACCACCGAGCGCTGCGGCGCCGGGCCCTTGGCGAAGGCGCGGGCCAGTTCCAGCAGCGCGGCGACGCCGCTGGCGTTGTCCAGCGCGCCGTTGAAGATGCGGTCGCCCTTGGCGTCGGGCGCGCCCACGCCCAGGTGATCCCAGTGCGCGGTGTAGATGAGGGTGTCGTCCGGCTGGGTCTTGCCGGGCAGCCGCGCGACCACGTTGCGCGAGGTGATCACCTCCGACTTCACCGCGTAGTCGGCGTACAGGCGCTCGCCCTTCAGTTCCACCGGCTTGAAGTCGCGCGATTGCGCCTGCTTCTTCAGCGCATCGAAATCCAGCCCGGCGCGCTTGAACAGGTCCACCGCCAGATCGCGCTGGATCCAGCCCTCCAACTCCGGATGCACCGTCTTGGGATCGTCGCGGACCACGTCGAACATGCTGTTGGTGTTGGAGTTGGCGACGGTGGCCCAGCCGTAGGAGGCCGGTGCGGTCTCGTGCACGATCAGCACGCCGGCCGCGCCCTGTCGCGCGCCTTCCTCGAACTTGTAGGTCCAGCGGCCGTAGTAGGTCATGCCCTTGCCGTCGAACGCGCCCTTGCCGGTCTCGAAGTCGGGGTCGTTGATCAGCACCACCGCGATCTTGCCCTTCAGGTCCACGCCCTTGAAGTCGTCCCAGCCGCGCTCGGGCGCCTTGACGCCGTAGCCGACGAACACCAGTGGCGCCCCGTCCAGGGTCACCTGGCTGCTGCCGTCGAGCGCGGCGCGCACGGCGATCTGCTGACCCTGGGTGAGGGCCTGGCGCTGGTCGCCGCTGGCGATCGCCAGGCGCGGGGTGCCGACGATGTCGGCGCGGCGCAGCGGCACCGCCTGGGTCCACAGACGCTTGCCGTCGCGCAGGTCGCCGCCGGGCTGCAAGCCGGCCGCCTGGAACTGCGCACTCAGATAGGCCACGGTCTTCTCCTCGCCCGCCGAGCCCGGGGCGCGGCCCTCGTAGGCGTCGGAGGCCAGGGTCTTGACGTCGGTGGACAGGCGCTTGGTGTCGAAGGTCGGTGCGGGCGGCGGTGCCGCCAGGCAGGCGCCGGACAGCGCCAGGGCCAGCAGGCTCAGGATCGGTCGTTTCACTTGGTTCCCCTCGGCAGACACAAAGAAGGGCGAGTGTAGCGGCGCCCCTACCGGGTCGTGGTGGGTCGAACGACCGCCATATGTGCGCTGTCGCAAAAATTTATTGTGATAAAACACTCAAATACGAAGCTGAACATGCTCTAATGCCGCGCTCGCGCACCGCGGGGTCCGCGCCGATCCGGTGGCCCATGCCGATCCGCGCGCCCGCCCTGGCTTCCACCCGAGCCCGGCGTGGAAACCGTCACTTCCCACCTCACCCGGGCCGCTCCGACTGCGGGCCGGCTCGCTTCCGGAGACCTGCAGAGATGTCGATGTCCCCCCTCACCCGCATCACCCGTTGCGTGCTGGCCGCCGCGCTGTTGGCTGCCAGCGGTTCGGCCTGGAGTTACGCGATCAGCAAAGGCACGGTGGTGGACGACCGCGGCAACGCGGTACAGCTGCGCGGTGTCAACTGGTTCGGCTTCGAAGGCAGCGCGCACACCGTGCACGGCCTGTGGGCGCGCAACTGGAAGGACATGATCACGCAGATGCAGGGCCTGGGCTTCAATGCCGTGCGCCTGCCGTTCTGCCCGCAGACCCTGCGCGGCGTGGCGCCGACCAGCATCGACTACGGCCGCAATCCGGACCTGCAGGGTCTGAACTCGCTGCAGGTGCTGGACAAGGTGATCAACGAACTCAGCAGCCGCGGCATGTACGTGCTGCTGGACCACCACTCGCCTGATTGCCAGGGTATCTCCGAACTCTGGTACACCGACTCCTACAGCGAGCAGCAGTGGCTCAGCGACCTGAGCTTCGTGGCCAAGCGCTACGCGTCGGTGCCGGGCGTGATCGGCATCGACCTGAAGAACGAGCCGAACGGCCGCAACACCTGGGGCACCGGCAACCTCAAGACCGACTGGAACAAGGCAGTCGAGCGCGCCTCGGCGGCGGTGCTGAAGGTGGCGCCAAAGTGGCTGATCGTGGTCGAGGGCATCACCGACAACCCGACCTGCTCCAGCAGCGACGGCTACTGGTGGGGCGGCAACCTGGAACCGCTGACCTGCACCAAGCTCAACGTGCCGGCCAACCGCCTGCTGTTGTCGCCGCACGTGTACGGCCCGGACGTGAACTGGCAGCCCTACTTCGGCGACGGCAGCTTCCCGGCGAACATGCCGGCGATCTGGGAGCGCCAGTTCGGCCAGCTGACCCAGCGCGGCTACGCCATGATGATCGGTGAATTCGGCGGCAACGAAGGCCGCAACCAGGCGCAGGATCCGATCCTGCAGAAGGCGCTGATCGACTACCTGATCAAGAAGAACATCCGCAGCGGCTTCTACTGGGCGTGGAACCCCAACAGCCGCGACACCGGCGGCGTGCTCGACGACGACTGGACCACCGTGCGCAGCGAGAAGATGGCCGGGCTGAAACGGCTGTGGGGCGATACCGGCGGCACCACGCCGACGCCCACGCCGACCCCGACGCCCACCCCGGAGCCGACCCCGACCCCCACGCCGACCCCGGCCCCGGGCAGCGCCAGCTTCAGCACCAAGGTCATCGTCGACAGCGACTGGAACGCCGGCTACTGCGAACGCGTGCAGGTGACCAACAGCGGCAGCGCCACTGGCAACTGGGCGGTCACCCTGTCCATCAGCGGCACCGTCAACAATCTGTGGAACGCCACCTGGACGCAGTCGGGCACCACGCTCAGCGCCAGCGGCGTGGACTGGAACAAGACCCTGGCCGCCGGCGCCACCGCCGAGTTCGGGTTCTGCGCCGCCCGCTGAAGGCGGCGCCATCGCCTCGCGCAGCGCGCGGGGCCCATGCCAACGGCAGCGTCCTACGACGCTGCCGTTGGCATTTGCGCCGGGCGAATGCGCGCCCGTGGACGCCACCACAGCGCCTGCGCGCAATCGGTGGACAAGCACCTCTTCTGCAACGGCAATCACGGCCGCCGCGGCGGGACACTGCCGATCATCGCCGCCAAGCATCCGCCCCCCTTTGGCCGGCGCGCTCCGCACCGGCCGCCATCGGAGCACCGCGATGAAACGGTCCATGCATTCCCGCCTCACCCGCTGCCTGCTGGCCGCGGCGCTCGTGGTCGCCAGCGGCTCGGCCTGGAGCTACGCCATCCAGCAAGGCAAGGTGGTGGACGACGCCGGCAACGCCGTGCAACTGCGCGGCGTCAACTGGTTCGGTTTCGAGACCTCGCAGCACACCGTGCACGGCCTGTGGGCGCGCAACTGGAAGGACATGATCACGCAGATGCAGGACCTGGGCTTCAACGCCGTGCGCCTGCCGTTCTGCCCGCAGACGCTTCAGGCGGTGTCGCCCGGCAGCATCGACTACAGCCGCAATCCGGACCTGCAGGGCCTGAACTCGCTGCAGATCCTGGACAAGGTGATCAACGAACTCAGCAGCCGCGGCATGTACGTGCTGCTCGACCACCACACGCCGGATTGCAACGCCATCTCCGAGCTCTGGTACACCGGCAGCTACAGCGAGCAGCAATGGCTGGACGACCTGAGCTTCGTCGCCAAGCGCTACGCGTCGGTGCCGGGGGTGATCGGCCTGGACCTGAAGAACGAGCCGCACGGCGCCGCCACCTGGGGCAGCGGCAATGCCGCCACCGACTGGAACAAGGCGGCCGAACGCGCGTCGGCGGCAGTGCTGAAAGCGGCGCCGAACTGGCTGATCGTGGTCGAAGGCATCGCCGACACGCCGACCTGTTCGAGCGGCACCGCGCACTTCTGGGGCGAGAACCTGGAGCCGCTGGCCTGCACCCCGCTGGCGATTCCGGCCAACCGCCTGCTGCTCGCCCCGCACGTGTACGGGCCGGACGTGTCCATGCAGTCCTACTTCAGCGCCTCCAACTTCCCGGCCAACATGCCGGCGATCTGGGAGCAGCACTTCGGCCGGTTCGTCCAGGCCGGCCACGCGCTGCTGCTGGGCGAGTTCGGCGGCAAGTACGGCCAGGGCAACCCGCTGGACGTGCAGTGGCAGAACGCGCTGGTCGACTACCTGATCGGCAAGGGCATCCACAGCGGCTTCTACTGGTCGTGGAACCCGAACAGCGGCGACACCGGCGGCATCCTCAACGACGACTGGAGCACGGTGCGCAGCGACAAGGTGACCCTGCTGAAGAAGCTGTGGGACGGCGCCGGCGCCGGCAGCGGCAGTCGTGGTGGTGAGGGCGGTAACGGCGGTGGCAATGGTGGCGGCGGAACGCACGCGCCGCCACCGTCCGGCAGCAGCTTCAGCACCACGGTGCTGGTCGACAGCGACTGGAACGCCGGCTACTGCAACCGCGTGCAGGTCAGCAACACCGGCGGCAGCAGTGGCGACTGGACCGCCACCCTGTCCATCAGCGGCACCGTCAGCAACCTGTGGAACGCCAGCTGGACCCAGTCCGGCACCACCCTCAGCGCCAGCGGCGTGGGCTGGAACAAGACCCTGGCCCCGGGCGCGACCGCCGAGTTCGGTTTCTGCGCCGCGCGCTGAGCGCTGCGCTGCGTTTCTGAGATCCCGCACGGCCACGCTCCCCGGGCGTGGCCGTGCGCGGAGCCGGTCGCCGCCCGCCCCCGCGCTGTGCCATCAGTCACGTTCCCGCGGCCGCCGCTGCGCCTCTATGCTGGCGCACTGTCCACACTCAGGCCCGGCCCATGCTCCGACCCTTGTCGCTGTTGATCTCCAGCATCCTCACCCTCGGCACCGGCGCCGCCCTGGTGGCCGCGCCGTCGGCCCTGGCCGCGGCCACGCCGGCCCAGGCGACCGCGCCGGAGATCGCCTACACCCGCTTCACCCTGCCCAACGGCCTGACCGTGGTGGTACACGAGGACCACAAGGCGCCGGTGGTGGCGGTGAGCATCTGGTACCACATCGGCTCGGGCGACGAGCCGGCGGGCAAGACCGGCTTCGCGCACCTGTTCGAGCACCTGATGTTCTCCGGCTCGGAGAACCACAAGGGCACCTACTTCCAGCCGTTCGAGAAAGTCGGTGCCACCGACATGAACGGCACCACCTGGTTCGACCGCACCAACTACTTCGAGACCGTGCCGACCACCGCGCTGGACACCGCGTTGTGGATGGAGTCGGACCGCATGGGCCACCTGCTCGGCGCGATCGGCCAGAAGGAACTGGACACCCAGCGCGGCGTGGTCCAGAACGAAAAGCGCCAGGGCCAGAACCGTCCCTACGGCCGCGTCGACGAGAACATCCTGGCCAACATCTTCCCGGCCAACCACCCCTACCAGCACGACACCATCGGCTCGATGGCCGACCTCGACGCGGCCTCGCTGGACGACGTCAAGCAGTGGTTCCACGACAACTACGGCGCCGCCAACACCACCCTGGTGCTGGCCGGCGACATCACCGTGGCGCAGGCCAAGGCCAAGGCCGAGCAGTACTTCGGCGACATCCCCGCCGGCCGCCCGGTGCCGCGCCAGCAGCCGTGGATCACGCCGCTGGCCAAGCAGACCCGCGGCGTGCAGCACGACCACGTCGCGCAGCCGCGCATCTACCGCACCTGGGTCGCGCCGCAGCTGGGCACCGACGACGCGGTGCTACTGGACCTGGCCACCACCGTGCTCGGCGGCGGCAAGACCAGCCGCCTGTACCAGCGCCTGGTCTACCGCGACAAGCTGGCCGACGACGTCTCCGCCGGCCTGCAGTCGTTCGCGCTGGCCAGCCAGCTGCAGATCACCGCCGACGTGAAGGAAGGCGTGGACCCGGCCAAGGTCGAGGCCGCCATCGCCGACGAACTGCAGAAGTTCCTGGCCGAAGGCCCCACCGCCGACGAACTGCAGCGCGCCCAGGTCGGCTACCGCGCCGGCTTCGTGCGCGGCCTGGAGAAGGTCGGCGGCTTCGGCGGCAAGGCCACGGTGCTGGCCGAGGGCCAGGTCTACCGCAACGATCCGGGCGCCTACAAGAAGGACCTGGAACGCGCGCAGGCGGCCACCGTCGCCAGCGTGCGCAAGGCCGCCGACACCTGGTTCGGCAAGGGTGACTACCTGCTGACCGTGCTGCCGGCGCCGGAAGGCTTCGATCCGGCCGCCGAGGACAAGGCGGTCAAGCCGCTGGCCGCGGCCCCGGGCAAGCCCGCGCCGAAGGTGCCGGCGAAGGGCAACTACAGCGTCGGCAAGTCGCAGGTGGACCGCGCCGCCGGCGTGCCGGAGACCAGCCAGTTCCCGAGCCTGAGCTTCCCGCAGCTGCAGCGCGGCAAGCTCAAGAACGGCATCGAGGTGGTGCTGGCCGAGCGTCACACCATCCCGGTCACGCAGATCCAGCTGCTGTTCGATGCCGGTTACGCGACCGACCGCGGCGGCAAGCTCGGCACCGCCAACTTCACCGCGGCGCTGATGAACGAGAGCACCCGCAACCTGGACTCGGTGGACGTGGCGCAGCGCCGCCAGCGCCTGGGCGCGATGACCAGCGTGTCCTGCGAACTGGACAGCTGCGACGCCTCGCTCAACGCACTCAACGACCAGCTGGCGCCGTCGCTGGACCTGTTCGCCGACATCGTGCGCAACCCGGCGTTCAAGGCCGACGACATCGAGCGCATCCGCGGCCAGTGGCTGGCCTCGATCGCGCAGGAGAAGACCCAGCCGCAGGGCCTGGCGCTGCGCACCCTGCCGCCGCTGCTGTACGGCCCCAGCCATCCGTACGGCGTGCCGCTCACCGGCACCGGCACCGAGGCGGCGATCAAGAGCCTCACCGCGGGCGACCTGAGCGCGTTCCAGAACAACTGGCTGCGTCCGGACAACGTGCGCATCCTGGTCGCCGGCGACACCACCCTGGCCAAGATCATCCCGCAGCTAGATGCCGCCTTCGGCGACTGGCAAGCCCCGTCCGGCAAGCGCCCGACCAAGAGCCTGCCGCAGGTGGCCGCGCAGCCCAAGCCGCGCGTGTTCCTGATCAACCGCGACGACGCCCCGCAGTCGCTGATCCTGGCCGGCCTGCTGGCGCCCTCGACCAAGGCGCCGAACAACCTGGCGATCGGCGTGGCCAACGGCGCCTTCGGCGGCACCTTCACTTCGCGGCTGAACATGAACCTGCGCGAGGACAAGCGCTGGGCCTACGGCGCCAACAGCTTCATGATCGACGCGATCGGCCAGCGCCCGTTCCTGTTCTTCGCCCCGGTGCAGACCGACAAGACCGCCGAATCGGCCGCCGAGATCCTCAAGGAAGCGAAGGCCGTGGTCGGCGACAAGCCGCTGACCGCCGCCGAGATCGCCAAGATCAAGGAACAGCGCGTGCGCGCCCTGCCGGGCAGCTTCGAGACCACCGGTGCGGTGCTCAGCGCGATGGAAGGCATCGTCCAGTACGGCCGCCCGGACGACTACGTGCAGACGCTGAAGACGCGCCTGGAAGCGGTCGACCAGCCGGCGGCGGAAGCGGCGATCAAGGAGATCGTGGCGCCGCAGGCGATGACCTGGGTCATCGTCGGCGACCTCAAGCAGATCGAAGCGCCGGTGCGCGCGCTGAAGCTGGGCGAGGTGCAGGTGCTCGACAGCGACGGCCAGCCGGTCAAGGCGAAGGCCACGGCCGCCGCCAAGCAGTAACGCCGCACACGCCTGGCGGGACGGTCCCGCCAGGCGCGACGCGCCGGTAACCGCATGGGCGACTGGCGCCATCGCAACGCATCGCCACCGCGCGATGCGACATGCGAACAGTCACGTTGCACGCTCCGCTCCGGCGCAACGCGCATGCACGCAAGCGCACAGTGCGCAGCCATCGCGGCGCGCTGCACGCATCGGTCGCACGGCATGCAAGCCCAGCACGCACGGCTGACCAAGGCGGCGCGCCGCGACTTGCGATGTCCGTAGAGCTGGTCGACCAGGCATCCTCCAAGACATAGACTCGCCTTCTGGACGCTGTTGCCGATCGGCGATCGCGATGCGCAAGCACCGCCCGAGGGCGGGTATGGAGCCGGCCATGTCCTTCACGGCCCTTGGCCGCAGCGCTTGCTATCCCCAAGGCCTGTTCTCGCCTGGCACCGCCGATGCCGACCACTTCTCCCCACCGCGGCGACGCCGCGCCCCGCATCCGCGTCGGCTGCGCCGGCTGGTCGATCGCCAGCACGCAGCGCGCGCTGGTCGGCGACGGCGCCAGCCAGTTGGCGCGCTATGCCACGCGCTTCGATGCGGTCGAGATCAATTCCTCGTTCTACCGCCCGCACCGCCCCGTCACTTACCAGCGCTGGGCCGACAGCGTGCCGGCGGATTTCCGTTTTTCGGCCAAGCTGCCGCGCACGATCACCCACGACGCGCGCCTGTACCGCGTCGCGCCGCTGCTGCAGACCTTCCTCGGCGAAGTCGGCCATCTCGGCGACAAGCTCGGCTGCCTGCTGGTGCAACTGCCACCGAGCCTGGCCTTCGATGCGCGCACCGCCGCCACCTTCTTCGCGATGCTGCGCCGCCGCTGGCATGGCGGCATCGCCTGCGAACCGCGCCACGCCAGCTGGTTCGGCGCGCGCGCCGAGGCGCTGTGGCAGCGCCACAGGATCGCGCGCGTGGCCGCCGACCCGGCACTGCACGCCACCGCCGCGCAGCCGGCAGGCACGGCGGCGCCGGCTTACTGGCGCTGGCACGGCGCGCCGCGCATCTACTACAGCGACTACGCCGACGACACACTGCGCAGACTGGCCAAACGCGTCGTCGCCGCCACGCCGCACTCGGACGACGCCTGGGTGATCTTCGACAACACCGCGCTCGGCCACGCCCTCGACAACGCCGCCACGCTGCAGGCGCAACTGCGCGCGCTTGGCGCCGGCGCAGCTGGTTGACCGCCACGCCCCGCCGAGTCTCGTTGCGGGGCACGCCCCGCTCCGACGACTGGGACCAGCCCCGCGTTCGCCGCCCCGCAGGAGCGGCTTCAGCCGCGACCTAAGCAGAGGGAAGCGCCGGTGCGCGCTGAAGCTGGGCCAGGCGCAGGTGCTGGACAGCGACGGCCAGTTGCTCGAGTGCCAAGCGGCACGGCGCGCGCGACAAGGGCCTTGGCGTGCGCCGCGTCACGCTTGCATGCTTTTCCACGCGGCATCCGCACGCCCTGCGGTATGGTGCTGCGCCTCGCGATCCGCGCCAGACCCCACGCCATCCATGACCGATGAAGCCCAGCGCCAGCGAGTCCTCGACAGCTACCGCATCGTCGGCAGCCTGCCCGAGGACGCCTACCAGGACATCGTGCAGATCGCCGCCGCGCTGTGCGATACGCCGATCGCGCTGCTGTCGCTGCTGGACCGCGACCGGCAATGGTTCAAGGCACGGATGGGCCTGGAGGTGCCGCAGACCGAGCGCAGCCAAGCGGTGTGCGATCACGCGATCCGTGAGCCCGAGCAGTTGCTGGAAGTGCCCGACCTCGCCGACGACCCGCGTTTCGCCGACATCGCGGTGGTTCGCGGCGACACCGGCGCGCGCTTCTACGCCGGCATGCCGCTGGTGACCGATGAGGGCATCGCCCTGGGCACAGTCTGCGTGCTCGACACCGCGCCACGCCAGCTCACCGACGCCCAGCGCGACGGCCTGCGTGCGCTGGCGCGCACCACCATGCGCCTGCTCGACGAACGCCGCCGTACCCTGCAACGCGAACGCGAGGCGCTCCTGCAACCGCATTCGGCCGATGCCCACGGCGCCGCCACCGATGGCCGCTACCGGGTGGTGATCCTGGAAGTGCAGGAACTGGCCGCGCTGGCCGAGCGGCAGAGCGAACGCCTGCTGGGCAGCAGCCTGCAGCAGCTCGACCGCACCCTGGCCAGCTACGTGCACGACGGCGGCGCCGACACGGTGGACCGCGCCACCGAGCACGCCGAGTTCATCGTCATGCTGCATGGCGCCGATGCCGAACAGAAGCTGCGCGGCCTGCGCGAGATCGCCGCGCGGCAGCAGGCGCTGGGGCTGACCGTCCTGGTCGGCGACGCCCAGGCCACGCGGGCGGACGAGCCGATCGGGCTGGTGTTCCTGCGCGCCGAAGCCGCGCTCAGCGCCGAGAAGGACCGCCTGCGGCCGCAGACGCCCTGACCTGCACGGCGGACGCCGACCCGCCGGCGTCGGCCCGCCCTGAACGACCTGCCCGCCCCACCGAGCGGGCACTGCGCCACCCTTTGGCCAGACAACACGCCCCCGGCTGTCCCGGCGACGAGCCACCTGACCGCAGCGGCGGCCCCGTTCTTGCATCTCCCCAGGCGTTGCGGTCCCTCACCGGTGCGAGCCGGACGGCGCGCGGCCGCCAAGGCACGATCGGCAGGCCGCGCATCGGATCCGGCCGCGGCCGCCCCGTCTCCGCCTCGGTCGTTTACCATGCCGCACGCATCCTGCTCTGGACCTGACATGAGCCATGCCGCTCCTCCTTGCTGCACCCCGCTGCTGAGCCTGTCGCTCGGCCTGTTGCTCGGTACCGCCGACACCGCCATGGCCGAGGCCGCGCCGGCGACGACGCTGACCGCGCCGGCACCGCCGCCGCAGACGCCCGACCTGGCCTACCCGGAACTGTTCCAGGCGGTGCAGCAGCAGGAGCTGTTCGACGACCAGAAGCACTTCGTCGATGCGCTGCCGTTGCGCGACCCGGCGCTGATCAACGCCGACTATCTGGCGCAGCGCCAGCAACCCGGCTTCGACCTGCGCCGCTTCGTCGCCGCCAACTTCGAGGAGTCCGGCCCGGTGCAGACCGAGGCGATCCGCCAGGACACCGGCCTGCGCGAACACATCGACGCGCTGTGGCCGCTGCTGGTGCGCCGCCAGGTCGAGGTGCCGGCCTACAGCAGTCTGCTGTCGCTGCCGCACCCCTACGTGGTGCCGGGCGGGCGCTTCCGCGAGGTCTACTACTGGGACTCCTACTTCACCATGCTCGGCCTGGTGGAGAGCGGCGAACACGAACGCAGCCGGCAGATGCTGGACAACTTCGCCTACCTGATCGACACCTACGGGCACATCCCCAACGGCAACCGCACCTACTACCTGAGCCGCTCGCAGCCGCCGTTCTTCTCGCACATGGTGCAGTTGCAGGCCAAGGTGGAAGGCGATGCGGCCTACGCGCGCTACCTGCCGCAGTTGCAGAAGGAATACGCGTACTGGATGGAGGGCGCGCAGACCCTGGCTCCGGGCCACGCGCATGCGCATGTGGTGCGGCTGGCCGACGGCAGCCTGCTCAACCGCTACTGGGACGCCCGCGACACGCCGCGCCCGGAAGCCTGGCTGCACGACGTGCGCACCGCCGCCGAGGCCAAGGACCGCCCTGCCGCCGAGGTCTACCGCGACCTGCGCGCCGGCGCCGAGAGCGGCTGGGACTACTCGAGCCGCTGGCTCGGCGACCGCAAGACCCTGGCCAGCATCCGCACCACCGCCATCGTCCCGGTCGACCTGAACAGCCTGCTCTACCACCTGGAGAGCACCCTGGCCCTGGCCTGCGCCAAGAACCCGGGCGCGGCCGGCTGCGACACCGACTACGCGGCCCTGGCCAGCGCGCGCAAGACCGCGATCGACAAGCACCTGTGGAGCGATGCCGGCTACTACGCCGACTACGACTGGCAGCAACGCCGGCTGCGCGAGCAGGTCACCGCCGCGGCGCTGTACCCGCTGTTCGTCGGGGTCGCCTCGCCGGCGCGGGCCAAGCGCAGCGCCGACACCGTGCAGGCGCAGTTGCTGCGCCCCGGCGGCCTGGCGACCACGCGCCTGCACACCGGCCAGCAGTGGGACGAACCCAACGGCTGGGCGCCGCTGCAGTGGATCGCCGTGGACGGCCTGCGCCGCTACGGCCAGGACGCCCTGGCGCAGCGAGTCGGCAGCCGCTTCCTGGCGCGGGTGCAGGCGCTGTTCGCGCAACAGCACAAGCTGGTGGAGAAGTACGCGGTGGACGCGCAGGCCAAGGGCGGCGGCGGCGGCGAGTACGCCCTGCAGGACGGCTTCGGCTGGACCAATGGCGTGACCCTGTTGCTGATGGATCTGTACGCGGCACCGGCCGCCGCGCCGACAGCGGCGCACGCCCAAGCGCAGGCCGACGCCGAGGCGGAAGCAGTCGCGCTCTGAAGCGCCACGGGCGGCAGCGCGGCCACGCCCGTCCGCCTACGCATGCGCATGCGTCATGGCCAGCGCTCGGCGCCGCAGCTACTGCGCCGGCGTCTCCACGGGGATGCCCATCGCGACGCGATAGCGCTGGTACAGCGCCATCACCTTATCGATGTACTCGCGGGTCTCCGCGTACGGCGGCACGCCGCCGTAGCGCGCCACCGTGCCGATGCCGGCGTTGTAGGCCGCGGCGGCGAGCACCCGGTCGCCGGCGTAGCGGCGCAGCAGCGCGCGCATGTAGCGCGCGCCGCCGGCGATCGACTGGTCGGCCGCGAACGGGTCGTGCACGCCGTATTCCTTGGCGACCTCCGGCAACAGCTGCATCACTCCCTGCGCCCCCTTGGACGAGACCGCGGCGGCGTCGAAGCCGCTCTCGGCATGCGCGATCGCGCGCAGCCACGGCTCGTCCACCCCGGTGGCGCGGGCCGCGGCGCGGAACTGCTTGGCATGCGGCTGTAACTGGGGCGCGCCGACCTTGCCGAGGCCGGGATGCGCGCTTTCGCCCGGCGGGGTCACCGCGGTGAAGCGCAGGTAGGGCCGCGAGCCCGGCAGGTTGCGCGTGGAGTAGACCAGCTGGCCGTCCTGCTCGCGCTCGTACAACGTGCCGCTGAACACGCCCAGGTTGCCCCACAGATTGGGCGTGGCGATCGCCGCGTCGTCCAGTTCCTTCGGCGTGCAGCGCGAGCCCGGCTCCGGCGCCGTGGCCAGGCTGACCGTACCGTCGCGCACGCAGCGGTACACGGTACGCGCAGACGCGCCGGCGACCACGCCACAGCACAGCAGCAGGCACAGCGCGGCACGGGCTAGGGGCATCGGCGACATGATCGAACAGGACGGGCGCGCATCATCGCCCAGCGCATGTCGACGCGAGTGACGGCCGGTCCCTCGGTCCGCTTTCCGACAGCCCCTTGTAGGAGCGGCTTCAGCCGCGACCAGGCGCCGACACACCACGCGTCGCGGCTGAAGCCGCTCCTACAGGAACGTGCGACGCGTTGTCTGGATGCACTGTAGGAGGGACTTCAGTCCCGACTGCTGCCATGGTCGAAGCGCCCCGCCGCCTCCGCTCTTCGCAGGTGAAGCCGCGCCCATCGCACGCCACCTACGGCGCGCACGCCGCCAGTTTCTGGTCGGCATACCACAGCGCGCGCCGCGCCAGGTCGTAGGCGCTGTCGGCCTCGCGCGGCAGGAGTTGCTGCGCGCGGATCGGGTCGGCGCCCTTGGCCATCGCGGTCTCCACCTGCAGCAGCGCATCCAGGTGCTGCTGCACCGGCGCCAGCAGGCGCGCACGCTGTGCCGCCGGACAGGCGCCGCGGCGTTGCTGCAGATCGGCCAGGGCCTGGCGAATCCGCCGGCTCGCTTCGCCATCCAGTCCCGGCGCCTTCTCGAAGGCGATCGGCGCGGCCTTGTAGGCATCGCCGGTGGCCTCGCTGCCAAGGTCGCTGGGGCGTTCGTGCAGCGCCGGATTGAAGCGCACGTCCGGCGGCGGCCGCGCCACGGCCGACTGATGCGTGTTCTTGGGCAGCAGCTGCCTGATCGCCCGGTCGATGCCCTGCACCGCGACGTCGCCAAGCGTGCCGTCGCTGGCCCAGTCCTTGTCGAAGCGGGTCGACCGGTAGTCGATCGGGTTGGGCCGTTCGAGCAGGCGCTTGGACTTGGCGACGTCGCGCGGATTGAGCGTCCCCGGCGGCGTGCCTTGCGCCTGCGCGAACGGATCCACCGCCACCCCGTCCGGCAGGCGCGGATGGCCATCGCCGGTATAGAGCGTCGCCGCCATCCGCGTGTCGGCCGCGGCGGGCGCAGCCTGCGTGGGCGTGAGCGTGGGCGGGGACGGCGGCGCGGCGGCGGCGGGCGGCTGCCGTGCGGGGGCGTGCGTGCGCGCGGCCGTCGACGGCGCGGGCGCGGAGGCCGATGGCGGGACCGCGGCGCGCTGCACAGGTTGCGGCGGCAGGAACACCAGCCGCAGCGCATCGTCGGCCGCCACGCGTGGCGGCGCCGATGGTGCGCCCCACAGCAGGCGCCCCAGCAACACCAGGATCATTGCGGTCGCCAGTGCCGCCCACAGCTGCTGCCAACGGTCTTGCGCAGGGAGGGCGGTCACGACGATCGGGGATCCATGGGCAGGCGCGATAGCGAATGTGGAGGACGGACCGGTACAGCGTGCCGCGAGTTCCGTTGCCGGCGCGTGCCGCCGCGCGCGGCGGGCGGCGATACCGCGCCACCTGCGGCCGCTCTGCGCACGCAAGGCCTTGTCCTGCCAGGGATTGTGCCGGCGCGCGCGGAAACCGGCTAAGGTGGCGCGCGCCGGCGCTGCGACAGCCGGCGTACAGCCAGCGGGCACCGGCGCCCGCCCTGCCGCAGGAGACCCGCATGATCCGACGCCTGGCCGCCACCCTGTTCGGCGCCGCATTGGCGCTGCCGGCGCACGCCGCGCCCTCGCACCTGGACAGCGTCCTGCAGCGCGGCGCGCTGCGCGTGTGCACCACCGGCGACTACGCGCCCTATAGCCGCCTGCGTGCCGACGGCAGCTACGAAGGCATCGACATCGCCCTGGCGCAAGCGCTGGCCGAGAGCCTCGAGGTCAAGGTCCAGTGGGTGCCGACACGCTGGCCGACGCTGCTGCCGGACCTGCTCGCCGACCGCTGCGACATCGCCGTCGGCGGCATCTCGGTGTCGCTGCCGCGGCAGCGCCAAGCCTGGTTCAGCGCGGTGCTGGAGGTCGACGGCAAGATCCCGCTGGTGCGCTGCGCCGATCGCGCGCGCTACCGCGCCATCGCCCGGATCGACCGCCCCGAGGTGCGCGTGATCGAACCGCGCGGCGGCACCAATGAGGCCTTCGCCCGCCGCGAGTTGCCGCATGCGCAGCTGATCCTCTCCGACGACAACCCGGCCATCTTCCGCGACCTGCGCGAGGGCCGCGCCGACGTCATGATCACCGATGCCTCCGAAGCGCGCTTCCAGCAGCGCCAGGTTCCGGGCCTGTGCGCGGTGGCGCCGCAGCAGCCGCTGCAGTACAGCGAGAAAGCATTCCTGCTGCCGCGCGACGACATGGCATGGAAGGCCTACGTCGACCAGTGGCTGCACCTGAGCAAGGCCAGCGGTGCCTATGCGCGGATCGTGGCGGCGTGGCTGGGCGAGACCACGCCCAGCCATTGAGCCGCGCTACCGGCGTAGCGCGTGTGATGCACGTTGCGACGAGAGGTGTTGGCCGTCCGTGGTGGGGAAGCGGTGTTGCGGGGTGCGGCCTTGGCTAGCGCCAAGGCAAACCGCGCAGCACTGGCCCCGCGCCGCGGACGACCAACCGTTCGGGCAGCGTCCTGTGGCGCACCGAGACCGCGTCGGCGCCTCGCCTCGACGTCACACGACGCTTCACACGCATCTCAACCGACCTAGCGCGCGCTAATCCCGCCGCGTTCGCGCCACGCGAGGAATCCGCCCATCTGCAGGGCATGCGGCAGCATCTGCAGATAGTCGTGGCGGCGCGGCTCGGCGGCAACCGCATCCGATGGCCAGTGGTCGAGCAGGCCCTGCAGTCGCGGCAGGTCGAGGACGCGATTGGCCAGCGCAGACGTGCGCAGGCCGGCGAGTTGCTGCTGCATGGCGCCGCGTCGGGCGCACAGCCGTGCGAACCAGTCCCCCTGCTGCACCCCGACCGCCCGGTTGTCGAAGACCTGCGGCGGGCCGCCGCGCGCGGCCAGCAACCGGCGCGGCAACGACCGACTGACCCCGTCGCGCAGGAACTGGTCCAGCGGCAGCGCGCCGAAGAACTCGATCACCCGCCGGTCGCCCAGCGGCATGCGCATGTCGATGCCCGAGATGGCACGCAGGGTGCTCCAGTCGTCCATTGCCGCGGCGTTGCCAAGCAGCCACTCGCGCAAGACGCGCAGCGATCGATGGCGCCCGCCCAGACGGAGCCGGTAACGGCCCAGGTCGAGCGACCGATGCAACCCCAGTTCACGCGCCAGGGCAGGATGCAATGCCGAACCCCGCTCCCAGACGGCGGCCGGCAGACCGTGCCAATAGCGCAACAACCATACAGGCGCATACGGACGCAGGACGTGCCGCTGCAGGGCCTTACGCAGGCTCAGGCCTTCGCGCCCGGCCAAGGCGCGCGCCTGTGCCAGCAGCGCCGCCCATCTTCCCTCGCGCAACAGGTGCGGCAGGCGCAGCAGGCCGTCGTAACTGAAGAACGCATTGCCCAGTTCGCCGCCGATCAACACGCGGCCGCCGCGCGCGTGCAGCACCCGATGCAGCGGAAAGAACCAGGCCATGTTGAGCGGCGAACGCACCGGTTGACCGCTTTCCCGCCACCAGCGTGCGTCATCGTTTTCGCCCCAATCGTCGGCATCGTCGCCGACCGCCTGCCAGTCGATGCCGGGATGACTGGCGGCCAGCAGGCGCGCACGCGGCGATTCGTCGTAATAGTGCGTGGCGCTCGCGGCCGCGGTCGCTCCCTGCGGCACGCGGGTCAGCGCAAGCACGCGCGCCGGGGCCGCCTGCCTGGCCGCCGACAGCACGACAGAGCCGCTGTCGAGCCCACCGGTCAGACAGGCAGCCACCGGACCCTGCGCGCGCAACGCGTCGGCCACCGCGCGATCCAGAACCTCCGCCGCTGCCGCCTCGACCTCGGCATCGTCGCCCAGGCGCAGCGATCCCGCTTCCGGCAGCGTCCACCAGCGGCGGCGATGCGTGGTCTCGGGCGTGAGCACCAGCGCATGGGCCATCGGCACCCGATCGATGGCACGGTAGAGCGTGCGTTCGGGTCGGACCCGGTCCATCACCAACTGATCGGCGATGGCCTGCT
This sequence comes from Xanthomonas sp. 3498, assembly GCF_014199795.1. NCBI lineage: Bacteria > Pseudomonadati > Pseudomonadota > Gammaproteobacteria > Lysobacterales > Lysobacteraceae > Xanthomonas > Xanthomonas sp. 3498. The sequence goes on from NZ_JACHOH010000007.1 coordinate 61,890, forward strand.
CGTCCAGGTCCAGCGGCACGCCGGGCAACGCCAGCAGCGCACGCAGGCGCGTGGCGAACGCGATCAGGCCCGCCCCTCTGTGCACGAACAGCGAACGCATGCCCACCGGGTCGCGGGCAAGCAGCAAGCGCCGGCGATCGGGTCGATACAGCGCCAGCGCATAGGATCCGTGGATTCGCGGCAAGGCGTCGACGTCCCAGCGTTGCAATGCCTCCAGCAGCAGCGCGCTGTCGCTGTCGCGCCTGCTGGCCGGCGCCCCCAGGGCCTGCGTCAACTCCTCACGTGCCGCCAGCACCACATCCGCCGCCAGCACGGCACCGGAGCGCCCGACCGACGGCATCGCCTCGCTGGCGTCTTCCGGGGTGATCACCCGCTGGCGATGGACGATGGCCACCGCACCGTCCTGCCAGATGCGGATCGGCCCGATGCCGCGTGCATCCAGCGCCTCACCGAGGCGGAGCAACTCCGCGCGCTCGACCGGCGCCCCGTCCAGGCACCAGACGCCGGCGAAATCGCTCATGCCTCACATCGCGGCCGGTTCTTCAGGAACCCGTGGTGGGACCGGCACCGTCGTTACCGACTGTCGCATTGTTCGCGGTCTCGTCGATGGACAGGAACGCCACGACAGGCGCCGACCAGGGTTTGCGCGCATCGTGCGCGGAAGACACGACTGGATTGTGCTCGTTCATCGGAGGGTCCTTTGCGTGTGAGCGAACCGGCCAGACGGGCGGCTTGCGGTGTAGTGCGTCAAGCACAGGGACGGCCTGCAATTGGGCCATCGCGCCCATGCAACCGAACCGGCGACCCCGTTGCGGTTGCACGTTAAGCTTGGCACTGCAACGTACACGCTGCATGGCCGCCAATCGAGTTCCTAGATAAGAACCACAATTTCGCATGACTTCGTCGTCCGCTCCCTGGCGTCGCGCGTTTTCGATCCAGGCCATCCGCTGGCTGTACCGTGCTCTGCGCAGCCGCGAAGATCGGACCTACGCCTGGCTGCAACTCACCTCCGCTGCTCCGCTGTTCCAGGACTACGGCACCACGTCCATGGATCGCTATCCCGCGCTGTTCCGCTTCGCCCAGGAGACACTGGGTGCCGCGGCCAACCTGCGCCTGCTGTCCTTCGGCTGCGCCAGCGGCGACGAAGTCTTCACCCTGCGGGACTATTTCCCGCAGGCCGCGATCTGCGGAATGGATATCCATCCCGGCCACATCGCCGCATGCTGGCAACGCCTCGCCGCCGCGCCGGATCCGCAATTGGAGTTCCGGGTCGCCGGCAACACGGCGGACGAGGCGGATGCGTCCTACGATGCGATCTTCTGCCTGGCGGTGCTGCGCCGCGGCGATCTGGCGATGCATCGCGGCGCGCGCTGCGACCATCTGCTCCGATTCGAGGACGTGCAGGCGCAGTTGCAGGATTTCGCGCGCTGTCTGCGCCCCGGGGGACTGTTGGTCCTGCGCCACGCCAACTTCCGCCTGCGCGATACCGAAGCGGCGCGCTGGTTCGATCCCGTGCTGTGCGTTGCCACGCCGCCACGGGCGGACACGCCCCTGTTTGGCGCAGACAACCGGCGGCTGTCCGTGCAGTCCGACGACCAGGCCGTGTTTCGCCGGCGCGTTTCGCCGCGCGACTGAGCCGCCACGACATCGCTGCGCTGCGCGCTTTCCAGGCAGGGCGCTTCCCGGGTAAGGTGCCGTTTTGGCACTCGTCACCTTCGCACATGAGCATCGATCCGAACGCAGTGATCGCGCAGCATCCTGGTTGCCTGGCCGCCGAGATGGGCGAGGAACTAGTGATCATGAGCGCAGAGCGCGGCCTCTATTTCTCGCTGGATCCGGTCGGCAAGGCGGTGTGGTCGCAACTGGCGGCACCCTGCACTTTCGCGACCTTGTGCGATCGGCTGGAAGCGGACTACGCAGGCCCGCGGGCGGTCATCGAGACGGACGTGGCGGCGCTGCTGGACACCCTGCTCGGCGCAGGCGCCATCGAGATCCGCGCCTGAACGGTGGCACGGCCGGCGCCGCGGTGCGGGCGTTGCCGGCGGGCGACGACAGGCATTACCTGCTGTGCGGCTGGCATGTGCGCAGTACGCTGGCGCTGCCGGAACTGCCGCCGTGGCCGGCAGCGGCAGGCGCAGCGGACGTGCAGATCGAGGAAGCCCGATTGCCCGACCGACTCGACCCGGCCGAACCGGACGGAACGTGGCTGAGCGTCGGTGCGGACGGCGCGGTGCTGCTGCAGGTCCCGAACCTGGTTCGCCTGCACATCCAGGGCGGTCGCTCGATCCGGGTGCAGCGGCTGTGCGACCACGACGAGGGGTGGCGGCTGTTCCTGCTCGGCGGAGCACTGGGCTGCCTGTGCCTGCAGCGTGGCCTGTTTCCGCTGCATGCCGCCTGCCTGCGCATCGGCGGCCGCACCGTGGCCATCGCTGGCCACAGCGGTGCCGGCAAGTCCACCCTCTCGGCCGCACTGCTCGAGCGCGGCCATGGCGTGCTGAGCGACGATCTGACCGTCGTCCGCACCGCAGCCGAGCGCGCGCCCGAGGTATTGCCCGCCTTTCCGCGCCTGAAGCTTTGGCGAGACACGCTGGAATCGCTGCGGCTCCCCGTCGCCGGCCTGGCGCAGGTTCGCCATGGCATGGACAAGTTCGATCTGCGGCCGCAGTCCGGATTCGATGCGACGCCCGCGCCGCTGGACGCCATCCTGATCCTGCAGGACGCAGCGACGCCGCAGTTGGTGCGCTGCCCACCAAGCGCGGCGCTGCCGCTGTTGCACAGCTATCTGGCGCGACCGCAGGTGGCCGACCGCCTCGGCCTGCGTGCAACCACCTTCGCGCAGGCAGCCGCGATCGCGCGCCATGTCCCTGTCTGGCGCCTGCAGCGCCCGCGCCGCTTCGATGCGCTGGATGCCACCGCGACCGCGATCGAGAACGGCCTGGCGCGATGAACCGGCGCGGCATCGTCTGGCTCGCGTCCTATCCCAAGTCCGGCAACACCTGGGTGCGCTGCCTGATCGCCAACCTGCGCTCGGACGGCGCGGCCGTGCCGTTGAACGCGCTCGGAGACGCACTGCCCAATGGCGCCTCGCATGCGTGGTTGCAACAGCGTGTCGACGTGGACATCGGCGAACTGCTGCCCGCGGAGCTGGACCGGTTGCGCGCCGCTGCCTACCGGCAGTGCGCCGCACAGGACACAAGCCTGCTGAAGGTGCACGACTTTTACCACCCGGCGTTGTTCCCTCCCGACGCGACCCTCGGCACCGTCTACATCGTGCGCGATCCGCGCGACGTGGCACCCTCGTGGGCGGACCATATGCGGGTGGATCTGGACACGGCCATCGAGCAGATGGGCGATGCGCAACGCATCATGAGCCAGTCCACGTCCGCTCCGCGATCGCAGACGCCGCAGCGCTTCGGAACGTGGTCGGGTCATGTCGCGTCATGGCTGCAACGCGCACCGGGCCCGCGCCTGCTGCTGCACTACGAGGCGCTGCAGGCGCAACCGCTGCGCGAAGCGACGCGGCTGGCGCGGTTTCTGGGACTGAACGCCGACCCGGCGCGCGTGGCCGCCGCGATCGCGGCTTGCAGTTTCGAACGTTTGCGCAACGCCGAGAAACGCGAGGGCTTCGTGGAACGTCGCCAGGGCCAGGCGCGGTTCTTTCGCCAGGGCCGCGCCGGTGCCTGGCGCTCGACACTCGACCCGGCGCAGGTGGCACGCCTGACCGCCGACCATGGCGTGGTCATGGCTTGGCTAGGCTACCACTAGGAACGGCCGACACTACGACGGCGCAGCCGCCAGGCGGGCGTCGACGGTGCTCTGAATCCGCATCCACCACGTTCGTACACAGCGGTGCCTGCCGTCCGCACTCACCTGGCGACGCTCGCGACGTTGCGTTGGCCGCCCTAAGCGTTCGCTGCACCGCCGGACCAGGCCATCTGCCAACCGATCGGGGTCTCGGCCCACACACGGAAACCGAGACGGTGGTACAGGCACGCCGCTGGATTGGCCTTGTCCACTTCCAGCAACACCCGCCGTCCACGCGCGGCCGCCTGTGCCTGGACGGCACCGATCAGGGCAGCACCGATGCCCTGGCCGCGATCCTCCGACGACAACAGGATATCCAGCAGGCGAAGGTCGCCGGCCTGGGTGCTGCCGAGGTAGATCCGGCCCGCCAGCCGTTCCCCATGCAGCAGCACCAGGAAGCGGACCTCGGAATTGGCGGCGGCGTAATGGCGGCGCTGCGCATCGAACTGCTGGTCGAGCAGCGCCACCTTGGCCGCATCGTCCCACGGCAGCATCGCGAACTCGGGCCAGCGGTGGTGGCGGAACAGCGCCCGCAATGCGGGCAGGTCCGCCACGCATTCCGCGCGCATCATCATGCCCCGCGCGGATAGCGCCGCCGGACAAGCGACATCCAGCGGCATTATGGCCTCGGCGGGAAGACGCCGTCGGTGGCACAGATGCAGTACCGCAGTGTCGCGAACGGCTGCCGATTCTCGTGGGCCTGCGGCAGCGCCGCCACGTCGGGAAAGGCGGACAAGGCGGCGGGCGACATCTGCGCGTCGAGCGGGGGCCCCGGCAGCATGAACGGGGTATAGGTCGTCGGCGGCGACGTCGTCGGATTGAGCAGCCTGGAGGCGTAGCTCGACGCACTGGGCGTTTTGCCGGAAGCGCCCGGAGCCACGCCCGGCGCCATGTACTTGCTGCTGATCGCATGGGTGTGGGCCGGTAACTGCAGTTCGGAGGCCAGGACCACCCCATCGCTGCCCTGCAGCTGGCCGATCGCATAGGTGCTCAAGCCGACGCCCTGCCCCTGTCCCAGCGCGGCACGGCCGCGCAGGTCCGGCAAGCCGAATGTCGTGCGGCCGTCACCGCCGTACGTGAATCCGATGACGCCGAACAAGGCCTGGTATTGCTGCAGGCTCACCACCTGTCCCAGGCAGTCGAGCCAGCCCTCCGGCGCGAAGTTGTAGGTGAATGCGCGCACCTCACCGATGAAGCTACTGGACATAGCGAACCCCTTTGCGATGGCCGGTCACGGCCGGTCGGGAAAGATGCCATTCAGGCAGATCAGGTAACTCAACGCCTGCGTTGCCATGCGGTTGTCGTGCGCCTGGTTTCCGCCGCCGACGGCAACGGTATCGGGAGCGAAGGTGGAGGCGGTGGGAGTGGAGCTGGGCGGTGGAGTGAAGTACATCACTTCCGCGTTCTGCGGAGTGGCCAGCACGTTACCGGACGGCGTGGTCAGCGTGGCGGCGGCTGTGGTCGCCTGCAGGGTATGCCGATGCGGCGGCATTTCCGCCAGTTGCAAGGCGACCGTTTCCGCGCCCACCTTCTGTCCGATCGTACGCGCCGTCAGTTGCGGCGCCGGCGCTCGCGCCTCGCCCTGTCCCTGCCCGATCGCGACGCGGCTGCGCAGATCGGGCAGATTGAAGTAAACGCGCGCGTCGCCTCCGTACGTGGTGCCGATGAGCGCGTAGAGCGCCTGGTAATCGTTGATCCGCAGTTGGCGCCCATCGCAGAACGCCCAGTCCTGCGGCTCGTAATTGCCGGCGAACAGAATGATCTGACCGGTGTAAGCATCCATGGTGTGGTTCCTTGTATGGCCGCGTCAGGGGTGTTGCGGATACAGCCCGCTCGTGCAGATGCAGAAATTCAGAACCAGGGACGGCTGCATGTTGTTGTGCGCGGCTCCAGCGCCCTCCTGGCTGACCGAATCCCCTGCCAATCCGACCAGCGTACCGCCCGGCGGCGCGTACATGTTGTGCGATGCGGGAGCCTGGGCGAAATGCGCACCGTTGATCGCGCCGATGGTACCGACCACGGAGACCGCGTTCACCATGTGCGTATGCGCGGGAATCTGCGCCGCGGTCAGCGCCACGCCCTCGAGCCCGCCGTAGTTGCCGACCCGGTAGTTCACCGCCGGCGTGGTCAGCGGGTTGACGCCCTGGCTCACCGGAACGCGGCCGCGCAGGTCGGGCAGATTGAAGTTGGTCTTGCCATCGCCGCCGAACTGATTGCCCAGCAGCGATGCCAGCGCCTGGTTGCCGAGGATCGGCAAGGTCCGTCCGTCGCACGGGAGCCAGCCCTTCGGCGCCCAGTCGATCGGGAACAGGCGGATTTCGCCCAGATACGCGTCAGTCATAGAGCATCTCCTCAGATGTCAGTGCCGTCGAGCGAAGGGCCGCATCCATGGCCGCGCGCGAGTCCCGCAGAATCCCCAGGCGATGCAGCCCTTTGCATCGCGTCTTGACGGATATGCTACACAGCCGCTGAGCACCCGAGACATCGGCCTGACGCTGATTCGGACCAACCGAAGCGAACGAGACAGACCAAAATCATGTGCCCAGTGAGTGACTTAGTCCGCCTGCGAAGCGACGCCGCCTGCGCGCGTCAAGAAATTTTGTCTACGTCGGAATACAAATCGCAAAATCCGGCCAATTGCGGCTCAAGCGCCGCGGTCCGTGCCGATCGCGCGCGCGATGCCCGCCGGGTCCGTCGATGACGGCGGCGGCCGCCAACTGGTCGCCCGCCTTCGCACATGCATTGTGTCTTTGGCGGGCCGACGCGGACCCGTTGCGCGCAAGGACCATCGACCCGCGGGCGTTCGCACGCACGCTCGCGCAGCATCGGCTGGCGTTGGCGCTGCCGCCTGCCGACACCTTGGCTGGGGCCATGCCGGCGCCGCTGTGGGCCGTACTCCACCAGCGGCAGCACCGCATGCTCGCCCATACACTGCGGCAGACCGCCGCGCTGCGCGCGGTCGTGCCGCGCTTGCATGACGCCGGCCTGCGCTACTGCCTGCTCAAGGGGCAGGGCTATGCCGCGTTGTTTGGTCGTCCCGAGCATCGCGAAGCCTGCGATATCGACCTGTTGGTCGATGCCGCAGACCGCGATCGCGCGCTGCCGTTGCTGCAGCGGCTCGGCTATGTGCTGGATCCGGCCGTGGCGAAGGCGCTGGATCGCTATGCGCGCGATAATCACGCCTTGTCGCTGCGGCATGCGACGAGCGGCCTGGTGCTGGAGCTGCATCTGCGTCTGGCCAACCAGGCGCATGAGTTCCCGCTGGATCAGCGTGCGCTATGGAACGAGCACACCACGCGCGTCGCCTTGGGCGACCTGCAGGTGACCACGCTGGCGCCGTCCCTGGCGGTGGTCTATGCCGCCTTCCACGGCAGCAAGCACAACTGGCACCGCGCGTTCTGGCTGGTGGACATCGCGCAGGCGTTGCGTAGTCCGTCGCTGGATTGGGACGCAACCGTGGCGCTGGCGCGTCGTCTGGGCGTGGAACGGCACCTGGCGTTGGGCGCCTTGCTGGCGGAGACGGCGCTTGGCACGCCCTTGCCCGAGGCCTTGCAGGCGCAGACGCCGTTGTTGCGCAGCGGGCATTTCGCCGCACGGACGCTGTTGCCGCATCTGGACGCGCTGGGTTCCGACCGCGGCGCCGACCTGGCAGCCAGGCTCGGCGTGATCCGCTATGCCTTGCGCCTGTTGTCGCTGCAATCGAGCTGGCGCGGTCGCCTGCAGGTAATCCCGTTCCTGCTCACTCCGACCGAAGACGATCGCGCCGCAACCGCGCTGCCGCGCGCGCTGCACTGGGCCTATCCGGGAGTGCGTGCCCTGCGGCTGGCCAGACAGCATCTGCACAAGCGGCGGCGCATGCGCTGACACCGGCACCGCTGGCGATCCGGCGCAGTGCGTAATCGAAACCCGAGCGCAGACCAGGATCAGCACGCAGATCGGGCCCGTGGAACCCGTACTTCCTGGCCGCATGCTCGGCGTGCCGATGATGGGTGATGGTGATTGTCCGCGCGTGCCGTGGCCGTCGGAAGCGGCGCCAGCGGGCGTGCCGCAGCCGCAGATCAGCAGGTGGACGCGCTGCCGCGCGGCAATGCGCTACGAGTGTCGTTATCGCCGGAACTGCTCCGGCATCGCGGCGGATTGCTGTGACCGCGGGCAGCCAGCCGATCCGCCGACCGCACCGGCGCACTCGCTCAACCGGCCAGGCCCAACTGTTCGGCCAGGTCGCTGCGCGGCGAACGCCCGTAGAGCCGGCTGTATTCGCGGCTGAATTGCGACGGGCTCTGGTAGCCGACCCGGTAGCCGGCCGCGCCCACGTCCATGCGTTCCACCACCATCAGCCGCCGCGCCTCGCGCAGGCGCAATTGCTTCTGGTACTGCAGCGGCGTCATCGCCGCGACCGCACTGAAATGGTGATGCAGCGAGGACACGCTCATGTTGACCTGGCGCGCCAGGTCCTCGATCCGCAGCGGTTCGGCGTAGTGCTGGCGCAACCAGGCGATGGCCTTGGCGATGCGGTTGCTGGGGCTGTCCTCCTGGGCGATGCGCAGCAGGTTCGGCCCACAAGGACCGACCAGCAGTCGGTACAGGATCTCCTGCTCGATCAACGGCGCCATCGCCGCGATATCGGCCGGCCGCTCGAGCAGCCGCAGCATGCGCAGCGTCGCGTCCAGCAGGTCCGGGCAGGCGGTGTTGACCGATACCCCGCGCGGGCGCTCGGCGCCGACCTGCGGCGGCAAGGGAATGCGCTCGAGCAGTTCGCGCAGCCGGTCCGGCCGGATCGACATGCCCACACCCAGCAGTGGCTGCTCCGGGCTGGCCTGGGTGATGCGCGAGACCACCGGCAGATCCAGCGTCACCAGCAGAAAGGTGCCGACCCCGTAGCGGTACTCCTCGCTGCCCAGGGTCAGGCACTTCTCGCCCTGCAGCACCAGTGCGAAGACGGGCCATTGCGCGGTATGCGTCTTCGGCGAAGGCGCGGAGCGGTAGGAACAGAAGAAGCCCTCGATGGCGGTGTCGTGGTCGCCATCGGGCGTGGCCAATCGGGCAACCAGGGCGGCCATTTCCTGGTAGCGGTGGGCGAGCGCGGTCATCGGCAAGGGCGCCGTAGCGTGCGGAGAAGGAAGGGAAGCTTGCACGATGCTGCGCCGGCACGGACCACGGCGCGACGCGGCTTGCAGGATCGTACAAGAATTCCGTTGGATCGCGCTAACGCGCCCGCAACGCGGGCCAGCATCCTGTGTCGGCCGGTTCCCGTCCCGGCGCCGTCCCGGAACGCCCGCCCCCGCCCGCCTGTTCCGGCCGTTCGGCCCTGTCCTTCCCCCATGCCCCTCGTCGCGCTGCCGCGTCGCCGCCAGCGCGCCATGCGGGCGACGCAGACCGCAGGAGAGACCGATGCATCCCCATACCGAAGCCCTGGAAATTGCCACCTTCCGCCTGCACGACTGCACCTGGCGCACCTTCCTGCGCGCCAATGCCGAAGTCGATGCCTGGCTGCAGCGCCAGCCCGGCTTTCGCTCGCGGCGCATCGCCCGCCGCCGCGACGGCAGCGTGGTCGACATGGTGCTGTGGGATAGCGTGGCGCACGGCACCGCGTCGGCGCGGCGGCTGATGCGCGAACTGCAGGGCGCCGCGATTCACGCCCTGATCGATCCGGACACGGTGTCGTGGGACATCGCCGCGGTGCAGCACGTCAGCGGCGAGGAGCACGACGTAGAGGCCGCCACGGAGGCGGACAGCCTCGCGGCGTGATCCTATGCGGCCGGCACCGAGCGTGGCTGGCTCAGACCCAGCCGCGCCGGCGGAACCACGCCAACGGCAACAGCATGCTCAGCGCGATCACGCCCAACGCCCAGTAGTAGGCGTCGTGCCATTTCAGCTCGGGCATGTGCGCGAAGTTCATGCCCCAGATGCCGACCAGCACCGTCGGCGGGATGCCCACCACCGAGGCCACCGCCATCACCTTCATCACGTTGTTCTGGTCGACGTTGATCATGCCCAGCACGCTGTCGAGCAGGAACTCGATGCGGTCGTCCAGGTGCTGCTCGAATTCGATGAGGGTGGCCAGATCCTTGTGCAACAGGCCGATGCGCTTGGCCGCGTCCTCGCCGAACCAGTCCGGCGCGGCGTCGTCCAGGTAGGTGGCCAGGCGCAGCAGGCCGTGGCCAGCGTTGTGCATGCCGCCCAGGCGCCGGCCCATGTCGCCGACGTCGTGCAGCATCCGCTCCAGGTGCCGCGACTTGTGCCGCGCATGCGGCTTGGCGAACGCGGCGCGCGTGGTCTCGGTGATCTGCGCTTCCAACGCTTCCAGGCGGTCGGCCAGGCGCCCGACCAATTCGTCGAGCAGGCGCAGCAGCAGGTCGTCGCTGCTGCGGCAGGGGTTGTGCTGCAACTGCGCGGCCACCGCATCCAGCGAGGCCATCGGCTGCTCGCGCTGGGTCACCAGCACCCGCGGCGACACCGCAAAGCCCAGCGGCGCGGTCGGGCCATCGTCGTCCTGGAAGCGCGGCACGTTGAGGAACAACACCTCGCCTTCCACCCGCACCCGGCTGCTGAACTCGATCTCGCCGATGGCCGCGCGCGTCGGCACGGCGAAGCCGACCTTACTGTCGACCTCGGCCAGGTCCGCCTCGCTCGGCCGGCACAGGTCCACCCAGCACACCGGCGTGTCGGAGGTGCCGCCGAAGCGATGGATGGTGATCATCGGGACTGGCTCGCGCAGGAAAGGCCGCGAGCATCCGTCAGCGCGCGCGGAGCGTCAACGCCCGCCGCGCGCACCGGTTCAGGCGCTGCGGCGCTTCAACGCGTAGCCCACGCCCAGCAGCAGGAACCAGACCGGGCTGGCGAACAGCGCCTGGCGGGTATCGGCCTGCAGGGTCAGCAGCACCAGCACGAAGGCGAAGAACGCCAGGCACACGTAGCACATGGCCACACCGCCAGGCATCTTGAACGCCGAGGCCGCGTGCAGCTGCGGGCGCTTGTGCCGGTAGGCGATGTAGGCGCACAGGATCAGCGACCAGACGAACATGAACAGCACCGCGGCCAACGTGGTGACCAGGGTGAAGGCGGTGACCAGGTTCGGGATCAGGTACATCAACACGGTACCGCCGAGCAGGCAGGCGCAGGAGAACAGCAGCCCGCGCGCCGGCACCGCCGCGCGCGAGAGCCGGGCGAAACCGCGCGGCGCGTGGCGCTCCTCGGCCAGGCCGTAGAGCATGCGGCTGGTGGAGAAGATGCCGCTGTTGGCCGAGGAGGTCGCCGAGGTCAGCACCACGAAGTTGATCAGGCTGGCCGCGGCCGGCACGCCGGCCAGCACGAACAGTTCCACGAACGGGCTCTTGCCCGGCACCACCTCGCGCCACGGCGTCACCGCCATGATCGCGACCAGCGCCAGCACGTAGAACACCAGAATACGCACCGGGATCGAGTTGATCGCCTTGGGCAGGTTGCGGCGCGGGTCGGCGGTCTCGGCGGCGGTGGTGCCGACCAGCTCGATGCCGACGAAGGCGAACACCGCGATCTGGAAGCCGGCGAAGAACCCGCCCAGCCCCATCGGGAACATGCCGCCGTCGTTCCACAGGTTGGCCAGCGAGGCCACGTGCCCGGACGGCGACTGGAAACCCCAGGCAACCAGCCCGGCGCCGGTGAGGATCAGCGCGCAGATCGCCACGATCTTGATCAGCGCGAACCAGAACTCCATTTCGCCGAACAGCTTCACCGTCACCAGGTTCAGTCCCAGCAGCAACAGCACGCACAGCATCGCCGGGATCCACGGCGCCAGCGTCGGGAACCAGAACTGCGCGTAGGCGGCGATCGCGATCACGTCGGCGATGGCGGTGATGATCCAGCAGAACCAGTAGGTCCAGCCGCAGAAGAAGCCGGCCCAGGGCCCCAGCAGGTCGGTGGAGAAGTCGATGAACGACTTGTACTCCAGGTTCGACAGCAGCAGCTCGCCCATCGCGCGCATCACGAAGAACAGCATCACGCCGATGATCAGGTACACGAACAGGATCGACGGCCCGGCCAGGCTGATGGTCTTGCCCGAGCCCATGAACAGGCCGGTGCCGATCGCCCCGCCGATCGCGATCAGCTGCAGGTGGCGGTTGGACAGGCTGCGCTGCAGGTGGTCGGGCTGGGCGGACGGATCGGTCATGGGCGCAGGCCATCGCGAGGGATTAGCCTGCAAACATAGAAGATGGCGGCAGCGCGCGCCAGCCGCGCGTGCGCCGGATGGCGCCCGCGGCGGCGCGGACCGCGCCGCATGCCGCCGGGGACGCCGAACGCCGCCGGACTCAGGCCAGCGCGCCGCCCTGCCCGATCGCGACGAAGCTGAAATCGCGGTCGGACTGGTTGCCGCCGCCGTCGCCGGTCTTCAGCAGCACCTGGCCCGCGTCCAGGCGGATGATCACCGCGTTGTCGCAGGTGTTGCCGTCGCCCGGGTAGATCTGCGTGACGGAGACCCCGTCCAGCGCCTGGAACGGCGGCTGGAAGCTCACCAGGTAATGCCCGGTGCTGACGTGCGCCACCGTGTACCCCGCGCCGTTGCGGATCCCGCCGTCCGCGCCGACCACGCCCGCCACCACCCGCACACCCGTCGCGCCCGCACTCGCCGCACCCGCATGGGCAGCGGCGTCGAGCAACTGCCCCATCGCATTGTTCGTCATGCCGTTCTCCGATCTTGATAAGGAAAGTCCGATGGCGCGGCGACCGCAGCGATCCCTCGCGGCCGCGCGCCTGCATTGCCTCGTCCGTGAACGGGCAGGATCGCCGCGCTGCGCGCGCGGCCGTATCGGCGATTTCCTGATCGGCGCCGGGGCGGCGACCGAGATCGGCTCAGGCGGCGACACTCACACCAATTTGGTGCGACGCCACCAGCGCGTGACCTTTTCCTCGCGCACCAGGGTGAACAGGCCGGCGCCCAGGATCAGCGCGATGCCCACCGCCATCGGCCAGTCCAGGTGGTCGTGGAACAGCCAGTAGCCGAAGCCGATGGCCCACAGCATCTGGCTGTACTGGGTCGGCGCCACCGCGCTGATCGGTGCCGCGCGCGAGGCGTACATCATGAAGATCGCGGCCAGCCCCGCGAGCAGGCCGTAGCCGGCCAGCAGGATCCACTGCTGCCAGGTCGGCCAGACGAAGGTCGGCAGCATCAGCAGCCCGCCCATCAGCAGCGGGCCGAGCACGCCGGCGCCGTACAGGGTCAGGCGCTTCTCGCCGGGCCCGGCCATGCGCAAGCTGATCACCGACACCGCCCCCACCAGCCCGCAGACGATCGCCGCGACATGACCCTGACTCAAGTGTCGGAAGCCCGGCCGCAGCACCACCAGCACGCCGATGAAGCCGACGATCACCGCCAGCCAGCGCCGCCAGCGCACCTCCTCCTTGAGCAGCAGCACCGACAGCACGGTGACGAAGATCGGCATCAGGAAGATCAGCGCGAACGCCTCGGCCATCGGCAGCAGGGTGAAGGCGGTGACCGCGGACAGATTGCCGGCCGCGCCGGTGAACGCGCGCAGCAGCCAGATACTCGGCCGCTGCGCCACCACCACCTCGCGCCAGCGATCGCCCGGCTTCTTCAGGAACGGCAGCGCCGAGAGCATCAGCAGCGCACCGAAGAACACCACCTCGTAGGCCGGCAGCGAGCCCTCCAACCCCTTCACGAAGGCATCGCTGATCGAATAGGCGGCATAACAGGCGAAACCGAGCAGCACACCCTTGAGCATGGACGATCCTGGCCGGCAGCGGCGCTGCGACGGCGTACGTGGGGGGATGGTCAGTATCTCTCTTTTGCCCGGGGTGTGGCGGCTGAAAGGAGCGGCGGGCATTTGTCCACCCGCAGCCGCTACCGCGCCACTAGCATCCCTGCTCCTCTGCCCAACGCCATACCCCACATGGATGTCATGCCGTTTCTCAAGATTCTAATCGTCCTTACCGTTGCCGCCGCTCCGTTGTTGGCCACATTGTGTTTCCTGATGCTTTACCGCAAGTGGCAGGCCCGTGACGGACGGCGTTCGCCAATCGCCAACAAACGCATCCATGGAGCAGGCGAGCAACTACGCAAACGGATCGATGATCATGACGAGCGGATCATCCAAGGCATCACCTCCCTGGTGTTCATCGGCCCCTATCTGCTCGCATTCTGGGCATTGCTGCAGATCGACCTGCAGCACCTGCGATTCGGGTTCAAGGAGGTGCTGCTGCTTGTGGCGTTCGTGGCAATGACACTTTGGGCTGCTTCCCGAATCGTCGTGCATGGCAACCGGCGTCGCGATGCGCTCCAAGGGCTGCGTGCAGAGCTGTACACCGCGCAGGAGCTCAACCGGCTACAGGCGCAAGGCTGCGTTGTCTTTCACGACGTTCCTGCCGACGGCTTCAATCTGGATCACGTGATCATTGGGCCGGCCGGTGTCTATGCGGTGGAGACCAAGTCGTTCCGCAAGCCGCGCGCCGCCGATGGCAAAAGTCAGTTCAAGGTAACTTACGACGGCGTCTGGCTGGCATTTCCCAATTTCCGTACCGATCGACCGAGCCAACAGGCGAGACAACAAGCCGACTGGCTGCGTCGGCACCTGCAACAGGCGCTTGGCCAACCCATTCCAGTAAAACCGGCCCTGGCACTGCCTGGCTGGTGGATCGACGCGCCGATGATTCCTAAGGATGGTGTACGCGCGTTCAATCCAGCCGGCCGCGGGGCATGCTTCATGGCAGAGCTACGCAACGAGGCACCGTTGGAGCCGGCCACGATTGCCCTCATCACCCAGGCGCTGGCGCTGGCGCTGCGCTATACCCCGGAATCCTGATTTACCGGCGACCACGGGCGCGTGGGGATGCTTCGAGTCATCGCCAGCAGTGCAGATGCACAAAGGCATCGGTTACGATGCGCTCCCGCATCCGAGCCCCGTGCCGCGCCGTGGCGCCGGCAGATCCCACGTGACCCGCTACTCCGGCCCCCTGCTCACCCGTCCGCTCGCCGCCGCCCTGCTCGCCGCACGTGATGCCGGCGCCGCCACCTGGTCCGGCTCCCTGGACCTGGAGCGCAGCCAGGGCCAGGCGCTGCTTGGCACCGAAAGCTGGCAGTGGCAGGGGCGCGATTACCCCTATCCTGGCAAGCTCAAGGACCGCACGCTCTACTACTGGGATGGCGAGGATTTCGCAGCGGTCTCGCGCTTCAGCGGCGCGCTGATCAAGCTGGTGCCGACCGAGTGGGGCGCGCCGACCTTCGAGATCGACGGCATCAAGATGTTGCCCAGCGCGCAGCTGTCGCCGTTCGAGGACGCGCGGCGCAAGGTGGCGCTGGTGGAACCGCGCGGCAAGCAGGTGCTCGACACCTGCGGCGGCCTCGGCTATTTCGCCGCCTGCGCGCTGGAGGCCGGGGTGGCGAGGCTGCAGTCGTTCGAGAAGAACGCCGATGTGCTGTGGCTGCGCACGCTCAATCCATGGTCGCCAGATCCGGCCGCCAGCGAGGGCCGCCTGCAGCTGACCCATGGCGATGTCGGCGCTGCCATCGGCGGCATCGCCGACGCGTCGATGGACGCGATCCTGCACGACCCGCCGCGCTTCGGCATCGCCGGCGAACTCTATGCGCAAACCTTCTACGACCAGCTCGCGCGGGTGCTGCGCCTCGGCGGCCGGCTGTTCCACTACACCGGCACGCCGAACAAACTCACCAGCGGCCGCGATGTGCCGCGCGAAGTCGCCAAGCGCCTGGAGAAGGCCGGCTTCGCCGCGCAACTGGCGCTGGACGGGGTACTGGCCACGCGCCGCTGAGGCGGCAGCGCGTCCACCGTGTCAGATCGACGCGAGGAGGTGCTCGCGCAACCAGCGATGCGCCGGATCGCGATGCACGCGCTCGTGCCAGAGCATGGCCATTTCGTAGCCGGGCAGTTCGAGGGGCGGCGCGCACGCCTGCAAGCCGGATTGGTTGCGCACCAAGCGCTCGGGCAGCATCGCGACAAGGTCGCTGCGCTGCAGCGCGGTGACGACGAACAGGAAGTTCGGCACCGACAGCACCACGCGGCGCTGCAGGCCGTGCGCGCGCAATGCCGCATCGGTGACGCCGCTGAAACCGCCGCCATCGGGCGAGACGATGACGTGTTCGAGCGTGCAGAACTGCGCCAGGCTCGGCCGTCGACGCAATCGCGGGTGGCCGGCGCGGCCGACCAGCACATAGCGCTCGGCGAACAGCGTGCGACGGCGCAGGCCGGGCGGCGCATCGGCGACGGTGTGCAAGGCCAGATCGATCTGGCCCTGCTCGGCCTGTTGCGCAATCGACGACGGCGCCAACGGCAACACCGCCAATTGGGTCCCCGGCGCCACCCGGCGCAAGGCGGCGATCGCCGGCGACAGCACGGTCGAGGCGCCGTAGTCGCTGGCCGCTACCCGCCACAGCGTCTGCGCCCGCGCCGGATCGAACGGCGCTTCCGGCGCCACCGCCTGCTGCAGTGTCTGCAAGGCCTCGCGCAAGGGCGCGCGCAGCGCTTCGGCGCGGGCAGTGGGACGCATGCCGCGCGGCCCCGGCAGCAGCAGCGGATCGCCCAGTGCCTCGCGCAGCTTGGCCAGGTGCACGCTGACCGATGGCTGCGACAGATGCAGGCGCGCCGCCGCGCGGGTCACGTTGTGCGTATCGAGCAACGTGTCCAGGGTCAGCAGCAGATTGAGATCCAGCCGGCGCAAATCAACCATGACAATAGCGGCCATTAAGGCAATTCATTTCCACTATAACCAATGGCGGCCTAGCGTGGCGGCATTCCTCGTGGAGAAGCCGAATGAACGTGCTGCTGGTCTACGCCCACCCCGAACCCGCCTCGCTCAATGGCGCCCTCAGGCAAGTGGCGGTGCAACGCCTGAGGGATGCTGGCCACCAGGTCCAGGTCTCGGATCTGTACGCGATGGACTGGAAGTCCACGGTCGACGCGCAGGACAGCCTGGACGGCGCGGCGGACGCGCGCTTCGATCCCTCGCGCGATTCGCAGCGCGCCTTCGCCCGCGGCCGCCAGCGCGCGGACATCGTCGCCGAGCAGGACAAGCTGCGCTGGGCCGATGCGGTGCTGCTGCAATTCCCGCTGTGGTGGTTCTCGATGCCGGCCATCCTCAAGGGCTGGGTGGATCGGGTGTATGCCTGCGGCTTCGCCTACGGCGTCGGCGAACACTCCGACACGCATTGGGGCGATCGCTACGGCGAAGGCACCCTGGCCGGCAAGCGCGCGATGCTGATCGTCACCGCTGGCGGCTGGGATTCGCACTACGCGCCGCGCGGCATCAATGGCCCCATCGACGATCTGCTGTTCCCGATCCAGCACGGCATCCTGCACTACCCGGGCTTCGACGTACTGCCGCCGTTCGTGGTCTACCGCAGCGGGCGCATGGACGCGGCACGTTTCGCGCAGACCAGCGCCGCGCTGGGCGAGCGCCTGGATACACTGTTCAGTACCGCGCCGATCGCGTTCCGCAAGCAGAATCATGGCGACTACGCGATTCCGGCACTGACGCTGCGGGAGGATCTTGCCCCCGGCCGCAGCGGCTTCGGCATCCATGTTGCCGAGACGGACGCACAGGCGCCAGCGACCTCCGATCACACCTAGTGGTCACCGGCGACGTCGCGCGGCGCCAACACCTCGCCTGTAGGATGCGGACGATCGCCATCTCGCAGGAACCGCCTCGCCGATGCCCGCCGCCGTCTTCGCCCGCCTGCTCGCCGTGTGCACTCTCGCCCTGCTCGGCGCCTGCGCCACGCAGGCGCCGCGCGTGCCCGAGCGCACGCCCAGCGAGGTCAAGGCGGACATCGCCCGGCGCATCCCGGCGACGGTGCCCGATCGCCGCGGCTGGGCCGACGACGTCTACGTGGCGCTGTCCTCGCAGAACCTGCCGACCAGCGCCGACACCATCTGCGCCGTGCTGGCGGTGATCGAGCAGGAATCGACCTACCAGACCAACCCGCCGGTGCCGGGACTGGGCAAGATCGCGCGGGCGGAACTGCAGCGGCGCGCGGCCACGCTGCATGTGCCGGCGTTCGCGCTGGATGCGGCGCTGCAGCTGCGCGGACCCGATGGACGCAGCTATGCCGAGCGCCTCGCCGCCGCGCGCACCGAGCAGGACCTCAGTGCGCTCTTCGAGGACATCGCCGGCAGCGTGCCGCTGGGCGAGCGCCTGTTCGGCGATCTCAACCCGGTGCACACCGCCGGGCCGATGCAGGTGAGCATCGCCTTTGCCGAAGCGCATACCGACGGCTACCCATACCCGCTGACCGACGGCGTGCGCCACGCGGTATTCAGCCGCCGCGGCGGCATCTGGTTCGGCACCCGTCACCTGCTCGGCTACCCGAACGCGGCGGCGATGCTGTACCGCTTCGCCGACTTCAACGCCGGTTGGTACGCCAGCCGCAATGCCGCATTCCAGGCCGCATTGGCGCGGGCCAGCGGTATCGCCCTGGCGCTGGACGGCGACCTGCTGACGCCGGGTGCCGATCTCGACGCTCCCGGCGCCACCGAGCGCGCCGCGCGCAGCCTGGGCACGCAGTTGGGCATGGACGCGCGCAGGATCCGCCGCGAACTGCAGCGCGGCAGCGATGCGGATTTCGGCGACAGCGCGCTGTATCGGCAGGTGTTCGCGCTGGCCGACCGCGATGCCGGCAAGCCGCTGCCACGCGCGGTGCTGCCTGGCATCGCCCTGGAAAGTCCGAAGATCACCCGCAAGCTGACGACCGCCTGGTTCGCGCAGCGCGTGGCCGAGCGTTGGCAGCGCTGCCTGGACAAGTGACGACCGCGACGCTCCAGCCGACGCGCACTACTTCGGCTTGCGCAGCGCCATCACCGACCAGCCAAGGGCAACGGCAAGCGCCAGCAACACCAGGCTGAGCACGCTGTCCCACGCGATCGAGAACCAATAGTGGCCTGGGTCTGTCTGCAGCGGATAGATCCGTGTCGGACCGACCCTCGATACGCCGATGTACACGCCGCTCTGCAGCGCTTTCGCCAGCAGGTACAGCTTCAACATGGCACTCGCGCCGATGGCCATGGCCACCAGCACCAACACCGGCCGTTGCACACGCGCGACCAGCCGCTGCAGGCGCGTGGGCGCGGGCATTGGCGGGGGCGGTCGTCGTTGGCGTTTGCCCATGGTGTCCTCGCCTGCGCTAGGCGCTGCATTCTAGGGCGATGCCGGAGAACGCTGGCACAACGCTCCGCATCGCAGGCCCCGACGTGCCCCGCCTGCGCCGCGGCGCGTGCACTACCCCACTGCGCGCTGGCGTGGCGCGCCGAGCAGGCCGATCCGGCGAAACCACAGTTCCAGCGGCACCGTGACCAGCGGCGGCAGCGCCGCCAGCAGGCTCAACGCCCACGCCCACCAGGGCCAACGCAGGCGCAGCGCCGCGACCAGGCTGGCGGCCACGTACAGCAGGAACGCCACGCCATGCAGGCGGCCGAACAGCCACACACCCAGTTCGGTGGTCTGGGTGCCGTACTTGAGCAGCATGCCGAGCAACAGGCCGGCCCAGGTCAGGCCTTCGAACACGGCGGCAACGGCGAACAGCCGGCCCACCGGCGACAACGGAGAAGAAGACAAGGACACGCGCGACTCCAGTGAGGGGACAAGGCCGCGACGCGATGGCGGCGGCGACGCCCGCTGGCAGTTGCATTGTAGAGCGTGCCGTCGCGCGTGGCGCACAGGCGTGACGTGGCCACGGCAGGCGCGGGCCAGCCGCGCCGGCCGCCCTGCTCCTTCGTTCCTGGCCGCATTGCGCCGCAGCGCACCGCGACTGCGCTCAGCGGCGCTGTTCCAGCACCGCCACGTCGTCGGGCGCCAGCCGCACCGTGTCGCTGCTCGGCGCCGGACCCAGCAGTGAGCGCATCGCTGCCGGCAGCCGTACTTCGTGCGCGACGGTGCCGTGGTTGATCAGCACCACGATGCGGCGCGCGCCGTCGCTGCGCACGCCCACTTCCACGTCGTCCGGCACGTCGGCCAACGGCGCGTGCACATCGGCATCGCGCAGCCAATCGCCGGTGAGGCGGTCGAGGGTGGCATCGTCGAACCAGCCACCGACGTAGCTGATGCGGCCCTTGCCGACGCGCCGGGTCAGTAGCGCCGGCGCACCGTCCAGCCAACCATTGGCCGCGCCGTACTGCAGTGGCGCGGTGGTATCGGCGGCGGTGGCCTGCAACTGTTCGGCCCAGATTTTGGCGCTGCCATCGGTGCCCGCACCGACCAGCGGGATCGGCTTGTCCAGCGCATAGAACTGTTCCACGCGACCGCCAAGCAAGGCCGCCAGCGGACCAGGCTGGCGCTGCGGATGCAGGCCGTTGTCGATGTTCTTCATGCCGCTGCGCGGCCCCAGCACCAGATGCCCGCCGTGCTCGACATAGGCCTTCAGCCGCTGCGCCTGCGCCTCGGTCAGCACGTTCAGCGCCGGCGCCACCACCAGCTTGTAGCGCTCCAACGGCGCCATCGCCGAGACCACGTCGACCACCTGCGCCTGCTGCCGCAGCGGACGGTAGAAGCTCTTCATCTGCACGACCGGATCGAAGTCGGCCGCATGCTTCTGGAAGCCGATCGCCCAGCGGCTGTCGAAGTCGTTGATCAGCGCCACCTGCGCCTGCGGCGTGGTGCCGGCCAGCGCCGGCCCGGCCTTGGCGAACTCGGCGCCGACCTGCTGGATCTCCGCATACACCGGCACCGGCTGGCCATCGGCGCCGACCAGGGTGCCGTGGTATTCCTCCTGCCCGTTGGGCGCGGCCCGCCACTGCCAGTACGACACCGCATCGGCGCCGTGCGCCACCGCCTGCCACGCCATCGCCCGCACCTGGCCCTTGCGCAGCGCCACGTTGGTCGCGCGCCAGTTGACGAAGCCCGGCTGGGTCTCCATCACCCAGTAGTTGCGCTGCTTGTAGCCGCGGGTGAGATCGTGGCGTGCGGCGTTGTCCACCCAGTCGTAGCGCTCGCCGGCGACGTAGTCGTCCCAGGCGGCGATGTCGAGCACGCCGTGCACGGTGTAGGCGTCGAAGCCGGCGAACCAGCCCATGGTGTTGGTGGTGATGAACTGACGCGGATCGGCATGCGGGCGGATCGCATCGATCTGGTTGCGCGAGTAGTCGGTCCAGGTGTCACTGACGAAGCGTTTCCACTCCAGCAGCAACGCCGGGTTCTCTTCGTCCTCGCGCACCGGGATCTGCGCGAAATCGGTATAGGTCTGGCTCCAGTAAGCGGTCGCCCAGCGCTGGTTCAACGCGTCGATGCTGCCGTACTTGCGCTGCAGCCAGGCATGGAACTGCGCCTTGGCCTCGGGGTCGAACGAGGACTGCGCGTACTCGTTGTCCAGTTGCCAGCCGACCACGTGCGGGTTGTGCCCGTAGCGCTGCGCCATCTGCTCGGCGATGGCATGCGCGAAGCGGCGGTAGCGGGTGCTGGCGAAGGAGAACTGCTGGCGGTTGCCGTGCTCGTCGCGCACGCCGTCCTGGCTGACCCGCAAGGTATCCGGATAGGCCTGGGTCAGCCACGCCGGCGGCGCGGCGGTCGGCGTGCCCAGCACCACCACCATGCCATGGCGCGCGGCGGCGGCGATGGCGCGGTCCATCCAGGCGAAGTCGTACTGCCCCTCGCGCGGCTCCATCCGGCTCCAGGCGAATTCGCCGATCCGCACCACGCGCACGTGCGCCGCCTGCATCAGCGCCAGATCGTGCTCCCATTGCGCTTCCGGCCATTGCTCCGGATACCAGGCCACGCCCAGCAGCAGCGGCGCAGCGTCGCGATAGCGGGTGGCCTGCGCCTGCGCCGACGGCGGCAGGCAGAGCGCGATCAGCAGCATCGCGGCGAACAGCGCAACGCCGCAGCGTTGCGGAATACGGAACAGTGGCATGCGCAACACCCTTCGCAAGAGGAAACGCCGGCACGCCCCCTTCGTCCTGCCGGCACCTGCATTGTGCGCAGCTTTGCCGCATGTGCACTTGTGCATCTTGCGGCGTTTGCGCGCGCAACTGCGCACAATCCGCAGGTGGCTCCTCACTGCGCAGCGGCGCAAGCATCCACGCTGCATCGCGTCATCCCACGTGGCCTGCCCGCGTTGCGGACTGAGGACAGGGTTGCGCTCGCCTTGCGCCGTCGGTCTCACTTGCCAGGTTTGGACGATCGCGACATTGAAATGGTCATCTGTGCTGGCTAGCGTCACGCCTCCCCCAACCCCTGGAAGCACCATGAAGACCCCTCGCCTGCTAGGCACCTTGCTCGCCGCGGCCGCCACGCTGTTCTCGGCCGGCGCCGCCCTGGCCCAGACCGTCACCGTCAATCCGTCCGAAGTCCACCAGACCATCCAGGGCTTCGGCGGCATGAACGGCGCCGGCTGGGTCGCCGACCTCACCCCGGCCCAGGTCGATCTGGCGTTCGGCAGCGATACGGGGCAGATCGGCCTGTCGATCATGCGCATGCGCATCGATCCGTCCAGTTCCGGCTGGAGCCAGCAGGTGCCGTCGGCGGTGCGGGCACGCGCGCACGGCGCGGTGCTGCTGGCCACGCCGTGGTCGGCACCGGCCTACATGAAGTCGAACAACAGCCTCAACAATGGCGGCAAGCTGCTGCCGCAGTACTACGACGCCTATGCCAAGCATCTGCTGGACTTCACCGCCTACATGGACAGCAAGGGCGCGCCGATCTACGCCCTGTCGCTGCAGAACGAGCCGGACTGGCATCCGGATTACGAATCGGGCGACTGGAACGGCACCGACTTCCTCAACTTCATCAGCGCGCAGGGCGCGAAGTTCGGCAAGTTCAAGCTGCTCGCCGCCGAGTCGCTGGGCTTCAACACCGCACTGACCGACCCGGTGCTCAACAGCAGCGCCGCGCAATACCTGTCGATCATCGGCGGGCACCTGTATGGCGTGCAGCCCAAGGACTACCCGCTGGCGCGCAGCAAGGGCAAGCAGCTGTGGATGACCGAGCACTACACCGACAACACCGACGGCAACGCCTGGCCCTCGGCACTCGGCGTGGCCAGCGAGCTGAACAACAGCATGCTCGCCAACTACAGCGGCTACATCTGGTGGTACATCCGTCGCAGCTACGGGCTGATTGCCGAGAACGGCACGGTGAGCAAGCGCGGGTATGTCATGTCGCAGTTCGCGCGCTTCGTGCGCCCGGGCTCGGTGCGCATCGGCGCCACCGCCGCGCCGTATAGCGATGTCGCGGTCAGCGCCTATAAGACGCCGAACGGCAAGCTGGCCCTGGTCGTGGTCAATACCGGCACCCAGCATCGGCAGATCACCGTGCGCGTGCCCGCCGGCAGCGCCACCGCGTTCACCAAGTACAGCACCTCGTCGAGCCTCAACGTCGGCTACGGCGGGAAGTACAGCGTGGCATCGGGCCAGACCGTGGTCTATGTCGACCCGCAGAGCGTGGCCACGCTGGTCGGCGAGTGATCTGCACGATGACGTGAGTCGATTGGATCGACCCGCGGTAACTGAACGCTGCCGCGGGTCGGTTTTCTACGTTCTCGCTTCTTGCATCGACACGGTGCCACGCCTAGCGCGGTGGCACCGCGACACGCCGCCGAGGCGGGGGCTCGCGCTCAGCCCAGCTTGGCCAGGAACGTCAGCAAGGCCTGATTGAACTCCTCGGCATGGCTGGTGTTGCAGCCGTGCGGCGCATCCTTCAGCAACACCACGTCGCTGCCGGCGATGGCGCGGTGGGTGCGCTGGCCGGAGCCCTCGTACGGCACCGTGGCGTCGGCATCGCCGTGCAGCACCAGCGTCGGCACGTCGACCTGCTTGAGATCCTCGCGGAAATCGGTGGTGCCGAACGCCTGCATGCAGCCCAGCGCCGCGGTCTGGTCGCTCTGCAGGCACAGCGCGATCGCCTCCTGGCGCTGCGCCTCGCTCACCTTCAGCGTGCCGTGGGCGCTGAAGAAACCGCGGGTGAAGTCGTCGAAGAACGTCTCGCGCGAGGCCTTCAGCCCCTGCTCCATCTCCTGCGCCTGCTCCTTGCTCAACGGCCCTTCGGGGTTGTCGTCGGTCTTGAGCATGTACGGCGGCACGGCGGAGGCGAACACCACCCCGGCCAGCTGTGCGGTGCCATGCCGCGCCACATAGCGCGCCACCTCGCCACCGCCCATCGAGAACCCCACCAGCACCGCCTCGCGCAACTGCTTGTCCTCGATGATGCCAGCCAGGTCGTCGGCCAGGGTGTCGTAGTCGTAGCCATCGGCCGGCTTCTCGGAACGGCCGAAGCCGCGGCGATCGTAGGCGATGACCCGGTAGCCGGCCTGCTGCAGCGGCCCGACCTGGTCCTTCCATGCCTCTGCCGACAGCGGCCAGCCGTGGATCAGGATCACCGGACGGCCGGCACCGCCGGTATCTTCGACATGCAGACGGACACGCGCGTTGGTTGCAGCCATGGGCAAGACCTCGGTGGTGGGGAATCGCGGCAGCTTCCTCTGCGGCATGTCCGGCCCGCGTGAGGGCGATGTGTCGGATCGCTTAACGCGACGCGCAAGCGCTCAGCCGATCCGAGGCACGGCACGCGTCGACTGCGCCAGCGCATCCCGCGCGATGCGCTTGAATCGCGCGGACACGTGGGCGTGCTCGATGACCCGCAGCAGCAACGCCATGCCGGTAGCCACGTGCCAATCGTCGTACTGATGTGGATTTGACGGCAACGTCAGCGCGTGGGCGAAGCGCATTCGCGCGGCTTAGCCAGCCATCGCGCGCAACCACAGCGCGAACCGTCCCCAGTCGATGGGCAGACCGCGTGCACCAGCGCAAGCGAGACGAAGCCGCGCGTCCAACCCATGCGCCGGACCTCGCGCATGACTTCGATTGAATGGATTCATGAATAGACAATCGGCTGGCGCAGGGCAAGGTTATGCCTGTTTTCTGCGATTTTTTTGCGTTCCTGCGCCAGCCCGCCGCACCAACCGTGAATAGATTGAAGAATAGAAACTCGTGCCAACCGGGCGCGTCGATGCTTCGAAGCGCCCCGATTGCGAGCGCCGGCTGGCACTCGCTCGATCAGACGACCAGTGCGGTAACGCAAGCGCGCCCGGCATCACGTCCAGTTGTCGTTGCCGAAGTCGCCGTCGTCCTGGAAGTCCTGGCCCATGTCCTGCTGTGGCGTGTCGTCGTAATAGTTGTTGTTGGTGATGTTCTCGACCACCGTCTCCTGCGGCGCACCTCCACCGAACAGGCCGCCACCGTGGTGGCCACCCAACAGGCTTTCCACGCCTTCGAACAGGAACATGCCGCCGGCCACGCCGGCCGCCGTAGTGGCCGCGGTGCTGAGGAAGCTCGGTCCGCGCGCCGCGGCCGGAGGGGGCGTCGGCTCGGCAGCCGCGGCACCGCCACCGAACCAGCGCTCGCGCCAGCCGGGCGCGCCGGCGCCCGCGACGCCTGCGGTAGCGGGCGCCGGCGGCAACGGCGGCGGCGCCGCGTTGAAACCCTGGCCGAGGAAGCTGGCAGGCGGCGGCGGTGGCGCTGCCTGCTGCAACTGCGCGATCTGCGCCTTGGCGGCCTCCAGCGCGTGCTCCAGCAGCAAGGTGCGCTGCACCAGCAGATACATGGCATCGGGTTGATCGGCCAGCCGCGCGTGGATCAGCGCGTCGGCCTGTGGATCTTTGGCCACCCCGCCGGCGCTACGCAGGCGCGCCAGGAAGTCTTCGAGAAGCTGCTGTTCTTGCGGAGTCATACCCGTACCTGGATGCAATGACCGGCCCAGTGCCGGCACGGCACGGTATGGGCATCGCTCGGCGCAGGCCAAGGGTGCGGCCTCTGTTCGGTGCAGCGGCATTCATCAATCGCGCATGGCCCGCGAGCCAGACCCGCGAACGCCATGGCGAACTTCGACATTTCTCCGACACGCGCGCCAGGCACGCCCTCATCCAGGCACACGCGCCTGGCTCATTCCTCGCCGATGTCGGAGACGGACGAGGGCGACGCGTGCGGCTGCCGCGCGGCCCACATGTTGTCGACCAGGTTCGGATACGGGCGGCCGTTCTCCTCGGCGCGCTGCCGCGCGGCCGCCTTCTGCGATGGCGACAACGGCTGGCTGCGCTGACCGCGCGGATTCGGCTTCTTCCACGGAGGCGTCTTGGACGAGGGCATGGGCGTCAGCGTGAGCGGAGAGGCGTCATCGTGATTCCGGGATGCGTGCGTGGACGGTGAAGGCCTGCCGGGACTCGTCGGCAGCTGCACGCTCTGTGCTACTCCGAATCCACCCCAGACAGCGCGAACACCCAGCGCGGCACCACCGGTTCGCCGGCATAGAAGTCCTTCGGCTTGTCCTCGGCCATCGCCCAGCGATGCAGCCAGCTGATCCCGCCGGGGCCGGTGTAGCCCTCGGCATGTTCATAAGCGGGATCGCGCAGCGCCTCGTCCAGGCCAATGAAGGCGTAGCCGCGGCGGCGCGTGGCCGCGACCAGGTCCGGGAAGGCGGCCGCGTTGAGCGCATTGGCGTGCATCAACCAGACCTGCGGGATGCGGCGGCCGAACAGGGCTTGCGATTCGCGCTCGAAGTAATCCAGCTTGTTGAGCATGTACGGCACGTAGCCCTTGCGCAGGCGCAACAGCAGGGCGTCGCGTGCCGGACCTGGCGGCTCGTCCAATACATGCGCGTAGGCGAACGCCCACACCCACTCGCCACTGTCGACAGTGACCGGCGCGATGCGGTAGCCATGCGCCGCCAGGAAAGCGTTGACCGCCTCGCGATCGGCGACGCTGCGGCCGGTCGCCAGATAGGGATGACGGAACCACTGCAGCGACTGACCACGTTCGGCGAGCAACGGCCGCAAGGTGCGCTCGCCGCGCACGATCGCCTCCTCGTACGCCGGCACGCCGACCTGGTGCAGATTCACGTGGCCATACGTGTGATTGCCCAGCGCATAGCCGGCGTCCAGCCAATCGCGCAGCATCGCCACGCGCTGTGGCTGCACTTGCCCATCCTGCTCGAGCTTGTCCTCGTTGACGAAGCCGACGATGGGCACCTGCGCTTGCTGCAGAGCGGCCATCAATTGCCCATGCAGCGCCGGCAATTGCGCTGGCGGCGTCTGCTCGATGCGCTGCCACGGCAGGTCGTCGATGGTCACCGCGATGCGGCGGGTGTCGTCCTGGGCCTGGGCGAGTGCGGCGACGCACAGCAAGGCCGGCAGCAGCAGGCGGCGAAGCAGTTTCATCGGACGTCCCTGGGAGTTGGGACACCAGTCTATACGCGCAGCACGACGTGGAAGTCAGTGCGGATCCCTGCCTGGGCGGCTCGCCAGCAAACCGAGCGGGCGAAGTTTCAATTCCCTAACTGAAACTTGTCGCGATATGTCCTCTGCGGGCAAGACGTGGGGGCGCCACGTTCCAGGTTTCGAGCCAACACCGTTACCAACTGCTTGCGCGCCAGGCGCTTTCGCGCGGGCGACGTGGCGGGTAGGATTTCCGCAAGCGCATCGCTGAGCGGCAGTGACCAGGTCGCCCTGGGGCCATTCATGTCCTCATCTCGTCCGAACACCGGCTTGCCTTGGATCCATGACAGCATGAACGGCTTTTGCGACTGCGAGTAGAATTCCATCGGCACCCCGCGTTCGAGCACGATGCGAACCGTCATGGACGGATCATCGTCGGTCCATGAAATGGGCTCCCGGTAGATCTGCTCAAGCGCGCCCCTCACGCTATCCCCATTCGCTTGCGCGGCGCGCAATTGGCGCCGTTGCAGGGGGGAGCAATTCGAAGCGACAAACAGCGCGTTGCGGATTTTGGTTATCGTCTCCGCCGCCATCGCTCGCTGCTGCAACTCGCCCAGCCCAGTCGCGCGGTCGATGCGGGGAGCACGCGCTGCCGCGAACAACGCCATCACCTTGTCCGTGGCGACCTGCTGCTCAGCGTGCCTCGTGCCATCGTTGTCCGTCCACCGCATGATAAACCCCATGCCGTTACGCGCCGGAACCAAGTGGAACCTTTCATCGACGTACCCCCACCCCATGTACGTGTATTGGATCGAGACCGAGACGATCCTGATCGGGACTTGCCGCCCAGCCGGCGCTGCAACACTTCCTGCAGCAAGCAGCCAGAGCGATGCAACGGCAACGGCGATGACCAACGCGATACGCATGCGATTCCCCCCAGTGCATGCAACCTAATCCACCTTTCATGCAGAGGGAAGAGGCCAGCGCCGGAATCCCTTCTCGCAAGTCCAGTCGACACGCGCCGCGGGGTTGGCGGAGCGGGTTTGCGCGCGATGCACACGGGAGGCGCCGGCACTCGCGCAGCCATGGCACCATGCAGGCACGCCGACTTGCGCGCGTGCTACAAGCAAACGGAAGCGAAGGAATGAGAAAAGCACTGTGGCTGGTCTGGACATCCCTGCTCCTGGCGGGGTGCACGAACGCGGTGCAAGCACCCGCGGCAGCGACTGCCACCACGCAACCTGCGCGCCCTCCCGCACGCACAGTGGCGACGCAGCTCGGCGGTCAGCGCGGCAGCGGTGCGGCTTACGAACTGGTCGGGACGGAGGTGTGGGATGTCCCCGACCCTGTCTCCGGCCGCACCTATCAGGTGTTCGTGGCGTTGCCTGCCGGCTACGCGGACCATCCTGAGCGGCGCTACCCGGTGCTGTACGTCACCGATGCCGACTATGCGTTTCCGGTGGCGCGCCAGATCGCGCGACGCTTGAACGGCGAAGGGCCGGCTATCGAGGACTTCATCCTGGTGGGCTTGTCGTATGCGCTCGGCGACGCGCCGATGCCTAGCCGGCGCCGCGACTACACGCCCACCACCGAGGACGGCGGCGCCGCGTCCGCTGGCGCGACGCATGGGGGTGCCAGCAGCTACATCGCCTATCTGCGCGATCAGGTGCTGCCGTTCGTCGCGCAGCGCTATCGCACCGACGAAGCGCGGCGCCTGTTCCTTGGCCATTCGTACGGCGGGCTGCTCGGTACGCAGATCCTGCTGAGCACGCCGGAGCTTTTCTCCGGCTACATCCTGGGCAGTCCGTCGTACTGGTTCGGCGAACATGCCGTGCGCGCCGAGGAAGCGCGCTTTGCCTCCAGCCACCGCGACCTGCCCGCGAAGGTCTACGTCTATGTTGGCGAGTACGAACAGCGCCGCTACGGCAAGACCTACGACATGGTGACCGACGCGCAGCAGATGGTGCAGACCTTGCGCGGGCGGCATTATCCGTCGCTGCGCCTGCAGCTGGACGTGCTTGCCGACGAGGATCACTTGAGCGTGGCGCCGCGCGGCCTCACCCGTGGAATGAAGTTCCTGCTAGGTGTGCCACCACAGTGAGGTGTGGTACTCACGCCGCTGGCCGGGCGGATGCCGCGTCTCTACGCATGGCTTTGTCGCGGCTGAAGCCGCTCCTACAAAGGCGCTCCGGTCGCTGCTAAAGATTTCCTAAAGCCATACCTTCCGTTTAACGACGCGTTGTTCGAAGAGGTTTACTGAAGGCGCTCTGCACGGATCGCTCAATACTTCAGCGCATCCGCCGTCGGCGCCAATGGCGCGAAGCGCGCGTTACTGAAATCGTGCAGCAACTGGGAGGCCTGCGCGCGCTGCTGCGCCGCCTCGCGGAAGTCGCTCTTGCGCAGGCGATAGAGCCCACCATCGCGTGCGAACACCAGGTCGCCGCCGTCCCAGTCGGCCCAGTCGCTGCCTGGCAGATCGACCAGCACGTTGCCCTCGCGGTCCAGCACCCGGTGATCCAGGCCGTACCATGCATGATTGTCCTGGCCGACCACATGCAGCAGCGACTGCAGGCGGCGGCCATTGGCGCCAACCTTCTCGCGCACGCGCGGGCGGCTGAAGCGGAACAGCGCATCGCCGCGCAGGCCGCAACGTTCGCCCTCGCCATCATTGTGCAGGTGCCAGCCATCGCGCTCGCGCAACACGCCGTCGATCGGCTCGTCCTCGCCGCCACCCGAATGCTTACCGAACGGACGCACCTGCAGATGGTGCGGCAACTGGAAGCCGGTCGGCATCGGGAACGGATCGCGCCCCTCGTGCGGCCGATGGTTCAACAACAAGGTCTGCTCGTCCTCGAACATCCCGCCGCCGCCCCAACAGTCGCCCTTGGGCCACAGCGCCAGTGCGGTGAAGAACGGTGGCCGCGACAGCGCCGTCCAGGTGCCGTAGTCGCCTCGCTGCGTGGAGGCGAAATACACCAGCAGCCGCCCCGACGGCGACAGATCGCAGCGCCGCTCGTAGATGCGGCCCTTGAACCACTGCCCATGCACGAAGCTGTCGTCGCGCAGATCCCAGTGGATCAACTGCACCTGCTTGCTCGGCCCGCGGCGAAAGATCACGCCGATGCGTGCGTCGCGCGCCAGCAGCGCGAACAGGCGGGTCGCCGGCGGGCGCTGCGATAGTGGGGATTGTCCGGGCTCCATCTGCGGATCTCTTCGCAGGACACGGCGATCACAGTGGCAGACCCGCGGCGTGGCGACAACCGCTGCGGCGTGCCGCTTCGGCGACACGCACAGTGCGAGCGAATCGACATGAGGCGGGCCATCCAAAGCCCGCCTCTACCACGGCGCGTTACTTGGCGATCACCGACGTCCCCGACGGCACCATGTAGCAAGCCTGCGCCTTGGCGCATGCGTCAGCATTGATCTCGGCGATCTGGCTGGCCAGGTACTGCTCCGGGGTCAGGCCCATGCGGTTGCGGTAGGCGTTGTCCGCATCGGCCTTGGCCACCTGTTCCTGCTCGCGCTGGCGCTCGGCGGTGGTGGCTTCCACCAGGGTCTTGACCCGCTGCTGCTGCGCCGCGGTCAGGTTCATCTGCTGCAGCACGTCGGGATTGGGGCGGGCGCGGCCGAGGGTGATGTTCTGGATCTGGATCGGCAGGCCCTGTTCCTTGACCAGGGCGCGCACGTTCTCGGTCACCGCCTCGTCGATCTTCCGTGCACTGTCCGGGTCGCTCATCATCTTGGTCATGTCGTAGCGCTTGACCTGGTCGCGCACGATCGCCGCGTACTGGCTGGCGACGTTGTTCTTGAACCAGTCCTGGCCGAAGCCGGACAGCAGCCGCGCCGGCGCGGTGATGCGGTATTGAATCTGCGTGGAGAAGTCCAACAGGATGTTGTCGCTGGACGAGAAGTCGTCGAAGGCCACCTGCACCGTCTGCGGCGTGGTGTCCACGTACACCGCCGACGTCGTCATCCACGTGTAGGTGCGGCCGGGATCGCGCACGTCGTCCAGGCGGATGCCGCCCTTGCCGAACAGCAGCGGCTTGTCCACCAGCACCGCCTGCTGCCCCGGATCGGGCGAGACCACGGTACAGCCGCACAGCAAGGCCGCCACGACGGCGGCCAGCATGCCATGTTTCATCGATGTCCCCCTGAAGAACGGCGCCGCGCGCCGTCGTGTACCGGGATGCTAGCGCATCATCACGGGCAAGGCATCTGCTGGTCCGCCAAAGCCAGGCACGGATTCGGATCGATCGCTTCTCGCGCCGCAATCGTCTCGCTCCACACCCCGTACTGGAGGCTGACGCCGGCGAATGCCACGTTCGCGCCGGCAGGCTGAAGATCAGAGAGTAGCAGCCTCACTAGTTCGGACTGGCAGGCGCAATCGCATGGCATTGCGCGAGCAGCGCCTGGCCGGCGGTGCTTTCTCTCGTCATGGGAAGGCCATCGAAAGCCCCGAGTACCTCGTCCCGCACACGCTCGGCGCTTTGGGATGAATCGACAAGATGCGGATCGTTCGAGCCCACACCAAAGCCTGGTAGCGCCGAGGGCTCCACCTGACCCAATGCCACCAATTGCCCACACAGCCCATAGTGGTAGGCAGCGTACTCGTTCCCAGCCAGCGCCACGTCGCCCGCGGCGAACATGCCCACGTGGAAACCCTCGTGTGCCACCAGATCGGCGATGTTGGCCAGCGTCGCCGCTTCACTCCGCAACACTGGGGCGATGAGGACCAGCTTTGGCCCTTTGCCTATCCTGTAGAAGGTCGCCTGGTAGTCCACCCGGCTGGGCACCACCAGCAATGTTATGGCGATGTTCTGCACGTGCGACTGGGCGCTGACGAACGCGAGCGCCTCGGAGGCGACGCGGCAGATCGGCTCAGGCGTGCGCTCCAGCCCCTTGGCAAGCGCTACCTTGATTCGGCGATCGCTACACACGCTGCGTCGCTGAAAGTGCATAGGCTGCGCGGCACCCTGGGTTGCCACCTGGGAGCGCGTCAGAAACAGCCCCATCCCGGTGATGACGCTGTGCTTGTTGATCCCCTCGACCGACATGCGGGGCACATCCGCCGCCAGCGCTTTCGTGCAAAACGATCCGATCAACAGGCAGTGGAAGGTCAGCAGACGCATCCAACTGCGTTGTAAACGCGCGCCGGCGTCAACCAGTGCCAAGGCCATGGTTCTGACGTGCTTGGTCATGGGCCGCCTGATGTCAGAGCGCTGTCGTCTCGATGATCCGGCGGGAAGTAGGCGCATAGGCAATCTGTGGATTCAGCGAGAGCGTCTACATGAGGTTCGAGTAGTCGCCGATTTGATTGCAGAGTTCCACAGGCGGGTCGGCCAACGCCATCACTCGGCGCTTGCGCGCCGCTGCGTCGGTCTTCGGTGACATGATGCGATACAGCAGATATAGGCGGCCTTGCATCTGCCAAAGACCGAAGGTGGAGAGATCGGAAAACCGGTACGCCTTGCCGTCCACCTGATGTGCGGTGAAGGCACACTCGGCGTAGCTGCCCCACCCGCAGCTGGCATCCAGCGACCGCAAGCCGCCTGTTCCTCGCAGGTCGAAATGATAGGTTCGTCCTGCATCGCCCTCTACGACCGTCGGCGCGATCTTCTGTGCGAGCATCGATCCGCCATCATCCCAATCGATGGCTTGCTTGCAGATTGCATCTCCAGAACCTGCCGCCACGACATCGCTAGTAGAGGCGGTGGCGCATCCAACCAAAGAGGAAGCGATCAGTCCCAGCCACCAGCATGATCTCGCCATCGCGCCCTCCTTGCGGCCCCAGCACCCGTGAAATGGCAGGTCTCGTTGACCTCCTACCAAAACGTAGCCGACCGCATGGCGTACTGTCCATATCCACAAGATCGACGTAGCCTACCGATTGGCGGTTCGGCTCACTGAAGCACCGTCTGGCAGAACTGCGCCATTGATATTCCCTCGGGCGAGTCTTTGATCACCACGCCATCCCGTATGAACGGCATGAGATCTTTCGCCACTGAGATGCCTGCAGCGTTGGATGCATTGACTCTTTCAGAAATGCCCTCGGCGTGCTGTGGAAGCGCAATGGATGGCAGATCCTTGCTCCGCACCCATCCTAGGGCCTGCAGTTGCCCACATGTGCCCATCGTATAAGCCAGATGCTCTTCCTCTTGCACATCGGACGTCGCGCCGCTGAGGCCACGCAGCAGATGGAATGTTTCGTGTGCCGTCGTGGAGACGACATTCGCGGCAACCAAGTCGCTCTCCTTGTCCAGCGCGAATGCATAGCGCGCGCTTGCGCTGGCCGCCGTTGCCAGCGATGACGTGCGGGCGATGAGCAGTTGGCCTGGACTGATCAGATCCACAGTCAGCTCCAACTCCACTCCAGGCAGTTTCGAAGTAGTGACGGCGTACTGAAGTGCCGCCAGCACTGCAGAACAGGTGGGCGCAGCATAGGGCTCCGCACCTTTCTGTCGCCGTAAGGCGACGTGCAGCTTTCCGCTTCGGCATTCATCGAGGACAGTGAACTTTTCGGCTGCGCGTGAGTTACCAGGCAACACGCTCACTATTCTGATCAAGAAGACCGACCCGATCTTGGTCACCGCCGTGGCGTGTGCGCCCTCCTTGGCGATCAGTCGCACGGGTGGCACCTGGATGGAAGCACATGCCGCCAGCAAGAAAGTGGCCATCGCCATAGCGATCTCACGACATCTAGGACGTCGCGTGCGCAGCCACATGGTACTGGCCGTCAAATTTGATGAGGCTTGGATTGAACCTGAGAAAGCTGGTCCACGCCCTGCGCCTGGCTTAAGCGTTGCGCCTCGTTCAACGACTGCAGTTGCGCCAGCGTCTCTTCCACGGGCTTGCGCAACGCATCCTCCGTCCGCATATGCGCACGCAGGTGCGCGGGGTCGTTCAATGCGCCCTGGACAACAAACAGGTTCTCGCCTGAACGTACGTTGCGTGAGTCCTGGCTCAGCACCACATGATCGATGCGCGAAAGGCCGCTTTCCTTCGCGAGGTAGGCGGCACTTGCCGCCAACTTGGCACTGTCGCCGTCGTAATCCCGGCCCAAGCCTTGTTCCAGCTTCACCACCGCGGACTCTGCCTGCTGCAGCAATGGGTCGCGTGGTCGCTCAGGCCCTGCACCAGCGAGCCTCCCTGACACGCTCGGCTCGCCTTGCGTCCCATTTTCGGTGATGGCCTTCTGCAGGATGGTCTGCTTCGGCATCGGGTTGTGATGCTCTTTGTTGAGCTCGCTTCCCGGCTTGGGCGCGGGGATGCTTTGGATATCTTCCTTGTTGCTCAATGGTTTGAGGTCGCCCTCGAACTTTTCGTCAATGGCGCCATGGCGGTCCCGACGGTGCAGCCCGGCGTAGTTGAGCGCGCCCCAGGTGAAGTCGATACAACTGTTCGTCCCGCCGTTGTAATGCATGTCGAAGCCGTACTTCTTTGGATCCGCACCAAAGTCTTTCAGCTTGTCGTACTGCGCTTTATCGATCTCCATCGTGCGCGAGTAGTAAGGATCCTTGTAGTCCTTTACGTCGTTGTTGAAGACTTTGCCCGGCCCACTGTAGTCCCCATGATTTTTGGGAGCAAAGCCATAGCTATTCTTCGTCGTGCCGTCGTCGATCGCGTAGTAGACATGACCCGCAGCCGACGTACCGCCAGACAGAAGCGTTGGCGTTCCAGGCGCTGCCACATACACCGTCACGGTATAACGCTTATCCGGATTATCCATGTCCGCCACCTCTTACTTTCCCTTTGATGTGTACGCAATCAAGAGCTGCGCATGCGCCTCGACAAGCGCCTCGCGATGCCGATCCACACGCAGCCTCAACCGATAGTGTCCCGCCTTCAGCGACGGGCTGAAGGAGAATGCAAGCTCTCTTTCCGGCTTGCTCGGCGAAAGCAGACCGGCGTCCTGCATCGTGGTCACGTCGGCATCGAAATCGAACAGGCCCGCCGCCGTTCCGTCGGCTGGGAGTGGCACAAGCGCGTCCCGCTCCCGGTCGATGCGCTCACTCCGCAGGAGTTCCACCTTCGTCGCACCAGAAGCGTCGATCCGCTCAAGCTGGAGAACCGCCACGATATCGGTACGCACCAGTCGGTCGGCAAGATCGGCAAGGGCGGTCGCATCCTCACCTGCGATCCTGACCCCGATGAAGACGGGTGGCGTTTCGTCATTGCCTTGTTTCGGCACTTCAAACTCCACCTGGACTTCCGCTGGACCAGTTGGATCCAGGTTGCGTACCAAGGGCACTTCAGTTCGCATATCGCTTCGCTCCTTGACGACGTTCCGTTCCGCAAATTGCGGGGCTCCACCACATCCCGCCAGCAGCCCCACCACCAGCGCCAGCGCAGGAATGCGCGCTTGGCTTAGTACACTCTTCACGCGGGCCTCCTCGTAGGGATTCGATGCTGGACGCAATGCACGGGCATGCTCGCACAATCAACTTCAACCGACGATAGACGAGGGAAATACTCCCTTCATCAGCAGATTGGCAAGCACATCCTTGTGACGCACTCAATGACCGTGGGTTCCTACTTCGCCTTGGCCGTGAAGGCGACCAACAGTTCCGGGCTCGCCTGCTCCAAAGCACGGACATTATCCTCGAAGCGGACGGATACCCTGTATTGGCCGGGCTGCGTATCCCGAACAAACGCCAGATCCATTTCACGGTAAGCGGCACTTGAAGCGATCAATCCAGCGGCGCGCATCGTCGGCTCATCTGCATTCGCCTTGAGAAGGCCTGGCACATGTCCGTCGCGGTCCAATGCCACGGTCCGGTACTCGGTGCGCCCCACCAGCTCGCTCCGCTGCAATGCCACGGGCTCCTCGCCTGCCCCCGTGAGCCGATAGAGGTGGACCTGCGCGGTGACGCCGGCATCGCGTAGGCGGTCCACTTGGGAAAGCGCAGCCTCGGCATTCGGGGCCGTTACCCTCACCCCAATGAGGATGGGCGGCTCCGGATCATCGGCCTGAGCGGGAACATCGAAATCCAACGTGATGACATCAGCCAACACGTGCGGGCTCAGCGGCCTGACCAGCGGCACAGTCGTTCTCATTGCAGATTCCTCCTTGGCATGCGGCGCCCGGTCCGGCGCTGGGGGCTGAGCCGAGTCAGCCTGGCATCCTGTCAATTGCAGCGTCGCGGCAATGAAGAGGATGCCGATCAGGTGCTTCGCTGTCACCATGACACACTCGCTTCGATTCTCTTGCACTAGAGAGTAGTCCGGCCGGCCAGTCGGCGCGAGTATGCCGTAGCCCACGCGGACGCTCGCTGCCGCCCTGTTCGGCCCCAAAGCGTCGGGCCGGCCTTTTCTTATAAAGCGCCCGCACCGCGCCAATGTAGCTAGGATCAATGTAGCCACCCACCTCCCGCAGGCGGCGCTTCAGATTCCAGCGCATAGACCGCCCGCTCTTCGCGGACGCGGTTCGACGGTAGGTCGCGCAGCGGCTGGCGTGCGATCTGCAGCAGCAGTTCATGCACTTCGTTCGCTGCGGCGTAGAGGGTGTTGCCCACATTCGGCAGCGCCTGGCCGGCGCGCTCGGACGCATCGCCGGCCGCCATCACCTGGGCATTGGCCGAGACGGTCTCGGCCAGCAGCGTGAGCCTGTCGATCTGCTGCTGCGTCACCCGGAACGGGCCGCCACCGGCGTCAGGTGCTGCCTGGGCCGTGGCATCGGACCAAGCGCCGCGCGTCGTGTCGGTCCGCTGGGCGGGATAGGACAACGCGTCCAGCACCAGGTCCACCTGCTCGGCCAACAGCTCCAGACAGAGCGCCAGTTCGCCCATGCGCACCTTGGGCTCGGCGGCGCGCTCCTCGGCTTGCGTGCGCGGCTGCGCCAGCCGGACCAGGAAGCGCACGTGATCGCGCAGCTTCGCCAGGCGGAACTGGCTGTCCTCCGGCAGGAAATAGCCGGGCATGTCGTCGTCGTCCAAACGGTCGTGCGCCATCGTTGCCTCCTCGTTCCATGAAGGGGTCCGTCCGCCACGCATGGCGGACGGGAAGTCGGGAGGTTCGAAACCGCTAAGAGCCGGCGGGCGTATTTCCCCGAAGGGTGTTGTATTAGCCGCCCTCCCGACGCAGGCATCGCGTCGGCTTGCGCCCGAGCCTCAGGCACAAAAAACCCACCGGTTTGTCGGAGGTGGGTACCGCTCTTAGAGGAGTTTCGACGCTCCTTGGAGTGGAGATTGCTACTGCACTCCATGGAGTGTCAATAGCAACTTGTAGACCTTGCATTGGGAAATCGGATTGCTCTAACGCAACGTCAATGGGCCGGCACGGCGACTAAACCGCCGAAAATTGAAATAAGCGCAGAGGAAGTGCACTCTGACCCCTGTTCCCGGATACTAGTAAAGGAAGTGTACTCTGACTCCTGTTCCTGGCGGACTCCTGTTCCTGGCGATGTCTGTATCCTAAGATTTGAGAGCGCTTCTGACCATCAGGTCTAACACTTTTCCGCCTGGCATCAGGCTGATGGAAGCGTGACGATGGGCCAAAGCCACCGGCACGATTGCGCTGTCGTAAAGGTCCATCTCAAAGTGCCGGATAAGATCGCATGCTTGCTGGACCAGATCACCATAACGGGCCAACTCGACCTTTGCTTGTGCAAAGCTCTGGTCGGCGCTTGGTGCCCTCTTATCAGCAAAAGGATACGGGATAGCGAAGTTGAAGATGCGCCCCTTCTCCGTCTTGAACAGGAAATCTTGCCCGTAGTAGGTCTCATTGCCAAAGTTGGCGGCGGGCAGGTCTCCGCCAGTGATGTACTCGTTGCGATACGCATCATCCACCACCCTGAACGTTCCAGCCGGCAAGTGCTTTTCGATCAGTTTGGCGTGATCCATCAATCCGCCGGTCTTTTGCAGCCCTAGAACCAGCATATTACGAAGACCTCTGCGTGAAAGCTCGGCATTGATGCGGTGGATGAGCCGCTGCAGCCTCTGAGACAGCTTGGCCGGCTCGCCAAAAATAGCCAACGGGCCATCCAATACGAATGTTAGGTCAGCCAATCGCACCACATCCCCGCGCTCAACCTCGAGGATAAACGCGGCGATCATCAGATGCTCCAAGGCGTTCATCATGCGGGTCATGGCCGCGCTGTTATCACCAAAATCGCTGATTCCCTCATGTAAACGCAAAAAGTCAGTGACATAAATGGAACCGCGGCACTGACCGCACTCATGCACTAGAGTGTTGCCATTGAACTGATACCTCCTTGTGCTGTCGGCGCAGGAAGGACACTTGTCCAGTTCTATCGTGGCTCCATCTTCCAGATCCACTAGCACCTGAGCCACCGATCGGCGGCCGCCGTCAGAGGCCACATGCGAGAGTTGATCAAACAGTGCGGCACGAAAGCCGTCCTTCACACAGGAAGCGCCCTTGTAGCGAATGTTGCTACCGGGCATTGTGAAAGTCAGTGGATGGGCATCCCGATGGATCTCCGACACCTTGAAAGGATCGACAAAGCGGTTCTGCGGGTCGATAAGGCCCGCATACTTAGTCATATTGACCAGCACATGGCTGATCTTGAGGAAGCCCACCTGGGTGCTGGGCAGGCGCTCGCTGATGGGTGTATCGCTCTTGCTCGCATCGGAGGCCAATACATGACGAGGTAGCAACACCTCGCCGCTGGGAGCAGGCAGGAAGGACTGCGCCAGACGAGCGGCCTCCTCCTCCGATGGTGGGCGCATATAGCCGCACTCCCCCAAGAAGGCGACTACATCGGGATTTCGCACGAAATCTGCGTGCCCGCCCTTGCCTGCACTTTCGCGTGCATAGGGCATATCAGCCTCCGCGGCCCGGCTTGGCCTTAACCCCCGCAAGCTCATTGCGCAAGGCCTCGGGCGTAAAGCGGTTGATCTGAGTGGGAATGACAAAGGGAGCCGACAAGGTCTTGATTCGGGCAAAACCGACATCCTGAGCTGCCTTCAAGGAGGGCAGGAAGTCGGCAAAATCGTAAAATTTCCCGAGCGTCTTGAGCTCATCGTCGTTGTTGAGGTGCGTGACGAACCAGTTTTCCGTATTGGCCAGGATGTTCGGATGCACCGAGGATGGCTCCTGGGTCGCATAAACAAACGCGATGCGCGCCTTGGCGCCCTCTTTAGCGATCCGAGGCCAAGTTGTGGTCAGCTCGGCTTTGCGGCCAATCAGGTTGTGCGCTTCTTCTACATACAGCACGACATTCTGGGGGACCTCACCCGCATTGAGCTTGCGCATCTGTCGCTCAAACAACTGCCGGGCGATTCGCTCTGATAGCACTTCTCGAATTTCCACAGGTCCCACCGACAGGTCCAGAATGACAATGCTCCCGGCATCCAGATGGCCCAAAACCTCTTCAATGACATCGCGACTACGATGGGCAGAGTGGTAGGGCGTATAGGCTACGATCGCCCGAAAACCACCGATTGGCTGCCCGGCACTGCGTTCGCGGGCGAGCATGTTCAAAAGCGCCTCTAGGGTCGGATCGACCGCCGCATTGCCAGGCGTGGAAGATTCCAGCCCTATCTGCGGCTTCTGGTTCGCCGACTGTTGCTGCTTGCGTGCAAGATTTGCTTGCCGGACGTTCAAGAACCACTCAGAAGCTTCTTCCAACGAGGCCGCTTTCGGTGGGGTGGACACGTCCTGGCCCAGCGCCTGCTTCACGGACTGAACCATCGCTGTTCCGGCAGTCACATCGATCTTGAAGTCGCGAGGCACCGGATAGCCAGCCTTGTAAAGCATGCATTGGAATACCGCTACATGGCGTTTCCATCGTGTATGTGCGCTGCGGTCAGAAGCGTCCGGCTCCTCCAGTGAGGTGCCCAGGAATTGCTCGAGGTCCTGCCCGGTATAGGGTCCCGGATTGGCTCGAAACAAAGACTGTATCAACCCAATTGCCTGAGCCGGCTCTTCATAGAAGTTGGTGCGCAGATCCTGAAAGCCTGTCGTCGTCATGGCCCGATAGCGAACCACATGCTCGGGTCCAAAGACCTCAGCAATGGAGCTTCCATCGTCCTGATGATTGGCGTTGGCGTATTCACCATTGACGTCGAAGATGAGTTGCCCTACACGAATGTCCGACTTGAGTGCGGCCATCGCCACGGACGCCACTGTCGTTTTGACCGTGTTGGACTTACCCGTGCGTGTCATGCCTAGCACAGCAGTGCGACGTGCCAGGAAATCGGCAGGCTGGATGCGAACTTGGACGCGCACCTCGCCCGCACCGCGATGCAGGCGGTCTGTGGAGGTATAACGCACCTGACCGATATTTATGGGCAGTGGCGTGTCCTTGAAACCAGCCTTTAGGGCATCCTCCCGCGCCTTGGCGGCGGTCTCTGGATTGATGTGGTTGACGATCAACTCCAGCGCTTCGCCGCGAGGCTTGTAAGCTCGCATACGCGAAAGGCTCATGAAGTTTTCCAGATCGCTGCCTAAACGCAGCTGTCCGTCTTGAGTGTAGAAGGTGCCCAGCACGCGGCAGCGCATTCCACCCCATTGCAACTCGCTGGCGGTCATCGGGTCCAGCCCATCGTTGACATCAACGGGCAATTTTTCGTTCTCCAGGCGGCGCTGGTGGTGCTCGATCCGGGTGCGCACCATATCACCGTCCTGCGGCAGTGCCGCCGGCCCCAGAACTCGAAGTAGCACTACCTCGCGATCTACATCGACCGAACGGGAAAAATTGGCCGGATCAAAACCTGCGGCGACCAGGAAGGAGTTATGGGGTATTCCGTTTACATGCTGTTTGAACGCATCGTTAGTCTGGATGAAACATTCGTCGTAGGAAAGACGATATACGTATCCTACAAAGGCTTCCTCAAACGTTCCTACCAACCGGGACAGCGGACTGTCCGACAGCACCTGCGCCAACGCCTTGTTCATGTTAAATCCCCTACTTCTTTTTGCCGATGTCTTATGCCGCCGCGTGCAAACCCCCTGCCAAGCTGGCGCCACGCGTTAACGTCGGCGGCATCGGCAGAGTCAAATTTTTGTAGAACAGGATCTCGCTCGCCAACGGACGGCTCAGATGGGTTGAGTATTTAAGCGAGAACAGAGTCCAGTCCATCCCTCTGTAAATTTTGCGAATAGCAGACGCGTCGTCATAGGTGACCAGCACAGGTCGCGTCAGCGATTTGACCACCTCACCCACAGCGACATGGTCGTCATGCTGGTAGGAGTTTCGGTAAAGCTGCGATCCCTTGACGTAATAGGGCGGATCCAGATATATGAGACTCTTCTTAGGTGGGAGCCGCTCACCCACTTTCTCGAAAAACTCCAGTGCATCAAGCCCATGCACTTGAATCTTTCCACGCATTTCGCCAATGGAACGAATACGTGCAATGAGGTTGTCCTTGTTGTAACGCGCATCCAGCCTGTAAGCACCGCTTTGCGCCTTACCACCGATAACACCACCATTCAAGATGCCAGAGCGGCTCGTGCGGTTGAGCAGGAAAGCGGCAAAGCCCACCTCAAGCGGCTCATAGTCGCCCGGCCGCTCAAGCACCTGTTTGGCCAGCACCCTGGCTTCCATAGTGGGGAGGGTTGTGGTGATTTTGCGCACGAACGCATTTGTGCGATTGACCACACAATCCCAGAAAGCATAAATCGCTGGGTCAGCATCATTGATAACGATACGCCCTGCATGGCCTTGCAAGAGCAAAAACAGGGCCGCACCTGCACCGCCAGCGTAGGGCTCGGCATAGCAGCCGCCCTTGAGTCCGTTAGCCCGCATCAGTGTGGCCAGCCAAGGCCCCAATCGTCCTTTTCCGCCGGGGTAACGCAGTGGACTGGCGAACGCGCCTCCTTGGTCGAGCATGTGCATCATGTCCCCTCCTGGTCTCAACCTGAGCCCGTTACCGCAATTAATTTCGTGTAAAAAAACAGCTTCATTCGGGCGCCTTAGCCGCAGACAGATTTTTCTTTGACTCTTCGCGTGTCGCAAAGCCTGAGAAGACAGTCGCCAAGCGGAATATACTCAAGGTCGCAGCCAAGGCGGTCATCAGCGAATAGCATAATAGAAAGAACCCAGTGAA
Organism: Xanthomonas sp. 3498; assembly: GCF_014199795.1. NCBI lineage: Bacteria > Pseudomonadati > Pseudomonadota > Gammaproteobacteria > Lysobacterales > Lysobacteraceae > Xanthomonas > Xanthomonas sp. 3498. The sequence goes on from NZ_JACHOH010000007.1 coordinate 103,836, forward strand.
GCGAAATAATTTAGCCGTTATATGTAGTATTTTTGCACCTAACAGCTCGCTAGCATCTAATGCGGCCAGCATTACCGAAAGCGGCCGCCCTGAAGCAATCAAAGCCACCGCAAGCGCGAGCGCCTGGATAAGAACAAAATGAAAGAATCCAGCAGATGTCTTTGAGAGCGTCGAATGATTACGCCCTTCTCTTTTGACTCCGAGCAGAGAACGAAAGCGGTCATTCCCCACACCTAGCAGAAGTGCAAATCCCGCGATAGAGAAACCAAGCACAGAAGGTAAAATACTCAGGCTTTTATCCCACCAATCTTTAGCCCACCAAAGAGGAAAGCAAAGCATTGTCAATAGCGCGGCTGAATGTAGGAACGGCGAACTGATCAATGCCGCAAGCTTCCCATAGGCCGACCAGTATTGCCCGAGCCCTTTCAACACCCCCTTGTACTGCTTAGTTATTCCCATCGGCTTCCGCCCTACGCGCTGGGCGCCGGCGCCAGCGCCTTCTAATGTCCTGGGCTACCGACTGTGCAAACCGCTTAAACACATCCCAAGAATTTTCTGTCTCTGGGTCAAAATATTCAATCTCGCACAGAGGCTTACGTTCGCGCGTAGATCTCACTTCGCGTCGCCCTAATGGATCTAGTCCATGAGCCTCAACATAACCATTGTCTGCAGCGATTGCCGCCAATATTCTTGTGCGCTCAGACGGTTCTAGGAAACTGTTAGGCTGAGCCGACAGCTTTAGTTCAAGTGCTTCTGCGTTCTGGTCATCAAGCGACTCTTCAAACTCACGGAGATCGTCTTCATCATAGTCCGGATTAGGCCTATGAGCCTGTAGCTTAAGGGTTCTTATTTGCTTCCAATCGACCACTTCATCTAGGGTCTTCGCATCTGGCACCACTGTCAGCCGCACCATCCCGAAATTCGTTATCAAGCCCGGAGTCCAAAGAATCCCCTGAAGAAACTTAAGCATAGAGCGGGGAGCCACACCACCTTTACGGGATGTTGTTTCAAATAAGAAAAGATGCCCGCGAGTATCGAAATAGAACTGGCACTTTCTATGATTCGGCATTAGATAATCAGGGACCTCTAATGCACCGAGATCGTCATCCGAAGCATCGTCAGCAGTTTTAGCATTAAACCAGGGCAGCGACGGATCGAACTTCGTAAAAGTTGAGATTACACCTTCTAGTGCAACCACTTCACCCTGCTCTTTAACCGTATAAAGCTGGCTAATAATTCCACTTCTGTCAGAGTAGACCTGTGCGACTTGACGACTCTTATAGGCCGCTCGTAAAAGTCGTTCGTAAATGCCGTCCGGATGTGGATGAAGAACTACATTGATAGCGCCCACTTGAATTACTTGTTGTACAGCCATCCCATCCCCCCATTTATACTCAGGACTGGCGAAATCAATTTCGCTCTAGCGATCTTATCCTATATCGCTACGATCTTTTGAGCTCTAATTTCTTTGTCTACGGCCAGCATGTGGTTGAACGCTCAAGGCGACCGCCCGCCGCTAAGATCATCTGCATCGTTTTGCGGTTTCGTAGATCGCACAACAAAGGCCCGCACTAGTGCGGGCCTTTGTTGCTAAGGATGCCGCCATGCTTTCCGGCGACTAGCTTTAAGTTTAAAGTGGTGTCAACTCACTTAGTTCAAACCCCAACCGGATTAGCCTTCTCAGGATCAATCTTGTACTGCTTGATCGCCCGAGCCACATCCTTGCCGGTCATCTTCCCTTCCTTCGCCAACGCCGCAATCGCGGCATGCGCGATGTAGTAGCGATCCACCTCGAAGAACCGGCGCAGGTTCGCACGCGTATCCGAGCGACCAAACCCATCCGTCCCCAGCACGGTGTAGTGCATCGGCACGAAGGCGCGGATCTGGTCGGCGAAGGCGCGCACGTAGTCCGTTGCGGCGATGGCCGGGCCCTGGCGGCCTTCCAGCAGCTGGGTGACGAACGGCTTGCGCTGTTCACCTTCCGGGTGCAGGCGGTTCCAGCGCTCGGCGTCGAAGCCGTCGCGGCGCAGTTCGTTGAAGCTGGGGCAGGACCAGATGTCGGCGGTGACGCCGAAGTCCTTGTCCAACAGTTCCGCCGCGGCGATGGCTTCGCGCAGGATGGTGCCCGAGCCCAGCAGCTGCACGCGCAGTTCGCCCTTCTTGGGCTTGCCGGCGTCCTTGAGCAGGTACATGCCCTTGATGATGCCGTCTTCCGCGCCCGCCGGCATTTCCGGGTGGGCGTAGTTCTCGTTCATCAGGGTGATGTAGTAGTACTCGTCCACCTGCTCCTGCATCATCCGCTGGATGCCGTACTGCATCACCACGGTGACTTCGTAGCCGAAGGTGGGGTCGTAGCTGCGCACGTTCGGGATGGAGCCGGCGATGACCTGGCTGAAGCCGTCTTCGTGCTGCAGGCCTTCACCATTCAACGTGGTGCGGCCGGCGGTGCCGCCGAGCAGGAAGCCGCGGGTGCGCATGTCCGCCGCCTGCCAGGCAATGTCGCCCACGCGCTGGAAGCCGAACATGGAGTAGTAGATGTAGAACGGCAGCATCGGCACGTTGCTGACCGAGTAGCTGGTGCCGGCGGCCATCCACGAGGAGATCGCGCCCGGCTCGCTGATGCCCTGCTGCAGCACCTGGCCGGACTGGTCTTCGCGGTAGAACATCAGCTGGTCGGCGTCCACCGGCTTGTACTTCTGGCCGAACGGGGCGTAGATGCCGATCTGCCGGAACATGCCTTCCATGCCGAAGGTGCGGGCTTCGTCGGCCACGATCGGCACGATGCGCGGGCCCAGTTCCTTGTCGCGCAGGGCGATGTTGAGGCTCTGCACGAAGGCCATGGTGGTGGAGTAGGTGCGTTCGCCGCTGTCCTTGAGCAGGCGCTCGAACTTGTCCAGGCCCGGGGCCGGGATGGACAGGTCGGCCTTGCGGCGGCGCTGCGGCAGGTAGCCGCCCATCGCGGCGCGACGCTCCTGCAGGTACTGCACTTCCGGCGAGTCCGGGCCGGGGTGGTAGAACGGCACCTGCTCGGCGTCGGCCAGCTGCTTGTCGCTGAGCGGGATGTTGAAGCGGTCGCGGAACGCGCGCACGGCGTCGTCGTCCAGCTTCTTGGTCTGGTGGGTGGGGTTCAGCGCCTCGCCGGCCGAGCCCATGCCGTAGCCCTTGACGGTCTTGGCCAGGATCACGGTGGGCATGCCCTTGGTGTTCACCGCCTGGTGGTAGGCGGCGTAGACCTTGTGCGGGTCGTGGCCGCCGCGGTTCAGGCGCCAGATGTCGTCGTCGGACAGGCCGGCGACCATGGCCGCGGTCTCCGGGTACTTGCCGAAGAAGTTGGCGCGGGTATAGGCGCCGCCGAAGGCCTTGCAGTTCTGGTACTCGCCGTCGACGGTTTCCATCATCAGCTTCTTGAGGACGCCGTTGGTGTCCTTGGCCAGCAGGGCGTCCCAGTAGCCGCCCCACAGCAGCTTGATGACGTTCCAGCCGCCGCCGCGGAACACGCCTTCCAGTTCCTGGATGATCTTGCCGTTGCCGCGCACCGGGCCGTCCAGGCGCTGCAGGTTGCAGTTGACCACGAAGATCAGGTTGTCCAGGCCTTCGCGGCCGGCCAGGGCGATGGCGCCCAGGGTCTCGGGCTCGTCGCTCTCGCCGTCGCCGATGAAGCACCACACCTTGCGGTCGGACTTCTCGATCAGGCCGCGGTGCTCCAGGTACTTCATGAACTGCGCCTGGTAGATGGCGCTGAGCGGGCCCAGGCCCATCGACACGGTGGGGGTCTGCCAGAAGTCCGGCATCAGCCACGGGTGCGGGTAGGAGGAGATGCCCTGCCCGTCCACTTCCATGCGGAAGTTGTTGAGCTGGTCTTCGCTGATGCGGCCTTCCAGGAAGGCGCGGGCGTAGATGCCGGGGGAGCTGTGGCCCTGGATGTAGAGCAGGTCGCCGGGGTGCTTGTCCGAGGGCGCGCGCCAGAAGTGGTTGAAGCCCACGTCGTACAGGGTGGCGCTGGAGGCGAAGGAGGCGATGTGGCCGCCCAGGTCGCCCGGCTTGCGGTTGGCGCGGACCACGGTGGCCATGGCGTTCCAGCGGATGATCGAGCGGATCTTCCACTCAATGGCCGCATCGCCCGGGCTCTTGGCCTCGTTGGCGGGAGAGATGGTGTTGACGTACTCGGTGGTCGGCGAGAACGGCAGGTAGGCGCCGGAACGACGGGTCAGTTCGACCATGTCCTCCAGCAGCTGATGCGCGCGCTCGGGGCCTGCGACATCGATGACGGCCTTGAGCGATTCGATCCACTCCTGGGTCTCAGTGGGGTTCGGATCGTTCTGCAGCACCTCGTTCAACCAGTTCATAACGCTCCCGTAGGTCGCACGCACGCGCGCGATGGCATGTGTTTTCTCGAAGCCTGCAAGTGTAGCGCAACCGCCTCTCAGGACCTCGTACGCCAGCGTATGGAACGGACTGTCACATTGGCCCGGGACACCCCACAGGACAGCGTTGGCGGCCACTGCGCCGGGCGGCCGCGGCTGCGCTTATGATCGAACTCCAGGCCCCCGTGGAGCGCCGCCATCGCCCTTGCCTCGTCAGCGCAGGACGCCTCCGCGGTCGCCTGGCGGCATAGCCTGCGCACGCGGCTGCTGCTGTGGGGCAGCCTGCTGCAGGTGGCGCTGCTGCTGGGCCTGGCCCTGCTGTTCTACGTGGGCGCGCGCGAGGTGATGGTGCGCAACGCGCGCGAGGAGGTGGCCGGGCTGACCCAGCAGACCGCGCGCAGCCTGGACGCCACGCTGGGCTCGGTGCAGGTGAGCGGGCGCACCCTGGCCGCCACCGCGGCGGGATTGGGCCGGCAGCCGTTCAACCTGCGCAGCCTGCTGCAGGCCACGCTGCAGGGCGACCCGGACATCGCCGGCGCCTTGCTGGTGATCGAGCCCGGGGCCCTGAAGGACGATGGCCGCGGTTTCGCCTGGCACCTGCGGCGCACCGCCGGCGGCGTGCAGGAGCAGTCGGCGGAGACGCTGGGCTTCGACCTGCACAGCATGCCGTGGTATCGGCGCACGCTGACTGCGCCGGCGCCGTGGTGGTCCGAGCCGTACAGCGACGCCAGCAGCGGTGGCGCCTACCTCACCACCTACAACCTGCCGCTGCGCCTGCCCGGCGACGGCCCGCAGGCGCCGGCGATCGGCATGGTCAGCGTGGACGTGCCGCTGCAGCGCCTGCAGGCCATCGTCGCCGAGCTGCCGGCCAACAGCGGGCTGCAGCCGATGCTGCTGTCGCCGGACGGGCTGTTCGTGCTGCACCCGGACCCGGCGCTGCGCTTCCGCCGCACCCTGGAGGCGCACGTGGCGCGGGCGCGGCCGGACCTGTCGCCGCTGGCGCAGGCGGCCGACACGCACACGCCGGTGCGGTTCGAGCACACCGCGCCGGACGGCACCCGCTACCTGACCCAGAGCACGCCCGTCGGCGACACCGGCTGGACCTTCGCGCTGAGCGTGTCGGAGGACTACATCCTGGCCGGGCTCGGCCGCATCGTGCTGTGGGGCGCGCTGGCCGGCGCCGCGGCGCTGGCGTTGTGGCTGTGGCTGCTGCACCGCTACACGGTGCGGCTGGTGCGGCCGATCGAGGATCTCACCAACTCGGCGCTGCACTTCAGCCAGGGCGCGTTCGACTACCCGCTGCGCCACGTCGAGCGCGCGGACGAAGTGGGGGTGATGGCGCGCGCCTTCGACAGCGCGCGCGGTTCGATCAAGCGCCAACTGGACGAGATCGCCACGCTGGCGCAGGCGCGGCAGCGCATGCAGAGCGAGCTGTCGATCGCGCGCGACATCCAGCAAGCGATGCTGCCGGTCGGGCGCACCTTCGACAGCGCCCACAAGCACCTGGAAACCCATGCGCTGCTGGAACCGGCGGAAATGGTCGGCGGCGACTTCTACCAGTTCTTCGAGACCGAGCCGGGGCTGCTGTGGTTCGTGGTCGGCGACGTGTCCGACAAGGGCGTGCCGGCGGCGCTGTTCATGGCACGGGCGATGACCGTGCTGGAGATCGCCGCACGCCGGCACACGCGCCCGGACGCGATCCTGATCGCGGCCTCGCAGCGGCTGGTGGAAGGCAACGAGCCGTGCATGTTCGCCACCGTGCTGTGCGGGCTGATCGACGTGCACAGCGGCGACTACTGGCTGTCCAGCGCCGGCCACGAGCCGCCGCTGCTGCTCGGCGCCGATGGGCATGCGCAATTGCTGCCGCTGGAATCGGGCCCACCGCTGGGGCTGGAGCCGCAATCGCGCTATCCGGTGCTGCACGGGCGCCTGGCCGCCGGCGCCACCCTGCTCAGCTACACCGACGGCATCACCGAGGCGATGGATGCGCAGGAGCAGGCCTATGGCGAGGCGCGGCTGCTGGCGGCGCTGCAGCCCGGCGCCGACGCACAGGCGCAATGCGCTGCGGTGCTGGCCGACGTGCACGCGTTCACCGCGCCCGCACCGCAGTCCGACGACATTACCCTGCTGGCGATCCGGCTGCGCCAGGATCCGGCACGGGAGACGACACGATGATGCTGCGATGGCAGATGGAACCGGCATTGGACGCGCTGGCGCAACTGAGCGACAGCGTGGAGGCGGCGCTGCGGCGCCACGGCGTGAGCGGCGAGCAGGTCAGCCGCACCCGGCTGATCGTCGAGGAACTGGCCTGCAACACCCTGGAACACGGCCACCTGCGCCGCGCACCGCTGCCGGTGGATGTGATCGTGCACCTGCAGCCCGACGCGCTGGTGCTGGAGTTCCACGACAGCGGCCCGGCCTTCGATCCGCGCGACGCACCGGTGCCGGACCTGGACGCGGACATCGCCGAGCGCCCGATCGGCGGCCTCGGCCTGCACCTGGTGCAGCAGCTCGCCGATCGCCTGGAATACCGCCACGACGGCGACCGCAACGTCGTGCGCATCGTCCTGCTGCAACCCGCCGATCCATCCCTTCAGGAGTCGCCCGCATGACCACGTTGAGCCTGCAGATCGATCCGGCGCAGGACAAGCGCCAACGCATCACCCTGAGCGGGCGCCTGGACACCCACACCTACCAGGCCCTGGACGAGGCGCTGGCGCCGCTGCTGGCCACGCCGATCACCACCCTGGTGCTGGACGTCTCGCACCTGGACTACATCAGCAGCGCCGGCATCCGCTCGATCTTCAAGGCGCGCAAGGTGCTGGCCGCGCGCGACGGCCGGGTGCTGGTGGTCAACCCGCAGCCGCAGATCCGCAAGGTGTTCGACGTGGTCAAGGCGGTGCCGTTGAACGAGATCTTCACCTCGGTGCAGGAACTGGACGAGTACCTGGACGAGATGCAGCGGCGGGTGCTGGAGCAGGAGCGTGGTGGCTGAGGGGGTGTGCGTTGCACCCGGGGCGCCCTGCCTTTGTGCTTGTCGTAGGAGCGGCTTCAGCCGCGACAGGCGTCATCGGTAACGCCCGTCGCGGCTGAAGCCGCTCCTACAGGGAGGGGCTGGGCATCCTTGTGGGAGGGACTTCAGTCCCGACGGCGGAGGGTGTCAGTCGGCTTTCGGCTTCGCCCGTCGCGGCTGCATGACAGTTGATTCCCACAGCGCCATCGCTGGCCGATGCACCCTGGGCAGCTCCTCCGCAGAGATCCAACGCGCACCGGCGCGCTCTGCCGTCTTGACTGAACCAATCCCAAAGCGCTCCACCGCCCGCCCTGCCAGGCGCTTGCCCACCGCCCAACTTCGATATATCGTTTCCACACAAGATTCGACATATCGAAATGCCACGACCCCACGCCCCCGGCCCGCACCCTGCACACCGCCTGTTCGAAGAGGACCGGCCTGGCCGTGGCCGTGGCGCCCGCGGCCCCCGCCCGCTCGGCCACGGCGACCTGCGGCTGTTGCTGCTGGCGATGATCGAGACCCAGCCGCGCCACGGCTACGAATTGATCCGCGCGGTCGCCGAGCTGTTCCATGGCCTGTACACGCCCAGCGCCGGCACGGTCTACCCGACCCTGGCGCAACTGGAAGCGCAGGGCCTGGTGCAGGCCGATGCCGACGCCACCCGCAAGCGCTACGCGATCACCGAGGCCGGCCAGGCCTTCGTGCGGGCCGAGCGCGCGCAAGTGGACGCGGCGCTGCAGCGCACCCAGCACAGCGCGCGCGCCCTGGTGCGCGCCAACGTGCCGGCGCCGGTGCGCGAGGCGCTGCGCCGCATCAAGCACGGCCTGCTGGCGCGGCACGGGCGCTGGGACCCGGACGAGATCGACCGCATCGCCGCGCTGTTGCATGCCGCCGCCGACGGCATGGATGGCAGCACCCCCTGATTCCCCTTCCAGCCAGCACGCGGGTGCTTTTCTTGTTCGCCCCGCGTCGCACGCCACCCCCTCCCCCCTTCCGAGGATTCCCCATGGCGACCCACGAACACCGCCTGCTGCGCCACCCGCTGCGCCTGCGTCATCTGCAGGTGCTGCGCACGCAACCGCTGACCCCGCACATGCGCCGCCTCGTCGTCGGCGGCCCCGAACTGGACGGCTTCGTCAGCGCCGGGCCGGACGATCACGTCAAGCTGTTCTTCCCCAATCCCGAAGGCGCGTTCGTGCTGCCGACGATGACCGAGCACGGCCCGGTGTATCCGGCCGACGCGCTGCCCTCGCCCGCCCGCGACTACACCCCGCGCCACTACGACGCCGACGCGCAGGAGCTGACCCTGGACTTCGTGCTGCACGGCGACGGCCCGGCCTGCCGTTGGGCAGCGCAGGCCAATCCCGGCGATGCACTGGTGGTCGGCGGGCCGCGCGGCTCGTTCGTGGCCGCCGACGATTTCGACGCCTACGTGCTGATCGGCGACGAGACCGCGCTGCCGGCGATCGGCCGCTGGCTGGAAACCCTGCCGGCCGACGCGGAAGTCGACGCGCTGATCGAGATCCCCGGCTACGCCGACCGGCAGACGCTGGACTGCGACGCCGAACTGCGCATCACCTGGCTGGAGCGCAACGGCGTGGACGCGCGCAGCAGCCAGTTGCTGGAAGGCGCCCTGCGCGACTTCGACGTCCCCGACGGCGACGCCTTCTACTGGATCGCCTGCGAATCGGCACGCGCGCGGATGATGCGCAAGTTCGTCGAAGGCCACCTGGGGGTGCCCAAGGAGTGGATCCGCGCGACGGGGTATTGGAAGGCGGGCGGCGATCAGGACGAGTAGCACGCCAGGGCGCCGACATGCCGCCAGGCGGCGCCGGAACTGGAACCGGAGGGTAGGCCGTAGACACGGTAGTAAATTGTTAAATTTGTCACAAAACTCACCTGGCCCGGGTTTTAAAAAGCCACCTACCCATCGACGGATCTCGAGATGCGGGTTGCACATGGACAAGGCATTTCACGATATCGATCCCCGCGGCATCACGTTGAACCCGGACGGATCACTCAACTTCGCCAACCATCGATTGCGTGCCGCGGCGACCGCCTCAGCGAAGGCGGACGCCATTCGGCCCATGAGCGAAAACGCCGGGAGATGCACCAACTCCGGTACCTGCTCGTCCACCAACTACACCTGCAACAATACGGGCGACTGTTCCAAAGCCTCGAATGTCGGCTCTTGCGTAGGCGGCAACAGCTCTCTGCCGCCAGGTTGAGGCAGAACGATGCTGAGCGAAGCCACCATCGCCGAAGCGCTTTCTCCGCGCATTCTGTCCCTCATTCTCCTGCCGACCGAAAAATGCAACTTCCGCTGCACCTATTGCTATGAAGACTTTGCAATAGGACGCATGCAGCCGAGCGTGATCAGCGGCATCAAGGCGCTGATCGCCCATCGCGCACCGCACCTGGATCGGCTCAACATCTCCTGGTTCGGCGGTGAACCGCTCCTGGCGCGCGATGTCGTCCTGGAGATCGGCCAACACGCAAATGAAGTTTGCGCGCAACACGGCGTGGCGTTCAGCGCGGGCTTCACCACCAATGGCTACCTGCTGGAGCCGGCTCTACTGCAAAGGTTGACCGAACTCCGGCACCGCGAGTTCCAGATCACGCTGGACGGCGACGCGGAATGGCACGACAGGACGCGGATCACCGCCAACAAAGGCGCCACCTTCGAGAAGATCTGGTCGAACCTCCTCGCCTACCGGTCATTGGCAGCGGATTTCGCAATCTCGCTGCGGCTGCATCTGCACCAGGACAACATCGAGTCGATGCGGCGCCTCTACGCCAGCCTGCATCGGGAGTTGCTGAGCGACGCACGTTTTTCTGTTTACTTCCACAAGGTCTCCAATTTGAGCGCGGGTGGCACGATCGGGGAAAAGATATTGCCGCGCGACCGCTACCTTGAAGCGATCTCCTACATCACGTCCTGCGTCGACCGCTCCCGAAACGACGAACGCCCACTGTCGGAAGAGCACCTGGATGGGTACATCTGCTATGCGGCAAAGCCGAACTCGCTGATGATTCGCGCCAACGGCAAGATCGGCAAATGCACTGTCGCGCTCAATGACGATCGCAATGACCTAGGGCGTCTGCACGCTGACGGCACCATCGATATCGAGAACGACAAGCTCCGGCGTTGGATGAGCGGATTCTCCGATCTCTCCGAACAGACGCTTGGCTGCCCTCTTTCCACACTGGCCAGCACTTGAGATGGATCCCAATGCCAACCCGCATCGACCCAGGCAACATCTCCTTAGGCAAGCATGCAGAAGTGCTGTTCGATGAATCGGAAGCGTCTACCGCTGCTGCGGTCGAAGCGCTTGCAACGCGGCGCTTCGGCCCGCTAGCCACCAATGAAGTTTGCAATGGGACAAACCCGGCATGCACGAATACAAAAGACTGCTCACTGGGGAGCAATACCAACTGCAACAACAAAGGCTCCTGCTTCATTTCTACCGACCCAGGCATAGGCCAGGACTGACGCGCAACCATCAGGTAGATCGCCATGACCACGCATACGAACGATAGCCGCCGCAATTTCCTCTTCGGCACTGCCGCTACTGCAATTGCTGCGATCATTCCTGCCGCTGCTGCATCTGCGGCGGCAACCGGTGCCGGCGCTCCACAAGCGTCGTCTCCCGTCGGCCGCGCCCTGCCCGAGACGCAGATCTTCGCGGTGCAGGTCCTCGGCGACCTGCGCCAGCCGTCGACCGACCTGCAGCTGATCCCCGGCCAGCTCTCCGAGCCGCTGGCGCTCAAGGGCAACGGCACCTATCGGGTGAAGATCAGCCCGACCGAGATCACCACGCGCTTCGGGCCGATCTACCGGCTCACCCTGGCCGATGCGCAGGGCACGCCGCTGGAGGAGATGAACATCGGTAGCGACACCACCGCCACCTTCAGCCGCTACGGCGTACAGGTCTACGCGCTGTCGATCGAACAGGCGATGTAAGCCGCCCGCAGGAAGTGCGTGGAGGCTAGAAACGCGAACGCCCGCCGAATGGCGGGCGTTTGCATTGCGGCGGACGACAGCGCGCGAAGCGCTGCCGCCATGCGCGCAGGCCGCTTACTTGGCCGCTTCCTGCAGCGCTTCGGTGGTGATGCGGATCTTCACCTCGTCGCTGACGTTCGGCACGTAGGCGCCCAGGCCGAAGTCGCTGCGCTTTACCGTGGTGGTGGCGTCGAAGCCCAGCGCCGGCACCTTCTTCATCGGGTGCGGACCGGCACCGTTGAGGGTCACCGCCAGCACCACCGGCTTGGTCGTGCCCTTGATGGTCAGGTCGCCGGCGACGGTCAGCTTGTTGGCGCCGGCCGAGGTCACCTTGGTGCTCTTGAAGGTGGCGGTCGGGAACTTGGCGGCGTCGAAGAAGTCGGCGCTCTTCAGGTGCTCGTCGAACTTGGCGGTGAAGCTGTTGAGGCCGGACAGCGGCAGGGTCACGTTGACGCTGGACTTGCTCACGTCCTGGGCGTTGTAGACCAGGGTGCCGTCGACGTCGCCGAAATGCGCGGACGGGTTGGAGAAGCCGAAGTGGCTCCACTGCACCAGCACGTCGGTGTGGGCCGGGTCGAGCGTGTAGGTACCGGAGACGCCCTTGGCGGCGGCAGCGGCGGCGGCCGGCGCGGCGAAGGCGCTGGTGGCGGGCTGGGCGACGACGACGGCCAGGGCCAGGGCGAGCGGGAGCAGCAGTTTACGGGTCTTGGTCATGGTGGAACTCCTTGAAAGGGTGATGGGACGAAACTGCGGCAGGCGCGGGCCTGCGGTGGGACAGGGAAGCGGGACGCGCGCGCTCACTCGATGCGCGCGGCCTCGTCGAAACTCAGCCGCGGCAGGCGCGGGAACAGACCGCTGGGGTCGCCGTAGCCGAGGTTGACCAGGAAGTTGGATTTGATCGCAGTGCCCGCGAAGAACGCAGCATCGACCTTGGCGTTGTCGAAGCCGGACATCGGGCCGGCATCCAGGCCCAGCGCGCGCGCGGCCAGGATCAGGTAGGCGCCCTGCAGCGAGCCGTTGCGAAACGCGCCTTCGCTGCGGCCTTCGCGCGGGCCGTCGAACCAGCTCTTGGCGTCGGTGTGCGGGAACAGGTACGGCAGCTTCTCGTGGAAGTCTTCGTCGTGGGCGACGATCACCGTGACCGGCGCGGCCAGGGTCTTGGCCTGGTTGCCCTCGGACAGCGCCGGCTTGAGCTTCTCCTTGGCCTGCGGCGAGGTGACGAAGACGAAGCGCGCCGGGCTGCCGTTGGCCGCGGTCGGGCCCCACTTCACCAGGTCGTACAGGGCGCGCAGGGTGTCTTCGCCGACCGGCTTGTCCAGGAACGCGTTCTGGGTACGGGCGGTGCGGAACAACTGGTCGAGGGCGGCGTCGTGCAAGGCGTCGGACATGCGGGGAAGTTCCTTGGTCGAGGGAAGCGCCAGGATGCCGGTGGGGCCGTCCCGATGCGAGGCGGCCAGTGTAGAGTGGCACGATTGTCGCAACACCCGGCCGCAATGCAACGGATTACTACCAAACGTGAAACGATCGGACGCGACCTGGGCGATTAGCGATGGCCGCGCCGGCAACGCCCGCCAGGCCGAGGCGCTGGCCGCCGCGTTGGCGCCTGCGGCCGCGACACCGATCCAGCCGCGGTTGCTGCAGCCGCACATGCCCTGGCGCTGGCTGGCGCCGCGCTGGCTTCCCGGCGCCCAGCATGCCTACGGCGCGACCTTCGCCGAAGCGCTGCGGCAACCGCCGCGGCTGGCCGTGGGGTGCGGCCGCCAGGCCGCGCTGGCGACGCGGTTGCTGCGCGCGCGCGGCAGCCAGGTGGTGCAGATCCTGGATCCGCGGATGGATCCGCGGCACTGGGACGTGGTGGTGGTGCCGGCGCACGATCGCCTGCGCGGCGGCAACGTGCTGCCCCTGCTCGGCAGCCTGCATCCCATCGACGACACCTGGCTGGCCGCCGGACGCGCGGCGTTTCCCGCACTGGGCGCATTGCCCTCGCCGCGCATCGGGCTGCTGGTCGGTGGTCCGTCCGGGATGGCGCCGTGGCGCGAGGCGCAGGCGCAGGACGCGTTCGCCGCGATCGCCGCGCCGTTGCGCGCGCACGGCGGCAGCATCCTCGCCAGCGCGTCGCGGCGCACGCCGCCGGCGGTGGCCACGGCCTTGCGTCGCACGTTCGCCGACGTGCCGGGGGTGGTCTGGTGCGGCGCGGACGATGGCGCCAATCCCTACGCCGGTCTGCTCGGCTGGGCCGAGCGCCTGGCCTGCACGCCGGATTCGGTGAATTTGCTGTCGGAAGCCTGCGCCACGCGCGTGCCGGTGCAGGTGCTGATGCCGGAAACGGCGCGTGGCCGCGCCCTGGATTTCCATCGCGCCCTGCAGGCACGTGGACGACTGCTGCCTGTAGACAATGCCGGCGACGCGCACGCCACCGGCATCGAACCGCTGCGCGAAACCGCGCGGGTGGCCGCGCTGATCCGCGAGCACTTGGCGCTGGCCTGATCGGCCGCCGCGCCGGCGTCGCTGCCACGACGCCGACACGGCAACCGGGCCCAACGCCTCAGGGGTTGCTCGGCGAACGCGGCACGCCGGCCGGCGCCGCATCCAGCGCGCCGATCAGCAACCGCACCACCGGCGTGCCCAGGCCGACCGTGTAGTTGTACTTGCCCTTGATCGGCTGGTTGTTGTCGACCACGCCGTTGTAGCCGGGGATGCCGCGATGCAGCGCCTCCGGGCCATTGGCGGCCAGGCGGTACAGGTAGTCGTTGAGATTGCCCTGGCGGCCCTGCTTCTCCACCAGCAGCGCGACCGCGCTGGCGAACTCCGGCGCGGCGACGCTGGTGCCGATCACTGCCTCGATGCCGCCCTTGAAGTAGGTGGCGACCGAGCTGTCGCCGTCGCGGCAGGGTTGCGTGGCGATCGTCGGGCAGCCGCCGACCAGCATGCCGATGTCCGGCAGCGTCCGCATGGACGTGCGCGTGCCGCCGAGCGCACGCAACTGGTAGGCCGGGCGCTGGAACAACGTGCTGACGCCGCCGCCGGCGCCCCAGTAGCCGCCGGCCAGGTTCGCGCCGAAGCCGTAGTAGTCGGCGGTCTCCAGCGGATCGCCGTAGGCGCTTTCGCTCTTGTAGCCCGACTCCAGGCTGCCCTTCTTGTACGCGGTGAGCAGGTTGCCGCCACCGACCGCGGTCACGTGCGGGCTGGCCGCCGGATGCTCGACGCCGGCGACGAAGTGGCCGTCCTTGTGGTCGACCGCGTACTGCGTGTCGGCGCAGTCCAGGCCGGCGTTGTCGCCGCTGGAGGCGACGAAGGTGATGCCCTGCGCGTTGCCCTGCTTGAACACCGCATCGTAGGGGCGCAGCAGCGAAGTGAAATCCTTGCCGCCGTTGTAGGCCGCGGTGTAGTACAGCTCGCAACCGCCGAACGAGGAGCTGACCACGTCGGCCTGGTTGTCCTGCACGATCTGCCGGTAGCCGGCCAGCACCGATGCGTCGGTCAGATCGGGGATCACGTACAGCAGCACGCGCGCGCCCGGCGCGCCACCGAGCGCCATCTCCACATCGAGCGCGGCTTCGCCCGCCGCGGCGTCGTTGCCGTCCTGCAGGCCCGGCTTGGCGCCGGCCACGTAGTGGCGCGCGTACAGCGTCGGGTTGGCGTGGTTGGCCGCGTAGCGGCTGAAGTTTTCGTGGTCGAACATCGCCTTGATGTCCGAATCCAGCACGTCGCTGCTGATCAGGATGGCGATGGTGCTGCCGCTGCCGTCAAGCCGGCGCTGCTGCCCGGCCGCGCCGGTCGTGGCCTGGTAGGAAGGATAGCCGTAGGCCTGCTTGAGGTCGTTGTACCAGTAGGTCGTGCCACCGGCGCCGTAGCGGTTGGCGGGATTCTTGGTGGACGCGCGCTGCCAGTTGACGTGCATCGGCGGCGCACCGCGGGTGAGGCCGGTCACGGTCGCACCGCTGTCGCGTAGCGCGGCCGGCAGTTGCAAGGGAGCGGCGGCGGCGAGGCGGGCCTGGTTGCCCTGCTGCACCTCGGCGGTCAGCGGCACCGCGAACAGCCGCTCGACGTTGTCCGCACTCGCGCTGACATGCAAGGTGGTGCCCTGCTCGGTGACGTTCATGTGCGCGGCCTGCAGCGCGGCACGCACCTGCGCGACCTGCGCGGGCGCCGGGGCGAAGCGGCGCTGGAACTCGGCCGGCGTCAGCCAGTGGTGGTATTGCGGCGAAACCGGATCCTGGATATCGGCCAGCAGCGCGTCCAGCCCGGCTTGATCGCGCAACGGCAGGTGCACGTCGAAGTTGACCGGCGCGCTGCGCAGCGTTGCGGTCATCGCCGCGATGGAGGCGTCGGGCGCGGCACTGGCGGTGCCGAGCGCGCACAGCAGGGAAGCGGACAACACGGCAGCCAGCAAGGGCCGACGGCGGATGCGATCAAGCATGGGCGTCTCTCCGGGGGTAGAGCGAATGGACGAGGCCGTGGCGGCCTCGCGGTGGGAAATTCATCGCCCCTCTCCCACCGGGAGAGGGGTTGGGGTGAAAATGCGGAGCGCGAAGCGACCCATCGCTGCGAGGCTGCGCCCGACCCTCATCCGCCCCTGCGGGGCACCTTCTCCCGATGGGAGAAGGGAGAGGCCGAGCCCCTCTCCCACCGGGAGAGGGGTTGGGGTGAGGGTACGGCGCGCGAAGCGCACGCATGATCCGTCACTGCGAGGCTTCGCCCGTACCCTCATCCGCCCCTGCGGGGCACCTTCTCCCGAGGGGAGAAGGGAGAAGCCAGGGCCCCTCTCCCGCCGGGAGAGGGGTTGGGGTGAGGGTACGGCGCGCGCAGCGCGCACGCAGGCCGGTCGATGCGAGGACTCAGCGCAGCAAACGAACGGCGATTCAGCGCAGATGGACACGGACGATGATCCAAGCGACACAAATGCGCTGCGCTTCCTGCTCATGTCTGCACGCATCGGCACGTCGTCGGGCTTGGGCGAGGCCTGATCATTGAGGAGGAATACACCACAAAACTTTGACGGCCGGCGCCGTTTTCGACTTTGTAAACAGCGCTTTTCACGGCGTTTCCGATACATGCGCGTACATGTGCTCGCCACCCGCCATGCGTGGCAATGGACGACACTCTGTATCGCATTGATGTCGATGCACGCGGTGCCACGCCGTGTCTTCCGGCATGGCGCGCGATGGCCTGCTTGCCGCCATGACCCGCCTTGCGGATGCGCCGCGAACGCCATGCCACAGGACCGCTGCATGACAAACGCAATGCAGGTGACGCCAACCTGCAACGTCGCTGTCGCATCGTGTGCGCACTTCCTTTACGAATCCCCTTGCGCATGCCTCTCCATTCCCTGCTGAGCACGGCGATCCTCGCCGCCCTGTTGTCGCCCTTCGCCGCCACCGCCGCGGAGCCCGCCGCTGCCGATGGCGCTGCGTCCGACGTGCAGCAACTCGACGCGGTGTCGGTGATCGGCCAGGGCGAGACCCGCCAGGTGCAGCGCATCACCGCGCAGGACCTGGCGGTGCTGCCGCCGGGCACCAGCATCCAGAAGCTGCTCAACCGCATTCCCGGCGTCAACGTGCAGTCCAACGACGCCTTCGGCGCCAACGAGGAATCGCAGACCATCAGCCTGCGCGGTTTCAACGGCACCCGCCTGGGCTACACGCTCGACGGCCTGCCGCTGGGCGACAACGCCTACGGCAACTACAACGGCCTGAACATCAGCCGCGCGCTGATCGCCGAGAACTTCGGCGGCGTGGAACTGGCCTCGGGCATCGGCAGCCTGGGCACCGCCTCCACCAGCAACCTCGGCGGCACGGTGCAGTACTACTCGGACGATCCGTCCACCGAAGTGGGCGTGCGCCTGGCGCAGACCGTGGGTTCGGACAACAACCGCCGCACCTACCTGCGCCTGGATACCGGCGAGCACAACGGCTTCTCCGCCTACCTGTCCGGCATCTACGCCGACGCCGACATGTGGGCCAAGCCGGAATCGCCGACCCACACCGCGCAGTTCAACGGCAAGGGCGTGTACCAGTTCGAGGGCGGCAAGATCACCGCCTTCATCGACACCTCGCGCACCTCGCAGGCCGACTACGCCTACCTGTCCAAGAGCGGCCTGCACCGCGGCCTGGGCTGGGACTGGAACCTATACGCGCCGGACTGGCAGCGCGCGCTGGCCGCGGCCTACTGCGCGCCGGCCACGCGCGACCCCAGCCGTTGCGGCTACAGCGGCGGCGTGGACAACACCGACGACGCCTACTACCAGAGCCGCGCGCTGCGCAACGACGACCTGTACTACCTGGCCGGCGACTTCCAGCCGTCGGATGCGGTGAGCGTGCACACCCAGGTCTACCACCACGAGAACGAAGGCCAGGGCCACTGGTGGTCGCCGGGCCAGCCGTCCTACCCGGGCACGCCGCAGGCGCTGCCGATCTCGATCCGCAGCACCAACTACACCATCAACCGCACCGGCGGCATCGCCTCGCTGGGTTGGGACATCGGCCCGCACCACCTGGAAGCGGGCGTGTGGTACGAGCGCAACAAGCACCACGTGGAGCGCAACTTCTACTGGATCGATGGCCCGATCGACGACGACCTCTTTCTGAGCAACCCGAACCGCCGGCTGTTCTCGCAGGACTACGTCATCACCACCAAGCAGGCCTACGTGCAGGGCACCTTCAAGCTGCTCGACGACCGCCTGACCCTGGACATCGGCGCCAAGAGCCCGCACACCACGATGACCGCGCGCGAGACCCCGGGGATCGCGGTGGAAGCGCCGGTGGCCAACGGCGAACTCAAGGCCAGCAAGGCATTGCTGCCGCAGGCCGGCGTGCGCTACCGCCTGGCCGAGGGCCAGGAAGTGTTCGCCTCCTACGCCGAGAACATCGCCGCGTTCCAGGGCGGCGGCGCCGGCGGCCCGCTGCTGGTGACCCAGGCCTCGTTCGACGCCAGCGTCGGCGCGCTGCAGCCGGAGAAGTCCAAGACCTTCGAAGCCGGCTATCGCCTGGTGCGCGACCAGTTCGAGGCCTCGCTGGTCGGCTACGACGTCACCTTCGACAACCGCCTGCTCTCGCTCAACCCCTGCCCGAGCATCCAGCAGGGCACCACCCCGGCGTGCACCACGCGCTTCTTCAACGTCGGCTCGGTGAGCAGCCGCGGCGGCGAGTTGACCTTCATCTGGAAGCCGAACGCGCACCTGCAGTGGTACAACTCGGCCTCGATCAACCGCTCCACCTACGACGACAACTACGTGCAGAACGGCGTGGTCATCCCCACCGCCGGCAAGATCACCGTGGACACGCCCAAGCGCATGTTCGCCAGCGAACTGAGCTGGACCTGGAACGGCTGGAACGCCAACCTGCGCGGCAAGTACACCGGCCAGCGCTACTACACCTACACCAACGACCAGGGCTTCGGCGGCTATACCTCCTTCGATGCCGGCGCCGGCTACGATTTCGGCGCGGTGTCGTTCCTGCAGGACCTGAAGCTGTCGTTGAACGTCACCAACCTCACCGACAAGCGCTACGCCTCCAACCTCACCGCCTTCAGCAACAGCGACCCGAATGGCCGCTCGCTGGCCTTCCACGCCAGCGCGCCGCGGCAGGCGTTCCTGACCCTGGACGCGCGCTTCTGAGCGCGTCCATCCTGTCCGCCCGCCCCCGCACCGGAACGCATGCGATGATCCGATCCACCTCCTGGTTGTTGGGATGCGCGATGGCCGTGTTGACGACCACCGCGGCGGCCGCACCGGCCGCCGCACCGGGCGAGAGCAAGCCGCTGGTGATCGGCCACCGCGGCGCCAGCGCGCTGCGCCCCGAGCACACCCTGGCCTCCTACGCCAAGGCCATCGCCGACGGCGCCGACTTCATCGAGCCGGACCTGGTCTCGACCAAGGATGGCGTGCTGGTGGCGCGCCACGAGAACGAGATCGGTGGCACCACCGACGTGGCCGCGCATCCGGAGTTCGCCGCGCGCAAGACCGTCAAGCAGATCGACGGGCAGCGCGTGGAAGGCTGGTTCACCGAGGACTTCACCCTGGGCGAGCTGAAGACGCTGCGCGCGCGCGAGCGCCTGCCGCAACTGCGCGGCACCGCCTTCGACGGGCAGTTCCAGGTACCGACCCTGGACGAGATCATCGACTTCACCGCGGCCGAGTCGGCCACGCGCGGGCGGCCGATCGGGCTGATCCCGGAGATCAAGCACGGCACCTACTTCCGCGGGCTCGGCCTGGCGATGGAAGACAAGCTGGTCGCCACGCTCGATGCGCATGCCTACACGCGCAAGGCGCCGGTGGTAATCCAGTCGTTCGAGATCGGCAACCTCGAGTCTCTGCACGGCAAGCTCGGCGACACCCATCCGAACGTGCGCCTGGTGCAGTTGCTGGGCGATCCCAATGACCGCCCGGGCGACCAGTTGCGCGACGGCCCGACCTACGCGCAGATGGGCAGCGCGCAGGGCCTGCGCGCGATCGCCAGGTACGCACAGCTGGTCAGCCCGAATCTGCGTGCGATCATGCCGGTGACCGCCGACGGCGCCCTGGCCGCGCCCACGCCCTTCGTTGCCGACGCGCATGCGGCCGGCCTGCAGGTGATTCCGTACACCTTCCGGCCCGAGAACTATTTCCTGCCCAAGCAGCTGCAGGACGCACGCGGCCCGGCCGCGGTGAACGCCGCCGGCAGCATGAAGGAAATGCGCGCGCTGATCGATGCCGGCATCGATGGCTTCTTCACCGACGACCCGGCCGTGGGTCGCGCCGCGGTGGACGGGACACCGCCGCCGGCGCGTTGAGGCCGGGAGTGGGGATTGGGGATTGGGGAATCGCAACAGCGGTTCCCATTGCGGCGTTCCTCCTGTAGGAGCGGCTTCAGCCGCGACCACGCGAGATCGGGAAATGCCCTGTCGCGGCTGAAGCCGCTCCTACGACGCAGGGGTGCGTTGAGATCGTCCACACGCCCGGCATTGGTCATGGTGCGTCCAGGCCGCGATAATGCGCGCCCACCGCTCCTGCCTCGATCGCCGTGTCCTCCGTCGCCGCTCCCTCGCCCACCTTCGCCGCGCTAACCCCGCGCGCGCTGCTGCTGTCCGTGCTGGCGATGGGCGCGGTGGTGCTGCTGTCGAACGTGCTGGTGCAGTTCCCGATCAACGACTGGCTGACCTGGGGCGCCTTCAGCTATCCGCTGGCGTTCCTGGTCAGCAATTTGATCAACCGCCGCTTCGGCCCGCGCGCGGCGCGGCGGGTAGCCTGGTGCGGGTTCGCGCTGGCGGTGCTGCTGTCGATCTGGATCGCCACCCCGCGCATCGCCGCGGCCTCGTGCCTGGCCTTCATCGCCGCGCAGCTGCTGGACATCACCGTGTTCGACCGGCTGCGCCGCGGGCGCTGGTGGCGTGCGCCGATCGTCGCCACCACCTGCAGCGCGACCCTGGACACCACGATCTTCTGGTCGATCGCCTTCGCCGGCTCGGCGCTGCCCTGGTTGAGCTGGGCCGCCGGCGACTTGGCGGTGAAACTGGGCATCGGCGTGTGCCTGCTGGCGCCGTTCCGCGCACTGCTGTGGCGGATGGCGCCGACGCGGTAGCTTGTGTAAGACATCGATAATGCAGCAATCCGCCGCCTCCACCCGTCGCGGCTGAAGCCGCTCCCACAGTGGCGGCGTCGACGCTGCCAGGAACTGCATTGTGGGAGGGACTTCAGTCCCGACGGCCGACTAGGGCTGCACTCTTCCACCTCCGCGCGTCGCGGCTGAAGCCGCTCCTACAGTGGCGGCGTCGACGCTTCCGGGCACTGCATTGTGGGAGGGACTTCAGTCCCGACGTGCTGTGTCGAACGCGCTGCACTGCGCCATCGCAACGCATGCACACTCCTGGGTAGAGCGGCTCCCACACAGCCTGCCGCTCTCGCGACCGTGGCACCCCGCAGCCCATGCCCATGCGCTGGACAGCACCCGCAGCATCCTCTCGACACAGCGCGTCCGCCGCGCCTTCAGTGCGCCGCCTCATCGCCTGCACGCCCTTCGACGAACACCAGATCCAGGGCGGCCGCGGCCTGGCGAATCGCCGCACGCGCCGCGGCGATCTCGGCGGTAGGCGCGGTCAGGCGCGGACGTCGGTCCAGTGTGCAGGCCAGGCCGGCCTCCACCAGCGTGGCGTGCGCGGCATGCAGGCCCGCCGCGATGGACGGTGGCAGCCAGCCGCTGTGCGCCAGTGCGTCGATCAGCGCCGGGGTGTCGCGCGGCGCCAGCAGCGCCGGCTGCTGCGCGGCGTCGAGCAGCACGCCGGCCTGCACCAGGAACTCCAGGTCGACCAGGCCGCCGGCGCCCTGCTTGAGGTCGAAGCGCGCGGCATCGCTGCGGTCCAGCTCGGTGCGCATGCGCGCACGCATCTTGCGCACTTCCTCGCGGAGCGCTGCGGCCTCGCGCGGGCGCGCCAGGGTCTGCGCGCGCACCTGCTCGAACTGCTGCAGCAACGGCGCATCGCCGGCCACGCCGCGCGCGCGCACCAGCGCCTGATGCTCCCAAGTCCAGGCGCGCTCGCGCTGGTACTCGCGGTAGCTGGCCAGCGACGACACCAGCGCGCCCTTGCCGCCGTCCGGGCGCAGGCGCACGTCGATGTCGTACAGGCGGCCGCCGCCGGTGACCGCGCCGAGCAGGGCGATCACCTTCTGCGCCAGCCGCGCGAACCAGCGCCCGCTCTCCAGCGGCCGCGGCCCGGACGAGGCCTCCACGCCCGCTGGATGGTCGTACAGGAACACCAGATCCAGGTCCGAGCCGATGCCCAACTCCACGCCGCCGAGGCTGCCGTAGCCGACGATGGCGAAACTGCCGCCGGGCACCCCGCCGTGCGCGGCGACCAGCTCGGCGCGGGCCAGGCGCAACACGGTCAGCACCACTGCTTCGGCCAGCTGCGCCAGTTGGCGAGCGCTGTCGAGCGCGGGCTGGCGCCGATCCAGCGTGGCCAGGGCGATGCGGAAACTCAGCGCCTGGCGCGCTTCGTTGAGGCCGCGCAAGGCCGCTTCCGGATCGTCGCCGGCCGCGGCGACCGCGGCATCGCACAACCGCTGCATCGCCGCCAGATCCGGCATCGGGCCGTCCACGCGGCTGTCGAGCAGTTCGTCCAGCAGCAGCGGGTGCGCGGCCAGCCGTTCGGACAGGAACGCGCTGCGCGCCAGCACATCGACCAGCCGCGCCAGCGCGCTGGGTTGTTCGTCGAGCAGGGCCAGATAGCTGGCGCGGCGCAGAATCGCCTGCAGCAGGCCGAGCACGCGATGCAAGGCGGCATCGGCCTGCGCCGAGCGCGCCGCGGCATGCAGCAGCGCCGGCAACACCCGATCCAGGCGCGCGCGCGCGGCATCGGACAGGCTACGCACGCCCAACGACTGCACGAAGCCGCGCAAGGCCTGGTCGGCGCCGTCAGGGTCTGCGAAACCAGCGGCGCGCAGCACCTGCACCTGGCCACCATCGGGCAGGCCACGCCAGTAGTCGGCCAGCGCATCGGGCGCCAGCGTGCGTTCACGCGGCGCCAGCAGTTCGGCGAACTCGGCGGCGACGCGGTCACGCTGTACCTGCAGGGCCGCGTGCAGCGCGGCCCAGTCGGCATAGCCGAGGCCGAAGGCGATGCGTGCGCGGTCCAGCGGATCCTCCGGCAGCGCATGGGTCTGCGCATCGCGCAACATTTGCAGCCGATTCTCCACCCGGCGCAGGAAGCGGTAGGCCTGCGCCAGCGCAGCGCCGTCCTCGGCGGCGACCTGGCCGGCAGCGACCAGCGCGCGCAACGCCGGCAACAGGCGACGCTCACGCAAGGCGGCTTCGCGGCCGCCGCGGATCAACTGCAGCGACTGCACCAGGAACTCGATTTCGCGGATGCCGCCGGCGCCGCGCTTGATGTCGTCCAGGCGGTCGTGGCGCGCGACCTCGGCGGTGATCGCGGCCTTCATCTCGCGCAGGCCGTCCAGCGCGGTGTAGTCGAGATAGCGCCGGTACACGAACGGGCGCAGCGCCTGCAGCCACTCCTCGCCGGCGGCGATGTCGCCAGCCACCGCGCGTGCCTTCAGCCAGGCATAGCGTTCCCAGTCGCGGCCTTCGCGCTGGAAATACTGATCCATGCCGGCGAACGACAGCGCCACCCGGCCGGCCGTGCCGAACGGGCGCAGGCGCAGATCCACGCGGTGCGCGAAGCCGTCGGCGGTGGTCTCGTCGAGCAGCCGCGCCAGGCGCTGGCCGAGCCGCGCGAAGTATTCCTCGGCGGCCAGCGCCCGCGCGCCATCGGACTCGCCGCCCTGCGGATAGGCGTAGACCAGGTCCACGTCGGAGGAGAAATTCAGTTCGCCGCCGCCGAGCTTGCCCAGGCCGAACACCACCAGCCGCTGTACGCTGCCGTCGGCGGCACGCACCACGCCGTGGCGCGCGGCGAACTCGCCCTCCAGCGCCTGCAGCGCCAGCGCCAGGCAGTCCTCGGCCAAGTGCGTGCTGCCGGCCAGGGTGGCATCGACATCGTCCAGCCCCAGCACGTCGCGCCACACCAGCCGCGCCGAGGCCGCCGCGCGGTAGCGGCGCAACTGCGCCGGCCACGCGGCGGGCTGCGCCGGATCCAGCTGCGGCAGCGGCAACGGCGGCGGGTCCGGCTGCGCCAGGTGCGCGAGCAAGGACGGCTGCCGGCACAGCGTGTCGAGCAGGAAATCGCTGGCCAGCAGTGCACGCGCCAGCGCGGGCTCGAAATCGGGGAAAGATGGCCATGGCTGCGCGGCCATGGCCTGGCGCAGGCGCGCCAGGCCGCGATCGAGTGTGGGCTGCAGGGCGGCGGGAACGGCGGCGGGAGTGTTGGACATCGGGCGATTCTGGCATCCCGGGCGTTCAGGCACATGCAATAGCGCATGCGTTTCGCGGCTCGTCGCGAACAACATCACGTCGTAGGAGCGGCTTTAGCCGCGATAGGCATTCCCGGGAACGCCCCGTCGCGGCTAAAGCCGCTCCTACGGGATGCTTCTGCCTTTCACCATGCAAGGCGTTCGGCATCGCTCCCTCATTGCAACTGCGATCGGCTCATAGCGACACGCCACCATCCGCGTGCACGCAGCACCACGCGCCAGGCGTGTCTCGAGGCAATGCCCGCTGCGCGCCGGCGGCGCGGTTGAGGCGTCGCAAACACGGCGCCGCACGCGCCACGCGTTGCCGCACATCGCCGCAATACGCAGCGTTTCACGCCATATTCGCCGCGTTTCGCAGACCCTGCCGCCCGGCCGAATCGGGCGATGGTGTATCATGCGCCCCTCGACGGAGTCCCGCGTGATCACGCGCACCCGCTCCGTCCTTCGATCCCGCGGCGTCGTGGTGTTGACGCGGCCATCCGGGATCGTGCCCCCGCAGACCAGTGCGGCGCCTCTTGCGCCCTTCCGTCTTGCTTTGCCTGCCCTGTGCGGGCCGGGGGTCATGACCTCACCGTTCCAGACAGGAGAAGACATGTCGGAGTTCCACGCCCATTTCGGATGGTTCAAGCGACGCCGCCAACTGCGGGTGGAAGAAGTCACGGTCGTCGACAAACCCATGCTCAAACGGGCGGTCGGCGCGGCGGCGCTGGGCAACGCGATGGAATGGTTCGACTTCGGCGTGTACGGCTATCTCGCCGTGACCCTGGGCCACGTGTTCTTCCCCAGCACCAACCCGACCGCGCAGCTGATCGCCACGTTCGCGACCTTCACCGTGGCGTTCCTGGTGCGTCCGCTGGGCGGGCTGGTGTTCGGCCCCCTGGGCGATCGCTACGGGCGACAGAAGGTGCTGGCCGCGACCATGATCCTGATGGCGCTGGGCACGTTCTCGATCGGCTTGATCCCCTCCTACGAACGCATCGGCATCTGGGCGCCGATCCTGTTGCTGGTGGCGCGGCTGGTGCAGGGCTTTTCCACCGGCGGCGAATACGGCGGCGCGGCGACCTTCATCGCCGAGTATTCGACCGACCGCAACCGCGGCTTCATGAGCAGCTGGCTGGAGTTCGGCACGCTGGCCGGCTACATCGCCGGCGCCGCCACGGTGACCGCGCTGCACGTCGCGCTGAGCGATGCGCAGATGCTCGACTGGGGCTGGCGCGTGCCGTTCCTGATCGCCGGCCCGCTGGGCCTGCTCGGCCTGTACATGCGCATGAAGCTGGAGGAAACCCCGGCGTTCCAGGCCTATGCCGAAGAGGCGGAGAAGCGCGAACACGACGCGCCGGGCCTGGGCGCGCTGTTCCGCATCCACTGGCCGCAGCTGCTCAAGTGCGTGGGCCTGGTGCTGGTCTTCAACGTCACCGACTACATGCTGCTGACCTACATGCCCAGCTATCTCAGCGTCACGATGGGCTATGCCGAGAGCAAGGGATTGCTGCTGATCATCATCGTGATGCTGGTGATGATGCCGCTCAACGTGGTCGGCGGACTCTTCAGCGATCGCCTGGGACGCAGGCCGATGGTGATCGGCGCATGCATCGCGCTGCTGGTGCTGGCGATACCGTGCCTGCTGCTGATCGGCACCGGCAACGACTGGCTGATCTTCCTCGGCCTGATGCTGCTGGGCGTGGCCCTGGTGTGCTTCACCAGCTCGATGCCGTCCACCTTGCCGGCGCTGTTCTACACGCCGGTGCGCTACAGCGCGCTGTCGATCGCCTTCAACGTGTCGGTGTCGCTGTTCGGCGGCACCACCCCGCTGGTCACCGCGTGGCTGGTCGAGCGCACCGGCGATCCGCTGGTGCCGGCGTACTACCTGATGGGTGCGGCGGTGGTGGGCATCGCGACGATGGTCTTCGTGCGCGAAACCGCCGGCCTGCCGCTGCGCGGCTCGCCGCCGGCGGTCGCCAGCGAAGCCGAGGCGCACGCGCTGCTGCGCAGCGATGAGCCGCTGACCGTGGATCCGACCCGGCCGGAACTGCCGCCGTCGCCGGAACCGCCGTCGCAGGCCATGCCGACCTGACGCCATCGCGGAAGCTGCACGCTGGCCGTACCCGATACGGCCAGCGAAGACGTCCCCGAAACGTGGCGCATCGACGCCACTGCGCCGGATGACGGGATCGACATCCCAGACCACGCCGTCGCACCGTGTCCGCGCTCGCCCCAGCCCGGGAAACAGGCAATAAAAAAGCCCGCTTGCAGCGAACTGCCAGCGGGCTTTGCTCCCTCCCCCACGTCGGGATGCAGGGCGATCTTGGGCGCTTTTTTTGGACATTGCACGCTGCACTGCAAAACGATACCGGGCAGTACATTCTGCGGTGTTGGCGGGAATGGGGAAACGGGAATAGGGAATGGGAACAGCGGGCGGATGCGCGCCTTGTGCATGTCCGCGTATTCCCGGCGCCGCGATGCATTGCCCCACCCTTGGCCGGTGCACTGATCGCGGCGCACGGCACGACGCGTTCGCCGTCGCGCTAGGGCGATGCGGCCGGTGCCGGCGCCTCTGGCAGCCACGCCGGTTGCTTGTCGTACCATTCGCGCGCGCCGAGCAGATGCCATTGCCGTTGTTCGCCGCGCAAGGCCACGCCCACGCCGAGCACGCCCCAGCGCGCAT
Organism: Xanthomonas sp. 3498; assembly: GCF_014199795.1. Lineage (NCBI taxonomy): Bacteria > Pseudomonadati > Pseudomonadota > Gammaproteobacteria > Lysobacterales > Lysobacteraceae > Xanthomonas > Xanthomonas sp. 3498. The sequence continues at coordinate 130,722 of NZ_JACHOH010000007.1, forward strand.
ACAGATCGCCCTGCGTTCCGGCGTCGCCGACGCGCAGGCGCGCGCGCAAGGCCACCCGTTCGTTCTCTGCCGAGACCCGATCCAGCCATAGCGCGTCCTTGCGCCAACGCAGCTGACCGCTGGCCTGCAGTTGGCCGGCGTCGGCCAGCTTCAACAACCACGCCGGCGCATCGCTGTGCTGCGCGAACACCGCCAGCACCGGGCCGGCGTCGCGCATCTGCATCTGCACCTGCGCATCGGCCTGCACCGGCGCCGCCGCGGCGATGCGGCCCTGCGGAATGCGCAGCGTCGCCCACCAGTCGCCTTGCTTGGGCTGGGTGCCGTAGCGCACGCCCTGCAGGCGCAGCGTGCTGCCGCTCAGATCGAAGCGCTTGTCCTGCAGTTCGGCGCGGCGCAGCCGCGCGTCCAGGTCGAGATCGCCGGCCAGTTCCAGGCCCGCGGTCTGCAGCCGCGCCTGGCGGCCGAGCACGCGCACGCTACCCTGGCCGACCTGGCCGGACGCGTCCAGCTGCAGGTCGCCGCTGAGCCGGCCGTCGCCACCGAGCACACGCACCTGCGCCGCCGGCAGGTAGCGGTTGTAGGCGCGCAGGTCGGGCACACGCGCGTCGGCGAAGCGCAACCGTGCCTGCAACGAATCGCGCAAGGTGGCCAGTGCGCCATCGCCCTGCAAGTCCAGTTGCAGATTCTCGCCTTCGACGAAACTCGCCTTGGGCTCGGCCAGCGGCGCCAGCACGAAACGACGCATGCGCACATCCAGCTGCGTGCGCGGCTGTTCGGCGCTGCCGACGATGCGGCCGACCGCCTGCGCCTTGCCGCTCAGTCGCACGCGCATGATCTCCGCCACCGCCTGCACGTCGGGCACGTCGAGGCGGCTGCCGGGCTGCAGCGCGCCCTGCCGCAGCAGCAGATCGGCGGCGACGTCGCCGCCGCCGTCGAGCTGGAACCAGGGCTTGCGCACCAGCAGGTCGCTGATCCAGTTCAACGATTCGAAATGCCAGCGCCCCTGCACGCGGCCGGAGGTGCGCGGCAGCAGCGCCGCCGGGTCGGCGAACGGCACCTGGCGCCCGGCGATGCGCAGGTCGGCATCGAGCATGCTGCGCGGATCGACCTGGCCGGGCAGGCGCGCGCGTGCGCGGATGCTGTCGCCCTCCATGTCCAGCAGCAGCGCCAGCACGCCGCGATCGGTGGCGCCGACGCCGGCATGCAACGGCACCCGCCAGTTGAGCGTGCTGCCGGGCTGCAGCGCGCCGCGCAGCAGGTGCAAGTCGGCCTGAATGTGACCGAGCCCAGGTTCGGTGCTCAGCTTGGTGGTGTCGCCGGCGGTGTCGATGCGCAGTGCCACGCTGCGCCCGTGCACGCGCAGCGCCAGGTCGGTGATATCCAGCTTGCGCAACCCCGGCGCCTGCGCGCGGTAGTGGCGCGGGAACGAGAAGCGCGCGTCCAGCGTGGCCTGGTCGGCGATCTGGCGCTTGCCGTAGCGCACGCTGGCGTCCTCGAACACGATCTGCGAGCGGAACAGTTCCGACGGGCCGCCGCGCAACTGCTTGAGGAAGCCGACGGTGCCATGGCCCTTGCCCTCGATCGCCAGCTCGCCGAAGCGCGCGCGCTGCAGCGTGCCGCTGTGGATCGCATCGAAGCGCAGGGTCCAGCCCTGGTCGCTGGGCGGCGGCGGCGGGATCATGTCGTCGACGCGGTCCATCTCGCCGATCACGTTCACCGCTTCCATCCACGGCAGGCGCACTTCGCGATGCAGCAGCGGCAGCAGCGCGATGCGCGCGCTGACGCGGTCGGCGCGCACCTGCCAGACGTTGCGTTGCACATGGCCGCGCATGCGCACGTTCCAGGCGGTGATGAAGCCGGGCAGCACGGTGAATGCCGGCCCGGTGTGCATGCGGAACTTCTCCGGCTTGCGGTTGGTGGCCAGGTCGAACAGCGGCGTGTTGAGGAACACGTTGCCGGCCAGCAGATACAGCAGGTACGCGATCAACAGGCCGCGCAGGAGCAGGCGCCAGCCGCGCGGCAAACGCCGGTAGCGCGCGTGGACGGCAGTCAGTGGGCGAGTGAGGAGCGGCACCGCCGCACTATCGCCGCGGCGCGGCGTGGAGCGCGTGAAAGCGGCAGTGGCGCGCACCCGGCGTTGCGTGGCGGTGCACGCATGGCCGCCAGATCGCGTCCGTTGCACCGGCGGCGCGCGCGCTGCGTCCCGCCGTCGCAATGCCGGGCTCCACCAGGAGAAGGGAGAAGCCAGAGCCCCTCTCCCACCGGGAGAGGGGTTGGGGTGAGGGTCCGGTGCGCGCAGCGCCGCACACATCGCACACACCGTGGTGCGGCGGCATTTCTGCGTTTCGTTGCGCCAGCATGCGCTGCCGCGCGACAGGCGCGGAAAGTGGGGACGCACCCCAGGGCGGGCCTGGTCCCGATCCGCGATAATTGCCGTCCCCTTCCCATGTCATGGTCGCCGCATGTCCGCCGAACGCATCCTCCATCCCCGCCTGCGCGAGCGCATCGTCAGCGCCGAGGCCGCGGCGGCGTTGATCCAGCCGGGCGAGACGGTGGCGATGAGCGGCTTCACCGGCTCCGGCTATCCCAAGGCGGTGCCGATGGCGCTGGCGCAGCGCATCGAGGCGGCGCACCTGCAGGGCCAGCCGTTCAAGATCCAGCTGATGACCGGCGCCTCCACCGCACCGGAACTGGACGGCGCGCTGGCCAAGGCCGACGGCATTGCCCTGCGCATGCCGTTCCAGTCCGACCCGGACGCGCGCCAGCGCATCAACGCCGGCAGCCTGGACTACATCGACATCCATCTCAGCCATGTCGCCCAGCACGTGTGGTTCGGCTTCTACGGGCAGATCGACACGGCGGTGGTGGAAGTGTCCGGCATCCGCGAAGACGGCAGCCTGATCCCGTCGACCTCGATCGGCAACAACAAGACCTGGCTGGACCTGGCGAAGAAGGTGATCGTCGAGGTCAACGACTGGCAGCCGGCCGGCATCGACGGCATGCACGACGTGTACTACGGCACTGCCTTGCCACCACACCGCAAACCGATCCCGTTGCTGCATGCCGACGATCGCATCGGCGAGCCGTCGCTGCGCTGCGACCCGGACAAGATCGTGGCGGTGGTGCGCACCCACGGGCCTGACCGCAACAGCCCGTTCACTGCGGCCGACGCCACCAGCCAGCGCATCGCCGAGCACCTGATCGCGTTCTTCCAGCACGAGGTCGGCAAGGGCCGGCTGCCGCCCAACCTGCTGCCGCTGCAGTCCGGCGTGGGCAACATCCCCAACGCCGTGCTGGCCGGGCTGGCCAGCAGCGGCTTCCGCGATCTCAGCGCGTTCACCGAAGTGATCCAGGACGGCATGCTCGACCTGCTGCGCAGCGGCGTGCTCAAGGTCGCCTCGTGCACCGGCTTCGCGCTGAGCCCGGAGGCCAACGAGGAGTTCAAGCGCAACATCGATTTCTACCGCGAGCGCATCATCCTGCGCACGCAGGAGATCTCCAACCATCCGGAACTGGTGCGGCGGCTGGGCTGCATCGGCATGAACGGCATGATCGAGGCCGACCTGTACGGCAACGTCAATTCCACCCACGTGATGGGCAGCCGCATCATGAACGGCATCGGCGGCTCCGGCGACTTCGCCCGCAATGGTTTCCTGTCGATCTTCCTCAGCCCCAGCACCGCGAAGAACGGCAGCATCTCGTCGATCGTGCCGATGGTCAGCCACGTCGACCACACCGAGCACGACGTCTCCATCATCGTCACCGAGCATGGCTTGGCCGACCTGCGCGGCCTGCCGCCGCGGCAGCGCGCGCAGCAGTTGCTCACGCACTGCGTGGACCCGAGCTACCGCGCGCAGCTGCAGGACTATTTCGATCGCGCCCTGCACGCCAGCTACGGCAAGCACACCCCGCATCTTCTGCCTGAGGCGCTGTCCTGGCACCAGCGCTGGCTGGACACCGGGACGATGCACGCGGGCGGCTGAGCGGGGCGCCGACAGTGGGTATGCTGCGCCGATGCTGACCACCCTGGCGGTTTCCTCCTATCGTTCCCTGCGCGAGCTGGTGCTGCCGCTGGCCGGGCTGACCCTGATCACCGGGGCCAACGGCAGCGGCAAGTCCAACGTCTATCGCGCGCTGCGCCTGCTCGCCGACACCGCCCAGGGCGGGGTGATCGCCGCGCTGGCCCGCGAAGGCGGTTTGCCGTCGGCGCTGTGGGCCGGCCCGGAGACGCTGAGCCGCGCGGTCCGGCGCGGCGAGCATCCGGTGGAGGGCACGGTGCGGCAGCAGGCCGTCGGGCTGAAACTGGGCTACGCCAGCGACGCGTTCGGCTATGCCATCGACCTGGGCCTGCCGACGCCCTCGGCCTCGGCCTTCGGGCTGGATCCGCAGATCAAGCGCGAATGCATCTGGGCCGGCCCCTGGCTACGCCAGTCCAACCTGCTGGTGGACCGCAACGGGCCGGCGGTGCGTCTGCGCACCCAGGACGATGGCTGGACCGATGCCGGCGCCGGCATTGCCAGTTTCGACAGCGTGCTGGCGCAGTTCTCCGATCCGCGCGCGGCGCCGGAGATGCACCAGGTGCGCGAGAACATCCGGCGCTGGCGCTTCTACGATCACTTCCGCACCGACGCAGCGGCACCGGCGCGCATGGCGCAGATCGGCACGCATACAACGGTGCTGAGCAACGACGGCGCCGACCTCGCCGCGGCCCTGCAGACCATCCTGGAGATCGGCGATGCCGACGGCCTGCATGCGGCGGTGGACGATGCCTTTCCCGGCGCGCGGCTGACGATCGAGGTGCATGCCGGGCGCTTCGACCTGGCGATGCATCAGCATGGCCTGCTGCGGCCGCTGTCGGCGGCGGAGCTGTCCGACGGCACCTTGCGCTATCTGCTGTGGATCGCCGCGCTGCTGAGTCCGCGCCCGCCGGAACTGCTGGTGCTCAACGAACCGGAAGCGAGCCTGCACCCGGACCTGTTGCCTGCGCTGGCGCGGCTGATCGGCGGCGCCGCGCGGCAGGCGCAGATCATCGTGGTCTCGCATGCCAGCCGGCTGATCGCGGCGCTGGAGCAGCAGCCCGATTGCCTGCACCACCTGCTGATCAAGGAGCACGGCCGGACCGACGTCGCCGGCCTGCGCGCGCTCGACCGCCCGGCGTGGCACTGGCCCAGCCGCTGAGGCGGGTCGTGCCTCGCGGGCGTGCCTGCTGCGGATAGCGGCATGCCTGGTGCGATTGTCGAGGCGTTCGAACGTATCGCGTCGGGACTGAAGTCCCTCCCACAGTGCAGCCATCCTCCATCCGGACATCTGCGCGAACGCCCCGCGCCCTTGTAGGAGCGGCTTCAGCCGCGAGAGGCGCTACCGGTAGAGCCGTCGCGGCTGAAGCCGCTCCTACACTGCTGAGGATTCGGCGGTCGGTTGCGGGCTGTCGGACGCCGGCGCGGACAGGAACGCCAGCTTGCGGCCACGCGGCAACTGCTTGAGGGCGTATTCGGCACGCGAGGCAGCGGCGCGGTCGGGATAGGCGCGGCTGGCCAGCAGCCGCACCGGCGGGTTGGCGCGGGTGTACTTGGCGCCGGTGCCGCGCAGATGCGCCTGGAAGCGTGCGTGCAGGTCGGGAGTGATGCCGGCGTAGTAGCTGCCGTTGCGGCATTCGAGCAGGTACAGGAACCAGGGCGTGTCGGCGGCCATGCGCCCATTATCGACGTGGCGGCCGGATTCGCCAGCAACGGTGTCGCCGGTGCGCTCACGCAAACGCGGTCGCCTTGCTGACCAGACCATGTTGTCGCGCGCACCTGGCGAGTCTGGCAGACGATCCCTGCTGCGTTCCCAAGCTTCATCACTACCCGACGAAAGCATGTGCTGTCGTGCCGCTCCTCGCGCCCGCGCTGAATCGGCGACAACAGGCTTTAACGCGCTGCGAACACCTTGCCAGCCGCTGCCACACGGCGGCATACCGCAGCCACCGGACGGGCGGATAACGTCATCACCGGTACGCAGCCGTCGACACCGAAGCTCTCTCCCTTCGCATTCGGCGGCGCGGCCGGCCCCTCTTCGGGCGATTCTCGCCCTCCACGCACGCAGCCGGTCTGGCTGCGTGCGCTTCCCGCACCATCGTCCTCAGGCTGCCTGCGCCACCCGCGCCTGGCGCCGCGCGCGCACCGCCTGCGCCAGCCGCTCCAGCACCTGCACGGAATGGTCCCAGTCGATGCAGCCATCGGTGATGCTCTGCCCGTAGACCAGCGGCTGGCCCGCCACCAGATCCTGGCGGCCGCCGTGCAGGTGGCTCTCGATCATCGCGCCGACGATGCGGGTCTGCCCGGCCTCGAGCTGGCGTGCGATGTCCTCGATCACCTTGGGCTGGTTGTCCGGGTTCTTGCCACTGTTGGCGTGGCTGGCGTCGACCATCAGCCGCGCCGGCAGGCCCGCCTTCTCCAGCACCTGCGCCGCCGCAGCGACGCTGTCGGCGTCGTAGTTGGGCTGGGTGCCGCCGCGCAGGATCACGTGGCAGTCGGGGTTGCCGGCAGTGGCCGCCACCGCGGTCTGCCCGTCCTTGGTCACCGCCAGGAAATGGTGCGGATGCGAGGCCGCGCCGACGGCATCGACGGCGATCTTGACGTCGCCGCTGGTGCCGTTCTTGAACCCCACCGGGCACGACAGGCCCGAGGCCATCTCGCGGTGCACCTGGCTCTCAGTGGTGCGCGCGCCGATCGCCCCCCAGGCCACCAGGTCGGCGATGTACTGCGGCGAGATGATGTCGAGGAATTCCACACCGGCCGGCAGGCCGAGGCGGTTGATGTCGCGCAGCAGGCCGCGCGCCAGGCGCAGGCCCTTGTTGATGTCGAAGCTGCCGTCGAGATTGGGATCGTTGATCAGGCCCTTCCAGCCGACCGTGGTGCGCGGCTTCTCGAAGTACACGCGCATCACGATCTCCAGCGCATCGCCGTAGGTGTCGCGCAGCGGGCGCAGGCGTTGCGCGTACTCCATCGCCGCGACCGGGTCGTGGATCGAGCAGGGGCCGATCACCACTGCCAGGCGGTCGTCGCGGCCGTGCAGGATCTCGTGCAGCGCCGCGCGCGAGGCGGCGACGGTCTGCGAGGCCTCCTCGTCGCAGGGCAGCAGCGCCAGCAACTGGGAGGGCGGGGTCAGCGGTTCGATCTTGCGGATGCGCAGATCGTCGGTGTGGGGGGCCATGTGCATGTCTCGTCGGGGGGCTGTGGGGGGCCAGATCCGGCGGCATGAAAAAAGCCGCCAGGTTCGCTGGCGGCTTTCGGGATTGCGGCTGAAGTTGCCTTCAGGGTGAACGCGATCCTTCCTCCGCCAGCGGCATCGGAAAACCGTAGTACCAAAAATAAAAGCTGCGGCAGGAAGCGTTCATGGGACGTAGTGATAGCACAGGGTTTGCGGCAGCGCCACAGTTGCTGATGCAACGAACGTGGGATTGGGGAGTGGGGATTCGGGATTGGAAAAAGCGGGTCAACGCGGCGGGAAGGCTATGAGGTCGCCGTCATCGAATAGGAGCGGTTGATTCATGCGTTCTTGCGTGGCGCTGCGCGCTCCGGACCCTCACCCCAACCCCTCTCCCGACGGGAGAGGGGCTAACGCGCTTCCCTTCTCCCACCGGGAGAAGGTGCCCCGAAGGGGCGGATGAGGGTGCGGCAGCAAGCGATCCATCTCCACAAGCGCACGCCTCTGGGTTCTTGCGCGGCGCTGCGCGCTCCGGACCCTCACCCCAACCCCTCTCCCGGTGGGAGAGGGGCTAACGCGCTTCCCTTCTCCCACCGGGAGAAGGTGCCCCGCAGGGGCGGATGAGGGTGCGGGAGCTAGCGATCCATCTCCACAAGCGCACGCCTCTGGGTTCTTGCGCGGCGCTGCGCGCTCCGGACCCTCACCCCAACCCTTCTCCCGATGGGAGAGGGGCTAACGCGCTTCCCTTCTCCCGCCGGGAGAAGGTGCCCCGCAGGGGCGGATGAGGATGCGGCAGCAAGCGATCCATCTCCACAAGCGCACGCCTCTGGGTTCTTGCGCGGCGCTGCGCGCTCCGGACCCTCACCCCGACCCCTCTCCCGATGGGAGAGGGGCTAGTAGCGCGCTTTCCTTGCCGCATGTTGCGCATGCATCGGATCGGCTTCAACGCTGACCAAGCCCCATCCCGAATCCCCAATCCCCAATCCCGGCTTTTCAGAAATCCAACACATATTCCGCCGCCACCTCGCGGCCGATCGCGTCGTAGAGGGTGGTGTTGTAGAACTGGTAGCCGTAGTAGCGCTCCTTGTTGTCGTAGCCGACGGTGTCGAGCACGTTGTTGACGTACAGATTGATCTTCATCTTCGGGGCGATGCGGTAGCCGGCGGTGAGGTTCCAGTACAGCGCCGGGCCGACGCGGCCGAAGTAGCGCGTGGTGCTCTCGCCGAAATGGCGGTTGCCGCTGTCGGTGACGCGGCAGGCGTCGGAAGGGCTGGGCTGGTAGCCGTCGTCGAAGCGGGTGCAGGTGCCCCAGTTCACCGCCTGGGTGGAGCCGAAGCGCTTGACGTAGACGGTCAGGTCCAGCGGACCGCCGTTCTCCCAGTGCACGCTGCCGCGCAGCTTGCTGCGGATCTTCTGGTCGCGCAGGTTCTTGTCGTCGTCGGTGCGGTAGGTCTGCTCGTGGTAGCCGATCAGGTTGTTGTAATCCAGGGCGAAACTGAAGTTGCCCCAGCGCGCGGTGTTCAGGCGGTACTTCAGCGAGGCATCGACGCCGGACACGTGCATCTGCGCGATGTTGATCGGCCCTTGCTCGATGCCGGTGACGCGGCCGGCGGCGTCGCGCGACACGCGCGAAAGGATGCGCGCGCAGTATTCGGCGCCGCCGGGATTGACCCACACGCCACCGGCGGTGGTCAGGCCGGTGCGGCAGCCGGCTTCGGCGCTGAGCACCTCGTCGCGGTTGAGGTCCTTGATCATGTCCTGCAGGCGGATCCGGTAGTAGTCCGCGGTCAGCGACAGGCCCTCGGCGATGTCCCAGACGAAGCCGGCGGTGAGCGAGCGGCCGTGCTCCGATTCCAGGTCCGGGGTGCCGCGGCGGTTGACCTGCATCAGGTAGAACACGTCGCTGTTCTCGGCGCTGCAGCCACCGGTGAGGTAGTAGCCCTTCTGGATGCAGCGGTACTGGTCGATCACGGTCTGCTGGGTCGAACTGGGTTCGCCGAGCACGTAGTGCATGTCCGGGGCGCGGAAACTGGTGGCGACGCTGCCGCGCAGCAGCAGCGTGCTCAGCGGCCGCCATTCCAGGCCGGCGCTCCAGGTGGTGTCGCGCTGCGTGCCGATGGCCGCGCCGAGGTCGCTGCCGTAGGCGCGGTAGTCGCCGTAGCGGTCGTGGCGCGCGGCCAGGCTGGCATTGACCGAGGACAGCAGCGGCACGTCGAACTCGATGCCGCCGGAGTAGCGCAGGCGCTCGCCGCCGCCGTAGTCGACCACGTCCAGCGGATAGCAGGTGTTGGCACAGGGATCGGGCGCCAGCCGATAGCCCTGCTTGGCCACTTCGCCGACCGCGGCGAACTTGATCGGCCCGGCCCAGCCCTGCAGCAGTTCGCCGGTGATGTTGGCGCTGGCCTGGTTGACCCAGGAATCGGCGCGATTGTGCGCCTTCACCGCCAGGTCGTCGTACTGCGCGCCGGTCAGCGGCTGGTACCAGCGCGCTTCGTTCAGATCGTAGATCGGGATGCCGCTGGCGGTGCTGCCCAGCTGCGGGCCGAGGAAGTAGGCGGTGGCCTTCTGCGTGTCCACGGTGCGCACGTACTCGTCGACGGTGTAGCGCGCACGGCCCACCGCCACTTCCCAGTCGAAGCGGTCGGCGAGGCGGCCCTTGAGGCCGGCGCTCAGGTCCCAGGACAGTTCCTTGGTGGTGTTGGCCAGGTTCTTCCAGCCGCCGGATTCGAAGCGGGTCAGTTGCCGAATCGCATACAGGTCGCGGTCGCTGCCGGTGTCGTGGAACGGGCCGAGGTAGACGTAGGGCGGGTCGTAAGTCCAGTAGCCGAGGCTCTTGGTCGTGGACAGCGTGCTCCAGGCCTGCACGCCGTTGTCGAAGTCGAAGGTGCCGTACAGATAGGCCGAGCCGCTGTCGCCACCGCTGGCGGCCAGCCAGTCGGCGTAGTCGTGGGCCATGCCGCAGTAGCCGCCGAGGTTGCGCACGGTGTCGCTGTTGTAGTCGTAGCTCAGCCGCTGCGCATCGACGAACTGGCCGCCGAAGCGCGCGCAGGTGCCGGCGGGCGGCGCCAGGCGCGTGTTGTCGCCGGCATCGACCAGGCTCAGCCCGGTGGAAGGATTGAAGCCGTACTTGCGCGCCTGCGCGGTCCAGTTGCTGTAGGACTCGTCGTCCTGGTCGTCCATCTTCGGCCGCTCGCCGACCGAGAGCGGGTCGCGCCGGGTCCACTGCAGCGCGTAGGTCAGGTTCCACTTGTCGCCGCTATGCCCGCCGACCCAGGACAGGTCGACCACGTCGCGTCCGCCGGCGGTGGCGGTGCCGCCGCGCAGGCGCACCTGGTTGCCTTCGTAGCCCTGCTTGAGGATCACGTTGATGACGCCGGCAACCGCATCCGAGCCGTAGATCGCCGAGGCGCCGCCGGTGAGGATCTCGATGCGCTCCACCGCCGCGGAGGGGATGTTGGCGTAGTTGGCGAAGTTGCTTTCGCCGGCGTAGGGCTGCGGGTAGTCGGCGACGCGATGGCCATTGACCAGCAGCAGGGTGCGCCCGGGACCGAGGTCGCGCAGGCTCACCGGCGAGGCGTTGGGCGTGTGCGAGCCGTACTTGGTGTCGGCCTCGACGCTACCCTGCTGGTTGAGCGTGCTGAGCACGTCGTAGACGGTGAGGAAGCCTTCCTGCTGGATCTGCTGCGCGCTGATCGTCAGCACCGGCTCGGCGCCCTCCACGTCCGAGCGCTTGATCCGCGAACCGGTGACCACGACCTGGCCCAGGTCGGTGGCGGTGGCCTTGGAAGAGGTGGTGTCGGTGGCCTCGCTTTGCGCGCGAGCATCAGGCGCGCCGTGCAGCGCCAGCACGATGCCGAACGCGAGGGTGGTGAATGGGCGAAGTGGCATGCAATGTCCCCGGCGGCGGATGGGAGCAGCGCCGTGCGCGCACGACGTGCGGTGTCCCCTTCGCTGCGCCGCGCCCACGGCCATGCCACGCCGCATGCCGCAGGCACGCGCCACTTTGCGCCGGCCGCGGCGCACAGAAGAAGACGAACATGCGGGCGTGCAGATCCCCCTGGGCGCCCGTACGTCCTAACCTGCATGCCGCCGAAAACCCTGTCAACACGCGGCCACCCCGCGCATGTAGACGATTGCGCGTTGTGCGCGATTCACCGCGCAGCGCGTCGATTCTCGCCGTATCGCCATCGTAGGCGGTCACAGCAGCAGCACTGGCCGAAACGCTGGTGAGCGACGACGTGCTGCTCCCGCATCGCGATCGCGTGCCCCTCTCCCGTCGGGAGAGGGGTTGGGGTGAGGGTTCGGCGCGCAGCGTCTCGCAGTGCCTGGGGTGCATGGCGCGACGCCCGCATCTCGTCCCTCCCATCCGGCACTGTCGCCCGGCACGCCTGTGCCGCGCCTCGGTCGGGGAGATCGCACGAGCGCAGCTGCAGGCAGCTTCTTCCAATGACGCACTTTTTGCTGCGGCTAGCGGACACGCCGCTGTCCTCGCAGGAGCGGCTTCAGCCGCGACGCGGCGTTACCGGTAATGCCCGTCGGCTGAAGCCGCTCCTACAACACTGCTTCCCGCCTCTGCCAAAGTGCTCTACAGACGCTCGCCAAGCAGGTTCTGCCGCGGCACGGCCAGCGGATGCACCGCGTCGTTGACCAGGGCGCACGAACGCGCGGACGCGCGCATCGGCATGCCGCCATGACGACCCACAAAAAAAGAGCCCCGCATCGCTGCGGGGCTCCTTTCGACTGCGTGGAACAGGTCGGCCGAAGCCGGCTGGATCAGAAATCCATGCCGCCCATGCCGCCCATGCCGCCACCCATGCCGCCCGGGGCGGCCGGCTCTTCCTTCTTCGGGGCCTCGGCCACCATCGCTTCGGTGGTGATCATCAGGCCGGCGATCGAAGCGGCGTTCTGCAGCGCCGAACGGGTCACCTTGGTCGGATCCAGGATGCCGAACTCGACCATGTCGCCGAACTCGCCGTTGGCGGCGTTGTAGCCGAAGTTGCCGCTGCCTTCCTTGACCTTGTTGAGGATCACGGACGGCTCTTCGCCGGCGTTGGTGACGATCTCGCGCAGCGGCGCTTCCATCGCGCGCAGCGCGATCTGGATGCCGTGGGTCTGATCTTCATTGGCGCCCTTCAGCTCGCCGATCGCGGTCAGCGCGCGCACCAGGGCCACGCCGCCGCCCGGGACCACGCCTTCTTCCACCGCCGCACGGGTCGCGTGCAGGGCGTCTTCGACGCGCGCCTTCTTTTCCTTCATCTCGATCTCGGTCGAGGCACCGACCTTGATCACCGCCACGCCGCCGGCCAGCTTGGCCACGCGCTCCTGCAGCTTCTCGCGGTCGTAGTCCGAGGAGGTCTCCTCGATCTGCGCCTTGATCTGCTTGATGCGCGACTCGATCGCCGTGGTGTCGCCGGCGCCGTCGATGATGGTGGTGTTCTCCTTGGAGACCTGCACCTTCTTGGCGCGGCCCAGGTCCTTGATGGTCGCCTTCTCCAGCGCCAGGCCCACTTCCTCGGAGATCACGGTGCCGCCGGTCAGCACGGCCATGTCTTCCAGCATCGCCTTGCGACGGTCGCCGAAGCCCGGGGCCTTGACCGCCACGACCTTGACGATGCCGCGGATGGTGTTGACCACCAGGGTCGCCAGCGCCTCGCCTTCCACTTCCTCGGCGACGATCAGCAGCGGCTTGCCGGCCTTGGCCACGCCTTCCAGCACCGGCAGCAGGTCACGCACGTTGGAGATCTTCTTGTCGTGCAGCAGGATGAACGGGTCGTCCAGGTCGGCCTGCTGGCTCTGCTGGTTGTTGATGAAGTACGGCGACAGGTAGCCGCGGTCGAACTGCATGCCCTCGACCACGTCCAGCTCGTTGTCCAGGCCCGAACCTTCCTCGACCGTGATCACGCCTTCCTTGCCGACCTTCTTCATCGCGTCGGCGATGATGTTGCCGATCGACTCGTCGGAGTTGGCCGAGATGGTGCCGACCTGGGCGATGGCCTTGTCGTCGGCGGTGGGCTTGCTGATCTTCTTCAGCTCGGCCACGGCGGCCACGACGGCCTTGTCGATGCCGCGCTTGAGGTCCATCGGGTTCATGCCGGCGGCGACCGCCTTGGAACCTTCGCGGATCAGCGCCTGCGCCAGCACGGTGGCGGTGGTGGTGCCGTCGCCGGCGTTGTCGGAGGTCTTGGACGCGACTTCCTTCACCATCTGCGCGCCCATGTTCTCGAACTTGTCGGCCAGTTCGATTTCCTTGGCGACGGAGACGCCGTCCTTGGTGATGGTCGGGGCGCCGAAGCTCTTCTCGAGCACGACGTTGCGGCCCTTCGGGCCCAGGGTGGCCTTGACGGCATTGGCGAGGATGTTGACGCCGCGCACCATGCGCGAACGAGCGTCTTCACCGAAACGGATATCTTTGGCAGCCATGTGTATTGCTCCGGGATTCGTGATTGGGGATTAGGGATTCGCTAGAGCGGGGATTCGTGTCTGAGATCCTGGGTCGCGCGGCGCCGAGCGCCTTGCCAATCCCGAATCTCGACTCCCGAATCCCGCGATCGGCGGCGCTTCTTAGCCGACGATCGCCAGGACGTCGTCTTCGCGCAGCACCTTGTACTCGACGCCTTCGGCCTTGTAGCTGGAACCGGCGTACTGGCCGTAGATGACCTTGTCGCCGACCTTGAGCGCCGGGGCGCGCACGCTGCCGTTGTCCAGCGGCTTGCCGGCGCCGACGGCCACGACTTCGCCCTTGGTGGACTTTTCCTTGGCCGAATCCGGGATCACGATGCCGCCGGCGGAGATTTCGTCGGCTTCGATCGGCTTGACTACGACGCGGTCGTGAAGCGGCTTGATGCTCATTGAGTGAGACCTCTTAAGTGATTGATTGGTCTAGGAAAGGCCGGCGATATTAGCACTCGCCCATGACGACTGCTAGCAACGCTCGCGAAAAAACCCGGTAACGCCGGGATGCGCCTGATGTAGTGCCGTGGCAGGCCCTTTCAAGGGCTGGAGGCAAAAAATTTTTGCCGGCAACGTGCATTCGGTGCCAAGCAGTGACCGAAGCCCGTCACATTGTCACAGAGGCAGGCTAGGCTGGCCGCGGACCCAGGGGGGGGATCCGTCACCAAAAGGAGTTGTCGATGAAGCCATCCGCCGTTGCGCTGCCGCTGGCCTGCCTGCTCGCCCTTGTCGGGCCGGCCCAGGCCGCCGTATTCATCAATGAATTGCATTACGACGATGCCACCGCCGCCGGCGACACCGGCGAGGGCGTGGAGATCGTCGCCACCGCCGGGGAGAGCCTGAGCGGCTACCGCGTCTACCTGTACAACGGCAGCAACCCCGGCTCGGCCACCGTCTACGCCAACAGCGCGGTGCCGGCCGGCAACCTGGTCAGCTGCGGCGGGCAGGTGCGCATCGCCACCGTCGGCTATGCCAGCAACGGCATCCAGAACGGGCCCAACGACGGCCTGGCGCTGGTCGACGGCAACGGCAAGGTGGTGCAGTTCCTCAGCTACGAAGGCAGCATCACCGGCGGCGGCGGCCCTGCCGCGGGCATGACCAGCCAGAACCTGCCGGTCAGCGAGAGCAACAGCACCCCGGCCGGCACCTCGCTGCAGCTGCGCGGCAACGGCAGCGCCGCAGCCGACTTCAGCTGGACGGACAGCGCCACCAGCACCTTCGGCGCCTGTAACAACGGCCAGACCTTCGCCGGCGGCGGCGGCGGCAACGCCGCGCCGACGGTGACCGCCACCACCCCGACCCAGGGCGCCACCGACTTCCCCGCCGCCGGCGACCTGGCGGTGACCTTCAGCGAAGCGGTGAGCCTGGCCAGCGGCGCGTTCGGCCTGAGCTGCCAGCAGTCCGGCAGCGTGGCGCTGACCTACCCCGGCAGCGGCACCCAATTCGCGCTGTCCACCAACACCGCGCTGAAGGCCGGCGAGAGCTGCACCCTGAGCATCGTCGCCGCACGCGTGAGCGATGCCGACGGCGCGCATCCGGCGCAGGACCGCAGCGTCGCGTTCAACGTCGCCAACGGGTCCGGCGGCGGCGGCGGCAGCGGTGCCGGCACCTATTATTCGCGGGTTAACACCTCCAGCCCCAGCCAGCTGCGCTGCTCGCTGCACGAGACGATCAAGGGCCACACCGCCTATCCGTACAGCAGCAGCTCCGGCACCGACACCTGGGCCATCCTGGAGATCGCCGACGAGGATCCGAACAACAGCCAGCGCGTGCTCGACGCCTACCGCAACCGCAGCTACGCCAAGGGCACCGACCGCGCCGGCAGCGGCAGCGGCCTGAAGTACAACCGCGAGCACAGCTGGCCGAACTCGCTGGGCTTCGGCACTTCCACCGGCGACAAGGGCCTGCCCTACGCGCCGTACACCGACACCCACATGCTGTACCTGACCGACGCCACCTGGAACGCCGACCGCGGCAACAAGCCCTATGCCAAGTGCGACAGCAACTGCGGCGAGCGCGCCACCGAGGCCAACGCCGGCTTCGGCGGCGGCAGCGGCCGCTACCCGGGCAATTCCAACTGGGTGCGCACCCCGGACGGCAACGGCGGCACCTTCGAGGTGTGGGACCACCGCAAGGGCGACATGGCACGTGCGGTGATGTACATGGCGATCCGCTATGAAGGCGGGACCGATGCCAAGACCGGGCAGTCCGAGCCGGACCTGGAGCTGACCGACGACCGCAGCAAGATCGTCAAGACCTCGTCCTCGCCGGCCTACATGGGCCTGCTGTCGACCCTGATCGCGTGGAGCCAGCAGGATCCGCCGGACGATGCCGAGCGCGCCCGCAACGAGGTGATCTACAGCTTCCAGGGCAACCGCAATCCGTTCATCGACCACCCGGAGTGGGCGACCTCGTCGCTGTTCACCTCGGCCAAGCCGGCCAGCTGCCAGTTGCTCAACTGAGCCGTGTTGCCTCGCCCGCTGCATTTGCAGCGGGCGGGGATTTGGGATTCGGGATTGGGGATTCGCGGCGGCCGGCCACGGCCGGGCGCCGCCAAAGCGGGCCGGCATCCCTATACTGTCGGCCGCATGTCCGCGCCCGCCCTCCGCTTGCTGCTCAGCACCTGCCCCGATCCGGCCAGCGCCGCGCGGATCGCCCAGGCGCTGGTCGACGAACGCCTGGCCGCCTGCGTCAGCCGCCTGCCCGGCGTGCAGTCCACCTACCGCTGGCAAGGCGAGGTGGAGCAAGGCGAGGAAGTGCTGCTGCTGATCAAGACCGCCGCCGACCGGCTGCCCGCGTTGCGGCAGCGGCTGTGCGCGTTGCACCCCTACGAGGTCCCCGAACTGGTCGAACTCGAGGTCGCCGGCGGCCTGCCGGCCTACCTGCAATGGGTGCATGCCGAAACCCGTGAGGAACCGTAAGCCGATGACCCTGCTGCACCGCCTCGCCGCCCTGTGCCTGCTGGCCGTGGCCGCCTTCCCCGCCCTGGCGATCAGCGAAAAGGACTTGCTGCCGGTGGACCAGGCCTTCGCGCTGAGCGCGCAGGCGCCCGAGCGCGGCCGCATCGCGCTGCATTGGGACATCGCCAAGGGCTATTACCTGTACCGGCACCGCATCGCGGTCAAGGTGATCGGCGGCTTCAAGCCCAACCCGACCCTGCAGCTGCCGGCCGGCCACAAGAAGACCGACCCGTACTTCGGCGAGGTGGAGACCTACCGCGACGCGTTGAACGCGGTGCAGAGCGGCATCGCCGACCCCGGCACCGACCGCGTGCAGTTGGAGGTGCGCTACCAGGGCTGCGCCGATGCCGGCGTGTGCTACCCGCCGCAGAAACGCCTGCTCGAGGTGACCCTGCCGGCCGCCACCGCCGCTGCCGATCCCACGCCGGCGCCGCCGGCCGCGATGGGCGGGCTGCCGGGCAATGGCCTGGGCGCGAGCACTGGCGCCAAGCCGCTGTTCGGCGCCGGCGCCGGCGCGGTGCAGGGCCTGCCGCTGCCCTCGGACCAGGCTTTCCACTTCGAAGCCATCGTCGGCGATGGCAATACGCTGCTGCTGCGCTTCACCCCGGCACCCGGCTATTACCTGTATCGCGACCGCACCGCGCTGGCGCTGGAAGGCGCGCCCGGCATCCGTACCGGCATGCCGCGCTGGCCGCAGGGCAGCTCGCACCAGGACGAGCACTTCGGCAACGTGGTGGTGTACTTCGACCAGACCGAGGTCACCGTGCCGCTGCAGCGCCAGCGCGCCGACGCCACCGCCGCGACCCTGGTGGCGACCTTCCAGGGCTGCCAGACCGACGGCATCTGCTACCCGCCGATGACCCGGCGGGTGAAGCTGGCGCTGCCCAAGGGCAGCGTCACGCCCGCCGACCAGGCCGAGGTCAGCCCGCTGCTGGTGACGCCGCTGGACAGCCGCCAGGCCGACGCCAACGACGCGGCCGCCGCCACGGCCGCCAACGCCCTGCCGGCGACGCCGGACGCCTCGGCGCACAACGCCGCGCGCAGCGCCGCACCGCCGCCGGCCACGCAGAACCTGCTGTGGATCCTTCTGCTGGCGCTCGGCGGCGGCCTGCTGCTGAACCTGCTGCCGTGCGTGCTGCCGATCCTGTCGCTGAAGGTGCTGGGCCTGGCGCAGAGCGGCGAGAGCCGCGGCCGTGCCCGCAGCCATGCGCTGTGGTACACGCTGGGCGTGCTCGTCTCCTTCGCCGTGGTCGGCGGCATCGCCGTGGCCGCGCGCCTGCTGTGGGGCTTCCAGTTGCAGCGCCCGGGCTTCGTCGCGGTGCTGGTGTATCTGATGTTCGTGGTCGGGCTGAGCCTGTCGGGCGTGTTCACCCTCAGCGCCAACCTCGGCGGCGTCGGCCAGTCGCTGTCCACGCGCAGCGGCCCGGTCGGCGACTTCTTCACCGGCGTGCTGGCCTGCGTGGTCTCCAGCGCCTGCATCGGCCCGTTCATGGGCCCGGCCCTGGGCTATGCGCTGACCGCACCGCCGGCGATGGCGATGCTGGTGTTCCTGACCCTGGGCCTGGGCCTGGCGCTGCCGTTCCTGCTGATCGGCTTCGTGCCGTCGCTGGCCAAGCGCCTGCCCAGGCCCGGCGCCTGGATGGAGACGCTCAAGCAGGTGCTCGCGTTCCCGATGTACCTGAGCGCGATCTGGCTGCTGTGGGTGCTGGGCAAGCAGCGCGGCGTGGACGCGGTGGCGCTGCTGCTGGTCGGCGCCACCCTGCTGGCGCTGGGCCTGTGGTGGTTCGAGCGCGCGCGCTGGCGCGACCACAAGACCGGCATGCGCCTGGCCGCCGTGCTGCTGCTAGCCGCGCTGGTGCCGGCGTGGAGCGTGACCCGGCTGCCGCCGCCCGGCGCCAGCGTCGAGCGCAACACCGTGGCCTATTCGCCGCAGATGCTCGACCGCCTGCGCACCGACAACCGCGTGGTGTTCGTCAACATGACCGCCGACTGGTGCGTCACCTGCAAGGCCAACGAGCGCAACGTGTTCGACAGCGATGCGTTCCGCGACACCATCAAGCGGGTGGACGCGGTGTACATGAAGGGCGACTGGACCAACGAGGATCCGCGCATCAGCGCCTTCCTCGCCGAGCACAAGGCGGTGGGCGTGCCGCTGTACGTGGTCTACGGCCCCGGCGCGCCGCCGACGGTGCTGCCGCCGGTGCTGAGCCAGGCGGTGGTCGAGGACGCCCTGCTGCGCGCGGCGCGATGACACCCGGCACCGCGCGCCTGCTGGCGGTCGCCGCGGTGGCGGCGGTGCTCGGCGTGGCGGCGGCGCACTGGTGGGAACGGCGGACGCCGGCTGTGGCCGTGGCCTCGGTGTCCTCCGCCACGGCCAGCGGCCATGCTGCGGCGGCCCCGGTTGCCGCAGCGCGCCCGGGCGACCTCGCCCCGGCGCTGCGCCTGCCCACGCTCGACGGCGGCCAACTGACCCTGGCGCAGTTCCGCGGCCGACCGCTGCTGGTCAACGTGTGGGCGAGCTGGTGCGAGCCCTGCGTGCGCGAAATGCCGGAACTGGACCGGCTGGCCCGCGCGCAGCCGGCCGACGGCCTGCAGGTGCTCGGCATCGCCCTGGACCGCGCCGAGGACGTGCGCGCCTTCCTGCAGCGAGTGCCGATCGGCTACCCGATCGCCCTGGAGACCCCGGGCCCGGCCGACGCCAGCGTGCGCCTGGGCGACACCCAGGGCCTGCTGCCGTACAGCGTGCTGATCGACGCCGACGGCCGCATCGTCAAGCAGAAGCTCGGCCCGTTCGCGCCGGGCGAAGTCGAGGGCTGGGCGGGCGGCGCCGCGCAGCCCTCGCGTTAGCCGATGGCCGCACCCGCCGGTGCGCGCTCTTGTGGGAGCGACTTCAGGGCACCTCTAATAACTCACGTTGCCGCGACTCAAACGAACATGTCGTGCCACCTTCGTAGGAGCGGCTTCAGCCGCGACGGGCCTTCCCGGGAAAGCCCGTCGTGGCTGAAGCCGCTCCTACAGGAGGGCTCGCGTAGTCATCAAAGGTGTCCTTCAGTCGCGACGAAGCAGTCCCGATAACGCCTCGTCGCGGCTAGGCCGCTCCTACACGCGCCTTTCAGAAGTATGCGGAGGCTGCCCTGCAGTCGCGACGCGATGCCAGGTCACGCCCGTCGCGATCGAAGTCGCTCCCCCAGAGGCTTGCGGCGAACCCGCCGGGTGCACTGTGGGAGGGACTTCAGTCCCGACGCATGGCGCCATCGGAAAGCACCCCACTTCGCGCGTCGCGGCTGCATGGCGGTCGACGCCCACACCACCTCCACGCCGCACTGGATCAGCCCGCTACAACGCCTGCCGCTGCCGCGCATCGCTAGCACCCTCATCGGCAGTCCGCGCCTGCGCCAGCGCCGCCAGCTCCTCGGCCAGGCGCTGCGCGGCGGTACGCAGCTCCGGCACCGCGGTGATCTCCCACAGGCCGCCGCGCAGCAGCGGGCCCAAGCAGTACAGGCCGGCGACCGGCTGGCCGCCGGCGTCGCGCACCCGCAGCCGCGGATCGACCGCCAACCCCAGGCCCAGCGGATCGGCCTGCAGCAGGCCGGCCTCGCGCATCGCCGCGACCAGCGGATGGCTGGTGCGGGCGACGTCGGTATCCAGCCCGGTGGCGCGGATCAGCACGTCGAACTGTTCGGTACGCGCGCCGCGGTCGGCGCGGTCGCGGATCACCGCCTCCACGGCATCGTCGCCCAGGCGCGCACGCAGCAGGCGCCCGGCGCGGATCCGCAACTGTCCTTGCTGCTGCATCTGCGCCAGTGCGGTGGCCGCGGCCGGCGCCAGGCGGTGCCGCGCCACTTCCCAGTACGGCCGCAGATGGCGCAGGAAACGCGCGCGCGCCGCCGGCGCCAGGCCGCTCCAGAACGGCTGCAGGTACGGACGCAGCGCATCCACCACGCAGCGCCAGTCCTCCACCACCGTGGTCAGCTGGCGCAGGCTGCGCACCAGGCCGCGCAGGTCGTGGCTGCGCAGCGCCTGCACGACGCTGGGCGGCAGGCTCACCGGCGCGCCCGGCTGTGGCAGATGCGCCTGCGGCGCCAGGCCACGCCGCGACAAGGCGGTGATCGCGCCGCGGTGGCCGCGCCGGCGCAGGGTCAAGGCCACGTCGGCCATGGTCAGGCCGGTGCCGACCAGCAGCAGCCGCGCCTGCGGCGGCACCGTGTCGAGCACGCCGTCCTGCCACGGCCAGCCGATGTAGCGCCGGTGCACCGCCAGGCGCGGGCCGATGCCCGGCAACGCCGCCGGCGGCAGCGCGCCGATCGCCAGCACCACCACGTCGCTGGCGAAGTCCTCGCCGTTGGCCAGGAACACGCGGAAGCCCTGCGGATCGCGCTCCAGCGCCACTGCCTCCTGCGCCAGCGGCACCACCTCGGTCGCCGACTCCGCCAGCGCGGCGGCCAGGTGCTGTTCCAGGTACTGGCCGTACTGCAGCCGCGGCAGGAACGCCATGCCCTGCGCGGCGTCCAGGTGCAGCGCCGCGGCGAACCCGCCCGGATCCTGCGGATCCACGCCCAGGTCCTTGGCGCGCACGTTCAACAGGTGCTCCGGCCGCGCCGCGCCATAGGCGACGCCGCGGCCGAAGGTGTCGGCCATGCCGACCAGGGTGACGTGGCTGGCGATGCCCTGCCTGGCCAGCGCCGCGGCCAGCACGTTGCCGCAGAATCCTGCGCCGATGATCGCAATTCGCATGGCTGGCACCTTGGCCGCTCGGGGCATCCTTTGTGCCCCGGATGCGACGCACGGGTGTAAATCGCCGGTTAATGCGTGCGCTGCGCGGCATGGCGATCGGGCATCAGCACATGGGCGATGCCCATGAGCAGGTCTGGGCCACCGGCGCGCGGACCCGCCGATCCGCCACGGCCCCCGTCTCGCTAGCGCGCCGGCGGGCGCTCCACCAGGCCGGGCGCATCGGCGACGAAGCTGTCCAGCACGCCATCGGCGACCTTGACCGGACCGCCGAAGCGAGTCGCGCCGGGGATGGAAGGGATCGCCGCGGCCTGCGCGGCAAGCTGCCCGGCCGTGGCGAAGGCCTGCGCGGCCGCCGGATCGCCAGCCAGCGCCTGGTTCAGTCCGTCCACGCTCAGGCGCAGCGCGCGGCCCCACAGCGCGGTCGCGTCCAGCCATGGCGCCGCCTCGGCCACGAACGCGCCGGTGGCGGCACCGGCACGGATGCGCTGCGGTGCCGCCGCCAGGTCGTCGGCCGCCTGGCCCAGCGCGGCCAGCGCCGCGGCGCGGGCGGCCGGATCGCCGTCGGCCAGTGCGTCGCGGGTGGCGTCGATCAGCGCCTTGAGTCGCGGCGCCTGCGGCTGCCAGGGCAGATGGCCGAAGGTCGGGGCCAGGTGCTGGGTGTCGAAGAAGGTCAGCAGCGCGTCGGCCACCTGCGCATCGCCGCCGGCCAGGTCGCGCGCGGCCGCGCGCCAGGTGCGGGGCGCGTCGTAGCCGCGGTCGTTCCAGGCGAAGGCCAGCACCCCGGCCACCGCCGGCCGACTGGCCACTTCCTGGTTCATCGGGTTGGCGACGATGCCGCTCAGCTCCGCCGACAACCCGGCCTGGCGGCGGTCGTACGGCGCCAGCAGCAGGCGCCCGGCGGTCTCGGCGAAGTCGTTGACCGGATAGTTGTCCCACAGCAGCGTCTTGCGCCCGAACGCCTTGGTCGCGTTCTTCGCATCGCTCACCGAGATCGACGCCGGGACCACGTCGGTGCCGGTCCACTGCACCACCACGCGCGGATCCAGCGCCTGCCGCAGCGTCGCCTTGTACGGCGACTCGGTGACGTTGTAGTACTCGGTCGGCACCATGATCAGCGCGCCGTGGCCGGCCGCGGCGATGTCCGCCTGCACCGCGTTGAGCAGCTGCGCCTGCGCGGTGGCCGCGGCCTGCTCGCTGGCGGCGCCGAACGCGGTGGCGTCGCCGGGGCAGTTCCACTCGGTGTATTCGATGTCGTCGAAGGCGATGTAGAAGCTGCGCACGCCGCGTGCGCGCAGCGCGGCGAACTTGCGCCGGATCGCCTGCAGGTCGGCCGCATCGCTGTAGCAGATCGACGGCCCCGGCGAGAGCGCATAGACGAAGTTGATGTGCTCGCGGTTGGCGACCGCGGCCAGCCGGCCCAGCGCCGCCAGCGTGGCGGCCGGGTACGGGGCGCGCCAGCGGTCGCGCGCGAACACGTCGTCCTTGGGGCTGTAGATATAGGTGTTGGCCTTGAAGCGCGCCAGGAACGCCAGGTGCGCAGCGCGCTCGGCCATGCTCCACGGCTTGCCGTAGAAGCCCTCGATCGTGCCGCGCACCGGCATCGCCGGCGCGTCGGTCACCGCCACCGAGGCGACGCGCCCGTGCGCGACCAGCTGCCGCAAGGTCTGCGCCGCGTGGTACAGCCCAGCGCCGTCGCGGCCGGCCAGCACGATCAGCGTGCCGCGGCCGCGGGCCATGCTGCCCAGCGCATAGCCTTCCGCGCGCTCGGGCACGTCCAGGTCGATGGCGGCCAGCGCGTCGCGCACCGGCGCCGCGTCGACGGTGCCGAGCACCACCGACACCGCTTGCGGGTCGCGCGGCAGCGCGCTGGCGCGGCGGATGCGGGAGACCCCGGCGTCGCGCAGCACCGTGCGCACCAGCGCGTCGGTGGCCGGGTCGGGCGTGCCGGCCTGCACCAGCACCACCGAGGACCCCAGCGGCAGTTCCGGCCCGAGCAGGCGCAAGGCGGTCGGCGCCGGGTACACCGCCGGCAGGGTCGCCGGCGCCGCCGCCACTGCGACTGCGGGGGTGGCCATCGCCCCGGCCAGCAGCGCAAGCGCCAGGATGGAGTAGCCAAGGCCGCAACGGCCAGCGCGGTCGGTTCGCATGCGCCCACTCCTGATTGGTCTTTCAGTGATTTTCAAATGGTATATACCACTTCCAGGAGCGTCGCCGCGCTCCCGTGGCGACATCTGAAATGCCGCCGTCCCATGCTGCGGCGACACTTGCGCGGCGCGCGCAGGATGCGACATAAACGTAGGCGCCAGCGCGCGCCGTCCAGCGCCGCCGACGCCAATCAGGCCCGCCGCATGCGCACTGCGGCCCGGCGGCAAAATCAAACAGTTGTTTAAAACACCCGCAACTTCGCCGAACTGGACAGCAATGCCGGCTTCGCGCAGACTGCCGCCCTTTCCGCTGCTTTGTTCCCGATGGCGCGACTGTTGCTGCTGCACGGCCCCAACCTCAACCTGCTCGGCACCCGCGAGCCGGGCGTGTACGGCCATGCCACCCTGGCGCAGATCGACGCCGCGCTGCAGGCCCAAGCCAGCGCCGCCGGCCACCAGCTGGACAGCCTGCAGTCCAACGCCGAGCACGTGCTGGTGGAGCGGGTGCAGGCCGCGCGCGGCGACGGGACCGCCTTCATCCTGATCAACCCGGCCGCCTTCACCCATACCTCGGTGGCGCTGCGCGACGCGCTGGCGGCGGTGGCGATCCCGTTCATCGAGATCCACCTGTCCAACCCGCACAGCCGCGAGCCGTTCCGCCACCACAGCTACTTCAGCGACCACGCGGTCGGCGTGGTCTGCGGCTTCGGTGCCGACAGCTACCGCTACGCGATGGACGCGGCGCTGACCCGGCTGGGGGCGGCCGCATGAGCCGCGCCCACGCACGACCGGCACCGCACACCCCCGTCTGAGTCCCCGGGCCGCGCGCCCGGTCTTTTTCAAAGTCACTTCACGAGGCCGTTATGGATCTCCGCAAAATCAAGAAACTGATCGACCTGCTGGAAGAATCGAATCTCGCCGAGATCGAGATCAAAGAAGGCGAGGAAAGCGTGCGCCTGGCGCGCACCCCCAAGGGCATGACCGCCAGCGCGCCGCAGTACCTGGCCGCCGCCCCCGTGGCCGCGCCGGCCGCCGCCGCGCCGATGCCGATGAGCTCGCCCACCGAGGCCTCCACCGGCGGCAGCGCCAAGCCCGGCAACGCCCTGCCCGAGGGCCACGTGCTGCGCGCGCCGATGGTCGGCACCTTCTACACCTCGCCGTCCCCGGACAAGCCCGCCTTCGTCAGCGTCGGCCAGTCGGTCAAGGCCGGCGAGACCCTGGCGATCATCGAGGCGATGAAGATGTTCAACCCGATCGAAGCCGACGTCTCCGGCACCATCGTCGCGATCCTGGGCGAAAGCGGCCAGCCGGTGGAGTTCGACCAGCCGTTGTTCGTGATTGGCTGAGACGCCGGGATTGGGGAATCGTGATTCGGGATTCGCAACAGCGGCCTCACGAGCGCCTGGACGTCTGGCGCGACGCGATGGCGCTGGTGGAAGCGACCTACCGGCTCACTCAGGATTTCCCGGATGCCGAGCGCTTCGGACTGACAGCCCAGATGCGGCGCGCCGCGATCAGTATTCCCTCCAACATCGCCGAGGGCGCCGCGCGGCGCTCCACCGCCGAGTACCTGCGCTATCTGTCGATGGCGCGGGGTTCGCTGGCCGAGTTGGATACGCAACTGCAGATCGCGACACGGCTGCAATTCTGTGCGACCGACGCGGCAACCCATGATCTCTTGAACCGCACGTTCTCCAGGCTCAACGCATTGATCCGCACGCTGGACGATTCGCGACACCTGCGCGATGCCGGCGCCCTTTACGAATCCCCAATCTCGAATCCCGAATCCCATGCTCGATAAAGTCGTCATCGCCAATCGCGGCGAAATCGCGCTGCGCATCCTGCGCGCGTGCCATACGCTCGGCATCCGCACGGTCGCGGTGCATTCCACCGTGGACCGCAACCTCAAGCACGTGGCCATGGCCGACGAGTCGGTGTGCATCGGCCCGGCGCCCTCCTCGGAGAGCTACCTCAACATCCCGGCGCTGATCGCCGCGGCCGAGGTCACCGACGCCCAGGCCATCCACCCCGGCTACGGCTTCCTGTCGGAGAACGCCGACTTCGCCGAGCGCGTGGAACAGTCCGGCTTCATCTTCATCGGGCCCAAGGCCGACACCATCCGCCTGATGGGCGACAAGGTCGAGGCGATCCGCGCGATGAAGGCCGCCGGCGTGCCGTGCGTGCCCGGCTCGGGCGGCCCGCTGGGCGAGGACATCGTCGCCAACACCAAGATCGCCCGCGAGATCGGCTATCCGGTGATCATCAAGGCCGCCGGCGGCGGCGGCGGCCGCGGCATGCGCGTGGTGCATTCGGAGGCCGCGCTGAAGGCCGCCATCGAGACCACCAAGTCCGAGGCCAAGGCCGCTTTCAGCAACGACCAGGTGTACATGGAGAAGTTCCTGGAGAACCCGCGCCACGTGGAGATCCAGGTGCTGGCCGACGGCCAGGGCAACGCCATCCACCTGGGCGAGCGCGACTGCTCGATGCAGCGCCGCCACCAGAAGGTGGTGGAGGAAGCGCCGGCGCCGGGCATCACCGAGGAACTGCGCAACGAGATCGGCAAGGTCTGCGTGGACGCCTGCATCCGCATCGGCTACCGCGGTGCCGGCACCTTCGAGTTCCTGTTCGAGAACGGGCGCTTCTACTTCATCGAAATGAACACGCGCATCCAGGTGGAGCACCCGGTCACCGAGCGCATCACCGGCATCGACCTGGTCTGCGAGCAGTTGCGCATCGCCGCCGGGCACAAGCTCAGCATCAAGCAGAAGGACATCGTGTTGCGCGGCCATGCGATCGAGTGCCGCATCAACGCCGAGGACCCGGAAACCTTCATGCCCAACCCGGGCCTGATCACCGGCTTCCACCCGCCCGGCGGCCCCGGCGTGCGCGTGGATACGCACATCTACAGCGGCTACAAGGTGCCGCCGAACTACGACTCGATGATCGGCAAGCTGATCGTGCACGGCCCCGACCGCGAGACCGCGATCGCGCGCATGCGCGTGGCGCTGAGCGAGATGGTGGTGGACGGCATCAAGACCAACATCCCGCTGCAGCAGCGGATCATGCGCGACAAGGGCTTCCAGGCCGGCGGCCAGAACATCCACTACCTGGAAAAGCGCCTGGCCGAACGCAAGAACAAGTCGATCGCGTTGTAGGAACGGCTGGGATTCGAGATTCGGGATTTGGGATTCGCTAGAGCCGGCTTCGGATCGATGCCGGCAGGCGCAAAGGGCGCGGCTTCGATGGACCCATGGTCCTGCCGGGCTTCGGGTCGCAGATGCGCCCAGACGCACCTGAAAGATCCGGATCTGGATCCGCTTTTGCGAATCCCGACCTCCCCAATCCCGAATCCCGGCTACTTCGTCTGCGTCCCCGTCACCGGCTCCACGCCCAGGCTCGAGGTCGGGCTGACGATCATCACCGTCTCGGTGGAGCCGTCCGGCCAGACGATCTGGAAGGTGCTGCCCGGGGCCAGGGTGGAGAACGGCATGCCGCTGTTGGCGCGGTAGATCGCCGCCACCTGCGCGGCGCCGGCGCGGCGCACGTCCGGCGCGGAGTGTGCCGTGGTCAGTTCGACCTTGGACAGGCCGCGGTAGCGCTGTTCGGCGGTGTCGATCAGCAGCAGGCCCGCCGCCGCCGCCGAATAGGCGACGAAGGCCAGGACCCAGAACCAGAATTTGGCGCCATGCAGCCATCGCCGGTAATTCATGAGCCTGCTCCCGTGGTGTCCACCAGTCGGTTGACCATGTCGTTCATCGTGTCCGTGCCTTGCCGCGGAACCGCGGCGTCATAAACAAAACTGCTGAAATCCTGGCTGGGGTCGCGCGAGCAGATCCCGCCGTTGGCGCAATAGCGGGTCATCAGCTCGCTGTCCGGGCCGCAATCCAATCCCAGCCTGCAGGCGGCCAACTGCCAGGCCAATTCGGAAAACTGGGTGCCGGCCACGCCGCCGTCCATGCCGTCGTCGCCGCTGGCGGCCAGGCCCATCGCCGGCGCCAGCGCCACGTAGGCATCGGGATCGCCCGAGGCGCGCACCCGCGCGACCAGATCGCGCTTGTACTCGGCGCCGGCATGCAACGGCTGGCCCAGCGCCAGCAGCGCCGCTTCGGCGGCCAGGTTGCCGCCGCGCGCGGCCTGCACGCGCTGGGCGACGATGGCCTGGCGGGTCAGGCCGTCGCCGGGCAAGAACCCGGCGCAACGGCGGCCGACGCGGGCACGCGCCTGCACCATCTGCGCCGAGGTCGGCAGGCGGGCGTCGGCGATCGCGCGGGTATCGGCGCCGTAGCCGACAGGGTCCATCGCGTAACCGGCGCAGTAGTCGTAGATGCGGCTGAGCCGCCAGGACGCCTCGGGATCGCCGTGCGCGGCGGCGATCGACAGCTGCTGCGCGGCGCGGTAGAGATCGGCGCCGCGTTCGCCCTCGGCGTCTGCACGCGGGCGCATCGGCGCCGAGGACGGCACGGGCGCGGTGGCAGGCGCGGCGGGCGCAGGGGCGGCAGCGGACGCCACCGCAGTCGACGGCGCGGCCACCACTGGTGCAGCCGGCAGCGACAGCGCGCGATAGGCGACCACGCCCAGCAACAGCGCGGCGGGCGCCAGCAACAGCCAGGTTGGACGGGACACGACGGGCATGCGCGAGAGAGCCGGACAACGGGCAGAAGCGCAGCCGGACCCCCTGTCGCCCGGTGCTGCGAGCCGGCAGTCTACCCCAGGCCGCGGCCATGGCATGCGCCAAATGGCGCCGCAGCACGGACGCGCGGACCGGCGGCACGGACGAACGGCACGACGCGCCAGCACAGGCCGCATCCAGCGCGAGGTCCGCCGCCCGTCTAAGATGCGCCCTTCCCCCCATTGCCCACCGACCGATGCCGTTCCTCGAACTGACCCTGCGCTGCACCGACGCCACCCAGCCCCGCTACGAGACTGCGTTGGAGGATGTCGGCGCGCTGGCGGTGACCCTGCTCGATGCCGACGCCGACACCAGCAACGAACGCGCGATCCTGGAGCCGGGTGTGGGCGAGACACCGCTGTGGGGCACGCTGGTGCTCACCGCGCTGTTCCCCGAGGAACAGGACGCGCTGGTGCTGCTGGCCGCGCTGGAAGCGTTCGACCCCGGGCTGGACTGGACCCAGGCCACGTTCCGCAAGGTCGACGACCAGGATTGGGAGCGGGCCTGGCTGGACCAGTTCCAGCCGATGCGCTTCGGCACGCGTACCTTCATCGTGCCGTGGAATCACGACCTGCCGGAGGACGCCAGCGGCGCCGACGCCGCGGTGGTACGCCTGGACCCGGGCTTGGCGTTCGGCTCCGGCACCCACCCGACCACGGCGCTGTGCCTGCGCTGGCTGGACGCGCTGGCCACCGACGGCGTCCTGGCGCAGGCGCGCGTGCTCGATTTCGGCTGCGGTTCGGGGATCCTGGCACTGGCCGCACTGAAGCTGGGCGCCGCCGCCGCGGTGGGCGTGGACAACGATCCGCAGGCGCTGCTGGCCAGCCACGACAACGCCGAGCGCAACGCCGTGGGCGAGCGCCTGGCGGTGTACCTGCCCGCCGACGAACCGGCGGCCACCTATCCGGTGGTGGTGGCCAACATCCTCGCCTCGGCGCTGGACGCGCTGGCACCGACCCTGGCCGCGCGCGTGGCGCCGGGCGGGCGCATCGCCCTGTCCGGCATCCTGCACGGCCAGGAACAGGAACTGCTGCAGCGCTACGCGCCGTGGTTCACCCAGCTGCGCACCGAGCAGGACGGCGACTGGATGCGCATCGACGGCGTGCGTCGCGCCTGATTCCGCCACACCCGATCCGACCCGCCACCGCACCCGGCGCCGACCGGCCCGCGGCAGCGGCAGCGGGTAGGCACATGGACCGGACCTGCACGCCCTGCAAATTAGCTCTTGATTAATTATCGTAAAAAGATAATTATCGCTGCGTAGCGCACCGACGCGGAGGCAGCATGATGCGGCATCAGGGGAAAGAGGACGGCGGAGCAACACCCGCGGCAGGCGACGCGCTTGCTCGCCGGGGAAGGGTGTTCTTCGCCATCGCGTGTGCCGTGATGGCGCTGATGGCGGCAACCGCCGCACTTCAGGTGCTCTTGCTGCTTTTCCGTGTCGGGGACCACGCCGGCATGCTGCATGGCGGGTTCGCCTTCATCCTGACGCAGGCGCATGATGGCGCGATGCCGGCCGGTTTCGTGGCGATCTCACGCTATGCAGGTTGGCAGTCCGCCTTGGCGGCTGCGCTGCTGACGTTGCGTCTGATTCCGGGTCTAGTGATCCTGTCCGGGCTGATCGGTCTGTTCCGTCTTTATGCCCGACACCTGATTTTCACCGCCGCCAATGAAGCGCTGGTGCGTCGGATCGCATGGGCGCTCATCGCCTATGCCCTCGTCCCGCTCATGACCCATGCCGCGCTCTATGCCGCCGACATGAGCCCGGTCGCCATCAAGCTGGAACTCCGCCAGCTCGACGCGGCGGTCCTTGGCATCCTGCTGTTCGCGTTCGTGAACGTCGTCGCCGTCGGTGCAGAGATCGAACGCGACCGTGCCGGGTTCTTTTGATGCCGATCGTCATCCGGCTCGACGTCATGCTTGCGAAGCGGAAGATGCGGTCGAAAGATCTGGCGCGTGCGATCGGCGCGACCGAGGCCAACCTGTCGCTGTTCAAATCGGGGAAGGTCAAAGGACTGCGCTTCGAGACACTGGAAGCGATATGTCGGGAGCTGGACTGCCAGCCCGGCGACCTTCTCGAATACGATCCGGACACGCCGTCGCCCCCCTGATCAGCCGCGCTCAGCGCGCCCTCGCCCCCTCAATGATGGAGAAGCCCATGCGTCCGATGTCGGCGCTCGTCGCCTCGTGCCTGTTGCTCAGCCCCCATGCCGAATCCTCCGTGCCGCTGACCCCGGCGGGGAACGGCCATTTGGTCGTGCCTGCCTTCGTCAACGGCAAGGGGACCGTGCCCTTCATCCTCGACACCGGGGCTGACGGAACACATGTCTATCAGTGGTTCGCCAAGCAGCAGGCGTTGGAACCGGGCCTGCCCATCAGCGTGGAGGGCATGACCGGAGCGGCGATGATGCCGACCTATCGACTCGACAGCCTCACGGTCGATGGCCGCACGATGCGCAACCTCGAGGCCACCGGCTTGCCGGATCGCAAGGATGCCGAGATCGCGGCGGGGGTGACGGGCAACGACCTGATGGACGGTGCGATCGCAATCTTCGACTTCCCGTGCCGCGAAGTCTCGCTGCGCCCCAAACCCGTCTCGATGCGCCGCATCCTCACCAAGGATGCAGTGATGCTCCAGGGCGGGACCGTCGTCGACGGAACGCAACTGACGCTGCCTGTCACCGTCAACGGCGTGGCGGGAATCGCCGTGCTCGACACGGGTTCGCGCGGGACGCAGATCAATCCGGCGTTCGCACGTGCCGCGCATCTCGATGTGGATGGCCCGTCTTTCCGGCGCGGGGAGACGCTCTATGGCGCGGCATCGGAGGCAAGGGAAACGCGCGAAGGCGAGGTCGACGCGGTGGCATTCGCAGGTCGCCGCGTGGACCGTCTCACCGTTCGCGTGGCCGATCTGCCAGTGTTCAAAAGCTTCGGGTTTGGCCAGGAGCCGGCGATGATCCTGGGCATCAACGCGATGATGGGGCAGCGCCTGGTCTACGACCACCAGGCAAAGCGGTTCTGGTTCGATCGCTCGCGCTGCGAGGCACCTGAATAAGCCAGCACCACCCCGCGGCGCATGGTCGACGCTTTGCGCGATTGGGCGCGTGGAACGGGAAAACGGGAAAGCGTCGGGGGCCGCAGAGGGCGGGCTCGCGACGAAGACAGTATCGCTAACATTAAGCCAATAGGCAGCGCTGCGAACCAACCGCAACGACCGGCACGGCTATATCTCGCCTCCCTTGCGGAGGTGCGTGTGAACAGCAAGCTGTACCAACGGGTGCGCGAAGCGCGCAAGCGCACCGGCCTCACCCAGGAGGCGCTGGCGCTGGACCTGGGCGTGACCCGCAGCGCCGTGGCGCAGTGGGAAATGGCCGAAGGCACCGCGCCGGCGGTGGAGCACCTGATCGCGCTGGCCCGCCGCAGCGGGCTGAGCTTCGAGTACCTGGCCACCGGCCGCGGCGAGCGGGTGTTCGGCGAACCGATCGGCGCAGACGCCGCCGCCATCGGCGAACTGCCCAACCAGTACCAGTTCACCGACCAGCAGCTGCGCCTGCTGGAGCGCTTCGAAAGCCTGAGCCCGCGGCAGCGCGCCGGCTTGCTCGACCTGCTCGACACTCGCAAGTCGCGCTGAGCACGCCGCGGGACCCTCGCGCCGTGACGCGTCTAGCGCTGACGAAGGCCACGATCCAGCGGTAGCGCGCTGCAGATCCAGCCGGCGCATGCTTGAATACGGCTCTCGCCGTCGTTGCCCGCGCGCATGCCCGATCGCACTCCGCCCCGTCCCAGCCTCGCCACCTTGCTGCGTCAGCCCGATCCGTCCGCCACGCGGGACGAGGCACCGGTCGCGCCGGCAGCGGGCGACGATGCACCGGCGGCGGCGCTGACCGACACGGCAGCACCGCCCATAGCGCCAAGCGTCTCGCCAACGTCTGCGAACGCGAAGCCGAGCAAGACCGAGGACGACGCCGACACCAACGCGCACCACGCCGCGCGTGACACGGACCTGGGGGCGCTGCCGTCAGCGCCCGCATCGGCGACGGACCCGGCACCAACACTGGCACCGACTACGACCGCGGCCATCGGTACCGCCCCCATCGCGCCTGCGTCCGCCGCCACTGCCGCGCCGAGCTTCCTGCACGGCCCACGCGCGCGACGCCCGGTGCTGCGCGCCGCGCCATGGCAGTGGATCGCGCTGGTCGGGCTGGGCCTGCTGCTGGCGCTGCAGATCCTGATCGCCGATCGCCAGCGCCTGGGAGCCGACCCGCGCTGGCGGCCGTGGGTGGCCGGGGTGTGCCAGGTCCTGCGCTGCAGCGTGCCGGCCTGGCGCGAGCCGGCGGCCTTCACCATGCTCAGCCGCGAGGTGCGGCCGTTGCCCGGCCATGCCGGCACCCTGCAGGTGCAGGCGACGTTCCGCAACGACGCACGCTGGGCGCAGGCCTGGCCGCTGCTGCAACTGTCGCTGGCCGACACCGACGGCCGCACCATCGGCAGCCGCGTGCTGCGCCCGCAGGAGTACCTGGGCCGCGCACGCCCGGACAGCGCCACATTGGAGCCGGGACAGAGCGCACAGATCGCGTTCCAGGTGCGCGAACCGGCCGCCGAGACTGCGGCATTCAGTTTCGACTTCCACTGAGAACGCTGCGTTCGGGCACTGCGCCATGGCAGCGGCGCAGGCCACGCGCTAGACTCGTCCCCCCGCGCCGGCCCTCCTGCCGTCCGGCGCCGCTGTCATCCGGGGATCCGTCGAACTTGAACGCCGCCACCACTCGTCCTGACTCCAGTCGCGGCGCGCCGAAGCCGCCGCTGCGCGAACACGTGGCGCAATCGGTCCGCCGCTACCTGCGCGACCTCGATGGCTGCGACGCCGACGACGTGTACGAGATCGTGCTGCGCGAGATGGAGATCCCGTTGTTCGTGGAAGTGCTCAACCATTGCGAAGGCAACCAGAGCC
This sequence comes from Xanthomonas sp. 3498, assembly GCF_014199795.1. NCBI lineage: Bacteria > Pseudomonadati > Pseudomonadota > Gammaproteobacteria > Lysobacterales > Lysobacteraceae > Xanthomonas > Xanthomonas sp. 3498. The sequence goes on from NZ_JACHOH010000007.1 coordinate 163,818, forward strand.
GCGCCGCGGCGATGCTGGGCATCCATCGCGCCACGCTGCGCAAGAAGCTCAAGGAATACGGGCTGGCTTGAGGGCCGGGATTCGGGATTGCAGCATCCTGTCCTGCAGGACTTGAGTGGCAAGCGATCCGACACAGCACGCGACGCTGGTTGTAAGCGCTGCGCATCATCCTTGTAGGAGCGGCTTCAGCCGCGACGCCTGAAACCTGCATCGCCTCGCGAGGCGATGTCGAGCGAAGTGTTGCCGCGAAGAAGCAGCGAGCGCCGAAGGCCGCACATTGCCATGTGGGAGGGGCTTCAGCCCCGACGCGACACTGGCTGAAGCGCCAGGGCTGCAGCCCTGCTGCAACGAATGCCATGCCACCACCTGGCCGCAAAGCGCGATCGCATCACCCAACCTCCATCGCCGACAGACGAACGGCGATGGGGTCCGAGAGAAATTCCTGCCCGCTTGCTGCGCGATCGGCCCCGACGCGCTATCGGGAAGGCATCGCGGCTGAAGCCGCTCCTACGCACGCACAGCGCGCGACACTCCAGCGAATCCCAAATCCCGACATCCCCACTCCCCGCCCCTCACACCCATCCATAACGGATCAGGTGGAAGAACACCGGCGCCGCAAAACACACCGAGTCCAATCGGTCGAGCACGCCGCCATGGCCTTCGATCATGTGGCCCCAGTCCTTGATGCCGCGGTCGCGCTTGATCGCCGACATCACCAGGCCGCCGAAGAAGCCCATCAGGTTGGCGACCAGCGCCAGCGCGAACGCCTGCAGCGGCGAGAACGGGGTGATCCACCACAAGGCCGCGCCCAGCAGGCTGGCCGAGAGGATGCCGCCGACAAAGCCTTCCACGGTCTTGGACGGCGAGAGCCTGGGCGCGATCAGATGCTTGCCGATCAGCTTGCCCCACACGTACTGCAGCACGTCCGAGGACTGCACCACGATCACCAGGAACGCGAACAGCAGCAGGTTGCGGCCTTCGTAGCCGGGAATCTTCAGGTTCAGCAGCGCCGGCACGTGCGAGATGCAGAACACGCAGATCATCAGCCCCCACTGCACTTTCGCGGTGCGCTCCAGGTAGCGCGTGGTGTCGCCGCCGATGGTGGACAGGATCGGCAGCACCAGGAACGCATAGACCGGGATCAGCAACGTGTACAGGCCGTACCAGTCGCTCCACACCAGCCAGTACTGCCACGGCAGTACCACATAGAACGCGGCCAGCAGCGCGTAGTAGTCGCCGCGCCGGGTCGGGGTGAGGGTGATGAACTCGCGCAGTGCGAACAGCGACACCAGCGCGAACAGCACGATCACGCCCAGGCGGCCGAAGGCGAACGCCAGCGCCACCACCGCGGCCATCACCCACCAGGCGCGGATCCGCGCCACCAGGTTGTCCAGCACCGCGCTGTGCCGTCCGCGCGCGCGCCAGCGCAAGGTCTCGGCGATCAGCGTGGCCACGATCAGCACCGTGGCGATGCCCAGGAACAACCAAACCGTCTGTTGCCGCAGCGAGGATTGCTGCAGGTGTTCGCTCAGCGCGATCGGATTCATCGGGCCGCCTCCGCCTGCTCCGGCGCCAAGGCCAGCAAGGCCGCACGCGCGCGATCGAGGAAGGCCTGCTTGTCCTCGCCGGCGCCCAGCCGCAGCGGTTCGCCGAAGGTGGTGGTGCACAGCAGCGGCAGCGGCAGCCACATGCCCTTGGGCATCACCCGCTTGAGGTTGTCGATCCACACCGGCACGAACTCCAGTTCCGGCCGCTGCCGCGCCAAGTGATAGAGACCGCTCTTGAACGGCAGCAGGCCATCCTCGGTGTTGCGCGTGCCTTCCGGGAACAGGATCAGCGAGCCGCCGGCGTCGACCGCCTCGCACAGGCAGGCGATCGGATCGCGCTGGCGCTGCTGCGGATCGCGCTCGATCAGCACGCCGTTGAACACGGCATGGATCAGGTAGCGACGCAACGCGTCGCGCTGCCAGTAGTCGGCCGCCGCCACTGGCCGCACCTCGCGCCGCAGCGGCGCCGGCAACGACGACCAGATCAGCACGAAATCGCCGTGGCTGGCGTGGTTGCCGTAGTACACGCGGCGCTCGCTGGACGGCATGCAGCCACGCCACAGCGCACGTGCGCCGGTGAGCAGACGGATCGCGGCGCTGCAGCCGCGGGCGATCAGGCGGGCGATCATGTCCACTCCAGTTCGCGCACGATGGCGCGCACGCGCATCACGATGGTCAGGGCGGCGGCGGCGATCAGCAGCGCCAGCGCCACGGCCAGGATCATGTGGGCCAGCGTGGCGTGCTGCAGCAGCAGCGCCGCGGCCGCCGCCAACGCGGCCAGCGACAGCCAATGCATGCGCTGCACGCGCGCCATCGGCCCCTGCAGCGGTTCGCGCACCGCGCAGGCCAGGCCGAGCATGCGCACATAGGCGGTGCCCACGCACAGCAAGGCGGCGGCCCAGCCCAGTTCCGCGCCGATGCCCAGCACCGGCTGCAGGCCATAGCCCACGCCCAGGCACACCGCCACATCCGACAGCCGGTCCGGCGCCTCGTTGTACACCGCACCGGCACGGCCGATCAGTTGCGCCTGATGCGCCAGCAGCCCGTCCAGGCGGTTGCACAGCAGCCGCGCCTGCAACGCCAGCGCCGCCAGCACCAGCAGCGCGGCGGCATTGAGCGGCGGCTCGCGCCAGGCCAGGGCGAACATCAGCGCGGCCAGCACTGCGCACGCCAGCCCGGTCCACGACACGCCGTTGGGCGTGGCCCCGCGCGCGCGCAACGCCAGCGCCAGGCGCGCACGCCACTGCGCACGCCGCACCTGCCAGGTCGAACCGGCCATCAGTCGCCGCCTCCACACCCGCCGCAGCCACCGCCGCCGCAACTGCTGCCGCCGCCGCCGTCGCTGCTGCCACCGCCGCCACCGCAGCTATTGGTCGACGCGTTACCACCGCCACCGTTGGACAGCGGCGAACGCAAGGCGTGGTAGTCGGCCCAGGGCGTGGTCATCAACACACTGGTGCCGGCCAGGGCCAGCGGCAGCGCCAGGTGCGAACCGGGCGCCAGCGAGGGAGCGGCGACGCCGTCGCGCCAGGCCGCATCGCGATCGGCCAGCAGCGCGTCGCCGGCGACGCTGCGCCGCGGCGGCGTGAGCAGGAAGCCGAGCGCAACGACCGTGACCACCACCATCGCCGCCACCAGGAAGCCGATCGGGCGCTGCAACTGCAGGCCGATGCGCAGCTTCAGCAGGCCCACGGTCCACAGCGCCAGCAACGGTGCGGCGCCGAACAGGCGCGCACACAGCGCCTGCGCATGGCCCAGCCACAGCCCCTTGGCGACCAGGGCCCGGCGCAGCGGTGCGGCGTCGCGCCGCAAGGCGGCCAGCGCCTGCTGCAGCTGCGGTTGCGCACGCACGATCGCCAGCGCGCGCTGCAGCGCCGGCGGTGCGGCGACCCGGGTGTGTTCCAGCCGCGCGTGGCGGCGCAGGCGCGGGTCGGCTTGCAGGCGCACCGCGCCGGCCGCCAGCAGCAGGGCCAGTTGCTGATCGGCGACGCGCTCGCTGCCGCCGGCCAGATACGCCAGCTCGGCCGGATCCAGCGGCGCCTCGGTGTCGCCGCCGCGCAGTCCGCGTACGGCCAGGCGCAGCCGCGCGCCCAGGCTCCAGGCCAGGCCGATGCCGGCCAGGAACAGCAGCAGGAACGGCGGCCCGGGCCAATGCAGCGGCGAGTGCGGGCCGTTGCCCTGCCAGAGCACCGCGAACAGCAGCGCCACGCCCAGGATCCAGCCCCACAGGGCGACGCCGCCGCGCGCGCGGACCACACGGCGCGTGCCTGCCTGGCGCGGTGCCGGCGCGGTCGGCGCGCCGGCCGGGGCCGGCCAGCACGCCAACGGCGGCTCGCCGAAGTGATGCCAGTAGTGCCCCAGCGTGGCCTTGTACTGCGCCTGAAAGCGCTCGGCGTCGGCCGGGTCGCCGCGCCCGGGGTGATGATGCAGGGTGATCCGCAGCACCTGCGGACAGAACCGTTGCCAGTACTCGCGGGTGTCGGTGAGGTGGGTATGCCAGACCTGGTCGACCAGGGCACTGGGCGTCACCTCCTCGCCGGCCACGCAGGCCAGGAAGCAGAAGCGTCGATATTCCTCGACCGCCCGCGCGGCCAGCGCCTGCGACACGTTGGCTTCCTTGGCGACGCGGCGCACGAACGCCGGCAGCGCCGCTTCGCCCTCGCCGAAACGGTAGGCCTGCAGCCGCTGCCACAGCGCGTGCCGGGCCGCATCCACCTCGGAACGCAAGGTCGTTGCGGGTTCATCGGTCATGGCGCCTGCCTCCTCATGCAAACTGCCCCGTGCACAGCGCCAGTACCAGTGCCAGCAGCTGCACCGCGAGCGCGATCAACTGCCGCCGCAGCAGGCGGCGCATGCCCTGCCAGCGCGCCAGCCAGTCGCGCGGCGGCGGCAGCGTGCGCAGCAGGCCCAACCTGTGCAGGACTGCGTCCAGATCGGCACCGGCGCGCGCTGGATCCGCTTCGGTCAGCACTGCCTCCAGCAGATCCGCATCCAGCCCGACCCGGGCCGCCCAGTAGCGCTGCAGCAGGCCGGCCAGCGCCGAACATCCGCACAGCGCCGCGGCGAGCACGGCGCCGGTGCCGGCATACCAGGCGACCAGCAGCAGGGCCGTTGCCAACACCACCTGCGACAGCCGGTCCAGTGGCGCGCCCTGGCGCAGCACGGCCGCCATCGTGCGCAGTTCCAGCGACGCGCTCATGCCGGCAGCTCCTGCGCCTGCAGCGACGCCGGCGGCGCAGTGCAGGCGGCGGCGATGGCGGCACGCTGCGCCGGCCCCAGCACGATGCGTGGCGCGCGCGCCTGCAGCAGCGCCAGCGCGTCGTCCACGCTAACGGCGCGGCCGCTGCGCAGCAGCCAGGTGGCGACCGCGGCCGCGCTGCGCGAATAGCCCAGCGCGCAGCAGGCCAGCACCGGGCCGTGCACGCGCGCCGCTTCGATCGCGTCGGCGGCCGCATGCAGGGCCGCGGCCGGCGGCGCCACCAGGTCCAGCATCGGCACCACGCGGTCGTGCGCCTGCGCCGGATGCAACGACAGTTCCGCGCTGACGTCGACCACCGCGGCGAAGCGCGTGCGCTCGCCGCGGCCGGGCATGCGCCCGAGCCAGACGCCGTCGGCGATCGCGCGTGGCGCCGGATCGCGCCAGGTCCAGGCGCGCGAGTTGAGCCACGCGGCAACCAGGTACGGCGCGTACAACCAGCGCGCGGCCAGGCTCAGGCGGCCGTCGGTGCGCTTCTGCAAGCCGAGCGGACCGAGCAGCGCATAGCTGAGCGCGACCAGCAGCAGCGACAGCGCCGGCCACAGCAGCCACCAGCCGGCGCCACCGAGCGCGCGTGCGGCGGCCACGCAGGCCGCGCTGCCGAGCAGGTACAGCGCGGCCAGGCGCCAGCGCCGCGGATCGCGCGCGAGTGCCGCCGCGCGCAACGGCGCGGCGATGCGCTCCGGCCATAGCCACACGCACAGCCAGCCGGCGGCCAGGCCGGTGGGCACATCCAGGAAGTGGTGCTGATAGGTGGTCAGCACCGACAGCCCGATCAGCGCGAACCAGCCGTGCAGGGCCAATCGCGCCAGCCCGTGCAGGTGCTGGGCGTAACGCACCCACAGCACCACCAGCAGCACGATGTGCAGCGACGGCGCCTGGTTGAACGGTTTGTCGAAGCCGAGCAGCACCGCGAACAGCCAGCCGAACACGCCCTCGGTGGGCGGCCGCTCGAAACCGAAGCGCAGCGGCCACAGCAGGAAGCAACCCACCGCCAGCAACTGCGCGGTGAGCAGGCGCCGCGCATGCGTGTCCAGTTCGGCACGCGTGCGGCACACGAAGAACGAGGCCACGTAGAACAGGTCGATCGACCAGTACGGCACGATGGTCCACGGCCAGAACGGGATCTGGGTTTCCCAGGCGAATGGCAGCGACGGCACCTCGACGCGACGCGCGGCCAGCGTGTTGGCCAAGCCGTAGCTGAGGAAGAAGAACGGCCCCAGCAGCGCCAGCCAGACCAGCGCACGCCGCCACGGCCGCGCGGCGGCAACGCTCATGGCGCGATCCGCTGCGCCAGCGACACGGTGAAGATGCCCCAGTCGTCGATGCGCTGCTCCAGCTTGCGGAAGCCGGCCGCGCACACCAGCTCGTCCATCTCCTGCTGGGTACGCCGGCGCATCACCCAGGCCGCACCGTCGCGGTGGCTGGTCAACGCGCGGGCGATGAATTCCAGCTGCGGGTGCCAGGGCTGGCCGGTGTAGGCCAGGTAGCCGCCCGGCTCCACTGCCGCGGCCACGCCCTGCAGCGAGCGCAGCACCTGGTCGTTGTCCGGGAACAGCTCGTACAGGCCCGACACCACCGCCAGCGTCGGCCGCGGCTGCAGCGCCGCCAGCGCGTCGCGGTCGAAGGCATCGCCCTGCTCGAAGCGGGCGATGTCGGTGGCGCCGAGCGCGGCGATCAGCGCGCGGCCCTGCGCCACGTTCAAGGGACTGAAATCGCGCAGCAGGATCGCGTCGGCGCGCTGGCTGCCACCGGCCAGCGCTTCCAGTACGTAGCGGCCATGGCCGGCGGCGATGTCCAGCGCGCGCACCGGCAGGCCGGCCGCGCGCAGGCGCTGCATTGCCAGGCCCAGCAGTTCGTGCAAGTGCTGGCGACGCACGCGGATGCCGCGCCAGCCGATCGCATCCAGGTAGTTGCGGTCGATCATCCGCCCCAGCGGGCCGCGCCCGGCGGCCTGATCGCGGTAGATGTAGTCCAGCGTGCTGCCGGAATCGAAGCCGGTCTGCAGGCCCAGCGCGATGCCCTCGGACAGCCGCCCCCCCAGGCGCAGGCCGGCGCGCACGCCGCGCCAGCGCAGGTCCTGCAGGCTGTAGCGCTCCGGCGGCCAGGCCAGGCGCTCGGCTTCCTCGAAGGTCGGGCCATGCCGGTGCGCCTGCAGCAGGCTGGGCAGCGCCGGCGCGGCGGCGAAGCGCTCGCGCACGAAGCGGCGGATCTGCGCCAGCGCCGGTGCGCGGTCGCGCTCGCCCAGGGTGTCGTGGAAGAAACCGGGCAGCAGGTGGCGCTCCTTCACCGGCGAGGACAAGCGCTCGTAGAAGCGATCCTGCGGCCCGCGATGCACCACGAAATCGCTGCCCGACACCAGCAGCTGCACCGGCACGGTGATCGCCTGCGCGTCGCCGACCACGCGGTCGGCCGCCGTATACAGACCCAGCAGCACCCGCACCGAGATCGGCCGGGTGATCAACGGATCGCTGCGGTAGCTCTCGACCCGCGCCGGGTCGTGGGTCAGCCACTGCGGCTTGACGTAGCTGTTGACGAAGAAGTTGCCGCGCAACTTCTGCATCAGGGCCAGCCCGGGCCGTGCGAACGGCACGTACAGCTTGACCTTGAACGCCGGCGAGGCCAGCACCAGCGCGCGCAGCGGCGGCGCATAGTCGTGCACCCAGGTGCTGGCGACCACCGCGCCCACGCTCTGCGCGATCACCACGATGTCCTGCACGGCGATGCCGTGGACCTGCCCGATGTGCGCGACGAAGCGGTCCAGGTCGCGCACCAGTGCCGGGAAACCGGGCGCGTCGCCGCGCGCGCCGGGCGAGCGGCCGTTGCCGCGCGCATCCCAGGCGAACACCGCGCAGTCGTCCAGTCCCAATTCCTCGGCCAGGTGCATGACCCGCCCGGAATGCTCGTGGCCGCGATGCAGCAGCACGATCGCCCGCGGCGGCGCCACCGGCGCGGTGGCCGGCCAATGCCGGTAAAACAGCCGTGTGCCGTCGAAACTGGCGAATTCGCTTTCGTTGACCTGCCGCATCCGTTGCCGATGTCCTGTCTGTGGTGAATCCATGTATCCCGCGGCCCGCAATGGCCGCACCCGCTCAGTCGCGCGCGTCCGCCTCGCGCAATCCGGCCGCGACGCGGCGCACCGTCGTCGACACGCACAGGAACGCCACCACCCCAGCGAAGCCATTGACGGCTGGCGCACCGGGCAACCCGCACGCCAGCAACACCCCCAGCACGCCGACGCAGAAGGCGCGATCGCTCTTGCCCATCGGCCCATCGTAACGGCGGCTGGCGCCGACCATCAGCCCCAGCACCCCGGCATACTCGGTCAGCGCCGCGGTCAGCACCATCAACCACACCCAGCCGCCCATCACGCCCGGCACGCTCAGCAGGCTCAGGTACAGCGCCGCATCGGCCACCACGTCGCACAGTTCGTTGAGGTAGGCGCCCAGCCGCGACTGCTGGCCGAACTCGCGCGCCAGCATGCCGTCCACCGCGTTCAAGGCCATCCGCAGCAGCATCCACACCGGCAGCAGCGCATACCACAGCGGCTGCGCCGCGCCTTGCGCGTAGACCACCGCGGCGACCAGCAGCGACAGCAGCGCCGCGGCCACCGTCACCTGGTTGGCGGTGACGCCGAGTCGGTCCAGCACGCGCACGCCCGGCCGCAGCAGGTCCTGGAAACGTCCTTTGAGGGCATAGATCGACACGCGCGTGGTCCTGACGGCGAGGGCGGGGCGGCGACAGCCTAATGCATCGCAGCGGCTGCGCGCGCGATGGCGCAGCCCGCCACGCCCGCGCCAGGCGCCGCGTGCGGCGGCACGACCAGTGCGCGTCGCCGTCACGCCGCGGGGGCCGCGCAGCACTGTCTGCGGCACGAGAACCCACCTACGCAAGGGCCGCCGAGCGCTCGGCGTCATCGCGTGGAATCGACCTTCGCACGCACGATCCGCTTACCCGGTGCGGGCCCCAGCCGGGCGTCGGCGGGCCTCAGCGCCTACAATGGCGGCCCGTTCCGCTGCCCCCGCCCTGCCCCATGCCCTCCGATTTCCTGCCCGTGCGCCGGGCGCTGCTGTCCGTTTCCGACAAGACCGGCCTGATCGACCTGGCCCGCGCGCTGGCCGCGCGCAACGTCGAACTGCTGTCCACCGGCGGCACCGCCAAGGCGCTGCGCGAGGCCGGGCTGGCGGTGAAGGACGTGTCCGAACTGACCGGCTTCCCGGAGATGATGGACGGCCGGGTCAAGACCCTGCACCCGCTGGTGCACGGCGGCCTGCTTGGCCGTGCCGGCACCGACGATGCGGTGATGGCCGAACACGGCATCGCCGCGATCGACCTGCTGGTGCTGAATCTGTATCCGTTTGAGGCGGTCACGGCGAAGGCCGACTGCACGCTTGCCGACGCGGTGGAGAACATCGACATCGGCGGCCCGGCGATGCTGCGCTCGGCGGCCAAGAACTTCGCCCGCGTGGCCGTGGCCACCGACCCGGCGCAGTACGCCGAGCTGCTGGCCGAGCTGGAGGCCAACGACGGCCGGCTGTCGGCGGCCAAGCGCTTCGCCCTGGCGGTGGCCGCGTTCAACCGCGTCGCCCAGTACGACGCGGCGATCAGCAACTACCTGTCCGCGGTCACCGCCAGCGACGCCGCGGTGCCGACGCGCAGTCCCTTCCCGGCGCAGATGAACTCCAGCTTCGTCAAGGTGATGGAACTGCGCTACGGCGAGAACCCGCACCAGCAGGCCGCGTTCTACCGCGACCTCCACCCCACGCCCGGCACCCTGGCTACCTTCACCCAGCTGCAGGGCAAGGAGCTGTCCTACAACAACATCGCCGACAGCGATGCGGCCTGGGAATGCGTGCGCCAGTTCGACGCGCCGGCCTGCGTCATCGTCAAGCACGCCAATCCGTGCGGCGTGGCGGTCGGCGCCGGCTGCGGCGATGCCTACGAACTGGCCTACGCCACCGACCCGACCAGCGCCTTCGGCGGCATCATCGCCTTCAACCGCACGCTGGACGCGGCCACCGCCAAGGTCATTCTGGACCGCCAGTTCGTCGAGGTGCTGATCGCCCCCGACTACGACGACGCCGCGCTCGAATACGCCAAGAAGAAGGCCAACGTGCGCGTGCTGCGCATCCCCGCCGGCGACGGTGCCTACGGCATCGACAGCAAGCGGGTCGGCTCGGGCATCCTGCTGCAGACCAGCGACGCCCACGTGGTGCCGCGCGATGCGCTGAAGGTGGTGACCCGGCTGGCGCCGAGCGAGGCGCAGTTCGCCGACCTGCTGTTCGCGTGGAAGGTGGCCAAGTACGTCAAGTCCAACGCCATCGTCTACGCCAAGGACCACCGCACCATCGGCGTCGGCGCCGGGCAGATGAGCCGGGTGTACTCGGCGCGCATCGCCGGCATCAAGGCCACCGACGCCGGCCTGGCCGTGGAAGGCTCGGTGATGGCCTCCGATGCGTTCTTCCCGTTCCGCGACGGCATCGACGCCGCCGCCGCGGCCGGCATCAAGGCGGTGATCCAGCCCGGCGGTTCGATGCGCGACGCCGAGGTGATCGCCGCGGCCGACGAGCACGGCATCGCCATGGTGTTCACCGGCGTGCGCCACTTCCGCCACTGAGTCCGGAGCGATGCGCATGTCCGCTGTCGCGCCGTGTCCGCTCGCCGTGCTGGCCCTGGCCGGCGCCGTCGTACTCGGCGGCTGCGCGCCGGCGCCGGCACCCTCACAAGGCAAGGCACCTGCGGCAGCGCCCGCCAGCGCCGCCGCGCCAGCGCGCGTCAGCCGCACCGCGGGCCTGCTCGCATTCGTGCAGCAACGCTACGGCAGCGCCGCGACGCTCGCCGGACACTGGCCGGGGCAATGGACCCAGGACGGCGCTAGCCATGCGGTGGACTGGCAGATCTGCGCCGAACAACCGGTGGTCATCGGCGACGGCTGGCAGCAGTTGCTGGCGGTGTGCGGCGCGCTGCGCGATGCCGGCCACCCGGAGCCGGGCACCATCGACTTCTACGTGCTGCGACCCGAGGGCCAGGGCTTCGCCGTCGCCGCCGAACGCACCGGCGGCACCTACGGCAGCCAGGGCCAGCCGGGCGAGGTCGGCATCGTCCGCGCCGGCAGCGACTTCTACGGGTTCCGGGTCGAGGACGGCTGGTTCGGCCAGGGCTACGCGCTGCAATCGCAGACCCTGATCCTGCCCGGCCCCAAGGGCCTGGTCGACGCCGGCAGCGTGCGCAGCCACATCGACAACGGCGGCGCCGCCGACTGCGACGACGCCGATGCGGCGGCGGACTGCAAGGCGGGCCAGTTCAACATCGACTTCGCCCTGCGCTTCGACGACCGCGACCATGCCGCCCGCGTGTGGCCGCTGCTGATCGAGGAAACCGGCACGGACTGCGGCCAGCGTCCGGTGCACCGCGAACACCGTTTCGCGCTGGATCAGAAGACCTGGACCTACCATTTCCCCGAGGCGCTGCAGCGCGAAGGCTGCACGTGAGGCGTGCGCGCCCGGTGCACCCGCTTCCCTTTCCCCTGCAATCTGGAACTCCGCGATGAAACTGCTCGTCATCGGCTCCGGCGGCCGCGAACACGCCCTGGCCTGGAAGCTGGCCCAGTCCCCCCGTGTCGACGAAGTGCTGGTGGCACCCGGCAATGCCGGCACCGCCGGCGAGGCCAAGTGCCGCAACGTGCCGGTCAAGGTGAACGACCTCGACGGGCTGTTGGCGCTGGCCCAGGACGAAGGCGTGGCACTGACCGTGGTCGGCCCGGAAGTGCCGCTGGTGCTGGGCGTGGTCGACCGTTTCCGCGCCGCCGGGCTGCGCATCTTCGGCCCCAGCGCCGCCGCCGCGCAGCTGGAAGGCAGCAAGGCCTACGCCAAGGACTTCCTGCAGCGCCACGGTATTCCCACCGCGTTCTACGCCGTGCACACCGAGGTCGAACCCGCGCTGGCGTACGTCCGCGACAAGGGCGCGCCGATCGTGATCAAGGCCGACGGCCTGGCCGCCGGCAAGGGCGTGATCGTGGCGATGTCGCTGGAGGAGGCCGAGGCCGCGGTGCGCGACATGCTCTCCGGCAACTCCTTCGGCGACGCCGGTGCGCGCGTGGTGATCGAGGAATTCCTCGACGGCGAGGAAGCCAGCTTCATTTCCATGGTCGACGGCCACACCGCGCTGCCGATGGCCACCAGCCAGGACCACAAGCGCGTCGGCGACGGCGACACCGGCCCCAACACCGGCGGCATGGGCGCGTACTCGCCGGCGCCGGTGGTGACGCCCGAGGTGCACGCGCGGGTGATGCGCGAGGTGGTGGAGCCGACCGTGCGCGGCATGCGCGCCGACGGCGTGCCGTTCACCGGCTTCCTCTACGCCGGGCTGATGATCGACGCCAGCGGCGCGCCCAAGGTGATCGAGTTCAACGTGCGCTTCGGTGACCCGGAAACGCAGCCGGTGATGCTGCGCCTGCAGTCGGACTTGCTCGACCTGCTCGAGGCCGCGCTCGACGAACGCCTGCACGCAACCGAAGCGCAGTGGGATCCGCGCCCGTCGCTGGGCGTGGTGCTGGCGGCGGCGCCGTATCCGGAGACCCCGGTCACCGGCGAAGCGATCACCGGCCTGGACGCGGTGCCGGCCAACGCCAAGGTGTTCCATGCCGGCACCACGCTGGACGCGCAGGGCGGCGTGCTCAGCGCCGGCGGCCGCGTGCTGTGCGTGGCGGCGCTGGGCGACAGCGTGGCCGAGGCGCAGCGGCATGCGTACGCCGGTGTGGAGCAGATTCACTGGGCCAGCGAATTCCACCGCCGCGACATCGGCTGGCGTGCGATCGCGCGCGAGCAGGGGGCGTAAGGGGCTGGGAATCGGGAATCGGGAATCGGAGTGAAGCATCAGCCCACGAAGCCGGTCGTGCTGGGCAGTCCACGATGTCGCACCAGACCCTCTGTGGGAGCGACTTCAGCCGCGACGAGCGAAGCCGAAAGCCGGCTGACACTCTCCCTCGTCGGGACTGAAGTCCCTCCCACAAGGATGCCTAACCAACTCCCTGTGGGAGCGGCTTCAGCCGCGACGCATGAAGCCCAAAGCCGACTGACACTTCCCCTCGTCTGGACTGAAGTCCCTCCCACAAAGAGCGCACGTCGAGCGCACGTGGAAACACGCACGCGGCCAGCATCGCCCTTGCGCTAGCCTGAAACTTCCCCCGGTTCGCACACACCCCATGGCCCTCTCTCCTGCCCTCCGCACCCGCTTCCGCGCGCTCGCCGCGCAGACCGACGGCATCGACACCGCGGCCTACGCCGCCTGCGACAAGGATCCGCTCGATCCCATCATCGGCCTTGGCCGCCGCGACGCGCGGGTGTGCATCCTGGGCCGCGACCCGGGCCGCAGCGAGGTGGAGCACGGCGAGCCTTTCGTCGGCAGTGGCGGCCAACTGGTGCGCAAGGCGCTGTACCGGCACCTGCACGACGGGGCGGAGATGCCCGATTTCGCCGCCGGGCTCGAGGCCGGCCGCGTCGCATTCTGGCTCAACACCGTGCCGTACAAGCCGGTGGGCAACAAGGCCTGGTCGATGCCGGTGAAGCGGCGCTTCCATCCGCTGATGCGGCGCCTATTGCTCGAGCAGTGGCGCGGCCGCGATGTGCTCACCCTCGGCCGCGAGGCCTTCCTGTGGTTCGGCATCGACCAGCCGCGCGAGGTGCGTGCGGCGCTGGACGCGTTCTGGGCGCGCGAGGACCGCTTCCAGGCGCAGACCGAGGTGGAGCTGCGCAGCGACGACGGCCGCCGCACCCGCCGCGTGGTGCTGCATCCGCTGCCGCATCCCTCGCCGCTCAACCAGACCTGGTACAAACGTTTCCCGGCACTGCTGGACGCCCGCCTGCGACAACTGGAAGTCTGAGCGCGCTCGCGTAGACGGGCCCTCTAGAGGGGGATCGCATACAGCGACGGTGCGTTATCGTGTCGCGGTGCCGACCCCCTCGATCGAAACCCGCCTGAGCCGCCTGTGGGCCCACGAAAAGGCCAGCTACGGGCTGCGCGTGTTCATCGCGCTGGCGGTGGCGATGGGCGTGTGCTGGCACCAGCAGCAATTGGAGGCGGTGCCGGCGCTCTTCCTGGGCACCATCGCCAGCGCCATCGCCGAGACCGACGACAACTGGCTAGGCCGGATCAAGTCGGTGCTGCTGTCGCTGCTGTGTTTCGCCGCCGCCGCCGCCGCAGTGGTGCTGCTGTTCCCGTATCCGTGGCCGTTCGCTGCCGGCCTGGCGCTGTCCACCTTCGCCCTGACCCTGCTCGGCGCGCTCGGCGAACGCTACGCCTCGATCGCCCAGGCCACGGTGGCGCTGGCGATCTACGCGATGATCGGCCTGGACCATGGCACCCAGAACGGCCACGTCGGCGGCACCGCCTGGCACGGCGTGGCGCTCCTGTTGCTCGGCGCCGGCTGGTACGCGGTGCTGTCGGTGCTGTGGACGGTGCTGTTCGCCAACCGGCCGGTGCGCGAGCGGCTGTCGCGGCTGTACCTGGAGCTGGGCCGCTACCTGCGGCTCAAGGCGGCCCTGTTCGAGCCGGTGCGGCAGAGCGACCTGCACGCGCGGCGGCTGGCGCTGGCCGAGCAGAACGCGCAGGTGGTGGCCGCACTCAACGCGGCCAAGACCGCGATCATCAGCCGCTTCGGCCGCTCCGGCCGGCCCGGCGTGCAATCGGGCCTGTATTTCCGCCTGTACTACATGGCGCAGGATTTTCACGAGCGCGCCAGCTCCTCGCACTATCCGTACGAGGCGCTGACCGACGCGTTCTTCCACAGCGACGTGCTGTACCGCTGCCAGCGTCTGCTGGCCCTGCAGGGCAAGGCCTGCGCGGCGCTGGGCGAGGCGATCCGGCTGCGCCAGCCGTTCGACTACGGCGAGCAGACCCAGCAGGCCACCACCGACCTGCGCGAGTCGCTGGATTTCCTGCACGCCCGCGCCGATCCACGGCAGGCACGGCTGCTCGGTTCGCTGGAATTGCTGGTCACCAACCTGCACAGCATCGAGCGGCGCCTGGCCGAGGCCGCGCAGTCGGACACCACCAGCGACACCCTCGACACCCGCCTGCGCGACTCCTCGCCGCACACCCTGCGCGAGATGCTGCGGCGCCTCGGCCAGCAACTCACGCCCGGCTCGGTGCTGTTCCGGCACGGTCTGCGCATGGCCATCGCGCTGGTGGTGGGCTACGCCATCATGCAATCGATCCACGCCAGCAACGGCTACTGGATCCTGCTGACCACCGCCTTCGTGTGCCGGCCCAACTACGGCGCCACCCGCCTGCGCCTGGTCCAGCGCATGGCCGGCACCCTGATCGGCCTGGGCGCGGCCTGGGCGCTGATGCAGCTGTTCCCCGGCACCGAACTGCAGCTGCTGTTCGCCCTGCTCGGCACCCTGGTGTTCTTCGTCACCCGCACCGACCGCTACATGCTCGCCACCGCGGCGATCACGGTGATGGCGCTGTTCTGCTTCAACCTGATCGGCGATGGCTTCATGCTGATCTGGCCGCGCCTGCTCGACACCCTGATCGGCTGCGCGATCGCCGCCGCCGCTTCGTTCCTGATCCTGCCGGACTGGCAGGGCCGCCGCCTCAACCAGGTGCTGGCAACCGTGTTGTCCAGCAGCGCGCGCTACCTGGCGCAGGTGCTGGAGCAGTACCGCAGCGGCATGCGCGACGACCTGCCCTACCGCATCGCCCGCCGCGACATGCACAACGCCGACGCCGCGCTGTCGGTGGCGCTGTCGAACATGCTGCGCGAGCCCGGCCGCTACCGCCGCAACCTGGATGCCGGCTTCCGCTTCCTGGCCCTGTCCAACACCCTGCTCGGCTATCTGTCGGCGCTGGGCGCGCACCGTGCCGCGCTGGCCGGCGAGACCGATCCGGACATCGCCCGCGCCGGCGATTACCTGCCGCAGGCGCTGGGCGCACTGGCCGACGCGCTGGCCGAGCGGCGCGCGCTGCCGGCCGCCGACGAAGCGGCCGAGACCGCGCTGGCCGACGCGCTGGAGCGCGAGGAGGGCATCGACGAGGCCAAGCGCCGGCTGGTGCGCAATCAGCTCGCGCTGACCCTGCGCCTGCTGCCCAAGCTGCGCGCCGCCGCGCAGGCGGTCACCGCCGCGACGGTGCCGCCGGCGCCGGCGCTTGCCGCGCCGGCCGCACGCTGATGCCCATCCACAGCAGCGCCGCCACCGCCAGCGCCGCGCCGCCGATCGCCACCCCGCGCCAACCGGCGTAGGCATAGGCCGCGGTGCCGAGGCTGGACCCGATCGCACCGCCGATGAAGTAGCAGGTGACGTAGGCCGAGGTGATGCGGTTGCGCGCGGCCGGATCCAATTGATAGATCACGCTCTGGTTGCCGATGTGCACGCCCTGCACCGCCACGTCCAGCAGCACCACCCCGGCGATCAGCAGCCACAGCGAGTGCGGCGCGCCGAGCAGCAACAGCCACGACAGCAGCAGCATGACCAGGCCGCCCCAGCCGACCAGATGGCCGGCGCCGCGGTCGGACAGCTTGCCGGAGAGGTTGGCGGCGAACGCGCCGGCCGCGCCGATCAGCCCGAACAGGCCGATGGTCGCGGTGCCGTAGCGGTAGTCCGGGCCGGACAGCAGAAACGCCAGCGTGGTCCAGAACATGCTGAAGCCGGCGAACAACAACCCGCCCAGCACCGAGCGCGCGCGCAGCACCGGCTCGTCGCGCAGCAGCGCCAGCACCGACCCGATCAGGTGCGGATAGGACAGCCGCGGGTTGCCCGGGTGCCGCGGCAGGCCGCGCCACAGCAGGCCCGAAGCCACCAGGATCAGCACCGCTGCGACCCAGTACACGGTGTGCCAGCCGCCGATCCCGGCCAGCAGGCCGGAGGCCGTGCGCGCCAGCAGGATGCCCAGCAGCAGGCCGCTCATCACCGTGCCGATGACCCGGCCGCGCTCGTGCGGCGCGGCCAGGGTGGCGGCGAACGGCACCAGGATCTGCGCCGCCACCGAACTCAGGCCGGTGATCAGGGTGCCGAGCAGCAGCAGCGCGAAGCTGTGCGCCATCGCGCTGACCAGCAGGCCGACCGCGCTGAGCGCGTACAGGCCGACGATCAGGCTGCGTCGTTCGAAGCGGTCGCCCAGCGGCACCAGGAACAGCAGGCCGACCGCGTAGGCCAGCTGCGCGGTGGTGACCACCGCACCGGCGCGGCGCACGTCGATGGCGAAGGTCTGCGCCAGCACTTCCAGCAGCGGCTGCGCGTAGTAGTTGCTGGCCACCGCCAGGCCGGTGGCGGTGGCCATCAGCAACACCAGGCCGCGGCGCATCGGCGGGTGCGAAGTCGTTTCCATGGAAGGACACCAGAAATCGTGGGGAGGGGCGCAGTCTGTGGCGGCGGTAGCGATCTTTCAAACGCATTTTTTTCACCACTGCCATCTGCTTTTGAGATAGCGTGAGCGCGGCGGCCGGTAGCCGGGCCGCTTCGCCGGGTTGCCGCTGCGGACGCGTGCAATCCTGCAGACCGGAAAGCGGCCCCACCGACTGCCATCGCTTCGAAGGAACGCGTCCCATGCCCAGCACCGACATCGCCGAGGCGCTGCACCAGCACGGGTACGCAGTGGTCCGCGGCTTCCTGGGCGAAGGCGACATTCCCGACAGCCTGTTGCGCTTCCTGGAAGGCGCCGAAAAGTTCCACGACGGCGTGATCGGCGACCTGCCGGCGGCGGACATGCAGCGGATCCAGGCGCGCATCGCCGCCACCGTGCCGCCCGTGGCCGCGGCCATGGGCCTGGCGATCGCCGCCGACCGCTTCGGCTACTGCGCCATCCGCATCCGCGAAAGCCATGCCGCGCCGAGCCTGCGCCTGCCGTTCGACCAACACCGCGATCCGAAGACCGCGCCGGGCGGCGCGCTCAACTGGCACCTGGACCACTTCAGCTATTTCCTGCATGGCGACCATCGCAACTACCTGATCTGCTACATGCCGGTGCGCAAGCCCGATGCCGGCCTGGCCAACGTGGCCATCGTCGCCGACGACGTGGTCGCGCGCCTGGATCCGCAGCTGCACCGGCGCATCCAGGGCCGCGGCGCGCTGCGCTTCCGCTGCGTGGAAGCCGACACGCTGGACTGGTTCCGGCTGCGTTTTCCCGGGCAGGCCATCGCCATCGGCGACTGGTATGCGATCGAGGACCTGCACGACGCCAGTCCCGGCTGGAAGATCGGCTTCGACCTGGAAGCGCACAAGGTGGTGCCGCAACTCGCGGTCGGCGACCTGCTGATCATGCGCGCCGATGTCATCCACCGTACCCACGATGCCGGCTGCGACCGCATCTCGGTGCGCTGCGATGTGCTGCCCGCGCGTGCGCCGCGGCTCGAGACGCTGCACGGCCTGCTCGGCCTGAGCCTGCGCTACCCGTTCATGAGCCGCAAGCGCCGCTACAACATCCGCCTGTGGCTTCGCCAGCAATGGCGCAAGCGGCTGGGGCGCGCGACGTGAGGCGGCCGCTGCGACAAACGTCGTTGCATGCATGCAGCGCCACCACTGCTCGGCTGCCGCGTCGCCACGGCGCACGCCAGGCAACGCCATGCTGACCCTGCGCCAACTCGAATTCGCCGTGGCCGTCGCCGAGGAAGGCAGCTTCACCGCTGCCGCGCGCCGCTGCCACACCGTGCAGTCGGCGCTGAGCCACCAGATCGCCAAGATCGAGCAGGCGCTGGGCGCGCGGCTGTTCGAGCGCGGTGCGCGGCAGGTGCGCGCCACCGCCGCCGGCGAGGTGTTCCTGCACAACGCCCGCGCCACCCTGCGCGCAGCCGAGCGCCTGCACGAAGAGATGGCGCAGACCCTGGGCACAGTGCGCGGCCGCCTGCAGATCGGGCAGATCTCCTCGTTGAATGCGGTGCAGGTGCCGGCCGTGCTGCGCCAGTTCCGTGAAGCGCACAGCGCGGTGGACGTGCACCTGCGCACCGGCATGAGCGATGCGCTGCTGCTGGAACTGAGCGAAGGCCGGCTCGACGTGGCCCTGGTCGGGGTCGGCCCGCATGTGGCGCTGCCGCCGCAGCACCTGTTGCTGCACGAGGAAGGGCTGGCGCTGATCGCCGCGCCCGGCCACCGTTTCGCCGCGCGCCGCGAGGTGGCCCTGCGCGAACTGGAGGACGCGCCGATGGCCGGGCTGATCCCCGGCGCCGGCGTACGCGGCATCATCGACCGCGCCTTCGCCGCCGCCGGCCTGCGCCAGCGCCTGCAGTACGAGGTCACCCACGCCGACCTGCAGCGGCAACTGGTGGCCGAAGACCTGGGCCTGGCGGTGGTGCCGCAGACCATGACCACCGGCATGCGCGGCGTGGCCACGGTGGCGCTGCGCGAGCGCTTCCGCTTCCTCACCTATGCCGTGTGGCGGCCGGACCCGACCCCGGCCGCGCGCGCCTTCATCGCCCTGCTGCGTGCGCGGCGCGATGCACTGCAGGCCGCGGCCGGCAGCGCCGAGGCCGGCCGCCGCGCGCCGCGCCTGCGCGCGCGGCGAACCTGCTAGGCTGCGCGCGTTCGCAAAGGAGCCTGCATGTCCGCCCACAGCCAGTTCGCCCTGTTGCGGCAACGCCGCTTTCTGCCGTTCTTCGTGGTCCAGGCGCTGGGCGCCTTCAACGACAACGTGTACCGGCAGGCGATCATCGGCCTGCTGTTCTATCTGGGCGTGACCCCGGAGCAGCGCACGCTGTACACCAACCTGGCGCCGGCGCTGTTCATCCTGCCGTACTTCCTGTTCTCCTCGCTGGCCGGGCAGATCGCCGAGAAGCTGGAGAAATCGCGGCTGGTGGTCATCACCACCACGATGGAGATCGCGATCATGTCGCTGGCCGCGGTCGGCTTCCTGACCGAGAACATGGCGGTGCTGCTGGTGGCGCTGTTCTGCACCGGCCTGCAGTCGACCCTGTTCGGGCCGGTGAAGTATTCGATCCTGCCCTCGGTGCTCAAGCCAGAGGAACTGACCGGCGGCAACGGCCTGGTCGAGATGGGCACCTCGATCTCGATCCTGTGCGGCATGATCCTGGGCGGGCTGATCTTCCAGATCGCCGGCAGCCACGGGCCGGTGGCCGCGGCCACCGCGGTGGTGGCGCTGGCGGTCACCGGCAACCTGATGGCGCGCTGCATCCCCAAGGTCGACGCCGGCGCGCCGGACCTGAAGATCAACTGGAACCCGCTGCCCGAGTCGCTGGCGATCATGCGCTTGACCCGGCGCCAGCTGGCGGTACGCAACGCGGTGCTCGGCGTGTCCTGGTTCTGGTTCGTCGGCACCGTGCTCACCGCGCAGTTGCCGACCTATGCCGAACTCAACCTGGGCGGCGCGCAGGACCTGTACATCTTCGCCCTGGCGCTGTTCTCGATCGGCACCGGCACCGGCTCGCTGCTGTGCGAGAAGCTGTCCGGGCGCACCGTGGAAATCGGCCTGGTGCCGCTGGGCGCGTTCGGCATCAGCGCTTTCATGCTCGACCTGTACTTCGCCCGGCCCGGCGCCGCGCTGCAGACCGGCCTGAGCATCGGCCAGTTCGTGCACCAGGCCGGCAGCTGGCGGATCATGCTCGACCTGGTCGGCATCGGCCTGTGCACCGGCCTGTTCGTGGTGCCGCTGTTCGCGCTGATCCAGAGCCGCACGCCGAAGGCGGAACTGTCGCGCGTCATCGCCGGGCTCAACATCCAGAACTCGCTGTTCATCGTGCTGGCGGCGATGATCGGCATCGTCCTGCAGATGCGGGAGCTGCACCTGTTCGGCACGCGCGTCGCGATGCCCGGGCTGAGCATCCCGCAGGTGTTCCTGGCGCTGGCCATCGCCAACGCGCTGGTGGCGCTCTGGATCTTCAGCATCGTCCCTGAATTCCTGATGCGCTTCCTCAGCTGGGTGATGGTGCGCACGCTGTACCGGTTGCGCCTGCACGGGGTCGAGCGCCACGTGCCCGAGGAAGGCGCGGCGCTGATCGTGTGCAACCACGTCAGCTACATGGACGCGCTGGTACTGGCGGCGGCGATCCCGCGGCCGGTGCGCTTCGTCATGTACTACCGCATCTTCAACATCCCGGTGATGCGCTGGATCTTCCGCACCGCCAAGGCGATTCCCATCGCCGGCGCGCGCGAAGACCCCGAGCTGATGCAGCGCGCGTTCGACGCCATCGACGCTGCACTGGCCGAGGGCGAGCTGGTGTGCATCTTCCCCGAGGGCGCGCTGACCAAGGACGGCGAGATCGCCGCGTTCAAATCCGGCGTGGAGAAGATCCTGGCCCGGCGCGCGGTGCCGGTGGTGCCGATGGCCTTGCGCAACATGTGGACCAGCATGTGGAGCAAGCGCGATTCGCGGCTGCGGCGCATGCGCGTGCCGCGGCGCTTCCGCGCGCATGTCGAGGTGATCGCCGACGCGCCGGTGGCGGGCGCGCAGGCCACCGCCGAGACCCTGGAAGCGCAGGTGCGGCGCCTGCGCGGCGACGCCGCCTGAGTGCGCCGCAGGTGCCGCAAGCGCGCGCTTCGGGTAAATTAGCCGCAGGGGAGGCGCCACAAGCGGTGGCGTCCATTGCGAAGGACCGAACACAGTGAACCAGGTCGTGCCACCACCAGCGCCCAACGCGACGGGCGTCTATGTGCCCAACAATCTCGTCTGGGCGATCCTGTCCACGCTGTTCTGCTGCCTGCCGCTGGGTATCGTCTCCATCGTCTATGCCTCGCAGGTGGATGGCCGCCGCGCCGCCGGCGATATCGCCGGTGCGCGCGAGGCCTCGCGCAAGGCCGGCCTGTGGGCGCTGTGGTCCGCGCTTGCCGGACCGATCCTGATCGCGCTGTGGTTCCTGCTGTTCGGCGGCCTGGCCTTCCTCGGCAGCCTGACCAGCCACTAGCGCTGGGCGTTTCCCGTTTCACCACCCAACCACCGGAGCAACACGGATGAACACCACCGCACCGCAAGTGTCCAACAACCTCGTCTGGGCGATCCTGACCACGCTGTTCTGCTGCCTGCCGCTGGGCATCGTGTCCATCGTCTACGCCGCGCAGGTCAACACCAAGCTCGCCGCGGGCGACGTGACCGGCGCGCGCGATTCGGCGGACAAGGCCAAGAAGTGGGCGATCTACTCGGCGATCACTGCGGTGGTGCTGATGGTGCTGTACATGATCTTCCTCTTCGCCCTGGGCGGCCTGGGCATGATGCAGCAGGCGTCCGCGTCCTGAGCACCGCGGCCGCCGTCGCCCGGCGACGGCGGCCGGCCACCCACGCTCGCTTCCCTGCCATGTCCCTGCCGCGCCTGCAGTCCCTGCCCCGCTGGCTGCCGCTGGCCGCACTGAGCGGCGCGGCATTGGTCGCCACCGTGGTGCTGCGCCGGATCGATCCCAACGTGCCCGGCAATCCGCTGCCCGGCTGTCCGGTCCGTGCCCTCACCGGCCTGTACTGCCCCGGCTGCGGCAGTACCCGTTGCCTGCACGCGCTGGTGCATCTGGACCTGGCCCACGCCTGGACCAGCAATCCCTTGCTGGTGGTGGCGCTGCCGCTGCTGGCGATCATGGCGCTCAACGCCGCCGGCCTGCGCCTGCGCCCGCTGGCGCCGCTGCTGAAGATCCTCGCCGACCCACGACTGTGGCTGTGGGTGCTGCTCGGCTATGCGCTGCTGCGCAATCTGCCCTGGTATCCCTTCACCCTGCTTGCGCCGCACTGACGGCCCGCCACACCCGCACCGCAGCGACTCGTCTAGACTCCCCGACTGCCGTGCACCACCCATCAAGGAGATCCACATGAGCACCGTCAGCCCCGTCGCGCCTCCGCCGCCCCCCGCCTCCGGCGTCCCCGGCCCGGTTCCCAATCACCTGGCCTGGGCGATCATTTCGACCGTGCTCGGCTTCTGCCTGTGCTGTCCGGCGCTGATCACCGGCATCGTCGCCATCGTGTTTTCCAGCAAGGTCAACGGCCTGCTCAACCAGGGCGACCTGGAGGGCGCGCGCCGCGCCTCCAACACCGCCAAGACCTGGTGCTGGGTGACCACCGCGCTGGCCATCATCGGCCTGCTGATCAACGTGGTCATGTTCGCCACCGGCGGCATGCAGACCTACATGGACTACATGCAGCAGATGCAGCACGCGAGCTGACCGGCATGCGCGCCTGGCAACAACGGGCGTGCCTGGGTGCCGCCGCCGCATTCGCGGCCGGCGGCGCCACGCTGTTGTACCGCTTCGACCCCAATGCCGCGAACAACCCGTTCGCGCCGTGCATGTTCCATGCGCTCACCGGCTACTACTGCCCGGGCTGCGGCATGACCCGTGCGCTGCATGCGCTGGTGCACCTGGACCCGGTGGGTGCGTTTGCGATGAATCCTGGCGCGATGCTCGGCCTGGCGCTGCTGCCGGGGCTGATCGCCTGGAAAGCCGGCTGGCGCGCGGCCTGGTTCGCCCCGGTGGTCGGCGTGGTCTCGCGGCCGAACTTCTGGCTGGTCGCGCTGCCGGGCTACTGGATCGCGCGCAACCTGCCGTGGTTCCCGTTCACCCTGCTGGCGCCGCACTAGCCTGACTGCAACACCTCGCGATGCGGGGCAGACGCAGGCCTACGCCTACGCATCTGCGCCCTCGGCACGCGCCTCAGCTGACCCAGCCGGCGATCACCAGCAGCGCCAGCAGCACCAGCCACAGCAGCAGCACCCGCCAGACCTGGCTCATCGCATCGCGCAGTTCGGGCAGGCGCCGCAGCGCCGGGACCACCATGCCCGCATCGCTGTAGTCGTGCGCCTCGGCATCGAGTTCGCCGCGCACGCTGGCGCAGGCCACCGGCCCGAGGAAGCCGGTGTCCAGCTGCCACCGCTTGCCGCCAGCGGCGCGCCAGGCGCCGAACACCGCCTCGAAATTGCCGACCAGGGCCAGCGAGAAGGTCATCAGGTGCGCCACCGGCCATTCCATCGCCGCCAGCAGCAGACGCGCGCCGGCGGCGGTCGCGGGCGGCAGCCGCGGCGCATACGGGCCGACCGCGGCCAGCGCCAGCAGCCGGTAGCCCAACGCGCCGAACGGCCCCAGCAGCAGGAACCAGAACAGCACCGCGAACCAGCGCCGCAGCGCGCTGACCGCCACCGCCTCGACCAGTCCGGCCGGATCCTCACGCAGCGGCCCGCCATCGGCCTGCAGCTGCGCCACCGCCAGGCGCCGCGCGCTGGCGTCGTCGGCATCGATGATCGCCTCCACGTCGGTGTCCAGGTCGCGCGGTCCCCAGCTGAAGGCCAGCACCGCGATCCCGAACAACAGGGTCAGCAGGCCCAGATGCGGCGCCGCCAGCAGCCACTGCAGCAGGCCGACCAGCAGCAGCGGCGGCAGCAGCGCCAGCGCGATGCCGTAGCGGCCGCGCCAGGCGCTGCCCTCGCCGGCGTGCGTGTCCAGCCAGCTCAGCCAGTCGCCGAAGGCGTCGAAGCGGCGCAACGAGGCCACCATGCCGGGCGCGACATGGCCCAGCACCAGGGCGACGATCACAGCGACGAGGGTCGTGAACATGCAGGTCCTCCGGGACCGTTCTGAAACGGATGCGCGCAGCGCGCCGGCGCGGTCAGGCCGGCGCGCCGTGCCGGTACCAGTCCTCGATCAGCGCGCGGGCGATGGAGATGCGCGGCGGCAGGCGCAGGCCATGGCCGTCGTCGGCGCTGTCGCCGTGCGCGGCCAGGCGCGCCAGCGCGGCGCCGACGTCCTCGCGCTCGAACCAGCGCGCGTCTTCCAGCTCACCGTCCACCTGCGGCGTGTCCGCCTCCGCCTGCGCACTGAAGCCGAGCATCAACGCGCCGGGAAACGGCCACGGCTGCGCACCGTAGTAGCGACAACTGCCGGGCCGCACCCGCACCTGGGTCTCTTCGGCCACCTCGCGTGCCACCGTCTGTTCCAGCGATTCGCCCGGCTCGACGAACCCGGCGATCACCGAGTAGCGCCGCGCCGGCCAGCTCGCCTGGCGCCCCAGCAGCAGGCGCCTGCCGTCGCTGACCGCGACGATCACCGCCGGGTCCACCCGCGGATAGTGCTCGCTGGCGCACTGCGTGCAGACGCCGAGGAAGCCGCCGCGCTGCAAGGCGATGGTGCCGCCGCACACGCCACAGAAGCGGGTACGCGACTGCCAGTGCAGCATTGCACGGGCGTAGGCGAACAGGCCGGCCTCCAGCGCCGGCCATTCGGCCGCGGCGCGGCGCAGATCGATGCGCTGCAGTGGCGGCGCCAACTGCGGCACGGCATCGGCGGCCAGCGCGAACCAGGCCTGGCCCTGGTCCAGGCCGAGAAACAGCGCGTGCTCGGCCAGCGCGCCCAGGGCGGCGGTACTGGCGATCAGCGGGCGTGCGTCGGCATCGGCATGCGCATGGCCATCGGCGTCCAGCACCAGCACCCTGGCCTGTTCCCAGGCCTGGCGCAATGCCGCTGGATCGTTGCGCACGGCATCGGCACGGTCGATCGCAGGACCGGCGAAGGCGAAGGAAGCGGGCGTCGGATCGGACATGCGCCGCAGGGTGCAGGCAAACCGTGCGTCCCGCAAGCCGCAGCGTGTCTACACGCTGAAGCTGCTGCCGCACCCGCAGGTGGTCTTGGCGTTGGGATTGCGGATCACGAACTGCGCCCCGTGCAGGCCCTCGCTGTAATCCACTTCCGCGCCCATCAGGTACTGCAGGCTGAGCGGGTCGACCAGCAGGGTGACCTGGTCGGTCTGCACCGCCAGGTCGTCCTCGGCACGGTTCTCGTCGAACTCGAAGCCGTACTGGAAGCCGGAACAGCCACCGCCCTGGATGTACACGCGCAGCGCCAGCGCGTCGTTGCCTTCCTCGCGGATCAACTCGCGCACCTTGGCCGCGGCGGCCGCGGTGAAGTTCAACGGCCGCTCCAGCGACTGGTAGTCGGGCGTGGGCGCGGCGCCCGGCAGGGAAACGAGAGTGCTCATGGCGGCAGGATGGGGACGGACGGCGCCCGAATCAAGTCTCGGCCGTCAGCGCACGCGGCGGCTCGGCGTCGCTGCCGGCCTGCTCGCGGTGCGCTTCCGGCGGCGCCAGCGCGACCAGGCTGCCGGCGTGGATCAGGCGCCCGGTCAGCTGTGCGCCGGCGTTCATCTCCACCACCTGGTAGTGCACGTTGCCCTGCACCCGTGCCTTCGACGCCAGCTCCACGCGCTCGGCCGCGTGCACGTCGCCGATCAGCTGGCCGTTGATGATGACCACCGGCGCGCGCACCTCGCCCTCGATGCTGCCGTGCTCGGACAGGGTCAGCGTGGCCGGCGCGCCGTCCTCGGCCACGACCTTGCCGAGGATGCGCCCTTCCACGTAGAGCCCGCCGCTGAACACCAGGTCGCCGCGGATCACCACCTGCGCGCCGATCAGCGTATCGACCACGGTCTGGCCGCTGTTGCGGCTGTTCTTGTTCCCAAACATAGGCTGATTATTCCCCTTTGCCGTTACCGGCCAATGTCCAATCGAAGGTCTGGCTGACCGGCGCCCCGCCGCCGCTCAACACCACCCGCACCCGTTGCGGAGTGAAGCCCTTGGGCAGGATCACGCTGCCATCCAGCTGCTGGAAGTAGCGGAACGAGTAGTCCTGCCCGGGCACACCGGTCTTCTGGTGCAATTCGTCCCAGCCGACGCTGGTCAGCTTGCCGCCGCGCACGCCCTCCACGGTCAGCCGCAGTTGCCCCTGGCTGATCGCCCCGCGGTTGAGGTTCTGGGTCAGCACCACGTTGTAGCGCCAGGTGCCGCCGGCCTCGGCGGAGAACTCCACCGAATGCACGCTCAGGCCCTTGCGCTGGCTGGTCGCGCCGACCAGGCGCTCGTAGAACGCCACGTCGGCACGCAATCCGGCGATCTCTTCGTCGCGCTCGGCCAGCGAACTCTGCACCTCGTTGTTGGCGGCGCGGCTGATCTGGTCGGAGCGGGCCAGGGTGGCCTGGCGCTGGTTGAGCGTCTCGATCTGCCGCTGCTGCGCCTGCAGGTTGCGCTCGGCCTCGCGCAACTGCGCGCTGACCGCACTGAGCCGCGGCGCGGCCTGGCGGCTGGCCAGCCACCAGGTCAGCGCCAGCGACAGCAGCCACAGCCCGGCGAGCAACAGCCAGACGGTCCGGCCGCGCGGCGGCGTAGCGCCATTGGGCACGATCTGGAAACGGGGAACGGGTCGGTTCATGCGCGCGGCCGCGCCA
Organism: Xanthomonas sp. 3498; assembly: GCF_014199795.1. NCBI lineage: Bacteria > Pseudomonadati > Pseudomonadota > Gammaproteobacteria > Lysobacterales > Lysobacteraceae > Xanthomonas > Xanthomonas sp. 3498. Next base: position 190,749 of record NZ_JACHOH010000007.1, read on the forward strand.
CCAAGGCGGCGCCGGCGTCGATCCTCGCGGGTCGGCCTGCTGGGCCACCTAGTGTAAGCCACCCTCCTGAGCGGCGCCGGACTGCACGGCCAGCCCGCGCCGCGGGCTGGCCTTCGTGGCGGGCTTGGCCGATAGTGGCCGGCATCCGTGCAGTTGCAGGAGCGCCTGCCATGACCGACGCCCATCTCTTCGTAATCGGCATCCTGCTGGCCTGGCTGGCCGGCATCCGCGTCTACCTGACCGTGTTCGGCATCGGCCTGGCCGGCCTGTGCGGCTGGCTGGAGCTGCCGCCGGCACTGCAGGCGACGCAGTCGTGGTGGGTGCTGGGCACCTCCGGCGCGCTGGCGCTGGCCGAGTTCTTCGCCGACAAGATCCCCGGTGTGGATTCGGTGTGGGACCTGCTGCAGACCCTGACCCGGATTCCGGCCGGCGCCTTCCTGGCCGCGGCCACGCTCTCGCCCGACGGCCAGCTGAGCGCCGGCGCGCTCGCCACCGGGGCCGGCGTGGCGCTGACCAGCCACGTGCTCAAGGCCGGCACCCGCGCCCTGCTCAACACCTCGCCGGAGCCGGCCAGCAACTGGATCGCCTCGCTGGCCGAGGATTCGGTGGTGATCGCCGCACTGGCCCTGGCCCTGGCGCATCCGTGGCTGGCGCTGGCGGTGGTGCTGACGGCGAGCGCGCTCGGCGCGCTGCTGGTGTGGTGGACCTGGCGCCTGCTGTGGCGGGGCATGCGCCGCCTGCTGGCGTCGGCTTCGGCGCCCGCCGCGCCGCAAGGCACGCAGCCTTCGCGAACTTGATCGCATAATTGGACGTGCACCAGGAACCAGACGCGATGCCCGCCAACGACGCCGCTCCGCTTTCCCATCGCGAGGACCCGCGCGCGCGCGCCGTCCGCGCCGAGACTCCGCCGCCGCACTACTGGCGCCGCTGGGTCGGCGACGCGGAGCACGTCGCCGCGCCCGCCGACCTCGCCTCCGATCGCGCGCCTGCCGACCACGCCGCGGCGTCCGCCATGCCGCTGGCCAGCAGCGAGCACGACGATGGCCCGGCCGACGCCAGCGCGGCCGCCTTCCTGGTCGCCGACGCCGACGCCGATCACGCCGCACAGGAAGCGGCCGCGCCGTACCGCGTGCTGATCGTCGAGGACGACCGCGCGCAGGCGCTGTTCGCGCAGAGCGTGCTGCATGGCGCCGGCATGCACGCGCAGGTGCAGATGCAGGCCGAAGGCGTGCAGCAGGCCATCCTCGACTACCGGCCGGACCTGATCCTGATGGACCTGCACATGCCGGGACTGGACGGTATGCGCCTGACCGCGCTGATCCGCCAGCAGCCGCAGCATCAGTTGCTGCCGATCGTGTTCCTGTCCGGCGACGCGGATCCGGAGCTGGAGTACGAAGTGCTCGACAGCGGCGCCGACGATTTCCTGACCAAGCCGATCCGGCCGCGGCACCTGATCGCCGCGGTGTCCAATCGCATCCGCCGTGCCCGCCAACAGGCCCAGCAGGGCCACGCCGAGGCGGTGCCGCTGAACAACCCCGAGACCGGCCTGCCGACCCGCGCCCATCTGCTGCAACTGCTGGACACGACGCTGCGCGCGCGCCGCCCCGGCAGCCTGTACTTCATCGAGATCGCCAGCGCGCTCGGCCTGCGCGAACGCTACGGCTACGCCGCGTTCGAGCGGCTGATGGTGCAGGCCGGGCGCCGCCTGGCCGGCATCACCGCGCCGCAGCCGCTGGCGCGGCTCAATGACAACAGCTTCCTGCTGCTGGCCGAGGACGCCGACGCCGACACGCAGCGGCAACGCGCGCAGCGCCTGCGCGACACCCTGTCCGGCCACGCCTTCGCGCTGCGCGAGGACGAGGCGCTGCATCTGCGCTGCGCGGTCGGCTACGCCGACTTCGGCCATGGCTTCGAGGACGCCGGCAGCGCGCTGGAGGCGGTCGAACGCAGCGCACTGCAGGCGCGGCTGCATCCGCAGGGCGTCGCTGTCTACGTGCCGCCTCAGGCGGAAGAGGATCTGCAGCGCATCGCGATGCTGGAAGGGCAACTGGAGCCGGCCTACCAGCCGATCGTCGCTGTCGCCGGCGGCGACATCGCCCAATACCAGGTGCTGCTGCGCCTGCGTCAGCGCGACGGCAGCCTGCTCTCGGCCGGACAGATCCTGCCGGCCGCCGAAGCCGGCGGACGCATCGCCGACCTCGACCAGCAGGTGCTGGACCACGCGCTGGGCCTGCTGCATCTGTACCAGCACGCCACCCCGCCGCTGCGCCTGTTCGTCTCGCAGTCCACGCGTACGCTGGCGCGCACCGCCTTCGCCGAGTGGCTGATCGAGACCATCGGCCGCCGCGGCGTCACCGGTACGTCGCTGGTGATCGACCTGCGCCTGGACGATGCCCTGGTCCACACCGCCACGCTGCAGCAGTTCTGCGCGCGGCTGATGCCGCTGGGCGTGCAGTTCTGCATCAGCCAGTTCGAACCGGGCGCCGAAGCCGAAGCGCTGCTGGCGCATTTGCCGCTGGGCTATCTGCGCCTGTCGGCGCGCTTCGCCGGCGCGCATGCCGATCCCGAACTCCGCGACCAACTGCGCGCCACCATCGATCTGGCGCACCGCGCCGGGCTGCTGATCATCGGCCAGCAGATCGAGCAGGCGCAGGCGGCAGCGGCGATGTGGATGGGCGGAGTCGATTTCATCCAGGGCAACCTGGTGCAGTCGGTGGGCGACCAGCTGAACTTCGACTTCCAGAACGCGGTGCTCTAGCCATGTCCGACCGCAGACGCCGGCCCGTTCCGTGGCCGGCGGCCTTCGCCGCGGCGCTCGCCGTCGCCGGCACCTTGTTGGCGCTGCCGCCGTTGGCGCTGCCGTTGCCGGCGCCGTGGCACTGGCTGGCGCCGCTGTGCATGGCCGCCGCCGCGGCCCTGGCCACCGTCGCCGGCTGCCGGGCGCGCCAGCAGATCGAACGCCTGGATGCGGCGCTGGCGCGTGCGGCCCTGGCCGAGTCCGAGCGCAACGCCCTGCAGCACGACGTGCACGCGCGCGAGCGGCTGGAAAAGGAGCTGCTGCAGGCCAAGCAGGCCGCAGAGGCGGCCACCCAGGCGGCTGAAGCGGCGGTGCTGGCCAAGGGCGAGTTCCTGGCAACGATGAGCCACGAGATCCGCACCCCGCTCAACGGCATCATCCCGATGCTGGAGCTGATCGGGCGCGGCCCGCTCGGCCTGGACCAGCGCGAGATGCTGCGCGCGGCCAGCACCTCCTCGCTGCAGCTGCTGCGCATCGTCGACGACATCCTCGATTACTCCAAGCTCGAAGCGAACCGGCTGGAGCTGGAGATCACCACCTTCAACCTGCGCGAGCTGCTCGACGGCGTGCTGGAGCTGATGCAGCGCGCGGCCGAGGCCAAGGGCCTGCGCATGGCGCTGCAACTGGACCCGGCGGTGCGCCTGCCGGTGCGCGGCGATCCGGTGCGCCTGCGCCAGGTGCTGAGCAACCTGCTCGGCAATGCGGTCAAGTTCACCGCGCGCGGCGCCATCGACCTGGGCGTGCGCCGGCTCGGCGAGACTCCGGCGCAGCACTTGCTGCGCTTCGAGGTGCGCGACACCGGCATCGGCATCAGCGCCGATCGCCAGGAGCACCTGTTCCAGGCCTTCACCCAGGCCGACGCCTCCACCACCCGCCTGTATGGCGGCACCGGGCTGGGCCTGACCATCTGCAAGCGCATCGTCGAGCTGATGGGCGGGCGCATCGGCGTCGTGTCGCGGCAGGGCCAGGGCGCCACGTTCTGGTTCGAGATTCCGCTGCTGAAGGTGATCGGCGACCTGCCGCAGAGCCCGGGCGGGCTGCCGCGGCTGCATGCGTTGCTTGTCGGCGCCGACCAGCGCCTGCAGCAACGCCTGAGCGTACTGCTGCCGAACTGGGGCGTGCAGGTGAGCAAGGTCGATTCGACCCAGGAAGCGCTGGAGCGGCTGCGCGGCAACGGCAGCGGCGTGCGCCCGGCCTACGACCTGGTGATCGGCGACCTCGACGGCCTGCGGCAGAGCGCGCGCGCCCTGCAGCGCGCGGTGGCGCGACTGCCGGCGCCGCAGACCGCGCGGCTGATCTGGTTGTACGGCGAGGCCGACATTCCCGAGGAGATCCGCGCGCACGGCGCGTTGCTGTCGCGGCAGGCCGCCGACATCGACCTGCGCAGCATGCTGGCGCTGGCGCCGGCGACCCCGAGCCTGACCAATGAAGCCGCGGGCGACGGCACCGCCAACGCTGGCGAGTTCTACCACGACGCCTTCGCGACCGACGCCGTGCACACCCCCGCGCCGGTGCTCGCCGCGGACCCGGCGACCGCCGTGACCGATGCGCCACCGCCGCGCAGCGGCTACCGGCTGCTGCTGGTCGAGGACAATCCGGTCAACCTGATGGTGGCGAAGCGGCTGCTGGAATCGCTCGGCCACCACGCCGACAGCGTCGAGGACGGCGCCGCCGCGCTGGCGCAGTTGGCGCAGTTGGCGCGGCAGCCCTACGACCTGGTGATGATGGACTGCCAGATGCCGGTACTGGACGGTTACGCCGCCACCCGGCAATGGCGCCAGCGCGAGGCCGAGACGGGACGCCCGCGCCTGCCGATCCTGGCGATGACCGCCAACGCGATGGCCGGCGACCGCCAGCGCTGCCTCGATGCCGGCATGGACGATTACCTGTCCAAGCCGATCGACCGCACGCGGCTGGAGGCCTGCCTGCAACGCTGGCTGCCGCTGCAGCCGGTGGCCATGCCGGCCAGCGCGGCGTTCGCGCCCGAGCCCGCCGCCGCAGCGGCATCGCAAACAGCGCCGGAGATCGCCGCGAGCGGCCAGGTGCCGGACACGATCCCTCTTGCCAAGACATCCGCGGAGGCGCAGCCCGCTACACAGGTCGAAGCGCAGGCACCGGTTGCCGCAAAGCCCGATGCGGCATCGGCATCCACCGTGGCGACGTCCGCGCCGACCGACGCGACCGACGCCGACGCGGTGGTCGAGCCCCCCGCCGTGCCGGCGCCGGTACTGGAGATCGCCGTGCTCGACGAACTGCGCGATGTCATCGGCAGCGCCAGCGTCGCGCAGATCGTCGAGCTGTTCCTGGCCGATGCGCCGCTGCTGATCCAGCGCCTGGAGCAGGCCGCGGCGACGGCGGAGCCCGACGCGCTGCGCGAGGCCGCGCACACGCTGAAATCCTCGGCCGCCAACCTCGGCGCACTGGCGCTGTCGGCAGCGGCACTGCGCATCGAGTCGGGCGTGCGCACCGGTACCCTGGATCGCCCCGTGGTCGCAGTCGCCCTGGTGATCGCCGAGTTCGCACGCGCGCGCCTGGCGCTGAGCGGCTACCGCGCCAGCGTTCGCGACAACGCCGAACCCGCCGCGCCGTAGCGCGGCATCGCACTGCGCCACGACTGCGGGCGACACGATCGCCCGCAAGACCTGGCCACAGTGCATCGAAGACGCAGACGCACGGCCTGCTGCTTTCCTAGTAGGAGCCGCGTCAGCCGCGACAGGGCGTTACCGGTAAAGCCATCGCGGCTGAAAAGCCGCTCGCACAAAGAGAGCGACGTCGCGCGATGCCGATGCTATGCCGTCCGCATGGACCCGCGCAGGAGCGGCATGTGCCGCTTTTCAGGATCAGCGCCTTCAGCCGGCACCGTGTCGCGGCTGAAGGCGCTCCTACACGCACACGACAACGCCGACGCATATCCGGGAGTGCGGGGCGAACAGCATCCAGCGCGGCGCGGACACAGGCCAGCGCCGCGGCGTCATGCGCCGACGATTCAGTCGTCGAGCTTGGTCAGCAGGTAGTTCGGCTCGCCGATGCGCTCGATCAGGTCGAGCTGGGTTTCCAGCCAGTCGATGTGCTCTTCTTCCGATTCCAGGATGTCGGCCAGCAACTGGCGGCTGACGTAGTCCTGGATCGATTCGGCGTAGGCGATGCCGTCGCGCAGGGTGACGGTGCCTTCCTGCTCCAGCGCCAGGTCGCACTCGAGGATTTCCTTGGGGTTCTCGCCGATGCGCAGCTTGCCCAGTGCCTGGAAGTTGGGAAGTCCCTCGAGGAACAGGATGCGGTCCGCCAGCTTGTCGGCGTGCTTCATCTCGTCGATGGATTCCTTGTACTCGTGCTCGGCCAGTTCCTTCAGGCCCCAGTTCTTCAGCATCTTGGCGTGCAGGAAGTACTGGTTGATCGCGGTCAGCTCGTTGTAGAGGACCTTGTTGAGGAACTCGATGACTTTGCTGTCGCCCTTCATTGCATCGCTCGCGTAAAGCCGGAAAGCGCAGACTCTAGCGAATCGCGCCGCGGCGTGAAGGAACGCGAATCGTGATCATCCCGAATGCGCCGCAGCGCGGCGACGGGACTCAGGCGGCGCGGGCCAGGCCGCCCAGCACCGGCAATGGCAGCTCGCGGCTCAGCGCGCGCTGCAGCAGGTCGCCGGCCATGTCCAGGCAGGAGCCGCAGGTGGCACCGCAACCGGTACGCATGGTCAGTTCGGACACGCTGCGGCAGCCGGCTTCGGCGGCTTCGCGGATCTGGCGATCGGTGACCCCATTGCAGATGCAGACGTACACGGCGGGCTTGGCGGCGAACGGCGCGGACTGCGCCTGGCGCCCATTCAAACCAAAGTGAGAATGGTTGTCAATTCCGCCCGTTAATCGTTATTAATCCGCGCCGCCCAGGGCCCGCCGCGCTTGCGTGGACGCTTGCGCGGCCGATCGTGGCCGGCGGTATTGCCCGGCAACCAGGCCTCCTGGGCCAGGGTCGGCATGGCACGGATGCCGGCACCGGCGATGCTCTGCGCCAGCGGCGCCAGGTGGCGCAGCGCCCGCGCGTAGACGCCACGCTTGAACAGCACCACGTGCTCCACCGGGTACCAGAAATCGACCCAGCGCCAGTGGTCGAATTCCGGCGTCTCGGTCAGTTCCAGGTTCAGCTGGCTCTCGTCGCACTGCATCCGCAGCAGGAACCAGACCTGCTTCTGGCCGATGCAGACCTGGCGCTCGTTGCGGCGGATGGCCCGGCTGGGCAGGCGATAGCGCAGCCAACCGGGGGTGGCGCCGAGCACTTCCACGTGCTCGGGCAACAGCCCGGTTTCTTCGCGCAACTCGCGGTACATGGCCTCCACCGGGGTCTCGTCGGTGTTCATGCCGCCCTGCGGGAACTGCCAGCCGTCCCGGCGCACACGACGTGCCCAGAACACCTGACCATCCGGCCGCATCAGCACGATGCCTACGTTCGGTCGATAGCCGTCCGGATCGATCACGATGCGGACTCCTGAAAAATCTACTGGCTCCGACTCTGCCATGGCTGCGGCCGGGCCACAAGCAGCGTAGAAACCCGTTGACAGCCGCCCGCTTCTCTATAAGAATTAGCGGTTCACCAAGGCTATGTAGCTCAGCCGGTTAGAGCACAGCACTCATAATGCTGGGGTCGGTGGTTCGAGTCCACCCATAGCCACCATGGTGTGTACGCCCAAGGCGTGCGATACTTGCAGTCCACATTGCCCCGTCGCCAAGCGGTAAGGCACCTGACTCTGACTCAGGCATTCGGTGGTTCGAATCCATCCGGGGCAGCCAAACACACAAAAAAGGCCGATCTTTCGATCGGCCTTTTTTGTGTGTTTGGCTGCGGGTTCGCGCAGGCGCTACGCACCTGCGCCCCACACCTTGCTGCGCAAGGTGCGGGCCCCGGCCTTCCGCCTCCACATCCCCGCGCCTGTCGGCGCGCCCCCTTGGACTCCAAGGGGGCTTTTCACCAGACGGTTGATGCAGACTCATCGAGCTGCAGGCGAACTGCAATCGCCTGCCAAGCCTGTTGAATACCGACCTTGCGCTAGACGATGAAATCGCGAGCGACCCATCGCCGCCGCCACTGTCCAGCTCCGGCATCCAAATGGAGTGCCGGCTAGCACTGCGGAGCTGAGTCCCAAACGAAAAAAGCCCGGCCGAAGCCGGGCTTTTGCTTGGTCCCAGCGAGCTCCCGAAGGAGCCCACGCCAGGCGCGATGGATCAGCGCTTGGAGAACTGGGTGGCGCGACGGGCCTTGTGCAGACCGACCTTCTTACGCTCGACTTCGCGGGCGTCGCGGGTCATGAAGCCGGCCTTGCGCAGCTCGGTCTTCAGGGTTTCGTCGTACTCGACCAGCGCACGGGCGATGCCCAGACGGATCGCACCGGCCTGGCCGGTGGTGCCGCCGCCGGTGGCGGTGACCAGGATGTCGAAGCTCTCGGTGTTCTTGGTCAGCTCCAGCGGCTGGCGCACGATCATGCGCGCGGTCTCGCGGCCGAAGAACTCGTCCAGCGGACGGCCGTTGACGGAGATGTTGCCGGTGCCCTTGCGCAGGAACACGCGGGCAGTGGAGGACTTGCGGCGGCCAGTGCCGTAGTTTTGCGAAATCGCCATGATTAGATATCCAGAACCTGCGGCTGCTGAGCGGCGTGCGGATGCTCCGCACCGGAATAGACCTTGAGCTTGCGGTACATCGCGCGACCCAGCGGGCCCTTGGGCAGCATGCCCTTGACGGCGATTTCGATCACGCGCTCCGGGTGGCGCTCCAGCGCCTGCTCCAGGCTCTCGGTCTTCAGGTTGCCGATGTAGCCGGTGAAGCGGTGGTACTTCTTGTCCTTGAGCTTGTTGCCGGTGACGACGATCTTCTCGGCATTGATCACCACCAGGTAATCGCCGGTATCGACGTGCGGGGTGTAGACCGGCTTGTGCTTGCCGCGCAGGCGGCGGGCCAGTTCGGTGGAAAGCCGGCCCAGCGTTTTGCCGGCGGCGTCGACGAGATACCAGTCGCGCTGGACGGTCTCGGACTTAGCAGTGAAGGTGCTCATGATCAGACTCGGTTGGTCGGGCGGATTCCTGCAGCGAACGGCCGGAACTTTGCCACGCGTTGTGAATTGCAAAAACGCAAGAGGCGGAATTCTACGTGGCCCGGCCGCAGCGCGCAAGTCCGCCCTGCCGGAGTCGGCAGGACCGGCGGCGCGCTTGGCAGTGCGCCGGCCGGCGGCGAAAATCGGGGTTCCCCACCGCTTCCGGGCTTCCCCCATGACGGCCAGCCGCCAGCATTCCCCGCTCGATCGCGCCCTGGTCGAGGCCCAGCGCGCGCTGGAAACCGTGTTCGGCGACCCGCCGGCGCAGCGCCCCTATCCCGCCGCGGCCACCGCCGATGTGGTGCTGGCGCCGGACGAGCGGCGCCATGCCGCCGGCCTGATGCGCATCAACCACGTCGGCGAGGTCTGCGCGCAGGGCCTGTACTTCGGCCAGGCCGCGGTCGCGCGCGATCCGGCCACGCGTGCGCACCTGCTGGAGGCGGCGCAGGAAGAAACCGACCACCTGGCCTGGTGCGCGGCGCGGCTGCGCGAACTGGACAGCCGCCCCAGCCTGTTCAATCCCCTGTGGTACGCCGGCAGCTACGCGATCGGCACCCTGGCCGGGCTGCGCGGCGACGGCTGGAACCTGGGCTTCGTGGTCGAGACCGAGCGTCAGGTCGAGGCGCACCTGGACGAACACCTGCAGACCCTGCCGCCGGCGGACCTGCGCAGCCGCGACGTGCTGAAGGTGATGAAGGCCGACGAGGCCCGCCACGCCGAGCATGCCGAACAGGCCGGGGCGCGGCGCCTGCCGCCGCCGATCCCCACGGTCATGGCCGCCGCCTCGCGGCTGATGAAGGCGGTCGCCTATCGGCTGTAGCCGCCCGCCGGTCGGGCTGCGACCGGGCCGACTGGCATTGTCGGCCCAATCGGGTTAAAGTGAACGAACGCTGACTGATCCACGTCGACGCACGCCGCTTCCGCCGCAGCATCTCCCCGTGCCGCAGTCATCCGATGTACCCCCGCCGAGTCACGCCCGCGTGCGCTCCGCCTGCCGATTGCCATGCCCGCCTCTTCGCTCCACCTCCATCTGCCTTCGCCCCGCACCCGCTGGTTGTCGCGCCTGCTGTTCGCGAGCCTGTTCGCGCTCGGCGGCGGCGCCCTGCTGCATCACCTGCTCGGCGACTATCGCCAGGCCAGCGCGATCCTGCGCGACCATTCGGTCGCCACCGTGCCGGTGATCGCCGATGGCGCCTTCGGCGTACAGACCGAGCCGCTGGTGCGCTACCGCTTCCATTACGTGTTCGAGAGCAAGGGCCGCCTGCACAGCGGCGCCTTCGAAGCCAGCGGTGCCGAAGCCGCGCCGCTGCTGCTGGACGGTGCCACCGTCGAGATCGCCTACGCCAACGCCGACCCCTCGCGCTTCGGGCGCCTGGACCAGCTGCAGCACGCCGGCAACCTCGGCAGCGTGTTCACCCGCGCGATGATCGTGCTGTCGATCGTCGCCCTGCTGGCGGTGATCGCGCACCGGATGCTGATCGGCCGGGTGCTGACCCGGCGCCGCACCGTCGTCGCCTGAGCCCAGCGCTGGCCCGCGCTCAGTGGCCGACCAGCTTCAGGCCGATCACCCCGACCACGATCAGGCCGATGCAGGCCAGCCGCGCCGGCGAGGCGCTGTCGCCGAACAGGACGATGCCGAGCGTGGCCGTGCCCAATGCGCCGATCCCGGTCCAGATCGCATAGGCGGTGCCCAGCGGGATGTGCTTGAGCGCCTGGGTCAGCAACCACAGGCTCAGGCCGGCACCGGCCAGGGTGGCCACGGTCGGCCAGGGCCGGGTGAAGCCTTCGCTGTACTTCAGGCCGAGGGCGAAGCCGATCTCGAACAGGCCGGCGAGCAACAGGTAGATCCAAGGCATTGTCTTTCTCCGTAGACAAATCCAAATGAAAACGGCCCGATGTCTGCACATCGGGCCGCCGTCGGCAGGGGTCGCAGCGCAGGCTGCGGGCGGGCCGTCCCGCCGGTACGAGGTCGCTTACTCGGACAGATTGCGCCCGTGGAACAGCTCCTCGATCTCGCGCTTGAGCAGCGCTTCGATACGCATGCGCTCCTTGAACGAGAGGTTCTTGGCCTTCTCCTCGAACAGGTACTGGTCCAGGTCGAAGTCCTTCAGGTGCATCTTGGTGTGGAAGATGTTCTCCTGATAGACGTTGACGTCGAACATCTCGTAGCGCGACTTGACGTTCTTGGCCAGGAAGTTCTGGATCGAGTTGATCTTGTGGTCGATGTAGTGCTTCTTGCCCTTCACGTCGCGGGTGAAGCCGCGCACGCGGTAGTCCATGATCACGATGTCCGATTCCAGGCTCTCGATCAGGTAATTGAGGGCCTTCAGCGGCGAAATCACGCCGCACGTGGCGACATCGATGTCGGCGCGGAACGTGGCGATACCGTGCTGCGGATGGGTTTCCGGGTAGGTATGGACGGTGATGTGGCTCTTGTCCATGTGCGCGACCACGGCATCGGAAATGATCTCCTTGCCCGCGGCCTTCTTGTCGATGACCGGCTCTTCGGAGATCAGGATCGTCACCGAGGCGCCCTGCGGATCGTAGTCCTGGCGCGCGATGTTGAGGATGTTGGCGCCGATGATCTCGGCCACATCGGTGAGGATCTGGGTCAGGCGGTCGGCGTCGTACTGCTCGTCGATGTACTCGATGTAGCGCTGGCGCTCCTCTTCGGAGATCGCGTAGCAGACGTCGTAGATGTTGAAGCTCAACGCCTTGGTGAGGTTGTTGAAACCTTGCAGCCTCAGACGAGGCAACGGCTTGACCACGGCGTGGATCCTCTGGAAGTGGGTCGGGGGGAAAGCCAATCAATTATGAGCCAAATGACCGCGTCGCGAAACGTGGCGTCCGTCTCTAGTTTGCCGCCGCGAACGCGTCCCGTTAAGCTTCAGGAATTACGCCGTAGCGAAGCCGCCATGAGCCCCGGAAACACATCCACTGCAGCACCTGTGCGCATCGCTCCAAGTCCTTTGACGTTGGACACCGCCACCATCGACCGCTTCCTGGCCCACAGCCACCGTCGCCGCTATCCGGCGCGGACGGACGTGTTCCGGCCCGGCGATCCGGCCGGCACCCTGTACTACGTGGTCAGCGGCTCGGTCAGCATCATCGCCGAGGAAGATGACGACCGCGAGTTGGTGCTGGGCTATTTCGGCAGCGGCGAGTTCGTCGGCGAGATGGGCCTGTTCATCGAATCCGACCAGCGCGAGGTGATCCTGCGCACCCGCACGCCCTGCGAGCTGGCCGAGATCAGCTACGAGCGCCTGCATCAGCTGTTCCTGGGCTCGCTGTCCTCCGATGCGCCGCGGGTGCTGTTCGCGATCGGTGTGCAGCTGTCCAAGCGCCTGCTGGACACCTCGCGCAAGGCCAGCCGCCTGGCGTTCCTGGACGTCACCGACCGCATCGTGCGCACCCTGCACGACCTGGCGCAGGAGCCGGAGGCGATGAGCCACCCGCAGGGCATGCAGTTGCGCGTGTCGCGGCAGGAACTGGCACGACTGGTCGGCTGCTCGCGCGAGATGGCCGGCCGCGTGCTGAAGAAGCTGCAGGTCGACGGCATCCTGCATGCCCGCGGCAAGACCGTGGTGCTGTACGGCGCGCGCTGACCGCCATGGGTCGATAGGCCCGGCGCGATGCTGCTGAGCGAGACCTTCTACTGGTTCGTGCTGGTCGGCCTGGCCGCGCAGCTGGTGGACGGCGCGCTGGGCATGGCCTTCGGCCTGGTCTCCTCGTCGGTCCTGCTGAGCCTGGGCCTGCCGCCGGCAGTGGTCAGCGCCAGCGTGCACAGTGCCGAGGTGTTCACCACCGGTGCCTCCGGGCTGTCGCACCTGGCCCTGGGCAACGTCGACAAGCGGCTGTTCCTGCGCCTGGCACTGCCCGGCATGGTCGGCGGCGTCGCCGGCGCCTACGTGCTGACGCAGTTGCCGGGCGAGTTGATCCGCCCCTTCGTCTATCTGTACCTGCTCGCGCTGGCGGTGCTGATCCTGCTGCGCGCGGCCGGACGGGCGCTGCCGCGCCGCGAGGTGCGGCGGGTGCCGCTGCTGGGCTTCGTCGCCGGCCTGCTCGACGCCAGCGGCGGTGGCGGCTGGGGGCCGGTGGCGACCTCGACCCTGCTCGCGCACGGCGGCCAGGCCCGCACCACCATCGGCACGGTCAACGCCGCCGAGTTCCTGGTGACGCTGTCGATCTCGCTGACCTTCCTGCTGACCATGGGCGTGCAGCACCTGGACATCGTGCTCGGCCTGCTGGTGGGCGGCATGCTCGCCGCGCCGCTGGCGGCGCTGCTGGTCAAGCGCGTGCGCGAGCGCTGGGTGCTGGTGTCGGTGGGCCTGCTGGTGCTGGGCATCAGCCTGTATCAGGTGGGGAGCGCGCTGTATCGGTGGGTGGGCTGATGCCCGGGAGTCGGGAGTCGGGATTGGGGATTCGCAGGAGCGGCGTCGGCGGCATCTGACGCGGTGCTGGCTGCGCTGCAGGCGGTTAGGCCGCGTTCGCTTTTCCCGGGGCGGGCCGCGCGATGATCGCGGCCGGGACGCTGCCGCCGATGGCTGCACGTCTCGCCCCGCCCCTGCCCCGCGAGACCGCCATGCGCCGTGCCGTTCCGCTTTTCCTGGCCTTGCTGTGCCTGGCGCTGCCTGCGCCGCGCGCGCAGGCCGACGACGCCTTCGCCCGGCTCGGGCGCGGGGTCAACATCCTCGGCTACGACCCGCTGTGGACCGACCCGGCGAAGGCGCGCTTCCGCCCGCCGCTGTACCGCACGATCCGCGACGGCGGCTTCCGCACGGTCCGGGTCAACCTGCAGGCCTTCGCGCACATGGACGCGGCCAACCAGCTCGACCCGACCTGGCTGAAGACGCTGGACACGGTGGTCGACCAGGCCACCGCGGCGGGCTTGAACGTGATCCTGGACGAACACGACTTCCACCCCTGCGCCGCCGATGCGGCGGTGTGCCGGACCAAGCTGCTGGCGTTCTGGAGCCAGATCGCCCCGCGCTACCGCCATGCGCCGCCGTCGGTGCTGTTCGAGATCCTCAACGAGCCCAACGGCCAGATGACCAGCGCGGTGTGGAACGAGCTGCTGCGCGATGCGCTGCAGATCATCCGCCGCGACAACCCGACCCGTACGGTGGTGGTGGGCCCGGGCAACAGCAATTCCTTCACCGCGCTCGACAGCCTGCGCCTGCCCGACGACGACACGCACCTGCTGGTCACCGTGCACTACTACAACCCGTTCCGCTTCACCCACCAGGGCGCGCCGTGGGCACCTGCGGACATCCGCGACCACACCGGCGTGGCCTGGGGCAGCGCGGCCGACCGCACCAAGCTGTACGGCGAGTTCGACCGCATCGCGGCCTGGGCCAAGGCGCACCATCGGCAGGTGCTGCTGGGCGAGTTCGGCGCCTACGAGCAGGCACCGCCGGCCGATCGACTGGCCTGGACCGTGGCCGTGGTCAATGCCGCGGAGAAGCGCCACTTCGCCTGGGCGTACTGGGAATTCGAGGGCAGCTTCGGCGCCTACGACATCGACCGCGGCCAGTGGGTCGCGCCGCTGCACCATGCGCTGGTGGGCAGCGACAGCACGTACGCCAAGTCCGGCAGTTGATCGCCGCAGGCAGCACCCGTACGAACGGCGCTGACGAGGCGCGGCCGTGGACGCTGCGTCGCCGAATGCGACGCGGCGCAGTGACTCACTCGGAAGCGACGGCCTCGCCGGCGCGGTCGCGGCAGCCCCAGTTGAGGATGGGCGTGCCGGACGGCAGCACGCGGCGGAACACCGCCACTGCGCTGTGCTTGGGATTGACCACCACCGGCGCGGCCGCGGCCTGCAGCAGCGGCAGATCGGCGGTGCTGTCGGAATAGGCCATGGCGATCTCGCCGTAGCCCAGTTCGCGCAGCATGCGCATCTTTTCCTCGTTGTGGCAGTGGCGCGTGGCGGTGACCGCGCCCAGGCGCGGGCCGATCAGGCTGCCGACCACCGGCACGTCCTGGTGCGCGACGAAGCCGAGGATGGCGCGCGCCAGTTCCGGCGGCGCGCCGGTGGCGACCACCACCCGGTCGCCGGCGGCGCGGTGCCGGGCGAACACGTCCAGCGCCTGCGGCAGCAGCCGCTGGCGGATCTGCGCCTGGTGCTGCAGCACGTACTGGTCGATGATGCGGTTGAACTCGCGCGCGCGGCGCAGGCCGAAACTGGCGATCCAGACATAGCCGGAGATGCCGGTGCGCCGGGTCGGCAGCATCGCCACCAGCGGCCCCAGCAACGGCGTGGCCAGCACCGCGGCGGCCAGGCGCAGCGGATTGCGCTTGATCAGCCAGGCGAACAGGTGGCTGCCGGAGTCGCCGTCGTACAGGGTGTGGTCGAAATCGAACACCACCAGCGGCGCATCGGCACGCGGCAGCGGATACGCGCTCGGATCCTGCGCGCTCATGCCGCGAAGAACAGCTGGCGCAGCGCCTCGCCCGGCTCCTCGGCGCGCATGAACGCCTCGCCGACCAGGAACGCATGCACGCCGGCGCCGCGCATCAGCGTCACGTCGTCCGGGCCGAGGATGCCGCTTTCGGTGACCAGCAGGCGGTCGCGCGGCACCGCGTCCTGCATCGACAGGGTGGTCTGCAGCGACACCTCGAAGGTGCGCAGGTTGCGGTTGTTGATGCCGATCAGCGGCGCCGGCACCTGCAGTGCGCGCTCCAGTTCGTCGATGTCGTGCACTTCCACCAGCACGTCCATGCCCAGTTGCAGCGCCAGCGACGACAGCTCGGCCAGTTGCAGGTCGTCCAGCGCCGCCACGATCAGCAGGATGCAGTCGGCGCCGAGCGTGCGCGCCTCGTAGACCTGGTACGGATCGATGGTGAAATCCTTGCGCAGCACCGGCAGCGTGCAGGCATCGCGCGCCTGCTGCAGATAGCGGTCGTGGCCCTGGAAGAAATCCTCGTCGGTCAGTACCGACAGGCAGGCGGCGCCGCCGAATTCGTAGCTGACTGCGATGTCGGCCGGGTGGAAGTCGGGCCGGATCACACCCTTGGACGGGCTGGCCTTCTTGACCTCGGCGATCACCGCCGGATCGCCGTTGGCGATGGCGGCCTGCAGCGCGCGGGCGAAGCCGCGGGTGGGCGGCATGGCCTCCGCGCGGGCGGCCAGCTCGGCCAGCGGCACGCGCGCGCTGCGCGCGGCGATCTCGTCGGCCTTGCGCGCGAGGATGGTGCGGAGAATGTCGCTGCTCATGCGGTTGGGATCCTGGGGGATGGCCGGATTATCGGCGATGTGGGGTAAAGAAGGGATCGGGACCCGGGACCCGGGACCCGCAACCGCCTAGGCCGCCATGCACGTGTTGCAACTGACGACTGGATGGCCGGACGCGAATCGCCGCAGATCGGCGAACTGCGCTCTTACCGGGTCCCGGGTCCCGGGTCCCGGGCCCCGACCAGACCCTGCGTACATGCCACATACGCCTCCAGCTTGGCCCGCGCACGCCCATCGGCGATGGCCGCGCGCGCCAGGGCGATACCGGCGCCGATGTCCTCGGCCAGGCCGGCCACGTACAGCGCCGCGCCGGCGTTGAAGGCGACGATGTCCAGCGCCGGGCCCGGCGCGTTGTCGAGCACGGCGCGCAGCATCGCCATCGATTCGGCGGCGTCGGCGACCTTGAGGTTGCGGCTGGCCGACATGGCGATGCCGAAGTCCTCCGGGTGCACCTCGTACTCGCGGACCTGGCCGTCGCGCAGTTCGCCGACCAGGGTGCCGGCGCCGAGCGAGAGTTCGTCCATGTCGTCGCGGCCCCACACCACCAGCGCGCGCTCGGCGCCCAGTTCCTGCAGCACGCGCGCCTGGATGCCGACCAGGTCGGGGTGGAACACGCCCATCAGGATGTTCGGCGCGCCGGCCGGATTGGTCAGCGGGCCGAGGATGTTGAAGATGGTGCGCACGCCCATCTCGCGCCGCACCGGTGCCACCACCTTCATCGCCGGGTGGTGCACCGGCGCGTACATGAAGCCGATGCCGGTGGCGTCCAGCGCCTGCGCCACCTGCTCGGGCTGCAGTTCGATCGCCGCGCCCAGCGCCTCCAGCGCGTCGGCGCTGCCGGACTTGGAGGAGACGCTGCGGTTGCCGTGCTTGGCGACTTTGGCGCCGGCGGCCGCGGCGACGAACATCGCGCAGGTGGAGATGTTGAAGGTATGCGAGCCGTCGCCGCCGGTGCCGACGATGTCGACCATGTGGGTGCGATCGACGACCGGCACGGTGCGCGAGAACTCGCGCATCACCACCGCCGCGCCGGCGATCTCGCCGACCGTCTCCTTCTTGACCCGCAGCCCGGTGAGGATGGCCGCGGTCATCATCGGCGACACCTCCCCGCGCATGATCTGCCGCATCAGCCCGACCATCTCGTCGTGGAAGATCTCGCGATGCTCGATGGTGCGTTGCAGGGCTTGCTGGGGGGTGATGGTCATGGGGGAGGATCTGCTCGTAGGGCTGGAAGTGGGAGGCGCCGCGCCGGATGCGCTTAGCGCGCCTGCGTCGGCCGCGGCATGCGCAGGCGCCCTTGCGCCAGCACCTCGAAGTAGTCGGCCGGGCCGCCGGCGCGCAGCAGGGTGGCGACCGCTGCCGGGTCGTAGATCCCGTCCTGCAGCGCGTGCTCGGCGATGTGCACGCCGATCACTTCGCCCAGCACCAGCCAGGTCTGGATCGGCTCGCCGCGCGCGCTCTGCAGCGGCAGCAGCTGGCTGAGCCGGCATTCGAAGCTCACCGGGCTGGCGGCGACCCGTGGCGCGGCGATCAGGCGCGAGGGCGCGGCAACGAGGCCGGCCAGGGCGAACTCGTCGACCTCCGGCGCCACCGCGGCGGAACTGGCGTTCATCGCCTCGGCCAGCGGCCGCGTGGCCAGGTTCCAGGTGAACTCGCCCGTGGCCTCGATGTTGCGCACGCTGTCCTTCCAGCCGATGCTGGCGAAGCCGACGATCGGCGGGACGTAGTTGAAGGCGTTGAAGAAGCTGTAGGGCGCCAGGTTGGCGACGCCATCGGCACCGCGCGAGCCGATCCAGCCGATCGGCCGCGGCCCGACGATGGCGTTGAACGGATCGTGCGGTAGCCCGTGGCCATTGGCCGGTTCGTAGAAATGGAAGGCGTCGGTGCGATCGTGCATCGGCAGGGTCCGGCAATGACGGAAGGCGCGCGGCGTCGGCGCAGCGCGCTCAGCGCTCCAGGAAGTTCTTGAGCAAGGCGTGGCCGTGCTCGGTGAGGATGGACTCGGGATGGAACTGCACGCCCTCGACCGGGAACTGGCGATGGCGCAGGCCCATGATCTCCTCCACCGTGCCGTCGTCGTGTTCGGTCCAGGCCGTCACCTCCAGGCAATCGGGCAGCGTGGTCTTCTCCACCACCAGCGAGTGGTAGCGGGTGGCCTCGTAGCGGTCCGGCAGGCCGGCGAACACGCCGCGGCCTTCGTGGCGGATGCGCGAGGTCTTGCCATGCATGATGGTGCCGGCACGCACCACCTGCCCGCCATAGACCTGGCCGATGCTCTGGTGGCCCAGGCACACGCCCAGGATCGGGATGCGCTGGCCCAGTCGCTCGATCAGCGGCAGCGACACCCCCGCCTCGTTCGGCGTACACGGCCCCGGCGAGATGACGATGCGCTCGGGCGCCAGGCGCTCGATCTCGTCAACGCTGAGCGCGTCGTTGCGCACCACCTTGACCTCGGCGCCCAGCGCCTGCAGGTACTGCACGAGGTTGTAGGTAAAGCTGTCGTAGTTGTCCAGCATCAGCAGCATGGCGAAGGACTCATTGCGCGATCAGGAAGACCGCATAGACGTTTTCGGAAAGGGTGAGGGTGCCGGCTTCGAGGGATTCGGCCATGCCATCGGCCGCACGCGCTGTGGAGAGGTCAGCTGCCGGCGCCGGTGGCGCACTCACCAACTGCACCGCGACCGACTCGGACGGCCACTGCCCGGCCTGGATGCCGTAGGCGAAGTTCGGCGCCACCTCGGAGATGGTGTACAGACCGCCCAGGCGCACGCCGTAGGCCTTGGCCAGGGACTGTGCGGAGCTGCGAGTCTGCTCGGCCGCCTGGCGCTTGAGCTCGGCGCGCAGCGCGGCTTCGCCGCTGTAGCGTGGCGCGATTCCCGACACCTGCACGTCCTCGCTGGTAGCCAACGCGCCCAGCAAGGCGCGCACATCGTCCAACGCGGCGAACTCGGCCGACAGTGTGCGCTGCACGCGAGTGCCTTCGAACAGTTGCTTGTCTCCTTGGTAGCGACGCTCGGGCGCGATCGACAGCGTCGTGGCCTGTACGCTGCCGGCCAGCGCGTGGCGCTGTGCGAACGCGGCCAGCACCTTTTCGGCATTTGCCTGCACGCGCTTGCGCGCCGCACCTGGGTCGGCGTCCACGGCGCTGAGGGTGATGGTTAGACCGAAGCGATCCGGCACCACTTCGCGCTTGGCTTCGCCCTTCACCAACAAATGCGACTGCGACGGCAGGCTGTTGACCTGTGCGCTAGCGCACGCCGGCAGCGCCAGCACGGCGGCAAGAACCCATG
Source organism: Xanthomonas sp. 3498 (assembly GCF_014199795.1). NCBI lineage: Bacteria > Pseudomonadati > Pseudomonadota > Gammaproteobacteria > Lysobacterales > Lysobacteraceae > Xanthomonas > Xanthomonas sp. 3498. The sequence continues at coordinate 210,146 of NZ_JACHOH010000007.1, forward strand.
GACCGATCTTGCTGAGTTTCATCGTCCTCTCCTTGGTGGAAAATCAGCCGGCCGCACGCGGCGCGCCGGACTGGATCAGCGTCGCGAAATCCGCGATCAACGCATCGACCGCCGCGTCCTGCGTGGCCCACGAGGTGACGAAGCGGATCACCCAGCGGCCGTCGTCCAGCAGTTGCCAGCGCTCGAAGTCGTAGCGCTGCGCCAGGGCCTCGAACGCGGCGGCGGGCAGGATCACGAACAGCTGGTTGGTCGGCGAGTCCGAGGCGAACTGCGCGCCTGCCGCGGCCAGCCCGGCGCGCAGCCGCGCGGCCATGCGGTTGGCGTGCGCGGCTAGCTGATAGAACAACCCGTCCTCGAACAGTGCGGCGAACTGCGTACCCAGCACCATGCCCTTGGCCAGCAGCGCGCCGCGCTGCTTGAGCAGGTAGCGGAAATCCGCTTTAAGGGCCGAATCGAGGATCACCAGCGCCTCGCCGAGCAAAGCGCCGTTCTTGGTGCCGCCGATGTAGAACGCATCGGTCAGCGCGGCGACGTCGGCCAGCGTCAGGTCGTTGCCCTCGGCGGTGAGCGCGCTGCCGATGCGCGCACCGTCCAGGAACAGCAGCAGGCCGTGTGCGTCGCAGAACGCGCGCAGTGCCTGCAGTTCGTGCCTGCGGTACAGGGTGCCGACTTCGGTGGTGTTGGACACGTAGACCAGACGCGGCTGCACCATGTGCTCGTTACCGTGCTCGGCGAGCAGCGGCGCGATCCGCTCCGGCGTGAGCCGGCCGTCGGCCGCGTCCACGGTGAGCACCTTGTGCCCGGTGGCTTCGATCGCACCGGTCTCGTGGGTGGCGATGTGGCCGCAGACCGCGGCGATCACCGCCTGGTGCGGGCGCAGGAACGCGGCGATGGCGGTGAGGTTGGCCTGGGTGCCGCCGACCAGCAGGTGCACGTCGGCGTCGGCGCAGCCGATCTCGGCGCGGATCAGTTGCGCGGCGCGCGCGCTGTGCCGATCCAGGCCGTAGCCGGCGTTCTGCTCGACGCTGGCCGCGGCCAGGGCGGCGAGCAGGCGTGGATGCGCGCCTTCGCTGTAGTCGTTGCGGAAGCCGATCCGCGGCGACGCGGCGGCGCTCACAGCCCCTTCGCCGCTTCGGCGACCGCGCGGAACAGCGCGCGGCCCTTGTTCATCGTCTCGTCCCATTCGGCCTGCGGGTCGGAGTCGTAGACGATGCCGGCGCCGGCCTGCACGTGCAGGCGGCCGTGCTTGATCACCGCGGTGCGGATGGCGATGGCGGTGTCGGCGTCGCCGTGCCAGCCGAGGTAGCCGATGCTGCCGGCATAGACGTTGCGCTTGATCGGCTCCAGCTCGCGGATCACTTCCAGCGCGCGGATCTTCGGCGCGCCGCTGACGGTACCGGCCGGGAAGGTGGCGCGCAGCACGTCGGCGTAGCTGAGCCCGGGCAGCAGGGTGCCGGTGACTTCGCTGACGATGTGCATGACGTGGCTGTAGCGTTCGATCACGAAGCGCTCGCCGACCGCGACGCTACCGGCCTGCGAGACGCGGCCGGCGTCGTTGCGGCCCAGGTCGATCAGCATCAGGTGCTCGGCGCGCTCCTTCGGATCAGCCAGCAGCTCCGCTTCCAGCGCCTGGTCCTCTTCCGGCGTCTTGCCGCGCGGGCGGGTGCCGGCGATCGGGCGCACGGTGACCTGGCCGTTCTCCAGCCGCACCAGGATCTCCGGCGAGGAGCCGACCACCTGGGTGTCGCCGACGTCGAGGAAATACATGTACGGCGACGGATTCAGCGCGCGCAGCGCGCGATACACGTCCACCGGGCGCGCGGTGAACGGCACGCTCAGGCGCTGGCTCAGCACCACCTGGAAGATGTCGCCGGCGCGGATGTAGTCCTTGGATTTCTCCACCGCGGCGATGAAACCCTCGCGGGTGAAGCCGGAGACGAAGTCGCTTTCGTCCAGCACGTCGCGCGCCAGCGGCGCGGGGTAGCCGGCACCGGGCTGGCGCAGCGTGGTGGTGAGCGCATCCAGGCGCGCCTGCGCGCGTTCCCAGGCATCGACCTCGGTCGGGTCGGCATGCACGATCAGGTACAGGCGGCCCTTGAGGTTGTCGAAGACCGCCACTTCCTCGGACAGCATCAGCAGGATGTCCGGGGTGTCCAGCTCGTCGCGTGCGACGGCGCCGGCCAGGCGCGGCTCGATGTAGCCGATGCATTCGAAGCCGAACCAGCCGACCAGGCCGCCGGTGAAGCCGGGCACGCCGGCCAGCTTGGGCACCACATGCTGCGCACGCAGCGCCTCGACCTCGGCGAAGGGATCGGCGACCTCGCGGTGCTCGATCAGTTCGCCATGGTCGCGCACCTCGAGCGTGTGCCCGCGGAAGGTGTACACGCGGCGCACCGGCAGGCCGATGATCGAGTAGCGCCCGAAGCGTTCGCCGCCTTCGACCGATTCGAACAGGTAGGTGTGCGGGGCGTCGGCGAGCTTGAGATAGACCGACAGCGGCGTGTCCAGGTCGGACAGCACTTCGCGGACGACGGGGATGCGGGTGTGACCTTCAGCGGCGTAGCGCTGGAACTGCTCGCGGGTAATCAAGACGGCTTTCCTTCCGGGACTCGGTGACAGGGCGGACGACGGCTGCAGGCCACCATCGCCACGCACGGCGAGCGGAAGTGAAGGAAAGCGGGGTCGTCAGGCTGGACACGGCGGCTACTTTACCGCAACTGCGGCGACTGGCAACGGTTGCAGACGCGACCGATCGATCGCGATGCGCAGGCGCTCGGCGAGGATGTCGCGTCGGGGCTGAAGTCCCTCCCACAGGGGTTGATTGCCTGGGTACATCTCCGTAGGAGCGGCTTCAGCCGCGACGGGCGTTACCGGGAATGCCCGTCGCGGCTGAAGCCGCTCCTACGAGAGCAATACGCTGGCAGCACGCGAGCAGACGAATGCGGGGCCGCTAACGCCTGCGCGGCTGCAGCAACGGCGACTCCGGCGGCAGGTGCATGCGCAGGCGCCCTGGCACGCAATCGATGCGGAAGTGGCGCGAGGTTTCCGGCTCGCCGTCCAGGTTCAGGGTCAGCGGCTGCGCCGCCTCGATCTGCAGCCACGGCAGGCGCGCGCGCACCGCCACCCGCTCCAGCGCCGCCTGCTTGCCGGAGGTGACCAGGGTGCCCAGGGTCGCGGCGACCTCGCCGGTCAGTTCCGGCACCAGGGTCAGATCGAGCAGGCCGTCGTCGAGCAATGCGTCCGGGCACAGGACCTGGCCGCCGCCGGCCTGGCGGCCGTTGCCCAGGCCGAGCGCGATGAAATCGCCTTCCCAGGAAAAGTCCGGCCCCGCGAAACGCGCCCGGATCGGATCGATCCGGCCCAGCCGGCTCATGCCGGTGACCAGGTAGGCCAGCCCGCCCAGCATCTTCTTCAGGCCTTCGTCGGTCTCCACCGTGACCTGGGTGCCGAAGCCGCCGCTGGCGACGTTGGCGCACCAGTGCGGGCCGTGCTCGGCCTCGATGCGCAGCAGGTCGATCGGCAGCGCCGGGGTACGTGCGATCAGTTCCAGCGCCTCCAGCGGCGGCAGCGGAATGCCGGTCGCGGTGGCGAAATCGTTGGCCGTGCCCAGCGCGACCAGGCCCAAGGCCGGCAGCTCGGCGGCCGATTCCTGGCGATGCGCCAACGTCGTGGCGACCTCGCTCAGGGTGCCGTCGCCGCCGGCGGCGACGATGCAGGCCGCGCCATCGGCCACCGCCTCGGCCACGTAACGTTCGGCATCGCCCTGCTCCCAGGTCACCCGCACCTGCAGCGCCACGCCGCGGGTACGCATGGCCATGACCGCCTCGCGCAACGCCTCGTCGCCGGCCGACTTGCCGTTGAGGATCAGACGCCAGTGCGCTGCAGCCATGCGGACCTTCCCGGGGTGAGGCGCCCACGCTAACGGGCACGGCATGCGCGATGCGTGAATCCAGGCGCGCACGTTGTCATACGCACGTCACCGAGCGTCCGGAACATGGAAGGCCATAGCAAGGAAGACGGATGGAGGCAGGATCAGCCTCCGATTTCTCTCCCAGGGGCCGCACCGGCGACGGTGCGGTTCTTTTCTTTGGCGGCCCGGCGCCGCTCAGCCGGCCGCGAATCTGGCCAGCGCCTCGCCCTGCAGCCGGTACACGGTCCACTCGTCCTGCGCGCGGGCGCCAACCGCTTCGTAGAAGTCGATCGCCGGCTGGTTCCAGTCCAGCACCGACCATTCGAAGCGGCCGCAGCCCTCGGCCACCGCCTGCCGCGCCAGATGCTGCAGCAGCGCCTTGCCGGCGCCCACGCCGCGGTGCGCCGGGTCCACGTACAGGTCTTCCAGGTACAGGCCGTTGCGGCCGAGCCAGGTGGAGTAGTTGTAGAAGTACACCGCGTAGCCGATCGGCTGGCCATCGGCCTCGCAGATCAGCGCCTGCGCGCGGACGTCGGCGCCGAACAGGCTGGCGCGCAGGCCGGCCTCGTCGGTCTGCACCGCGTCCTCGGCGCGCTCGTAGCGCGCCAGGTCGCGGATCAGGCGCAGGATCAGCGCCGCGTCGTCGGCCACCGCCGGGCGGATGTGCAGGGCCGCCACCTCAGCGCGCCGCCACCGCGGCGCGCATCTGCGCGATCACCGCGGCGTAGTCCGGCGCATTGAAGATGGCCGAGCCGGCGACGAAGGTGTCGGCGCCGGCGGCGGCGATCGCGGCGATGTTGTCCGGCTTGACCCCACCGTCGATCTCCAGCCGGATCGGCTTGCCGCTGGCATCGATGCGGGCGCGGATCGCGCGCAGCTTGTCCAGCGCCGAGGGAATGAAGGCCTGGCCGCCGAAACCCGGGTTGACCGACATCACCAGCACCAGGTCCAGGTCGTCCAGCACCCAGTCCAGGATGTCCACCGGCGTGGCCGGGTTGAGCACCAGGCCGGCCTTGCAGCCGTGCGACTTGATCAGCTGGATGCTGCGGTGCACGTGGCGGCTGGCCTCGGGGTGGAAGCTGATGATGCTGGCACCGGCCTCGGCGAAATCCGGGATCAGCCGGTCCACCGGCTCGACCATCAGGTGCACGTCGATCGGCGCGGTGACACCGTGCTTGCGCAGCGCCTGGCAGACCATCGGGCCGATGGTCAGGTTCGGCACGTAATGGTTGTCCATCACGTCGAAGTGGATCCAGTCGGCGCCGGCGCGCAGCACGGCATCCACTTCCTCGCCGAGGCGGGCGAAATCGGCGGACAGGATGGACGGGGAGATGATGCAGTCGGACATGGTGGGATCTCAGCGCTTGCGCAGGGTGCGGATACGGTCGTAGGCGGTGTTGAGCTGGCTGGCCTTCTTCTCGGCGCGAGCGCGCAGCTCGGGGCTGGCGCTGGCGACCTTGTCGGGGTGGTACTGGGACATCAGCCGGCGATAGGCCAGTTCGATCTCGGCGTCGGTGGCGTCGCGGGTCAGGCCCAGTTCCCGATAGGGATCCTCGCGCTGGGACAGCTTGAACCAGTCAGCGTCGAAGGCATGCCCGATCAGCAGCCCGATCAACGCGCCCAGCACCGGCGTGGGCCGCAGCAGCAGGGCCCCGGCGATGGCGCCGAGCAGTTTTCCGTACCAGGGCATGGGCGAGGGCGGGCGCGGCGTCAGGGCCGGCCATTTTACGGCACAGCGGGGCATTCCGGCCGTACACTACGCGGCCCGCCGTCCGCCGCGGGCCCGCCGGGTCCCGGGACGGTCGCCATTGCGAAGTCCGTAGGAGTGCCTGTGTCCACCACGCTGTTGCAATCCGATCTGCCCGGCCTGCCCTTGCGCCACCGCGGCAAAGTCCGCGACGTGTTCGATATTCCCCGCGAGCGCCTGCCGGCCGACGCGCCGCCCGGCGACTACCTGCTGATGGTCGCCACCGACCGCCTGTCCGCCTTCGACGTGGTGCTGCCCGACCCGATCCCCGGCAAGGGCGAGATGCTGTGCCAGGTCTCCAACTTCTGGTTCAAGAAGACCGACCACCTGATGCCCAACCACCTCACCGGCATCGACGTGGCCGCGGTGCTGCCCGAGGGCGTGGACAAGGCCCTGTACGCCAAGCGCGCGGTGGTGACCCGCAAGCTCAAGCCGGTGCCGGTGGAAGCCATCGCCCGCGGCTACCTGATCGGCAGCGGCTGGAAGGACTACCAGCGCACCGGCAAGGTCAGCGGCATCGAACTGCCCGACGGCCTGCGCCAGGCCGAGAAGCTGGCCGAACCGATCTTCACCCCCTCGACCAAGGCGGCGGTCGGCGACCACGACGAGAACATCGACTTCGACGCCATGGTCAAGACCGTGGGCGCCGAACTGGCCGAGCGCGTGCGCGACGCCACCCTGCGCATCTACCGCTTCGCCGCCGACTTCGCCGCCGAGCGCGGCATCCTGCTGGCCGACACCAAGTTCGAGTTCGGCACCGACGCCGACGGCCGGCTGTACATCATGGACGAGATGCTGACCCCGGATTCCTCGCGCTACTGGCCGGCCGACGAGTACGAAGTCGGGACCAGCCCGCCGAGCTACGACAAGCAGTTCGTGCGCGACTACCTGGAGACGCTGGACTGGGGCAAGACTGCGCCCGGCCCGCGCCTGCCGCAGGACGTGATCGACCGCACCCGCGCCAAGTACGCCGAGGCGCTGCAGCGGCTGGCGGGGATTTCGGTCGACTGAGCGCGGTGCTGCCATGCGCCGGTGTGCCGGCGCATGCGGGTGGTCGCGGAAGGCGGCCACCTTGCGGTCACGCGCCGCTCTGCCTGTTGCTTCACCAGCTGATAATCCTGGCCAACTAGACTCGGTCATCCGCGCGAGCGCTCGTGCGTCCGACCTGATCAGGAGGATCCGTTGGCTACTGAACGCCCCATTCTGACCTTACTGGCCCTGGCAGCCGGCCTGGTCGCGTGCAAGGCGCACTCTGCCGGGTCCGATCCTGCTGCGACGACGCCAACGGCTCCACTGCGCCCCGCAGCCGCAGCCACGCCGCGCTGCCAGGACGCCGATTTCGATGCCTTCCTCAAGCGCTTCAGCGCCGACATCGCGGTCCAGGAAAAGGCCACCGCCGACCCGTTGATGATGATCCATATCGATCCGGACGCGCAGCCGGAGCCGGCACCGGTCACCCGCAACGTGCCGCTGGCCGAAGTCGAATGGCCGGTGATCCCGAACCTGGACGCGGCCCGCAAGGGTGGGCGCGAGGTCGTGGTGACGCAGAACGCCCAGGGCAGGCAGGTCATGGTGCGCATGCCCGATACCGGCGACCAGCAGGTCTACCAGTTCGCGCAGAAACCGTGCTGGACGCTTGTGAAAGTGGACGATCAGACGCTGTAACCAGCGCGCTCTGGCCACATGGCGCGGGCACTCCCTCAGCCCTGTGTTCCTTCACCAGGCTGTATCCCGCCCACGCTACATTTCCGCAATCCTGCTCACACCTGAGGTAAAAATGCGCTCGTCCCGTCCTTCCCGCGGCCTTGGCAATCGCGTTGTGTGGCCCGCCGTTTCCGTGTTGCTCCTTGCGCTGAGCGCGTGCAGCAATGGCCAGTCCGCCGCCCCTGCCGCCGTGGCTGCAGCCGACCCCGCGCCTGCCAAGCAAGCACCTCCGGCTACACCCCCACCTGCAGGCGCCACATCTAACGATGCAGTGCAGCAACTGCTGCAGTCGAGCGGCGTGCAGTGCGAAGACGGCAAAACGGCACGGAACTGTACAGCGGGCAATCTGGACGCGGGCGACTACTACGACGTCGAGCTGACCGCAGACTGTGGCGCGCAGGGATTCTTCGCGGGCGTTGCGGACGCCAAGGGCGCGTCTGCGCTGAATGTCGTGCCGACCACGGGAAGCCATGCCACACCGCGCGCCACCCTCTCGCAAGGCCAACTCGTCTGCGTTCAGGGCATCGCCCGCGCCGGCCAAAACCCCATGTATTACTACGTCGTCGCGATTCCTGCCGACAGCGTGGCGAAGTGCAAGGGCAATGCGCTATGCAAGCAGTATGGGGACCGTCCAATCCAGTGGACCTCCCCCGCAAATGGCGACGCCTGCCATGTCGCTGCGCCAGGTCGCTATGCCGGAAACTGCGCGCAAGGCTGGGTCAGCGCCAGTGCGCTGGATGTGTTTTCAGACGGAATGTAGCAACCGTTTCCACAAGCACGCGTGCTTGTCCAATCGCAAGGAGAGCAAGGTATGTCGGACCCCAAGATCACTCGACTCGTCAGCAGCGTCGGCACAACGCGCACAGTAGAGATGGACGATGGAAGTACCGTTAGCCGATCAGGCGGATCGGTGTCGTGGCGCAACAACAATCCCGGAAACCTCAAGTTCGAGTTCGCCGGCAGCGCAGACAAAACGGTGAACAACCCGCGTACACGCGAAGAGGCATTGCAGTCGGCGCAGGATCGATATCGCGGTGTCGTTGGTCTGGACCAATGGGGCAACGCCGTTTTCGAAAGCTATGAGGCGGGCCGTGCTGCCAAGATCCAGCTGCTGGAGCGCCGCTTCGGCAACGACACCGTCGAACAGATGCTGCCGCGCTACTCGAAGGCCGATTACAGCGGCACCACGCATCATCGCGAACAGGCCGCCACCATCTTCGCGGAGGGCGACCGTCAAGGCGTGGACCTGCGCAATAAAACGGTCGCGCAGATGAGCGAGCGCGAACGCGAGGCGCTGGCCGACGGCATCAGGCGCTTCGAAGGCTGGCGGGCGGGCGACGTCACGGTACAGACGCCCGCTCGGACCGCGGCACAAACCACCACGCAACCGCAGTCCCAAACTACGCCAGTTGCGTCGAACCCCGCCCCAGCCGCGTCCAGCACCCCTAGCGCGGCGGTCTACAACGAAGCGTACCAGCACTTCTTCAACGAGGGCCGGCGCTACGAGTACGGTCGTCCGGACCACCCCAGGCCGGGGCGCGACAGCAGCCGCCTTGAGCGTGATGGCGATGGCGACGGTCGCCTTGGCGTGGACTGTTCGGCCTTCGTCTGGCGCGGGCTCAAGAACGCTGGCTACGACGTACCGGGCGAGAACGCCGCAGGATTCACGACCGCCAAGCTTTTCAATGGCTCGCAGGTCACGCCGTATGCGCGCGAGCATTTCGATGTCACCTCCGCGGCGGAGGCGCGCAAACCCAATGGCTCGTTGCACCAGGGCGATCTGCTGCTGTTCCCTTCGCCAAACGGACAACACATCGGCATCTTCAAGGGGTACGACAAGGCCGGAAACATCCAGTTCATCGGCTCGCAGGGCAGCACCGGGCCGGCGGAGGTCACGATTCGCCCAGGCGGCTACTGGGATGGAGGCAGTACCCGTATCGTCGGCGCGTTGACCCCCAAGCCGGAATTCCAGGTTCGCGCTCCACTGCATGGCAATGGCGAGGTTCCTGCACGGCAGGCATCCGCCGCACCTGCAGAAGCACACGGCGCCAAGAGTGCGGCCATGGCCGATGGCCTGCTCAAGCAGGGCGAGCGCGGCAATGACGTGGAAGCGTTGCAGCGCCAGCTCAACCGCATCGGCGTACGCGACGCACAGGGTAAGGCGTTGGCCGAGGATGGACGCTTCGGCGAGCATACCCGCGAGGCGGTCCTTGCCTTCCAGAAACAGCGCGGCCTCACCCAGGACGGCATCGTCGGCCGCGATACCCGGGCCGGGCTGGCGGCCGCCGAGCCTGCGCAGGCCAAGCCGGCGAACGGTCCGCAGCTCGGCGAGCCGGGGCATCCGGATACGCCGCTGTACGACAAGATGCGCACGGAAGCCGATCGCGGTGCGGAGAAGGCCAATCCGCCGCACGCCAAGCTGTCGAACGAAGCAGTAGCCAACCTCACCCTGCAGGCCAAGCAGGCCGGGATCGATAGCCCCGACAAGCTGAAGGAGGTCAATGTCGCCAACGACAAGGCCTTCGTCGCCGGGACCACGCCGGGCTTCCGTGCGGTGGTGGACCTGCAGCAGCCGGCACCGCCGCTGGAGCAGACCAGCGCGCAGTTGGCCCGCCAGTCCGCACAGCAGCAGGAGTCGGTGCAGCGCGAACAGCAGCAGGAGACGAACAGGAGCATGGCGCGCGCCTGAGCCGCCAGGCCGTGGCGGGGCGGTCGTGCCGACAGCGCGATCGCCCCTGCTCGGCGACTCCACCGCTTGCCTGCGACGACCGCTCAGGCGGCGCCCGACGCCTCTAGGACGCCGTTCGTCGAAACGAAAAAAGCACCTCTCATCCCCTGCATCCGGCACGATCGAACCAGATGCAAGTTGCCTTGTGAAAGCGACGGGGCGTCCCCGGTAAAGCCCGTCGCGGTTGACGCCGCTCCCACAGGACATTGCCCGAAGTTTTGGGACCCCGAAGGTCGCTCCGCTGGGGACGGCTGCATGCGTGCTGCGCTGGGCGAGGACATGGACGGTGTCGGGCGCGACCAGCAAACGGGCAAGGCGTCCGTGCTGCTGGCAACGGCTGCCCGCGTCGCCGGATGCACGGCCCGGTGTCTCCGCATCGCACCGACGATGGCGCTATGCTGGGCCGGTTCCTGGGAGGGAAGATGGATACCACCGCCTACGCGCGCCCGATCGACCGCTATTTCGCCAGCTATTCCGACGATCACCGCAATGCCGCCAACCAGCGCATCCACCTGGTCGCGGTGCCGGCGATCCTGTGGTCGGTGGTGGCGCTGCTGTGGTGCATCCCGGTCGGCGGCACCTGGTTCCAGAGCGGGCTGTGGGCGGCGCTGGGCATGTTTGCGGCGTGGATGTACTACAACCGCCTGTCGCGTCCGCTGGGCTACGGCATGCTGGCAGCGTTCTTCTTCTGCGGCTGCCTGTGCCGGCTGCTGGAAGCGCACCTGGGCCTGCAGGGGCTGCTGTGGCTGGCGATCGGCGTGTTCGTGGTGGCCTGGATCGCGCAGTTCATCGGGCACGCACTGGAAGGCCACCGACCCAGCTTCCTCACCGACCTGACCTATCTGCTGATCGGCCCGGCCTGGGTGCTGGCCAAGCTGTACCGGCGCATGCACTGGCGCTACTGAGCGCGACCGCCCCACACCGCAGCACAGCCGCCGGGTACGCGCGGACGCTGCCCGGACCTCCCTCCCCTCGTTCGCCGCGGCGCCTGCGCGCCGTCCGCACCCAGCTGACGCGTGCGCGCGACGCGGCGTCAGCCCTGCTTCGCCGTGTCCCCAAGGTCCAGGCCCAACATCGCCGCATCCGGCGCGAAGGCGCACGGTGCGTAGCCGAAATCCTGCCGCGCCGGTTGCAGATCGAATGCCAGATCCTCGCGCATGCGCTGCAGCGCGGCGCGGTTCATGCCCTGCAGGCGGCCGCAGGCGTGGGCCAGCGCCAGCGTCGACGCGAACAGCGTATGCGGCAGCGTCAGCAACCGCGCTGGCGGACGCAGTACGGCCAAGACCCGCCGCACCATCTCGCGATAGGGGAGCGTCTCGCCGCCACCGAGGGCGTAGCTGCGCCCGTGCGTGGCCGGATGCGCCAGCACCGCCAGCGCCGCGTCGGCCAGGTCCTGCACGTGCACCGGCTGGCGCAGGCCGCTGGCGCTGCGCGGCAGCACGAACCAGCCGGTGCGCCGCGCCAGTGCCGCGATCGCGCTGAGGGTGCGGTCGCGGCCGGCGCCGTAGACCAGGGTCGGCCGCAGCACCGTCGCCGCCGCGCCGCGCTCGGCCGCGACCGCGAACACGATGGCCTCGGCTTCGCGCAGGCGCCGGGCGACGTCGCGCTCGGCCGGATCCAGCGAGTCGCGCTTGACCTCCAGGCTGGTGGAGCCGAACGCGACCACGCGCGCCGCGGCGACCGGCGCGCGCCGGTACCAGTCGGCGAAGGCGTCCAGCGGACCGCAACTGAACACCACGTCGGCCGCCACCGGCGGCGCCTGCAGCGCGCTGAGTTCACCGGCATGCCAGTGCAGGCCGGATTGCGGCGCGCGCGTCTGACGGGAGTAGGCATGCACCTCCCAGCCGTCGGCCAGCAAGCGGTGCAGCAGGCGCTCGCCGATCTGGCCGCTGCCGCCGAACACCAGCGCGATGCGCGGCGAGGCGACGGACGGAGGGGAAGCGGACGCAGCGGCAGGCGAATCGGTCATCGACACAGGATAGTGCGTGCACGGCCGTTTGCGGCCTGGAGCATGCGGGATCGGGCCGCTGCACAGCACGCCACGGCGGATGGAGGCGCGCGATTACGCGGCGCTGGCATACGCAATCGCCCACGATCGCCACGCTCACGGCGCCCTCGCCCTACGCCGCACGTGCCCGCATCGAGAGCGACAGGCGCCTCTGCTGCAGAACATGCCCACCCACGGCAACGCTCGTGCCACACGCATGGCGCACGCCATGGACGGTCGGCATTCGACAGCCCCATGCAACGCGTACTCGCAGGCACATCACCTGCCTGCGGCTACGCTGTGCGCATGACCGTGCACGCCTTTCGTTCCCGCGCCGGCCACCGCCGTGACGCGCCTGTTACACTCGGGCTCCTGCTCGCGAATCTCGTATTCCCTGCATGATCCCAGCCCTCGACCTCCTGCTGGCCTTGCCGTTTCTGATGGCAGTGGCCGTGGTTGCCCTGCGCCACCGCTCGCGTGCCACCCTGGCCTGGGCCGCGGCGCTGGCGCCGTTGGCGGGCTTGGCAATATTGGGCGCGCTGACGCCGACCGTGCTCGAGGGCGGCATCGTCCGCGCCGACCACGCCTGGCTGCCGCAGATCGGCCTGCAGTTCTCGTTGCGCCTGGACGGCCTGGCCTGGATGTTCGCCGGTCTGGTGCTGGCGATCGGCGCGCTGGTGGTGATGTACGCGCACTACTACCTGAGCGCGCGCGAGAACGCGGCGCGCTTCTACGCCTATCTGCTGCTGTTCATGGGCGCGATGCTGGGCATGGTGATCGCCGGCAATCTGTTGCTGCTGATGGTGTTCTGGGAACTGACCAGCATCAGTTCGTTCCTGCTGATCGGTTTCTGGTCGCACCGCCAGGACGCGCGCGACGGCGCGCGCATGGCCCTGGTGATCACCGGCGGCGGCGGCCTGGCGCTGCTCGGCGGCGTGCTGCTGCTGGGGCGCATCGTCGGCAGCTACCAGCTCGACGCGGTGCTCGCCGCCGGCGACGTGATCCGCGCCAGCCCGCTGTATCCGTGGGCGCTGGGGCTGGTTTTGCTCGGCATCTTCACCAAGAGCGCGCAGTTCCCGTTCCATTTCTGGCTGCCGCATGCGATGGCCGCGCCCACCCCGGTGTCGGCCTACCTGCACTCGGCGACGATGGTGAAGGCCGGCGTGTTCCTGTTGGCGCGGCTGCATCCGGCGCTGGCCGGCAGCGACCTGTTCTTCTACACGGTCAGCGGCATCGGCGCGGTCACCCTGCTCACCGGCGCCTGGTTCGCGATCTTCCAGCACGACCTCAAGGGCCTGCTGGCGTATTCCACGATCTCGCACCTGGGCCTGATCACCATGCTGTTCGGGCTGTCCACGCCGATGGCGGTGGTGGCCGGCGTGTTCCACATCCTCAACCACGCGGTGTTCAAGGCCTCGTTGTTCATGGCCGCCGGCATCATCGACCACGAGACCCACACCCGCGACATGCGCCGGCTCGGCAACCTGCGCCGCTGGATGCCGATCACCAGCGCGCTGGCGATCACCGCCTCGCTGTCGATGGCCGGCATCCCGCTGCTCAACGGCTTCCTGTCCAAGGAGATGTTCTTCGCCGAGGCGCTGGGCGCCGACGGTCCGGCGGCGATGCGCCTGTTCACCGCGACCTCGGCACTGCTGGCCGGCGTGTTCGGCGTGGCCTACAGCCTGCGCTTCGTCTACGAGACGTTCTTCGGCAAGGGCCCGCGCGATCTTGAGACGATGCCGCACGAGCCGCCGCGCTGGATGAAGATCCCGGTGGAGATCCTGGTGCTGGTGTGCGTGGCGGTCGGCATCGTGCCGGCGCTGACCGTGGCGCCGGTGCTGCGCAGCGCCGCCGGCGCGATCCTCGGCGACGCCCTGCCCGATTACAGCCTGGCCGTCTGGCACGGCTGGAACGCGCCGCTGGCGATGAGCATCGCCGGCGTGGTCGGCGGCGTGGCGCTGTATTTCGGCCTGCGCCGGTTGACCGCGCTGTACACCGAGGTGCGGCACTCGCTGGGCAAGCGCGTGTTCCACTGGCACGTGCAGACCCTGTTCGGCGTGGCCGCGCGCTTCACCCGCGTGCTCGCCAACGGCAGCCTGCAACGCAGTCTGCGCTGGCTGGTGCTGGCCGCGGTGGTGGTGGTGGCCGCGCCGCTGTTGAACGCGCCACCGTTGTGGCAGCAGTGGCCGGCGCCGCAGGGCATGCCGCTGCTGGGCTGGGGCCTGTGGCTGCTGATCCTCAGTTGCGCGCTGTCCACGCTGTTCCTGTACCGGCAGCGCCTGCTGGCGGTGCTGGTGCTGGGCGGCAGCGGGCTGGGCGTGAGCCTGGTGTTCGTGTTCCTGTCGGCACCGGACCTGGCGCTGACCCAGTTGTTGGTGGAGATGGTGACCCTGGTGCTGATGCTGCTGGGCATGAACTACCTGCCCAAGGCCTCGCCGCTGGAACCGCGGCGCTGGCGCCGCTGGCGCGATGCGGCCTTGGCGATCGTCGCCGGCGGCGGCATGGCGCTGCTGGCGTATTCGGTGATGACCCGGCCGGCGACGACCATGGCCGGCGAGTTGCTGCAGCGCGCGCTGCCGGAAGCCTACGGCCGCAACGTGGTGAACGTGATCCTGGTGGACTTCCGCGGCTTCGATACCTTCGGCGAGATCACCGTGTTCGGCATCGCCGCGCTGGTGGTGCACGCGCTGCTGCGGCGCGCGCGGATGGCGCCGGAGAAGGTGATGCCCGGGCCGCCGATCAAACTGCCGGTGCCGGCCGACCTCGCGCAGCTGATGTTCCCGCTGACCCTGACGGTGTCGATCTTCCTGTTCCTGCGCGGCCACAACGCGCCCGGCGGCGGCTTCATCGCCGGGCTGGTGCTGGCGGTGCCGCTGCTGATGCAGTACGTGATCCAGGGCGCGGCCTCGGTGGAGTCGCGCTTCGGCTTCGACTACATCCGCTGCATCGGCCTGGGCCTGCTGCTGGCCACGCTGGGCGGCATGGCCTCGATGCTGTTCGGGGTGCCATTCCTGACCAGCGGCCATCTCGACCTGGCGCTGCCGCTGATCGGCAGCGTGCCGCTGGCCAGCGCGCTGATCTTCGATACCGGCGTGTATCTGGTGGTGTTCGGCGGGACCATGCTGTCGCTGTCGATGATGGGCACCATCAAGCCCTCGCGCACCCGCGATTCGCAGCGCGGGCAGATCGACCCGGCGCAGCGTTCGCCCATCACCGGAGAGATGCACTGATGGAACTGGCACTGGCGAGCGCGATCGGGGTGCTGACCGCGGTGGGCGTGTACCTGCTGCTGCGGGCGCGCAGCTTCGACGTGATCCTGGGCATGACCGTGCTGTCCTACGCCACCAACCTGCTGATCTTCGCCGGCGGCCGGCTGGTGCAGGGCAAGGCGCCGGTGCTGCGCGACGGCGTCGCCCCGACCCTGGCCGAGCACGCCGATCCGCTGCCGCAGGCGCTGGTACTGACCGCGATCGTGATCGCCTTCGCGATGACCGCGGTGAGCATCGTGCTGGCGATGCGCAGCCGCGGCGACAACCACAGCGACCACGTCGATGCGCACCAGGATCCGACCGAGGGCCAGGCGCCATGACCCATCTGCTGATCCTGCCGATCCTGATCCCGTTGCTCGGCGCGGCGCTGTCGCTGTTCGTGGAGCACCGCCGCTACGGCCGCAAGGTGCGCCGCGTGGTGGCCTGGACGGCGATGACGGCGCTGGCCGCGACGGTGCTGGCGCTGTGCGTGCAGGTGAGCGACGGCCAGGTCCACGCCTACCTGCTCGGCGACTGGCCCTCGCGGCTGGGCATCGTGCTGATGGCCGACCGCCTGTCGGCGTGGATGCTGGCGACCACCACCCTGCTCGCCGGCGCCTGCCTGCTGCACGCCTGCGCCGGCTGGGACCGGCGCGCGCCGCATTTCCACGCGCTGTTCCAGTTCCAGCTGGTCGGCCTCAACGGCGCGTTCCTGACCGGCGACGTGTTCAACCTGTTCGTGTTCTTCGAGGTGATGCTGATCGCCTCCTACGGCCTGCTGCTCAGCGGCGGGCGCGGCCTGCGCCTGCGTGTGGGTTTCCACTACGTGGTGTTCAACGTCACCTCCTCCACCGTGTTCCTGATCGCGCTGGGCCTGCTGTACGCGCTGCTCGGCTCGCTGAACATGGCCGAGCTGTCGCAGCGCGTGGCGCAGGCGCCGCCGCAGAACGTGGCGCTGATCAAGGCCGCGTTCGGCCTGTTGCTGCTGGTGTTCTGCGCCAAGGCCGCGCTGCTGCCGCTGTACCTGTGGCTGCCGGAAACCTATGCACGCGCGCCGGCGGCGGTGGCGGCGCTGTTCGTGATCATGACCAAGGTCGGCCTGTACGCGGTGCTGCGGGTGAGCACGCTGATCCTCGGCAACCAGGCGCAGGCGCTGGACGGCTATGGCCGCGACTGGCTGCTGTGGCTGGGCCTGGCGACGCTGCTGCTGGCCGCGCTGGGCGTGCTGGCGGCGGTGCGCCTGCGGGTGCTGATCGGCTACCTGGTGATCGTGTCGGCGGCAACGCTGTTCGTGGCCTTCGCCCTGGATGCGCCCGGCACGCTCGGCGCCGGCTTGTACTACCTGGCGCACAGCAGCTTCGTCGCCGCGGCGTTGTTCATGATCGCCGACCTGATCCGGCGCCGCCGCGGCGGCGCCAGCGACCGTAAGGAGATCATCGCGCCGCTGCCCGGCAAGACCGTGCCCGGCGTGCTGTTCCTGATCGCGGCGATCTCGGTGGCCGGGCTGCCGCCGCTGTCCGGCTTCCTGGCCAAGGTGGCGATCCTCAGCGCGACGCCGGGCGGGCTGACCGGGCCGGTGTGGGCCGCGGTGCTGCTCAGCAGCCTGATGGTGATCATGGGCCTGACCCGCGGCGGCGTGCGCCTGTTCTGGCGCGTGCCCGGCGACCAGGAGACGGCCGAGGACGATACCGTGGAGCTGCCGCGCCCGGCCCCGCGCAAGGCGCCGGCGCGGCCGCTGGAAACCGCCGCCACCGTGCTGCTGCTCGGCTACGGCGTGGCGATGACCGTGGCCGCCGGGCCGCTGCTGCGCTACGGCGAGGCCGCCGCCGCGCAACTGCTGCGCCCGGCCGACTACACCACCCAGCTGCGCGGCACCGCGCCGATCCTGCGGGAGCCCTGACATGTCCGCCCGTCCCTGGTCGCGCCGCCTGTTCCCGTCCTGGCCGTTGAGCCTGACCGTCACCGCGTTCTGGCTGCTGATGAGCGACAGCTTCAGTCTCGGCCAGCTGCTGCTGGGCGCGATGCTGGGCGTGGCGGTGCCGCTGTTCGCCGCGCGCCTGGACCGCGAGTTCGCGCGCATCGGCTCGCTGCGCTCGGTGCCCAAGATGCTGTGCGTGGCCGCCTGGGACATCGTGCGCTCCAACGTGGTGGTGGCGCTGCAGGTGCTCGGCCCGGAGAAGCGGATCCACCCCGGTTTCATCTGGGTGCCGCTGGACATCGCCAACATCCACGGCATCGCCGCGCTGACCAGCATGATCACCCTGACCCCGGGCACGGTGTCGGCGGCGCTGTCGGACGACCGCAAGTACCTGCTGGTGCACGTGCTGCACCTGGACGATGCCGAGACCGTGATCCGGCAGATCAAGACGCGCTACGAGGCGCCGTTGATGGAGATCTTCCCATGACCAGCCACATGTTCATCGAGACCACGATCGACGTGTGCATGCACGTGGTGGCGCTGGCGATGCTGCTGGCGCTGTGGCGGCTGCTGCGCGGGCCGACCGTGCCCGACCGCATCCTGGCGCTGGACACGCTGTCGGTGACCGCCATCGCCGAGCTGATGCTGTTCGGCATGTACCTGGATTCGCCGGTGTACTTCGAGGCGGCGCTGATCATCGCCATGCTCGGCTTCGGCAGCACCGTGGTGCTGAGCAAGTTCGTGCTGCGCCGGGACATCGTCGAATGATCGCCGCACTGCAGGTCGGGCTGTCGCTGCTGTTGATCGTCGGCTGCTTCTTCATCCTGGTCGGCGCGCTCGGGCTGGTGAAGCTGTCGGACTTCTTCAAGCGCCTGCACGCGCCGACCAAGGCCAGCACCCTGGGCGTGGGCTGCGTGCTGCTGGCCTCGGTCGGCTACCACCTGTTCCTGGGCCAGGACCCGCAGCCGCGCGAACTGTTGATCACCGCGTTCCTGTTCATCACCGCGCCGATCAGCGCGCACATGATGGCCAAGGCGGCGCTGTCGTTGATGCTGAAACAGCGGCCGCAGGTGCCGGGCAGCGACCACGCCGATCAGGAAGGGCTGCCGCCGCCGGAGCAGCCGGAGGAGCGCTGAGCGCGCAGGTCTGCGTAGGAGCGGCTTTAGCCGCGACAGGCTTTAGCGGGAACGCCCGTCGCGGCTAAAGCCGCTCCTCCGACTGAAGCCAGCCGCTTTTTCCAATCCCCACTCCCGAATCCCCACTCTCGGCACTCAAGCCACCAACGCCAACTCCAGGCCCACCCAGGCCAGAAACGCCACCAGCAGCACCGCACCTTCGCCGCGGCTCAAGCGCATGTCGCCGCGCAGCATCGGGTATAGCACCACGGCCAGCGCAATCGCCGCCGGCAGCTCCAGCCGCACGAAGGAGGCCGGCAACGGCAGCGGCCGCAGCGCCGCCATGCCGCCGATCACCACCAGCAGGTTGAACAGGCTCGAGCCCAGCACGTGGCCGACCACCATGTCGCCCTGGCCACGGCGTGCCGCGGCCACCGCGGCGGCCGCTTCCGGCAGCGCGGTGCCGATCGCCACCGGCAGCAGGCCGACCAGCAGCGGCGACAGGCCCCAGGCCGCACCCAGCTGCGGCGCATGCGTCACCACCAGGTTGGCGCCGGCGTTCAACAGCACGATGGCGATCAGCAGGCGCAGTAGGTTGAGCACCAGTCCGGTGCGGGTCACCGCGTAGCCGGACACGCCGAGCTGGCGCGCGGCCGGTTCGTGACGCGCGCGCAGCAGCAGGAACGCGACCACGCCGACGAAGGCCAGCAGCAGCGCCACGCCTTCCACGCGCGAGATCGCCCCATCCAGGCCGAAGCCGATCAGCGCCAGCGTCGCCAGGGTCAGCAGCACCAGCAGCGGCGGCAGCAGACGGGTACGCAGCAGCAGCGGTGCCGCCAGCGCCGCCAGGCCCAGGGTCAGGCCGAGATTGGCCAGGTTGCTGCCGACCGCGTTGCCCAGCGCCAGATCCTGCGCGCCGGCCGCGTAGGCGCGCACATTGACCGCCAGTTCCGGCAGCGAAGTGCCGAAGGCCACCAGCAGCAACCCGGCCACGAACGGCGAGGCGCCGCAGCGCTGGGCCAGGCCGGAGGCCGCTTTCACGATCGAGTCCCCGCCCAGCGCCAGGAACGCCAGCCCCACCAGTACCCACCCGATCGCACCGACCATCGCCGACTCCTGCCCGCAAGATGCGGCGATTCTATGCGCAGCGTCGATGATGCCGCCGTGGTCGTGCCACCCCGCCGCTCATGGCACGCTACGGCGGCCGACCGCGCGCAGCCGCCCGCCACGACTGCACCGCGTTCATGCCCGACCGTGTCTGCTAGCGCCTGCCACGCGCCCGACCGCGTCCCTCCCTCGCCATCGCCACAGGAGCCGCCCCATGTCCCGTCCCGATCCCACACCGCCGCGGCGGCCCTGGCTGGCGCTGGCGGGCATCGCCGCGATCGCCGCCGTGCTCGCCGCCGCCTTCGCCTGGAGCGCCGGCTGGCTGGGCGGTCCGCAACGGCTGACCGCGCAACGCATGACCGACGCCATCGAAGCCGGCGGCCCGCCGCATCCGGGCTTCCGCCGCGCGCACAGCAAGGGCGTGTGCGTCAGCGGCCATTTCGAGGGCAACGGCCAGGGCAGCGCGCTGTCCTCGGCGCGGGTGTTCGCGCAATCCTCGGTGCCGGTGCTGGGCCGCCTGTCGATCGGCGGCGGCGACCCGCACGGCGCCGACGGTGCGGCGCGCGTGCGCAGCATGGCCCTGCAGTTGCGCAGCGACGACGGCCAGGAATGGCGCACGGCGATGAACAGCTTCCCGTTCTTCGTGGTCGCCAGCCCCGAGGGCTTCATGGCGCAGACCCTGGCCGCACAACCCGACCCGGCCACCGGCAAGCCGGACCCGGCGAAGATGGCGGCGTTCGTGCAGCGCTACCCGGAGGCGAAGAAGTTCCAGGAATGGGCCAAGACCGCGCCGTGGTCGAACAGCTGGGCCAACACCCAGTACAACGGCGTCAACGCGTTCCGCTTCACCGCCGCCGACGGCAGCACGCATGCGGTGCGCTGGTCGATGCGCCCGCAGACCCCGTTCGCGCCATTGTCGGCCGAGCAACGCGCCAAGGCCGACGCCGACTTCCTCAGCGAGGACCTGCAGGCGCGGCTGGCACGCGGGCCGCTGCGCTGGGACCTGGTGCTGACCGTGGCCGCGCCCGGCGACCCGGTCGACGACCCGTCGCAGCCGTGGCCGCAGGACCGCCAGCAGGTGGTCGCCGGCACCCTGGTGCTGGACCATGCCGAGCCGCAGGCCACCGGGCCGTGCCGCGACCTCAACTACGATCCGCTGATCCTGCCGCGCGGCATCGCCGGCTCGGACGATCCGATCCTGGCCGCGCGCTCGGCGGTGTACTCGCAGTCCTTCAACCGCCGCGAGCGCGAGATCGCCCACGGCCATGCCCCCGATGCCACCGGCACGCCGCATGGAGGTGCGCAATGAACCGCGACGACCGCTCCGCGCATTTCAACCTGCCCGCGCGGGTGCTGCACTGGCTGATGGCGGCGATGATCCTGACCATGCTGTTCGTCGGCGTGGGCATGGTCGCCTCGGTGTCGCAGCGGCCCTGGCTGCTGGACCTGCATCGCCCACTGGGCATCGCGATCCTGCTGCTGGCGCTGGTGCGCCTGGGCAACCGCCTGCGGCACCGGCCGCCGCCGCTGCCGGCCGACCTGCCGCGCTGGCAGCAGGCCGCGGCGCATGCCTCGCACTGGCTGCTGTACGCGCTGATGCTGGCGATGCCGCTGCTGGGCTGGTCGATGCTCTCGGCCGGCGGCTACCCGATCGTGCTGTGGCCGGGCATGCAGTTGCCGCCGATCGCCCCGCACAGCCCGGCGCTGTACGCCTGGCTGCGTAGCGCGCACGGCTGGCTGGCCTACCTGCTGTTCGCGACGGTGCTGGCGCACCTGTGCGCGGCGCTGTTCCATGCCTGGGTGCGCCGCGACGGCGTGTTTTCGAGCATGGCGCGCGGCCCGGCGACGCCAGTCGCGCCGCACGACCAGACGTAGTCCCCCGGACACGCAGGCGGGGCCGCGCGAGCGTCGCCTGCCGCGCACGCAGGCACCGCCGCCGCGCCGCACTGGCCCCGCTCGCGCGCAGCGGCCGCCGCGGGGTCGCCCTGCAGGGCCGCGCCAGGCATTTGTGTCGGCAACGACATGGTCCCGGCATCGGGCCGCCGTTACACTTGTCGGCGGACGGGCACGCTCGTCCGCCCCCAGTTCTTCCCGCGCGCCGGTCGTCCCCATGGGAATCCGGCGCCGCGACCGCGCCAGCCAGCGCCGATGGTCCGCAGCCGCCACGCCGGCCTGCGGGCGCCCGCGCCAAGCCAGCTCACCATCCGATCGTCGTCCGGCGCTGCGTCCGCGCCGGCGATGGCCATGCCTGCTGCCTTGGAGTCCGCGATGTCCCGTGTTGCCCCCGCCTGCCGTTTCCCGCGCCGTTCGGCCCTGGCCGTCGCCAGCCTGCTGGCCGCCATGCCCGCCTTCGCGGCGTCGACCACCGCCGACAGCGCCGACGACACCGAACGCGACGTCACCACCCTGGACAAGATCAGCGTCAAGGGCGAGCGCGCCGAGGGCTACAGCGTGCGCAAGACCAGTGCCGGTACGCGCTTCGAGCTGGCGCCGCGGGAGATCCCGCAGTCGGTAAGCATCATCAGCCACCAGCGCATCGAGGATCAGGGCCTGGACGACATCATCGACGTGCTGGAGAACACCACCGGCGTGTCCAGCACGCGCTCGGACAGCGAGCGCTTCGAGTTCTACGCGCGCGGCTTCTACATCGACAACTACCAGTTCGACGGCATCCCGACCACGATGGTGCAGAACTGGAGCTACGGCGATTCGGCGCTGGACCTGGCCCTGTACGACCGCGTGGAGGTGGTGCGCGGCGCCACCGGCCTGCTCACCGGCGCCGGCAACCCCTCGGCCTCGGTCAACCTGATCCGCAAGCACGCCGACAGCGCCGAGCTGACCGGCAGCGTCACCGTCAGCGCCGGCAGCTGGGGCCGCACGCGCTCTACGGTCGACGTCACCACCCCGCTCAACGCCAGCGGCACGGTGCGCGCACGGGTGATCGGCAGCTACCTGGATACCGATTCGTACGTGCAGCGCTACAGCCAGCGCAAGTCGCTGGGCTATGCGGTGATCGATGCCGACCTGACCCCGGACACGCAGCTGAGCGTGGGCTACGACTACCAGAACAAGCAGTCCGACGGCGTCACCTGGGGCGGCTTCCCGCTGTGGTACGCCGACGGCAGCCGCACCAACTATCCGCGCTGGTTCAACCCGGCCGCGGACTGGACGTTTTGGGACACCACCAGCAAGCGCGCCTTCGCCACCCTGCAGCACGCCTTCGGCAACGGCTGGCAGCTCAAGCTCAACGCCACCCACGACCAGACCGACGTCACCGACAAGCTGTTCTACCCGTACTACACGATCTACGGTTTCGACCGCCAGACCGGCGCCGGCGTGGTGCCGTATTCGGGCTACTACATCATCGGGCGCAAGGTCGACGGCCTGGATGCCTACGCCGAAGGCCCGTTCCAGCTGGGCGGGCGCGAACACGAACTCATGGCCGGGCTCAGCTACAACCGCCGCCGCTACGTGAACACCGGCGCGTTCGACTTCCCCGGGCCGCTGCCCAGCTACCTGGGCTGGACCGGTGCGTATCCGGAACCGGCCTGGTCGCCGATCAGCGAGTTCAGCCGCGGCACCGTCACCCAGAAGGCCGGCTATGCGGCGGCGCGATTGTCGCTGGCCGATCCGCTGAAGTTGATCGTGGGCGCGCGCTACACCGACTGGAAGGTGGACGGCGCCGAGAGCGGGGTGGGCTATGTGCTGCACCAGGAGAAGACCACGCCCTATGCCGGCCTGGTGTACACGCTCGACGACGTCTGGTCGGTCTACGCCAGTTACACCGACATCTTCCAGCCGCAGACCGCGCGCACCGCCAGCGGTGCCTACCTGGACCCGGTGATCGGCAAGAGCTACGAGGCCGGGATCAAGGGCGCCTGGTTCGACGACCGCCTCAACGCCGCGCTGTCGGTGTTCCGCATCGACCAGGACAACGTCGCCCAGGCCACTGCCGGATTCGTGCAAGGCACCACCGAGACCGCCTACGTCGCCGCGCAGGGCACGGTCAGCCGCGGTTTCGAGCTCGAGCTCAACGGTGAGCTGGCGCCGGGCTGGAACGCGACCTTCGGCGCCTCGCGCTACGTCGCCAAGGACGTTGCCGGCGCGGACATCAACAGCCAGCTGCCGCAGACCACGCTCAAGCTCTACAGCAGCTACACGCCACGCAGCCTGAGCGAACTGACCTTCGGCGGCGGCGTCAATTGGCAGAACCGCATCTACTACGTCGACCCCACCTATGGCCGCTTCGAGCAGAGCGGCTACGCGCTGGTCAGCGCCTTTGCGCGTTACCGCTTGTCGCCGGCGTTCTCGGTGCAGCTCAACCTCAACAACCTGCTCGACAAGCGCTACTACGCGCAGATCTACGGCTACGGCGCCTGGGGCGAACCGCGCAGCGGCGCGCTGAGCTTCAGTTGGTCGTTCTGAGCCAGCGCGGTCAGGCCTCGACGACGCACAGCGGCACATCGCCGGCGGCGGCGACGCGGTTGCGGCCGCTGCGCTTGCCGCGGTACAGCGCCGCATCCGCGCAGCGCAGCAGTTCCTCGGTGCTGCGGCCATGGTCCGGATAGGCGGCCACGCCGATCGACACGGTCACCGGCGGCAGCGCCTGGCCCTGGTGCTGCACCTGCAGCGCCGCCACCGCGGCGCGGATCTGCTCGGCGCGACGCTGCGCCGCGGCGGCGCTGGCGCCGGGCAGGATCACCGTGAACTCTTCGCCACCGTAGCGGCAGGCGATGTCCTCCGGCCGCACCAGCCCGGTCAGCAACTGGCCGAACGCGGCCAGCAAGGCGTCGCCGCCGGCATGGCCGAGGCGGTCGTTGAGCGCCTTGAAGTGGTCCAGGTCCAGCATCATCAGCGCCAGCGGCTGGTCGCGCCGCTCGCAGCGGGCCAGCTCGCGCACCAGCGATTCTTCCAGATAGCGGCGGTTGTACAGCCCGGTCAACGGATCGCGGATCGACTGCGTCTGCAGGCGCTGGCGCAGTTGCAGGTTGTGCAGCGCCATCGCCAGTTGCTCCGCCACCACCTCCACCAGGTGCAGCCGTTCGAGCAAGCCCGGATCGCGGCTGGACAGGTGGATCAGCCCCAGCGGCTCGCCCTGCACCATCATCGGCACGCAGGTGCCATGCCGCGTGGCGCCGGCGGCGTGCGCGCAGGCCGGCGCTGCGCCGGGCCGCTGGATCTGGGTGGCGCGGCGGCGCAGGCCTTCGCAGCCGCTCAGCGTCAGCGCCGGCGCGCACACCGCATCCTCGCCCCAGTGGGCCACGCAGACGGCCTGCTCACCCGTCGCGTCGGTGCAGTACACGCTGCAGCCGGCGTCGCCGAGCAGGCGTTCCAGCGCCTGCCGTGCGACCTCCACCGCCTCGTCCTGCTGCACGCAGCTCTGCAGCCCACGGCTGCACCGATTGAGTGTGCGCAGATCCTGTTCGGTGCGCTGCATCTGCTGCACGGTGCCCACCAGTAGCGCATTGGCATGGTGGCCGCGCTGCTCGGCCTGGCTGCGGCGGCCGATCTCGCGGCGCAGCAGCAGGTACAGGCCCAGGGTCAGCGCGCACACCGCCGGGATGCCGACCACCGCCAGCCGGCGCAGCAGGTCGGCGTTGGCGGCGGTAGAGCGGGCGCTGCTGGCCAGCGCCGCGCGTTCGCTGCGCACCATGCTGTCGGTGTTGCGACGGATCGCCTGCGACAGCGCGCGGCCGTGCCGCGCGCGTTCGGGGTCGGGTTTGAGCAGGCCCGCGTCCTTGCCCTGGAAGCGGGCCACGGCGCGCGCGCTGTCGCGCATGCGCGCCTGGATCTGGGCCCGGACCTCCTGAAACCGCTGCTGCTGGGCCGGCTTGCCCTGCAGCAGCGTGGCCAGCTGCTGCAGCCGCGGCGGCAGCGCGCGCTGGCACTGCTGGAAGTCGACCAGATGTTCGCGGGTTTCCAGCAGCAGGAAGCCCCGCAGCGAGGCATCGCAGTCGGCGAGGTTGAGCTGCAGGCCATTGATCTCGGCGATGACCTGGTGGCTGCGCTGCACCGCGGCGGCATCGTCGAGGAAGCGCTCGCTGCCCACCAGTACCCCGCCACTGATGCCCAACAGCAGCAGCAAGGCCAGCGGCACGCCATAGCGGTTGATCGTGGTGGAATGCATGGCGTCGGCCAGTGGGAAGGAGGGAGGCCGCGCGCACCCCGCACGGCGCTGCGCAGTCAAGCGCAGGGAGCCATGCAAATTCCGGGCCGAACCGCGTGTGGCGTCACAGCCAGCCCTTCTGCCGGGCCAGCCGCGCCGCCTCGATGCGGTTGCCGACCCCGAGCTTGCCGATCGCCTCGGACAGGTAATTGCGCACCGTGCCCGCCGACAGTCCCAGCTGCGTGGCGATATCGCCGGCCGAGGCGCCCTCGCCGGCCAGGCGCAGCACCTGGCGCTCGCGGTCGTTGAGCGGGTCGGCCTCGGACCAGGCTTCCAGCGCCAGTTCCGGATCGATCGCGCGGCCGCCGCGGTGCACCTGGCGGATCGCCTCGATCAGCCGCTGCGGCGGCGCATCCTTGAGCAGATAGCCGCCGACCCCGGCGTCCAGCGCGCGCCGCAGGAAACCGGGGCGGGCGAAGGTGGTGACGATGATGACGCGCACCGGCAATTGCTGGCGCTGGATGCGCTGGGCCAGTTCCAGGCCGCTGAGGCCGGGCATCTCGATATCGGTGACCAGCAAATCCGGCGCATGCGCCTGCAGCGCGCGCCAGGCGGCCTCGCCATCGGCCGCACTGGCGACCAGGTCCAGATCCGCTTCCAGGCCCAGCAGTGCGCCCAGCGCACCGCGCACCATCGCCTGGTCCTCCGCCAGCACTAAACGAATCACGGCACCCCCCGGTCCTTGTCGGCCCATTGTAGTGCCCGGCCCGGGCCGGCGCTCAGCCGAGCGCGGCGTCCTGGTCCGCCGGGGCCTGCGTCCGCGCCGCCAGCGTGGCCTCCGGCACGGCCACCTCGGCCCGCGGCAACGGCGCGGCGGCGACCAGACAGGTGCCCAGGCCGCGCTCGGAGGCGATGCGCAGGCTGCCGCCCACCGCCTCCAGCCGCTCGCGCATGCTGCTCAGCCCGGTGCCCGGCTGCAGCGCGCCGCCGCGGCCGTCGTCGCGCAGTTCCAGCAGGGCCTGGCCACGCTCGCACCACAGCCGCAGCTGCGCGTTGCGGGCAGAGGCATGGCGCTGGATATTGGTGGCGGCCTCGCGCAACACCAGCGCGAACACCGTCTCCAGCTGCGGGCACGGCGGCAACGCCTCGACCTGGTAACGGAAGGTCACCCCCGACGATTCCAGCAGCAGCTTGGCCGAGGCGATCTCCGCCGCCAGCTGCGCCGCACGGATGCCACTGACCGCGCGTCGCACCTGGCCCAGCGCCTCGCGTGCGACCTGGCCCACCTCCTCCATCTCGCGCTGCGCTGCGGCGGCGTCGTGGGCGAGCAGGCGCGTGGCCAGGTCCGATTTCAGCGCCACCAGCGACAGGGTGTGGCCGAGCAGGTCGTGCAGGTCGCGGCCGATGCGCTCGCGCTCGGCCACCGCCGCCAGGCGCCGCACTTCCTCGTGGCTCAGGCGCAGTCGCGCCTCGCCGCGCGCACGCCGCTCGAAACTGATGTTCATCAGCCCCACCGACAGGCCCACCACCACCGCGCTGACCATGTACAGCGGCGACCAGCCACGCAGCGTCCACGCCAGCGCGAACACCGCCAGTACCAGCAGCATCACCACCACCGCACGCACCGGCTCCAGGCAGAACGCCAGGAACGCACAGGCATAGATGATGTAGCACTGCGCACCAGGGTTGTACGGCAATAGCACCAATGCCAGCGCCGTCATGCCCGCCACGCACCAGGGCAGGTAGCGCCGGTGGCGGTAATAGGCCACGTAGTACAAGGCGAGGAACACCGCATAGCTGACCAGGGTCGGCGCGACCCAGTTGCGGAAGTAGTGCGGTTCGTACAACGGGGTGACGAACAGCCAGATCGACCACACCAGCGACAGCCACACGAACCAGTGGGTGCTGGACTTGGCCGAGCTCCAGCCGATGCGGCGGGCGATCAACGAGTCGGGCGAGGCGTGCAGCAAGGCGATCACGTCGGGCTCCCAGGGCGGCACGGCTGCCGCGGCGCATAGCTTAGCGAAGGCGGCGGCGCCGGGATCGGCAGGGCGCACCATCAGCCGCGGCGCAGGCGCCGCTGCGCCAGTGCGTAGAACACCACCGTCACCGCCAGCAGTGCGGCGACATGGGCGGCACTGCCATGGCCGTCGCCCTGTCCGACCACGCGCAGCGCCAGCTGGCCCAGGTGATAGGACGGCCACAGCGGCGCCAGCGTGGTCAGCCACGCGGGCAGCAGCTGCAGCGGGATCCACAACCCCGACAGGAACGCCATCGGCAGGTAGATCAGGTTGACCAGCGCCGGCGCGCCGCTGCCGCCGGCGTAGGCACCCAGCGCCAGCCCGATCGCGCAGAACGGCAGCGTGCCCAGCACGTCCACCAGCAGCAGCCCGATCCGCTGCATCGGCGTCAGCATGACCCCGCCAAGCAGTGCGGCCAGCGCCTGCAGCAACACCCCGATCGCCAGCGCGAACGCCATCGCCAGCGCGGTGCGCGCCAGCAGCAGCGCCAGCGGCGGCACCGGCATCGCCCGCTTCAGCGCCAGCAGCCCGCGCTCGCGGTCCAGCGCCAGGCCGACGCCGAAGCCGAACAAGGCCGGCGCCATCACCCCGAACACGCTGTAGCTGGCCATCAGGTACACCGCCGCATCGTGGCGCCCATGATTGAGCAGCACGCCGAACAGCAGGTAGAACAGTGGCGGGAACAGCAGCGTCGGCAAGGCGAAGGATGGCGTGCGCAGCCAGCGCAGCACCTCGTAGCGGATTTCGCGCAGCAGCAGCGCGAGCTGGTCGCGCAACGACCAGGCGGCCGCCAGCGGGGCAACGGAAAGATCGATCGGGTTCATGCGGCCTCCGCACGGGTGATGGCGAGAAAGGCGTCGGCGAGGCCGGCACGGCGGACTTCCAGCGCCTGCAGCGCCGGATCGCTGGCGAGCAGCCGCGCCACCACCGGCTCGGCCGGCTCGGCGACCACCTCCAGCACGCCATCGCGGGTGTCGGCGCGGCGCACTTGCGGCCACTGCGCCACCTGCGCGGCCGGCAGCGCGCTACGGCAGCGGATGGTGCATTGCTCGAAGCGCGCGCGCAGCTCGGCGACGCTGCCCTCGGCGATCAGCGTGCCGCGTTGCAGCACCACCACCCGATCAGCGAGCGCCTCGGCCTCTTCCAGATAGTGCGTGGTCAGCAGCACCGCGCAGCCATCGGCGACCAGTTCGCGGATCGCCCGCCACAGGCCCTGCCGCGCCTCGATGTCCAGGCCGGTGCTGGGCTCGTCCAGGAACAGCACCTGCGGCCGCCCGCAGATCGCCATCGCGAACTGCACACGCCGCTGCTGGCCGCCGGACAACTGGCCGTAGCGGCGTGCCATCAACCCGTCCAGCCCGGCCAGCGCCACGCAGTCGGCGACGCTGCGCGGCGTCGGGTAATAGCCGCGCGCCTGCAGCAACAGTTCGCCCACGCGCAGCGTCTCCGGCAGCCCAGCGGTCTGCAGCATCGCCCCGGCCTGGCGGCGCGCCGCCAACGACCGCGGATCCTGCCCGCACAGGCGCACGCTGCCGGCGTCGGGCGTCTGCAGCCCGAGCAGCAGGCTCACCGCGGTGCTCTTGCCGGCACCGTTGGCGCCAAGCAGCGCCAGCAACTGGCCGCGGCGCAACTGCAGGTCGACGCCGTCGAGCGCAACCAGCGCGCCGTAGCGCTTGTGGACGCCGCTGAGCTGCGCCAGCGGCAACGCATCGTGATCGGACATGGGAGGCTCCCGGAATGGCAAGGAGCGTCTAGGCTGCGCCGCGACGGGGCCGCCGCCCAGTGTGGCGCGTCAACTGCAGCGGATGACATCTGTCACTGGCAGCCCCGGCACGATTGCCGCATGCTGCGATCCACGCCGAGGGGCGGCGTTCTCCCGCGACATCGCACCGCAGAAAGTGACTTCCGGCCATGCCCACGGCGACCGGACGCTCGCACACTGCAGCGCGCCGACCGTTTTCGATCAAGGACACGATGAGTACTTCCTCCGACCTGCTCAAGGAACTCCGTATCGACCGCAAGGCGCCGCCGAGCGAGCCGCCGTCGCGGCGCGGGCTGTGGATCGCCGTGGCGCTGCTGGTGGTGCTGCTCGCCCTGGGCGCTGGCGCCTGGCTGCTGTTCGGCCGCAGCAAGCCGCTGGAAGTGCGCACCGCTGCGGTGGTGGCGATCGCGCCCGGCAGCAGCAGCGCCTCGGTGCTGGACGCCAGCGGCTACGTGGTGGCGCGGCGCATGGCCACGGTCTCGGCCAAGATCACCGGCAAGGTCCGCGAGGTGCGCATCGAGGAAGGCATGCGCGTGGAGGAAGGCCAGGTGATGGCGACGCTGGACCCGATCGACGCCAACGCGCAACGCGTACTGTCGGCCTCGCAACTGGATGCGGCGCGCAGCCTGGTGGCCAACATGCAGGCGCAGGTGCGCCAGGCCGATGCCGACGCGCAACGGCTGCAGACCCTGGCCGGCCAGCAGCTGGTCTCGCGCTCACAATACGAGCAGGCGGTGGCGCAGCGCGACGCCCTGCGCGCGCAGTTGCAGAACGCGCAGCGCAACGTCGCGGTGGCCGGCAACCAGCTGTCGATCTCCGATCTCAACGTCGACAACACCATCGTGCGCGCACCGTTCTCCGGTGTGGTCACCGCCAAGGCGGCGCAGCCGGGCGAGATCGTCTCGCCGCTGTCGGCCGGCGGCGGCTTCACCCGCACCGGCATCGGCACCATCGTCGACATGGAGTCGCTGGAGATCGAGGTCGAGGTGGGCGAGTCCTACATCGGCCGGGTCAAGCCGGGCATGCCGGTGGAAGCGGTGCTCAACGCCTACCCGGACTGGAAGATCCCGGCCGAGGTGATCGCAATCATTCCCTCCGCGGACCGCGGCAAGGCCACGGTGAAGGTGCGCGTGGCACTGAAGCAGAAGGACGCGCGGATCGTGCCGGAGATGGGCGTGCGGGTCAGCTTCCTGGAGGCACCGCAGCCGCAGGCGCAGGACAAACCGCAGGGCGTGCGGGTACCGGGCGCGGCGATCGTCAAGCGCGCAGGACAGGACGTGGCGTTCGCGGTCAAGGAGGACAACACGGTCGAGCAGCGCGCGCTGAAGACCGGCATCGCCCTGGGCGACGACCGCCAGGTGCTGTCCGGCCTGGCCGCAGGCGACACGGTGGTACTTGATCCGCCGGAGGCTTTGCATGCCGGCATGCAGGTGAAGACGGCGGAGGCGGCGGCGCAGTAGCGCGCCGCCGTCTTCGCCTGACGTATCCGATGTCCCCGCTGCGGCAGACCGCAGCCGCACGACTCTGGCTTTAGCTGTTGCTTTAGCTGTTGCTTTAGCTGTTGCTTTAGCTGTTGCTGTGGCTGTTGCTTTGGCTGTTGCTTTGGCTTTGGCTTTGGCTGTTGCTCTTGCTTTTGATTTACCGGGTTCCCTTCCGCAGCGGCGGATGGACCGGGGAAAAACCCGAAGGGCGGCGTACATGGATGTACGCCGTTCGCGGCAGGGGCAGGATGCCCCTTCCGCGAATCCCCGGTGCATCCGCGGACCCGGAGCGCGCAGCGCGGAGGGCGCAAGGCAGGGCGCGCTTTCTTTTGGTTACTTTTCTTTGCGCGAGCAAAGAAAAGTGACTCGCCCTTTAGGGCGAAAGCCTTTGATCTTGATTTGCTTCAATCCTCAAGCTTTAAGCGCAACAGCAACAGCAAATGCTTTCGCCTGACGGCGAGTTACTTTTCTTTGCTTGTGCAAAGAAAAGTAACCAAAAGAAAGCACACCCTGCCTACGCGCCCTCCGCGCTAACGCGCTCCGGGTCCGCGTCCAGCACGGGGATCCGCGGAAGGGGCATCCTGCCCCTGCCGCGGACGGCGTACATCCATGTACGCCGCCCTTCGGGTTTTTCCCCGCGCTGGCCGCCGCTTCGGAAGGGAACCCGGTAAATCAAAAGCCGGAGCAACCGCAACGGCAGAAGCAACAGCAACAACAAGAGCAACAACTGCACCTGCCTGCATCGCACCTGCAACCGCAACCGCAACCGCAACCGCAACGGTACCCCCTCGCCGCCATCGGCGACCGCATCGCCTCCACCTCGTCCACCGCCAGGAACACCACCATGTCCACCCTCGTCACCCTGCGCAACGTCACCAAGACCTACCAGCGCGGCCCCGAGAAAGTCCAGGTCCTGCACGGCATCGACCTGGACATCGCCCGCGGCGACTTCGTCGCCCTGATGGGACCGTCCGGCTCCGGCAAGACCACCCTGCTCAACCTGATCGGCGGGCTGGACTCGCCCAGCGGCGGCGAGATCGAGATCGAAGGCCAGCGCATCGACCGCATGAGCGGCGGCCAGCTCGCCACCTGGCGCAGCCACCACGTCGGCTTCGTGTTCCAGTTCTACAACCTGATGCCGATGCTCACCGCGCAGAAGAACGTCGAACTGCCGCTGCTGCTGACCTCGCTCAGCGCCGCCCAGCGCAAACGCAATGCCGAGATCGCGCTGACCCTGGTCGGCCTGGAAGACCGCCGCAACCACAAGCCCAGCGAACTGTCCGGCGGTCAGCAGCAGCGCGTGGCCATCGCCCGCGCCATCGTCTCCGACCCGACCTTCCTGATCTGCGACGAACCCACCGGCGACCTGGACCGGCGCTCGGCCGAGGACGTGCTGGGCCTGCTGCAGGAACTCAACCGCAGCCACGGCAAGACCATCGTCATGGTCACCCACGACCCCAAGGCCGCCGAGTACGCCACCCATACCGTGCACCTGGACAAGGGCGAGCTGGCCGACGCGCCGGCCGCGCACTGAGCGAGGCGATGCCATGAAGTATTTCTCGTTGATCTGGGCACAACTGTTCCGCAGTAAGACGCGGACATTACTGACCCTGTTCTCGGTGATCGTCGCGTTCCTGCTGTTCGGCCTGCTCGACTCGGTCCGCGTCGCGTTCACCGCCGGCGGCTCGGTGGAAGGGGTCAACCGCCTGGTCGTGGCCTCGCGCCTGTCGATCACCCAATCCCTGCCGGTGCGCCTGGAGTCGCAGATCCGCAGCGTGCCCGGCGTGCGCGACGTGACCTATGCGATGTGGTTCGGCGGCATCTACAAGGACCCAAAGGACTTCTTCCCCAACTTCTCGGTCGCGCCGAACTTCTTCGACGTCTACAGCGAGTACGAGATGCCGCCGGAGCAGCTCAAGGCCTTCCGCGACACCCGCACCGGAGCGGCGGTGGGCGAAGCGCTGGCGAAGAAGTACGGCTGGAAGGTCGGCGACGTGATCCCGCTGCAAGCCACCATCTTCCCCCGCGGCGGCAGCAACGACTGGCCGCTGGAGCTGAAGGCGATCTTCCGCGCCAAGGACCGCGCCAACGTGCAGGCGGAAAACCAGTTGATGATGAACTGGAAGTACTTCGACGAGAGCAACGACTACATCAAGGGCAAGGTCAGCTGGTACACGGTGCGGCTGGACAACCCCGAGCACGCCTCGCGGGTGGCGCAGGCGATCGATGCGCTGTCGGCCAATTCCGACCACGAGACCAAGTCGCAGACCGAGTCGGCGTTCCAGCAGGCCTTCGTGAAGCAGTTCGCCGACATCGGCCTGATCGTCACCTCGATCATGGGCGCGGTGTTCTTCACCCTGGTGCTGCTGACCGGCAACACCATGGCGCAGGCAGTGCGCGAACGTATCCCGGAACTGGCCACTCTCAAGACCCTGGGCTTCCAGGACCGCACCGTGCTGACCCTGGTGATCGTGGAGTCGGTGCTGCTGATCGTGCTCGGCGGCCTGCTCGGCATGGCGCTGGCGGCGGCGGCGATCCCGGTGCTGGCCAGCGCCAGCCGCGGCGCGCTGCCGGTGCACGCGGTGCCGGCGCAGACCTGGCTGATCGGTGCGGCGCTGATGCTGGTCATCGGCGTGGTGGTCGGCCTGCTGCCAGCGCTGCGCGCGCAGCGGCTGAAGATCGTCGACGCCCTGGCCGGGCGCTGAGCCCGCACCTTCTCTCCAGCACATCGATGCCACGGACGGCAAAGCAGACCCGAGGAACAACGCAATGAAGATGCAATGGTTATGGAATGTCCTGGCGATCGCGGCGCTGGCGATCGGCCTGGGAATCTGGATCGCCCTGCCCTGGTTCCTGGTCGTGGCGCTGGTGGCGGTGCTGGCCGTGTTACTGCTGGCCACGCGCAGCGGCCGGCTGTCGCTGGCCGCCGCGCGCATCGGCATCGCCAGCCTGCCGCAGCGCTGGGGCGCCAGTTCGGTGATCGTGGTCGGCATCGCCGGCGTGGTCGGCGTGCTGGTGGCGATGCTGGCGATGGGCCAGGGTTTCCAAGCGACCCTGGACAGCACCGGCGACGACACCACCGCCATCGTGCTGCGCGGCGGCTCCCAGGCCGAGACCAACTCGGTCATCCTCCGCGACCAGGTGCCGCTGATCGCCGGCCTGGCCGGGGTGGCGCGCGGCGCCGACAACCGGCCGCTGGTCTCGCCGGAGCTGTCGCAGGTGGTGAACCTGCAGTCCAAGTCCGACGGCACCGACGTCAACGCGCAGTTCCGCGGCGTCGGCGAGCAGGGCTGGGCGGTGCACGACAAGGTCAGGATCGTGCAGGGCCGTCGCTTCACCCCCGGCCTGCGCGAGATCGTGGTCGGCAAGGGCGCGCAGTCGCAGTTCCGCGGCCTGCAGCTCGGCCAGCGCTTGACCCTGGGCAACCAGGCCTGGAACGTGGTCGGCGTGTTCGCCAGCGGCGACGCGCACGACTCGGAACTGTGGACCGACACCCAGACCCTGGCCACCACCTACAACCGCAGCGCCTACCAGTCGATCAGCGTGCGCACCCAGGGCCAGGACGGCTTCCGCCAGTTCAAGGCGGCGATGGACGCCGACCTGCGGCTGAAGCTGGACGTGTTCACCACCCGCGAGTACTACCGCAAGCAGGGCGGCAACCTCAGCAAGGTGCTGGAGGTCCTGGGCACCTTCATCGGCACCATCATGGCGATCGGCGCGGTGTTCGGCGCGCTCAACACCATGTACGCCGCAGTCGCCACCCGCGCCCGCGAGATCGCCACCATGCGCGCGCTGGGCTTCCGCGGGCTGCCGGTGGTGGTGGCGGTGATGCTGGAGACCATGCTGCTGGCACTGCTCGGCGGGGTGCTGGGCGGGCTGATCGCCTGGGCGATCTTCAACGGCTACAGCGTGTCCACGCTGGGCAGCAACTTCAGCCAGGTGGTGTTCCAGTTCAAGGTGTCCCCGCCGCTGCTGTGGACCGGGCTGAAGTGGGCGCTGGGCATCGGCCTGGTCGGCGGCCTGTTCCCGGCGCTGCGCGCGGCGCGGCTGCCGATCACCACCGCCCTGCGCGCGCTGTAGCGCCACGGCTGAACGCGCTGGGTCGGGACCCCTGTCCCGGCCCGGCCCAATGGCGGATGACGCGTCATCGTTTCGTCATCGAAACGCGGTAGAACGGCCGCCGCCGAGGCGCTAGCCTGCGCGGCCATTTGGTTCCACGCCGCCACCCCCATGTCCTCGCGCCTGCGCCTGTTGCTCGTCCTCTGCGCCAGCCTGTGGCTGAGCGCCTGCTCTTCCACCTCGCTCAGCGACCGCCTGGTCGCGCCGGGCGGCGTGTCGCCGCTGATGGACGAGGAACGCATCCAGAGCCTGCTGGCGACCCTGCCCAACCGCAGCGGCCACGTGGTGGTGCCGGGCGGCATCCCGATCTTCTGGCGCGCCATCGATCCGGGCGACTACCACATGCGCTACCGCTACGAGCACGCCGGCCGCGACGCCAGCGGCCACGAGCACGCCGACTTCGCCATGGACGTGGCGACCCCGGCGCCGGCCACGCAGATCGCCCCGCGCGGCACCGTGGTGCTGCTGCACGGCTGGATGATGGACGGCGACTCGCTGCTGCCATGGTCGCTGGATCTGGCCCAGGCCGGCTACCGCAGCATCAGCATCGACCTGCGCAACCACGGCCGCTCCGGCGGCGGCCCGGCCGGCTACGGCACCCGCGAGTCGGACGACGTGGTCGCGGTGATCCGCGCGCTGCGTGCCAGCGGCGAGGTGCAGGGCCCGCTGTACCTGTTCGGCGTGTCCTACGGCGCGGCCACCGCGCTGTTCGCCGCGCAGAAGCTCGGCGACCAGGTCGATGGCGTGGTCGCGATGGAATCCTTCGCCAACGCCGGCCGCGGCATCCGCGACATGATCCCGCACATGCTCGCCAGCCGCCCGCGCGGCTGGATGGCCAGCGCGGCGATGGACCTGGCGCGCTGGCGCTACGGCGGGCAGAACCTGGACGCGGTGATCGCCAACGCCAACCAGCGCCTGGCGCTGAACCTGGACCAGGTCGACGTCACCGCCGCCGCGCGCGCCGCACCGGCCTGCGTGCTGCTGCTGCACGGCAGCGCCGACCAGCACATCCCGGTGGCGCACGGCCGCCTGCTGGCGCTGGACGCACCGCGCGCGCACTACCTGGAGATGCCCGGCGAGAACCACCTGAGCCTGCCGATGCGGCTGGACCTGCTGGCGCCGACCGTGGAGGACTGGTTCGCCGAGCTGCCGGCACAGCGTCACGACGGCCGCTGCCCGCAGCCGCTGCCGCCGCGTGCGGACCCCGAGCTGCAGCTGACCGGTGGGCCGGCCGCGAGCGGTAGCCGCGGCTGAGCCGGGAGTGGGGAGTCGGGATAGGGGATTCGTAAGAGCGGCTGCGCTGGCGACCTAGGCGGGCGCCGGCTCTTGCCAATCCCGAATCCCTAATCCCGAATCCCCGCTCGCCGCCACACACCCGACCGCCATAGACTCTCGCCGGCGAACAGCAGCAACCCGATCCAGATCGCGGCGAAGCCGATGGCCTTGCCGGTGTCGAACGGCTCGCGGAAGAACCACACGCCCAGCAGCAACTGCAGGCTCGGCGCGATGTACTGCAGCAGCCCGACCAGCGACAGCGGGATGCGCCGCACGCCGTAGGCGAAGCCGATCAGCGGCACCGCGGTGACCACGCCGCCGAACACCAGCAGCAGGTCGTTGCGCCAGCCCCACTCGCCGGCGAAGCCGCCGCCGTGACCGGCCTCGCCCCACAGCACGAAGCCCAGCGCCGGCAGGAACAGGTACAGGCTCTCCACGCCCAGCCCGGCCACCGCGTCCACCTGCACCAGCTTGCGCAGCAGGCCGTACAGCCCGAACGAGCCGGCCAGGCCCAGCGCGATCCACGGCAGCGTGCCGGCGTCGACGGTCAGCCAGGCCACGCCCAGCGCGGCGCAGGCCACCGCCAGCCACTGCAGCGGGCGCAGCCGCTCATGCAGCACCAGCACCCCTAGCAGCACGTTGACCAGCGGATTGATGAAATAGCCCAGGCTGGTCTCGATCACATGGCCGGCATTGACCGCCCAGATATAGAGGCCCCAGTTGAAGGCGATCGCCAGGCTGCTCAGCACCAGCGTGGCCAGCGCGCGCGGCTGCGCGGCGATGCGCCGCCACCACTGCAGGCGCGCGCTGTATACCAGCCACGCCACCACCAGCAGCGTGCTCCAGACGATGCGGTGGGCGATGATGTGCGGCGACGGCACCGCCTGCAGCAGGTGCCAGTACACCGGCACCACGCCCCACAGTGCGAAGGTCGCCGCGGTGATCCACAGGCCGCGCCGGGCCTCCTGCTCGGCGACCGCGGTCATCGCCGGGTCCTCGCCACGGTGATCACCACCACGCCGGCCAGGATCACCGCCATCGCGCCGAAGTCGCTGGCGCTGAAGCGCTCCTGGCCGAGCCAGCTGCCCAGCGCCACCGCGATCACCGGATTGACGTAGGCATAGCTGCCGGCCAGCGCCGGGCGCACGTTCTGCAGCAGCCACACGTAGGCGGTGAACGCGACGATCGAGCCGAACACGCACAGGTAGGCCACCGCCAGCATCCCCTGCGCGCTCGGCAAGGTGTGCAGGCGCTCGCCGCTGAGCAGGCCGATCGCCACCAGCATCACGCCGCCGCACAGCATCTGCCCGGCGGCGGCCATGAACGGCATCGGCAGGTCGCGCCCGCGCGACCACACCGAACCGAACGCCCAGCCCACCGGCGCGATCAACAGCAGCACCAGGCCCAGCGGGCTGGCATTGAGACTGCTGCCGGCGTTGAGCCACACCACCCCGGCGAAGCCGACCACGATCCCCAGCCATTCGCCGCGGCTGGCGTGGTGGCCGCGCAGCGTGCCGAACAGCGCCATCCACAGTGGCACCGAAGCCACCGCCACCGCTGCCAGCCCCGAGGACACCTGGCGCTCGGCCAGCACCACCAGGCCATTGCCGCAGACCAGCATGAGCGCACCGAGCATGGCCAGCGGCCGCCACTGCGCGCGCGTGGGCGCGGCCACCCCGCGCCGCCAGCGCAGCACCGCGTACAGCACGCTGCCGGCGATCACGAAGCGCGTGCCGGAGACCACACTCAGCGGCGGCGCGCCGCCTTCCAGGGCGAAGCGGATCGCCAGATAGGTCGAGCCCCAGACGACGTAGACCAGGAACAGGGCGAGAACGACGAAGCCACCGCGCGCAGGTGCGGCGGCGGCCGTGGAAGAAGGGGAAGACATGCGTGCACGCGGAACGGGTATGGCGCAATTCTAGGCCAGCGGCCACCGGCGGCGACAGCCGCGCACCGGCGCCAATGGCGGCACGCTGTTTTGCGCAATTCCGATGCGGGACGGGTGCCTGTGCTTCGTCCCGCCTTGGCGACAGGCGCGCGCGTATCGGCAGGTCGCCCCATCGCCTCGCCATGCTCGGGCGGGGAAATGGAATCGACGTCGCGTCCATCGCGTGCGGCGTAATGCAGTTCGGGTGCGCTCGCCTCCCCTGCGCCGGGACGTCCATGGCAGCGCGGCCGCCGCCTGTTCCGGCGCGTCGCGGCGCCCAGAAAGACCTAAGAGTCCGTTCAGCCGCATGGGCGTATCAGTGCGCCAATCCCTACTGCTCGCTGGGCACCACCATGGCCATCGATACCGCACTGTCGCCACTGGGCACCGTCTCGCCTTACGGGGCGTCGCCCTATGGCTTTCCGGCAACGGGCGCCTCCAGCGATTCGACCCAGGCCGGCAACCCGATCGTGGCCAGCAACGACCCGGCGGCGGTGCAGCAGGCGGTGGAATTGTCCGGCGACGCCTCGGTGATCTTCAGCCTCGGCGGCCTCGCGGGAAGCACCCCGGCCGACACGGGCCTGACCTACAACGCGGCCGGGCTGTTCAACAGCATCGTCAGCGCCGGCCCGACCGATGCGGCCTCGACCTCGTCTGCCGGCAGCTCTACCTCGACCAACGGCGCATCGACCTCGTCCACAGGCACGTCGACCTCGACCGGCACCGCGCCGTATCCCACCCTAGACCAGGCCACCCAGACCTACGACCAGGGACTGCTCGGTACGATTACTACGCCGCCGTCGACCCCGGGCCTGTACAACGCCTCCGGCGTCTTCAGCAGCCAGGGCCTGACCCCGCAGCTGTCGTCCCTGCTGCAGTCCAATCCCAGCCTGAGCGGGACGGTGACCGGCGATCTGCTCAACCAGGGCATCATCGGCGGGTTGATCGATACCACTGCCTGAGCAGTGCTGCGTGGCCGCCTCGGCGGATTGCGCGTTGTTCTTCGGCTTCGCCAAGCGCGTGCAGGATGACATCGCGGCGCTCACATGCGCCTGGCCTGCGTAAAAAAAGCCCCTCCCCGCCGATCGCTCAGCCCGGCATCGCCGGACCACAGGCCTCGGAGGAATCGCAGGGCGCAGGCAACGCATGCCGCTCCAGCGCATCGGCATCGCCGCCCGCGTCGCCGGCCAGCGCATCGTTGGCCGCCTGTGCCGCACCTCCCATGAACAGGGAAGCGGACAGCAGCAACATGCGCATCGGGTTCACGGTCACGACCTGGCAACAAGCGGGCCGCACAGTGTAGAGAATGGCGTCGTGCCGAGACAGCACGGCGACGCAT
This sequence comes from Xanthomonas sp. 3498, assembly GCF_014199795.1. Lineage (NCBI taxonomy): Bacteria > Pseudomonadati > Pseudomonadota > Gammaproteobacteria > Lysobacterales > Lysobacteraceae > Xanthomonas > Xanthomonas sp. 3498. The sequence continues at coordinate 249,640 of NZ_JACHOH010000007.1, forward strand.
TCGCGTGCGTGCGACCGAAGCGCCGTTCAGCGCGCGGGACGATCCAGCCAGCAGGCCAGGCCCTGCGCGTTGAGCTCGATGTCCATGTGCAGCACGCGCTCCACGCCGGCATCGTCCAGCGGACAGCCATGCAGCCGCGCCCGCTCCAGATACAGCGCGGTCAGCGCCGCGACCAGGCAGCGATGGCGATCGGAGCGCCCATCGCAGCCGCGCGCGATCGCCACCATCGCCTCGAGTTGTTCCAGCAGTTCCGCCGCCAGCGTGTCGGCGCCCTCCACCGGACCGTAGTGGGTGAGATACAGCGTCTGCGGCGCGTACCCGAGCATGCGCTGGATCGAGGCCTGCATCGCGTCCGGCTCGAACTGCACCGGCGACGAGGTCGGGATCGCGAACGCGCCGCGCGCGCTGTCCAGTTCGCGGTAGGACAGGCCGAAGGTGTCGCCGCTGAACCAACTGCGGCTGCGTGCGTCCCACACGCACAGGTGATGGCGAGCATGGCCAGGGGTGTCGATGCACAGCAACTCGCGCCCGGCCAGCGACACGCGATGGCCGTCCTCGGCCACGACCACGCGTTCTGCCGGCACCGGCACGATGCTGCCGTAGCTGCGTGCCATCTCCGCCTCGCCGTACACCGCGGTGGCGCCGGCGATCAGCCGCGCCGGATCGATCATGTGCGCCGCGCCGCGCGGATGCACCAGCAGGCGCGCGTTCGGCAAGTGCTGCAGCAGCGCACCGGCGCCGCCGGCGTGATCCAGGTGCACGTGGGTGAGGATCAGCCAGTCCACCTCGCCCGGCGCCAGGCCGGCGCGCGCCAGCGCGTCCAGCAACAGCGGCACGGCATGGCTGGTGCCGCAGTCGATGAAGGCACCGCGCCCGTTCTCCACGATCAGGTAGGCGGCATCGAACTGCGCGCGCTGGAAGCCGGTATCGACGAGATGGATGCTGGGATCGCGTGGCATGGCGCAGAGCGTGGCTGGGCGAGCCACCATTCTAGGCGGTATGGAGAGCGCTGCCAGTGCCGCGCGGCAGCGGCCGGATGAGGACGAAGGACGGAACCGACCCGACGACCGCGAGGGTTCACCGTGGGAGGGACTTCAGTCCCGACTGCATGCGACCGGCAACCACACGCGCTCGGGGTGTCGCACCAGGACGCGTCGTATGCCTTGTAGGATCTTGTAGGAGCGGCTTCAGCCGCGACGCTTTGCCGTTGAGGCGTCGCGGCTGAAGCCGTTCCTACGACGGACCGCCGTGCGAGCGCTCAGCCCGCCTCACGCAGCCGCGCCAGCGCCGCCAGCACCGTCTCGGCCGGTGCCTCCAGGGTCACCGGCGCCGCCTGCAGCGTGTCGGCCTGCGCGGCCTGCTTGAGCGCGGCGATGGTCTGCCCGGCGTCGCGCGGCGAGGCGAAGCCGCCACTCTGCAACAGCAGCACGCCCTCGCCATCGAGCAGCTTGAAGTAGAACTGGCCGTCGGCCTCGCGGTACTGCTTGAAGCTCGGCAGCGCCTGCTTGGCCGTCGCCGCTTCGGTGGCGCCGCCAGCCTGCGCCGCCAGGTCGCGCAGGCCCACCGCGTGCCGCAACTCGGCCAGGAACGGGATCGCATAGCGTTTGCGCAGCCGCTGCGCGTTGTCGCGCAGGGTCGCCTCGATGTCCTGCGGACGCGCCATCAGTGCCTCGTAGCGCACCCGCATCGGCGCGATCTCGGCATCGATGCGCTCGAACAGCTGCTGCTTGGCCTCGCCCCAGCCGATGCCGGCGGCGAACGCCTGCGCGAACGCGGCCGTCTCCTCGGCGCTGGCGAAGGCCTGGTACAGCTGGAACAGCGCCGAGCCTTCGGTGTCCTTCGGCTCGCCCGGCGCGCGCGAATCGGTGACGATGGCGAACACCCGCTTCTTCAGCTCCTCGCGCGGGGCGAACAGCGGAATGGTGTTGTCGTAGCTCTTGCTCATCTTGCGCCCGTCCAACCCGGGCAGCGTCGCCACCTGCTCGTCGATCAGCGCGTCGGGCAGCACGAAGTGCTCACGGCCATAGACGTGGTTGAAGCGCTGCGCGAAATCGCGCGCCATCTCGATGTGCTGGATCTGGTCGCGGCCCACCGGGACCTGCTGCGCCTTGAACAGCAGGATGTCGGCGGCCATCAGCACCGGATACATGAACAGGCCGGCGGTGACCCCGGCATCGTCGTCCTCGCCGTCGGCACGGTTCTTGTCCACCGCCGCCTTGTAGGCGTGCGCGCGGTTGAGGATGCCCTTGCCGGCGACGCAGGTCAGGAACCAGGTCAGCTCGTTGGTCTCCGGCACGTCCGACTGGCGGTAGAACCACACCTGCGCCGGATCCAGGCCCGCCGCCAGCCAGGTCGCCGCGATTTCCAGGGTCGAGCGCTGCGTGCGCGCCGGGTCCTGCGCCTTGATCAGGCTGTGCAGGTCGGCCAGGAAGAAGAAACTCTCGATGCCGGGACGGCGGCTGGCCTGCAGCGCGGGACGGATGGCGCCGACATAGTTGCCCAGGTGCGGCGTGCCGGAGGTGGTGATGCCGGTGAGAACGCGGGTGGTCATGCGAAATGGACGGTCCGGGGAGAAACCCGGCGAGTTTACCCGCTGCGCGACAACCCCGTTCCGGCGCATGGCGCGTTCAATCCGGCATCCCCGTCCTGGAGTCGCCAAGATGCATCCTCTTCCTCCGCTCCTGTCCCGCCGTTCCCGTTCCCTCGCCGTCCTGGCCTTCGCCCTGGTGTGCATCGGCGGGCTGTGCGGCTTCCGTCCCTGGCCTTCGCCGCCGGCCTCGGCGCCGGCGGTGCAGTTGCAGGTGATCGATCGCGATGCCGGCGAGGCGCCGCTGCCGGCGCATGCCTGGCGCGGCGAGCGTTGGATCGCCGCCACCCCCGGCCACCGCTATGCACTGCGCCTGACCAACCTGACCGGTGCGCGGGTGCTGGTGGTGCTGTCGGTGGACGGCGTCAACGCGGTCAGTGGCCAGACCGCGGCCAGCGACCAACGCGGCTATGTGCTGGCGCCGTGGCAACGCACCGAGATCGCCGGTTGGCGCAAATCTTCCGAGGACGTGGCGCAGTTCGTGTTCACCGATCTTGAAGACAGCTATGCGGCACGCACCGGCCGTCCGCGCAACGTGGGCGTGATCGGCATGGCGGTATTCGACGAAGCGCGGGCATGGCCCGATGCCGTCCTGGGGGACGCAGGCGTCGACGCCGAGAGAGCTGCCAACGCAACAGCGCGCGCGGCAACGCCCGTCGTCCCGGCGCCGGACGTGATGCCTGCACCGGCGCTGGCCGCCGACATGCCGCAACGCAGTGCGGCTGCGCCCCTCGCGGCGGCGCCGTCCGCGGACGCGCGGGCGTATGCGCGCGAAGGCACCTCCGCTGCCCGCGTGCAGCAGCGCCTGGGCACCGGCCACGGCGCGCGCGAGTGGTCGCCATCGCGGGTCACCGAATTCGAGCGCGCCAGCGACGTGCCGATGCAACGGACCGAGTTGCGCTACGACAGCCGCGCACGGCTGATCGCACGCGGTGTGCTGCCGCGTGACCTGCTTCCGCGGCGCGTGGCGGTTGCGCCAAGCGCGTTTCCCGGCGACTACGTGCCCGATCCGCCGGAGCGCTGAGCCTCCCCGGCGCCCAAAAAAGCACGGGCCGCAATGCGGCCCGTGTCGACGACGCTGCGGCGGTGTGCGCCTCAGTCGTGGTATTCCTTGCCCAGGCTGTCGCGGAACGCGTGCACTTCCTTCTCGGCGCGATCGCGCGCCCAGCCGTAGCGCTCCTGCAGCTTGCCGGCCAGGTACTGGGTGTTGCCCTCGGCGACATCGAAGTCGTCGTCGGTCAGGTCGCCCCACTGCGCCTTGATCTTGCCCTTGAGCTGGGTCCACTTGCCGGCAATGATGTCTTTGTTCATGGAATCTCTCGTGATGTGTAAGCGGCGCTGCACGCCGCTCGCGCAGCATCGCGCGGCCTGCGTCGTGAACCGATCAACACAGCGTCAGCGATGCATGAGCATCGTGAACCGTTATGCATCGCCGACGATCGCGCAAAAAAACGGGTCGGCAAGCCGACCCGTTTTGGTGACCGAGCCGAGGCTCAGTTCTTGGCGGCGTCTTCGACCTTCTCGCCCGCCTTCTGCACGTCCTTGCCGGCACCGGCAACGGTGTTGCAACCGGCCAGCAGGCCCACCGAGAACATCGCCAGCAGCATCCACGCAAACGTACGCTTCATAGGTTCACTCCTTCATGGTCATGGAACGCGGCCAGCACGGCCGCACGAAACTCGTGGATCGGTCGTCCGCGGGGCGCGTCGCCGCCGCGATCGACCGGGGCGCTCAGCACTTGCCCGCGCTGCAATCGTCCGCCTTGTTTTCCACCTTCTCGCCCGCCTTCTGCATGTCCTTGCCGGCGCCGGCAACGGTGTTGCAGCCGGTCAGAACGCCAGCGCAAAACAGGGTCAGCATCAACAGGGTGGTCAGTCGCTTCATCGTGGTCGTCCTCGGCAATCGCAGGTGGTCGGGTGGGCGGCGATAGGCGTCGCCGCGCTACCGTCTGGCGGTGAATCTGCCGTCACGACTGTGGATTTCACGTGAATGAACCGGCACCCCATTCAGGCAAGGGCGGCGCCACCCAGCCAGGCCGGGCCTCTCAGTCCCGCATCAGCGTCGACTTGCCGAACAGGCTCTCCACCAGGTCCACCGCCAGTTCCGCGGTCAGGTTGCGGTGGTCCAGCACCGGATTCAACTCCACGATGTCCAGCGAGGCCATACGCCCGCTGTCGGCGATCATCTCCATCACTAACTGCGCCTCGCGGTAGTTGGGACCGCCGGGAACGGTGGTGCCCACGCCCGGGGCGATGCTGGGGTCGAGGAAGTCCACGTCGAAGCTGACATGCAGGTGGGTATCGGCATCGAGCCCCTCCAGCGCCGCCTCCATGGTCCGCTTCATGCCCATCTCGTCGATGTAGCGCATGTCGTACACGTCGACGCGGTGCTGCTTGATCAGCCGCTTCTCGTCCGGGTCGACCGAGCGGATGCCGATCTGCCGCACCTGCTCCGGCCGCAGCGCCGGCGCGCTGCCGCCGAGTTCGGTCAGCGCCTGCGGCCCCAGCCCGCACAGGCAGGCCACCGGCATGCCGTGCACATTGCCCGACGGCGTGACCTCGCTGGTGTTGAAGTCCGAATGCGCGTCCAGCCACAGCACCCGCAACTTGCGGCCCTGCTCGCGGCAGTGCCGCGCCACCGCGGTGATCGAGCCGATGCCCAGGCAGTGGTCGCCGCCGAGCACGATCGGCATGCGCCCGGCACGCAGTTCGGCATAGCTGGCCTCCATCAGCGCGCGGTTCCAGGCCACCACCTCGTCGAGGTGGCGGTAGCCGTCGACCGGCGCCTGCCAGGGATTGCGCGGGCCGTCGATGTTGCCGACGTCGCGCACCTCCACGCCACGATTGGCCAGCGCCTCGTGCAAGCCGGCGATGCGCAGCGCCTCCGGCCCCATGCGCGCACCGCGATGGCCGGCACCGATGTCGGTAGGAACGCCGATCAGGGACACCGGCAGAAAAGACGACTTCATGCGCATACGCTCCAACCAAAAAAGTGGCCCAGTCTAGCGGGACCGGCATGACACGACCCGCCGCGTCGCAGCAGGCGGCATGTACATTGCGGCAGCCAAAGGCGTGCGGTTGGACGCCCACGGCGCTGGCTGGCTAAGCTGCTCCGCCGTTTCTGGAGATCGCCTTGGAAAAGCCCTTGATCGTGACCCTGGAGGCCGCGTTCGCCGGGCTCACGTTCCTTCCCTGGTTCGCGTGGGCGCACAACAGCTTGAATCCCACGCTGATCCTGCACGCGGACCACGTGGAGTACCGCGTCCTGCGCACGCGCACCCGCCCGTACCGCGAGATCGCCAGGGTCGACTATCGGAAAGCGTGGGGAACCGAGAACGTCGTGCTGGAGTTCCTGGGGGCGAAGACCACCTTCATCGCGAACACCGGACTGGTCCGGCGCACCAGAGAGGCCATCGCCTTGTTGCAGCGACAGGGTTGCCCGCTTTCCGCGCGTGCGCAGTCCTTGCTGTTACCGCGAAGCCCGTAGCAGCTTCCGACAGCGCGCAGCGATCCAAGCGCGCTTCGGTTGACCGCTGTTGCTTCGCACCTGCGCTGCGGCGTGCCTGCCACCTGCCGCGCCATCCACCCGGCTCGCGTAACGCGCAGTTGTTCCCGGCTCGAATGGATGTTCATGAGCACGCGCAACAGAAAGCAAAAACCCGCTGTTTTTCAGCGGGCTGATGGCGCAACGCGGACATCCACAGATGCCAACGGGTCGAAAGATGGTGCCGCTTATCCGAATCGAACGGATGACCTACTGTTTACAAGACAGTTGCTCTACCGACTGAGCTAAAGCGGCAAGGTGCACGACGCCTGCAGGCGGGCCCGGGCAGTCTACCTGCTGGCGCGGGCCTCGACACGTCTTGCGGCGAGGCGCTGAACACCGACAGGCGCGGCATTCTAGCCCAGCGTGGCGCAGTCCACGGTGCGTTGGCGCGCGGCGCCGAGCTGGCGGCGCAGGGCGGCGGCCTGCGCCGCGGAGCCGGCGCGCAGGTCCAGCCACCAACGCGACTGGCCGTCGCCGCCGCTGGGGATCAGGTCGGCGTTGAAGCCGGCACGGGCCAGCTCCGCGCGGCGGCGCTCGGCCCCCTCGCGGCTGCGGTACTGGCCCAGGGCGATGGCATTGCCGGCATCGCCCTGGCGCAACGGGTAATAGTCGCGGATGCCGGCGGCGACGATGCGCTCGGTGGCCTGCCTGAGGCCATCCTCGCCGCCGATGGTCGGCAGCAGCACGCGGAAGCTGGTGGCACCGCTGTCGGCGTCCTCGCGCAGGCGCGGACGCGGCGCTCCCGAAGCCAAGGTTGCGATGGCCGCCTGGGCGGCATCGCGGTCCGGGTACGGCCCCACGCTCAGGCACACCGCCGCGTCGGCGGCGGGCTTGGCCGCAGGATCGGCCTGGGCCTGGGTGGGGGCGGGCGCAGGGGCGGCAGCGGGTGGCGTTGGCGCGGCGGCCGGGGTGGCCGCCGGGGTACTGGCCGGTGCAGGGGCAGATCCGGTCGCATCGGCGGCGACGGCGGTGTCGTCCTGCGCATCGGCTGGCACGGCGACAGGCGCGACCGCCGGCGGAGTGGGCGCCGCGGCCGGTGCAGGCGCCTCGTTGACCAGTTGCAGCGTCGCCACCCCGGCCGGCACGGCCGGCATCGGCACCGCCGGCGGGGTGGGCGGCTGCATCGCCCACCACACCGCGACGCCGAGGTTGAGGATGGTCAGGACGACGAGCAGGGCGCGAACGAGCATGGCCGGATTCTAGAGCGTGCGATGCACATTGGGAGAGACAGCGCCGTTCGTGTGGGACGTGACCGCCTGGACGCAGCGTCTGCGCTGCCCGCCGCCGCCAGTGCCGCCCCGCTCAGGCGTGATCAGCCACGGCGTGCGCCTGCGCCCACAGCGCCAGTCCGTCCAGGACCAAGGCCGGGCGCTGCTCGGCCACCGGCAGTGCGTGCAACAGCGGCGGCACGCCGCCGCCATGCAGCAGCAGCCGCGGCCGTCGTCCAAGCAAGGCCTCGCCCTGCTGCAGGCTACGTTCGATCAGCGCCACTGCGGCGCCATCGCAGCCAGAGGCCAGCGCGTCGGCGGTGTCGGCGGCGAACTCGTGGTAATCGCCGCCCTCGGCCGGCAGTTGCGCTGCCTTCTGCTGCAGGGCCTGGCGCATGACGGTCGGCGACGGCGCGATGCGGCCGCCGCGGTGCAGGCCGTCGCGGTCGAGCAGGTCCACGGTCAGCGCCGTTCCCACGCCGACCACCAGCACGTCGCCACCGCCATGCGCGGCGAGCAGCGCGAGGAACCGGTCCACGCCGAACGCCTGCGGTCGCGCATAGGCGATCCGCACCCCGGCGCACGCAGCCTCGGTGCGCACCACCTGCACCTGCGCGAAGCGGCTGCGCAGCGCCTCCAGCACGGTCGCGGTCAGGGCCGGCGCGGCGACGCTGGCCACGTAGGCGGTACCGCCCTGCGGCAGCGCCGCGACCGCCGCCGCGTCCATGGCTTCGGCGCCATGCGGCCAGGCCTGCACCGCGCCCACCTGCCCGTGTTCCAGCGCGGCGAACTTGAAGCGCGAATTGCCCAGGTCGAACAGCCAGTCGCTCATGCCGCCCTCACGCTGACATCGCCCGCATGCACCGGCTGCTCGCCGTCGGCGAAGGCCACCCGCAGCGCGCCGTCCTCGGCCAACCCGAGGGCCGTGCCTTCGCGCACCTGGCCGCCATCGTCGATGCGCACGGCATGCCCAGCAAGCAGATCCAGCGCGGCGTAGCGCGGCAGGAACGGCGCCAGCCCTTCGGCGTCGAACAGCGCCAGCGCCGGCAGCAGGTGCGACAACACCACCGCGGCGACCGTGTTGCGCGACACAGGGCCACCGGCCAACCGCGTCAGGTCGGTCCACGGCTGGTCGATGTCTGCGGCACTGGCCGCCGGCATCGCCACGTTCAGGCCCAGGCCGATCACCGCCCGCGCCGGCCCGGCGAACTCGCCGCCACCTTCCACCAGCAGGCCGCCCAGCTTGCGCCCGTCGGCCAGCAGGTCGTTCGGCCACTTCAGCCCGACCGTGGCGAAGCCGGCCGCGCGCAGGGCTTCGGCCACGGCCACGCCGGCGGCCAGGCTCAGGCCGCCCAGCCGGCCCAGCCCACCCTGGAAGCTGCGCGCCACCGACAGGTACAGATGCGCCGCCAGCGGCGAGGCCCAGACCCGGCCACGGCGGCCACGCCCGCCGGTCTGGCGCTCGGCCAGCAGGACCTCGCTGCCCTGCGCCGGCGCCGGCCGCTGCAGCAGCGTGGTGTTGCTGGAGACCAGGCTCCAGGCGATCTCCAGCCCGGCCAGCTCGGCGCGCGCCGGCCCGCTGAGTCCGTCGCGGATCGCCGCGGCGTCGAGCAACTCCAGCGGCCGCGCCAGGCCATAGCCCTCGCCGGCCCGGCCCTCGATCTCCACCCCGGCCGCGCGCAGCGCCTGAATGCGCTTCCACACCGCCGCCCGGGTCAACCCGCAGGCGCGCGCCAGGGCGTCGCCGGACAGGGGCCCCTTGCTGAGCCTGGCCAACAGTTCGCGCTCGTCCAACGCCGGTTCCATCGCCTCGTTTCGCCCCCGGGCGCGCCGCGGCGCACCCTCGTAAACCGAAAAGTATGCGGCAACGCCCCGCTTGCGCCCAGGGCCGAGGTCCTGCAGCCGGTGAAAACCGCGTTAGAATCGGGATTCACCGCCGCTCGCCCTGGATGCCGACGATGCGCCGTTCCCTGCCCTGCCTGCTCCTGTTGCTGCTGCCGCTCGCCGCCGCCCACGCGTCCAATGTGCTGGCGGAGAAGCCGCATACCGACTGCGCCTACGGCGACACACCCGATGCCGACAGCGCGCCGACGCGTGCGCCGGCGACGCATGCGCCCTCCTCCACCAAGCCGGCCTCGACCACCACGGGTGGCGGCAGCGACAGCGACCTGGTGCCGCGCATGCGCATGCCGAAGTGGCACAGCTTCCTGCCGGGGATGTTCCGCTGATTCCACGCTGGCTGCGCGGGCTGTGGTCGACGCCCGCCGCGGCCATCGATGACGCCACCTGGCAGGCCGTGCGCCGCGACTGCGCCTGGGTCGCGGCCCTGGATGCGCCGCGCGAGCAGCGCCTGCGTGCGCTGGCCAGCGAATTCCTGCACCGCAAGACCATCTCGCCGTTGGGCGGCCTGCAGCTGGATGCCCGGCAGTGCGGCCTGCTCGCCGCGCTGTGCTGCCTGCCGCTGCTGGAGTACGGCGTCGGCGGCATGAGCGGCTGGTCGCAACTGCTGGTCTACCCGGACGCGTTCCGCGTGCAACGCAGCCATGTCGATGCGACCGGCGTCCTGCACGAGTGGGAAGACGAACTGATCGGCGAGTCCTGGGACAGCGGCCCGTTGATCCTGTCGTGGGCCGACGTGCAGGCCGACCTGGACGATCCGCGCGCCGGTTACTGCGTGGCCGTGCACGAAATGGCACACAAGCTCGACGTGCTCGACGGCGCCCTGGACGGCACGCCGCTGCTGCCGCGCGCGTGGCAGCGGCAATGGGCCGACGATTTCCAGCGCAGTTACGACGCCTTCTGCGCGCGCGTGGATCGCGGCCGCGCCAGCGAGATAGACGCCTACGCTGCTGAAGCGCCGGAAGAGTTCTTCGCCGTGGTCAGCGAATATCACTTCTCCGCGCCGGAGCGACTGCAGCGGGAGATGCCCGAAGTGGCCGCGCACCTGGCGCGGTTCTACGGGCCGTCGCCGTTTGCTGCCGGGTAACGTCGACACAAAGACCGAGAGCACTGTTTCTTCGCTGTCCCGATCTTGCCAAGGTGGAGTTGGTCGCCATCGACGAGCACATCTTGTCGCTCTCCCATCGCTCGCCCAAAGCGCTCGCCTCACACCCCGACCCTGAGCATGAAGACATCCGGCATCGACACCAAACGCATCCTGCTGATGACCGCACTGGGCGCTTGCCTGCTCGGCGCAGTGGTCGTCGCGCCGTCCCTGCGTCACGCCGTTGAGGAGCGCCGCGCGCGTCTGGACGACGCGCAGTCACAACGCGTTGCCCACTACAGGCAACGGCTGACACCCTGCACAGACGAGTTGGCCCAGCGCAACACGGCGACGCTTCCCCTGACCGCGGATGACGTGCTCATCGAGATCAGCCCGACCTTCTCACCGACACAGGGCGTGATCGTCTCTGCGGATTCGGTCCGCGGCTATCAGGGCGTCTCCGCGTTCAACCTGCCGGCGCCGCCGCCCGGGATACCCTATTCGACCAGCCCCGATCCCTCGGAGATCGCGCTCACACCACCAACGCCTCTCGGCCCCGCGCTTGGGCGACGCGTGCTGCAGACGCTGAAGACGGAAATCGACCACGCCGACACACCAACGGCCTATGGATTCGACGGCGTGAGCTATTTGCTGCTTCACGGCGACCAATGCGCGCGCACATGGACACCGCAACCAGGCGCCCGTGCCTACACACTCGCGCTGCTCGCCGATGGACTCGGCGAACTGAGCCACCAAACCGGCGAAGAGGCACGGGTCACCAAGACCAACATCCGCAATCTGCTGATCGAACTCGACGCGGACCGCCTGCAACTCGAACGCTGACCACGCACCGCGCGCCGTACCTGGGGACGTCCGGACCACGCCTCACACCAACTTCAAATCCCGCGCATGCGCCTGCGGAAATACCTTCTGCAGCTGCGTCGGCGACAGGCCCCACATGCGGCCGAGCAGGCCGGCGAACATGTCGCGGTAGTTGGTCAGCACCGGGTAGTCGCGGTCCTGGAACAGCTTGTCCTTGCTCACCGCCACCTGCTCGCCGGCGATGCGCCCGCCATTGATCCCGCCGCCCAGCACCCAGTACGTGGTGCCGTGGCCGTGGTCGGTGCCCTTGTCGCCGTTCTCGCGGAAGGTGCGGCCGAACTCGGACAGCACCACCACCACGGTGTTGCGCCACTCCGGTCCCAGCGCCTCGGCATAGGCCGACAGCCCCTCGGACAGATTGGCCAGGTTGTTGGCCAGCGCACCGTCGGTGCTGCCCTGGTTGACGTGCGTGTCCCAGCCGCCGACGTCGACGAAACCGAGCCGGTAGCGCTCGCGCATCAGCGTGGCGATGCGGCGGGTCTCGTCGGCGAAGGTGCGCGCACTGGCGGCGCCGCGGTTGGCCTGCTGCATCTCGTCCTGCAGCGCGCGCGAGACCTGCTGGCGCAGCGCCAGGCCGTCGTGCGCGGCGCTGGCCAGCTGCGTGCCGTGGTACATGCCTGCAAGGATGTCGGCCTGGCGCTGGTCGAAGGCCGGGGTCGGATTGCGCTTGAGCGAGAGATTGGGGATGTCGCCGCCTCCCTGGAAACTCAGCGGCAACGAATCGGTGAAGGCGATCGACGGCGTGCCGGTGGCCACCTGCGACAGCCGCGCCAGGAAGCCGGTGCGATAGTCGCTGCGCTGCCCGGCCGGCTGCCCGGCCTCGATGCTGTCCTGGGTCTCGAAGTGGCTGCGCGACAGGTCGTCGGTACCGGCGAACGGGACGAACGCCAGCTGCTTGTCGTTCCACAACGGCATCAGCGTGTCGCGCAGCCGCGGATTCAGGCCCCACTGCGTGTCCAGCGCAATGGCGCTGTTGGGATTGGCCGGATCCGGCTTGGCGATCGCCAGGCTCGGCCGCGAGGCGTAGTAGAAATCGCTCGCGTACGGGACCAGCAGGTTGTTGCAGTCGTAGCCGCCGCGCAGGAACACCACCAACAGGCGCGGCGACGGCGCAGGCGCGGCGAACAGGCGCCCGGCGAACGGCAGGCTGGCCGCGGCGGCGGCGGACGCGAGCAGGAAGCGGCGACGGTGCATGGCGGATCTCCGTGCGGCCAAGGCCGCGGTCAGCGGTAATTGAAGTCGGGGGAGGCCAGCAGGTAGCCGTTCCACTCCTGCTGCGAGCGCGCCTGCGCCAGCGCCTGGCGCGTGGCGTCGCTCAGTTGCGGCTCGATCGCGTGGTAGTACAGCGGCGTGCTCAGTTGTGGGAAACCGCCGCGCTGCTGCCCGTCGACGGTGAACAGCTGGGTGTTGCCGTTGCCGATCGCACGCGCGATCTCGAAGCGCTGCACCATCTGCCCCGAACTGTTCCAGGCACTGGACTGCAGCGACCAGCCATCGGGCGTGATCCGTCCGAAGCTCGGCTCGCCCATCTGATTCAACCAGCCCAGCAACGGTTGCGGATTGACGATGGTCTGCCCGTCGTAGGCCAGGCGCAGCGCCGAGACCAGGAAGCGGTACGGATCCTTGAACTTGTGCGGCGCGCCGGCCGCCATCTCCGGCGCAGTGAACATCACCTGCAGCACCGCGGCGATGTCGCCATCGCTGCGCTGGAACGTGCGCGCCATCTTCTCCACCAGCGCCGGCGGCGGATCGTCGGCGACGAAGTATTCGGCCAGCTGCCGCGAGATGAAGTGCGCGCATGCCGGCTGGCGCACGATCAATTGCACCGCGCGCTCGACCTCGTCGAAGCCGCCGCCGGCGATGCGCTGGCCGAGCAAGGTCTTGTCGCCCTGCTCGTGCCGTGCCGGATTGAACTCGAACGCGCCGCGGCGCACATACTGGGCCTGCAGCGCCGGCGGCAGTTTCGGCGGCCCGTCGCGGTCGACCGGCGCGATGCCGACGCCGGTGAGGATCAGCGCCAGTTGCTGCACGTCCTTCTGCGTGTAGCCGGCGTTGACGCCGAGGGTATGCAGCTCCATCAGTTCGCGCGCGTAGTTCTCGTTGACCTTGCCCTTGGCGTTCTGCGCGTTGTCCAGGTACTCCAGCATCGCCGGGCTCTGCAGCGTCGCCATCACCAGGTCGGAGAACTTGCCCAGCGCATGCGGGCGGATCGCGTTGTCGGCGTAGTCGGCCACGGTCCAGTGCAGGCGGCCCTTGTCGGCGAACACGCTGAAATGGTTGAGCCAGAACCACACCATCTGCTCGCGCAGTTGGTCCGGCGCGTAGATCGCACGCAGCAGCTGCGCCTGCCGTGCCTGGTTCAGCAGCAGATCGCCGCGCTGTTGCGCGGCCTTCTTCGCCGCGACCTTGGCATCGCCGTCCGGCATCGCCTTGATTGCCTGCTGTGCGGCAGCCTGCTGCTTGAGCAATTCCTGCACCGGCGTGTGCAGCGCCCCATAGCCATCCAGTTGCGCGCGCACCGGTGCCGGCAGCGCGGCATCGCCCGTATCGGCCTGCAGTTGCTCGCGCAGGAAACGCTTGCGGCCGTCGTGCTCGAACTGCGCCACGCTGGCGCTGTCCAGGCCGAGGGTCATCGACTGCAGCCAGCGCGCGTCGTCGCGCTTGATCACCTTGTCGCTAGCGGCGATGGCGCCGACGGTGAACAGCACCAGCAGCAACGACAACAACAGTCGCTGGGTGTTGCGCAATACACGCCGGCCGCGCACGCGCAGACGCGTTGCTGCAGGACGATGCCGGGATACGGACATGCGAGGCTCCTGGACGAAAAGCGGCGTGAAGACCGGCGCAGTATCGCCAGCTGTGCGCCGGTCGCGTTAAGCCACTGTCGGAAACCTCCCGGTCATTTGCACGGGATTCACCTGCTGCTGCGGCGCAGCAGCGTCATGTGCGGTCTGTCAGTGCTCATGGCCGCTGGGCGGCGGGATGTCGGTCCCAAGCCAGCGCGGGGACGCCGCTGGACTCAAAATCCCGGCGGCAGGGTGACCAGGAAGCGCGCCCCACCCAGTTCCTCGGAGCGGCTGACCTGCAGTTCGCCGCGATAGCCCTTGACCAGGTCCTGCACGATCGCCAGGCCGATGCCATGGCCGTGCACACGCTCGTCGCCGCGCACCCCGCGCTGCAGGATGTGCGCGACCTCGTCCGGGGCGATGCCGGGGCCGTCGTCCTCCACCGAGATGATCAGGCCGGCGCGGCGGCTGCCGGCGGCCGGTTCCGGGCGCACGCTCAGCAGCACCCGCCGGCGCGCCCACTTGAACGCGTTCTCCAGCAGGTTGCCGAGCAGTTCCTGCAAGTCGCCAGGCTCGCCATGGAAGCGCGCGCTCGGCTCGATGTCGAACTCGCACAGCACGCCCTTGGCCGCGTAGACCTTCTCCAGGCCGCGCACGATCTCCTCGGCATTGGGCTCGATCGGCAACGGCGCGGCGAACAGCTTGTGGCCGCTGGAGGCGGCGCGCGCGAGTTGGTAGGAGACCAGGTTGTTCATGCGCCGCAGCTGCACGTCCAGCTCTTCGCGCAGCTCCGGCCCCTGCGCGCCGCTGTCGAGTTGGGTCCTCAGTACCGCCAGCGGCGTCTTCAGGCTATGCGCCAGGTCGGCCAGGGTGTTGCGCTGGCGGTCCAGGTTCTCGCGCTCGCTCTCGATGAAGGCGTTGATGCTGTCGGTCAGCGGCTCCAGCTCGCGCGGATGGCGATCGCCCATGCGCATGGCTTCGCCGCGCTGCACCTTGGTCAGTTCGTTGATCACCCGGCGCAGCGGGCGCAGGCTCCATTGCAGGATGAAGGCCTGCAGCACCAGCAGGATCAGGCCGGCGCCGCCGAGGTTGAACCACACCCGGCCGCGGAACACGCGCAGCTGCGCGCCCAGCGCGCGGGTGTCCTCCATGATGTAGATGGTGACCGGGGTTTCCTTGTCGCGGCGCACGTAGGCCAGGCCGATGCCGTAGCGGTAGACCTCGCCCTCACTGCCGTCGATCTGGGTCATCGGCCAGGGTCCGTCGAAGGTTTCCTGGCGCGGCTCGAGCATGCCGCCGCGCGGTGGCAGCGGGCCCTCGCTGGACATCGAGATCCAGCCTTCTGTGGGCAACACGATCTGCGCGTACAGGCCGCTGCCGGGCCGGTCGAAATGCGGGTCCGGCGGCGGCTTGTCGTTGTTGATGTACAGCGACCCGTCGCGGGCGACGTCGATGTTGTTGGCGTACGCGGTGGCGTAGCTCTTCAGGCGCTCGCGCAGGTTGCTCAACGCGGTGTCGGCGAACGCCTGGTCCAGCGCGTAACCGGCCGCGGCCAGGAACGCCAGCAGGCTGAGGCTGGCGGCGAGCAGCTGGCGCGCCTGCAAGGAACGCGGGCGCCAGCGTTTGTACCACCTGGGTCGTGCCGCCACGCGGTCGCTTCCTCGGTGTGCTCGCCGGCGCCTGCGATCAGCCTTCGGTGCGCGGAATCGCGAACCGGTAGCCGCGGCCGCGCACGGTCTCGATCGGCTTCAGCTCGCCGTCCGGGTCCAGCTTCTTGCGCAGGCGGCCGATGAACACTTCCAGCACGTTGGAATCGCGGTCGAAATCCTGCTGATAGATGTGCTCGGTCAGGTCCGCCTTGGAGACCAGTTCGCCGGCATGCATCATCAAATACTCGAGTACCTTGTACTCATAGCTGGTCAGGTCGACGTTGCTGCCGCTGACGCTGACGGTCTGCGCCGCCAGGTCCAGCGCGACCGGACCGCATTCCAGGGTCGGCTTGCTCCAGCCGGCGGCGCGGCGCAGCAGCGCATTGACGCGCGCCAGCAGCTCTTCGACATGGAACGGCTTGACCAGGTAGTCGTCGGCGCCCTGCTTGAGGCCTTCGACCTTGTCCTGCCAGCTGGAGCGCGCGGTGAGGATCAACACCGGAAACTTCTTGCCTTCGTCGCGCAGCGCCTTGATCAGCTCCATGCCCGACATCTTCGGCAGGCCGAGATCGATGATGCCCACGTCGAAGGGCACTTCGCGGCCCATGTACAGGCCTTCCTCGCCGTCCTGCGCCGCATCCACCGCAAAGCCTTCGCGCTTCAGGCGAGCGGCCAGGGTCTCTCGCAGCGGAGCTTCGTCTTCGACCAGAAGGATACGCATGAACTCTCCCTAGTAACTTACAGGTGGCCGGTGGCCGGGGCGGTGTGTGGAACCTGAACCGAACTATCCGGACTCACGGGTGATCGTCGCGTGGTGGCTCGGGAGGCTCGCCCGACCGCGGCGCCCGCGGCGGTGCCGCACGGCCAGGCTGCGGATCGTCCATGTAGCGTACCCGCCCACGGCCGTCCATGTACTTGACGCGGTTGATGTCGCGTCCGTCGAACGGCACGCGCTCGGCGCCGAGGATCTGGCCGCCGGTGGACCGTTGCACCCGGCGCACCGCATCGGACAGGGAACTGCCGGCATAGTCACGGCTGCGTCCCGCGTCGCGCTCCGGCGGCGCCATCGCGCCCGGCATGGGCGGCTGCTGCGCACGGCCATGCCCAGCCGCGACCGACGCCAGCGCGAGCGCGAAGACGGCGGCGAAGCGGTAGTGGCGGGAAGCAGGAGAAGTCACGACGGGCATCCTAACGGACTGATCGGAAACGTTCAAAACTTGTGAAGCGCGACACCTCGTGGAAACGAAGACGACCTCGAGAAATCGAGGCAAATTCTTGATTTTTCGGGGTGAATCCGGTCTGAACTTTTCCGGGCGCCACGGGCGACATTCAGTCAAATGAACCTGTGAAGAGTCGATGCAAGGGCCGCGCCTGGGGTCTGGAGAGGCCCTACAGCAGGTGCTTCGCAGCGTCTCCGGGAATGCAGAGACTAGCCGGCCATACCTGAACGGAATCCCTGAACGAAAGGATGAAAGTGGGATGCGGACCCGTCGCCGACCGATTCGCGACGCTGTCCTACACTCTAGAGAAGAGACGAGGTCGACCAGCGACGAGCAAGGCAATGGCGCCTCCACTGCGTTCCGATTGGCTCCCGCCGATCAGGCCGCCGCGCGCGTCGCTCCATCGGTGACCGCCAACGCCCGCTCCAGTAGCGCCCAGTCCGCGCCCGGCCGGTGCGCGCCTTCGCTGAGCACCTGGCGGAAGGCGCGGCCGCCGGGCTGGCCATGGAATAGGCCGAGCAGGTGCCGGGTGATGTGCTTGAGCGCCAGGCCCTCGGCCAGGCGTGCCTCGACGTAGGGACGCAGCGCACGCAGCAACTCCGCGCGCGGACGCGGCGCGGCGCCGGTCAGGGCCGCGTCCAGTCGGTGCAGGACGTAGGGGTCGTGATAGGCCGCGCGGCCCAGCATCACCCCGTCCACTGCCTGCAACTGCGCCTGCGCCGTCTCTACCGCGGCCAGGCCGCCGTTGAGCACTACCTGCAGCTGCGGCCGCTCGCGCTTGAGCCTGTGCGCCCAGTCGTAGCGCAGCGGCGGCACCTCGCGGTTCTCCTTCGGCGACAGGCCCTGCAGCCAGGCGTTGCGCGCGTGCACCACGAACAGCCCGCAGCCGGCCGCGGCAACCTGGTCGACGAAGGCCAGGAACACCGCATAGTCGTCGTCCTGGTCCACGCCCAGCCGGCACTTCACCGTCACCGGGATGTCCACCGCCGCGACCATCGCCGCCACGCACTCGGCGACCAGCGCCGGCTCGCGCATCAGGCAAGCACCGAAGCGCCCGGCCTGCACCCGGTCGGACGGGCAACCGCAATTGAGGTTGATCTCGTCGTAGCCCCAGTCCTGGCCGATCCGCGCCGCCTGCGCCAGCAGCGCCGGCTCGCTGCCGCCGAGCTGCAGCGCCAGCGGATGCTCGGACGCATCGAAATCCAGCAACCGCGCACGATCGCCCAGAACCACCGCATTGGCGTGCACCATTTCGGTGTAAAGCCGCGCCGACGGCGCCAGCAACCGGTGGAAGATCCTGCAATGCCGATCGGTCCAGTCCATCATCGGGGCGACGGACAGGCGCAGCGAGGCGGCGTAACGCGCGGGGAGATCGGCGGTGGGGAGCGGAAGCGTCATCGGCACGACGGGCGGGCGCCGCCGGCTATCCGCCGCAGCGCCAAGTCATTGACTTAGGGATCAATAGCTTACACGTTCGCCATGAACGTTGCCGGGACCTACCGACAAAAACGCACTGCCGCTTGACCCGCCGCCCCATCCGGCCTATCGTGCGCTCGCCGAAGGTATTCATCTCTTCATTCGGATGAAGGGATGGATTTAAACGGGAATCCGGTGACGGCCGGCGCCGCAAGCGCCTGCCCATTCCGGAGCTGCCCCGCAGCGGTGAATGGAAACGACCTCCGTCAATGGCACTGGGCCGGCGCATGCCGGCCTGGGAAGCGACGGACAGTAGGTGCGCAGCCGGCACGGTGCGCGTGTCCATCAGCCCGAATACCGGCCCCGGCCGGAGGACCGTGCGTCCTCCGATTCGACCTGGCGCCTCCGCGGGGAGGCGGCCGGACCGCGACCCGGCCTTGCGCCGCGCCGCGTCGTCCGCCTGCCCGCGCGGTACCGGTTCGCCCGCGGGGGCGAAGGTCGCTGGCGTGGCGGGCGGTCCGTGCGAACGGGACGCGCGGCGCGCGGTTCCTTCGTTCCTCAATGCCCTTGAACGCAATGAGGAAACGCAACATGACGATCGTGACCAACCTGGGCTTCCCGCGCATCGGTGCGCGGCGCGAGCTCAAGCAGGCGCTGGAACGCTACTGGCGCCGCGACATCGATAGCGCGCAACTGCAGGACACCGCACGCGACCTGCGCCTGCGCCACTGGCAGCTACAGCGCGAGGCCGGGGTGGACGTGTCGCCCAGCAACGACTTCAGCCTGTACGACGCGATGCTCGACACCGCGTTCCTGTTCGATGCAATCCCGCAGCGCTACCGCGCGCTGGCCGATGCCGATCCGCTGGCCGGCTACTTCGCGATGGCGCGCGGCACCCAAGAAAACGGCCTGGACCTGCACGCGCTGGAAATGACCAAGTGGTTCGACACCAACTACCACTACCTGGTGCCGGAGCTGGCGCGGCGCCAGCACTTCCGCCTGCGCGGCGACAAGCCGGTGGTGGAGTTCCTGGAAGCCAAGGCGCAGGGCATCCAGACCCGGCCGGTGCTGATCGGGCCGGTGACCTTCCTGGCGCTGTCCAAGACGGTGGACGGCAGCGACCGCTGGGCGCTGCTGGACAGCCTGCTGCCGGTGTACGCCGAGCTGTTGCAACGCCTGCATGCGGCCGGTGCCGGCTGGGTGCAGCTCGACGAGCCGGCGCTGGTGCTGGACCTGGACGAGGCCGCGCGCGCCGCCTATCGCCGCGCCTACGACGTCCTGGCGCAGGCGCCGCGGCCGAAGTTGCTGCTGACCAGCTACTTCGGCGAGCTGGGCGACAACCTGGAGCTGGCGATGGGGCTGCCGGTGGACGGCGTGCACGTGGACCTGGTGCGCGGCGTGGCGCAACTGGACGCGGTGCTGCAAGCCTTGCCGGCCGGACGCGTACTCTCGGCCGGCCTGGTCAACGGCCGCAACGTGTGGCGCACGCCGCTGGACAACGCGCTGACCCTGGCCCGTTACGCGGCCGGCCATGTCGGCCGCGAGCGGCTGTGGCTGGCGCCGTCGTGCTCGCTGCTGCACGTGCCGGTGGATCTGCAGCAAGAGACCAAGCTGGACCGCGAACTGGTCGGCTGGCTGGCCTTCGCCAGGCAGAAGCTGGAGGAACTGCGCACCCTGGCCGATGCACTGGACGACCAGCCGCAGGCGCAGGCAGGACTGGATGCAGCGCGCGATGCGTTGGCCAGCCGCCGTGCCTCCGCCCGCGTGCACCGCGCCGAGGTGGCGCGACGGGTGGACGCACTGACCGACGATGCCGGCCGCCGGCAGTCGCCGTATGCGCAGCGCCGCCAGGCGCAGCAGGCCGCGTTGCGGCTGCCGCTGTATCCGACCACCACGATCGGCTCGTTCCCGCAGACCGAGCAGGTGCGGCAGGCGCGCGCGCAGCACAAGGCCGGCAAGCTCGACGATGCCGCGTACGACGCGTTCCTGGCTGCCGAGACCGAACGCTGCGTGCGCGCGCAGGAGCAACTGGGCCTGGATGTGCTGGTGCACGGCGAGTTCGAGCGCAACGACATGGTCGAGTACTTCGGCGAGCAACTCGATGGCTTCGCCTTCACCCGGCACGGCTGGGTGCAGAGCTACGGCTCGCGCTGCGTGAAGCCGCCGATCATCTACGGCGACGTGCAGCGTCCGGCGCCGATGACGCTGCGCTGGACCCAGTACGCGCAGTCGCTGACCGAGCGGCCGATGAAGGGCATGCTGACCGGGCCGGTGACGGTGCTGCAGTGGTCGTTCGTGCGCGACGACCAGGAACGCGCGCAGACCTGCCGGCAGATCGCGCTGGCGCTGCGCGACGAGGTGCGCGATCTGGAAGCGGCCGGCATCGGCGTGATCCAGATCGACGAGCCGGCGATCCGCGAAGGCCTGCCGCTGCGCCGCGCCGATTGGCAAGCGTACCTGGACTGGGCGGTGCAGTGCTTCCGCATCGCCGCGGCCGGCGTGCGCGACGCCACGCAGATCCACACCCACATGTGCTACTCGGAGTTCAACGACATCATCGAGGCGGTGGCGGCGATGGACGCGGACGTGATCTCGATCGAGACTTCGCGCTCGCGCATGGAACTGCTCGATGCCTTCGTGCGCTTCCGCTACCCGAACGCGATCGGGCCCGGCGTGTACGACATCCATTCGCCACGCGTGCCGAGCACGCAGGAAATGGTGGAGTTGCTGGAGAAGGCGCGGGCGGTGCTGGATCCGCAGCAACTGTGGGTCAACCCGGATTGCGGGCTGAAGACCCGTGGCTGGGCGGAAACGCGCAGCGCCCTGGAAGCGATGGTCGCCGCGGCGCGGCAATTGCGCAGTCAGCAGGCGCAGGCGGCGTGACCCGGCGATGCCCGGCGCCACGTGCGCCGGGCATCATCGTGCTCCAGGCATGCCCGGCATCCCAGTTCGGCGTGCTTTGCTGCATTGCGTCTTTGTCCGGCAATGTGCGCTGGCTATAACCGCAGGCGAACGCGTGGCGAGGGGGCGCTGCGTCCTCGCCGACGTGCTGCCGGCGGCGCACCGCGCCGCGAGGTCCGGCAGGTGCGTCTGCTACTCAGCACCGCCAGGGAGAGCGCGTCATGCCGAAGCTGTCGAAACTGTCCGCCGTCTGCGTCCTGTATCTCGTCGTCCCCACCGCCGCGCTGCACGCGGCCGAACTGATTCCCAAACAACTGGCCGGCCCGCCGGAGGAGTTCGCGCAGATGCGCGCTCCCGCCCCGGCGGAAGCGGCGATCCTGTCCAAGAGCGCGCTGCTGCCGGTGGAATTCTCCGCCGCGCGCAGCGGCGGCCCGGCGCAATGGCACACCACGCTGCCGGTGGAGAACGGCAAGCTGCGCTTCGTGGTGCTGTCCGGCGAACACGATTGGCAGCCGCGCCTGAGCGCGCCGGCCACGGCCAGTGCGCGCGCCGGCACCGCCGCCGCGACGCCGATGCTCGCGCCCAGCGCCAAGGCCACCCAATTGGGCGCCGGCGGCGCCACGCTGCCGGCGCGCGAGTACCGCGTGGACAGCGCCGCCAATGGTGAGTGGACCCTGACCCTGCAGGCCGACAGCAACAGCACGGCGCAGCGCGGTTATGTGCTGATGGAAGGCGATGCGCGCACGCAACTGGCGTCCTATCCCAGCGACCGCGCGCAACTGCAGCGCGGGCAGCGCATCGGCCTGACCGCCCTGCTCGGCGGCATCGATGCGCAGGGCAGCGTGTCGCTGGCGCGCAGCGCCGGCAGCGGCCGCATCGACACCGCCCAGTTGCGGGTGATCGCGCCGGACGGCTCCGTCAGCCAATGGCCGATGGCCGACGACGGCCGCCACGGCGACGGCGCCGCGGGCGACGGCGTGTATGCCGGCGACTTCCCGGCGACCGCCACCGGCACCTATATCGCGCAGGTGGTGGTGCACGGCCACGACGCCGGCGGCCAGCCCTTCGTGCGCACCAGCGAGCACGTGCTGCCGGTGCTGGACACCACCTTGCGCATCAACGCCGATGCGGTCGCCGCCAGCGCCCAGCCCGGCACCCGCCTCACCCTGCCGATTCCGGTACGCATCGGCGGCGGCCAGGCGCCGGCGCACTACCGCGTGCTCGGCGAACTGTGGGGCACCGGCCGCGACGGCAGCGCGGTGCCGGTGGCCTGGCTCGGCGGCATGCTCGCGCCGCAGGATGGACGCCTGCCGCTGAGCGTGGACGAACGCTGGATCGCCCGCGCCGGCGCGCGTGCACCGTTCACCCTGCGCAACCTGCGCGTGGAGGATCCGGACAACTTCGTGCCGCTGGCCACGCGCGCGACACTGCCACTGACCCTGCCGGCGTTGCGCCGCAGCAGCGTGGCGCGCAGCACCGGCGCGATCGACGAGAGCATGCGCATGGGCGAGCGCCCGGCGCAGTTGAGCGCCGCCACCACCGACATGCAGGCGCAGGCCACCGGCAAGCGCCTGGTGCTGGTGCACGGCTACTGCTCGGGCGGGGTATGGCCGGTGGCGCAGTTCAGCAACGCCTCCGCGTTCCTGGACGTCAACCAGAACCGCAGCAACGACCAGTTCGCGCAACGCCTGGCGCAGTTCGGCAGCCAATGGAACTCGTTCGGCACGGTAGCGCACAGCCAGGGCGGCATGGCCGCGCTGCATCTGTACGTGTACTACTGGAGCGGCCTGGACAACGCCAGCGGCGGACGGGTGATGCAGTCGGTGGGCACTCCGTACCAGGGCACCAACCTGGCCGGCATCCTGGCCACGGTGGGCTCGTGGTTCGGTGTGGGCTGCGGCACCAACAACGACCTGACCTATGACGGCGCCAAGGCCTGGCTGGCCGGCATCCCCAACTCGGCGCGGGCGCTGGTGAACTACTACACCACCTCCTTCGCCAAGACCAACTGGTACACCAACGACTACTGCAATGCGGCCTCGGACCTGGTGCTGAGCGACCCGGAGGACGGTACCGTGGAGCAGGTCAACGGCCAACTGCCCGGCGGCGTCAACCGCGGCCACACCACCGGCGAATGCCACACCACCGGCATGCGCGATCCGGCGCAGTACCTGGACGCCAGCCGCAACGCGACGATGAACGCCAACGCGGCGCGTTGAGGGGCCGGGATTAAGGAGTCGGGATTGGGGATTGGTGAAAGCGCTGCCCGGGCATGTCAGCCTGGTGCAGCGCCGATCTTTCCCCAGTGCCGAAGCCGCCGCTGGTGCAATTCGCTCGGCGTGCGGCTTTTTGTAGGAGCGGCTTCAGCCGCGAGGGGCGTTGTAGGTCATGCCTTCGCGGCTGGAGCCGCTCCTACGGTGGTGCGGGGAATACGCTAACGCGCCGCATCCGCCACGGCCTCGCGGCTCTGCGCATCGGCGCCGCCGCCGAGCACCTTGTACAGGGTGACACGGTTGCCGGCCTCGGTCAGCCGCAGCGTGATCAGGTCCTGCTGCGCCGCGTACAGCGAGCGCTGCGCGTCCAGGGCATCCAGATAGCTGTCCACGCCGTTGCGATAGCGGGCCTCGGCCAGGTCGTCACTGCGCTGGGTGACCGCGACCAGGGCGCGCTGCGCATCCATGCGTTCGTCCAGCTGCGCGCGCGTGGCCAGCGCATCGGCCACTTCGCTGAAGGCGCTCTGGATGGCCTTCTCGTAGGTGGCGACGTTGACGTCGCGGGTGATGCGGGCCACGTCCAGTTCGGCCTTGAGCGCGCCGGCGCGGAAGATCGGCACGCTGATGCTCGGCACGAACGACCAGGTGCGATTGCCGGCGTCGAACAGGCTGGACAGCGCGCTGCTGCTGCGCCCGGTGGAGGCGGTCAGCGAGATGATCGGGAAGAACGCCGCGCGTGCCGCACCGATGTCGGCGTTGGCCGACTTCAGCGTGTGCTCGGCGTACAGCACGTCCGGGCGCTGCAACAGCACGCGCGATTCCAGTGGCGCCGGCAGCGGCGCCAGCGCCACGCCGCCCTCCAGCGCGCCGGCCTGCGGCAGGGCATCGGCCGACACCGGTGCGCCGACCACCAGGTCCAGGGCATTGCGCGAGGTGGCCAGCTGCGTGGTGTAGCTGGCCACGTCGGCACGCGCGCTTTCCACGCTGGTCTGCACCTGCGCCAGGTCCAGTCCGGAGGCGATGCCTTCGCGGTGCCGCGCCTCGGTGAGCGCCAGGGTCCGCCGCTGGCTGTCCAGGGTCTGCTGCGCCAACGCCAGGCGCTGCTGGTCGGCGGCCACGGCCAGCCAGTCAGCGGCGACCTCGGCGACCAGGCTCATGCGCGTGCTGCGCTGGGTCTGCGCGGTGGCCAGGTAGGTTTCCAGGGCTTCGTCCTTGAGGCTGCGGATGCGTCCGAACAGGTCCAGCTCCCAACTGCTGATGCCCACGTCGGCCGCATAGGTTCGCGCGACGTCGGAGCGCCCGCTGCTGCTGGTCGACGCGCTGCTGCGCGAGGCGCTTTGGCTGCCGCTCAGGCTCACCGACGGGAACAGGTCCGCGCGCTGGATGCGGTACTGCGCACGCGCCTTGTCGATGTTGAGCACCGCCACGCGCAGGTCGCGGTTGTTGCCCAGCGCCTGCGCGATCACATGCTGCAGGCGCGAATCCAGGAACACCTGGCGCCAGTCCAGGGTTGCCACGTCGGCGACATCGCCAGCGGTACCGCTGCCAACGTCGGCGAAGGTCGCCGGCACCGGCGCGTCCGGACGGGCGTAGCTCGGCGCCATGCTGGCGCAGCCTGCGAGGACACCGGCGCAGGCCAGGACCAGCGCGGTACGGGTCGGGGACACACGGATCACGGCGTTGCCTCCTTGGTGCGCAGCGGTTCCGGTTCGGCACGCTTGCCGGGGAACAGACTGCGCACGATCACGTAGAACAGCGGCACGAAGAAGATGCCGAGCATGGTCGAGATCAGGGTGCCGCCGAGCACGCCGGTGCCCAGCGAATGGCGGCCGCCGGAGCCGGCGCCGCTGCTGACCACCATCGGCAGTACGCCGAGCATGAACGCCAGCGAGGTCATCAGGATCGGACGCAGGCGCAGGCGCGCCGCGTGCAGGGTGGCGTCGATCAGCGGCTGGCCCTTCTCTTCCAGCTCCTTGGCGAACTCCACGATCAGGATGCCGTTCTTGGCTGCCAGGCCCATCGTCGCCAACAGGCCGACCTGGAAGTAGATGTCGTTGGACAACCCACGCAGCCACGTCGCCAGCAGCGCGCCGACGATGCCCACCGGCACCGCCAGCATCACCGAGATCGGGATCGACCAACTCTCGTACAGTGCGGCCAGGCACAGGAACACGAACACCAGCGAGACCGCGTACAGCATCCAGGTCTGCGCACCGGCGGCCTGTTCCTGGTAGGACATGCCCGACCAGGCGTAGCCCACGCCCTTGCCGAGCTTGCCCACCAGTGCTGCGATGCCATTCATCGCCTCGCCGGAACTGATGCCGCTGGCGGCACTGCCGGTGATCTCCATCGACTCCACGCCGTTGAACCGGCTCAGCACCTGCGGCGCATACGCCCAGGCGCTGCTGGAGAAGGCCGAGAACGGCACCATCTCCGCGCTGCTGTTGCGCACGTACCAGCGGCCGATGTCGGCGGGCAGCATGCGGGCGGCCGGCTCGCCCTGCACGTACACGCGCTTGACCCGGTTGTTGTTGAGGAAGTCGTTGACGTAGCTGCCGCCCATCACCGTGGCCAGCGTGGCGTTGATGTCCGAAGCGCTCAGGCCCAGCGCGCCGGCCTTGGCGTCGTCGATCTGCACCCGGTAGGTCGGTGCGTCTTCCAATCCGTTGAAGCGCACCGCGCTCAGCTCCTTGTCGGCGTTGGCCAACTGCAGCAGCTGCTGGCGCGCGGTGACCAGCGCGTCATGGCCCTTGCCGGCCACGTCCTGCAGTTCCAGGGTGAAGCCGGACGTAGTACCCAGGCCGTTGATCGCCGGCGGCGACAGCGCGAACACCTGCGCATCCGGCAGCGTGCCCATCATCGCGCCGGTGATGCGATTGGCGATCTCCTGCGCCGAAGCGTCGCGCTCGGCCCAATCCTTGAGCTTGATGAAGCCCATGCCCGAATTCTGGCTGCTGCCGGCGAAGCTGAAGCCGGTGATGGTCATCATGCCGGCCACCTCCGGCTGCTTGAGGATGAAGCCGGTGGCCTGGTCGATCGACTGCTGGGTGCGTTGCTGGGTGGCGCCGGCCGGCGTGGTGAACATCACCATCAGCATGCCTTGGTCCTCGTCGGGCAGGAACGAGCTGGGCAGGCGCCAGAACAGCAGCGCCATCACCGCGAGCAGCACCAGATAGACCAGTCCGCCCAGTTTACGGTGGCCGATCAGCTTGCCCACGCCGCGGCTGTAGCCGTCGGCGCCCCGGTCGAAGCGGGCGTTGAACCAGCCGAAGAAGCGCCCGAGCGGGCCCTTGCGCGACACATGGCCGCCGCGCGCAATCGGCTTGAGCAGGCTGGCGCACAGCGCCGGACTCAGGGTCAGCGCCACCAGCAACGACAACAGCATCGCCGCGGCGATGGTCACCGAGAACTGCCGATAGATCTCGCCGGTGGCGCCGCCGAAGAACGCCATCGGCAGGAACACCGCGGTCAACACCAGGGCGATACCGACCAGCGCGCCGGAAATCTGCCCCATCGAGGTGTAGGTCGCCTGCCGCGGCGACATGCCGTCCTCGCTCATCAGGCGCTCGACGTTCTCCACCACCACGATGGCGTCGTCGACCAGCAGGCCGATCGCCAGCACCATCGCGAACATGGTCAGCGTATTGATCGAATAGCCGAGCAACGCCAGCACACCGAAGGTGCCCAGCAGCACCACCGGCACCGCGATCACCGGCACCAGCGTGGCCCGCCAGTTCTGCAGGAACAGGTACATCACCAGCACCACCAGCACGATCGCCTCGAGCAGGGTCTTGACCACTTCCTCGATGGAAATGCGCACGAATGGCGTGGTGTCGTAGGCGATCTCGTATTTGAGCCCGGTGGGGAAGTAGGGCTTGAGCTGTTCGAGCTTGGCTTCCACCGCCTTGGCCGCATCCAGTGCGTTGGCGCCGGTCGCCAGTTCCAGGCCCATGCCGGAGGCGGGCTTGCCGTTGTACTTGGAACTGGACGCGTAGGACCTGGAGCCCAACTCGATCCGCGCCACGTCGCGCAGGTAGACGGTGGCGCCGCCGGGCTGCGATTTCAGCACGATCGCCTCGAACTGCGCCGGCGTCTTGAGCTTGCTGCGCGAGGTGACCGTGGCGTTGAGCTGCTGGCCCTGCACCGCCGGCAACGCCCCCAGCGCCCCGGAAGAGACGTCGGCATTCTGTGCCGAGATCGCGTTGCTGACGTCCGACGGCATCAACGCGTAGGTCCGCAGCTTTTCCGGATCCAGCCATACCCGCATCGAATACTCGGAGCCGAACACGTTGACCCCGCCGACGCCGTTGAGCCGGCTGATCGGATCCTGCAGCGTGGACACCATGTAGTCGCCGATGTCGGTGCTGTCCATGCTGCCGTCTTCGGAGGTGAAGGCCAGCACCATGAACATGCTGCTGCCCATGGACTTGGTGACGGTCACGCCATTGCTCTGCACCGCCTCCGGCAGCATCGCCTCGCCTTGCGAGACCTTGTTCTGCACCTGTACCTGGGCAGTGTCCGGGTCGGTGCCGGAGTCGAAGGTCAGGGTGATCGAGGCGGTGCCGGCGGAGCTGCTGCTGGAGGACATGTACAGCAGGTGGTCCAGGCCGGTCATCTGCTGCTCGAGGATCTGCGTCACCGAGTTCTGCACGGTTTCCGCCGAAGCGCCGGTATAGGTGGCGCTGACGTTGATCGATGGCGGCGCGATGTCCGGATACTGCTCCAGCGGCAGCGACAGGATCGAAAGCGCGCCGGCCAGGGTGATCACGATCGCGATGACCCAGGCGAAGATGGGACGGTCGATGAAGAAGCGGGCCATGGCGGTTTCTCAGTCGGCCTTCGGCGCCGCAGCAGCGCCCTGCGTGGCCACCTTGGCGGTCGTGGCGCTGCTGCCGGCCGTCGCGGTCTCGGTCACTTCCACCGCCTTGACCTCGGCGCCGACCGACACCTTCTGCAGGCCCTGCACGATGACCCGGTCGCCAGCCTTCAGTCCGTCGCGCACCACCCACTTGTCGCCGATCGCATCGCCGGTGGTCAGCACGCGCTGGGCGACCTTGTTGTCGTGGCCGACCACCATCGCCACCGCCTCGCCCTTGCTGTTGCGGCTGATCGCCTGCTGCGGCACGAGGATGGCCTGCTCGTCCACGGCCATCGACAGCATCGCCTTGACGTACATGCCCGGCAGCAGCAGGCGATCGGGATTGGGCACCACCGCGCGCAGCTTGACCGTGCCGGTGGCGGTATCGACCGCGGCATCCACCACCTCCAGCGTGCCGCCGCGCGCATAGGTGCTGCCGTCCTCCAGTTGCAGCTTCACTTCGGCCTTGCCGTCCACCGCCTTGAGCTGGCCGGCGTCGAGCTGGCGGCGCAACTGCAGCAGTTGCGCGCTGGACTGGGTCACGTCCACGTACATCGGGTCGAGCTGGTTGATGGTGGCCAGCACCTCGCTCTGGCCGGCACTGACCAGCGCGCCCGGCGTGTAGCTGGAGGTGCCGATGCGGCCGGAAATCGGCGCGGTGATGCGGGTGTAGTCGAGATTGATGCGCGCAGTCTGCAAGGCGGCCTTGGCCGCGACCACTGCCGCCTCGTTCGCGCGCAACGTGGCCAGCGCATCGTCGCCGTCCTGCTTGCTGACCGCATCCAGCCCGACCAGGGTCTGGTAGCGCTGCGCCTTGGGCCTGGCCGACAACACCGCGGCCTCGGCCTGCGCCAGATCGCCCTTGGCGGTGTGGTACGCGGCCTGGTACGTGGCCGGGTCGATCTCGTACAGCACTTGCCCGGCGTGGACGTCCTGGCCCTCGGCGAACAGCCGCTTGCGCAGGATGCCGCCGACCTGCGGGCGCACGTCCGAGCTCATGTAGGCCACGGTACGGCCGGACAGGGTCTGATCCACAGCCAGGCGCTGCACCTTCACCGTCTGCACGCCGACCTGCGTCTGCGGCATCTGCGGCGGCGGCTTGGAGGAACACGCGGCCACGACCGTGGCGACGATGGCGAGCAGCAGCCAGCGCGAGGACGAAATGGAGAAACGACGGGCGACCGACGACATACGGCGAACTCACGGAAGATCCGAAGGTCGCCACGCTAGGACCCGAATGTGCAGCAAATTTGGAGATTGCCGGCGACAGCGTGGATTGGCTTGCTTTCCCCTGCCGCGGCGCGGCTAATACGCAGCATCAGCCGTTCCTGCGCCGCGCCGCGCCTCGCCGATGAAACTGGGCCTCACCGCCAAGCTGTTCCTCGCCATCCTCGCCGCCTGCGTGACGGTGCTGCTGATCAATGGCCTGGCCGTGCAGGCCTTCGTCAAACGCCAGTTCCTGGACTACCTCAACGAACAGGGCGTGGAGCGCATGCTGGAGGCCATGCCGCGGGTCAGGGCCGAGTATGCGCGGCACGGCAACTGGGAGTTCGTGCGCGACAACCCCGACGCCTGGTTCGGCATGATGCGCCCGGAGCCCCGCCCCAGCCTGCCGCTGCGGCCGCCGATTTCAGACCAGACCGGCGCGGTATTCCGCTTCGCCGTGCTCGACCAGGACTACAAGCCGGTGATCGGCAATCCCGATGTCGGGCGCGACGACATCCTGCGCCCCGTGGTGGTCGACGGCCGCACTGTCGGCTGGATGGCGATGCTGCCTTTCCAGAAGGCGCTGGCGGCGGCCGACGCGCGGTTCTACGCCGCGCAACAGCGCGCATGGTGGGCGATCGGTGGCGCCTCGCTGCTGGTCGCCGCGCTGCTCGGCTGGCTGTTGTCGCGCACCATGCTGCGGCGCCTGCGCGGCCTGACCCGCGCCACCCACCTGCTGGCGGCCGGCGACTACGCCACCCGCATCGACGCGGCCGCGCGCGACGAACTCGGCCAACTCGCGCGCGACTTCAACCTGCTGGCGCAGGCGCTGGAGCACAACGAACGCGCGCGGCGCGCGTTCATGGCCGACATCTCGCACGAGCTGCGCACGCCGCTGGCGGTGCTGCGCGCCGAACTGGAAGCGCTGCAGGACGGCATCCGGCCGATGACGTCGGACTCGCTGGGTTCGCTGCATCAGCAGATCGGCCAACTCGGCAAGCTGATCGAGGATCTGTACGACGTGTCGCTGACCGACGTCGGTGCGCTCGCCTATCGGCGCGCGCCGGTCGACCTGGCGGTGATCCTGGCCACCGTGCTGAACGGTATGCGCGCGCGCTTCGCCACCGCGCGGCTGCAGCTGCAGGAGCAGATCCAGGCCGGCCCGCTGCCGGTGGACGGCGACGAACGCCGTCTGCAGCAACTGCTCGGCAACCTGCTGGAGAACACGCTGCGCTACACCGACGCTGGCGGCGTCGTGCAGGTGCGCTGCGCGCGCCGCGACGCGGTGCTGGAACTGGTGGTGGAGGACAGCGCGCCGGGCGTGGAGGCGGACAAGCGCGCGCGCCTGTTCGAACGCTTCTACCGCGCCGAGGCGTCACGCAACCGCGCCAGCGGCGGCAGCGGCCTGGGCCTGGCGATCTGCCGCAACATCGCCGAGGCGCATGGCGGTGCGATCGACGCCGAGGCCTCCGCGCTTGGCGGATTGCGCGTGGTGTTGCGTTTGCCGGCGCTGGCGGCATGAGCGGCCTGGACCCGATCGGGCACGTGCTGATCGTCGAGGACGAACCGCGGCTGGCGGCGGTGATGGGCGAGTACCTGCACGCGGCCGGCTATTCGCACGACTGGATCGCCGATGGCGCGCAGGCGCTGGGCGCATTCCGCGCGCAAAAGCCGGACCTGGTGTTGCTGGACCTGATGCTACCCAATCGGGATGGGCTGGAACTCTGCCGCGACCTGCGCAGTGAAAGCACGGTGCCGGTGATCATGGTCACCGCGCGGGTGGAGGAGATCGACCGCCTGCTGGGCCTGGAGATCGGCGCCGACGACTACATCTGCAAACCGTTCAGTCCGCGCGAGGTGGTGGCGCGGGTGCAGGCGGTGCTGCGCCGCCATCGCCACGATCCCAATGGCGCGCCGGCGCCGGGCCTGCAGATCGACGAGGACGCCTGCCGCGCCAGCGTGCACGGCCGCGACCTGGACCTGACCCAGGTCGAGTTCCGCCTGCTGCGCACCCTCGCCGCCGCCCCGGGACGCGTGTACTCGCGCGAGCAGCTGATGGACCGGCTCTACGTCGACCACCGCATCGTCACCGACCGCACCGTCGACAGCCACGTCAAGAACCTGCGCCGCAAGCTCGCCGACGCCGGAGTCGCGGATTGGGTGCGGTCGGTGTATGGGGCCGGTTATCGCTTCGAGCCGTGATTGGGGATTCGGGATTGGAGATTCGCAAAAGCGGCTTGGCTGATCACCGTTGCGGTTGCAGCGCTGCCGGCTTTGGCGAATCCCGAATCCCCACTCCCGGCCTCACCGAAACACGACCGTCCGATGCCCGTTGAGCAGGATGCGATGCTCGACGTGGCGGCGCACGGCGCGGGCCAGCACCTGCGACTCGGTATCGCTGCCCAGGCGCACCAGTTCGCGCGGGGTCATGGCGTGGTCCACGCGGGCCACGTCCTGTTCGATGATCGGGCCTTCGTCCAGGTCACCGGTGACGTAGTGCGCGGTGGCACCGATGATCTTGACCCCCCGTGCGTGCGCCTGGTGGTACGGCTGCGCGCCCTTGAAGCTGGGCAGGAAGCTGTGGTGGATGTTGATCGCGCGTCCGGCCAATGCCGCGCACAGCGTCGGCGACAGGATCTGCATGTAGCGGGCCAGCACCACCAGGTCGATGCGTTCGCGTTCGACCAGCGCCAGCAGCTGCGCTTCCTGTTCGGCACGATTGGCGGCGCTCACCGGCAGGTGATGGAACGGCACGCCGTAGGAACCGGCCAACGCGGCGAAATCGGGATGGTTGGAAGCCACCGCGGCGATGTCGACCCGCAACTGCCGGCTGTGCGCGCGGAACAGCAGGTCGTTGAGGCAGTGGCCCTGCTTGCTGACCAGCACCAGCAGGCGCGCACGGCGGCGCGCGTCGTGCAGTTGCCAGTCCATCGCGTAGTCGGCAGCCAGGGGCTCCAGTTGCAGCTTCACCGCGGCGGCGACGCCGTCGGCGGGTACGTCGAAATGCACGCGCAGGAAGAAGCGGCCGCTCTCCTCGTCACCGAACTGCTGCGCATCGAGGATGTTGCAGCCGTGTTCGAACAGCAGGCCGCTGACGCGGAAGACGATGCCGGTACGGTCCGGGCAGGACAGGGTCAGGATGTAGTCGGGGCGCATTTGCAGATGATAGGGGACCCGTACCCTCACCCCAACCCCTCTCCCGAGGGGAGAGGGGCTAAAAGCAATCCAGCCGAAGCCGGCTTTTCCTTCTCCCCTCGGGAGAAGGTGCCCCGAAGGGGCGGATGAGGGTCCGGGCGAAGCCTCGTGCAGTCGAAACACACCGCGTGCGCTACGCGCTCGTACCCTCACCCCAACCCCTCTCCCGGAGGGAGAGGGGCTCGGCCATGCTTGCACTGAAATCAGGTCGCGGCTGACGTCGCACCCGGGACGTTGCTCACGCGCCTGCGCTCACTCCGGGCGCAGGCGCAACGCCAGGCGGCGGTTGACCTTCTCCAGGCGCGCCAACGAATCCTCCACCGACATGCCCACCGCTTCGTGGGTGGTGATGTGCGCGCGCAGGTGCGCCGGATCGTCCAGGTCGCCGCGCACCAAGAACACGTTCTCGCCATCCTCCACGTCGCCGATCTCGCGGCTAAGTACCACGTGGTCGACCTGGTCGAAACCGTACTCCTTGGCCAGCGGCAGCAGCCGCGCCACCATGCGCTCGCTGATCGCGTCCGGCGCGCGGCCGCAGGCGGCGTCCAGCGCGTGCACGCCCTCGCGGATCTGCGCGTACAGGAGGTGATCAGGATGGTCCGGATGATCGGGGCCGGGCACGGCCTCGCGCACCACCGCGCGCGGTGGCTGGATCGGGGCTCTGTCGCCGGGATCGGACGAATTCGGACTCATGGCATCCTCCTGTGATGCGCCAGCAAATCGCCGCACCTTAGCGGCAAGCGTGCGCCAGGCTCAAGCGGGCACGCAGTGTGCGGCATGCCCCGCCAAGGTCCGCTGAAGATCCGTTGGCCTCGCTCAGCCCTGCCCGGCGCGGCGCGCGGCGACCTTGGCCAGCGCCGCCCAGTCCAGGTCGCCGTCGCCGTGCGCGATCGCCTCGATGAAGGCATCGCGCAGCACCGCCGCCAGCGGCATCGGCACGTGCCGGGTCTCGCCGGCGTTCAGCGCCAGGCGCACGTCCTTCAAGCCCAGCGTGGCCTTGAAGCCGGCCGGGCTGTAGCGCTGCTCGGCGATCATGCCGCCGTAGGTCTGGTAGGCCGGCGCGGCGAACACGGTGCTGGTGAGCATGTCGAGGAAGTCGGCCGCTTCCACGCCGTGCCCGCGTACCAGTGCCGATGCCTCGGCCATGGTGCCGATGGCGCTGGCCAGGCACAGGTTGGCGGCGAGCTTGACCGCGTTGGCCTGTTCCGGCGCGGTGCCGAAGTACCAGGTCTTGCGCCCGATGACATCGAGCAAGGGCTGCACCCGCGCCAGCGCCGCGGCGTCGCCGGCGGCGAGCAGGTTGAGCTGGCCGGCCGCGGCCACCTCGACCCGGCCCAGCACCGGCATTGCCAGATAGGCGACGCCGCGCTCGGCATGCAGCGCGTGCAGTTCGCGCGCCAGTGCCACCGAGATGGTGGCCATGTTGACGTGCACGCTGCCGGCGGTGAGCGCGTCCAGCGCACCGCGCTCGAGCAGGGTCTCGCGCACGGCGGTGTCGTCGGCCAGCATCGAGAACAGCACCGGCCCGCGCACCGCATCGGCCGGTTGCGCGGCCAGTTTCGCGCCGGCCTCGAGCAGGGGCTGCGCCGCCGCGGCGCTGCGGTTCCAGACCGTCAACGCATGACCGGCGCGCAACAGGTTGAGCGCGATCGGCTGGCCCATCGTGCCCAGGCCGAGAAATCCAATCGTCGTCATTGCATGCTCCCTGGAGGAATCGAAATGGAGGCCGCCACCAGCGCGCGCGGCGCGCCGGTCAGGCGTCGAACACGCCGCGCGCCGCATGCGGCTCGCAACGCAGGTACTGCGGCGACGGCCGCAGCCGCGCGCCCAGCGCGGCGGCCGCATGCCATGGCCAGCGCGGATCGTAGAGGATGCCGCGAGCCAGCGCGATGGCGTCGGCGCGGTCCTCGGCGAGGATGGCCTCGGCCTGCTGCGGCTCGGTGATCAGGCCCACCGCGATCACCGGCATGCGCACCGCGCGGTGCAGGGCCTCGGCCAGCGGCACCTGGTAGCCGGGCGCCACCGGAATGCGCTGGCGCCGGTCCAGCCCGCCGCTGGACACGTGCAGATAGTCGCAACCCTGCGCCTGCAGCGCCTGCGCCAGCACCTCGCTCTGCGCCAGGTCCCAACCGCCGTCGACCCAGTCGGTGGCGGAAATGCGCACGCCCACCGCGATGCCGGGCGCCACGGCGTCGCGCACCGCCGCATGCACGCGCAGCAGCAGGCGCATGCGGTTCTCCAGACTGCCGCCGTAGGCATCGGTGCGCTGGTTGCTCAGCGGCGACAGGAACTGGTGCAGCAGGTAGCCGTGTGCCGCATGCAGTTCGATCAGCTCGAAGCCCAGGCGTTCGGCGCGCCGGGCCGACGCCACGAACGCGTCGACGATGGCGTCGATACCGGCCAGGTCCAGCGCCTGCGGCGGTGGGCCGTCGGCGGCGAACGCCTGCGCCGACGGCGCCACGGTCTGCCAGCCGTTCGGCTGGTCAGGGGCGATCGCGCCGCCGCCGTCCCAGGGCTTGCGCGTGGACGCCTTGCGCCCGGCATGCGCGAGCTGGATGCCCAGCGGCATCGGCGACCAGCGCCGCACCGAACGCAACACCGTGGCCAGCGCGGCCTCGGTGGCGTCGTCCCACAGGCCCAGGTCGGCGTAGCTGATGCGCCCACGCGGCTCCACCGCCGTCGCTTCCAGGATCAACAGACCGGCGCCGGACTGCGCCAGCTGGCCCAGGTGCTGCACGTGCCAGTCGCTGGCACGGCCGTCCTCGGCGGAGTACTGGCACATCGGCGCGATCACGATGCGGTTGGACAACGACAGCGGCCCCAATGCGAGGGGCGAGAACAAGTGACTCACGATGCGGATCCATGGAAACGCCGCGCGCGGCGCGGGAGGCGGCCATTGCACTCCTGCCGCGCAGCGCGATCAACCACTGCCGGTGGATCAGTTCGTGCCGGGATTGGGAACGCGCGCCGCCGCCGGCAGCAGAAAGGCCAATGCCTGCGCGCACGGCTGTTCCACCTTCAGGCTGGGCAGGTCGTCGCCGCGGGGACGACCCAGGTTGACCGCGACGATCGGCAGGCAGGCCTTGGGGCAGCCTGCACGAAGCGGAAGCCGGATGGACCATCGGCGCCTAGCCCACCACCAGCATCGCGCAGCCTGCTGCAGATAAGCGGCGCTCCAGTTCACGCCATCGGGCGCAAGGCATTGAATATCGCCCGCAACGCACACTTGCGCTGCAGAGCCCATTCCGCCTTCGTGCCAGACAAGCCGAGGTCCACCCCTCATCGGAAATTTCGGCTGGATACGGCGCTTGCATTCGGCCATGACAGCGAGATCGCATCAAGTCGACGACACGCTTCAGGCAACGGAAAGGCCGTGTAAAATGCGTCGCCGGCACCGCACCGCATGACCAGCCTCATCCGAACACCGGAAACCCTTGGTGACGTTTGCTATCGTTAGGCCGATCCAGAACAACAATTCCCTTCATACAAGAGCATGTAGTGCCATGGAAAAGGCAATGGTTGGTGCGATGAAGTGTGGTGCTTACGGAATAGCGTTGGGAATGCTGCTTTGTGCGCAGGCCGCCCATGCAGCGAGCGAATGCGAGCAAAACTACAGTTCATCTCCCGGCTCCAATGGCGGCGTTATCCACCAGAGCTTCGTTGGACTGTACGGCGCCGACAAGACTGCAGTGACATCCAATCTTGCGGCCATGGCAAAGAGACAGAAGTTTCAACTCATCCAAGGCCCCTCCATTCTCGAAGACGGCCTCATCACCATGGTCTACGCACAGGAAGCATCCGCGACCGCGCGCGGCTTTCCTGTTGTCATGATGGTCGCACCCGACACTGATGCGGCGGTCATCTCCTTCGAATTGCCCAAGGGCATGACCGCGCCCGATGCGAAAGGCAGCGTCTGTTCGTTCTTTGCTGACGCAAAATTGGATGGACAGCCTGCAAATGCCAGCCGACGCAATGCCGCTCGCAATTCCGCACTCGCCAAACCACTGCTGGCCGCGCTGAATGGCGGCATGAGTGCAGAGGAGGCCGCCAAGGCATCGGTGACCGCCAAGCGAGAAACAGCGGTCGTCAGCGCTGGTGACGACCGCGGTGCCGCGCCTGAAATCGCCGACCGCCGCAAGGTCGTCACGCCCAAGGCGACATACACCCCCACAGACGCGGATACGCGCCTGCAGTCCGAAGGCAGCTCGACGATCAAGGGCTTCACGTGCGGGCGGGTAATGACGGCAGGTGGTTCCCAATTCCAGACGACGCCGAATCAGGGAATCATGCTTTTCCCGTACACGCCCTATCTGAAGGAAGCGATCGACCTGATCGATGCCAACCGCAACAAAGGCGCAAAAGTGCGGGTTGACGTAGATAAGCGCGCGTTTGCGTCAGGCCTTGCGGGCAAGACGAACGCCAATGGCGAGTTCATGTTCACCCGGATCAAGCCAGGGCGTTACATCGTCATGGCGCTCTTCCATGGCGAAGCCACCAGTTACATCACAACGCCGCAGTCGCAGTACGACCAAAGCACGAGAACGATTTACCAATGGACGGAGCACGAAAGAGTCGACACGTCGTCCAGCGACATCCTGCAGGCCGACGTCACGATCAACCGCGACGGCGAGGTGATCGACGGCGTGGTGGTGAAGCCGACGGGCAATGGCCGGCTCCTCCCTGTGTTGAACGGCGTATGCAAGTGGCATCACGCCGAATAGGCCACAGGCCTGGATCTCGATGCTTTAGCCATGCCCGGCACCTGGTGCCAGCTGTCGGCCGGTATCAGAATCCGATCGTGGGCGTTCAGTAGGCTCGCTGCTGTTCCCGGCACGCCGACATACGCCGAAGACGGCAGCGCGCGCCGATGCGTAGCGAGCATGGGTGCGCCTCGCCGGTAGAGCCGACGCGCTGCAGGACACTACTGGACTGGATCGCCCCGTCTGGATCGCGGAAGTACAGCGACAGGATCGGCCGGAGCGGTCAGGCGGCCGGGCGCGGCAGCAGGAAGGCCAGCGCCTGCGCGCACGGCTGCTCCACTTTCAGGCGCAGCAGGTCGTCGCCGCGGGTGCGGCCCAGGTTGACCGCGGCGATCGGCAGCCCGGCCTTGGCCGCGGCCTGCACGAAGCGGAAGCCGGAATAGACCATCAGCGACGAGCCCACCACCAGCACCGCGTCGGCGCGCTGCAGATGCGCGAAGGCGCTGGCCACGCGCTCGCGCGGCACGTTCTCGCCGAAGAACACCACGTCCGGCTTCAGCACGCCGCCGCAGCGCGTGCAGGCCGGCACCACGAAGCTGGCGAAGTCCTCGCCCTCCAGGTCGGCATCGCCGTCGGGTGCCGGTGCGGCCTGCAGCGTCGCCCACTGCGGGTTGTGCTGCAGCAGATGCTGCTGGAACGCCTCGCGCGGCATGCGCCGCTCGCAGCCCATGCAACGCACCACGTCCAGGCGCCCATGCAGGTCGATGGTGGCGCGGCTGCCGGCGGCCTGGTGCAGGCCGTCCACGTTCTGGGTCAGCAGCACTTCCACCTGGCCGCGCGCTTCCAGTTGCGCCAGCGCGGCATGGGTGGGATTGGGTCGCGCATGGC
The DNA here is from genome assembly GCF_014199795.1 of Xanthomonas sp. 3498. NCBI lineage: Bacteria > Pseudomonadati > Pseudomonadota > Gammaproteobacteria > Lysobacterales > Lysobacteraceae > Xanthomonas > Xanthomonas sp. 3498. Next base: position 287,878 of record NZ_JACHOH010000007.1, read on the forward strand.
CGAAGCGCGGCCAGCCGAGCAGGCTGCGCGCCCAGTAGCGCTGCCGCGTCGCCAGTTCGCCCATGAAGGCCTGGTAGGTCACCGGCTGCGCCCGCTTCCAGTCGCCGGCGGCATCGCGGTAGTCGGGAATGCCCGAGTCGGTGCTGCAGCCGGCGCCGGTCAGCACGAACAGGCGCCGATGGCGGTCGACGAACGCTTCCAGCGCGGAAGACGCGGCCTGCGCGGACGCGGCGTGATCCTGCAGCAACTGCGACATCGTGGCGGTCCCGGACGTGGTGGAGGTGCGCGCCGATGGCGCGACGCCTTCCTATCTTGGGCGCGCACCGCGGCAACGCAAGTCCGGGCCGCCACGGCCGCTGAAGCGTTGCCCGCGCATTGAAAGCCCGTTGGAAACTGGCTACTGTCCGGGACGCGGCAGGATGCTCAGCCGTCACGGCGTCCTCGACGCCGTACGCTGCTGTGTGAGGAATGCCGTCCCTTCGCCGATTCCGCCTCGTGAGCCGCGCTTCCGATCCCAGCCCGTCCCCGCTCGCCGCCACTGCCAACGCCCTGCTGCGGGTGGCGTTGCTGGAGGACGACGATGTGCTGCGCGACCGCGTGCTGCTGCCCGGATTGCTGCGCCACGGCTTCGAGGCCACCCCGCTGCGCACCGCACAGGCGCTGTGGGCGGCGCTGGAGGCGCAGCGTTTCGACCTGATTGTGCTCGACATCGGCCTGCCCGACAGCGACGGCTTCACCCTGACCCAGCAACTGCAGGAACGCCGCCCCGGCATGGGCATCGTCATCCTCAGCGGCCGCGGCGAGCAGCCGGATCTGGTGCGCGGGCTGGTGCAAGGCGCGGATGCGTACCTGATCAAGCCGGTGCAGATCGAGATCCTCGCCGCCACCTTGTTCAGCGTGGCCCGACGCATGCTGCGGCCGAGCGCGCCGGCCAGCGAGGAATGGCAGCTGCAGGACGATGGCTGGTGCCTGTTCGCGCCGGACGGGCAGGCGGTGCCGTTGACCGCGTCCGAACGCAAGGTGCTGCAGAGCCTGTGGCAGGCGCGCGGGCGGCTGGTCAGCCGCGAGGCATTGATCGGCATGCTCGGCGGCAACGCCGGGCTGGAGATCGACCCGCACCGGCTCGACGCGTTGCTGCATCGCTTGCGGCAAAAGGTGCAGGAGCGCACCGGTAGCGCGTTGCCATTGCGCGCGGTGCGCGGCGAAGGCTATCTGCTCATGCCGCAGGAACGCTGAGCCCGGCCAGCGGCAGGCGCAGCACGAAACAGCTGCCGGCGCCGGGCGCGCTGCGCACCTGCAGGCTGCCATGCGCCTGTTGCGCCATCTCGAACGCCACCGCCAGGCCGAGTCCGGTGCCCTGCCCCGCCGGCTTGGTGGTGAAGAACGGCTCGAAGATCTGCCGTTGCACGGCCTCGCTCATGCCCACGCCGGTATCGGCAATGGCGATGGCGACGGCCTCGCCATCGCGGTGCAGCTGCAGCGAAAAGCAGCCGCCGCTGGGCATCGCGTCGCGCGCGTTGGCGGCGAGGTTGAGCAATGCCAGGTCGAAACGGCTGCGGTCCAGGAACACCGGTGCCGGCTCGGCGGCCAGGTCCAGCCGCACCTGCACCGTGGGGCCGAACAGTTGCCGCAGCATCGGCTGCAAACTGCGCAGCGCTTCGCCGGCGTCGAAGCGCTCGGGCACGCTGGCCTCGCGGCGACTGAAGCTGAGCAGCTTGCGGCTGACTGCCACGCCGCGCTGCGCGGCCAGGGCCACGCCTTCCAGCGCCTCGGCCAGCAGCAGCGCATCGCGCGGCGGGTGATAGTCCAGCTCGTGCACGCAATGGCGCTGCTCGGTGTAGCCGAGGATCGCGCTGAGGATGTTGTTGAAGTCGTGCGACACGCCGCTGGCCAGTTGTTCGACCAGCTCGATCTTCTGCAGATGCAGCAGCCGCTGCTGGGCCTGCGTGCGTTCGCGCATCTCCACGCGCAGGCGCGCGGCGCTGCGGCGCGCACGCCACAGGCTCTCGCGCAGCGCGGCGACGGTGCGGTCCAGCACCAGGGTGATCATCAGGTAGCTCAGCGCCAGCGACGGCAGGTTCTGGAACGGGCTGCGGTTGCCGTGCGGGTCCTGGCCCCAGGGGCTTTCCATGCCCAGCCAGAAGATCAGCGGAATGCACAGGTATACCAGCCACAGCGCGCGGCGCCCGATCACCAGCGCAGCCAGGGTCAGCATCATCATCGGATACGGATCGAAGGCCTGCAGTTGGTAGCCGAAGGCCAGGTTGGCGGCGACCGCCGAGCACAGCACCACCGCAATGAACGCAGCGGCGGCCTGTTTGAGCAGGCCGCGACGGATCATCCAGACCCCGCCCCAGGCTGCGGCGGCGATCGCCGCATCGGTGCCGACATCCACCGCCAACTGCACCGCACTCATCTCGATACGCGGCGCGGTCAGCAGGTGATACAGCTTGTTGAGCGGAATCTCGCTGCCCAGGAACACGAACAGCACCTGCAGTGCGGGCGCGTTGCGCCGGTCCAGCGGGTCGGTGATCGGCACCCGGCGCAGCCACAGCGAGAGGCGCCGCCACAGCCGCGCAGCCAGCGCGACCGGCGGAGAGTGCGCACCCCATCTCACCCAGACTCCCATGGCGGTGAGTCTACCGTGAGGAAGGCGTGAATCTGCGTGCATTGAAGGGGGCGACCCCTTGCGGCCTTAATCGGGCCTGACTCGTTGTCGGGACGACGCTCCCGACCCAGCCCGGAGCCGACCATGCCTCTTCTGCTTACCGCTTTGCGCACCGGTGTGCGCCCGCTGTCGCCAACCTCGTTCATCCTGCCGCGGGCGTCTGACGGTCTGTTGACCGCCGCGTTGCTGCTCGCGCTGAGCCTGCCCGCGAGCGCCTTCGCCGCCACGGCGCCGGCTGCGACCACGCAGCCGCAGCCACACGCACAGGCGACGGACAGCGGTACTGCCGCCGCGGCCGCCAGCACCGAGACCGACAGCGCCGAGGCCGCCGAGGCCGCGCCCCAGGATGCCACCACTCAGGACGTGCAGCCGGGCAGCCAGAACACCGCCCGTTATTTCCTGGCCGAAGGCTTGAACGACGGCAGCGACTACGCCAGCGCCGCTGGCCTGCGCGCGGTGGCGATGGGCGCCCGCGCCGATGCCTCCGGCGCCTTCGCCGTCGCCATCGGCCACCACACCGTCGCCTCCGAGAGTGCCGCCATCGCCATGGGCGACGGCGCGGTCGCCAGCGGCACCTCGGCCATCGCGATCGGCGGCAGTTTCTTCGGCAGCACCTATGGCGACTCGGCCGGAGCGCAGAGCACCGGCTTCGGCTCGCTGGCCCTGGGCACCGCCGCCACCGCGACCGCCGACTCCGCCAGCGCGCTGGGCTGGAACGCCAGCGCCACCAGCGGCGGCGCCACGGCGGTGGGCTCGACCTCCGCGGCCACCGGCGAGTACGCCACCGCCAGCGGTTCCTCCACCACCGCCAGCGGCGTGCAGTCCAGCGCGTTCGGCTATGCGGCCAATGCCGGCGGTACCGGCGCCATCGCCACGGGCGGCTACAGCGTCGCTTCCGGCTTCTTCGGCGTGGCGATGGGCTATTCCGCCACTGCCAGCGGCGACGGCGGCATCGCGATCGGCGACAACGCCGCGGCGGCCGGCCAGCAGAGCGTGGCGATCGGCGCCAGCAATGCCGGCGTGCCGGCGCAGTCCAACGGGCTGGGCGCGGTCACCGTCGGCGCTGGTGCCTGGGCGCTGTCGGACTACGGCACCGCGCTGGGCTTCGACAGCCATGCCGATGCCGACTACAGCATGGCGCTGGGCGCCTCGGCGGTGGCCACCAGCAGCCATGCGCTGGCGGTGGGCGCGACCTCCTTCGCCGACGGGCAGGACGCCAGTGCGTTCGGCTCCGTCGCCAGCGCCAACGCCATCGGCGCCACCGCGCTCGGCAGCGGCGCCACCGCGCTGACCGCGGGCAGCGTCGCGCTGGGCTACAACAGCGCCGCCACCGGCATCAACAGCGTGGCCATCGGCGCCGGTTCGATGGCCGACCGCGACAACGTGGTGGCGTTCGGCAACGACGGCGCGCTGCGCCAGCTCACCTACGTCGCCGCCGGCACCGCCGACACCGATGCGGTCAACGTGCTGCAGTTGCGCAGCATCGCCAGCGCGCTCGGCGCCGGCAGCGCGGTCGGCGGCGATGGCAGCTTCAACGGCGGCAGCTATCTGATCCAGGGCCGCAGCTACGGCACGGTCGGCTCGGCGCTGTCGGCGCTGGACGGTGCGCTGTCGTCGCTGGACACCCGTGTCGGCAGCGGTGCCGGCGGCGTGGCGGTGGGCGGCGGTGCCGAGGGCGGCCCCAGCGTCGGCGCCGGCACCAACGCGGTGGCAGTGGGCGCGCAGGCCACCGCCAACGGCCAGAACGGCACGGCGATCGGTTCCAATGCGCTGGCCTATGGCCCCAACGACACCGCGCTGGGCGGCAACGCGCAGGTCAATGCCGACGGCAGCACCGCGGTCGGCGCCAACGCCAGCATCAGTGTCAGCGCCACGAATGCGGTGGCGGTGGGCGAAAGCGCCACGATCACCGCCGCCTCCGGCACCGCCATCGGCCAGGACGCCTCGGTCTCGGCGACCAACGCCGTGGCGATCGGCCGCGGTTCCTCCGCCACCCGCGCCAACACCGTCTCGGTGGGCAGCGCCGGCAACGAACGGCAGATCAGCAACGTCGCGGCCGGCAGCGCCGCCACCGATGCGGTCAACGTCGCGCAGATGCAGGCCGGCGACAGCGCCACCCTCAGCAGCGCCAACGCCTACACCGACAGCCGCATGGCGGGGTGGGACGACAACCTGACCAAGCTGCGCAACGACACCGACCAGCGCTTCCAGCACCTGGACCGGCGCATCGACCGGATGGGCGCGGTCAGCGCCGCCTATGCCGGCATGGCGGTCAACACCTCCGGCCTGGCCGGAGCCAATCGCGTCGGCGTCGGCGTCGGTTCGCAGGGCGGCGAAAGCGCACTGGCCGTCGGCTACCAGCGCGCGATCGGCAACCGCGCCAGCGTCTCGCTCGGCGGCGCCTTCTCCGGCAGCGAGAAGAGCGTGTCCGCCGGTGCCGGCTTCAGTTGGTGACGCGCGCAGCGCATCCCGTCACGCCTTCCACTCCGCCTCCCCGCTCTTCTGCAGAGACACCGCCATGACGTCCACCGCACCGTTCTCCCGCAACCTGCTCGCCCTGTCGCTGGGCCTGGCGCTCGCCGCCACCGCGCAGGCGCAGTCCGCCCCGCGCTTCTCCACCCTGGCCCAGGCCACGCCCGGGCAATCCACGGTCTACGATGGCCTGATCGTGACCTACCGCGACGGCAGCAGCGCACGCCGCGATGCCAACGCTGCAGCCAGCACGCTCAACCAGGCCGCGCGCAGCAGCGCCGGCACCTGGGCCAGCACCTATCGGCAGAGCGCGCCAGCGCTGAGCCGGGTGCGGCGGCTTGCCACCGGCGCGGACCTGGTGCGGCCCAACCGCGCGCTGAGCCCTTCGCAGCTGGAGACGCTGATGACCAGCCTGCGCGCCGACCCGGCGGTGGCGCACGTCGAGCCGAACCTGATCCTCAAGCCGGTGCGCAGCACCGCGCAGGCCACGGCCGGTGCCGTCGCCGCGCCCAACGACCCGGGTTACGAGGTGCAATGGCACCTGCGCACGCCCGACGGCCACCTGGAAACGCTGGCGCCGGAGACCACCGGCTACGCCAACCGCGGCGGCATCGACCTGCTGCCGGCCTGGCAGTACGGCACCGGCCAGGGCGTGGTGGTGGCGGTGATCGACACCGGCATCACCGCGCATCCGGATCTGGACACGTCGCTGGCCAACGCCGGCTACGACTTCATCAGCGATGCGCTGATGTCCGGCCGCGCCAGCAACGGCCGCGCGGCCGGCGGCTGGGATACCGGCGACTGGACCACCGACGACAAATACCTGGTCGCCAACGGCGGCTGCGCGCAGCCGAACGAACAGAGCGACAGCTCCTGGCACGGCACCCACGTCGCCGGCACCATCGCCATGCGCACCAACAACGGCATCGGCATGGCCGGGATCGCGCCGGACGCGAAGATCCTGCCGATCCGCGCGCTCGGTCACTGCGGCGGCACCACCGCCGACATCGCCGATGCCATCGTGTGGGCGTCCGGCGGCCATGTCGACGGCGTGCCCGACAACACCAACCCGGCCGAAGTGATCAACATGAGCCTGGGCGGCGGCGGCAGCTGCGCGCAGGATTCGGTGACCGCCAACGCCATCTCCAGCGCCATCGCGCGCGGCAGCGTGGTGGTGGTGGCCGCTGGCAACGACAACGCCGACGCCGCGGCCTATTCGCCGGCCAGTTGCCCGGGCGTCATCAACATCGCGGCCACCGGCATCACCGGCGGCCGCGCGTACTACTCCAACTACGGCAACACCATCACCCTGTCGGCGCCCGGCGGCGGCGTCTACGCCAACGATGCGTCCAGCGGCTCGGGATCGGTACGTACCGGTCTGGTCTGGTCCACCCTCAACAAAGGCACCCATGGTCCGGACCAGCCTACCTACGCCGGCTATGCCGGCACCTCGATGGCCTCGCCGCACGTGGCCGGCGTGGTCGCGCTGGCGATCAGCGCTGCGATCAGCGCCGGCCGGCCGGTGCCGACGAGCGCGCAGATGCGCGACATCCTGACCCAGACCTCCAACGTGTTCCCGGTCAAGCCGACGCTGCGCATCGGTGCCGGCATCCTCAATGCCGGCAAGGCGGTGGCGCGCGCGGCCGGCGCCAGCGGCGGCGGCGAGGAAGCCACCGCCACTCCGATCGCACGCGGCACGCAGAGCAAGCTGTCCGCCGCGGCCGGCCAGGGCACACTGTACCGCCTGGACGTGCCCACCAACGCGCGCAACCTGCAGATCCGCACCCTCGGCGGCAGCGGCCAATTGCGGCTGTACGTGCGCGCGGTGCGCGCGCCCAGCGCCGACGGCAGCGACGCCGACTACAGCTCGGTGCGCAACGGCACCACGCAGAATGTGCAGATGGCGGTGCCGGCCACCGGCAGCTACTTCTTCCGCCTGGTCGGCGGCAGCGGCGGCTACGCCAACGTGACCCTGTCGGTGAGCTACTCGGAGTGAGCGCACGACGCGGGCGCTGCCACGGCGGCGCCCGCGGTCACGACGGGTTGGCGACCTCGATCAGGTTGCCGTCCGGGTCGCGGAAATACAGCGACAGGATCGGGCCGGTGGCGCCGGTGCGTTGCACCGGCCCGTCCTCGATCGGCACGGCGGCGGCCTGCAGTTCCTCGGCCACCTGCGCCAGTGGCGTGGTGGTGAGGAAGCACAGGTCGCCGGAACCGGGCGTGGGCACGCGCGCCTTCGGCTCGAATTCGCGGCCGGCGGCATGCAGGTTGATCTTCTGCCGGCCGAACGCCAGCGCGGTGCGGCCTTCGCCGAAGCGCTGCACTTGCATGCCGAGAACGCGCGTGTAGAACGCGCAGCTGGCCTCGATGTCGGCGACGGTGAGAACCAGATGGTCGAGGTGGTCGATCTGCATTGCGGATCCTCGTTGGCTGATGGCGGCGCGGCTCACTCGCCGCGCGGCGGATGCGGCCCGAAGCGGCCGTAAGGGCGGCTGTCGTCGGCGCCGCGGTGCAGCACCTGCGCGGCGACCAGGCCGATGCCCAGCAGGACCAGACAACAGGCGACCAGCGCATTCCAGCCGCCGTGCTGCCAGGCCGCACCGCTGAGCGAGCCGATCACGCTGGCGCCGGCGTAGTAGGCCAGCAGGTACAGCGAGGCGGCATGGCTCTTGTGCTGGCCGCCCAGGCGTCCGACCCAGGCGCTGGCCGCCGAATGCGCGACGAAAAAGCCGATGGTCAGCAGCACGATGCCGGCGATGATCGGCACCAGCGCATGCGCCAGGGTCAGCGCCACGCCCAGCGCCGCGGTGGTGATGCCGGCCAGCACCACCGGGCCGCGGCCGAAGCGGTCCGACGCCGCACCGGCGACCGACGAGGACACGATGCCGAACACGTAGGCGCTGAAGATCAGGCCGAGCTGGCTCTGGCTCAGCCCGAACTCCGGCCCGCCCAGGCGGAAGCCGGCGTAGTTGTAGACGCTGACGAACACGCCCATCGCCAGGAATGGAATCGCGAACAGCCACGGCAGATGGCGATCGCGCAGGTGCCCGCCCCAGGCGCGCAGGTGGAAGCGCAGGTTCACGCCCTGGCGGCGTACGAAGTGCCGCGACGGCGGCAGCAGCAGGACGAAACCGATCGCGACCAGCAGATCCACCACGCTCAGCGTGCCCAGCGCGATGCGCCAGTCGAAATGGTCGGTGAGCATGCTCATGCCGATACGGCCGACCATGCCGCCGAAGGCATTGCCGGCCACGTACAGCCCGGTCGCCGCGCCGAGCCGGTTCGCCGGCAGTTCCTCGGCCAGGTAAACCATTGCCACCGCCGGCACGCCGCCCAGGGCGATGCCGGACAGCGCGCGCACCACCACCAGGGAACCCCAGTGCGGCAGGCACGACGCCAACAGGTTGAGCAGCGCCGCCAACGCGATCGACACGAACATCAGGCCGCGCCGGCCCAGCGTTTCCGACACCGCGCCGGCGCAGAAGATCGCGATCGCCAGGCCGCCGGTGGCCAGCGACAGCGGCAGCGAACTGGTCGCGGCGCTGAGCCCGAACTCGTGCGCGAACTCGGGCAGCAACGGCTGCACGCTGTACAGCAGCGAAAAGGTGGCGAAGCCGGCAAGGAACAGGGCCAGGCGGATGCGCAGCAGCGGCGCATCGTCCACCGCCTGCACGGGCGGGCATTGGCTGGAAGCGTTCACGACGGACATCGTAGGAGTGGATGGAGGTGCAGTATTCGCCTGCGCCGACCCCGCGTCCAATATATGATGCACCCACTCTCCATACGTGATGGATATGACGTGGAACTGCGCCATCTGCGCTATTTCCTGGCCGTGGCCGAGGTCGGCCATTTCACCCGCGCCGCGGCGCAACTGGGCATCCAGCAACCGCCACTGAGCCAGCAGATCCGCGCGCTCGAGGAGGAACTGGGCACGCCGCTGTTCGTGCGCACGCCGCGCGGCGCCGAGCTCACCGAAGCGGGGCACGCCTTCCGCACCGAGGCACGGCGCGTGCTGGCCGACCTGGAACGCGCCAGCGAGGCGGCCCGACGCGCCGCGCGTGGCGAAAGCGGCGTGCTGCGGCTCGGCTTCACCGCGTCGGCCGCATTCAATCCGGTCGTGCCCACGCTGGTGCGCGGCTTTCGCCGCGGCTGGCCGGCGGTGGCGTTGTCGTTGGAGGAAACCAATACCGCCGGCCTGCTCGCCGCGCTGCTGCAGGGCCGTCTGGATGCGGCCTTCATCCGCTACAGCGTGGTCACGCCGCCGGAACTGCAGTTGCTGAAGTTCCCCAACGAGCCGATGAAGATCGCGGTGCCGGCCGGGCACCGGCTGGCCAAGTGCAAGCGCGCGCCGCTGTCGGCGTTGGCTGGCGAACCCTTCATCCTGTTCCCGCGCAGCTTCGGCACCAGCCTGTACGACGAAATCCTCGACGCCTGCCGCCAGGCCGGCTTCGACCTGCGCATCGACCAGGAGGCGCCGCAGATGTCCTCCATCGTCAACCTGGTCGCCGCCGAACTGGGCGTGTCGGTGGTACCGGCCTCCACCACCCAGGTGCAGTTGCCCGGCGTGCGCTACCTGGACATCGAAGGCCGCGTGCCGATGGCGCGGCTGGCACTGGCCGCGCTACCGGCCACCGTGCAGACGATGCCGATCGTGCGCCACCTGTGGCAGTTGGCGCAGGGGCATGCGGCGGGCAGGCGTGGATAGGGGCGGCAGTGCATCGCTGTGCGCTCCATGCACGCATGCAGGAATCACCGGTCGTGCAGCCGCGACGAGCGACGCCTGCCAGGTACCCAACCTCAGCGCGTCGGGACTGAAGTCCCTCCCACAGTGCACCCGGCCAACGTATCGCCAGTCCCGGCCCGAGGCGTTACGCATCGCCTCGGGCCATCCGTTGCGAAAGAGTCCCACGGTGACGCCAGCCGCCGCTGAAGCCACTCCCACAATGGATCCATCCGTGCAGAACCGGTCATCAGGAACGCACCTCCCATCCCGCTGCATCGCGAAGCACTTGGCCTGGACGCACACCGTCCACGACCACCTCCACCCCATGCGCAAACGGCAGCTGCTGTTGCTGCGGAAACCAGCGCCGTTGCGTATCCACCACGATCAGCAGACCGGTGTGATCGCCGAGCGCAGCGAATTGGGCGGATGGGACCTGCAATGGATGCAGCCCGATCTCCTGCTGCGCCGTCGCGACCACTGCCGGAACCTGCGTGCTGGGCAAGCCGACCTCGCTGATGCACTGCAATTCGTGCGCCGAGAACGCGCCCTGGAATGCCGGCTGCGCCGGCAGCGGCGCGCGTGCGATCAACTCCAGCACCGCGCCATCGGGGCCGGCGAAGTACACCGACTGCGATTGCCATGCGCCACCGAGTGCGAAACGCGTGGTGCCTTGCGCATCGGATAAAGGCGCCGCGCGTTGCGACAGCCAGTCGCAGGCGGCATCGAAGCGGACAGGCGGCAGGTTGAAGGCCAAATGCACGCTGCCGACCTCGGCCCCCGGCGTCAGCTCCAGACGGCTCCAGCCGATCCGCACATGGTCGGTTCCGGCCGGCAACTGCAGCACCTCGCGGTAGAAGGCCAGACCGGCCGCGACGTCGGTGCAAGGCAGGCGGACATGGGTAATACGCATCGCAGGCTCCTTGACGAGGGAGCGTCTATTGCACGACCTCAAGCGCGGTTGATGTCAAGCGATGCGGCCACGCGCGTGCATGCCAACGAGGGGGCGAACACTGGGCGGTCTTACTCGGGAACCGGATCCAGCGCATCCGCGCATCACCGCACAGTGTTCTAAGAGCAGCGCTAAGTACCCTGGGCATCCGCTACGACAACCCTCTGGTAGAGCCCGTCGCGGCGGAAGCCGCTCCCATCTGATGCGGCTGCGGCGCCGGCGAGGCATCCGGCATCGGTCCGGGGCGTTGCGTCAGCAGCGCGCGCCGGCGTTCCTCGCAGCGCATTCCAATGGGCGGGCCCGATTCTCGTTCGCAAGAGCGGCAGCAAGTGATCCTGGAGCATCGATCACGGCCGGAGACCGCATGGGGAGCCTGGCGCGGCCGAAGCCGCCGCCCAAAAGAGACCTGGCCGCTCAGCCCAAGTGCGTGCGCACCGCTTCGTCGATCTTGGCCGGCGGCACGAAGCCGGGGACGCGCGCCACTTCCTCGCCCTGGCGGAACAGCATCAGGGTCGGGGTCTGGCGCAGGCCCTGGGCGCGGAAGAAGTCCTCGCCCACGTCTTCCATCTTCACCTTGAGCAGGGTCACGCCCTGCGCACTCTCGCCCTCGGCGAAGCGCTCCAGCGACTTGTCGAGCATGCGGCAGCCCGGGCAGTTGTCCTTGTTGAAATCGGCCAGCACACGCGGGTGGGCGGCGAGCGCATCGGCGAACTGTTCGGCGCTGGAGACGGTGATGGTGGTGAGCATGGAACGGAACCTTGTCTGATGTCGGAAGAAGCCCGGCGTACGATGGCGACACCGGCAATGCCAGGAAAACGGAGGAACGACGACGGCGTCAGCCGCTGCCCTGCAGCGGCAACACCCTCGCAGCGAATCCGCCCGCGCCGGCGGACGGGGGCTCGGCAGCGGCCACTGGCACGGCATCTGCCGACGACGCCCGCGCCGCGCGCAACGCCAGCACCTGCGCGCACCAGGCGTCGATCGCCGCGTTGTCACGGTCGCCATGCGGCATCTGTTCGATCTCAAGCAATGGATAGGCGCTGTCGAAGAACCGCGCAATGCGCTTGACCGCACCGCAGTAGTACTCCAGCCCCCACTGCGTCTCGCCGGTGCCGAACGCCGCGACCTCGATCGCCTTGCCGGTCGCCTCGACCAGCTCGGCGATGTAGCGCTTCATCTCCGCCGGCGTGCGCCCGGCGTTGTCGCTCCAGCTGCCGAGCAGGTGCAGATCGAAGTCCGCCGCGCGCGCGGCATCGCCGAGCGCGCCCTGCAGCGTCTGCAGGTCGGTATGGATCCAGGTGACCGCGTGCCCAGCCGCCTCGCACTGCGCATGCACGCGGCGGGCGACGTCGCGGGTGTTGCCGCTGAGCGAAGCGTAGGCGAGCAGGATACGCATGGAGCCGGGATTGGGGAGTCGGGATTGGGGATTCGAAAGAGCGGGTCGACGTGGTTTCCACCCGTCGCGCAGAACAAATTCCTGCGCACGGGATCAGGGACTGGGAAAAGCGGGTTCCACGTTGCTGCTACGAATCCCGAATGCCGAATCCCAAATCCCGGCCCCTCAAAGATCGTCGAAACCGTTGTCCGAGTTGGTCTTCTTGTAGCTGGCGTTGCGCATCTCGAAGAAGTCGGTCTTGGTCTCGGTGAAGTTGTCGGCGTAGGCCTTGATCCACGGCATCACGTTGTCGCTGGCGCCGCTGTACAGCTTCTCGATGCCGAGCATGCCGGACATCTTGTTGGCGCGGTACTTCACGTACTGGATCATTTCGTCCACGTCGATACCCTCGATGCCGTCGAGCACTTCCGAGGACCACTCGGTCTCCAGGCGGATCGCGTGTTCGAAGGCCTGGTGCACGTAGTCGGTCAGCTCGTTGGTCTGCAGCTCGGCGTTCTCGCCGATGATGGCGCGGATCAGCTCGCTGATGAACTTGGTGTGGGCCAGTTCGTCGCGGTTGATGAAGCTGATGATCTTGCCGGTGCCGGTCATGCGGTTCTGCCGCACCAGGTTGTAGAAATACGCGAAGCCGGAATAGAAGTTGATGCCTTCCAGGATCGAGGACTGGATCAGCGAGCGCAGCAGGGTCTCTGCGGTCTTCTCGCGCATGAAGTCGTCGTAGGCCTGCATGATCGGCTGGTTGCGCGCGATGATGGTCGGATGCGTCCGCGCGATCTCGAACACGCGGTTCTGGTCGGCCAGGCCGGCGATCGACGCCAGCACGTACGAGTAGCTCTCGTTATGGATCACTTCCTGCTGGCCGATGATCGCGGCGTTGGCGTGCGCGGCCGGGTCGGTGATGTATTCGGCGACGTTGTAGATGAAGCGCGTCTGCGGCGAATCCAGCGTGGCCAGCAAGCCGATGATCGAGTCGTAGGCGTTCTTCTCGCGCGCCGACAGCTCCCCGTACTGCTTGGCATCGCCCTTCATGTCCACTTCGTCGGGAATCCAGAAGTTGGTCGACAGCTCCTTGTACGCCCGGTAGAAGGACGGGTACGGGATGTCGTTCCAGTTGAGGATGCCGCTGGTGGTGCCGTTGATGATGCCGGTGGAGCGGTTGGGGTGCAGCGGTTCGAGGATCTTGATGCGGTCGAGCGCGATGGCCATGGAAGTTGCTTCAATAGTCGGGTGAGCAGCGCCGGCGGGCGGCGCGGGAATGCGAAACGCACGGCGGCCATGGGCCGCCGCGCGCCGGTGGCGTCAGGCGCCGGCGATCAGCTCGAGCACCACTCGCACTCGCTGATGTCGATGTCGTTGGAACGCACGTAGTAGGTGGTCTTCAGGCCTTCCTTCCACGCGGTCATGTGCAGGTCCAGCAGGGTGCTGGCGCGGATGCCGCTGGGCACGTAGAAGTTGAAGCTGATCGACTGGTCGACGTGGCGCTGGCGGCGCGCGTTCTGGCGCACGCTGGCGAACTGGTCGACCTTGTAGGCGCCCTTCTCGTAGTACGGATAGGTGTCCACGGTCAGCCCCGGCGCCACCACCGGGCGGCGGAAGTCCTTCTTCTCTTCGTAGTAGAACGCGCTGTAGATCGGGTCGATCGACGCGGTGGAGCCGGCGATCTGGGCGGTGCTCATGTTCGGCGCCACCGCCACCATCCAGGCGTTGCGCACGCCATGCACGCTCACCTGCGCGGCCAGTTCCTGCCACTCGGCGCTGTCGTAGCCGCGCTTGCTGAAGTACTCTCCGTTCTGCCAGTCGCTGCCCTTGAACACCTTGTACGCGCCCTTCTCCTTGGCCAGCGCCAGGCTCGCCTGGATGGTCAGGTAGTTGATGCGCTCGTACAGCTCGTCGCTGTAGTCTTCGGCCGCACGCGAGTTCCAGTCGATGCCCTTCTGCGCCAGCAGGTGGTGCCAGCCGAAGGTGCCCAGGCCGATCGCGCGGTACTTCTGGTTGGTGATGGTGGCCTGCGGCACCGGCAGCTCGTTGAGGTCGATGACGTTGTCGAGCATGCGCACCTGCACGCGGATCAGCCGCTCCAGGATGTCCGGCGACAGCAGGTCCGGCTGCGCGGTGACCGCGCGGCCCAGGTTCACCGAGGACAGGTTGCACACGACGAAGTCGCCGGCCTGCTTGGTGGTGACGATCTGGTCGCCGCTGATCATCTCCTGGATGACCCGCGTCGGGCTCATGTTCTGCAGGATCTCGGTGCACAGGTTGCTGGAATAGACCATGCCCTGGTGCTTGTTCGGGTTCATGCGATTGACTTCGTCGCGATAGAACATGAACGGGTTGCCGGTCTCCAGCTGGCTGACCATGATCCGCTTGAACATGTCGATGGCCTTGACCACCTTGCGGCCGATGCGCTCGTCGGCCACCACTTCCTCGTAACGCGCGCGGAAGCTGCCTTCGCCGCGCTTCTCGTCGAAGAAGTCCTGCAGGTACCAGCCCTTGACCTCCTTCACCTCGTGCGGGTCGAACAGGTACCACTCGCCGCGGCGCTCGACCGCTTCCATGAAGATGTCCGGCACGCACACCGCGGTGAACACGTCGTGCGCGCGCAGGCGCTGGTCGCCGTTGTTCAGGCGCAGGTCCAGGAACGCCTCGATGTCGCGGTGCCAGATGTCCAGGTACACGGCGATGGCGCCCTTGCGCTGGCCGAGCTGGTCCACCGACACGGCGGTGTTGTTGAGCTGCTTGATCCACGGCACCACGCCGCCGCTGGAGTTCTTGACGCCACGGATCGCCGAGCCGGAGGAACGCACGTAGCCCAGGTAGGCGCCGACGCCGCCGCCGTGCTTGGACACGCGCGCCACGTCGGTGTTGGAGTCGTAGATGCCCTGCAGGCTGTCGTCGACGGTGTCGATGAAACAGCTCGACAGCTGCCCGCCGATCTTGCCGGCGTTGGCCAGGGTCGGGGTGGCCACGGTCATGTACAGGTTGGACAGTGCCCAGTAGGCCTCGCCGACCAGCTGCATGCGGCGCTCGCGCGGCTTCTCGTCCTGCATCAGGTACAGGGCGATGGTCAGCCAGCGCTCCTGCGGCAGTTCGTAGACCTTGCGCGAGTTGTCGGTGGCCAGGTAACGCGTGGCCAGCAGGTACAGGCCGTTGTACGCGAACAGCTTGTCGCGCTCCGGATCGATCATGCGGCCGGCTTCGGCCAGTTCGTCCTTGGAGTAGTTCTTGAGGATGTCGATGGAGTACACGCCGCGGTCGGCCAGGCTTTCCTGCAGACCGACATAGGAGCCGTACTTCTCGCCGGCATCGTAGAAACGGTTCTTGCTGGCGCGCTTGTACAGGCGGTCCAGGTACAGGCGCGCGGCGAAGTACTCCCACTCCGGCGTGGCGATGTCCACGCGCGACTCGGCCTCGCGGATCAGGTAGTCGACCATGTCGTCGGCCGACAGGCTTTCCCTCTTCTCGATGAAGGCGAAGGCCTTGCGCTCGTAGTCGCTCACGTCCAGCTGCGGGAACTCGGCGTGGATCCGGTCCAGGGTGCGCTGCAGGCGCGAGCGGTCGAAGGCCATGCGGCGGTTGCCGCCGTCCTTGACGATCCAGGTCACGGCGCGCTGGTCGTTGCTCGGCTCGCTGCTGGCCGGCTCCGGCTGGGCGGTGGCGGCAGTGG
Source organism: Xanthomonas sp. 3498 (assembly GCF_014199795.1). NCBI lineage: Bacteria > Pseudomonadati > Pseudomonadota > Gammaproteobacteria > Lysobacterales > Lysobacteraceae > Xanthomonas > Xanthomonas sp. 3498. Next base: position 303,750 of record NZ_JACHOH010000007.1, read on the forward strand.
CGGCGGCGGTCGTGGGGTCGACGGCGGCGTCGACGGACGCGGTGGCCGGCAGGCTGTGGGTCTGGCTCATGAAGGTCTCCAAGCGTGGTGCACGCGGCCGCCCGACCCTCGCAGGCAGCGGTCCGACCGGGTCCGAAGGGGCAGGCGGTGTCGCGAAGACTGCAAACGGCGCAGGCACCGGGCCTGCGGGCGGTCATCGCTGCACCGACCATCTCCCCCCGGAGATCGCGCGGTCGGCGCCGCGCGGTGTGCTTCGCGCGGCTGTCGGCAGGTCTTCGGGCTGATGGGCAACGGCCGTGGCCGGTTCCTAGCCCGTCGCTTCCCAAGGCGGGCGCCTCAGTGCGGATGACGGGTTCGTTCCCAATTACCGCTGCGGGGCAGCGCCGGAATTGGCGTTGGCACGCCGCACCGGCTTCCCTTTTGATCCCGCGGCTTGGGGCCGCTGGAACCGACCACCCCAAGATAGTGTGGTCGGTCGACGACGTCAACGCTAAATATGGGTCAAATTACGAAAACCTAAGCCTGGCAACGGTTTGCCGTCGGCAGCCGGTTTTGGCCCCGCCGCGGAGAACGTTCGCGGCCATAACGGGGCCGGGAAGCCGGGCCCCGGAAAGGGCCAAGATGCCATCGAAACGGCCCGCCGGCCGCCCGGCGCGCGCCCTCCCCGGCCATCCGCGCCGCCGGTCGGCTCAGTCGCCTTGCTTGTGCTTGTGCGGCTTGAGGGATTTCGTGTTTCCCGGAATGTCCTTGTTGTTCCGCTGACGCCGATCCGGCTTGCCGGTGCTCTTTGCGATGCGCTTGGGGCCAGGCTTGATGCCCATCATCACACTCCACGGGGGGTCGACCGAAGCAATCGAAGCCACATCTTCAACGTGCAGCGGCCTCAGGCCACCATGCACTGCTGCAACAGCAGCGGCAGGGCCACCGCCGCGCTGTCGCGCCAGTGCAGATCGGCGCGCGCCGACAGCGCGCTGGGTTCGGGGTTGATCTCGACCACGCAGGCGCCGCGCTCCTTGGCCTGCAACGGCAGGCCGGCGGCCGGATAAACCAGGCCGGAACTGCCGATCACCAGCACCAGGTCGGCGGCGTCCGCCGCGGTCTGCGCGCGTGCCCACTCCGCCGCCGGCAGCGCCTCGCCGAACCACACTACGCCCGGGCGCACCGTGCCGCCGCAGGCCGCACACACCGGCGGCGCCAGGCGCTGGCTCGGCGTGTGCACGTCCACCGGCGGCAGCAGCCCGCGCCAGGGCTGGCCGCATTCGCTGCAGCGCAGCGCCGACAGGCGGCCGTGCACGTGCGCGGCGACCTCGCTGCTGGCGCGCTGGTGCAGGTCGTCCACGTTCTGGGTCACCAGCGTGGTGTGGCGGACCTCGGCCAGGCGCGCCAGCGCAAGATGCCCGGCATGCGGCTGCGCCAGCGCCACGATCGCCATGCGCCAGCGGTACCAGCCCCAGACCAGGGCCGGGTCGGCGCGCCAGGCGTCCTCGGTGGCCAGTTGCTCGGGATCGAAGCGCGACCACAGGCTGTCGTCCTGGCCGCGGAAGGTCGGTACCCCGCTCTCGGCGGACATGCCGGCGCCGGTCAGCACCAGCACACGGCGCGCGCCCTGCAGGAAGGCGGCGACGGTCTCGGCGTTGTAGGCGGAACTGAGCATGGCGCGCCCGACTTGATGAAGCGCACACTATTGCATTGACGCAGAGCGTCCTCAATGTGCGCGGCAACACGCGCCGCGCCCGCAACGCGAACGGGCGGCCAGTGGCCGCCCGTCGCTTACCGCCATGGACCGGCGCACGCGCCGGCCCGCACATCCCGCTGGCTCAGTCGAGCACGACCAGCTTGACGTCGATGTTGCCGCGGGTGGCGTTGGAGTACGGGCACACCTGGTGCGCCTTCTCCACCAGCGATTCCAGCGTCGCACGCTCCAGGCCCTGCACCGCGATGCGCAGTTCCACGGCGATGCCGAAGCCGCCCGGGATCTGGCCGATGCCGACATGGCCTTCGATGCTCGGCTCGGCCGGCAGCTTCACCTTCTCCTGCCCGGCGACGAACTTCAGCGCGCCGATGAAGCAGGCCGAGTAGCCGGCCGCGAACAGCTGCTCCGGGTTGGTGCCGTCGCCGCCGGCGCCGCCCAACTCGCGCGGGGTCGACAGCTTGACGTCCAGCGCCTTGTCCGGGGTGGCGGCGCGGCCGTCGCGGCCCCCGGTGGCGGTGGCAGTGGCGGTGTAGACGATGGTGGTCGGTGAGGCCATGGTGGTTCTCCTTGGAGGGTGGCGCCGTGGCGCCATGGGTGTAGAGGGGATTGGGTAATCGGGGGGAATCGCTCAGGCCGCGGCCTGCAGCTTGCCGCGGACTTCTTCCAGATCCTGCTTGAGCCGGGTCAGTTGCTGCAGGTCGCAGGCGACCGCGCACAGCACGCCTTCCGGCACCGCCTGCGCACGCGCACGCAGGGCCTGGCCCTCGGCGGTCAGCGCGATCAGCACGCGGCGCTCGTCCTCGGCGGCGCGGCGGCGGGTCAGCAGACCGACCGCCTCCAGGCGCTTGAGCAGCGGGGTCAGCGTCGCCGAATCCAGGAACAGCTTCTCGCCGATGTCCGAGACGCTGCAGCCGTCCTGTTCCCACAGCACCAGCATCACCAAGTACTGCGGATAGGTCAGGCCGAGCTCGCCCAGCAGCCCGCGGTAGAGCTTGTGCATCGCCAGGTTGGCCGAATACAGCGCGAAGCACAGCTGGGTGTCCAGCTTCAGCAGCGCGGTGGCGTCGGGGGGAGAGGTGCGGTCCATGGAGGAGATATTACATAGCGCGCGATTCAATCGCAATCGATATTTTTGCCGGCGCTAACTTCCGGCTGAAGCGGTCGGCGTCCTGCCACTGCGCCGCCGCTGGCGCAGGATTACGCTGCCGCACAGCCCGAGGAGCTTCCGCATGCGTATCGCGTTCCTGCTGTTGGCCGCACTCGGCGCTGCGCCCGCCGCCGTCGTGCCGAACACCCTGCCCGCCGGCCCCGTGCTGGTCGGTGCCGGCGCCGACGCGCTGGCGCGTGAAACCCATCGCCAATGCCCAACGGTGCCGACCGACCGGCTCACCCCGGCCGACCTGCTCGATGCCGAGGACACGTTTCGCGACGGGCTGTCGGTGGCGCAGCGCCAGGCCATGGACCGGCAGTTGCCGCAGGACGGCGCGTTCGGCCCGGCACGCTGCGCACGCAGCGAAGGCGGCGCCAGTTGCCCGGCAGCCGCCTATCTGGAAGAGATTGCGGGCGCGGGCCTGATGCCGCGCTTCGTCGCCGGGCTGTGCGCGCCCGGCGCAGTGCGCTGAGCGCGCGCCGTCGGTCCTGCGCTCAGACCCGGTGCGCGGCCGACAGGTACTCGGCGCTCTGCATCTCGATCAGCCGCGAGGCGGTGCGCTCGAAGGCGCCGGCCAGGCGCTCGCCGGTGTACAGCGACGGCGGCGGATCCTGCGCGGTGCAGACCAGGTTGACGTGGCGGTCGTACAACTCGTCGATCAGGTTGACGAAGCGCCGCGCCGCATCCTCGTTCATGCGGTCGAAGTGCGGGATGCCGCCGAGCAGCACGGTGGTGAACTCGTGCGCGATCTCGATGTAGTCGCTGGGACCGCGCGGGCCTTCGCACAAGGCGACGAAATCGAACCAGACGATGCTCTTGCCGCGCGCGCGCACCGGGATCTTGCGCCCTTCGATCTCGATGTTGCCGCGGCGCGCCTCGGCCTTGCCGGTCAGCTCGCTCCAGCGTTGCTCCAGCCAGGCGTCGCTGTCCTCGGCCAGCGGCGCGCGGTACACCGGCGAGCGGGTCAGCGCGCGCATGCGGTAGTCCTCGGTGCCCTCGGCGTACAGCTCCACGCAGTAGGTCTGCAGCAGCGCGATCGCCGGCAGGAAGCTGTCGCGCTGCAGGCCGTTGAGGTACAGGTTCTGCGGCGCGGTATTGGAGGTGGTGACCAGGGTCACGCCCTCGGCGAACAGGCGCTCGAGCAGGCGCGACAGCAGCATCGCATCGCCGATGTCGGTGACGAAGAACTCGTCCAGCACCAGCACGCGCAGCCGGCTGCGCCACTCCTGCGCGATCTTCGCCAGCGGATCGCTCTGCCCGGCATGCTCGCGCAGGCGCTCGTGCACGCCGCGCATGAAACGGTGGAAATGGGTGCGGTACTTCCGCGTGATCGGCAGGCCGTCGTAGAACAGATCGACCAGGAAGGTCTTGCCGCGGCCGACTCCGCCCCAAAAGTACAGCCCGCGCACCGGCTCGGGCTTTTTCCAGAACGCCGACAGGCGGTCCAGCCAGCCGTCCTGGTCGCCATCCACGATCGCGACGTGGATGCGGTCCAGTTCGGCCAGCGCCGCGTGCTGGGCAGGATCGTCGCGCCAGTCGCCGCGCGCCACGCCCTCGGCGTAGCGCTGTGACGGCAATGCCGCCACGCTCACGCCTGTGCCGCCGGCAGCCAGCTCTTGACCGCGTGCTGCAGCGCGCCGCGCAGGTCGATCAGCTTGCGATGGAAGAAGTGGCTGGTGTCGGGCATGCGCACCAGCTCCGGCTGCGCTTCCAGGGTCTCCAGCCAGTCGTACACGGCCTGCGGATCGACGATCTCGTCGGCCTCGCCCTGGATCACTAGCCACTGCGGCGGCGGCACCATCTCGGAAAAATCCCAGCGCCCGGCCGGCGGTGCGATCGAGATCAGCACCTGCGGCTGCAGCGCGGCGCTGGCGCGCAGCGAGACATAGGCGCCGAAGCTGAAACCGGCCAGCCACAACGCGTCGTGCGGCCGCTGCGCGCGCACCCAGGCGGCCACCGCGGCCAGATCCTGCTGCTCGCCCTCGCCGTGGTCGAAGCTGCCGGCGGAAGCGCCGACGCTGCGGAAGTTGAAGCGCACCACGTGCACGCCCAGTTCGCGCAACGCGCGCGCGACCATCGTCACCACCTTGTTGTGCATGCTGCCGCCCTCGGTGGACAGCGGATGGCAGACGATGGCGGTGACCGGCAGCGCGGCGACGTCGGCGTCGGGCAGATCAACCGCGGCCTCGATCGGGCCGGCGGGGCCTTGCAGCGTCACTGGGCCGGAGGCGGTGGGGAAAGCGGGAGAGGTCATGCGGTCATAATACCGGGGCTGGGTCGTGGCCACATGCGGATGCGGTGCACGCAGCGTTCTTTTTCCCTTCCCGATCCGGATCCCGCGTGTGGTCTTCGTTCTGCTGAGTGTGGTGTGCAGCGTGCTGGTCTCGGCACTGCTGAAGCTGGCGTCGCAACGGCGCATCGACCTGGCCCAGGCGGTGACCTGGAACTACCTGGCGGCGCTGCTGCTGTGCGCGGCCCTGCTGCAGCCGCCGCTGGCCGCGCTGGACGGCGCGCATACGCCGTGGGCGTCGCTGCTGGCCCTGGGCGTGCTGCTGCCGGGCATCTTCCTGGTGCTGGGCCGCGCGGTGGCCAGCGCCGGCATCGTGCGCACCGACGCGGCGCAGCGGCTGTCGCTGCTGCTGTCGCTGGCCGCGGCCTTCCTTTGGTTCGGCGAACACGCCAACGGCGCCAAGCTGGCCGGCCTGGCGCTGGGCCTGCTGGCCATCGCCGGCATCGTGCAGCGGCCGGACACGGCGCCGCGCAGCGCCGCAGGCACCGCGCCGTGGCTGTTGCTGGTGTGGGTCGGCTTCGCCGCGATCGACGTGCTGCTCAAGCGCATCGCCCAGGCCGGCACGCCGTTCGCCGCCTCGCTGCTGGTCGCCTTCGCGCTGGCCTTCGTGCTGCTGCTGGGCGTGCAGCTGTGGCGCCACCTGCGCGGCACCGCCCCGCTGGCCTGGCGCAACCTCGGCGCCGGCCTGCTGCTGGGCGCGCTCAACTTCGGCAACATCCTGTTCTACGTGCGCGCGCACCAGGCCCTGCCGGACAGCCCGGCCAGCGTGTTCGCGGCGATGAACCTGGGCGTGATCGGCCTGGGCACCCTGCTCGGCGTCGCCGTATTCGGCGAACCCACCAATCGCTGGAACCGCCTCGGCCTGCTGCTGGCGGTGCCGGCGATCGTGCTGATCGCGGTGGGTGCGGGTAGCTAGTTCTCAGCGCGCGCCTGCAACTCCCGCTGCCGATTCTCGAATCGCAAGCGCATCAGTGTCATCACGCTGGAAATGGATAGCCACGAATCTGGCCTGATCGTGCCGGCAGGCAATCAACCCTCAGCACCCGCACCCCGCTCTTACGATTCCCGAATCCCGGCTCAATCAACGCCTCCACGCCGGAAACGGATCCTCCAACCCCTGCCACGCCACCGGCCCCTGGCGCAGCTCGGTGTCGTCGAGCAGGCAGGCATCGAGTTCGGCGCGCACCCGCGCCGCGTCCAGGCCGACGCCGATCACTGCCAGTTCCTGGCGGCGGTCGCCCCATAGCGGATGCCACATCGCACGCAGCGCCGCGTACTCGCGCGCATCGCCGACCTCCTCGGCCTGCGGCGGCGGCGCGTTCCAGCACGCGGTCTGCTGCCGCTGCCAGCCCAGCTCGGTGTACGGCAGCGGCGACGGCGACGGCGGCAGTGCCAGCGGCGTGTCCAGCAGGCCGCGGTCCACGCGCTCGCGCGCCGCGTACCAGAACCCGGCGGCCTGGGTCTGGGTGGCGGCGCCGACGATGGACAGTTCGCCGACCCAGTCCATGCGGCTGGCCAGCCAGAAGAAGCCCTTGCTGCGGATCACGTCGCGCAGGCCGCGCTGCGCCAGCCGCGCGAAGCGCAGCGGATGGAACGGCCGGCGCGCGCGATAGACGAAGCTTTCGATGCCGAACTGTTCGGTCTCCGGCGCATGCTCGCCGCGCAGCGCCTGCATCCAGCCCGGCGCCAGCTGCGCGCGCACGAAGTCGAAGCGGCCGGTGTCCAGCACCAGCTCCAGCGGTACGTCGCCAAGGCTGGCCTCGACGATGCGCGCATCGCGGTTGAGCGCACGCAGCACCGCGCGGGTGCGGTCGAGGGTGGCCGCATCGGCCAGGTCGGCCTTGCTGATCACGATCACGTCGGCGAACTCGATCTGCTCCACCAGCAGGTTGACCAGCCCGCGGTCGTCGTCGGCCCCGGCCTGCAGCCCGCGGTCGGCCAGCCGCTCGGCCGAACCGAAGTCGCGCAGGAAGCTGACCCCGTCGACCACGGTGAGCATGGTGTCCAGGCGCGCGACATCGACCAGACCGCGGCCGTCGGCATCGCGCACGGCGAAGGTGGCCGCCACCGGCATCGGCTCGGAGATACCGGTGGATTCGATCAGCAGGTAGTCGTAGCGCCCGCTCTCGGCCAGGCGCTGCACCTCCTGGCGCAGGTCGTCGCGCAACGTACAGCAGATGCAGCCGTTGCTGAACTCGACCAGGGTCTCTTCGGTGCGGCTGAGCGCGGCGCCACCGTCGCGAATCAGCGCCGCGTCGATGTTGACCTCGCTCATGTCGTTGACGATCACCGCCACCCGGCGGCCGTCGCGGTTGTGCAGCACGCGGTTGAGCAGGGTGGTCTTGCCGGCGCCAAGGAAGCCGGACAGCACGGTGACGGGAAGGCGGCGATCGGAAACGGCGGCAGTGGACATGGCAGGCATCGGCGCGAAGGCGTGGCGGGCTAGAAATGTTACTATATAACACTTGATGCACTGGAGTGGACGTCCATGAAATCCCTGCCGCAATCCTTCTTCGATGCCTCGGCGATGGTGCTGTCCGGGCTGTGCCTGCTGCATTGCCTGGCGTTGCCGTTGCTGGCCGCGGCGCTTCCGTTGTTCGGCGTCTGGGCCGAGGCCGAGTGGGTGCACGTGCTGTTCGTGGCGATCGCCGCACCGTTGGCGGGGCTGGCGCTGTGGCGCGGGCACCGGCGCGACGCGCTGCCCTGGCTGCTGTGGACGCTGGCGGCGCTGGGGCTGCTCGGTCTGCTGGCCGGCGCCTTCGGCATTCCCGACGAGGCCAGCGAGACCGCGATGACGGTGTGCGGCAGCCTGGCCCTGGCCGGTGCGCATCTGTGGAACTGGCGCCGACACCGGCGGCGTTGCCGGCATTGAGCGCAGACGCGGGCGCGGGACATGCGGCATAGCGTGCGGCCGCCGAGCGGCAATCAGGGCCGAGGCGCAGTTTGCTGTCGCTGTCGCCTTGGCAGTTGCCGTCGCCTCTGCTGTTGCTGACGCTTTGGCAGTTGCCGCTGTTTCTGCCGTTGCTGTTGCCGTTGCTGTTGCCGTTGCTCTGGCTTTTGACTTACCGGGTTCCCTTCCGCAGCGGCGGATGGACCGGGGAAAAACCCGAAGGGCGGCGTACATGGATGTACGCCGTTCGCGGCAGGGGCAGGATGCCCCTTCCGCGAATCCCCGGTGCATCCGCGGACCCGGAGCGCGCAGCGCGGAGGGCGCGCAGGCAGGGCGCGCTTTCTTTTGGTTACCTTTTCTTTGCGCGAGCAAAGAAAAGTAACTCGCCCGTAAGGGCGAAAGCTTTTGCTGTTGCTTCAGGTTTGAGTGTCGGATGAGAAATACTGTAGGAGCGGCTTTAGCCGCGACCAACGTACTTGGTCATACCTGTCGCGGCTGAAGCCGCTCCTACAATTCAGCCATGGCGGCAGCATCTTCAAGAGCAAAGCTTTCGCCTTGCGGCGAGTTACTTTTCTTTGCTTGTGCAAAGAAAAGTAACCAAAAGAAAACACACCCTGCCTCGCGCCCTCCGCGCTGGCGCGCTCCGGGTCCGCGTCCAGCACGGGGATCCGCGGAAGGGGCATCCTGCCCCTGCCGCGGACGGCGCACGTCCATGTGCGCCGCCCCTTCGGGGTTTTTCCCCGCGCTGGCCGCCGCTTCGGAAGGGAACCCGGTAAGTCAAAAACAAGAGCCAAAGCTAAGCAACAACAACAGCAACTGCCAAGGCGACAGCAACTGCCAAGGCGACAGCAACTGCCAAGGCGACAGCAACTGCCAAGGCGAAAGCAACTGCCAAGGCGAAAGCAACTGCCAAGGCGAAAGCAACAGACGATGCTGTCGCTCTATCGCGCAAAGCACCGCATCTACCGACTTCGATTGGCACAACGGCAAAACGCGCAGCCAACGCCGTGAGAGACACCAGCACTCCTTCAGGATCGCTGGTGACACGCAAGGCAGGACGCGCAGCGGCAGTCCTCCCGAAACGCAACGCAGCGCAACTCCGCATGACGGCAGTCGTACGCTTTGCAAACAACAGGAGCCCAGATAGGGACGTCCCGCAAATCGAGGATGGGGAAAAGGAGGCCGACGAACGGCTTTTTCCGATTCCCCATTCCTGTTTCCCCATTCCCAGCCCTACAGATCAAACCCCAGCAACAACGGATCGTGGTCCGAACTGCGCCACGGGCCGGGCAGATCGCGCTCGCGATAGCCATCGCTGTCGGGCAGGTCCGCATTGACGTGCCATTCGGCGGCGCCGCGCAACCGCGCCGCCAGCGCCGGGCTCAGCAAGGCGTGGTCGAGGCGGCCGCTGAGACCGCGGTAGACGAAGCTGTAGGGCTGCGCGACACGCGCCTCCTGCAGCGCGTCGCGCCAGCCGGCGTCGCGCAGCAGGCGTAGGGGGTCTTCCATCGCGTAGGCGTTGAAATCGCCGAGCAGCACGCTGGACGTGCTGCCGGTACCGGTGGGGTCGCTGCGCAGCCAGGCGTCCAGGCGCCGCGCCGACTCGGTGCGGGTCGCGTTCCAGCAGCCCTGGCCGTCGCCGCGGTCGGCATCCGCACCGCTGGCTTCGCCGCAGCCCTTGGACTTGAAGTGGTTGGCCACCACCACGAACGGCGCGCCGCCGCCGCGGCGGAAGGCCTGCGCCAGCGGCACCCGGCTGTGCTCGGCGAACGGGCCGCCTTCCAGCATCGCCGGCTTGCCCACCGGGCTCACCCGCGAGGCGCGGTAGATCAGACCGACCCGGATCGGGTTGTTGCCTGGGCCGTGCCCGGCATCGACGAAGCGCCAGTCGCCGCCGCCGGCGTTGAGCGCGTCGACCAGGCTGGCGATCGCCGAGGTCGGCCCGTAACCGTCGTTCTCCAGTTCCATCAGCGCGGCGACATCGGCCTGCAGCGGACGGATCGTCGCCACCAGCTTGCGCAGCTGCGCCTGGAACTCGGCCGCCGTGCGCGCGCCACGCAGGGTCGGAAAGCCGCCGCCGCGGCCATCGCCGTTGAAGAAGTTCTCCAGGTTGAGCGCGGCGATGCGCAAGGTACCGTCGACCTGCGGCGGCGCCGGTTCCGGCGGCGGCGTCAGCTGCAGCGCAGCGGTCGGGTACAGCCGCGCGACGCCGTCGATCACCCCGCCGACGATGCCCTCCACGTCCTGCACCGCGCTGCCTGCGCGTGGTGGTGCGGCGGCGCTACCCAGATAGTCCGGGAGTTTTGCCGTTGCTGATGTTGATGTTGATGTCGGAGTCGGAGCCGGCGCATCGAGCGTGCCCAGCCGCAGCCCGCGCCGCGCGTTGTCGGCGACCACTGCCGCCTGCTCGGTGCTGCCGGGCGCGGCCACTTCGCTGGGTTGCCACAGGCGCCCGCCGAAGGCCACGCCGAGTTCGCCGGTCTTGCCCAGCGCATCGTTGTCGACCACGGTCAGCGGCGCGGCGATGCGCACGCGCATGCCGGCCAATGCCGACCAGTCGGCCGGCGCCGCGTCGAGCACCTGCAGCGGCAAGGGCTGCGCCCGCGCCAGTACGGTATGCCCCTGCTCCAGCACGCTGCGCCCGACGAATGCGGTGCCGGCCTTGGCCGAGGCAGCGGCCTGCGGTGCCAGTTCGCCCCACACCCGCACGCGGTCGCCCGGGGCCAGGCTGCGCTCGGCATCGCCGCGCACCAGCAGCGCGTCGGCGGTCAGCGGATCGTCGTCGCCGGCATCCTGCACCAGGTAGCCGCTGCCGCCGGCCTCCACCCGTGCGGTGACCACGCCCTCGAACACCACGCCCTGCGCCTGCGGGCCCGGGCGCAACTGCCCGATCGGCAGCAATGTCGGCGGCGTCAGCGCCTGCGCGGCGGGGGCTGCGACCAGCAGCAACAACAACAACAACGATGGCGGCGGCATGCGCATGTGATCACTCTCCTTGTTTGCGCCGGCACGCGACGGGCGCGGAAACGAATGCGCCGCCCGAAGGCGGCGCAGTGGCGTGCGGGAGGCGCAAGGTTACTTCAGGTTGGCCAGCATCCAGTCCACGGTGGCGTGGATCTGCTCCTCGGTCAGCCCGGGATTGCCGCCCTTGGGCGGCATGATGCCGCCGTCTGGGCCGGTATAGCCCTCGATGGCATGCTTGTAGAGCGTCTCCTTGCCCTGCGCGATGCGCTTGTCCCAGTGCGCATGATCCAGCGTCGGCGCCTTGCCCACACCCGTGGTATGGCAGGCGGTACACAGGTTGTTGAAGATGGTCTTGCCGTCGGTGGTGCCGCCGTAGGCCGCCTGCGCCGAGGCCTTGGCCAGCGCCGCCGCCTGGGCGGCGGCCTGCGCCGCGGCGCCGGTGCCGCCGGCATAGACCGCGCCGACCGGCGCGATGCGTTCCTCGGTGCGCTTTTGCGCGATCGGCGACACCTCCGGCGGGATGGCCCGCTGCAGGTAATGCGCGAACACGATCAGGCCGATCGTGATCAGCACCAGCAGGCCGATCACCATCGAGAAGCGCTTGAGAAATTCGAGGTCGTAATTCCGCACATCACACCCCTTTGGCACGTGGTAATCCGGACCACCGCTACGCGACCGAGTATAGCCAGCGTTTGCGCCGCGCGGCACGCCGGGATCGCACGGAATCGCAGGCGATGCGTGCTGCATCGCAGCAGTTGGGCGCAGGCGAGGCTCGGTCGCGCGCTCAGGCGCTGCCCACCGCGCGCAGGCAGAACCCGCACACCGCCTCGACCAAGCGATCGCTGTCGCGCGGGCCGTCGCGGCTGGGCGCGGTCGGGCCGACCAGGGCCTCGGTATAGGCGCCGACCAGGCATGCGGCCGCCGCATCCAGGTCCTGCGCGGGGAACTCGCCCGCGGCCACGCCGTCGGCCAGGATGCCCTTGAACACGTCGCCGAGCAGGCGCCGGCAGCGGATGCGCTCGGCGTCCACCTCCGGCTCCACCGGCTCGGCGATGAAGGCGTAGGCCAGGCCGGGGCCGGCCAGGGCGCGGCGCACGAATGAGGCGATGGCGTCGCGCAGGCGCTGCGCGGCCGGCGCCGGCGCGGCGGCGATGGCACGCAGGATGGTCAGCTCGTATTCAACCGCCGCGGTCAGCACCTCTACGAACAGTTCGGCCTTGGACGGGAAATGCCGGTAGATCAGCCCGGTGGAGACCCCGGCCTCGGCCGCCACCGCGGTCACCGGGGCGCCACGGAAGCCGTCGGCGGCGATCAGCCGACGCGCCGCCAGCAGGATCCGCTGGCGGTTGCCGGCGAGGCGTTCTTCCATCAGGGCGGAGCGTTTGTAGGCCATGGCGTGATTCTAAGTTCAATTAATGAATTTCTGTTCACTTCTTTGCCGTTCCCGGCTACGCTGGGCGCTCTTGCCCGGCGCGGGTCCGATTCTAGGCGCCGCCGGCCACCCGCCATTCCCGGAGTTGCCGCCATGCTGATGCCGTCGTTGAATTTCGAGTTAGGCGAGGAGGTCGACCTGCTGCGCGACAGCGTCGCCGCCTTCGCCGCGCGCGAGATCGCGCCGCTGGCCGAGCAGGCCGACCGCGACAACGCCTTCCCCGCCCCGCTGTGGCGCAAGCTCGGCGAGCAGGGCCTGCTCGGCCTCACCGTAGAGGAGGAATACGGCGGCAGCGCGATGGGCTACCTGGCGCACGTGGTGGCGATGGAGGAGATCTCGCGCGCCTGCGGTGCGATCGGCCTGTCCTACGGCGCGCATTCGAACCTGTGCGTGAACCAGTTGCGCAAGAACGCCAGCCCGGCGCAGAAGGCGCGCTACCTGCCCAAGCTGTGCAGCGGCGAGCACGTCGGCGCGCTGGCGATGAGCGAGCCGGGCGCCGGCTCGGACGTGGTGTCGATGAAGCTGCGCGCCGAGGCCCGCGGCGACCGCTACGTGCTCAACGGCAACAAGATGTGGATCACCAACGGCCCCGACGCCGACGTACTGGTGGTCTACGCCAAGACCGACCCGAGCGGCGGCGCGCGCGGCATCACCGCCTTCATCGTCGAGAAGGGCATGCCCGGCTTCAGCACCGCTCAGAAGCTGGACAAGCTCGGCATGCGCGGCTCCAACACCTGCGAGCTGGTGTTCCAGGACTGCGAGGTGCCGGCGGAGAACGTACTCGGCGAAGTGGGCGGCGGCGTGCGCGTGCTGATGTCCGGCCTGGACTACGAGCGCGTGGTGCTGTCCGGCGGTCCGCTGGGGCTGATGGCGGCGGCGCTGGATGTGGTGCTGCCCTACGTGCACGAGCGCCGCCAGTTCGGCGAGCCGATCGGCAGCTTCCAGCTGATGCAGGGCAAGCTGGCCGACATGTACGTGGGCCTCAACGCCTGCCGCGCCTATGTGTACGCGGTGGCGCGCGCCTGCGACGCCGGCCGCACCACCCGCCAGGACGCCGCCGGCGCGATCCTCTACGCCGCCGAGAAGGCGACCTGGCTGACCGGCCAGGCGATCCAGGTGCTGGGCGGCAACGGCTACATCAACGACTATCCGACCGGGCGCCTGTGGCGCGATGCCAAGCTCTACGAGATCGGCGCGGGCACCTCGGAGATCCGCCGCATGCTGATCGGCCGCGAGCTGTTCGAGCGGACCAAGTGATGCGCTGCGAAAGAGGTATGGGCCGAAAGGCCGTTCCGACGTCACCGCGGCGGGGCTGAAGCCCCTCCCACATTCGCCGCCCAACCTTCCCTCCTCCCTCCACGGCCCAGCCATGAGCGCGATCCAGACCCAGTTGCAACCCGGCAGCGACGCCTTCGCCGCCAATGCCGCCGCGCTGCGCGCGGTGGTCGACGACCTGCACGCCACCCAGGCGCGCATCGCCCTGGGCGGCAGCGAAGCCGCCCGCGCCAAGCACCAGGCGCGCGGCAAGCTGCTGGTGCGCGAGCGCATCGATGCCCTGCTCGACCCGGGTAGCGCGTTCCTGGAGATCGCGCCGCTGGCGGCGCTGGGCCTGTACGACGACGAGGTGCCGTGCGCCGGCGTGGTCGCCGGCATCGGCCGCGTCTCCGGCGTGGAATGCGTGATCGTCGCCAACGACGCCACGGTCAAAGGCGGCACCTACTACCCGATCACGGTGAAAAAGCACCTGCGCGCGCAGGAGATCGCCCAGCAGAACCGCCTGCCGTGCATCTACCTGGTCGATTCCGGCGGCGCGTTCCTGCCGCTGCAGGACGAGGTGTTTCCCGACCGCGACCACTTCGGCCGGATCTTCTACAACCAGGCCAACCTCTCGGCACAAGGCATCGCCCAGATCGCCTGCGTGATGGGGTCGTGCACCGCCGGCGGCGCCTACGTGCCGGCGATGAGCGACGAGACGGTGATCGTGCGCGGGCAGGGCACCATCTTCCTCGGCGGCCCGCCGCTGGTGAAGGCCGCCACCGGCGAGGACGTCAGCGCCGAGGACCTGGGTGGCGCCGACGTGCACACCCGCATCTCCGGCGTCGCCGACCACTTCGCCGACAACGACCTGCAGGCGCTGGCGCGGGTGCGCGCGATCGTCGCCCAGCTCAACTGGCGCAAGCCGGCCCCGGCGCTGGCGCTGCGCACGCCGGAGCCGCCGCTGTATCCGGCCGAGGAACTGTATGGGGTGATCCCGGCCGACCCGCGCAAGCCGTTCGACGTGCGCGAGGTGATCGCGCGGGTGGTGGACGGCTCGCGCTTGGACGAGTTCAAGGCACGCTACGGCACGACGTTGGTCACCGGCTTCGCGCACGTGCACGGCTATCCGGTCGGCATCGTCGCCAACAACGGCATCCTGTTCTCCGAGTCGGCGCTCAAGGGCGCGCACTTCATCGAGCTGTGCGCGCAGCGCGGCATCCCGCTGGTGTTCCTGCAGAACATCACCGGCTTCATGGTCGGCCGCAAGTACGAGCACGGCGGCATCGCCAAGGACGGCGCCAAGCTGGTGATGGCGGTGGCCTGCGCCAAGGTGCCCAAGTTCACGGTGGTGATCGGCGGCTCGTTCGGTGCCGGCAATTACGGCATGTGCGGGCGCGCGTATTCGCCGAATTTCCTGTGGATGTGGCCGAACGCGCGCATCGGAGTGATGGGCGGCGAGCAGGCGGCGAGCGTGCTGGCGACGGTACGCCGCGACGGCATCGCGGCCAAGGGCGGGCAGTGGTCGGACGAGGAAGAGGCGGCGTTCAAGGCGCCGATCCGCGATCAGTTCGAGCGCCAGGGTCATCCGTACTACGCCAGTGCGCGGCTATGGGACGACGGGGTGATCGATCCGGCGCAGACGCGGCGGGTGTTGGGGCTGGGGCTGTCGGCGGCGTTGAACGCGCCGGCGGAGCCGAGCCGATTCGGGGTGTTCCGGATGTGAGTGGGCGCATGCGCTCGGGGTGGCAGGCGCGTGCGCGCCGGGAGCGGCGGTGGCCATGCAGGTGGTCGCTGACGATTCCGGCAGCAGCGTGTCCGGCAATGGACTCCACGATCGGCTCTGCGGCGGTCGACGCGATTGCCTCCGCTTTTGCTCCTGCTTTTGCTCCTGCTTTTGCTCCTGCTTTTGCTCCTGCTTTTGCTCCTGCTTTTGCTCTTGCTCCTGCTTTTGCTCTTGCTCCTGCGTTTGCTCTTGCTTTGCCTTTGACTTACCGGGCCCCCTCGGCGCGGCAGTCGCGGCGGGCGAATACCCGAAGGGCGACGCGCAGGATGCGCGTCGTTTTTCGCCGGCACATGGATGTGCCGTCGAAAAATGCCCGTCGTGGCTGCGAACCCGGAGCGCGTAGCGCGGAGGGCGCGCTGCGGGGTGTGCTT
>NZ_JACHOH010000008.1:0-211856 GCF_014199795.1 Xanthomonas sp. 3498
GCCCTGGTGGCCATGACCCACAACCCGGTCATCCGGGCGCTGAAACAGCGGCTAAGCGAACGCGGCAAAGCCGGCAAGCAGATCGTGTGCGCCGCCATGCGCAAGCTCCTGCACCTCGCCTATGGCGTCCTCACATCGGGCACCGCGTTCGACCCGAAAAGGGGCCTTGCCTGCTAGGGGGTAAGACGGTATCTACGGAGGCAACCTGGTTCCGTTGGTACATGGCGAGCGCAAGCCTGCAGTCGGCGCTGCCGGTGGTGCGCTCAGAACGCCACGCCAGCCAGTGCGCACGCCACCTCCCACAACTGCGCGGCCACCTGCGGATCGCGTGCCTGCCGGGCGATCCTGGCCGGTGCCGGGTCGCCTTTCAGCTCGAACAGGCCATCCGGTCCGTAGTACGCGCCACCTTGCACCTGCGGCGAGGTCGCGGCGTAGAGCGTGGGGAGTGCCCCGGCCGCGGCGGAATGACTGATCAATGGCGCCAGCCACCTGGTCGCCGTGCCCACCACGCTGCGGCGTCCGTCCGCGTCCGGGCCATTGGCGACCAGCGCGGTCTGCGCGATGCCGGGATGCGCGCAGACCGCGCACAGGCCCCAACCCCGCGCGTCACTGCGCCGCTGTAGTTCCAGCGCAAACATCAGCATCGCCAGCTTGGATTGCCCGTAGGCCTTCCAGGGACGGTACGGGCGTTCGCTCTGCAGGTCGTCGAAGTCGATGCGGCCTTGGCGGTGCGCCAGGCTCGACAGGTTCACCACGCGTGCGGCCGGCGCGGCGCGCAGCAGCGGTAGCAGCCGCGCGGTCAGCGCGAAATGTCCGATGTAGTTGCTGCCGAACTGCAGCTCCAGGCCGTCGGCGGTGGTCTGCCGCTGCGGCGGCGCCATCACGCCGGCGTTGTTGATGAGCAGATCCAGCCGCGGGTAGCGCGCCGCGATGCGCTCGGCGAAGGCGGCCACCGAGACCAGCTGCGCCAGGTCCAGCGCTTCCACGCGGACGTCGGCCGCCGGATGCGCGGCCAGGATCGCCTGCCGCGCGGTCTCGCCCTTGGCCGGGTTGCGGGCGGCCAGCACTACGCTGGCGCCCGCGCCGGCCAGCGCCAGCGCAGTTTCGTAGCCCAATCCGCGGGGGCTGGCGCCGGTCACGATCGCGAGCTTGTCGCGCTGCGACGGCAGGTCGGCCAGGGTCCAGCGGCTCACGGCGCCACCGCCTGCGCCAGCGCACGCCACCAACGCTCTCCAGTGGCCGGCTGCGTCAGGTCGACGCGCTCGCCCATCCGCGGCGTGGCCAGCGCCACGCCGGCGGCGTCGGCCAATGCCGCGAGGCGTTCGAAGGGTTCGTGCCAGGCGTGCATGGCCAGGTCGAAGGTGCCGTTATGGATCGGCAGCAGCGTGCGTCCGCGGATGTCCAGATGCGCCTGCAGGGTCTGTTCCGGCTGCATGTGCACGTGCGGCCACTCCACGTCGTAGGCGCCGTTTTCGATCAGCGCCACATCGAAGGGACCCAGTCGCTCGCCGATCGCCTTGAAGCCATCGGAGTAGCCGCCGTCGCCGCTGAAGAACAGCTTCAGTTCCTGCGTCTCGATCGCCCACGAGCACCACAGCCGGCGCCCGCGGTCGAACATGCCGCGCCCGGAGAAGTGTTGCGCCGGGGTGGCGGTCAGCGTCACGCCGTCTACCGTGGTCGACTGCCACCAATCCAGTTGCCGCACCTTGTCCGCAGCCACGCCCCAGCGCCGCAGCAGATCGCCCACGCCCAGCGGGGTCACGAACGTCCCGACGTGCTCGGCCAGGCGGCGGATGCTGGCGCGGTCAAGGTGGTCGTAATGATCGTGCGAAAGGATCACCCCGGCGATCGGCGGCAACGCGTCCAGCGCGATCGGCGGTGCGTGGAAGCGCCGCGGGCCGGCGAACGGAAACGGTGAGGCGCGTTCGGAAAACACCGGGTCGGTCAGCCAGAAGCGCTCGCGCAGCTTGAGCAGCACGGTGGAGTGACCGAGCCGGTACAGGCTGCGGTCGGGCGCCGCGAGCAGTTGCGCGGCGGTCAGCGGCAGCACCGGCAGCGGCTGCGCGGGCACCGCCTCGGGCGACTTGCGGGTCAGCAGATGCCACATGATCCGCAGGGTCCCGGCCAGACCGGGCATGCCGCTGGTGCCCGGGGTGGCGTTGCGGAAGCGGCCATGGCGGTACTGCGGCGAGCCCAGATGCGAGGGCGGGACACGGGACAGCGGGGGAGCGGACGCAGACATTGCAGCAATCCTTGAAAGGTGATCCGGCAAGGCAATTACACTACACAGTGTAGTTTCCTTTTCGTGAAAGTAAACCGTCCGGTGTAACATCCGTCCATGGTTTCTCCTTCCACGCCCACCCCGGCACGGCTGACCGAACGCAAGCGCCAGGCGATCCTGGAGGCGGCGATCGCCGAGTTCCGTGGCCATGGCTTCGAGGCCACCAGCATGGACCGCATCGCGGCCAGCGCCGGCGTGTCCAAGCGTACCGTCTACAACCATTTCCCCAGCAAGGAAGCGCTGTTCGACGAGATCCTGGTGCAGCTATGGCAGCGCAGCCTGGACACGGTCGGCGTGCCCTACAACCCGCAGCAGCCGCTGCGCGCGCAACTGCTGCAGTTGCTGCAGCAGAAGCTGCAGATGTTCGACGATCCCGCCTTCGTCGGCCTGTCGCGGATGGCGATCGCCGAAGGCATGCGTGCGCCCGAGCGTGCGCGCGAGTTAACCGCGCGCCTGGGCAGCAAGGAGGAGGGCACCCTGGTCTGGTTGCGCGCGGCCCTGGCCGATGGCCGGCTCAAGCCGTTGCAGCCCGAGTTCGCCGCGCAGCAACTGCATGCGCTGATCAAGGGCTTCGCCTTCTGGCCACAGTTGACCATGGGCCAGCCGCCGCTCAGTCCCGCGCAACAGGCCGAGGTCGCCGCGTCGGCGACCGACATGTTCCTCGGGCATTACGCGCGGGATCCGGGTTAGGGACTGCGATCCCTCGCGTCAGCCGCAGGCATCAGCCCTCGCACCACACCGCCAGCTCGTAGCCGTCGCGGTCGGCGAAGTGGAAGCGGCGTCCGCCCGGGAACGCGAACACAGGGCGCACGATGCGGCCGCCGGCCGCTTCGATGCGGGCCTGCGTGGCTGTGAGATCGGTGGAGTACAGCACCACCAGGGCACCGCCAGGCTGCGCGGTGCCGTGGAAGAAACCGCCGCTCAGGCGGCCGTCGCGGAACTCGCAGTAGTCCGGGCCGTAGTCCTGGAAGGTCCAGTCGAAGGCCTGGCCGTAGAAGGCCTTGGCCGCATCGATCGAGGCGACGGCGAATTCCAGGTAGTCGATGCGGTGATGCTGTTCGGCGCGGGACATGGGCGGCTCCTGTGGACGAGGCGCCAGTATCGGGCAGCGCGCGGCGGCTGGCTTGGCGAAAACGGCCACAGCGCACGTCCGGTGTCGGCTGCGAGCGGCATGTGCGGGCGAGCGCGATCCCGGCGATGACGGAGGCGCGGCGGCGCCGCGAACGAGGGAGCGATGGCATGGACATCCAGGTACTGGCGCGGCGGATCTTCGACGCACAAGCCTTCAGCCGGCTGCTCGGCGCGCGGCTGGACGCGATCGGCGAGGGACAGGTCGAGATCGTCCTCGACATGCGCGACGAACTGCGCCAGCAACACGGCTTCGCGCATGGCGGCGTGCTGAGCTACCTCGCCGACAATGCGCTCACGTTCGCCGGCGGGCTGGCGCTGGGCGGCGATGCGCTGACCGTCGAGTTCAAGATCAACTACCTGCGTCCGGCACGCGGCAGCCAGCTCATCGCCCGCGCGCAGACGCTCGGGCAGGGCAAGCGCCAGGCGGTGTGCCGCTGCGACATCGTCTCGGTCGAGGAGGGCGGCGAACGTCTGTGTGCCGTGGCGCAGGGCACCATCGTCGCCGCACCCTGAGCCGTGTGCCGTTGCCGGCCGTCTCGGGCGCCTGCGTCGACGCCGGGCTGCGCGAGCGCCGGTCGCGATCCGTGCGGACGCACCGCGCCGGAGTCATTTCGGCGGCAGCGTCTGCACGAAAGCGATGGCCTCGCGCAGCAGGCGCGCGGCGAGCGCGTCGTCGGCAAAGGTCTCCGGCGCGACCCGGACCCAGCCGGGCATCGCCCGGCCGCGCGATAGCATCGGCTCGATTCCCGGTATCGCCAACGCCCACGCGTCGTGACCCTTGCCGAGTCGCACCAGCACGCCATCGTCGCGCGCGCCGCACAGCAGATGGCCGTGCAGCAGCCAGGCCCAGCCACCGAACATCGGTTTTTCGGTCAGATCCCGCTGCGCACCGAGCGTGTCGCGCAGCATGTGTTCCAAGCCTGCATCTCTGGCCATGTGTCACCCAGGTCTTCGCACTTGGCGGCACGGTAGCAAACGGCGCAAGACGACAGCCTGCGCTCGATGCAGCGCGGCGCCGGCGCCGGCATGCAGGCAGGCGGTTTTCGCCGTAATCCAAGCGAATGCAGGTGCGCGCGTAGGCGCGGTTCCTGGCCACTTTTGCGGCACCAGCCTTGTCGGAGGACTGCACTGTGGGAGGGACTTCAGTCCCGACGACGGAGGGTGTCAGTCGGCGTTCGGCTTCGCTTGTCGCGGCTGCATGACAGGTGACTCCTACAGGGGGCGACAGCGCGCGTTTGTCGCGATCGGCGGCGCATTGCCGTTGCAGACGCTGTCAGCGCGCGTGCCGCTGCACCAGCTCGCGTGGGCTGAGCCCGGTCAGTTGCCGGCTGTCGCGCACCAGGTGCGGCGCATCGCCGTAGCCGGCCTCGAGTGCCGCCGCAGTCAGGCTGGGATGCCGGTGGGCCAGGCCCAGGAAGCGTTGCAGGCGCAGGATGCGCTCGAGGGTCTTGGCGCCGTAGCCGAAGGCGTCGTGGCTGCGCCGCCGCAGCGTGCGTTCGCTGACGCCCAGCATGCGGGTCAGCGCGGCCAGGCGCGGTGGCGTGTCGCCGGCGAGTTGTGCGAACAACCAGGCCATCTCGCGGTCGGCCTGCAGCGGGCGGCTGGCGCACAGTGCGTGCAGGGCCGCCAGCGGGTCGGCGGCCTCTTCCAGGCGCGCCTGCCAGTGACGGCCGCGTCTGCCCCACAGCGCGTCCAGCGGTATGCGCTGGTCGGCGATGGCATGCAGCGACAGGCCGAGCAGGCTGGGCCCGGCGCCCGTAGCCAGCCGCACCGCCGTCAGCACGCTGCCCGGCGCCACTACGGCATCGGTGGCGCGACGATCCGGCCCGGCCACGAACAGCGCACGGCCGTCCCAGATCAGATCGACGCAGCCGTCGGGCAGCACCTGCGTCGTGGCGGTCTCGGCTTCGCCCTGGCGGAAACGCCAACTGCAGCGCAGGCGGTCGCGCAACGCCGGTGGTGCGTCGCATTCGGCGTAGCGGGAGGGCAGGGACATGGGCGGTCGGTGTGCAGCGAGCGTGCCGCCACCGTAGCAGAGGCAATGGCGCCGCTGTCTCGCGCTGTCTCGCGCTGTGTGGCTACCGCTCCGACGGCCCGCTCTCGTCGTAGCCGCGCGGGGTGAACAGGTCCGGCTGGATCAGTTCGATGAAGGCACGTGCCTGCGGCGACAGGTACTTGCCCTTGCGCACCACCACGCCATAGCTGCGCGCCGGGAAGTAATCGCCCAGGGCGCGGGTGGCCAGGCGCGCATGGTCGGCGTCGGTGAGGCAGATCGAACTGACGATGGACACGCCCATGCCCATCGCCACGTATTGCTTGATCACCTCCCAACCGCCGACTTCCAGTGCCACGGTGTAGGGCACGCGCGCCTGCTGGAATACCAGGTCGACCAGGCGGTAGGTGACCTGGCGCCGCGGCGGCAGGATCAGCGGGTAGGGCGACAGATCCTCCAGGGTCAGCTTGGGCTTGCGGGCCAATGCGTGGTCGCGCGGGGCGATCAGCAATTGCTCGAAGCGGTACACCGGGGCGTAGCTGAGGTCGGCCGGCACGTCGAGCATCGAGCCGACCGCCAGGTCCACCGCGTCCTCGCGCAGCAGGTCGGTGCCGTCGGCGCTGATCGCGTTGTGCAGGGTCAGCCGCACCTGCGGATGGCGGGCACGGAAGGCCTCCACGATCTTGGGCAGCAGATAGAGGATGGTGGAGCTGTTGGCGGCGACGTTGAGCTCGCCGGCATCCAGCCCGCGCGCCTTCTCGCGGAAGTCCGCCTCCAGCCGGTCCAGGCTCTCCACCAGCGGCTGCGCCATCTCGTACAGCAACTGGCCCTCGCGGCTGGGCACCAGTCGGCGGCCACTGCGCTCGAACAGCACCACGCCCAGCTCCCGTTCCAGCGCCTGCAACTGCAGGGTCACCGCCGGCTGGCTGACGAACAAGGCTTCTGCCGCCCGTGATACCGCACCCAGCCGCACCGTCTGGCAGAACGCGCGCAGCGGTTTCAACCGGTCGGATTTATAAGGAAATCGCGGGGTTGCAGTGCTGCCCGTGGCCATGACGTGATAGATATAAGTCTTGCTTATATAAAGCATTGACAAAACTGCTTTGTCAAATACATGCGCTAGAAGCACGGTGGAGCCCCGGAAACATCGAGGAATCCCCACATGTCCGCCCCCGCTTTCGCCGCCGCTCCCGACCCATCCAGGCGTTCCACGCCGGGCATTGCCCTGACCACGTCGCTGGCCGGCCAGGACGCCTTGCTGCCACCGCCGCTGCTGGCCCTGCTGGTGTCGCTGCACCGGGCGACCGAGCCGGAGCGGCAGGCGCGACTGGCGGCGCGGCGCGAGCGCCAGGCGTTCTTCGACGCCGGCGGCCTGCCGGATTTCCGTGACGACACCCGCGCCATCCGCGACGGCGACTGGCAGGTGGCGCCGCTGCCGGAGGCGCTGCAGGACCGCCGGGTCGAGATCACCGGCCCGACCGATCCGAAGATGGTCATCAACGCGCTGAACTCCGGCGCCAAGGTGTACATGGCCGACTTCGAGGACTCGACCGCGCCGACCTGGCGCAACCTGGTCGCCGGCCAGCGCGCGCTGGCCGAGGCGGTGGCCGGGACGCTGACCTTCACCGCGCCGGCCGCGCGCGACGGCAGCCCGGGCAAGCGCTACGCGCTGCGCCCCTACGAGGAACAGGCGGTGCTGATCGTGCGCCCGCGCGGCTGGCACCTGGACGAGAAGCACGTGCTGGTCGACGGCCAGCCGCTGGCCGGCGGCCTGTTCGACGCGGCGCTGTTCGCCTTCCACAACGGCCGCGCGCTGCAGGCCAAGGACCGCGGCCCGTACCTGTACCTGCCCAAGCTGCAGTCGATGGAGGAAGCGGCGCTGTGGGAGACCGCGCTGGCCCACGTCGAGGACATGCTCGGCCTGCCGCAGGGCCAGATCAAGGTCACCGTGCTGATCGAGACGCTGCCGGCGGTGTTCGAGATGGACGAGATCCTGCACGCGCTGCGCGGCCGCATCGTCGGCCTGAATTGCGGCCGCTGGGACTACATCTTTTCCTACCTGAAGACCTTCCGCCGGCATCCGGACCGGGTGCTGCCCGAGCGTGGCCAGGTGACGATGACCCAGCCGTTCCTGAAGGCGTATTCGGAACTGCTGATCCGCACCTGCCACCGCCGCGGCGCGCATGCGATGGGCGGCATGGCCGCGCAGATTCCGATCAGCCACGACGAGGCGGCCAACGAGCAGGCGATGGCGCGGGTGCGCGCGGACAAGCTGCGCGAAGTCACCGCCGGCCACGACGGCACCTGGGTGGCGCACCCGGCGCTGATCCCGATCGCCCGGTCGGTGTTCGACGAGCACATGCGCACGCCGAACCAGCACGCGGTGCGCCGCGAGGACGTGCAGGCCGACCGCGACACGCTGATCGCCCCGTCCGCCGGCACCATCACCCGCGCCGGCTTCGAGGGCAACATCGAAGTGTGCGTGCGCTACCTGGCGGCGTGGCTGGACGGCAACGGCTGTGTGCCGATCCACCACCTGATGGAGGACGCCGCCACCGCCGAGATCAGCCGCAGCCAGCTGTGGCAGTGGCTGCACGTGGGCGGCCTGCACCTGGACGACGGCACCGCCATCGACTTCGCCCTGTTCGACACCTGCCTGCGGCAGTTGCCGGCGCGGCTGGGCGAGCGCGCGCTGCTGCCGGGCGGCGCGCGGGTGGACGAGGCGATCGCCTTGCTCGACAAGCTGACCGGTGACGAAGAATTGGCCGACTTCCTGACCTTGCCGGCCTACCAGTTGATTGATTGAACGCGGGGATTGGGGAGTCGGGATTGGGGATTCGCAAGGGCGGATGCCCGTCCTCCCCGAAGCCGACCGCGACACCCCCACCGTTTCATCGCTGCATCCATTTCGAGGAGAACGCCAGATGAGCACCACGCTGCAGACAGCCGAACAGATCCAGCGCGACTGGGACACCGATCCGCGCTGGGCCGGGATCACCCGCAACTACACCGCCGCCGACGTGGTGCGCCTGCGCGGCACGGTGCATGTGGAGCATTCGCTGGCCCGACTCGGCGCCGAGAAGCTGTGGAAGTACCTGCACGAGAAGGACTTCGTCAACGCGCTGGGCGCGCTGACCGGCAACCAGGCGATGCAGCAGGTCAAGGCCGGGCTCAACGCCATCTACCTGTCCGGCTGGCAGGTGGCCGCCGACGCCAACCTGGCCGGGCAGATGTATCCCGACCAGTCGCTGTACCCGGCCGACTCGGTGCCGGCGGTGGTCAAGCGCATCAACAACACCCTGCTGCGCGCCGACCAGTTGCACCATGCCGAAGGCAAGGACGAGATCGATTTCCTGCAGCCGATCGTGGCCGATGCCGAGGCCGGCTTCGGCGGCGTGCTCAACGCCTTCGAACTGATGAAGGCGATGATCGAGGCCGGCGCGGCCGGCGTGCACTTCGAGGACCAGCTGGCGTCGGTGAAGAAGTGCGGGCACATGGGCGGCAAGGTGCTGGTGCCGACCCGCGAGGCGATCGAGAAGTTGAACGCCGCGCGCCTGGCCGCCGACGTGATGGGCGTGCCGACCCTGCTGGTGGCGCGCACCGATGCCGAGGCCGCCGACCTGGTGACCAGCGACATCGACCCCAACGATCGCCCGTTCACCACCGGCGAGCGCACCGTCGAAGGCTTCTTCCGCACCAACAAGGGCCTGGACCAGGCGATCAGCCGCGGTCTGGCCTATGCGCCCTACGCCGACCTGATCTGGTGCGAGACCGGCAAGCCGGACCTGGAGTTCGCGCGCAAGTTCGCCGAGGCCATCCACGCCAAGTTCCCCGGCAAGCTGCTGGCCTACAACTGCTCGCCCAGCTTCAACTGGAAGAAGAACCTGGACGACGCCACCATCGCCAAGTTCCAGCGCGAGATCGCCAGTTACGGCTACAAGTTCCAGTTCATCACCCTGGCCGGCTTCCATGCGCTGAACTACTCGATGTTCAACCTGGCGCACGGCTATGCGCGCCGGCAGATGAGCGCCTTCGTCGAGTTGCAGGAGGCCGAGTTCGCCGCCGCCGACCGCGGTTTCACCGCGGTCAAGCACCAGCGCGAGGTCGGCACCGGCTACTTCGACGCGGTGACCCAGGCGATCCAGCAGGGCCAGTCCTCGACCACCGCGTTGACCGGGTCGACCGAGGAAGAGCAGTTCCACGGCGAGAAAGCGGCCTGACCTGCAGCCAGACGCTTACGACTCGCCCCTCCCTGGCAGGAGGTGGGAAGCCCGGGTTCGCCCGGGCTTTTTTTGCGGCACGCTGGCGCCAGCGGCGGGCAGCTGTCTACCGTGTGCGACAGCTGGCCGTAGCGTCTCTTTGGCGACGAGATTGGCTGTGAAACGTATCGTGAGCATCACGTGTAGGTGCTATGCTCCCCAGCCAGGGGCCAGCGACGTCACATGAGGGGGCCGGATGAGCTGCGACAGCGCCGCATCCACCGCACGCGGCACAATTTCCAACGCTGCGGTCGCTCCGAAGCCGAACGAGCTGGCGGTGCTGACGGCCGCGGAATTGCGCCTGTTTTCCGAGTTCGGTCGCGCCCGCACGGTGCGCGCCGGCGATGTGCTGTTCCGCCGCGGCGACGGCGGCAGCGCCATGTTCGTGATCACCAGCGGCGTGATCGATCTGGATTTCGGCGAGGACCTGGTGGTCAAGCACCTGGGCCACGGCGAGTTCTTCGGCGAGCTGGGTCTGTTGATCGGCAACCACATGCGTAGCGCCGACGCGCTCGCCGCCAGCGATGGCGCCCTGGTGGAACTGGACCACGATGACTTCCAGCGCCTGGTCGACCGCGACCCGGGCGTGGTCGCCTACTTCCTGCGCCGTACCATCATGCGCGTGGTGATGAACGAGCAGACCCTGATCCGCCAGCTGCGCCGACGCAACCGCGACCTGGAGGCGGCGCTGGACAACCTCTACGCCACCACCCACCAGCTCACCCAGACCGAAGAGCTGGTGCGCACCGACGAACTTACCGGCCTGCACAACCGCCGCGGGCTGATCCTGCGCCTGCAGGAGTGCCGCCGCGACGGCCGTTCGCCCGGTCCGGGCCTGCTGCTGATCGACTGCGACCGCTTCAAGCACATCAACGACGCCCACGGCCACCTGGTCGGCGACCGCGTGCTGCAGAACGTCGCCAACATCCTGCGCTCGGTCGCCGGGCCGGACGACATCGCCTGCCGCCTGGGCGGCGACGAGTTCTGCCTGCTGGTGGCCGCCGGCACGGTCGAGGATCTGCGCCGCATCGGCGAATTCGTGCTCGCCACCGTGCAGAACCTGCTGGGCGTGCCGCACCCGGCGCCGCACATCTGCCCGGTCAGCATCGGCATCAGCCGGGTCGACCCGCATTCGGACTGGAACGACTGGTACGCCAACGCCGATGCGGCGCTGTACGAAGCCAAGCGTCAGGGCGGCAATCGCCTGTACTGGCACGACCTCGCCTCCGCCAACTGCTGAGCCACCGCGCCCCCGCCGAGCCGCCGCCATGACCGACGTCCCCGCACCGCCGCCCGAGGTCCCGCAGCTCCGCACCCTGCTGCTGACCGACCTGTGCGACTCGGTGGCGCTGGTGGAAAAACTCGGCGACGCCAAGGCGGCCGAACTGTTCAAGCAGCACGACTCGCTGGTGCTGGAGCTGCAGCAACGTTGGCGTGGCCGCCTGATCGACCGCTCCGACGGCCTGCTGCTGCTGTTCGAACGGCCCATCGACGGCCTCGGCTTCGCCCTGGACTACAGCCGCGGCCTGCACGCCCTGGGCGCGGCGCGCGCGCTGGAGCTGAAGGTGCGCGCTGGCCTGCACGTCGGCGAGGTGCTGACCTGGCGCAACAGCGACGCCGCGGTGCAGGTGGGCGCCAAGCCGCTGGAAGTGGAAGGCCTGGCCAAGCCGACCGCGGCGCGGCTGATGACCCTGGCCCGACCCGGACAGATCCTGCTCTCGGCGGTGGCCGAGTCGCTGACCCATCGCGCCGCGCGCGAACTGGGCGAGCGCGGCGAGCGCCTGCTGTGGAAATCGCACGGCCGCTGGCGCTTCAAGGGCATGCCCACCGCGCAGGAGATCTACGAAGTCGGCGAGATCGGCCACACCCCGCTGCGCGCGCCCAAGCCCACGCCCAAGGCCTGGCGCGACATCCCCCTGTGGCGCCGGCCGGCGGCGCTGGCGGCGGAAGCGGCACTGATCGCCGCGTTCGCGCTCGGCGCCTGGTTCGTCACCCGCCCGCAGCCGGCCATCGCCTTCGCCGAGCGCGATTGGGTGGTGGTGGGGGATCTGCGCAATCTCACCGGCGATGTCGCCCTGGACGACTCGCTGCAGCAGGCCTTCCGTATCAGCCTGGAACAGTCGCGCTATGTCAACGTGCTCAGCGATCTGAAG
The DNA here is from genome assembly GCF_014199795.1 of Xanthomonas sp. 3498. Taxonomy (NCBI): domain Bacteria; kingdom Pseudomonadati; phylum Pseudomonadota; class Gammaproteobacteria; order Lysobacterales; family Lysobacteraceae; genus Xanthomonas; species Xanthomonas sp. 3498. The sequence goes on from NZ_JACHOH010000008.1 coordinate 11,818, forward strand.
GTGCGCGATACGCTGATGCGGATGCGCCGCGATCCAGAGCACACGCCGTTGGATCGCGCCATAGCTTCGGAGATCGCGCAGCGCGACGGTGCGCGCGCCGTGCTGCTGGCCACCGTCTCGGAGGTCGGGGGACGGGTGCGGGTGAGTGCGGAAGTGGTCGATCCGCGGACGCAGGCGACCGTCTATGCCGAGTCCCACGACGGCCGCGGAGCGGGCTCGGTGCTGGCCTCGATCGATTCGGTGACCGCATCGCTGCGCGAGCAATTGGGCGAAGGCGAAGAGATCATCAGAAAGAATTCGCCGCCGCTGCCGAGCGTCACCACCAGCAGCCTCGATGCCCTGAAGGCTTACGCCATCGCGGTGAAGTACTTCACCCGGCGCGACTATCAGACCGCCGATCAGTACTTCGCCAAGGCGGCGGAGATCGACAAGGATTTCGCGCTCGCCTACATGGGGTCGATGCGGGTCGAGATCTCCACCGCCAACAATCGCGCGGCGCTGCAGTATCTGGCCAAGGCCATGGCCTTGCGCGACCACCTTTCCGAACGCGATGCGCTGTACCTGGATGCATGGGCGAGCGAACTCGGCCCGCACCCGTGGCGGCAGGCCAAGCAGAAGTGGAAGATGCTGTCGGAACTGTATCCGGACTACTACGCCGGCGCGGCGCAGTTCGCCTGGGACGAGTTCACCGAAGGCAATTACGCTTCCGCCGCGCATAGCGTGCAGAAGTTCGCGGTGCCGCAGAATCCGCTGCGCGACGTGGCGGTGGAACTGCAGGGTCGCATCTACCTAGCGCAGGGCCGGTATGGCGACGCGCTGAACGCCTTCAAGCAGGCCGAGGAACTTGGTGGCTATCCGGCGACCCGGCGCCATGCTGCGGCGTTCGCGGCGATGAAAGACTATCCGGCGGCTGGCAGGATCATGGCGGCGCTGGCGGCGTCGGGAACGGCGCTGACCGACCACTTCGAACAGATCTCCATTCCGCTGGACCAGGGACGTTTGCACGATGCCGCCGCTGCCGCGCAGGCGGCCGTGGCGGCGTCGGCGGATGCCGAGCCAGTGATCCGTTATCCGCTGCAGATCGCGCAGCAGGCGGTCGCCTTCGTTACCGATCCGCGCACGGTGGACAGGGCGTTGTTGGCGCGAATCGCCGGCGAAGCGTTGGAGCGCGCGGTCCACGGTGACGCCGGCGATCGCGACGACCTGATCATCGTCGCGATGTCGGCGATCCGCTTGGCGCAGCGCAGCGGCGACCGAACGCTGTACGACCTGCACGCTGCGCAGCTCGCGTCCCTGGTCGCGGAGTCGGGCTTTCCGCCCATGACCAAGCTGCTGTCCTTGCTGCAGGCGCAACAGCTCGTCGACAGCGGAAATCCCACGCGTGCGGTCGCTCTGTTACGCGAACAGATCGATGGCCGGGAGCCGTACCAGCTCCATGTCAGCCTGCGTGACGCCTTGCTCGCGGCCGGCGAGAAGAAACAGGCCATCGCCGAAAACGACTGGCTGGTCGCGCGTCGCGGCCTGGCGTACATCGAGCCGACCGGCGGACTGGTGCTGCAATCGATGAATGTCGCCGACGCGAACCTGGCGGTGCTGAGTACCACGGAAATCCTGGCCAGCCTTGGCGAGGCCGACCAGGCGCGGCAGAAGGCGGAAACCTTCCGACGCGCCTGGGCCGGGCAAGCGCTACCGAACTATCTGGCGGTCAGGCTGGCGACGACGGAACCCGCCTCGAAACAGTGAACGACCGTGTGCGTACCCTCGGCGGTGAGGTAGGCCAGCAGCAATTCCAGGGCTTCCTGGATTTCTTCCTTGCTCGCCAGGTCCGACGTGCACAGGCAGGTCGGCTCCTCCAGCGCGGCAGCGGCGCGTTGCTCGGAAAGGCCGAGGCTACGCAGCGCCGCGCCCGGATCCTGCGCGAACAGCGCGCGGAAGTCGTCGTCGGTGGACAGAAGCGTGAGCAATTGCTGGGCGGTGGCGAGATCGAAGGGCGGATGCCCCTGCGGCTGATCGGTCATGATGTGGTCCCCTGTTGCGATAGCGGTGGACATGCGATGCACGCATGGTGGAGGTGCGGTTGCCACGGGTGCTCGCAGGAGCGACCGGGGCCGCGACGGTATCCTAGCAGTCCGGCATCTCTCCAACGTGGCAAATCGATGCAGCGCTCCCGCACCGCGGAAACGAGGGATTCATGCGCCTGAGGCGCTGCGCCGTGCTGTTCGTCGAGGCGAGGGAAAGCGTGGCGTTCGACCTGGCTAGCCTGCTGCGGGGCGGTGCGGGCCTGCGTCGCCGGCGGGCCTGGGTCGCCCTGGCGCCGCACTTGGACGGCGAGCTCGAACTGGACGTGGCCGAGCTTCCGTTGCTCGGCCAGGTCAGTCCTACGGAATGGGTCGAGCGCGCACAACTGGTCGACCATGCGGACGATGCGATCGAGCGGGCGCTTGAGCGCGGCCTGCTGATCGGCGACGACGCACGTTCTGCGGCGTTTCGCGAACGCGACGAGGCATTGCGGTCCGCGCATTGGTGGCCGGCTGCCGCCGTCGCGCACTGGGCGAGCCGTTGGCAGGGCATCGATGGGGTGACCGCGATGGAGCGCAACGGCATGGTGTCCGCCCCCGACCTGCGCCGCAAGCTGGGGGCGCCACCGCCCGAAGTGCAGGAGGTCGATTCCGGTCTCGCCAGGATTCCGCTGCCGCGGCTGGACGACGGCGCGTTCGAGGCCATGCTTGCGCGTCGCGTCACCTGCCGCAACTACGACGCTGCCCGCACGCTGCCGCATGCGCTGTTCCTGCGGATGTTGCAGCGCGTGCTGATGGCGCGGGCGACGCTGCGTGTCCAGGACGATACGATATTCCTGAAGAAGAACGTGCCGTCCGCTGGCGGGTTGCATCCCACCGAAGCCTATCTGCTGGTGCGCCGGGTGGAAGGGATCGAGCCGGGGCTGTACCACTACCACCCGGTGGAGCATGCGCTGTCACCGTTGTCGTGCCCTGGGCCGGACATCGACGCATTCGCGCGTCTGGCGCTGGCCGGACAGCACTGGTTCGCCGATGCCCACGTGCTGGTGCTGCTGGCGCCGCGATTCAACCGGACGTTCTGGAAGTATCGCCAGCACGCCAAGGCTTACCGCGCACTGACCCTGGACGTCGGCCACATTTCGCAGGCGCTGTACTTTTCGGCGACCGATCTGGGGTTGGGCGCGTTCGTCACCTCTGCCATCAACGACGTCGATCTCGGCAAGGCACTGGGCCTGGATCCGATGCGCCAGAGCGTCATGGCGATCTGCGGCTTCGGTTGGCGGTCCGAGCACGCAGCGACGACCGAGTTCGATCCGGCGTGCGACGTCTGGGCGGCGGGGTCCGCTTCGCGGCAGGTGTGACCATGTTGGACGACGAGGTCAATCGACGGCGGTAGGCTTCAGCCAATACTCCAGCAATGGCCCATCCGCCCCGAGCAGCGGGTCACTCTGCGGAAATGGCACCTGCGCGATCCGCTGCAGCATGGCCGCCGTGGGCGCCTCCCGGCAGATGTCCCAGTCCTGGCCGGCCGGATAAGCGCCGACGACCATGAAGTCGGCGCTGGCGGACAGCCGGCAGTGGCCGGTGCCGGCCGGCAGCAACAGGGCATCGCCGGCCGCGAGCGCGACCTCGACGCCGCCCGGGCCGCCGAGCAGCACACGGGCGCTGCCGCGGGCGACGCCCAGTACCTCGTGCGCGGTGGAGTGGTAGTGGTGGTAATCGTAGATGCCGTCGCGCCATTGCGGCGGCCAGCCGTGGGCGCCGAAGCGGCGTTCGAAACCGTCGGCGTCGATAGCGCCAACGCAATGCCGATAGTGCAGCACCGGCAGGAACGGATGGTTGGGCACCCAGTCGTGCGGCGGCAGTTGCCAGTGGTCCAGCGGCATCGCGGTTCTCCTGCACGGTCGTCGGCAGGCCGATGCTAATCGGTCGATGTCGTCGCCATGTCGCCACAGAACGCAAGCGCGGTGGCGGTCGCGCGGCGTGCCTGCTGCCCACGCGATGTGCCGTATCGTGCTGTGCCCGGATTGCCTCAATGCAGGGGCGCACTCTCCACGTCGCCGTGCTGATGCGTACCCAGCCGCCCGACCATTGCCGCACTGCTCGGGTTCAGTCCGACCACATGGACCTGCGCGCCGTGGCGGCGGAACTTCAGCACCACCTGGTCCAGTGCGCCGATAGCGCTGATGTCCCAGACGTGCGCCTGGCTCAGATCCAGGGTGACCCGCGCCGGCGCATGGGCGAAGTCGAAGGCGCCGGCGAAGCTGCCGGCCGAGGCGAAGAACAGCTGGCCGCGGATGCGGTAGGTGTGGCCGCCATCGGCGTCCTGGCTTCTGGCGATATCGAGCATGCGCCCGACCTTGCGCGCGAAGAACAGCGCCGACAGCAACACCCCGGTGAGCACGCCGCGCGCCAGGTCGTGGGTGGCCACGGTCACTACGACGGTGCCGAGCATCACCACGCTGGAGCTGGCCGGGTGGGTACGCAGCTGCACCAGCGAGCGCCAGCTGAACGTGCCCACCGAGACCATGATCATCACCGCCACCAACGCGGCCATCGGGATCTGCCGTACCCAGGCGCCGGCGAACACCACCAGCAGCAACAGCACGCTGCCGGCGACCAGCGCGGACAGGCGGCCGCGCCCGCCGGATTTCACGTTGATCACCGACTGCCCGATCATCGCGCAGCCGGCCATGCCGCCGAACAGGCCGCTGACGATGTTGGCCACGCCCTGGCCCACGCATTCGCGGTTCTTGTCGCTGGGCGTGTCGGTCATGTCGTCGACGATCTGTGCGGTCATCATCGACTCGAGCAGGCCGACCACCGCCATCGTCGCCGCGACCGGGAACACGATCCGCAGCGTCTCCAGCGTCCACGGCACGGTCGGCAACAGCAGGCTGGGCAGGCGATCGGGCAGTTGCCCCTTGTCGCCGACGGTGGGCACGTGGATGCCGAAGTACAGCGCCAGTCCGGTCAACAGCACGATGGTCACCAACGGCGGCGGTACGGCCAGCCCGCGCGTCCAGCGGTGCCCGAGCAGCAGCGCCGTCGCACCGCCCACGGCGACCGGCAGCAGCGTCCACGGCGCCATGCTACCTGCGGTCAATGCCGCGCCCAGCACCAGCAGCCACAGGCCGATGCCGGGGAAGCTGCGTCGCGACAGCCAGGGCAGGCCGTAGATCAGCAACAGCCCCAGCGCCACCAGTGGGTACACCGGCACGGGCACGCCGATCAGTTCGGGCAGTTGCGCCATGAAGATCAGGATCGCCAGCGCGTTGACGAAGCCGGTGATCACCGAGCGCGAGACGAAGCGCATCAGCGCGCCGAGCTTGAACAGTCCGGCCAGGATCTGCAGCACGCCGGTCAGCAGCGTGGCCGCCAGCAGGTAGGGCAGGCCGTGCTGTTTGACCAGACCGATCATCAGCAGCGCCATCGCGCCGGTGGCGGCGGAGATCATGCCGGGGCGTCCACCGGCGAAGGCGATGGTGACGCAGATGCAGAAGGCGGCGTACAGGCCGATCTTGGGGTCGACCCCGGCGATGATCGAGAACGCGATCGCCTCGGGAATCAGCGCCAGTGCGACGACCAGGCCGGCGAGCACGTCGCCACGGAGATTGCCGCACCAGGATTGGCGCAGGGAAGAGAAAAGCTTCAAGGTAGACACTCCCGACACCGCCCTGTCGCAGGGCAGCGCTCGCTGTATGCAATGGAAAACCAGCAACCTGCGGCCAGCCGTCGAGGCGGGCCGATGCGAGCGGCGGGGTTCAGGGTGGTGTCATGGGAAGCGCGTGGTGAGGGATCGGCGCGAGCAGAGGCGCGTCGCCAGTATACGCGACGGCTGTCGCCGCGCCCGCTGTGACCGCATCCACGCTGCCGCCATCGTGCGACTCACGTTGCGCTCACTTTCGCCGCGCAGAATGTGGCAATCGCAACGCCGCATCGTGGAGTCGGCCATGCAGGATCTACGCATCGATCATGTCGATGGCGCCTTGTCCGCCCTGGACCAGGCCGACCCTCAGTACAAGGCGGCGCTATGGCAGTGGGCGTGCCTGGAAATGCTGCACGAGACGCTCAGCGCCATGCACCAGCTCTCGCACCGCGCCGGCGTGGCCGAACTGGTCGCCGATGCCTGGCTGGCACCGGTCGATGTCATCGCGCCGGAGCAACCGTTCCTGGAGCGCGCCGCACTGGCCGATCCCCGCGTGCCGGCGTTCGCACTGGCGTTGGATGCGGCGTCGTCGCGGCAGTCGCGCGCCGAGCTGTGGCGCAGCGGCTACGCCAGTGCGGTGCAGGCCACCTTGCAGGGCATGCAGGCATTGGCCGGCAAGCACCGGATCGACGCGCGGTTGCCGCAGCACGCCGCAACTGCCTGAGCGCTGCGCGGAGCGCGCCATTCGTGCTGCTGCGCCTTCGGGCGGCCGTGATAACGCGGCACGCGCTTTGCTCGTACTGAGTCGTCTTCGTCGCTAGCTTCGGCCGTGCGCGGCAGGCCGCAGCACCGCCTCGGCATTGCGCTTCGCTGGTCGCGCAATGACACGCGCACCACATCGCGTTCACCCCCATGCGACGGCCTTCGCGACAGCCTGGGTGCATGCGCCACGACGACCGCCATCCTGCGGCTCCCCCTTCCGCGCCCTCGCCGCCACCGCGGCGCGTGCGCGACGCCAGCGGCACGTCCGAAGCCGCGGCCTGGTGGCGGCAGCTGCGTGGCAGCCGGTGGTTGGGCGCAGTCGTGGTGCTGCTGTTGCTGGCGCTGGTCGTCGTGTTCCTGCTGCGCTGGGGCGGCGCGTGACCTAGGCAGTGCGCCTTCCCGATCCGCATGGAGCATCCCATATGGCCCGATCCGCTCCCCATGCTCAGGTACGCGCCTGCCATCTGCGCGAGGCCGCGTCCGCTGGCCATGAGGCGGCCACGCATGCCTGGGTGGTCGCCGAAGTGGCGCGCCTGATGCATCTGCCGTTGCACGAGGAAGGCTGTGCTGCCGGAGCCTGTGCGTTCTGCGTGCCGGACGAAACCCTCACCACCGCGCAGGCCGAACAGTTCGGCGTGCATGCCGCAGCCGATCTGCTTGGCGGCGTGGTGCCGCATGCCTTCGTCGCGACCAAGGCGATCAGCCATCCGCTGATCGATGCCGATACGCAGGCGCCGGATGGCTGGCAACCGGACCTGGGCGTGGCGCTGGCGTCGGCCACGCTGCCGGGCTACACCGCCTTCAGCGCGGCGGACGCCCGGCGCGCGTATGCGCGCCTGTGCGAGGGCGGCCAGGTGCGGCTGAAGCTGCCGCATGGGGTCGGTGGACTGGGGCAGGTGTTGCTTGGCGATGCGCAGGCGCTGGATGCCGCGCTGGCGGCACTGCCCGCACAGGAGCTGCACCAGCATGGCGTGGTACTGGAACGGCATCTGCACCAGCCGACCACCTTCAGCGTCGGCGAAACCCACTGCGCCGGCGTGACCATCGCCTACTGCGGCACGCAATCGCTCACCCGTGACAGTAGCGGCCGCGAGGCGTACGGCGGCTCGGAACTGCACGTGATCCGCGGCACCCTCGACACGCTGCTGGAGCAGCCATTGCCGCCGCGCCAGCGCACCGCGGTGATGAAAGCGCGCGATTACGATCGACTGGTGGCCGCGGCCTATCCCGGCTTCTATGCCTCGCGGCGCAACTACGACGTGATCGAGGGCCTGGTGCCCGACGGCAGCGTCGCCTGCGGCGTGCTCGAGCAGTCCTGGCGTGTCGGCGGCGCCACGCCGGCGGAACTGGCCGCGGTCGCCGCGTTCCAGCAGTCGCCGACGCTGCAGCGCGTGGTCGCCGCCACCGTCGAACGGTACGGTGCGCATCCGCCGCCGCCGGCCGGGGCGCAGGTCTACTACGTCGGCGAGGAGCCGCGCACCGGCCTGCTGACCAAGTACCGCTACATGCGCAGCGCGGCCTGATCCATGGAAGCCGAACTTTCCAGCATCGACATCGCAGTGGATGGCGCATCCCTCAGCGGCACCCTGCTGACGCCGACCAGCCGCCTGCCCGGCGTGCTGTTCGTGCATGGCTGGGGTGGCAATCAGCACCACAACCTGGTGCGCGCGCGCGAGGCGGCGGGCCTGGGCTGCGTCTGTCTGACCTTCGACCTGCGTGGCCACGAAGGCCTGGCGGCGATGCGCGAGACGGTGACGCGCGCGCAGAATCTGGACGACATCAAGGCGGCCTACGATCGCCTGGCGGCGTCGCCGCAGGTGGATCCGGAGGCGATCGCAGTGGTGGGGCTGAGCTACGGCGGCTATCTGGCCGCGTTGCTGACCCTGGAGCGCCCGGTGGAGTGGCTGGCGCTGCGCTCGCCGGCGCTGTACAAGGACGCGCACTGGGATGGCCCGAAAGTCGCGCTGAACCGCGATCCGGACCTGATGCCGTACCGGCACCGCGTGGTGGCGCCGGCGGACAACCGCGCCCTGGCGGCATGCCAACGCTATCGCGGCGATGTGCTGCTGGTGGAGGCCGAGCGCGACGTGATCGTGCCCGGGCAGGTGCTGAGGAACTACGCCGCCGCGTTCTCCAACGCACGCTCGCTGACCACGCGCACGATCGCCGGCGCCGATCACGCGCTGACCGAGAAGGCGCACCAGGCCGCCTACACGCGCTATTTGATCGACTGGTTGACCGACATGGTGATCGGACGCCGCGTGGCGCTGGCCAGCAGCGTGGTCGAACGGCGCAAGCAGCGGCTCAAGCGCAGCGAGGGCGATGCAGCGACGGCGCCGGGCCAGGGGTCGAACGCGTTCCACGGCCGTCTCGAAGCGAAGGAGCGCAGCGCCCCGCCGCCTACTTCCACCTCGCCGCCCACTTCGTCGCGTTGAGCCGTATGCAGCGCGGGAGGCGTGTGACCGCTGCACGCGGCGCATGCCGCGAATGTGCCGTGTGCGCGATGGTGTGCTAGCCGGTTGTCGCTGCTGTGCCGGCAGGCGGCGCCCTGGGCGCTTTCAATAACGCCCGAAGACTCGTCGTAGGAGCGGCTTCAGCCGCGACAGCAGTTCCCAGTAACGCCAGTCGCGGCTGAAGCCGCTCCTACATGGGCGACGATGAGATCCCCGCTGCGCGAGGCGCTCTTCAGTGACAACGCCCCGCATGCGCCAGGTGCTGCCAGGCATGCCGCACCAGCCAGCGCGCCTCGTCCCATGGCACCGACAGCATCGGCGCGCATTGGTGATAGGCGTCCTGCAGCACGCGGTACAACTGCGCCTCGCTGGCGCGCGGGTAGGCCAGGTACACGTCGTAGCCGATCTTCAGCAACTGCGCGTAGTCGGTGAAGCCCTGGTGGCCGAGGCGGCCCTCGGCGTGGGCCTGGCGCCAATACGCCATCTCCGCGTCCAGATCGACGGCATGGCGGTGCTGATGCGCAGGATGCGCAGGCTGGGAAAGTGCGGAGGCGGTGTGCATGGACGTCACTCCGATGTCGGCGATCCCCTGTGATGCCGATCCTAGCCGATGAACGAAGGCTGACCGTGAGGGAGGCGTTTGCCGGGCGTGAAGCCGCGCCGTCGTCGGCCTGAGGACCAGTCGCGGGCTGGGATGGCCCACACCCTGCGTCGCTTGGCCCTTTGATTGCAGGCATCTCCGGCGGCACCTGAGGACTGCGTGTCATGGCGGCCGGGCATGCTGCACTGCAGCTTGCGCCGAAATAATGATGATCTATAACTATTATCAGTCCTAAGTGATCCTTCCTCCCCTCCCCCCATGCAGGCCTATCCATGAGCAGCTACCAAGACCGCTGGCAGACCGTCCAGGTCGAGATCGACGCAGGCATCGCCTGGGTCACCCTGAACCGGCCGGACAAGCGCAACGCGATGAGCCCCACCCTCAATCGCGAAATGATCGACGTGCTGGAGACGCTGGAACTGGACAGCAGCGCCGAGGTGCTGGTGCTGACCGGCGCCGGCGAATCCTGGTCGGCCGGCATGGATCTGAAGGAATACTTCCGCGAGACCGACGGCAGGGAAGAGATCGTGCAGGAGCGCATGCGCCGCGACTGCTCGCAGTGGCAGTGGCGCCTGCTGCGCTTCTACAGCAAGCCGACCATCGCTGCGGTCAACGGCTGGTGCTTCGGCGGTGCGTTCTCGCCGCTGGTGGCCTGCGACCTGGCCATCGCCGCCGACGAGGCGGTGTTCGGGCTGTCGGAGATCAACTGGGGCATTCCCCCGGGCAACCTGGTCAGCAAGGCGGTTGCCGACACCATGGGCCACCGCAACGCCATGCTCTACATCATGACCGGGCGTACCTTCACCGGCACCGAGGCGGCGCAGATGGGCCTGGTCAATGCCAGCGTGCCGCGTGCGCAGTTGCGTGACGAGGTGACCAAGCTGGCGCAGGAACTGCAGCAGAAGAATCCGGTGGTGCTGCGCTTCGCCAAGCACGGCTTCAAGCGCTGCCGCGAGCTGACCTGGGAGCAGAACGAGGACTATCTGTACGCCAAGGTCGACCAGTCCAATCACCGCGATCCCGAGAAGGGCCGGCAACAGGGCCTGAAGCAATTCCTGGACGACAAAACCATCAAGCCCGGTCTGCAGACCTACAAGCGCTGACCCGTCGCGTCGCCTGCGGCCCGCGGGGCCGCGGCGGCGTTGCCGCACGCCGTACCGTCTCTTTCCTCCGGATGGTTCCGATGAATGCCGCTGAGTCCGTTGCCACCGCCGTGCGCTACCGTCCTGTCGGACTGAGCCACGCGGACACCGAGGTCCACCGCGATGCCGACGGCGTGCTGCGCCTGCGCGCGCGCGAACCGCTGGCGCCGCTGCCAAGGCACCTGCTGCAGCGCCTGCAGCACTGGGCGCTGCACACCCCCGATGCGACCTTCGTGGCGCAGCGCGACGAAGACGGGCAGTGGCGGCGCCTGAGCTACGCGCAGATGCTCGAGCGCACCCGCCGCATCGCCGCCCATCTGCTGGACATGGGGCTGTCGGCGCATCGGCCGCTGGCGATCCTGTCCGGCAACGACCTGGAGCACCTGCAACTGGCATTCGCGGCGATGTACGCCGGCATCCCGTACTGCCCGGTGTCGCCGGGCTATGCGCTGCTGTCGCGCGACTACGCCAAGCTGCGGCATGTGGCCGAGGTGCTGCGTCCCGGCCTGCTGTTCGCCAGCGACGGTGCGGCGTTCGCCCCGGCGATCGCTGCGGTGTTCCCCGCCGATGTGCCGGCGGTGTGCGTGCGCGGCAAGCTGGGCGACCGCGCCTGCCTGCGCTTCGAGGACCTGCTGGCGCCGCGTGCGCTGGATGCCGCCGATGCGGCCTTCGCCGCCTGCGGCCCGGACAGCATCGCCAAGTTCCTGTTCACCTCCGGCTCCACCCTGCTGCCCAAGGCGGTGATCACCACCCAGCGCATGCTGTGCGCCAACCAGCAGATGCTGTTGCAGACCTTCCCGGTGCTCGGCGAGACGCCGGTGCTGGTCGACTGGCTGCCGTGGAATCACACCTTCGGCGGCAGCCACAACATCGGCATCGCCCTGTACAACGGCGGCAGCTTCTACCTCGACGACGGCAAGCCGACCCCGGCGCTGTTCGAGCAGACCCTGCGCAACCTGCGCGAGATCGCGCCCACCGTGTACCTGAGCGTGCCGCGCGGCTGGGAACAACTGGCGCAGGCGCTGGAACAGGACGCGGCGTTGCGCGAGACCTTCCTGTCGCGCATGCGCATGTTCTTCTTCGCCGCCGCGGCGCTGTCGCAGGAAGTATGGGATCGCCTGGAACGCATCGCCGAGGCGCACTGCGGCGAGCGCATCCGCATGCTCGCCGGCCTGGGCATGACCGAGTGCGCGCCGTCGTGCACCTTCACCCACGGCACCAGCAACACGCCCGGCGACGTCGGCGTGCCGGCGCCGGGCTGCGAGGTCAAGCTGGTGCCGGTCGGCGACAAGCTGGAAGCGCGCTTCCGCGGGCCGCACGTGATGCCGGGCTACTGGAACGCGCCGCAGCAGACCGCCGAGGCCTTCGACGAAGAAGGGTTCTATCGCTCCGGCGATGCGCTCAAGCCGATCGATCCGCAGCACCCCGAGCGCGGCCTGCTGTTCGACGGACGCCTGGCCGAGGATTTCAAGCTGTCCTCCGGCGTGTTCGTCAGCGTCGGCCCGTTGCGCACACGGGTGTTGATGGAGGGCGCCGCCTACGTGCAGGACGTGGTGGTCACCGGCGCCGACCGCGACGCCATCGGCCTGCTGCTGTTCCCGCGGCTGGATGCGTTGCAGGCGCTGTCGGGGCTGCCCGCGCAGGCCGACGCGGCGCAGGTGCTGCAGGCGCCGCCGGTGCGCGCCTGGCTGCAGCGGCTGCTGGACACGCTCAACCGCAGCGCCACCGGCAGCGCCAGCCATGTCGCGCGCGCGGCGTGGCTGGAGCAGCCGCCGAATCTGGAAGCGGGCGAAATCACCGACAAGGGTTCGATCAATCAGCGCAACGTGCTGCGCGCACGCGCGGCGTTGGTCGAACAGCTCTACGCCGGGACCGCGCCGGGCGCTGTCGCGGCGCCGTCATGACCGGGCCGCCCCGGCGCGGCACCGCATAGGCGGATCGCGCTTCTTCGCACCACTGGCTTCGAGACTTGGGAGGGAATCGATGACTGTGCCTCTTGCGCGCGCGCGGCGTGCGCCCCGTAGCGTGTGCCTGGCAATTCTGTGCAGCGTCGGCTGCGGCCAGGCCAATGCCGAACCCGACGGCCCGCAGGGCAAGCTGCTGGCCGATCAGGAAGACTATTCGGCGCTGGCGGCGCGTCCGCGCCAGGGCTGGGAGAAGTGGAAGTACATCCCGCTCGGCGATGGCTGGCTCAGCCTCGGCGGCGAGAGCCGCACGCTGTATGACTACCGCGAGCACGCCGGCTTCGGTCGCTTCGCCACCGATCCGCACGGCTACGCGCAGCAGCGCCTGCGGCTGTGGGCGGACTACCGGCCCTCGGCGTATGTGCGCCTGTTCGGCGAACTCGCCGACAGCCGGGTCGCTGGCCTGCAGACGCGGCCGGTGCAGGCCACCGACCGCAACCCGCTGGACCTGGCGCAGGGCTTCGTCGAGCTGTCCGACGGACAGCCGCAACCGGCCTGGCGCCTGCGCGCCGGCCGCCAGCAGATCGCCTATGCCTGGCAGCGCCTGCTCGACCCGCGCGATCCGGCCAATTCGCGCATGCCGTTCGATGCGGTGCGGCTGCTGACCCGGCAGCCGCGCTGGAGCGGTGGCCTGCTGTGGGGGCGCCCGGTGCTGACCCGCACCGGCAGTTTCGACGACCGCAGCAACCGCGACCAGCGCCTGTGGGGCGCGCACGCCGAAGTGCCGCTGGCGCCCAGCCAGCCGAAGGCGGCGCTGCTGGAGACGCTGTACTTGGACACCGTGCAGGACGGGCGCCGCTATGGCGGCGTGGTCGGCGAGGAGCATCGGCGCACCTTGTCCACGCGCCTGAGCGGCGCCGTGCAGGGCTGGGACTACGACCTGGAGCTGATCGGCCAGCGCGGCCGTTTCGCCGGCCAGCGCGTGCGCGCCTGGCAGGGCACGCTGTTCGGCGGCTACACCTTCGCCGCGACGGCATGGACGCCGCGCCTGGGCTGGCGCATGGAGGCGTCCTCCGGCGACCGCGATCCGCGCGACGGCGAACTGAACACCTTCAACGGCCTGTACGCGCGTGCCTCGGTGTTCGACGGCAGCATGATCAGCAGCAACGTGCGTTCGTTCGGCCCGGAACTGGTGCTGCGCCCCAGCGAACGGCTGTGGATCGACATGTACGTGCTGAAGCTGCAACGGCAGAGCCTGCACGACGGCGTGTACGCAGCCGGCTGGCGGGTGCTGCAACCGGGTGACGCCAACGACGCGCGCGATATCGGCACGCGCTCGGTGCTGTGGGTGAAGTACCGCTTCAACGCCTTCGCCAGCCTGGACGTGTACGCCCACTACACCCAGGCCGGGCCGTTCCTGCGCGAGGGACCGGTGCGCGGCCGCGACTATTTCTACATCGCCCCCTTCCTGACCCTGCGCTTCTGAGCCGGAGCCTTTCCATGCGCGATTCGCTGCCATCGTCTGCGCCGTACCGCCCGCTGTATGCGTGGTACGTCACCCTCGTGCTGTTGCTGGCCTACACGCTGTCCTTCGTCGACCGGCAGATCCTGGGTCTGCTGGTGCAGCCGATCAAGCGCGACCTGCAGTTGTCCGACTCGGCCTTCAGCCTGGTCCACGGCTTCGCCTTCGCGGTGTTCTACACGCTGATCGGGGTGATGCTGGGTCGCGTCGCCGACCGCCGCAACCGCCGCAACCTGATCGTGCTCGGCGTGGTGGTGTGGATCGCGGCGACCGCTGCCGGTGCCTACGTCACCAGCTTCTTCACCCTGTTCCTGGCGCGGGTGTTCGTCGGTGTCGGCGAGGCCTCGCTGTCGCCGGCGGCGTACTCGATGCTGGCCGACTACTTCCCGCCGGAAAAGCGTGCGCGGGCGATGAGCGTGTACACCTCCGGCGTCTACATCGGCTCGGCGGCGGCGTTCATCGTCGGCGGCCTGGTGATCGCGGCCACCAGCAAGGAGAGCATGGTGGTGCTGCCGCTGCTGGGCAGCTTCCGGCCCTGGCAGGCGGCCTTCATCCTGGTCGCGCTGCCCGGGCTGGCGGTGATCGCGCTGATGGCCACCGTGCGCGAGCCGGCGCGGCGCGAGCAGGCCGCGGCGGTGCCCAGCGTGCGCCCGGACCTGAGCCACCTGCGCGACAACGCGCGGGTGTACGTGGCGCTGTTCCTGGCCAATGGCGTGATCGCGATGATCACCTTCGGCATCACCGCCTGGCTGCCGGCCACCTTCATCCGCCGCTGGCAGTGGACGCCGGGCGAGATCGGCCCGGCCTACGGCATCATCATCCTCACCTTCGGCATCGCCGGCATGCTGTTCAGCGGCTTCCTCGCCGACCGCCTGGCCGCGCGCGGCAACCGCGATGCGGCGCTGAAGATCTCGCTGGTCGGGGCCGTGCTGCTGGTGATCAGCAGCGCACTGTTCGCGGTCGCGCCGGGACCGTGGCCGGCACTGGCGGCGATCGCGCTGACCACGTTCGTGCTGGGCATGCCGGTGGCGCTGGCGCCGGCGATCCTGCAGGCGGTCACCCCGAACCGGCTGCGCGGCCAGGTCACCTCGATCTACCTGCTGCTGGTCAACCTGATCGGGCTGGGCCTGGGTCCTTTCCTGGTGGCGCTGGGCACCGACCACGTGCTCGCCGACGAGCGTCAGGTCGGCCTGTCGCTGGGCGTGGTGTGCATGGGCGCGGCGCTGCTCGGCGCGCTGTGCCTGTGGACGGCGGCCGCGCCGTACCGGGCGCTGCTGCGGCGCGTGGACGCGGCGTTGTGACCATGCGCGGCCATGCCCCTACAATGCAGCTGCGACGGTGTTGCCGGCCGGCGCCGATGGATGCGTGCGCATCCGCCGTGACCTGGTCGCAGGATGCCCCATGCAGGAAGCGCAGTGAGTTCGAAACCGAGTCCCGAGATGTCCAGCAGCGCGTTGCCCGCCGATCCGCATGTGGACAGCGTGGACCAGCGGCGCCTGACCAGCCTGATCGGCTACCGCATCACCCGGACAGAACTGCAGGTGCGGCGCCTGTTCCAGGATTGCGTGCGTGCCTTCGAACTGAAGCCGGTGGAGTATTCGCTGCTGGTGTTGGTGGACGCCAACCCCGGCATCAACCAGCGCCAACTGGGCGAAGTGCTGAGCGTGTCGCCGCCGAACCTGGCGATCGTGGTCGCGCGCCTGGTCAAGCGCAAACTGCTGCGCCAGGTGCGCGGGCGCCAGGACCGGCGCATGCAGCATTTGCATCTGACCGCTCCCGGCATTGCGCTGCTGGCGCAGGCCGAAGCCGAAGTGGTGCGCATGGAGCAGCAGCTCGGCACCGCGCTCGGTGCGACCTCGGCGCGCGCGCTGCTGCAGGCGCTGGACCGGCTGGACGCGCTCGAGCGTCTGTAGCGGCCCCCGGCGGCGCGGCTGGTTCCTGCCGCCCGCCCCGCTTTTTCACTGATTCGCGATCCGTCGCCAGCGTCCCGCTGACGGCGCGCGTCGCCGCGTGTCCGCACCCTGCGCGCGGCCACGCCCGTTCGCGTTCCTGTCTCTGTCCCCCCGCACCCCGCCGTTCCCCTTTCGCTTGGAGTGCCTGCCCGTGAAGCGTGTTCGCCACCGTGTCCCCTCGCCGTCGCGTGCCCGTGCGCGCCTGTCCCTGCTCGCCGTGCTGGCCATCGCCTGGGTCGCCCCGGCGGCCGCGCAATCGGTGCCGCAGAGCGCCACCTTGCCGACCGGCATCAATACCGGCGGCACCAGCTTCTTCGATGGTTTCAGCAAACCCAATCAGGGCTGGACGGCGATCCAGTACCTGCGCCGCTACGACTTCGATGCGATCAAGGACGCGCACGGCGACGACGTGCCGGTGTTCCGCGATCCGCACATCGGCTCCTCGGTGTGGGTGACCCAGGTGGCCTACCTCAGCGACTACAAGCTGTTCGGTGGTTCCCTCGGCATCACCGCGCTGGCTGCGCTCGTCGATCTGGACACCTCGTTCGCGTACGACAGCCCGGTGGCGCTGCGCGACAACGGCGCCGGCCTGGGCGACCTGACCATCGGCCCCTACCTGCAGATGGCGCCGGTGATCCGCGATGGCCGCCCGGTGTTCTCGCAGCGCTTCGAACTGGATGTGCTGGCGCCGATCGGCAAGTTCGACCGCAACCGCGACGTGAACCAGGGCTCAGGCTACTGGTCGGTGCTGCCGAGCTGGGCCTTCAGCATCCTGCCCACGCCGCGCTGGGAGATCAGCGGACGGCTCAACTACCTCTACAACTTCCGCGCCGACAAGGCCTCCAACGTGCCGCAGGGCGACGGCTTCGTGTTCCGCAACGGCCAGGCAGGCGACGCGGCGTGGCTCAACTTCGCCAGCTCGCTGGAAGTGGTCAAGGACCTGCACCTGGGCATCAACGGCTACTACCTCAAGCAGCTGCGCGACAACCGCACCAACGGCCAGCGCGTCGCCGACAGCAAGCAGACCCAGTTCTATCTCGGCCCGGGCCTGTCGTGGCGGATCGACCAGAAGAACATCTTCAACGCCAACTTCTACATGCCGGTGGAGGTCAAGAACGCACCTTCCGGCCACAACGTCAACCTGCAATACATCCACGTCTTCTGACGACCAACCCCGCAACGGACACGCGCTGCCATGAACCTGCATAACAAGACCCTCCTCGTCACCGGCGTGGCCTCCGGCATCGGCGCCGAGGTCGCGCGCCTGGCGCGCTTCCACGGTGCCACCGTGATCGGCATCGACCGCCAGCCGGTCAACATGACCCTGCACGGCTTTCACCAGGCCGATCTCGGCGATCCGGCCTCGATCGACGCGCTGGTGGCGCAGCTGCCCGAGCGCATCGACGCGCTGGCCAACATCGCCGGCGTGCCGGGGACCGCACCGGTGGACGTGGTGGCGAAGGTCAACTACCTGGGCCTGCGCCACCTCAGCCAGGCGTTGCTGCCGCGCATCGCGCCCGGCGGCAGCATCATCAACATCGCCTCCATTCTCGGCGCCGAGTGGCCGCAGCGGCTGGACCTGCACAAGCAACTGGCTGCCGCCGACAGCTACGCCGCCGGCAGCGACTGGCTGGCGGCGCATCCGGTGCCGCAGGCGACCTGCTACCAGTACTTCAAGGAAGCGCTGATCGTGTGGACGCTGCTGCGTTCGCGCGACTGGTTCGCCGACCATTCGGTGCGCGTCAACAGCGTCGCGCCCGGTCCGGTGTTCACGCCGATCCTGGGCGATTTCGTCACCATGCTCGGGCCCGAGCGGGTCCAGGCCGACGCCGGCAAGATGAAGCGCCCGGCCTATGCCGACGAGGTCGCCGAGGCGGTGGTGTTCCTGGCCTCCGATGCGGCGCGCTGGATCAACGGCGTCAACCTGCCGGTGGACGGCGGCCTGGCCGCCACCGCCCTCTGAACCACTTCTTCTTCCTCTTTCCACGAGAGCACACAGCATGCACAGCACCGAACCCCTGGCCGCCGCGTCCACCTGGAGCGAGCGCATCTTCAACGGCGAGTGGGTCGCCGCCCAGGGCGGCGTCCTCGAGGTGATCGAACCGGGCAGCGGCAAGCCGCTGCACCGCGTCGGCCAGGCCAATGCCGCCGACGTGACCGCGGCGGTGGCGCAGGCACGCGAGGCGCAACGCGCCTGGGCGGCCACGCCGCCGCGCGAGCGCGCGGCCGTGTTCCATCGCGCCGCGCAGGTATTGCACCAGCATGCAGCGGCGGCCGCGGCGCTGATCGCCCGCGAGACCGGCGGCATCCTGCCCAAGGGCGAGCACGAGGTGCGCGAGGCCATCGTGCTGCTGCAGCAGGCCGCGGCGATGCCGCTGCAGGCGCAGGGCCAGGTGCTGCCGAGCGCGCCGGGCCGGCTGAGCCTGGCGCGGCGCCTGCCGCTGGGCGTGGTCGGGGTGATCTCGCCGTTCAATTTCCCGCTGGTGCTGTCGTTGCGCTCGGTGGCGCCGGCGCTGGCGGTGGGCAATGCGGTGGTGCTTAAGCCCGATCCGCGCACGCCGTACGCGGGCGGCTTCGTCATTGCCGAAGTGCTGCAGCAGGCGGGCCTGCCGAAGGGCCTGCTGCACGTGCTACCGGGCGGCGCCGACGCCGGCCAGGCGCTGGTCGAGGCGCCGGGCGTGCCGATGATCGCGTTCACCGGTTCCACCGCCGCCGGCCGCCGCATCGGCGAGCTGGCCGGCAAGCACCTGAAGAAGGCCGCGCTGGAACTGGGCGGCAAGAATTCGCTGATCGTCCTCGACGATGCAGACCTGGACAAGGCGGTGTCGGCGATCGCGTTCGGCGCGTATTTCCATCAGGGCCAGATCTGCATGGCCACCGGCCGCGTGCTGGTCCAGCGCAGCATCGCCGCGGAACTGACCCGCCGCCTGGCCGAGAAGGCGCGGCACCTGCCGGTCGGCGATCCGGCCACCGCGCACGTCGCGCTCGGCCCGATCATCGACCAGCGCCAGCTGCAGCACGTCAAGGAGGTGGTCGATGCCTCGGTGGCGGCGGGTGCGGTGATCGAAGCCGGTGGCACCCACGACGGCCTGTTCTACGCCGCCACGGTGCTGTCGAACGTGCAGCCGGGCATGCCGGCGTTCGAGGAGGAAGTGTTCGGCCCGGTCGCCAATGTCATTGCCTTCGACAGCGACGACGAGGCGGTGGCGCTGGCCAACCAGACCGAATACGGCCTGTCGGCCGGCATTCTGTCTGCGTCGGTCGGCCGCGCGATGGCGCTGGGCGAGCGCCTGCATACCGGCCTGCTGCACATCAACGACCAGACCGTGGCCGATGAGGTGACCAACCCGTTCGGCGGCACCGGCGCCTCCGGCAACGGCACCAGCATGGGCGGCCCGGCCGACTGGGGCCAGTACACGCACTGGCAGTGGGTGACGATCCAGGACAGCGCGCCGCAGTATCCGTTCTGAGTGTTGATTCGCCGGGCGTCGCATCGGCGCCCGGTGATGCGGTGGCACGTAGTGAGTGCAGGGAGCGGCGTTTGCTCCGTTGTGTGCAGGTCGAGGCGCACGCGGCCTGCGCGTTCGGTGTGGCACCGGCACTGCATTGTGGGAGGGACTTCAGTCCCGGCGCCTCGGCGGCGATTCACCCTTGCCGCTGCTTTCGTCGCGGCTGAAGCCGCTCCTACACCGGACGACGCTGAAATATCCCTGTAAATCCTTGTAGGAGCGGCTTCAGCCGCGACCGGGCCGTCCCGACGACCCCCACTCGCTCACCCCTGCGCCCGCTGCCGGAACTGGATCGGCGAACACCCCGCATGCCGGCGGAAGCAGCGGCTGAAATACGCCGCATCCGCATAACCCAGGACTTCCGCGAGCTGCTGCACGGTCAAGGTGGTGTAGACCAGGCTGCGCCTTGCTTCGAGCATGATCCGCCGCTGCAGCAGTTCCAGTGCCGACGCCCCGGCCAGGCGCCGGCACAGCGCATTGAGATGGCTGCGGCTCAGCCCGAGCCGGTCGGCATAACGCGCCAGCGGCCAATGTTCACGGTAATGCGCGTCGATCAGCGCGGTGTAGGCGCGCACATGGCGCGCGCCGCGGTCGGCATCGTGCGGATCGGCATGGACATGTGCCAGTGCGCCGCGTGCAGCCCAGAGCAGGGCCTGGGTCGCCAGCGCCTGCAGCATCGGCTCGCGGCCGGGGCGGCGTTGCGCGTGTTCGGCGGCGATGGCGGCGAAGCAGGCATCGAGCATCGGTTGCTGGTCGCCCGCGGGCAGGCATAGCGGCCGTGCCAGCGCTTCGTCCAGACTCGGCCACTGCGCCGCCAGGCGCTGCCTTAGCGGTGCCGACACGGTCACGATGTGGCCGCGCACGTTGCGCTGGAAGCGGAAGCCGTGCACGCACAGCGGCGGCAACAGCAGCAGGCACGGGCCGCGCAGACGCTGCTGCGTTCCGTCCAAGTGCAGGCCGGCGCTGCCGCGCTGCAGATACAGCAGTTGCAGCAGGTCGTCGTGGCGGTGCGGGCGGATATGCCAGTCGTGCAGGCGGCTGCGCGCGGCGATGGATTCCCAGTGCAACAGGTCCGGTGTCTCGCGATCGCCGGTCTCGCCGTACAGGCGGAAGGCCGGGACCGTGACGGGCGACGCGACAGCGGCGGAAGCAGTGCGGGGCATCGGCGAAAAGTACCGGAATCGGTCGCGATGATCCATGTCCTCGGTGCGCTGCAACCGGAACACTGTGGGTCGGTCCCATCTTCTGGAGGACATATGCGTACCCAGGTCGCCATCGTCGGCGCCGGCCCGGCCGGACTGCTGCTCGGGCAGTTGCTGCACGGCCACGGCATCGACACCGTCATTGTCGAACGGCAGACGCCCGAGCACGTGCTGTCGCGGATCCGCGCCGGTGTGCTGGAGCAGGGTACCGCCGACTTGTTGTGCGCCGCCGGTGCCGGCGCGCGCATGCAGCGCGAAGGCATCGTCCACCATGGCTTCGAACTGGCGCTGGAGCAGCGCCGCGAACGCATCGAACTGAGTGCGGCAACTGGCGGCCGTGCGGTCACCGTCTACGGCCAGACCGAAGTGACCCGCGACCTGATGGACGCACGTCAAGCGGCCGGCGCCACCACACTCTATTCCGTCGAGGATGTGCAGCTGCATGACATCGACGGGCGGCAGCCTTGGCTGAGCTTCGTACAGGACGGTGTCACGCAGCGCCTGGACTGCGACTACGTGGTCGGCTGCGACGGCTTCCACGGGGTCAGCCGCCGCGCGATCCCGGCCGAGGTGCTGCGCGTCTACGAGCGGGTCTATCCGTTCGGCTGGTTGGGCGTGCTGGCCGACACCCCGCCGGTGGCCGATGAGCTGATCTATGCGCGCAATGCGCGTGGCTTCGCCCTGTGCAGCATGCGTTCGCCCACCCGCACCCGTTACTACGTGCAGGTGCCGGCGGACGAGCGGGTGGAGGACTGGTCGGACGATCGCTTCTGGGACGAACTACGCAGCCGCCTGCCCGACGACGTGGCGCAGGCGCTGGTCACCGGCCCCTCGCTGGAGAAGAGCATCGCGCCGCTGCGCAGCTATGTCGCCGAACCCATGCAGTACGGCCGCCTGTTTCTGGCCGGCGATGCCGCGCACATCGTGCCGCCGACCGGGGCCAAGGGCCTGAACCTGGCTGCCGGCGACGTCGGCCTGCTCGCGCACCTGTTCGCGCAGGCGCAGCAGGAACGCAGCGACGCGCCGCTGCAGCGCTATTCGGAACTGGCGCTGCAGCGTGTGTGGAAGGCCGAGCGCTTCTCCTGGTGGATGACCACGATGCTGCATCGCTTCCCGGACGAAGACGCGTTCAGCCGCCGCCTGCACGACGCGGAGCTGGACTACCTGCTCGGCAGCGCTGCCGGGCGTGCCACCATTGCCGAGAACTATGCGGGATTGCCGTTGGCGCTTTAAAGCTGGGATTGGGGAGTCGGGATTGGGGATTCGTCGAGCCGCGGCCCAGTCAGTCTGTGCATGTCGATCGTGCCCGTCTTCGCTTTCTTCAAATCCCGAATCCCGAATACCCACTCTCGATAGAAACGTTGTCTATCACCGCGATCGATGACGGCGATGAAAAAAGCGGATCGACGGCGGCGTAGACCGTCAGTGCGTCGCTGCGGCAGGCACCGCATACGAACATTTGGGTGCGTGCTACCGCGTCATTTCTGATGTCGAGGTAACTGTGGCGATGCTCCCAGACCAGGAAAAAAGCCGATAAATCCGCGCGTTTTTCGTAATTTCCCGCGTCGCGCAGCCACTGCGCATTGCTACGCTGCAGCCGCGCCGGTGCCGACGTTGCCGCGCATCGCGGCAGCGCAGCGTCATTGCGCATTCCCCTGTTCCCCCATCGGAGAGTCTTCCATGAAGATCCGCTTTCAGGCCTGTCTGCTGGCGCTGCTGCTTGCGCTCCCGGTCGCGTCCGCGTTCGCGCAGACCGCGGTCACCGCCAATCCCAACCACGAACAGTTGCTGCATGGCGAAGACTGGCGCACCACCGCCAACAAGCGCCTGGTCTACGACTTCTGGCGCATCGTGTTCGAAGCCGGGCACACCGAATATGCGCCGATGTACATGGCCAAGGACTACATCCAGCACAACCCGACCGTGGCCAACGGCCGCGATGCGTTCCTGGCGTTCCTGACGTCGTTCGTCAAGCCGACGCCGATCCAGCCGCGGGTGCAGTTGCCGCTGGTGGCGATCCTGGCCGAGGGCGACTACGTGACCCTGGTGTCGGTGCGCACGCTGCCCGATCCCAAGGACGCCAGCAAGACCTACACCACCACCTGGTTCGACATGTTCCGCATCCAGAACGGCAAGATCCAGGAGCACTGGGACGCGGCGACCAAGTGACGCCGCACGGATGATGAAGACCCGCAGGCGCCGCCCACTGCGGTGGACGGCGCCTGCGGTGCGTACGGATGGCGTCGCGCGTGCGCGTCAGAACGCGTCGGCGCGGTAGCCGGTATCGATGCTGAGGCTGCCGCCCAGCGCGCGCGAGACGCAGGCGCACAGCTTGCGGTTGCTGTGGCGTTGCTCGTCGCTGAGGAACACGTCGCGATGGTCCAGCGGCGCGGCGGCCTCCAACACCTCGACCACGCACAGGCCGCATTCGCCGCGGCGGCAGTCGGCCATGACTTCCACGCCGGCCGCGCTCAGCGCATCCAGCAGCGATTCGTTCTCGGCGACCTGCACGGTCTTGCCCAGCGCCGGCACCTGCACCACGAACGGCTGCGCCGGCGCATTGCCGCTGTTGCCGAAGGTCTCGAAATGCAGGCGTGCACGGGTCCGGCCGTCGTCGCGCCAGCGTTGTCGCAGTTCGTCCAGCAGCGGCAGCGGGCCGCAGGCGTAGACGTCGGCGTTGCGTGGCCACTGCGCGACCTGCGCGGCCAGCTCGAGCTGACCCAGATGCTCAGGACAGAACAGTTGCAGGCGCTCGCCGAGCAGGTCCTGCAGGTGCTCCAGGTAGGCCATGCTGGCGCGGCTGCGGCCGGCGTAGAGCAGCTGGAACGGGATGCGCCCGCGCGCCAGCCGCTGCGCCATGCCCAGGATCGGGGTGATGCCGATGCCGCCGGCGACCAGCACGATGTGCTCGGCGGTCTCGTCCAGCGCGAAGTGGTTGTTGGGCGAGGAAATCTCCAGTTGGTCACCCGGCGCCAGCGTCCACATCGCGCGCGAGCCGCCGCGGCTGTCGGGCACGGCGCGCACCGCGATGCGGTAGTGGCCATCGGCGGCAGGTTCGCCGACCAGCGAGTAGGAGCGCTCGTGCCAGGCCTCGCCGATGCGCACGCGCACGTCGAGGTGGCTGCCGACGCTGAACGGGCGGCTGGCGCGGCCCGGATCGAGCACGATCTCGCGCACGTCCTGGCACGGCGTGGCGACGGCGACGACGCGGGCGATGGTCCACTGGGTGTCTTTGCGCATGGCGGGGTCCGGCAGGCGTGAGAAGGGAAGCGGGTACGGCGTGCGCCGCGATCAGGCGGGCGAGCGGCGCCGCAGCAGGCGGCTGCCGGGGATCTGTCCCAGCGCGTTCTGGTCGTGCAGGGCGTAGTGGGCGTTGCGCTGCGCCAGCCGCGCGTGCTCGCGCATCAACGCTTCGGCGCGCGCGCCCTCGCGGCGCACGATCGCGTCCAGCACCTGGCGGTGCTGGTCCTGCGCGATCGACAGCACGGTGGCGGCCTGGCCGCGCTCGAGCACGAAGCTGCTGGGCGAGGCGAACGGCAGCTGCGCGACCCGCGCGAACTCGCGCGAGAGCAGCGCACTGCCGGCCATCTCGAACAGCAGCGCGTGCAACTGCGCGTTGCAGCCGACATAGCGCGCGAAGGCCTCCTCGCTCAGCGGGCGCGTCGTCAGGATGGCGTCGATCTGGGCCAGCAGCGCCTGCGCCCGCGCCAGCAAAGCCGGCTCGGCACCGCGCTCGGCGGCACGGCGCGCGGCCAGACCTTCCAGGGTGCCGCGCAGTTCGATGGCGTCGTCCACGTCCGCCTCGTCGAACGCCTGCACCGCATAGCCGCCGCCTCGCAGCGGCTGCACCAGGCCTTCTTCGGCCAGCCGCTGCAGGGCGGCGCGCACAGGCGTACGCGATGCACCGAGGCGTTCCACCAGCGCGACCTCGGACAGGCGCTCGCCGGCGGCAAGCGCGCCGGCCAGGATCAGCTCGCGCAGTTCCAGCAGGGCGCGGGTGGTCTGTGCGGCGCTGGAGCGGAACGGATGTGCAGCCGGCATGGCGGGCTCCTGTGTGTGCGGCGGGCTCAGCCGACCATGCGCAGCTGCAGGTCCTGGCTACGCTGCTCGGCGGCGATCATGCGCTCGATCAGGCGCCGCGCCCACATGCCGCCGGCATCGACGTTGAGGTTGTAGAACACGTGGTCCGGATGCGCATCGATGGCGCGCTGCTGCGCTTCCAGGATCAGTTCGTCCTCGCCGAACACGCCGCTGACGCCATCGCGCAGGCGCGTGGTGATCGACTGCTCGTGCAGCGAGTGATTGCGCGCGAACGCCCAGAAGTAGTGGCAGGTGCGATCGGTTTCCGGGGTGATGGTGTTGAGCACGTAGCCGTTGACCCCGCGCGAGCGGTCGCCCTGCGGCGCGCCGCTGCCGGCCACCGCCACGCCGACGTCGATGGCGATGGTGCAGGGCGCTTCGAAGCGGATGATCTGCCAGCGGTCGACCTTGCCGCGGTAGCCGTGCGCGTGTTCGATCTGCCAGGCCCAGAACGGCGGCGGGTCGATGTCCAGCATCCAGCGCGAGACCACCGTGCTGCGTTCGCCGTGGACCACGTCGAACGGCGCCTCGGCGACCTCGTCCTGGCCGATGCTGGAGCCGTGCACGAAGGTCTCGTGGGTCAGGTCCATCAGGTTGTCCAGCACCAGCCGGTAGTCGCACTTGACGTGGATGGTGCGGCCGTCGCCGGCCCAGGCCGGGTCGTCGTTCCAGTGCAGGTCCGGCACCAGCGCCGGATCGGCCAACGCCGCGTCGCCGGGCCACACCCAGACGTAGCGGTGCCGCTCCACGGTAGGGAAGCGGCGCACGCAGGCGGAAGGATTGATCGTGTCCTGCGAGGGCATGTGCACGCAGCGCCCGTTCGCGTCGTAGACCAGGCCGTGGTAGCCGCAGACCACATCGTCGCCGCGCAGCCGGCCCATCGACAGCGGCACCAGGCGGTGCCAGCAGGCGTCCTCAAGCGCGGCCACGCGGCCGTTGCTGGTGCGGTACAGCACGATGTCCAGATTGCACACCTTGCGCGGCAGCAGCGCGTGCTTGACCTCGTGATCCCAGGCGATGGCATACCAGGCATTGAGCGGAAATGCCGGAGCGGACGACTGCATGGCGGCGACCTCGATTGTGTATACAACAGGCTGGGGGATGATCCTTGCGTGTTGCGGCGCACAACCGCGTACTGGGGCCATCGCGCCATCGCCGATGCTCGGCGATGGAAGAATGTATACAACAGGGCGGGGCAGGCGCGCCGTTGCCACGTCGTTAAATTGTTCGTTTATCGAACTATGCATCCGATAATCGGATTGACCGCCCGTCAGTGCCGGCCTAACGTGGCGTCCCGGAGCGACCTGGAGGAGGATGTCGTGGCAGACCCCGTAATGCGCCTGCGCCGCCGTGCGCTGCGCCCCCGGCCGGCGACGGCGGAGCGGCGCCGATGATCGACAAGACCCTGGCTTCGTGCGCCGACGCGGTGGCCGACATCCACGATGGCGCCACGGTGATGATCGGCGGCTTCGGCACCGCGGGCATGCCCGATGCACTGATCGATGCGCTGATCGCGCAGGGCGCACGCGAGCTGACCATCGTCAACAACAACGCCGGCAACGGCGAGACCGGGTTGGCCGCGCTGATCAAGCACAAGCGCGTGCGCAAGATCGTGTGCTCGTTCCCGCGACAGAGCGACTCGCAGCACTTCGACGCGGCCTACCGCGCCGGCGAGCTGGAACTGGAACTGGTGCCGCAGGGCAACCTGGCCGCGCGCATCCACGCCGCCGGCAACGGCCTGGGCGCGATCTTCACCCCCACCGGCTACGGCACCGAGCTGGCCGCCGGCAAGGAGACCCGCGAGATCGACGGCCGCCACTACGTGCTGGAGTATCCGATCCGCGCCGATTTCGCGCTGATCAAGGCGCACCACGGCGACCGCTGGGGCAACCTGGTGTACCGCAAGACCGCGCGCAACTTCGGCCCGCTGATGGCGATGGCCGCGACCTGCGCGATCGTGCAGGTGGAACAGGTGGTGGAACTCGGCGCGCTGGACCCGGAAGCGGTGGTGACCCCGGGTATCTTCGTGCAACGCGTGGTGGCGGTGGCCACCGCACAGGAGGACGCATGCACGCATTGACCAGCCGCGGTATCGACCGCAACGCCCTGGCGGCGCGCGTGGCGCGCGACATCCCCGAGGGCGCCTACGTCAACCTGGGCATCGGCCTGCCGACCGCGGTGGCCAATTTCCTGCCGGCGGACAAGGAGATCTTCCTGCACAGCGAGAACGGCCTGCTCGGCATGGGCCCGGCGCCGCCGCCGGGGCAGGAGGACCTGGACCTGATCAACGCCGGCAAGCAGCCGGTGACGCTGCTGACCGGCGGTTGCTATTTCCACCACGCCGACTCGTTCGCGATGATGCGCAGCGGGCGCCTGGACGTGTGCGTGCTCGGCGCGTTCCAGGTGTCGGTGCATGGCGACCTGGCCAACTGGAGCACCGGTGCGGCCGATGCCATCCCCGCGGTCGGCGGCGCGATGGATCTGGCGATCGGCGCCAAGCAGGTCTACGTGATGATGGAACTGCTGACCAAGCGCGGCGAGCCCAAGCTGGTGAGCGCGTGCAGCTATCCGCTGACCGGGCTGCGCTGCGTGTCGCGGGTGTATACCGACCTGGGCGTGTTCGCGCTCGGGCCGGACGGCGCGCGCGTGCTCGAACTGGTCGAGGGCGTGAGCCTGGACGACCTGCGCCAGGCCACCGGGCTGGCGCTGACCCTGGCCGATTCCACGGAGGCGGCATGAACGAGGCCTACATCATCGACGGCATCCGCACGCCGATCGGCCGCTACGGCGGCGCCCTCGCCGGGGTGCGTGCGGACGATCTCGGTGCGGTGCCGCTGCAAGCGCTGCTGGCGCGGCATCCGCAGCTGGATCCGGCGCAGATCGACGACGTCTACCTGGGTTGCGCCAACCAGGCCGGCGAGGACAACCGCAACGTCGCGCGCATGAGCCTGTTGCTGGCCGGCCTGCCGAGCAGCGTGCCGGGCAGCACGCTCAATCGCCTGTGCGGGTCGGGCCTGGATGCGGTCGGCACGGTGGCGCGCGCGCTGCGCGCCGGCGAGCTCGGCCTGGCCATCGCCGGCGGCGTGGAGTCGATGTCGCGCGCGCCGTGGGTGATGGGCAAGGCGGAGAGCGCCTTCGCCCGCAACCAGCAGCTCGAGGACACCACCATGGGCTGGCGCTTCGTCAATCCGAAGATGCAGCAGCTCTATGGCGTGGACCTGATGGGCGAGACCGCCGAGAACGTGGCCGCGCGCCACGGCATCTCGCGCGAGGACCAGGACGCCTTCGCGCTGCGCAGCCAGCAGCGCACCGCCGCCGCGCAGGCGGCCGGTTTCTTCGACGGCGAGATCACGCCGGTGACCGCGCCGGGCAGGAAGCGCGGCGAGACCATCGCGGTCAGCGTCGACGAGCATCCGCGCGCCGATACCACGCCCGAGGCGCTGGCCAGGCTCAAGCCGATCTTCCGCCAGCCTGGCACGGTCACCGCCGGCAACGCCTCGGGCATCAACGACGGCGCGGCCGCGCTGCTGCTGGCCAGCGCCGCACAGGTGCAGGCGCTGGGCCTGACCCCGCGCGCACGCGTGCTGGGCTTCGCCAGTGCCGGCGTGGAGCCAGCGTACATGGGCATCGGCCCGGTGCCGGCCACGCGCAAGCTGCTGGCGCGGCTGGGGTTGTCCATTGGCGACTTCGACGCGATCGAACTCAACGAAGCCTTCGCCGCGCAGGGCCTGGCGTGCCTGCGCGAACTCGGCGTCGCCGACGATGCCGCCCATGTCAACGCCAACGGCGGCGCGATCGCGCTCGGCCATCCGCTGGGCATGAGCGGCGCGCGCCTCACCCTGACCCTGCTGCGCCAGCTCGAGGCCAGCGGCGGCCGCCGCGGGCTTGCGACCATGTGCGTGGGCGTCGGCCAGGGCGTGGCGCTGGCGATCGAGCGGCTGTAGCCGCTCGCCCATCGACGCTGCGCCCCGCACGCCGGCATCATTCTTCCAGCCAACCGGCTCCGCACGGAGCCAGCGAGACCGCACGATGCACGACGACACCCCCATCGACCCCCTGCTCGGCTATCGCCGCCCGTACCCGGGCACGCAACCGGCCTATCTGCATCCGCCCTACGCCTCCACCGGCGCGCGCGGCCCGATCCGCGATCCGATCGCGATTCCGCTGACCCTGTCCGAGGCCACCGGCCCGACCCTGGACCGCACCACCCTGGGCGACCATGCGGCCGATCTCACCGCCGGCTTCCCCGGCGCGCCGTTGGGCGAGCGCATCATCGTCAGCGGGCGCCTGCTCGACGAGAACGGCAAGCCGGTGCGCAACAGCGTGGTCGAGGTGTGGCAGTGCAACGCCGCCGGCCGCTACCTGCATGCCGGCGACCAGCACGACGCGCCGCTGGATCCCAACTTCACCGGCACCGGCCAGGTGCTGACCGACGACCACGGCCGCTACCGCTTCACCACCATCAAGCCGGGCGCGTATCCGTGGCGCAACCACTACAACGCCTGGCGCCCGGCGCACATCCACTTCTCGCTGCACGGCGACGGCATCGGCCAGCGCCTGGTCACGCAGATGTATTTCCCCGGCGATCCGTTGCTGGCGTTCGACCCGATCTTCAACTGCGTGGAGGATCCCAAGGCACGCGAGCGCATGGTCTCCGCGTTCGACTGGGAGAACACCGCCAACGAGTTCGCGCTGGGCTACCGGTTCGACATCGTCCTGCGCGGACGCAAGCAGACCCCTTGGGAGTGAGGCGATGAGTTTCCAGGCAACCCCTTCGCAGACGGTCGGCCCCTACTACCGTATCGGGCTGGAGCCGCTGTACCGCACCGAGATCGCGCCGGCGCAGGCGCAGGGCACCCACGTGGAAATCGCCGGCAGCGTGTTCGACGGCAACGGTGCGCCGGTCGGCGATGCGCTGCTGGAGATCTGGCAGGCCGATGCCGCCGGCATCTACGACCATGCCGCCGATCCGCGCCGCGGCGAGCACGATCCGGCCTTCCACGGCTGGGGCCGGGTGCCGACCGACGCGCAGGGCCGTTTCGCCTTCCGCACGGTCAAGCCCGGCCGTGTCGCCGGGCCCAAGGGCCTGCAGGCGCCGCACCTGGTGGTGCTGGTGTTCATGCGCGGCCTGCTGCGCGCAGCGCCGACGCGGCTGTACTTCGGCGACGACGACCTGGACGGCGATGCGATCCTGGCGCAGGTGCCGGCCGAGCGCCGCGCCACCCTGGTCGCGCAACCGCTGGCGGCGCACCGCTACCAGTGGGACGTGCGCATGCAGGGCGAGCACGAGACCGTGTTCTTCCGCTATTGAGCACGGCAGACATGCTGCACAGGCCGCAGCGGTTACCCTGCTTGACCTCTCCACCGCGTACGAACCGATGAGCGTGTCCGAGTCCCTGTTGCGCCCGTTGTTCGGCGATCCGATCGTCGATGCGGCGTTCGACGATCGCGCCCGCCTGCAGGCCATGCTCGACATGGAAGCGGCACTGGCACGCGCGCAGGCGCGCTGCGGGGTGATCCCGGCCAGCGCGGTGGCGCCGATCGCCGCGGCCTGCGATGCCGCACGCTACGACCTGCCCGCGCTCGCCGCCGCCACCGCGCTGGCCGGCAATCCGGCGATCCCGCTGGTCAAGGCGTTGACCGCGCAGGTCGCCGCCGCCGACGAAGACGCCGCGCGCTGGGTGCACTGGGGCGCGACCAGCCAGGACATCATCGACAGCGGCGCGGTGCTGCAGCTGCGCACCGCGCTCGACCGCGTGGAGGCGCAACTGGACGCGCTGTGCGCGGCGCTGGCGGCACTGGCGCAGCGCGAGCGCGACACCGGCCTGCCCGGGCGCACCCTGTTGCAGCAGGCGGTGCCGGTGACCTTCGGGCTGAAGGCGGCGGGTTGGCTGGACGCGCTGCAGCGCAGCCGTCGGCGCCTGCAGGCGTTGCGCGAGGATGCGCTGGTGCTGCAGTTCGGCGGCGCCGCCGGCACCCTGGCCGCGCTGCAATCGCAGGGCCTGGCCGTGGCCGAGGCGCTGGCCGCGGAATTGCGCCTGCCGTTGCCGGCGCTGCCCTGGCACGCGGCGCGCGACCGCATCGGCGAGATCGGCGCGGCGTTCGCGTTGCTGGCCGGCAGCCTGGGCAAGATCGGCCGCGACGTCGCCCTGCTGATGCAGTCGGAAGTGGCCGAGGCGTTCGAACCCGCCGCGGCCGGCAAGGGCGGCTCCTCGGCGATGCCGCACAAGCGCAATCCGGTCGGCTGCGTGGTCGCGATCGCCGCGGCCACGCGGGCGCCCGGCCTGCTGGCGACCTTGTTCGCGGCGCTGCCGCAGGAACACGAGCGCGCGGTCGGCGGCTGGCACGCCGAATGGGAAACCCTGCCGGAACTGGTGCGGCTGAGCGCCGGCAGCCTGGCCCAAGTGCGGGTGCTGGTCGAGGGCCTGGAACTGGACCGGGCGCGCATGGCCGCACATCTGGACAGCCACGGTGGCCTGCTCTACGCAGAGGCGGTAGCGGTGACCCTGGCCGCGCACCTGGGCAAGGCCGCCGCGCACGCGCTGGTGGAATCCGCGGTGCGCCGCGCGCTGGCCACGCAGCAGCACCTGCGCGCGATGCTGGCCGAGGAGCCGCAGGTGAGTGCGGTGCTGACACCGGCGGATCTGGATGCGCTGTTCGCCAGCGACAGCTGGCGCGGCATGGCCACGGTGTGGATCGAGCGCGTGCTCGCCGCGCAGGCGCGCGCGTGAGCCGCCGCGCCGTGCCTGTCTGCCGCAGCGTCGGCGACACGTTCTAGACTTGCCGGTGCCGCGCGGTTCCATGCCGTGGCGGCCCAATCCATCTTCCAAGCGAGCGCCGACCATGCCGATCCTCGACCTGCCCACGCATCGTCTGCATTACCGCATCGACGGCAGCGAAGGCCGTCCGTGGCTGACCCTGTGCAATTCGCTCGGCACCGACCTGCACATGTGGGACGCGCAGATCGCGGCGCTGGCCCAGCATTTCCGCGTGCTGCGCTACGACCGTCGCGGCCACGGCGCCTCCACCGCCGCGCCGGCGCCGTACGCCATGGCCGATCTCGGCGGCGACGTGCTGGCGCTCTGGGATGCGCTGTCGATCGAACGCAGCCATTTCTGCGGCCTGTCGATCGGCGGGCTGACCGGGCAGTGGCTGGGCCTGCACGCCGGCGAGCGCCTGCTCAGCCTGACCCTGTGCGCCACCGCGGCCAGGATCGGCAGCGCCGAGAGCTGGCAGGCGCGCATCGACCAGGTCCGCGCCGAGGGACTGGCGCCGCTGTGCGAGGGCACGCGCACGCGCTGGTTCACCCCGGCCTTCGCCGAGGCGCAGCCGGCCACCGTCGAGGCGATCCTGGACAGCTTCCGCGCCACCGACGCGCAGGCCTACATCGGCTGCTGCCAGGCGCTGGCCGAGGCCGACTTCCGCGAGCGCCTGGGCGAGATCCGCGTGCCGGTGCTGGCCGTGGCCGGGCATGACGATCCGGTGTGTCCGCCTGCCGAGTTGCAGGCCATCGCCGCACAGGTGGCGCAGGGCGAGTACGCCGAAGTGCATGGCCGCCACCTGTGCAACGTGGAGTCGCCGCACGCCTTCAACGACGCGCTGCTGCGCTTCCTGCTGCAGTAGCGCGCGCCTGCCTTTCCCCACGTTTCAGGAGTCGACCCGATGGACGAGAACGAACGCTACGCCGCCGGCCTGCAGGTACGCCGCGCCGTGCTCGGCGATGCCCACGTCGACCGCTCGCTGGCCGCGCGCACGCCGTTCACCGAGGAGTTTCAGGAGTTCATCACCCGCACCGCCTGGGGCACGGTGTGGACCCGGGAGGGCCTGCCGCGGCACACGCGTTCGCTGCTGACCCTGGCGATGATGGTGGCGCGCGGCCACGACGAGGAGTTCAAGTTGCACGTGCGCGCGGCGCGCAACAACGGCGTCAGTGCCGACGAGATCAAGGAAGTGCTGCTGCAGGCGGCGATCTATTGCGGTGTGCCGGCGGCCAACCATGCCTTCGCCCTGGCCGCACCGATCCTGGCCGAGCAGGCCGCCGAGGGCGGCGCCTAGAGCGCGCAGCGCTCCGCTCAGCGCACCTTACGCACTTCGGTGTCGGCCGGGCGCAGCCGCGTGCCGTCGGCGGCGCGCGGCTGCATGCGCGCGACCGGCTTGCCGCTGCGCGTGTCGATCAACGCCGAATGGCGCTCGCCGTGGCCGAACAGATGCCGTTCGCCCCACTGCCGCAGCGCCAGCACCACCGCGAACAGGTCCTCGCCCTTGGCGCTCAGCGCGTACTCGCGGTAGGCGCTGCCGTCGGACGCTTCGCGCGTCTCCAGAATGCCGGCTTCGACCAGCTTGCGCAGCCGGTCGGCCAGGATGTTGCGCGCCATGCCCAGGCTGCGCTGGAAGTCGCCGAAGCGACGCACGCCATCGAAGGCATCGCGCACGATCAGCAGTGACCAGCGGTCGCCGATCAGGTCGGCGCTGCGCGCCACCGGGCAGGGCGAATCGGGCAGTGCAGGGCGGGGCGGCATCGGCGTTCCTGGCAGGCGCTCGGCAGTAGTGGTTGCATTTTAAAACCTATCGGCCTAGCCTGGAACAAGTTTCGTTTTGAAACCGGAACAGGCAAGCCATCGATCATGCAATCCGTCACCGCTGCGCCCGCCATGCCGCGGCGCCTGGTCTGGCTGTTCGCCATCGCCAGCGGCCTGAGCGTGGCCAACGTCTACTACGCGCAGCCGCTGCTGGACGTGCTGGCGGCGGACTTCGGCATCCGCCCGGCGGCGGTGGGCGGCGTGGTCAGCGCGGCCCAGATCGGCTGCGCGCTGGCCCTGCTGTTGCTGGTGCCGCTGGGCGACCTGGTGGAGCGCCGCCGCCTGATGGCGGTGCAGGCGCTGGGGCTGGTCGCGGCGCTGGTGGTGGTGAGCGTGGCGCGGTCGGCGCCGGCGTTGCTGGCCGGCATGCTCGCCGTCGGCCTGCTGGGCACGGCGATGACCCAGGGCTTGATCGCCTACGCCGCCAGCGCCGCGGCGCCGCAGGAGCAAGGGCGGGTGGTCGGTGCGGCGCAGGGCGGTGTGTTCATCGGCCTGTTGCTGGCGCGGGTGTTTGCCGGCGGGGTCAGCGAACTGGCCGGCTGGCGCGCGGTCTATGCCGGCGCCGCGGTGCTGATGCTGGCGCTCGCGTGGCCGCTGTGGCGCTGGCTGCCGGTGCTGCCGGTGCCGCCGCAACCACTGCCGTATCCGCGCCTGATCATGTCCATGCTGACGCTGCTGCGGCAGGAGCGCGTGCTGCAGGTGCGCGGCGTGCTGGCGCTGCTGATGTTCGCGGCGTTCAACATCTTCTGGAGCGCGCTGGTGCTGCCGCTGCGCGCGCCGCCCTATGCGTTTTCGCACCTTGCCATCGGCGCCTTTGGCCTGGTCGGCGTGGTCGGGGCGCTGGCGGCCGCGCGCGCCGGGCACTGGGCCGACCGCGGCCACGCCCAGCGCACCAGCGCCGCGGCGCTGGTGGTGTTGGTGCTGGCCTGGTGGCCGTTGTCGCAGTTGCCGCAGTCGCTCGCCGCGCTGGTGCTGGGAATCGTCCTGCTCGACCTGGCCGGGCAGGCGCTGCACGTCACCA
The DNA here is from genome assembly GCF_014199795.1 of Xanthomonas sp. 3498. Classification (NCBI taxonomy): domain Bacteria; kingdom Pseudomonadati; phylum Pseudomonadota; class Gammaproteobacteria; order Lysobacterales; family Lysobacteraceae; genus Xanthomonas; species Xanthomonas sp. 3498. The sequence continues at coordinate 46,212 of NZ_JACHOH010000008.1, forward strand.
GCCAGAGCATGATTCTGCGTCGCCGGCCGCAGGCGCACGGCCGGTTGATCGGCCTGTACATGCTGTTCTACGCGGTGGGCAGCGGACTGGGCGCGATCGCGACGACCGCGACCTACGCGCAGGCCGGCTGGGCGGGCGTGTGTGGCCTGGGGGCGGCGGTCAGCCTGCTGGCGTTGCTGTTCTGGTGGGTGACGCGGCGGGTCGGCGCGGCCTCGGTGGCGCTCAGTCCAGCACCCGGCTCAACTGCTGCGCCGCATGCCGCAGCGCCGGCAGCACCGTGCTCTGCAGGCTACCCAGGGTCATCCGCGCCACCGAGCTGCCGACGTTGAGCGCGGCGACCACGCGATCCTGGCGGTTGCGTACCGGCACCGCCACCGAGCGCAGGCCGATCTCCAGTTCCTGGTCCACCACCGCATGGCCGTCGCGCTGTACGCGCTCGAGCAGGGCCTGGAACTGCGCGCGGTCGGTGACGGTGCGTTCGGTGCGCGGACGCAGCGGGTTGCGCTCCAGGTAGCTGTTCAAGGTGTCGCCCGGCTGCGCCGCCAGCAGCACCCGGCCCATCGAGGTGCAGTACGCCGGCAGGCGGCTGCCGGCGCGCAGGCCGATCGACATGATCCGCACCGTCTCCGCCCGCGCCACGTACAGCAGGTCGTCGCCGTCGAGCACGCCCAGCGAACAGGACTCGTGCAGGGTGTCGCGCAGCGCGTCCAGCACCGGCTGCGCCGCCACCGACAGGGCGGCGGTGGACAGGTAGCCGCTGCCGATGCCCAGCGCGCGCGGCAACAGCACGTAGCCGCGGCCATGGGTGCCGGCGTAACCGAGCTTCTCCAGCGTGTACAGCACGCGCCGCACCGCCGCGCGCGGGATGCCGGTGTCGGCGCTGAGCTGGGCCATGCTGACATCGCGGCTGTGCTGGCCGAAGGCGCTGAGCACGGCCAGACCGCGCGCCAGCGAGGTCATGAAGTTCGGGTCGCCTTCGCATTCGCCGATGCGCCGCATCAGTTCCGCGGCCAGGCCGCGCTCGGGTGGGGTGGGAGCGGTGGCGGCGCGCGCGGTGCGGCGTGCGCGAGGGGGACGCGGGGACTCGGACATGGAAGCGGCGGCGGCGGCGATGCGTCCGATGGTAGTGGCTGTATTCGCGGGCGTCGATGCTGGGGTGTGGTCGAGGGCGCCAGGCGCAAGGCGATCGTCCCCCGTCATGAAGCAGATGGGCACTGCGGCAGCCGCTCCTACGGTTCTTTTTCGTCCGACACGCAAATCTCAAGCGAAAGCAAAGGCTTTCGCCCTTACGGGCGAGTTACTTTGATCAGCCTTCGGCTGCTGAGAAGCACTTCTTTGCTCGCGCAAAGAAAAGGTAACCAAAAGAAAGCGCGCCCTGCCTCGCGCCCTCCGCGCTGCGCGCTCCGGGTCCGCGTCCATCCCGGGGATCCGCGGAAGGGGCATCCTGCCCCTGCCGCGGACGGCGCACATCCATGTGCGCCGCCCTTCGGGTTTTTCCCCGCGATGGCCGCCGCTTCGGAAGGGAACCCGGTAAGTCAAAAACCAAAGGCAAAAGCAACAGCCAAAGCCAAAGCTAAGCGATCGCGACTCCTACAGCGACTCGCGGTGATCGGTGTCCGGGCGTGATGTGGGAGGGACTCTCGTCCCTTTTTGTGGGATTAGTCCCGACAGCCTCGGACCTTCTCGCCTCAGTCGCCCAGCCGCACCACCAGCTTGCCGAAGTTGCCGCCGCTCAGCATGTCGATGAAGGCCTGCGGTGCGTTCTCCAGCCCGTCCACCACGTGTTCGCGATAGCGCACGCGGCCGTCGGCCAGCCAGGCGCCCATCTCGCGCAGGAACTCCGGGTACAGCTTGACGAAGTCGCCGACGATGAAGCCCCGCAAGGTCAGGCGCTGGCGCAGCACCTGGCTCATCAGCGCCGGTAGTCTGTCCGGGCCCGGCGGCAATGCGCCGTTGGCGTTGTAGGTGGCGATGGTGCCGCACACCGGCACCCGCGCGAAATCGTTGAGCAGCGGCAGCACCGCATCGAACACGTGGCCGCCGACGTTCTCGAAATACACGTCGATGCCGTCGGTCGCGGCGGCGCGCAACTGCTCGGCGAAGTCCTTGGCGCGGTGATCCAGGGCCACGTCCACGCCCAGTTCCTCGCGCAGGTAGCGGCATTTCTCCGCGCCGCCGGCGATGGCGATCACCTTCGCCCCGCGCAGCTTCGCGATCTGCGCCACGGTGGCGCCGACCGGGCCGGTCGCCGCGGCCACCGCGACGGTCTCGCCCGGCTGCGGCTTGCCGATCTCGTGCAGGCCGGCGTAGGCGGTGAAGCCAGGCATGCCGTACACGCCCAGCGCAGTGCTCGGCGGCAACGGCGAGTTCGGATCGAGCTTGCGCCGCAGGCTGGCGCCGTCGACGACCAGATGGGTCTGCCAGCCGCCGTTCTGCACCAGCACCAGATCGCCAGGCGCATGGTCGGGGGAGTTGGATTGCAGCACCTCGGCCACGGTGCTGCCGACCATGGTCTCGCCCAGTTGCACCGGCGGCGCGTAGGACGGTGCATCGCTCATGCGCCCGCGCATGTACGGGTCCAGCGACAGCCAGCGGTTGCGCAGCAGCACCTGCCCCGGCCCGGGCGGCGCCAGCGGCGCTTGTTCGGTACGGAAGTTGTCGGTGCCCGGTGCGCCCTGCGGGCGCGAGGCGAGCACGATGCGGGTGGTGTGGGTGGGGGCGGTCATGCGGTTTCCTCACTTGCGGTATTCAATTGCGTGATGTCCTCGGCGGACAGCTGCAGGCGCGCGGCGGCGAGCAGGTCCTGCAGTTGTTCCAGGCTGGTCGCGCTGGCGATCGGCGCGACGATGCCGGGCCGCGCCATCAACCAGGCCAGCGCCACCTGCGTGGGCGTGGCCGCATGCTTGCCGGCGATGTCGTCCAATGCGGCGAGGATGCGCAGGCCGCGCGCGTTGAGATAGCGTGCGACCACGCTTGCGCCGCGCGCCTGGCTCTTGCCGGCGTCTTCGGCACGGCGGTACTTGCCGCTGAGGAAGCCGCTGGCGAGCGCGTAGTAGCACAGCACGCCCAGGCCCTGTTCGCGCACCAGCGGTTCCAGTTCGGCCTCGTAGCCGGCGCGGTCGTACAGGTTGTACTCCGGCTGCAGCGTCTCGTAGCGGGGCAGGCCGTACTGCGCGGAGACGTTCAGCGCCTCGCGCAGGCGCGCGGCGCTGTAGTTGGAGGCGCCGATCGCGCGCACCTTGCCCTGTTCGATCAGCCGCCCGAACGCCGCCAGCGACGCTTCCAGCGGCACCGAATCGTCGTCCTCGTGCGCCTGGTACAGATCGATGACGTCGGTTTGCAGGCGCTGCAGCGAGTCCTCCGCGGCGGCAGCGATGTTGTCGGCCGACAGGCCCGGGCGTTCGGCCCACTTGCCGACCTTGGTCGCGATCAGCACCTTGTCGCGTTTGCCGCTGCGCTTGAGCCACTGCCCGATCAGTGCTTCCGATTCGCCGCCGTGGTTGCCGGGCACCCAGGCCGAATAGATGTCGGCGGTGTCGATGAGATTGCAGCCGGCCTCGACGAAGGCATCGAGCAGGGCGAAGGAGGTCTTGGCGTCGGCGCTCCAGCCGAACACGTTGCCGCCGAACGCCAGCGGTGCCGCATGCAGGCCGGAACGGCCGAGTTCGCGCGTGTGCAGCATGGAATACGTTCCACTGTGGGGGAGGCGACAGGATAGTCGTCAGGGGTTGGATGGCCGTCAAATACGCGAGAAAACATCGTTCTGTAGACGTGATTGGCGCTAACGGAAGTGCAACATTCGGCACTACCGGGCCGCGTGCTAGGCTCGCGGCACCTCTCTTGCGGATGCCTGCCATGACGCTTCGTACCTCGCTCGCTTGCGCCTGTACCCTGGCCGTCGCCACCGCGTTGCTCGCCCCGGCGGCGCAGGCGATCAAGCCCGCCGACACGGCCACGCTGCCGGCACCGGATGCGGCGCTGCAGACGGCGATCAACGGCAGTTGGCGCGATCGCGCCAACGTCGCCCGCGATGCCTATCGCCATCCCGGCCAGACCCTGGCGTTCTTCGGCATCAAGCCGACCCAGACGGTGATCGAGGTCACCCCGGGCAGCGGCTGGTATTCCGAGATCCTGGCGCCGTACCTGCGCGAGCGTGGCCAGTACATCGCCGCGCTGGTCGATCCGGCGGCGGTGCCGGAAGGGCGCGGCCGCGACTACCAGCAGAAGGCGCGCAGCGGCCTGGAGCAGAAGTTCGCCGCGGCGCCGGCGCAGTACGACCGCGCGCGCATCGTGGCGTATGCGCCGAACGCGCCGGTGTTCGGCCCGCCCGGCTCGGCCGACCTGGTGCTGACCTTCCGCAACGTGCACAACTGGCGCATGGCCGGCCAGGCCGAGGGCATGTTCAAGGGCTTCTACCAGGTGCTCAAGCCCGGCGGCGTGCTCGGCGTGGTCGAGCACCGCGCCAAGGCCGACGTGCCGGCCGACGACAAGAGCGGTTATGTCGGCCAGGCGCAGGTGATCGCCATGGCCGAGGCGGCCGGCTTCAAGCTGGCCGGCAAGAGCGAGCTCAACGCCAACCCGCGCGACAGCAAGGACTATCCGGGCGGCGTGTGGACGCTGCCGCCGAGCAACCAGCACGACGCCGCCGACGACGCCAAGTACCAGGCGATCGGCGAGAGCGACCGCATGACCCTGAAATTCGTCAAGCGCTGACCGGCGCGCGGGCGGGGAGGCGCGGGCGCATGGGACAATGCCTGCGCCGCGCCGTGCGGCGCAGGTTTGCTGCCGTTTCCGCCGATGCTGATCGCCTTCAACAAGCCCTTCAACGTGCTGTGCCAGTTCACCGACCGCAGCACGCCGCCGCGGCGGACCCTGGCCGAGTTCGGCCTGCCCGCCGACGTGTACGCGGCCGGGCGCCTGGACTACGACAGCGAAGGCCTGCTGCTGCTGACCGACGACGGCGCGCTGGCGCACCGTCTTACCGATCCGCGGCACAAGCAACCCAAGACCTATTGGGTGATGGTGGAGGGTGCACCGCAACCGGAGCAGTTGCAGCGTCTGCGCGACGGCGTGCTGTTGAACGACGGCCCGACCGCACGGGCCGAGGTGACGTTGCTGGATGCGCCGCCATCGCTGTGGCCGCGCGATCCGCCGGTGCGCTTCCGCAAGAGCGTGCCCGATGCCTGGTTGCAGGTGGTGTTGCGCGAAGGTCGCAACCGCCAGGTGCGGCGGATGACCGCGGCGGTCGGCTTGCCGACCCTGCGCCTGGTGCGTGCGGCGATGGGCGCACACCGGCTGGACGGGTTGGCGCCGGGGGCCTGGCGCGCGCTGTAGTGCGTGTTGTGCCGAGTGACGCGTAGGAGCGTTTCAGCCGCAACATGGGAACCTCTGTAACGCTCCGGTCGCGGTAGACGCCATTCCTGCGTTAGAAAAGCAGGGTCGCAGCGAATCCATAAAAAAAGCGACCGGGATGTCTCCCGGTCGCTGCGTTTGATGCTGCGGCTGCCGTCAGCGGCAGTACGCGGATCTCACTCTTCGGTGGCGTCCTGCGCTGCGGCATTGCGGCGCGTGCCGCGGGTGCTGGCGGCGCTGCGGCGCGCACCGACGTTGCCGCGCTTGTTGGCGGCTTCGATGCGCTGCGCGTTGCCTTCGATCGGCGCGCCCTTGTCGCGCTGGCGCTTGCGGTAGATGGCGTAGCCGAGCAGACCCACGCCCACTGCGGCAGCGGCGATCGCGATGGCCGGGTTGCGGCGCACGGCGGTGCGCGCGACCTTGGAGCCGGTCTTCACTGCACCCATCGCTGCGCCCGCCTTGAGCGCGCCCATCGCCTTGCCCGACTGCAACCACTTGTTCGCCTGCGGGCCGAAGTGCTTGAGGCTGTCGCCGGCGTGGCTGGCGAGATCCAGGGCGCGGTCGGTGATGATGGTCAGCTTGCTCATGGGCGTCCCTACTGGCAGGAATGAAGGGCTGCAGTGTCGCCCGCCTACCGTATACGGGGCGTTAGCGCAGCGCCGCGGATTCGTCTGCCGGCTGAATGCGGGGCGTGGATTTGGTCGCGCCATCAACGGCTGAGTGCGCCGCGTAGGCCTGCCACGCGCACTGCCGTTGGCCGCGTGGCGCAGCGGTGGCTGGCCGTCGGGTCGAGCCGCTTGGAGCCGATTGCGGCTTTCATGACGGCCCATCGGCCTAGGTACGCGCGTGCGTGGCCGCATCGGCGCTCGGACGTGGTCCCGCTTCCCTGGCGCAACCCCGCGTAAGCATGGCATGACGCGCTTACGCGGGGTCGATGACACACGTTAGGTACCGCGCGGCTTGGCGCGGTGGCTGGCGGTGGCGGTCCAGGGGTCGTCCGGCCAGGGGTGGCGCGGGTAGCGACCCTTCATTTCCTTCTTCACTTCCGGGTAGGTGCTGGACCAGAAATTGCGCAGGTCCTGGGTGACCTGCAGCGGCCGCCCGCCGGGTGAGAGCAGGTGCAGCAGCAGCGGCACACGGCCGTCGGCGATGCGCGGGGTGTCGGCCAGGCCGAACAGCTCCTGCAACTTGACCGCCAGCACCGGCGGCTGCGGCTGCCCGGCATGGTCCAGGCTGTAGTCGATGCGCCGTTCCATGCCCGACGGCACCGCGATGCGCACCGGTGCGTGGCGGTCGATGGCCTGGCGCCGGTCCCACGGCAGCCGCGCTTTCAGCGCCTCGCCCAGCTCGTCCTCGCTCAGCGCATCGAGTCGGGTCTTGCCGGCGAAGGCCGGGCGCAGCCAGTCGTCGAGGCTGTCCAGCAGCGCGGCATCGCCCAGGTCCGGCAGGTCCAGTTCCGGCATCCACTGGCGCAGTCCCGCCACCCGCGCGCGCCACTGCGTCAGACCCTCGCTCCAGGGCAGCGCCTGCAGTCCGAGTTCGCGTACCGCCTCGGTCAATGCCGCGGCCGCCTGCGCCGGCTCGACGCGGCCAGCGGGGCGGCTGTCGAGCACGATGCGATCGAAGCGGGTCTCGCGCAGCGCGCTCAGCGCGCGCCGCTCGGCATCCCAGCGCACCACGTCTTCCTGCGCGAAGCGCTGCGGAAACTGCGCGCGCAGATAGGTCTCGTCCACGGGCGCGGCGCGCAGCAGCAGTGCGTCCTTGGCCTCGTGGCGCAGTTCGGTGGCGACCAGCCAGGGCTCGCCGCGCAGGTCGCTGTGCTCGAACAGGCGCACGCTGCGGCCGTTGGCCAACTGGTAGCGCAGCGGATCGCTGGGGTGACGTGTACCGATGCGGTCGGGGAAGGCATGCGCCAGCAGATCGCCGAGTTCGTGCGCCTCCACGCTGTCCGGCGCGGCGGCCTCGCTGCGCAGGCGCCGCCGCCACTGCTTGGCCGCCGCGTCGATCGCCGCCAGCGCACCGCGGTTGGCGTCGTGCGGCACGCGGCCGCGGCGGAACGCGGCCAGGGCACGCCAGCGCGCGGCCAGCGCATCGCCGCCCTGGCGCAGCGGATCGCGTGCTTCGATCAGGGCGGCGAGGTCGCAGGCCAGCGCCTGCGCGCGCGCATCGTTGGCCGCCAGCAGCATCGCCGCCAGCCGCGGATGCGTGCCCAGCGCGAGCATGCGCCGGCCGCTGGCGGTGATGGTGCCGTTTGTGCCGAGCGCGCCGAGCCGCTGCAGCAGCTCGCGGGCGGCGGCCAGCGCACCGGCTGGTGGCGGATCGACGAAGCGCAGGCCATCGCTGCCCCAGGCCGCCAGCTCCAGCCCCAGCCCGGCCAGCTCCACCTGCAGGATCTCCGCGCGGCGTTGCGCCTCCAGGCGTTGCGACTGCGGCCACAGCCGGTAGGCCCAGCCGCTGGCGACACGGCCGGCGCGACCGGCGCGCTGATCGGCCGATGACTGGGCGATGGCGGTCACGTCCAGCCGCGAGAAGCCGCTGTTGGGATCATAGTGCGGCTCGCGCGCCAGCCCGGCATCGATCACCACGCGCACCCCGGGCAGCGTCACCGAGGACTCGGCGACATTGGTCGCCAGCACCACGCGTCGTCGCCCCTGCGGATCGGGCTGCAGCACCTTGCTCTGTTGCTCCACCGGCAACTCGCCATGCAGTAGCAACACCTCCAGCCCGCTCCCTTCTCCCTCCGGGAGAAGGTGGCGCGCAGCGCCGGATGAGGGTGCGCCAGAGGCGGTGCCGGCTGGAGTAGAGCCGGACGCGGCATCTGCTGGGGTAAAGCCAGCCGCGGCACCCGCTGGAGCAACACCCACCGCACCACCACCGACACCCGCCGCTTCCAGCGCCGCCTGCACCCGCCCGATCTCGCGCTGCCCGGGCAGGAACACCAGCACATCGCCCGGATGCTGCTGCAGCGCATGCTCGACCGCACGCCGGGCCTGCGCTTCCAGCGACTCCTCGCGTCGCGCCGGGAAGTGCGCGATCTCCACCGGGAAACTGCGCCCGGCGCTGGATAGCCGCGGAGCATCGAGGAACTGCGCCAGACGCTCGCCGTCCAGCGTCGCCGACATCACCACGATGCGCAGGTCCTCGCGCACCTGCGCCTGTACGTCCAGGGCCAGCGCCAGGCCCAGGTCCGCGGCCAGGTGGCGCTCGTGGAATTCGTCGAACAGCAGCGCGCCGACCCCGTCGAGCATCGGGTCGTCCTGCAGCATGCGGGTCAGGATGCCCTCGGTGACCACCTCGATACGGGTACGCGCGGACACCTTGTTCTCGAAGCGGATGCGGTAGCCCACGGTCTCGCCCGGCGCTTCGCCGCGCTGCCGGGCCATGAAGGTAGCGGCGCTGCGCGCGGCGACGCGACGCGGTTCCAGCATCACGATGCGCCGGCCTTGCAGCCAGGGCGCGCCGAGCAGCGCCGGCGGCACCTGGGTGGTCTTGCCGGCGCCGGGCGGGGCTTCCAGCACCAGGCGCGGATGGGCGGCGAGGCTGTCGCGGATCTGCGGCAGCAGCGGGTCGATCGGAAACACGGCGGACGTCATCGGCCAAGGATACGGGGCCGCTGCGCCGCTGTAGAGCGGTGGCAGGCCCACGGCCCGTACAATCAGCCGCTTTCCCGGCTGATTCCCGCGCAACCGCATGACCCTGATCGACATCGGCGCCAACCTCACCCACGAGTCCTTCGATCGCGACCGCGACGCGGTGCTGGAGCGCGCCCGCGCCGCCGGCGTCGCGCAACTGGTGGTCACCGGCGCCAGCCGCGAGCACTCGCCGCTGGCGCTGCAGTTGGCGCGGCAGCATCCGGGCCTGCTGTACGCCACCGCCGGCGTGCATCCGCACCACGCGGTGGAATACACCGCCGAATGCGATGCCGAACTGCGCGCGCTGCATGCGCATGCCGAGGTGGTGGCGGTGGGCGAGTGCGGCCTGGACTACTTCCGCGACTTCTCGCCGCGGCCGGCGCAGCACCGCGCTTTCGAGCGGCAACTGCAGCTGGCGGTGGACACCGGCAAGCCGCTGTTCCTGCACCAGCGCGACGCCCATGCCGACTTCATGGCACTGATGCGCCAGTTCGACGGCAAGCTCGGCCCGGCGGTGGTGCATTGCTTTACCGGCAGCCGCGAGGAACTGTTCGACTACCTGGACCGCGACTGGTACATCGGCATCACCGGTTGGCTGTGCGACGAACGCCGCGGCGCGCACCTGCGCGAGCTGGTGAAGCACATTCCCGCCGAGCGGCTGATGATCGAGACCGACGCGCCGTACCTGCTGCCGCGCACGCTCAAGCCGACGCCGAAGGACCGCCGCAACGAGCCGGCGTTCCTCGCGCACATCATCGAGGAACTGGCGCGCGACCGCGGCGAGGACGTAGCCACTGTCGCTGCTTCCAGCACTGCCGCCGCGCGGACCTTCTTCCGTTTGCCGATGCCGGCCTGAGTACGTCGCCGCAGCGGGTTTCGTGATTGGAGATTCGTGATTGGGGATTGGGGATTCGTAAGAGCGTGCTTGGCTGTACGCGTTTTTTGTAGGAGCGGCTTCAGACGCGACCGGTCACCGGTCGCGGCTGATGGCCCGGCGACCATACCGATACTTTGCGCGGCCCTGCTGGCCGATGCGCCGCTGGGAGAGCCTGGACGGAGGGGCGTGGGATTTTCTTGTGGGAGGGACTTCAGTCCCGACGCCTGACGGTGTCAGTCGGCGTTGGGCTTCATCCGTCGCGGCTGAAGCCGCTCCTACGTGGGTAACGTGAGTCGGCCTGCCCGGGCGACGCCCTCCTCAATCGACCTGCGCGTCCTCGCGCTTCGCTTCGGCCATCGCTTCCGGCTCCAGCTCCTCGGCGCTGCGGTTGAGCTTGACGAACACGCCCCAGGCGACCAGCAGCAGTGCTGCGCACAGGCCGACCGCGGCGGCGTAGGGCAGCTTGGCCGGGTCGTCGTGCATCAGTTCGAAGATCGACACCAGGGTCTCGATCGCCAGGGCGATGACGATGACCACGAAGAACCGCGACAGATAGCGGCGCACCCGGGTCGGCCCACTGACCTTGACGTCGCGCTGCACCTCTTCCTCGTAGATGGTCTGGCCCAGTTCCAGGGTCACCAGCGCCACGGTGAGCAGCCCGATCGCTTCCAGCACCACGTTGAAGCGGTCGCGCACCACCAGTTCGCCGCCCGGCGTCAGGCCGTGCCACAGCTCCAGCACGGCCATGCAGATCAGCCCGGCCGCGCACAGCAGGAACAGCACGATGATGAGGAAATGCCCGCCGCGGAACAGTTTTTCCATGCGCGTGCCCGTTGCCGCCCCTGAGTGGTGGGCGAGCATAGGCGCCAGGCGCGTCTGCGGCGCGCGAAGATGCATGTCCTATGGGGGGTAGGGGAGGCCCATGACCTGCGGCGCGCAGCGCATCGTGGCAGGCGCGAAGGACGGGGCGGCGTACCGCGCCGCTTCCTCGCGGCGCCCGTCAGCGTGCGGGGAGGCCGGCCTGGTATGCCTGCAGGTGGCAGTACGCGGCCATCAACAGCGGCGCGGCGTGCCCGGCGCTGCGGGCGCGGGCGAGCATGTCGCCGACGATCTGCTGTGCTTCCACCTGCTGCCCGGCTTCCAGGTCGCGCAGCATCGATGCCTTCATCGGCGAGCCGGGCTGGGTCAGCAATTGCAGCGCGCTGGCTTGCGCCGCCTCGGGCACCGGTTCGCCGGCGGCCGCCGCCACCGCCGTGCATTCGGCATACAGGCCACGCACCAGCGTCACGCCATCGTCGCTGGCGACGATGCGCCCGATCGGCGCACGCATCAGGCAGGTGGCGGAGGCCAGTGCGGTGAGGAAGGTGTACTTGATCCATTGTTCCTGCGCGATCCGCGGCGCAGCCAGATGATCCACTTCGGCCTGCGTGCAGGCCTCGGCCAGGGCACGCACGCGTGCGCTGTCGGCACCGCGCCCGTCGCGCTCGCCGAAGGTCAGCGAGGCCGGCTTGGCCAGGTGCTGGATCGCGCCATCGGCGTCGAGCACGGCGCTGATGAAGCACAGCCCACCGATCACCCGTTCCGCACCGAAGCGCGCATCCAGTGCCCGGTAGTGGCGCAGGCCATTGAGGATCGGCAATACGCTGGTGCCGTCCAGTACCGCCGGCGCCACCGCGTCCAGCGCACTATCCAGGTCATAGGCCTTGCAGCTGAGCAATACCAGATCGAACGGCCGTGCCTGTGCCGCGCCGGGCAATGCTTCTACCGTGAGTGTCTTGACCGCGATCGCCGCATCGCCGCGCGGACTACGGATGCGCAGACCATCGCGTTGCAGGCGCGCGGCCCGCGCTGGTCGCACCAGGAAGCTGACATCGACGCCGGCCTGGGCCAGGCGTCCGCCAAAGTAACCGCCGGTCGCACCGGCACCGAGAATGAGGATACGCATGGGACGAGGGTCGCAAGAGAGTGGGGATGCGACCCGCTGTCGGGACGCGTACCGGCAAACGCGTGGCTGCGCGTTTGCCGGCGGTGCGACGCGAGCGGCAGTGCCGCTGTGCCACACCGCAACAGTGCAGGCAACAAGGGCGCGACCGCACGCGGCAGCGCCCCTGCGCGGCTCAGTTCTTCTTTACCAGCTCGACGCGGCGGTTCTGCGACTTGCCTTGTTCGGTCGCATTGTCCGCCACCGGATCGGCGTCGCCGAAGCCGGCCGCACTCAGCCGCGACGCCTCGATGCCCTGCGCGACCAGCGCGGCAACCACCGCCTTGGCGCGCCCTTCCGACAGCGTCTTGTTGTGCGCGGCATCGCCGGTGCCGTCGGTGTAGCCATTGACGGCCAGCTTCAACGCCGCGTCCTGCTTGAGCAATTGCACGACCTGCGCGATCTGCGGTTGCGAATCGGGCAGGATATCGGTCTTGTCGGTGGCGAAGTTGACGTGCAGCGCCACCTTGCCGGTCTTGTCGATCTGCGTCTTCAGTTCGCTGGCCGGCAGCAGGCTGGCGGTGACCTGCAGCGGCTTGGTCTCGGCGATCATTAGGCCGCCGCCGAACTGGTAGCTGCACAGGTGGATCCAGATGTCGCGGTCGGCGCGATGCACCACGAACACCTGCACCGGGTTGTTCCAGACATCGCCCAGGCCGCTGTTGTACTTGGTGGCGAAATCCCGCGGCCATTCCTTGATCTTCTGCGTGGCCGCTTCGGGAATCCGGCCGTCGAAAATCTTTTTGCCACCGAGCGCAGTGACCATGGCCTCGATGTTACGTTCCAGTTCGATGTCCGAGAACGTTTTACCGTCCGCCGCATTGATCTGCGCCGACCAGACCTTGCCCTCGACCGGTTGCAGGCGATCACCGGTCCAGAACGGAACTTGATCGAAGTCGGTGCCATCCGGTTTGTTACCGGTGACATATCCGCTGGGCAGGGCGATGTAGGGGAAGTCTCCCAACGGGACGCCGGACACCGGCAAGCTGGCCGGGTCGAATGTGGCACTGGTGGCAGGTTGCTGTGCGGAAGCTTCCTGCGTGCTGCCGGCGGTCGCCGCGGGGGGCGTTGCCTGATCGTCGGAATGCGCGGGCTGCTCATGCTTCTTGCAGGCACTCAGACTTGCGATGACGGCCAGGACCAACGTCGCCGCTACTGCTCTTTTCACAGAGGTACTCCTTGTCGGGGGACGAACAAAACTAGTGTAACGGGAGGTCGGCCGATCTTGCCGCAGAACCATGAATCCGCGTCGACCAGCGATGGGCGGCGAGCGCTCGGGTCGCAGCGAAAGCGGGATCAGTGCGCAAGATCGGGCGGTTGGAACAATGCGTCGGGTTGCGCGCCGTAATCGACGCGCTGGATATCCCATTGCTGTTGCTGCTCCAGTCCGGTCTTGCCGCGATAGGCGAGCACCAGGCCGGTCTCACGGTCCAGCCACATCGTGCCTTGCCGGGTTCTGCCTGGTCCGTCCGGATTGGCCAGGCGGTACCGCCATTGCACCGCGTCGCGGCCCGCACGCAGGCCGCTGTCGCTGCGCTGGCAGTCGGCGAACATGCCCAGCCCTGCGCAGGGTTGCTCCGGATCGAAGCGTAGTCGCCAGCGCATGCCGGGAACGGGCATCGCACCACCGTGCTGGTCGACGATCCAACCAGTGGGCGCATCTTTTGCCAGGATCAGCGCATACGACCGACCGCTGGCATCCTGGAACTGGATGCGCAACGCGTCGTCGCGAAAGAACACCGTCGCCGGCTGCGCCGCGCCGCGCGGCTGGATCCGGCTCAGGCCGCCAAGTTCGTTGGTGCTGACCTGCGCCACGCCGGAGAACGCGGCGTCCTCGGCGCACGCCGAGCCGGCAATGATCTGGAACAGCAGTGCAACGCACGCCAGCAGCGCGAGACGGGACATCACTTGTCCAGGTTGCCTTGCGTGTAGATCGGCGACTGCATGCGCACGATGGCGTAGCTTTCGATCGGCAGGCGCCGGGTGAACGTTTGAAGGGGGGAGGACTCGAATGTGCCCGGCTTCAGATACTGGGAATTCCCCCCCAACACCCAGTCGACGAACGGCACGTCAAGCTTTGCGTTGTAGACCACCTTGATCTTGAGGATATTGGCGTCCTGGACATTGACGCCGCTGCTGCCGATCGCCGTGCTGCGGTAAGCGAGCGTGTCGTTGGGCAGCGCATAGCTGCCGTTGTACTGGCGCTCCTTGAAATTGTTCCATGCGGCGCGGGTGGGACTGATGACGGTGATCTGGCTGTTTACCCTGATATCGAAGTACGCAGCCCCGAACGCTTGTTCGACCGCCGCCTGGCCAGTTTCGTGGACATGTAGCGGCATCATGCCCTTGGCCAAACCTTTGCGCATTTCCTCCCGGTCCACCCCGCTGACCGCGCCCGCCCTAGCGGCCATCAGCGTGGCGTAATCGAGCGTGGACTTCATGCGGTACAGCAGCACCGCCTGGATGACGGCGAGCAGCAGGAACAGCAGCACCGGCGTGATGATCACCAGTTCCACCATGGACTGACCGCGCATGGATGAGCGGCTGCGCAGGGTGCGTACGCGTGCTTTCATGATCGGGCTCCCGGAGAGGAAGGCGCCGGCGCGGTGGCGCGCCATTGCCAGTGTTCGCCGCGTCGCGGCTGCAGGCGGTCCAGCGCACCGCCATGGAACTCGATGGTGGCCGCGGCGCGCCGGCACATCGCGGTGCGATACGGCCTGACGTTCTCGCGCCACTCGAGCACGGCATCGTCGTGGCCCAGGAACACCAGATCCAGCGGATAGGCCATGCCGATGGTATGCACGCTGGCGCAGGGGCGGATCAGCAAGGCCTCCGATCCATCGGCGGCCAGTGCCGGGCGTGCCAGCAGCCCGCGCGCGCGCGACCACCAGGTATCCGCCGCCCACACCTGCGGGATCGGGGCGCCGGCGCTGCGCTCGATGCACCCGCGTTTCACAGGATCCCCTCCTGCAGCATCTTCAAGTAGATGAAATAGCCCAGGAACAGGAAGATCAGCGGGAAGAAGAACATCACCAGCGGCAGCATCATCTTCACCGGCGCTTCCAGCGCCAGCTTCTCGGCGCGCAGGAAGCGTTCCTCGCGGCGCTGGTTGGCCTGCGCGCGCAACGTGTCGCTGAGGTTTGCGCCGACCTTGTCGGCCTGGATCAGTGCGCTGGTGAAGCTGGTGATCTGCGCGATGTCCATGCGCTCGGCCATGCGCCGCAGCGCTTCGGCGCGCGGCAGGCCCGCGCGCAGATCGCGCAGCATGCGCGAGAACTCCTGCGACAGCGCGCCTGAGGGGCCCTTCGCGACGGCCTGTTCGATGCCGCCGGTGACGTTCAGGCCGGCCTCGACCGCCATGGTGATGAAGTCCAGGTAGATCGGCAGATCGCGCACCACGGTCTTCTGCCGCGCCTTGCGGCGTTCGCCCAGCCACAGGGCGGGATACAGCCAGCCGAGCACGCCGCCGAACAGCAGGCACATCAGGCCCGAGCCGATGCCGAGGTGACCAAGCATGCCGGTGCACAGCAGGAAGAAGGCAACCACCACCAGCGCGCTGGCCATGCGCAGGCCATAGAACTCTTCCGGCGTCAGCGTGTAGTCCTGGCCGGCCGCCTGCAACTGCCGATGGGTCTGCTCCAACTGCGCGACGCTCAGGCGCGGCGCAATGCGCCGGGTAAGGACGGTCACCAGCGGCCACATCAACTGCATCAGCCGCGGCAGGGGATCGTAATAGGTACGGTCTTCCAGCTCGACTTCGCGGATCACCCCGCGCGTGCCGATCACCACCAGCGCGACGGCGCCGGCGGCAAGAAGAGCGACGAGGGCGAGCATCCAGGTCATACGTCGATCGTCATGATCTTCTTGCAGAGGCGGTAGCCCAGGTATTCCATGACCAGGCAGATGGTGATCACCACCCAGCCGTGCCAGCTGTGGAACATCGGCTGCATGGTTTCGCTGTACATCAGGCTGAGATAGCCGATCAGGAAGACCGGCAGCATCGCCATGACGATGCCCTGCAGGCGGCCCTGGGCGGTCAGTGCCTTCACCTTCTTCTCCATGGTCAGGCGCCGGCGCAGCGTCTCGGCCAGGGTCGCCAGGGTCTCCGCCAGATTGCCGCCCACCTCGCGCGAGATATTGACCGCCGAGACGAACAGCTCGGCGTCGGTGATGGGCACGCGCTTGCTGAAGTTCTCCATCGCCTCTTCGGCGCGAAGCCCCATGTGTTGTTCGCGCAGCACCAGCGCCAATTCCTGCGCCAGCGGCGGTTGCCCGTCGTGGACCAAGACCTCCATCGCCGGCGCAAACCCGACGCCGGCACGCAGGCTGCTGGACAGCATCTGCAATGCGTCGGGGAGCTGCTCCTGGATCTGCTCGAGCCGGCGCTTGCGCAGGAACGCGTAGATCTTGCGTGGCGCAAAGAGCAGGAAGATGCCGATCAGTACCGCGATGATCAGGCTGCCGGTCAGCATCCACACCAGCAGCGGGACGATCACCATCACCACGGCGCTGATCAGGTAGACCTGGGCGGGATCCAGGAACAGGAACATGTCCGCCAGGTTCATGCGCGCCTGGTCCATGAAGCTTTCGCGGTAGCGCTTCAGAAACTGCTCGCTGGAGCGCGCGATCAGCAGGAATGCCGTCACGGTCCCGGCGAACACCAGCAGGGCGATCAGCCACAGGGCCATCAGCGCGCGCTTCCCTGGTTGCGGAAGATGCCCAGGTCCACCGACACGCCGCGCTCGGCGAGTTCCTCGTAGAACTCGGGCACTGCACCGGTCGCCACGAAGTTGCCGGCGACCTTGCCGTCGGGGCCATGGTAGGTGGTGGGCTTGAACAGGAACAGATCCTGCATCTGGATGGTGCCGCTTTCGATGCCGGTGATCTCGGTGATGTGACTGACCTTGCGCGAGCCACAGGGATAGCGGCGCTGGTGCACGATCAGGTTGACCGCCGAGGCGATCTGTTCGCGCACCACTACCATCGGCAGCTCCATGCCGGCCATCATCACCATCACCTCCAGGCGCGACAGCGTCTCGCGCGGGTTGTTGGCGTGCGCGGTGGTCAGCGAGCCTTCGTGGCCGGTATTCATCGCCTGCAGCATGTCCAGACACTCGCCGCCACGGCACTCACCGACCACGATGCGATCCGGGCGCATACGCAGCGCGTTCTTGACCAGATCGCGGATGGTGATCTGGCCTTTGCCCTCCATGTTGGGCGGGCGTGCCTCCAGTGCCACCAGGTTCGGCTGCACCAGCTTGAGTTCGGCCGCGTCCTCGATGGTGACCACGCGGTCGCCATCGGGGATGAAGTTCGACAGGATGTTCAGCAGCGTGGTCTTGCCCGAGCCGGTACCGCCGGACACGACGATGTTGCGGCGCTCGCGCACCGCCATGATCAGGAACTCCAGCATCGCCTCGTTCAGCGATCCGAACTTCAGCAAGTCCTCGCCCAACAGCCGGCGAGTGGCGAACTTACGGATGCTGATACTGGGGCCGCGTAGGGCGACCGGCGGAATCACCGCGTTGACGCGCGAGCCGTCCTTCAGGCGCGCGTCGACCAGCGGAGAGCTTTCGTCGATGCGCCGTCCCAGTGGAGTGACGATGCGCTCGATCGCGGCCAGGCAGGCGCGTTCGTTGGAGAACACCACTTCGGATTTCTGGATGCGCCCGGCACGCTCGATGAAGATGTCGTCATGGGAGTTGACCATGATTTCGGTGACGGTCGGATCGTCGATCAGGTCTTCCAGCGGCCCCAGCCCGATCGCCTCGTCCAGGACCTGCTTGGCCAGCCGGCGCGGGCTGATGTCCGCTGGCAGGTCGCTGAACTCGCGTTTGATGATGTCGTCGATCAGGTTGATGGTGCTGTCGCGCAGCGCGCTGTCGTCCATGCTGCGCACATCCATGCGGCGCAGATCCATCTGCCGCACCAGCGCCATGTGCAACTTGGTGCGCCAGGTGGCGATATCCGATGGTGGCGGCCCGGCCACCACCATCTCCGTCGCGACGGGCGCAGACGGCTGGCGATCAGGTGCCGCGTCGGTTGCGGGTGCTGCCGACGCCGGCTCGGTCTTGACGGCCGCGCTGTCGTTGGCGGCCGGCGTCTGCCTGACGATGCGTGCGTCGTCGCCGCTGACCTTCAGCATGTACTGGCCGATGCGGATCTCGTCCTTGCCGTCGATCGGCCCCTGCTTTGCCAGCACCACCTTGCCGTTGAGCGTGATCGGCTCGCGCCCGCCCAGCGGCAGGATGAACACGCCGTCGTCCTCGCGCAGCAGGGTGGCGTGCTTGCCGGCGATGTTCCAGCCCTGCAGCATCACCAGGTTGGCGTCGGCGCGGCCGATGCCGCACTCGCGGTGCATGCATTTGACCTGGCGCGTGTCGCCTCCCGGCGTATTGATCAGCACTGTGAACATGGCGGTGAACCTTGCGCTCCGTGGGGTGGGTTACTTGATCAACTTGTCTTGCCGCGGGCTGATCTCGTCCTGCAATTCCTTCTCGATCCCCTGGGCACGCTGCAGATCCTGCAGGTTCTCCGGGGAAGTCGGGCTGACGATGCGCGGGGTCACGAAAATGACCAGTTCGGTCTTGTTGCCGCGGAAGCCATCGGAGCGGAACAGCTTGCCCAGGATCGGGATGTCGCCCAGCAGCGGCAGTTTGTCCACGGCCTTGGAGGCCTCCCGATCGAGCAGGCCGGAAATGACGATGGTCTGGCCGGCATTGACGTTCAGCTCGGTCTCCACGCGCCGGGTCAGGAAGCCGGGAACGCCCTGCACCGACACCGATGGATCGATCCGGCTGACTTCGGCCATGATCGAGGTATTCACCTGATTGGACGAGTTGACCGTCGGGTTGATGTTCAGGCGGATGCCGTATTCCTTGTACTCGATCTGGGTCTGGCCGAGGATCGACGGCACCACGATCGGCACTTCGCCGCCGACCAGGAAGGTGGCGTTGCTGCCGCTCTTGGCGCTCAGCTTGGGCTGCGCGAGCACCCAGGCCTTGCCGCGGCTCATCAGCAGGTTGATCTTCGAGGCGATGGTGGTGGCGATGCCGAAGTAGCCCTGCGGTCCGGACAGCCTGGTCGGCAACCGATCCTTGATGTCCTGGAAGGTCTGGTTCTCCTGCGGCAGCACGCGGAAGTAATCGTTTTTGGTGACGTCGCGGATCAGACCGCCGATCGGGCCGTCGATGGTGCTGTCCCAGCGGATGCCCAGATCCTCCACGGCGTTCTTGTTGAACTCCATGATCGACACGTCCATCTGCACCATCGGCCGCATGCCCACCGGGTCGGCGCCGGCGAAGTTCAGCACCTGCGGATAGATCTTCTGCAGCGCCTGGATCTTTGCCGTGGTGGCGGCGTCGATGTCGTTGCCCGAGATCACCACGTTGGAGCCGATGGCCCGCACGGTGATGCCCGGCGTATTGCCCAGCAGTTCGCGCACGGTCTCGGCCGCGCCTTCGGACTTGCTTCCCCCCACCGTCACGCTGACGTCGCGCTGGCTGCCATCGGCCATCCACAGGTGCACGTTGGTCTCGCCGGGCTTGGTACCGATCATGACCACTTCGGACTTGCCGACCGAGAAGACACTCAGGACCTCGCCGTCGCCGACCGCGATGCGCCGCAGTGCCCCGGGGACTCGCCGAACCACGGCCTCGCCGGCATAGATGCTTTGCGACGACTGGATCAACGGGGCGACCGACGGCTTCTTGTCACCGGCCAGGGCGACGCCGCCGCCACCGCCCGACGAGGCGCCGCTGCTGCCCAGTTCCTGGATCTGCGATTCCACCGATTGCTTGAACTGGTCGACCTGGCGCCCTTGCGCCATCAGGCGCGCCTGCTCGGCCGAGGGTGTATCCGCTGCCTGACCAGCCGCCGGTGCGGCCTGCGTTGCAGGCCGTGCCACCGCTGCAGCCTGCGCGGAAGGCCGTGCCGCCGGTGCAGCGCTCGCGGCCTGTTGTGCCGATGCATTCCATCCCCCGATGCCCGCCAGCAACACGCCGGCCAACCATGGCGCCGATGCTCCGGCCTTGCTCCTGCGACGTGTTGCCTGCGTCATGCTTAACCCTTTCCGCCAATGATGAACTCAACGCGGCTGCTTCCGCTGCCTATGTCTGCCGAATCGCCGGAACCCAGCGACCGCAACAACTGACTCTCGCTCATGCCCGTTGCTGCGCCTGGCGAGGTGTCTTTGATCTCGCGCAGCAGCACGCGCACCGCCCCTACCTTCGAGGCGACGGCCAACTGCTTGGCCTGGTACTGGTCCAGCTCCAGGGTCACGCTGGAAAAGCCGGTGGACGTATTGGCTTCCTCGCCGTCCTTCGGCGTCGGCGCCTCGCCGATGCGGCTGCCGGCGGCCAGCACCTTGACCTTCTGCAGCAGTGGGAACACCTGCGCGCCCGCGCCCTGGCCACCATTGCCGCCGGTGGTGGCGTCCTTGACGAAGAAGATGTCGATCAGGTCGCCTGGCGCGATCATGCCCGAGATCGAATTGTTCTCGTCGACACTCATCGTGTAGGCGACCTTGCCCTTGGGAATCAGCCGCGAGAACTGGTCGTACAGCGGAACCAGGGCGCTGGCGCTCAAGGGCGCACCACCGCGTGCTGGTGCACGCAGCATCCTGCCTTCGAACTGGGTGTGATTGTCGGGCGTGACCGCATCGGCGGGCGCGAACTCGGCCGGGATCGTGCGCAGGGCCAGATCGCCACCTTGCAGGATGGCGCCCTGCGGCAAATCGTTCACTGGCACCGCGACGTCGACCATCGGTCGGTTGTCCTGGGTCCGTTCCGCGACCGTGGTGCGGATGTAGCTGACCGCGATGAAGGCCGCAAGGCCGGCCATGACCACGGCGATCAGGATGAAAAGAACGTTCTTGCTGAGTTTGGGTTTCTGCATTGAAGAAGTGCCGTCGGCGGGTTTGTCTCGAAAAGGATTCAGCCCGTCAGCACGTCGGAGACCGAAATGGCATAGACGAACGCGGCATAGAGTTCTTTCAGGGTGGTCACCACTTCAGTGATCACGTCGGGCTTGGCGATCAGCACGATCACCAGCGCCATGACCACCACGGTGTATTCGATCGTGGACTGGCCGCGCTGCAGGCGCCGGCCGGGCAGGGCAAGCGCGTTCATTCGACCACCGCCACGATCACGGTGCCGGTCTGTCCCCGGCTCGAGGTCACGGTGACGCGATCGTCCTGCCGGGTGAAACGGGAGACGCAGTGCGGGCTGCTCGCAGTGCAGGTCGACGAGGAGCCGTCGCGGGAATAGCCCTGACCGGCGAAGTACCGCGCGTAGTACTGCTGGTTCTGCAGCGGCGTGTAGCGGTTGAGCATGCTCAGTGTCCTGACATGACGCGGGGTGTCCATGTAGACGATGTCCTCGGCGACCTGTGTGTCGGGCAGCCGGCCGAAGCCTTTGCCGACGCCGTCGGCGGGGAGGTTTCTCTTCGGAATTTCCATCACGCCGATCTGGCCCTGCGTACGGTTGGCATCGCCACTCAGTTCCACCGTGATGTAGTAGCCGCTCTTGGTCATGTGGCCGAGTACGGTCTTGCTGCCGGCCGGCGTCGCCACGACCAGATCGCCCCATGCCTTGCGATAGAACTGCTCGACCTGCTGCGGCGACTGGGCGACGCGGAATCGGCTGGCGCGCATCGCGATGCCGTTGTAGAGCATGTGGTCGGACACGACCTCGCCGGAGGCTTCGTCCGGGACCGGGACGTCCGGCCAGTCCACCGCACGCGCCGGCTGCGCCGCCACCGCAGATAGCAGCGCGCCCAGCCCGCTGGCGAGCATGCGATGGGAGCGGCGCGCGTTCATGGCTTGCCCGGCTTGACCGGATAGTTGGCCAGCTTGTCCGAGGGCACGACATCCGGCTCGATGGTGCCCAGCTCCAGGTCGCCGAGGGAGCCGACCATCGGCAGGATCGGCTTCAACGGCTTGACCATGTCGAAGATGCGATCGAGGCCGCTGAAGTAGGACACTGGCGCCAGCGGACGCACCGCGCTGACCACGCTCCGCGGTCCACTGCGTGGCCCGGACGCGTTCCAGGCATCGGTCAGCAGGGTCTGGTGGCGCTTGTCGACCAGATTGAGATTGTCCAGCGGTTCCAGAAAGCGCGCAGGTCGTCCGTCCGTCGTCTTCAGATCGCGATAGTTCAGTGTCACCTCAGCGGTGACATAGCCGTTGCGATTGGGCGGGAACGCGCCGTCGGCGAAATTCCGCGGCACGAGCCCGGCCGCGTTGTCGACATAGCCGGGCGAACTGCTGTTGGCGGTTCGCGTGATCGACAGGTCGCTCTTCTCCAGCAACTTCCGGTTGGAGAAGGTGTTGAGCATCTGGTCGGCGAACGCACCGCTGCCGTTGCCGGACGCACGGCTGGTGATCGGCGTATCGGCGTCGGCAAAGTTGCGGTCCAGCGCGCGTTGCTGCAACTGGGCGCGACTGGGCGGTTGATAGTTGTTGGCCACGCTGGCTTCCCAGGCAGCATTGCGCGCGGCTTGCATCGCCATTTGCTTGCTGTGTCCCAGTTTGGCGACGACGGGAATCAGCAGGAACAGCGGAACCAGCACGGCGGCACACACCGCCAGCTCCACCATCCCCTGTCCGTGCATCCTGCGCGGTGAAAAGAACGTCGTCTTCATCCTGCGTCCTCCTAGTTCTCTTCCTTCCCGCCCGCCACGTTGGAAGGAATCAGGCCGCTGCCGAGGCTGAACGACTTGACCTGCAGCAAGCAGCCGTTGCCGCCCTGCAGCGGTTTTGCATCCAGTGGAATGGACTGCAGATAGTTGCCTGCGCCGTCAACCGTACAGCCGGCAACGTCCGCGGGAGAGTCGGAAAAGCCCCATTTGGTGCCGCCAGACCACATGCAAACTTCCTGCTTGCCGTTTTGCCAGCGCGTGCACGGCTGGCCCTTGATCTGGCTCTCGCCCGCCAACTTCCAGCCGATTGACTGAACGTTCTGACGCTCCTGGGTTCGGGCGTCGCTATCCAGCGCGGTGTACATGCCGCTCGTGTCTTCGACAGCGCTCTTGTCCGTGTGTTGCTCGAGCTTGATCATGCAGGTGGCTTGCGCGCTGTCGCCATCGACGCCAAGCGTCCAACTGACCTGATGTGCGAACTGGCGATGGGCGTCGATCATGATCTCGACCTCGCCGGTTCCCAGCTTCGCCTCTTCTTCTGCGGAGAGCGCACGCATCGGCATGCCGGAACCGCGGCAGGCATCCAGCTTTGCCTGGTAGTTCTTGCGCTCCCAGTTTTCGCCTCCCATACGCGATTCCCATGTCAGGACCACGTGGAGTGCAGGGAGTGACTTGACGCCACTTTCGGAGGACGAAGATTCTTCGCCGCTATTGCCTTCTGTCGCGTCGTGCGATTGGCACCCGGCGGTGAACGCCAGAGATGCCATGCACACAAGTGCCAAGGGGCGAAGTCGATTGGTTGATACCATCATGGAGCAAGCACCAGGAATCTGCGGTCAGAATCGGGAGTCTTCACCAGGCGCGCCTGCCAGTACGGGCTGAACAGGCTGCCTTTTTCGAACTTTCCGTCGCCTCTGCCCCACACCGAGCGCCGGAAGGCGCTGAGTTCATAGGGCCGGTTGAAGTAGACCTGGGCGCTCGCCATCGCACGCAGTTGCTCGCCGTGCGCCTCGTCCTTGAGTTGCATGCGCCCGCTTCCGATCTTCAACGCGGAACTGGTACGCGCCTTTGCGATCTGAGTGCCCACTTCGACGGTATAGATTGGCCCTGCGTTGGCGCCCTCAGGACTTTGCGAATAGGTGTCCTTGACGTCGTGATACCGGGGGCTGACGCCATAGCGATAGCCACTAAGGAATGCCTTGTCGCGCTTGAATTCTGGCGTGACAGCAGGGTCGCCCTCGATGAATCTGCCAGCGATATCGCTACTTCGGGTGCCGTTGTAGGCCTGGTAGCGGCGGCCGTCATAGGGCGATTTCCAACCCCGCCCATTGTTCATGCCGGCGAAGAAACTCGGTTTGCGCCCGTTCACCGCCTGAGTTCCACCCCAGCCGATCGGAAACTTGAAGGTCTTCAAGAACAGGGGCAGACGGAACTGAAAGGCGTCCACACCCGACCAGCGGTCGTACTCGACCATGTCGGTGCCGCCGTTGTTGTTGAATACGCCGAATGCGGTGCCGTCGCGTGCGCGCGTGAACGTGTCGCGAGACGCCATCACGACATTGCGATAACGCTCGCCGCCCTGATTGACGCTTCTCAGGCCCGCGCCACGACCAGGATCATAGGATTGAAGTTGGTTGCCGGCCAAGCGAACGTTGTTTGCAAGTACGAACTTGCCGCCTGTCGTCAGATCGGCATCTGGCACGTTGTCCTTGACCACTTTGCTTGCCATGGTGAAGACGTTGGCTTCTGACGCAAACGTGCTTACAGCTGCCTCGGCGGCCAGCGAGTAGGGATGGTCGAGTGCCTGGTCCAGCCAGGTGGTGGTGCCATTCGCGGCTTGCAGAAAGAAGATTCGGAACGCCTTGATGGCTCTATTGAGCACGGTCATCGCGCGATCGATGGCGATCAGCGCTTCGCCCAGGCCAGGCACCCAGAACAGCAGCACTTCTGCGAACTTGTTGAATTTTTCGAAGTGGACCGTGGTGGAGTGGACCATGGTCAGCCAGGAGTTGAGGCTGACGATCTGCGCGATCGCCACTTCGTTGGCGACGCGTCCGCGATTCAGATAGGCAGCGAAATTGCGCGCGCGTGCCTGTTCGACGGCGATGCTGTACGCAGCGGCATCGGCGGCATTGGTGAGTTCGACCTTCTTACCGACCACCTGGCCGGTGTTGAATGTCACCAACAGCCCCACGCACAGCACCATCAGGAATACCAGCACCATGGGCATGGCCTGCCCTCGCATCCTGGAGCGGACGCGGAGCGGCCCCGGCGCGACCATCGTGGTCGAGTGATTGGCGGCGGCGATGGTCACCATACGGCTTCCTTCGGGCAATACCACGCCGAGGGCACGACGCACGCGTCGGACCCGGCTGGTTCCATTGGATTTGGGGTGTGCTAGCTGAGCGCAGAAGCCCGCGTAGGGCTGCTGCCGACAAGATCAACGGCAGGCCACCATCTGCCCGCGCCGGGCAGATGGTGGCAAGGGCCTTACTTGTTGCCGTTGTACTTGTCCATGCCCTTGTCGTTCTGGGCCTGCTGCTGCGCCTTGCCTGCATTGGTGCCAGCGCGGCCGATCATGCCGCTGGCATCCTTGCCCGACAGTTCCTGCGCCATACCGGCGACCTGGCTGCGGACGGTGCCGCCGAAGAACGTGAACACGCCGATCGCCGCGATCGCGATCAGGGCCACGATGATGATGTACTCGGTCATGCCCTGGCCCTGCTGCTTGCGGCCGAAGCGGATGGGCTTGCGTTGGATCTTCATCTGATTCCTCTCCTTGGCTCGATCGCCCAATTACCGGCAACACACAAACGTGCCAGCGGCAACGTGTGGCGACATGGGTTCATTAAGTGAAGTCGTTCACGGAGACGAAGCTGGTCTCCGGCCCGCGCTTTACGTCCAGTAAAGAGATGGTGTGTAGCGGACGTGTGCACTGTAGCGTCGGCTTATTGCCGTTACAAGAAAAGTTGCGTTAATAAATTGGCGATAAATTTGATGTGCATCACACTATAGAGTCAAACTTTGGACGCGTGCGATCCCGTATGGAATATACAATTGTGAATTCGGTGCAGTCGCGCCGTGCGCACCGTCAGATTTGGCTGTGATGCGTGGCGGATATGTCGGCATGTTGCACGGGATGCCGTCCGCGAATGGCGCACCGTCCGCGATCCCGCGCGCGGGGCGGGGTGACCGCGGGCGGCCGGCGACGCGGGACGAGACAGTTGGCAATGTGTATCGATGCGGAGCAAGGCAGATGCGCTTGCTCCGGTCGGGCCGGTGAGGCCGCGGCATCGAATGGCGGGTGACCTGCCGCCGCGCTGCTTGCAGTCAGAGATTCAGAACCGGGCGGACACGGGACGCATCCAGCGGCCCCCGCGCCTGGATGCGTCGGGCATGAGAAGGCGTGGAACCCCTGGACGCCGCGGTAGTGCGGAGGGGGCGCGAGGCGTCAGCTTCGCAACCCCACCCCGCGCCGCAGCAGCCACAGCGCCAGCGCCGACAGCACCGCGACGAAGCCCAGCATCAGGCTGTAAGCCACCCACACCGGCACGTCGCTGCTGCCAAGCAGGCCGTAGCGGAAGGCGTTGACCATGTAGAAGATGGGGTTGGCGTGGGTCGCGGCCTCGGCCCAGCCGGGCAGCAGCTTGACCGAATAGAACACGCCGCCCAGGTAGGTCAGCGGGGTCAGGATGAAGGTCGGCACGATCGCCACGTCGTCGAACTTCTTGGCGTAGACCGCGTTGATGAAGCCGGCCAGGGAGAAGATGGTCGCGCCCAGCAGCACCGTGGTCAGGGTCACCAGCGGGTGCGGGATGCGCACCGGGGTGAAGAACATGGCGATGATCAGCACGATCACGCCGACCATCAGCCCGCGCAGCACGGCGCCGGCGACGTAGCCCCACAGGATCACCCAGTTGGGCATGGGGCTGACCAGCAGTTCCTCGACGTGGCGGCCGAACTTGGCGCCGAAGAAGCTGGAGCTGATGTTGCCGTAGCTGTTCTGGATCACGCTCATCATCACCAGGCCGGGGACGATGAATTGCATGTAGCTGTAGCCGCCCATGTCGCCCACGCGCGAGCCGATCAGGCCGCCGAAGATCAGGAAGTACAGGGTCATGGTGATCGCCGGCGGCACCAGGGTCTGGCCCCAGATGCGCAGGATGCGCTTGACCTCGCGGCGCACGATGGTGCCCAGCGCGACCCAGTTGCGCTGGGCCGGGGTGGCGTCGGAAACGGGGAGGGTGGAATCGGTCTGGGTGGTCATGGTCGTCGCCGTGGGGGCATCAGGGAGTGGCGGGCGGCGGCGTGGCGCCGGCGCTGGCCGTGGCGGCGTCGCGGTGCTCGCCGGTGAGGCGCACGAACAGTTCTTCCAGGCGATTGCTCTTGGTGCGCATGGAGCGCACGCGGATGCCGGCGTCGCCCAGTGCGGCGAACACGCGGTTGAGGTCCATCGCCCGCGGCATGTCCAGGTCCAGGGTGTGCGCGTCCTGGGCGAGCAGGGTGGTGCCTTCGATCGCCGGCAACTGCGCCGGCAGCTCGCCGTCGATGTCCAGCAGGAAGCCTTCCACGTCCAGCTTGGCCAGCAGTTCGCGCATCGGTCCCTGTTCGACGATGCGGCCGCGGTCGATGATCGCCAGGTTGCGGCACAGGCTCTCCGCTTCCTCCAGGTAGTGCGTGGTGAGGATGATAGTGGTGCCGGCGGCGTTGATCTCGCGCAGCACGCGCCACATGTCGCGGCGGATCTCGATGTCCACGCCGGCGGTGGGTTCGTCCAGGATCAGCAGGCGCGGCCGGGTCATCATCGCGCGGGCGATCATCAGCCGCCGTTTCATGCCGCCGGACAGGGTGCGGCTCATCACCTGGGCCTTCTCCCACAGGTGCGCGCGCTTGAGTTCCACTTCGGCCAGACGCTCGGCCTCGGCGCGCGGCATGCCGTAGAAGCCGGCGTAGTTGACCAGGATGTCGAAGGGCTTCTCGAACAGGTTGAAGTTGATTTCCTGCGGCACCAGGCCGATCAGGCGCATCGCCGCGCTGCGCTGGCTGCTCAGGTCGGTGCCGAACACCTCGACCTGGCCGGCGCTGAGGTTGACCAGCGAGCTGATGATGCCGATCAGGGTGGACTTGCCGGCGCCGTTGGGGCCGAGCAGGGCGAAGAAGTCGCCGGGCAGCACGTCCAGCGACACGCCATGCAGGGCCTGCACGCCGTTGTCGTAGGTCTTGCGCAGGTCGCGCACACGCAGGGCGGGCGCCGGCGTCTGGGAAGAAAGAGCAGGTGCGGGAGTCAAGGCGGGCCTTCGCGCCGCATCGACGGCGCAGGAGAAGTGCAGCCGCTATTATAGAAGACCTCGTGGGGTCGCCCCCGGCCACAGACTGTTGCATCTCCGTGCCTGCCCAATTCCCGCTGAAACTGGTCGATCGCCACATGCTGGCCCCGGCCGTCGGCCACTACCGCTTCGTCCGCGACGACGGCCAACCCCTGCCGTTCGCGCCTGGCCAGTTCGTGCAGGTGCACTTCCACTATGCCGACGGCACGGCGACCAAGCGCAGCTACTCGCTGGCCACCCGCCACGATCCGGCGCAGCCGGCCGACGCCACGGTGGAGATCGCGGTCAGCTTCGTCGCCGGCGGCGCGGCCACCGCGCTGTTCGAGGCGCTGGAGATCGGCGGCCAGGTCTGCGCCAGCGGTCCATACGGGCGCTTCTGCCTGCAGCCGGGCGACAGCAACCGTCGCTATCTGCTGATCGCCACCGGCACCGGCGTCACCCCGTACCGCTCGATGCTGCCGCTGCTGGAAGCGGCGATGGCCGAGCGCGGCGTGGAGGTGGTGCTGTTGCTGGGCGCGCGGACGCCGGCCGAGCTGCTGTACGGTGACGAGTTCCGCGCCTTCGCCGAGACGCATCCCGGTTTCCGCTTCGTGCCGTGTTTCTCGCGTGAGCTGCCGGAAGCGCCGCATGCCGATGTGCGGCATGGCTACGTGCAGCAGTTCCTCGGTGAATTCGCGCCCCAGGCCGAAGGCGACATCGCCTACCTGTGCGGCAATCCGAACATGGTCGATGCCTGCTTCGACGCGCTGAAGGAGGCCGGCCTGCCGGTGCAGCACATCCGTCGCGAGAAGTACGTCAGCAGCAAGTAACGGTCGGCGCGTGCGTCCCTCGTAGGAGCGGCTTCAGCCGCGACCGCCTCGCTGGGAAGGTCTGTTGGGGGTGAAGCCGCTTGCTCCATAAATGCCGAGCGCGCTTCGCGCCCGCACCCTCACCCCAACCCCTCTCCCGAGGGGAGAGGGGCTTTGGCTTCTCCCATCGCCCCTCGGGACCATTGCCCCCTTTTGGGGGGAGGTGCTCACCGCAGGGGCGGATGAGGGACGGCGAAGCCCCGCAATGACCGATCGGCGCGAGCGCTGCGCGCGCCGGACCCGCCGTACCCTCACCCCAACCCCTCTCCCGGAGGGAGAGGGGCTTTGGCTTCTTCCATCGCCCCTCGGGACCATGGTCCCCTTTGGGGGGAAAGTGCTCTCCGCAGGCCGGATGAGGGGCGTCCGCATCCGGGCGTCGGCGGGTCCATTGATGCTTTCATCCCGTCTGTAAAGGACGCTTGACAGGCGTTCGCGCGGCGCGCATTCTCCTGTCAAGCGTGCTTGACAGGGGAAAGGTCAGCACGACAAGGGGCGCAGCCGGAACGGGCGCCGGACCGGGTGGACTGAGATTGGGGACAGGGCATGGGCAACTGCAGGCGCAACGCGATCGTGGTGCTGTGCGCGAGTCTGGCGCTGTTGGCGGCGGGGGCCTGGTTGCCGTTCGGCGGCAGCGCCTATCTGCGTGGGGTGTGCATGGGCGTCGGCATCGGCGGCCTGTTCATGGCGGTGTTGCTGTGGTGGTCGCGGGGCAGCCTGTACGACAGCGCGCCGCGGGCGCTGGCGCGGCGCTACTACCGCGAGTTCTTTCCGCCGATGGGGGCCTATGTGGTGGTGATGCTGTTCTGGAAGCGTCTGCTCGACAGCGTCGACGTGCTCTGGCTGCGCGTGGTGGTCGCGCTGCTGCCGGCATTGATGCTGGCGCTGGTGATCCGCGCGGTGGCGCGCTTCGTGCGCGATTCCGACGAACTGCAGCGGCGCATCGAGCTGGAGTCCATCGCCATCGCCGCCGGACTGACCTGTGGCGTCTACATGGCGGCCGGGTTCCTGCAGGCGGCGCAGGTCATCGCACTGTCGGCCTCGTCGGCAATGTTGTGGGTGTTCCCCGCACTGTGCATGACCTATGGGGTGGTCAAGGTCGCGAACGCGCGCCGCTACCAATGAACAGCCGCATCCGCGAACTGCGCGAGGCGCAAGGCTGGTCGCAGGGCGAACTGGGCGAGCGGCTGGGCGTGTCGCGACAGACCATCAATGCGCTGGAGACCGGCAAGTACGATCCGAGCCTGCCGCTGGCGTTCCGTATCGCGCGGTTGTTCGCGCACAGCATCGAGCAGGTGTTCCTGTTCGATGAGGCCGAGTAACCGCGTACTCCGTTCCATGCCCCACCGGGCACCGACGACGCCATGTTCCGGCATGGCATTCTGCAAGCCATGACCTCAAGGATGCGAACCATGCGACACCCTTCCCGGCCGTTCGCCATTGCGGCGGCCACCCTGTTGCTCGCCGCCTGCCAGGCGGCCCAGGCGCCGGCGCCGCAGACGTCCGAACGCAGCTACGGCGCGCTGCGCTTCCACCCGTGCACGCTGACCAATCCGGTGGCTTCCAACAACGTGCCGGCGCAGTGCACGCGCATGGCGGTGGCCGAGAATCCGGCGGCGCCGAACGGCCGCAAGATCGAGCTCAACATCGCCTGGCTGCCGATCACCGGGGAAGGCGGCAGCGACCCGGACCCGGTGTTCTTCCTGGCCGGCGGTCCCGGCCAGGCCGCCACCCAGGTCGCCAGCATCGTCGACATGGCGCTGCGCGAGACACGCAAGCGCCGCGACGTGTTCCTGATCGACCAGCGCGGCACCGGCCAGTCCAACCCGCTGAGCTGCCTGGGCCCGGACGGGAAGGAACTACCGCTGGCCGATCCGGTGCGCGCGCCCACCGCCGCCGAACTGGTCGACTACGCGCGGCGCTGCGCGCAGTCGCTGCAGGGCCGCGCCGACCCGCGCTACTACACCACCACCCAGGCGATCGGCGATCTGGACGCGGTGCGTGCCGCGCTGGGCGTGGACAAGATCAACCTGATCGGCGGCTCCTACGGCACCCGCGTCGCCCAGCAGTACGCGCGTCGCTATGCACCGCACGTGCGCAGCGTGGTCATCGATGGCGTGGCGCCGAACGACCTGGTGGTCGGCGGCGAGTTCGCCAACACCTTCGAGGATGCGATCGCCCTGCAGGCCGAGCAATGCAAGGCCGACGTGGCCTGCGCCAAGCGCTTCCCCACCGATACCCGCGCGCAGCTGCGGGCCGTGGTGGAGCGCCTGCGGCAGGCGCCGGTGGAGGTGGACTACCGCGATCCGGCCAGCGGCCAGAGCCGCCACGATCGCGTCACCGCCGACACCGTCACCAGCCTGGCGTTCTCGTTCTCCTACGCGCCGCAGACCGCGTCGCTGTTGCCGCTGGTGCTGGACGAGGCCGCCAACGGGCGTTACGGGCCGTTGATGTCGCTGGCAAAGATGATGGGCGGGCAGCTGGACGGGCAGATGAACCGCGGCATGCAATGGTCGGTGATCTGCGCCGAGGACGCCGACCGCTATCGCGCGCCGCAGACGCACGACACGCTGCTCGGCCCGGAGGTGGCGCAGATGTTCTTCGCCGCCTGCCCGGCCTGGCCGACCGGCACCCGCCCGGCCGACTTCACCGCGCCGTTCACCTCCAATCTGCCGGTGCTGCTGACCTCCGGCCAGCTGGATCCGGTGACGCCGCCGCGCTACGCCGAGCGCGTGCTGAAGGGCCTGCCCAACGGCCGCCACCTGGTGGTGCGCGGTCAGGGCCACGGCACCATGACCCTGGGCTGCATGCCCAAGCTGCTCGGCCAGTTCTTCGAGACCGCCGACGCCAAGCGCCTCGATGCCACCTGCCTGGACGCGATGAGCGGCGTGCCGGCCTTCACTTCATTCAACGGATGGGAACCATGAGCTGCGCATCGTTCGACAGGGAGGGGCGCGCATGATCGTCGCCGACAATCTGCACAAGGCATTCAAGACCCGCGCCGGTACCGTGCAGGCGGTGCAGGGGGTCAGCTTCCAGGCCGCCGACGGCCAGATCACCGGCCTGCTCGGTCCCAACGGCGCCGGCAAGACCACCACCTTGCGCATGCTGTACACGTTGATGGCGCCGGACCAGGGCCAGGTGCGCGTGGACGGCGTCGACGTGGGCCAGGATCCGATGGCGGTGCGGCGCGCGCTGGGCGTGCTGCCGGATGCGCGCGGCGTGTACAAACGACTGACCGCGCGCGAGAACATCGCCTACTTCGGCGAGCTGCACGGGCTGTCGTCGGCACGCATCGCCGAGCGCACCCGGCTGCTGTCCAAGGCGCTGGACATGGACGACATCCTCGACCGCCAGACCGAAGGCTTCAGCCAGGGCCAGCGCACCAAGACCGCGATCGCCCGCGCGCTGGTCCACGACCCGCGCAACGTGATCCTGGACGAGCCCACCAACGGCCTGGACGTGATGACCACGCGCGCGCTGCGCGGCTTCCTGCGCGAGCTGCGCGAGGAAGGACGCTGCGTGATCTTCTCCAGCCACATCATGCAGGAGGTGGCGGCGTTGTGCGATCGCATCGTCATCATCGCCAAGGGCACGGTGGTGGCCGCCGGCACCGCCGACGAACTGCGCGCCCTTACCGGCGAACCCAATCTGGAAGACGCCTTCGTCAAGGCGATCGGCAGCGACGAGGGACTGCACGCATGAGCCTGCTCCGTACTGTATTCACCGTGATGCGCAAGGAATTGCGCGACCTCTCGCGCGATCGCCGCACCCTGGCGCTGGCCTTGCTGCTGGGCCCGCTGCTGTACCCGGCATTGATCCTGGGCATGGGCGCGCTGGCCGAGAGCCGCGTGCGCACCCAGATCGACAAGCCGCTGGACATTCCGGTGATCGGCCGCGAACGCGCGCCGAACCTGGTCGCCTTCCTCGCCGCGCAGGGCCTGAACGCGGTCGCGCCGCCGAAGGACCTGACCGGGGCGATCCGCAGCCAGGACGTGGATCTTGCGCTGAAGATCGACGAGGACTACGCCAGCGCCTGGCACGAAGGGCGCCCGGCGCTGGTGGAGATCATCAAGGACAGCACCCGCCGTGACGCCGACATCCCGACCCAGCGGGTGCAGGCCGCGTTGAGCATGTACGGCCAGCAGGTCGGTGCCTTGCGCCTGCTGGCGCGCGGCATCGATTCGCAGGTGTCGCGACCGCTCGACGTGGCGTTGCAGGACCTGGCCACGCCCGAGGCCAAGCGCGGCGCATTGCTGGCGATGCTGCTGCCGGTGTTGCTGACCATCACCTCGTTCATCGGCGGTGCCTACCTGATCCTCGACGCCACCGCCGGCGAACGCGAGCGGCAATCGCTGGAGCCGCTGTTGGCCACGCCGGCCTCGCGCAGCGCCATCGTCAGCGGCAAGATCGCCGCGGCGTGCGTGGTCGGCCTGGTGTCGCTGCTGCTGACCCTGCTCGCGTTCAAGCTCAGCGCGCAGGTGGCCAGCGGCATCGGCCGCCAGCTCAACGTCAGTTTCGTGGCGATGCTGCAGATGCTGTTCGTGCTGCTGCCGATGCTGTTCATCGGCACCTCGCTGCTGACCTATCTGGCAGCCTCGGCCAAGAGCATGAAGGAGGCGCAGAGCCACATGACCTGGCTGATGCTGCTGCCGATGCTGCCCGGCTATGCGTTGATGGTGTATCCGCTGAAGACCACGCTGTGGCAGTTCGCGGTGCCGTTCCTGGCGCAGAACCAGATGCTGATGAAGATCATCCGCCGCGAAACGATCGATCCGCAGATCTGGGCGGTGTACCTGCTCACCGGCTTCGGCCTGGCCGCGGTGCTGTGGCTGGCGGCGGTGCGCCGCTACCGGCAGGAGCAGTTGGCGATCTCCAGCTGAGCAGGAGGCGGCGCGCGGGCTGGTCCGCGCGCTGCATGCCCGTCGTCGCGACGCCGCGCCGGGAATGCGATCGTGATGCACACTGCCTGCACGCGCGGCGGATGCGTCCGCCTTTTCGACGTCCCTCCGCAGCGAGTCTTGCATGTCTCCCGATCCACGCGTTGACACCGGAGTGACCGCGACCGCGGGCACGCGCCTGCTGGTACTGGGCCAGGCGCGCATCCTGCAGCCGGGGAGGGTGCGCTGGTTGCGGGCGGTGGCCTGGGCAATCGCGTTGCTCGCGCTGATGGTGGTCGTGGCAACGGCGGTGCCGCTGCTGTGCGCCAGGCTGCTTCCGCCGGGTGCAGAGCGCATCGCGCCATATGCCACGGCATTGACGGCGGCCATCCTCTACGCAGTGGCGGTCCGCCTGGGCGAGCGCCGCTGGCCGGCAGAACTCGCCTGGCGCGCGGCGCCGTCGCAGTTGGCCCTTGGCCTGTTGCTGGGCGCGGCGATGTTCGCGGCGGTGATGGCGCTCATGGCGGCCTTCGGCGTGTACGCGATCCGCTGGAGCGGGCCGGCGCCGGCGTGGGGCGCGCTCGGCAAGGCGCTGCAGGCCGGCGTGGTGGAGGAGCTGATGCTGCGCGCGATCCTGCTGCGGCTGCTGTGGCGCGCGTTCGGGCCATGGCTGGCGTTCGCACTGTCGGCGGCGCTGTTCGGCCTGGCCCATCTCGGCAATCCGAACGCGAGCGTGTTCGCCGCGCTCTGCATCGCGGCGGAGGCGGGCATCATGCTGGGCGCCTTCTACGTGCTCACCGGCCGGCTCTGGGTCTCCATCGGCGTGCATGCGGCCTGGAACTTCACCCAGGGCTATCTGTTCGGCGCGGCGGTGTCGGGGACCGACATGGGGCCGGCGATCGCGCGCAGCACGGCGCAGGCCGGGGTGCCGGACTGGCTGAGTGGGGGCGCGTTCGGACCGGAGGCCTCGCTGCCGGGCCTGCTGGTATGCACGGTGGTGGGCGCGATCGCGACCTGGGTGGCCTGGCGCAAGGGGCGCTTCGGCACGTCGGCTCGCAATGCGGGCATGACACCGACGTCCTGATCGTTCCGATCGACGTGTTGCGGTCGGCGCCAGGTTGCGCCGAGGCGTTCGCTGCGCGCCCGGCCACTGCCGGGCACGCGTGGTGTTGCGAGGCTCAGCCGCCGGGATTGAACGCCAGCGTGCGGCGGGTGGTCACCGGCGCGCCGACCGGTTCGAAGCGCCAGCGCTTGGTGGCGTTCAGCGCCTCGCGGTCGAACACCCGCGGCGGCGTGGAGCGCAGCACGCGGGCATTGGTGACCGCGCCGTCGGTACCCACGGTGATCTCCACCAGCACTTCGCCGGCCGTGCCCGAGCGCAGCGCTTCGGGCGGGTAGCGCGGGGCCGGGGTGCTGATCGGACGCAGGGTCTGTGCCGTGGCCGCCGGTGCGGCCGCGGGCGCGGCAGCCGGTGCCGGCGTCGGTTGCGCGGTGGCGGCGGGCGTGGCGGGACGCGCAGCGGCCTGGCGTTCGGCTTCCTGGCGTGCGCTCTCGCGGCGCGCGGCTTCCTGCTGTGCGGCGATCTGCTGCGCCGCCTGCGCCTCGCTGGCCTGCTGCTGCGCCTGCTTCTGTTGCTCGGCCGCCAGCTTGGCCTTCTGCTCGGCGTCTTTCTTGGCCTTGTCGGTCTCGTCCTGGCCGCGCTGGGCCACGGCCTCCATGCCCTTGCTCACGCCCTGCTTGAGCCGCGGCAGGGCCGGCGCCTGCGGGTCCATCTTCTCGATCAGGCCGATCAGGCGCTGCGCTTCCGGGAAATCCTCGCGGTTGATGCTCTGCTCGGCGGCGATCAGCGTGTACGGCATCAGGTCGGTCAGCGCGCTCTTGACCCCGGCGTCGTCCGGCTGCTTGTCGCGCAGCGCCAGGTAGTACTCGACCGCGTTGTTGCCGGCCGGCGCGTACATGCGGTTCTCGCGCAGCGCCTGGCTGGCCGAGTCGTGCAACTGTTCGGTGCCCATCGACTGCACCTTGGCCGAGACCGCTGGCGTTGCCGGTGCATTGGCCGCGGTAGTGGCCGGTGCGGCGCTGGGTGGCGCGGCCTCCTCCTGCTTGGAGCAGGCCGCCAGCGCGGCCAGCAACAGGACGGGCGCGACACGGCGCGCCTTGGCGAGTGTGGTGAGTTGCGACATGCGTCCCCCTGAATCCCCGGTGTTGGCAATCAACGATGCGACGGCGGTGCGTTCGCGGTGCTGCGGCCCCCATGCCGCCAGCGCACCCCATCGGTCAATCTAGCATCCGCGGCCGCCGTGTGCGTGGCAGCCGCTGCCATGCGGCAAAAAGCGTGACGCTGCGCGCGTCGGTCAGTGTGCCGGCCGCGCCGGCGCGGACGCGGACATGATCCGGTCGGTCCAGGCGATGCCGATCGCCGACAGGATGAAGATGCCATGGATGATGGTCTGCCACAGCACGCCGGTGGCGGTCAGCGTCGCGCAGCTCTTCAGGTCCACCGTGCCCACGGCGCTGGCCAGTTGCTCCGGCGAGCACATCGGCATGCCGCCGAGCGCGCCGACCGCGATGAAGGTCTTGAGCAGGTGGATCGAGGAGATGCCGATGATCGACAGCGCCAGCTTGACCTTGAGCACGCTGGCGTTGACGTGGCTCAGCCACTCCGGCTGGTCCGGATGGCCTTCCAGGCCCAGCCGCGACACGAAGGTCTCGTAGCCGCCGACGATCACCATCACCAGCAGGTTGGAGATCATCACCACGTCGATCAGGCCGAGCACGATCAGCATGATCTGCTGTTCGCCCAGGCTCGGCGCCTCGTGGATCAGGTGCCACAACTCCTTGCCGAACAGGAACACGTAGACGCCCTGGGCCACGATCAGTCCCAGGTACAGCGGCAACTGCAGCCAGCGCGAGGCGAAGATCAGGTTGGACAGGGGATGCAGGCGGGGCCGCTCGGGAGTCATGGCGTGGTCTGGAATGCTGCGTTGCGGGAGCGGCCAGGGTACCCGGCGGGCGGTGACACTGCCAAGCCGGGGGGCGCCGCTACACTCGAAGGTCCCTGTCCCGGAGCGCCGCCATGATCGATTTCTACTACTGGCCCACCCCCAATGGCCACAAGGTCACCCTGTTTCTCGAGGAGGCCGGGCTGGACTACACGCTCAAGCCGGTCAACATCGGCGCAGGCGAGCAGTTCGCGCCCGCATTCCTGGCGATCTCGCCGAACAACAAGATGCCGGCCATCGTCGACCATGCCCCGGCCGACGGTGGCGCGCCGCAGAGCGTGTTCGAGTCCGGCGCCATCCTGCTGTACCTGGCCGAGAAGACCGGCCGCTTCCTGCCGGCCGATCCGCGCGGGCGCGTGGTCGCGCTGGAGTGGCTGTTCTGGCAGATGGCCGGCCTCGGCCCGATGACCGGGCAGATGGGCCACTTCAACGTCTATGCGCCGGAGAAGATCGGCTATGCGATCGAGCGCTACGGCAACGAGGTGCGGCGCCTGCACGGCGTGCTGGACAAGCGTTTGGCGCACAGCGCCTACCTGGCCGGCGACGACTACGGCATTGCCGACATGGCCAGCTACCCGTGGATCGAGGTGTACCCCGGCCTGACCCCCGACTACGCCGCCTTCCCGCACCTCAAGCGCTGGCACGACGCCATCGCCGCACGCCCGGCTACCCAGCGCGCCTACGCATTGAAGGAGCAGGTGAACCCGAACGCCGGCAAGCCGCTCAGCGACGCCGAGCGCAAGCACCTGTTCGGGCAGCGCTGAGCCGGCGCGCTTCTCAAATCCCGGGCGCACGCGCATCATCCGTGCGCTCGGTGCTCCATCAGGAACCTTCATGCGCTCTCTGTTCGCCGCTCTCGCCCTCATGCTCGCCACGCCCATCGTTCCCGCCCACGCCGAGAAACTGACCCTGGAGGCCATCACCGGCAGCAAGCCGCTGTCCGGGCCGACCCTGATGAAGCCCAAGGTGGCGCCGGACGGCTCGCGGGTGACCTTCCTGCGCGGCAAGGACAGCGACCGCAACCAATTGGATCTGTGGGAATACGACATCGCCAGCGGGCAGACCCGCATGCTGGTGGATTCCAAGCTGGTGCTGCCCGGTACCGAGACCCTGAGCGACGAGGAGAAGGCGCGCCGCGAGCGCCAGCGCATCGCCGCCTACACCGGCATCGTCGAATACCAGTGGGCGCCGGACGCGCAGGCGTTGCTGTTCCCGCTCGGCGGCGAGTTGTACCTGTACGACCTGCGCAAGACCGGCAGCGCCGCGGTGCGCAAGCTGACCCACGGCGAAGGCTTCGTCACCGATCCGAAGATCTCGCCCAAGGGCGGCTACGTCAGCTTCGTGCGCGGGCGCAACCTGTGGGTGATCGACCTGGCCAGCGGCCAGCAGCACCAGCTCACCCGCGACGGCAGCGAGACCATCGGCAACGGTGTGGCCGAGTTCGTCGCCGACGAGGAAATGGACCGCCACACCGGCTACTGGTGGGCACCGGACGATTCGGCGATCGCCTTCGCGCGCATCGACGAAACCGAGGTGCCGGTGCAGAAGCGCCCGGAGGTCTATGCCGACCATACCGAGGTGGTGGAGCAGCGCTATCCGCAGGCCGGCCAGCCCAACGTGAAGGTCCAGCTCGGCACGATCGCACCGCGCGCCGGCGCGCAGCCGCAGTGGATCGACCTGGGCAAGAACCCGGACATCTACCTGGCGCGGGTGGACTGGCGCGATCCGCAGCGGCTGACCTTCCAGCGCCAGTCGCGCGATCAGAAGCGCCTGGAGCTGATCGAGGCGACCCTGGCCAACGGCAAGCAGCGCGTGCTGATCACCGAGACCAGCCCGACCTGGGTGCCGCTCACCTACGACCTGCACTTCCTCAAGGACGGGCGTTTCGTCTGGGGCTCGGAGCGCAGCGGCTACGAACATCTGTACCTGGCCTCGGAAGACGGCCGCACGCTGCACCCGCTGACCCAGGGCGAGTGGGTGGTGGACGAGTTGCTGGCGGTGGACGAGGCCGCCGGCAAGGTCTATTTCTCCGCGACCAAGGAGTCGCCGACCCAGACCCAGCTCTACGCGGTGCCGCTGGCCGGCGGCGCCATCGAAAAGCTGTCCAAGCCCAATGGCACGCATGCCGCCAGCTTCGCCAAGAACGCCAGCGTCTATGTCGACAGCTGGTCCAACACCACCACGCCGCCGCAGATCGAGCTGTTCCGCTCCAATGGCGAAAAGATCGCCACCCTGCTGGTCAACGACCTGGCCGATCCGCAGCATCCCTATGCGGCCTACCGTGAGGCGCAGCGTCCGGTCGAGTTCGGCACCATGACCGCCGCCGACGGCAAGACCCAGCTGCACTATCGGCTGATGAAGCCGGACGGGTTCGATTCGGGCAAGCGCTATCCGGTGGTGGTCTACGTGTACGGCGGCCCGGCCGCGCAGACCGTGGTCGACGGCTGGCCCGGTCGCGGCGATGCGCTGTTCGACCAGTACCTGGCCCAGCACGGCTATGTGGTGTTCTCGCTGGACAACCGCGGTACGCCGCGCCGCGGCCGCGATTTCGGCGGCGCGCTGTACCAGCACCAGGGCACCGTGGAAGTGGACGACCAGTTGCGCGGCGTGGCCTGGTTGAAGGCGCAGCCGTGGGTGGATGCGGCGCGCATCGGCGTGTACGGCTGGTCCAACGGCGGCTACATGACCCTGATGCTGCTGGCCAAGCACAGCGAGGCCTATGCCTGCGGCGCCGCCGGCGCGCCGGTCACCGACTGGGGCCTGTACGACAGCCACTACACCGAGCGCTACATGAACCTGCCCAAGGCCAATCCCGACGGCTACCGCGACAGCCGCGTGGCCGCGCACCTGGACGGGCTGACCTCGCAACTGCTGTTGCTGCACGGCATGGCCGACGACAACGTGCTGTTCACCAATTCCACCTCGCTGATGAGCGAATTGCAGAAGCGCGGCAAGCTGTTCGAGCTGATGACCTATCCGGGCGCCAAGCACGGCCTGTCCGGCAGCAACGCACTGCATCGCTATCGCACCACCGAAGCCTTCCTGGCGCGCTGCCTCAAGCCCTGAGCGCGCCGTTTCGTATCTTCGATTTCGCACGACAAGGAATGACGTCATGTCGAGTCCGCCGCCGCTGCCCGGCACGCCCGGTCCCACCTCCACCACGGCGCTGCCACCGGTCAAGCGCGGCTGGTGGGCGCGCCACTGGAAGTGGGCGGTGCCGCTGATCGTGCTGGTGCTCGGCGCCCTGCTGCTCGCGTCGATCGCGGTGT
This sequence comes from Xanthomonas sp. 3498, assembly GCF_014199795.1. Classification (NCBI taxonomy): domain Bacteria; kingdom Pseudomonadati; phylum Pseudomonadota; class Gammaproteobacteria; order Lysobacterales; family Lysobacteraceae; genus Xanthomonas; species Xanthomonas sp. 3498. The sequence continues at coordinate 86,015 of NZ_JACHOH010000008.1, forward strand.
TCGTGCTCGGCATCGCGCGCGTCACCAAGTCGTCCGAGCCGTACCGGGTCGGCGTGATGGCCGCACAACACGATCCGCGCGTGGCGGCCGCGCTGGGCGCGCCGATCAAGGACGGCATCATGCCCAGCGGCAGCTTCAACAGCAGCGGCGGTGGAAGTGGCAATGCCGAGCTGAGCGTGTCGCTGCACGGCAGCCGCGCCAACGGCACCCTCTACATCGAAGCCGAGCGTCATGCGGGCGAGTGGCACTACACCACCTTGCAGGTACTGCCGGATGCGGGCGAGGCGATCCCGCTGCTCGATGCGCTCGGGCAGGGCGACGAGGCCGACGACGAGGAGGCGGATGGCATGACGGTCGAGGCGCCGCCGGTGCCCGCAACGAACGCAGACCACGCCACGTCGGCCGAGGACGCCGCAACCAAGTAAGCGGCGGCGAACGTTCTCTGCCGTCTTTGTCGTTGCGAGGTGCATGGCGCCATGGGCGTGGGACCGTTGTATCGCCCGTGTCCGCAGTGATGCACTCCGAATTGCCATCACTGCACGCGCGCTGCGCCGGCTGCAATGCAGGACCGCCCATATGCTGCACCGCCGCGTGGTGGCGGCCATGACCTCCGGCAGATGGCCGATCGGCCTGCGCCGCGTACCGTCCTGACATCATCTGTCGGAGCTGCGCCATGAAGCCACGTGTCCTTGCCATCGCCCTGACCCTGGCGCTGGCGGCGCCTTTGCCGTTCCAGGCGCTGGCGGCTCCGGCCGCACTGCCCGTTGCAGCGGCGAAGCGTGCGCCGGCCTGGGTGGAGCGCAGCAATGCGTTTGCGCAGATCCTGCTGCAGGCGCAGGCGCCGTTTCAGGCCGAGGAAGTGAGCTTCTTCGGCGTGCCCGGATTCGACGACCAGGTCTCCGATTTCGGTCCCGACAACGCGCGGCGTTTCCGCGAGGCCACCGCTGCCGCGCGCCGCACGCTGCAGGAAAAGCTGCAGGTGGAGCGCGATCCGAATGTGCGCCAGGATCTGACAATCCTGATCCACGCCGCCGATCAGTCCATCGAGGGCAGCACGCTCAACGAGCGCTTGCTGCTGCCCTGGGCGGATGCGCCGCAGCACGTGTTCGGCGGCATCAACAATCTTTTGTCCGAGCAGGTGCCGGCGGCGCGGCGCGCCAAGGCACTAGTGCGGCTGCAGCGCTACGTCGGCCTGGCGCCGGGCAGCACCTCCAGCCTGCTGCTGGCGCGGCAACGCTACGAAGAAAAGCGCGCTGACGGCAGCCTGCTGCAGCCGACCAAGCGCGAGGTCGAACAGGCCTTGAGCAACGTCGAGACCTACGCCAAGGGCATCCGCACGCTGTTTGCCGAGTACAAGATCGCCGGCGCAGACGCGGCGCTGGCGGCGATGGACCAGCAGTTCCAGGACTACGCCACCTGGACGCGCACGGTGGTGCTGCCGCAGGCGCGCGAGGATGCGCGCCTGCCGCCTGAGCTGTATGCGTTCCAGCTCAAGCAGGTGGGCATCGACATCGCACCGCAGGTGCTGATGCAGCGCGCGCAGCTGGAGTTCATGGAAACCCGCGCGACGATGCAGCAGCTGGCGCCGCTGGTGGCCGCCGCCAAAGGCCTGCGCGGCGACGATGCCCGCGACTACCGCACAGTGCTGCGCGCGCTCAAGCGCGACACCATCCCCGACGACAAGCTCGAGGCGCACTACCGCAGCGTCATCGACCGCATCGATCCGATCATCCGCCAGCAGCGCATCGTCGACGTGCCGCAGCGGCCGATGCAGATGCGCCTGGGTTCGCCGGCCGAGAGCGCCGCGCAACCGGCGCCGCATTTCCGCCCGGCACCGCTGGTCGGCAACACCGGCGAGCAGGGCACCTTCGTGCTGCCGCTGGGCAATCCGGACAGCGCCGGCAAGGGCGAGCACTACGACGACTTCAACTTCGGTGCGGCGGCGTGGACGCTGAGCGCGCACGAGGGCCGGCCCGGCCACGAACTGCAGTTCACCGCCATGGTCGAGCGCGGCGTGTCGCTGGCGCGCAGCCTGTTCGCGTTCAACTCGGTCAACGTGGAAGGCTGGGCGCTGTACGCCGAGGCCGAGATGGTGCCGTACGAACCGCTGGACGGGCAGTTGGTCGCCCTGCAGTTCCGCCTGCTGCGCGCGGCGCGGGCCATGCTCGACCCGATGCTCAACCTCGGCCTGATCGACCGCGAGCGTGCGCGCCTGGTGCTGGAGAACGAGGTCGGCCTGTCGCCGGCGATGGCGCGGCAGGAACTGGACCGCTACATGGTGCGCGCGCCTGGCCAGGCCGGCAGCTACTTCTACGGCTACAGCCGCATCCTGGAACTGCGCATGCGCACCGAACTGGCGCTGGGCGCCAAGTTCGACCGGCTGAAGTTCAACAACTTCCTGCTGGACCAGGGGCTGCTGCCGCCGGACCAGCTGGCCGCGGCGGTGGACGAGGAGTTCGTGCCGTCACAGCGCAAGTGAGGGCCATCGTGCCGCTGCGGGGACGCGCAGCGGCACCGAAAGGAGTCAGTGCGAGTAAGGAACGCGCTCGGGCCGTTGCCGCCCCGTCCAGTCGCTGGCCTTGCCGCCGCCGACCGGGCAAATACGCACGTACTGGTAGACCGCATCTACCGCTTTCTGCGTCCACGGTTTGAAGCATACGTTTCCGACGCAGCAAGGGCCGGTCGACGTCGGCCAAGGACAGTAGCCAGGTACCGCGACCCATACGCCGGCTTGAGGAGTCACCGGCATCCAGTTCTTGTCTTTGCCCTTGCAGCCTTGCGTGCACAAGACGAAGGGGTCGTTGTCGCGACAGGCAAGGTCCTCATAGACCTGCTGCGCCCCAGCGACGCCCTGAAATCCCAGGAACGCAACCAGAATCCATATCCATTGCTTCATCGCACTTCCCTCTGTCGAAAGCGGTCCATCCCAGACGTTCGGACCAAACGTGTCATTGCGGGGCGGGCGATAACCCGAACCCGGCCCCGCGAACGGGTCGTGCCGATTCTGCCCGCAAATAGCTTAGCAAGGGTTTCATCGCGCGAGGGGATGCCGGGCGCCATGGCCCCCAACCCGGTCCATCGGGGCTGGATGCGGAAGATGTGTTCTTGGAAGCCGGGGGTGCGCCAGCGGCGGGCGCCGGCCGGACAGGGCAGCAGGCCGCTGCCCGACCTGACCGGATTCAGTGAACGGGCGGCGGTACAGGCTGCGGGGCAGCCGGCGCCGGCGCCGGTGTTCCCGGCGGCACCCAGATCGCCATGCCGGCGGCGCGCTTCTGCGTGGTGGGGATGCCGATGCCCAGGCCGCCGCCGACGTGGCCGCCGTAGCTGCCCGCGCCGACCGACAGGCCGCCGCCGGAGCGTTGCGAACCCACGCCCATCAGTACCACGCCATTGGCGCCGAGCTTGGCCGCGTCGCGCTTGAGCCGGGTCACCGCCGCGTCGGTCTGGCCCTGGGTGCCGAAGCCGGCCGCGCTGGAGGATTCGAGCTGGGCGATATCCACCGCGCCCGGCGGCGGCGCGGAGTAGATCTGCACCAGTGCCGGGTCGATCGGCGGGCGCGCCGCACCGACCATCACCTTGGAGGAACTGGCGCAGCCGGCCACGGCCAGCAGCAGCGCCAGCGGCAACAACGGTCGGATGTTCATGGCCTTACCCCCGTGTTCGGATCTCACGCGATCATAGGCGGGCCGGGTGAATCGCGCCGAACCCGGCGCCGCCACCCTGGCAGGGCCGCCGTGATCCCCGTGCCAAGAGTCGGGGAGGCCGGGAGGGCAGCACGCCGCCGCGTTGTGCAGCGGCAGGCTCGTCAGTGCTCGTAGGGCACGCTTTCCGGACGCCGGCTCGGGTCTGTCCACTCGCCTTGCTTGACGGCGGCAGGGCAGATGTCTTCGTACTGCTTCACGGCCACGATCGCGGTGGGCGTCCACGCGCCGCAGTGCGAGCCGTGCTTGCAGCAGCGGACCGGGCTGGGCCGCAAGCAGTATCCGGGGTCTGCCTGCCAGGAGCCGCTGATCGGGTCGACCGGGCTCCAGTTCTTGTCCACGCCCTTGCAGCCTTGGGTGCAGAACACGAAGGGGTCGTTATCGCGGCACACGAGCTTCTTGTAGACGGGTGCGGCGATGGCGGGGAACGACAGTAGGCAGATCGCGAAAATCCATATCCAGCGCTTCATGGGCTGCTCCGAGATGAAGACGGTCCAGGGTTTCCGTCCCGCATTAAGACGATCCAGTGCGCGCCTCCCCTACCGGGTTGCCTAGGTGCTCGGTGTTCGCCATGACCGTGGGTCGGCCGCCATCCGTTGGTCGGATGACAGCGCAGTCCTGTTGCAGCACCTGATACAGGTACGCCGGTCGCCGTAGTTGGTCCTGTCGATGCGCGGCGCGTCTTGGCGTGTCTTCAACACTTCTGGGGCCGCTGTCGCCCCCCGGCTCCCGGCGACGTCCAGATCGCCACGCCCGCTGCGCATCCGCGTGATGGGGCACCAGTGCTCAGGCCGGCGCCGACGTGGCCGCCAGCGCTGCCCGCGCCGACCGACAGGCTGCTGCCGCAGCGCTCCGCGTCTACACCCTTCAGGTCCACGCCATTGGTGCCGAGCTTGGCCGCTTCGCGCTTGCGCCGCGCAACCGGGCTTCGGTTCGGTACCGCGTGTGCCGAAATCGGCCGCGTTGGCGTCATCCAGTTGGGCCATCGACCGCCTCCGGCGCCGGCCCCGAATAGACCTGCGCCAGCGCCGCACCGGCCGGCGGTCGCGCCGCGCCAGGCTGCGCAGTGCGCTATGGTGCGGGCTGACATTCGCATGGAGGCCGGCATGGGCCTGATCAGTCTGCTGTGGGGCATCGTGGCGTTGCTGTGGATGATCCTCGCCTTCATCCCGCTGCTCGGCTGGGGCAACTGGTTCCTGATCCCGTTCGCCGCGGTCGGCGCGCTGATCGCCGCGATCGGGTTGCTGTTCACCGCGGCACCCAACCGTGGCCGCGCCAAGACCGGCCTGATGCTCAATGCGCTGGTGATCGTGGTCGGGGTGATCCGGCTGAGCCTGGGAGGCGGGGTGATCTGACGCGCGTGCCGGGCGACCGGCATGCTGTGTTGCAACATCCCGCGCGGCGTGCCGCGCCGGCGGGAGTAACATGCCCAGCCGACGGCGCCCGTGCGCGGGCCGCCTTGCGTTCACGCCGGTGCCGGCGGCGCGGCCCGGGTGCCTGGTGGCCTCGGACCGTGCGACTGGCGCGGCCTCCCAGAATCCGCCCACCCAGGAGCCTGCACGTGGCCCATCCCCACTATCGTCCCCGGCGCATGCGCCGCGATGCCTTTTCGCGCCGCCTGATGCGCGAGCACACCCTCACCGTCGACGACCTGATCTGGCCGGTGTTCGTGCACGACGTGCCCGGCCGCACGCCGATCGCTTCCATGCCCGGCGTGGAGCGGCTGTCGATCGAGGAACTGCTGAAGGAGGCCGAGGCGGCGCTGGAGCTGGGCATCCCGGTCATCGACCTGTTCCCGGTGATCGACCCGACCGGCAAGTCGCTGGACGCGGCCGAGGCCTGGAACCCGGACGGCCTGGCGCAACGCGCGGTGCGCGCGCTGAAGACGCGCTTCCCGGAACTGGGAGTGATGACCGACGTGGCGCTGGATCCGTACACCAGCCATGGCCAGGACGGCATCATCGACGACCGTGGCTACGTGCTCAACGACATCACCGTCGAGGCGCTGGTGCAGCAGTCGCTGTCGCATGCGCAGGCCGGCGTGGACATCGTCTCGCCGTCGGACATGATGGACGGGCGCATCGGCGCCATCCGCCGCGCGCTGGATGCCGACGAGCACCTGCACGTGCGCATCATGGCCTACTCGGCCAAGTACGCCTCGGCGTTCTACGGCCCCTTCCGCGAGGCGGTGGGTAGCGCCGGCAACCTCGGCAAGGCCGACAAGACCACCTACCAGATGGATCCGGCCAACGGCGACGAGGCCTTGCGCGAGATCGCCCTGGACCTGGAAGAGGGCGCGGACATGGTGATGGTCAAGCCCGGCATGCCCTACCTGGACGTGGTGCGGCGGGTGAAGGACGAATTCCGCGTGCCCACCTTCGCCTACCAGGTCAGCGGCGAGTACGCGATGCTCAAGGCGGCGATCGGCAACGGCTGGCTGGACGAACGCGCCTGCGTGCTGGAGTCGCTGATGGCGTTCAAGCGCGCCGGCGCCGACGGCGTGCTGACCTATTTCGCGCCGCAGGTGGCGCGCTGGCTGCGCGAGGCGCGCTGAGCCAGCGTCTCTCTCTGTCTGTTAGAGCCACCTCAGTCGCGACGTAGCCTTCGAAAAGCGTCGCGACTGAAGTCGCTCCTACACAGCCGCGATCTTGCGATCCATCTGCGTGGATCTCGTAGGAGCGGCTTCAGCCGCGACCGGGCTTTCCCGTTGCAGCCGGGTCGTGGTTGAAGCCGCACCCGCGCACGCGTCCGCACTACGCCGATGGCGTCGCCGCCGGCAAACAACCCAGCCCACGCAGCGTTGCCTCCACCGCCACGTCCAGCGGCGTGTGCGGTTCTTCGCCAAGCAACTCCAGCAGCCGCGCATTGCGCATGCGTAGCGGGTGCCGCCACAGCGGGCGCATCTCGTGCAGTTCGCGCGCCAGCGGCCAGAACGGCTGGGCCAGGGTCAGCAGCGGCCACGGGAAGCGGCGCGTGCGCGGCGACGCCAGGCCATGGCGTTGCGCGACCCGCGCGATCGCCGCCGCCATCTGCGTGCCGTCGGCGTCCCAATGCCCGTCCATGTGCAGGCGGGCGAAGGCCGGCAGACGCGTGCGCTGTTGCAGCAGCGCCAGCATGGTCCGCGCCACATCGGGCACGTAGGCCCATTGGTGGCCCACGCCCGGATCGCCCGGCAGGGTCACCGTCGCGACCGGCCGTCCCGGCCGCACCAGCCCCTGCGCGAACCAGCTGTTGCCCACGCGCGGGCCGAAGAAGTCGCCGGCACGTACCACGATCGCCCGCGCGCCCTGCGTGGTCGCGGCCTGCAGGCGCCGCTCCAGTTCCACCCGGATCGCACCCTTGCGGGTGAGCGGATGCTGCGGCGCGTCTTCGTCCGGCGCCGGATAGGCATCCGGGCCGTAGTTGTAGACCGTGCCCGGCAGGACCACGGTGGCGCGCTCGGCGATGGCCGCGGCGAGGGTGTTGTCGATCATCGGCAGCACCAGCTCCGACCAGCGCCGGTAGCCGGGCGGATTGACCGCATGCACGATCACCGCGCAGCCCTGCGCCGCCTGCAGCACGTCGGCCCGTTGCAGCGCATCGCCGCGGCGCCAGTGGATGCCGTCGCGCTCCTCGCTGGAGTGGGCGAGGCCGCGCTGCAGGGCGCGCACCTGCCAGCCGGCGTCGCGCAACTGCCGCGCCAGTTCGCCGCCGATACCGCCGCTGGCGCCCAGCACCAGGGCCGTGGAAGAAGATGGGGACATGACAGCGCTCCGTTGAGGTCGGCGGTCAGTGTCGGTGCCGGTGCGGCTAAAGAAAATTGGCGAAGATCGCCAGTCGGCTATACATTTCTGTATGGACAACACGATCGGCTGGGAACTCTACCGGTCCTTCCTGGCAGTGCTGGAGGAGGGCTCGCTGTCGGCGGCGGCACGCGCGCTGGGGCTGACCCAGCCTACCGTCGGCCGCCACGTGGCGGCGCTGGAACAGGCGCTGGCGGTGCCGCTGTTCGTGCGCTCGCAGACCGGCCTGCTGCCCACCGATGCGGCCCTGGCCTTACGTGGCCATGCGCAGGCGATGGCCAGCCTGGCCGCGTCGCTGCAGCGCGCGGCGGGCCGCCATGGCGATGCGGTGCGCGGGACGGTACGCATCGCCGCCAGCGAGGTGATCGGTGCGGAAGTGTTGCCGCCGGTGCTGGCGGCCCTGCGCCGCGCACATCCGCAGCTGCGGCTGGAACTTGTGCTGAGCAACCGGATGCAGGACCTGCTGCACCGCGAGGCCGACGTGGCGGTGCGCATGAGCCGGCCGACCCAGGACGTACTGGTCGCGCGTCACGTCGGTGCGGTGGCGGTGGCGCTGTTCGCGCACCAGGACTACGTGGACCGGCACGGCCTGCCGCAGGCCATGGAGGAACTGCCGCAGCACGCGCTGATCGGCTTCGATGCGGAGACGCCTTTCCTGCGCGCGGCGCGCAGCGGCCTGCCGCTGTGGCGGCGCGAGGCGTTCGCGTTGCGCGCCGACAGCGACTTGGCGCAACTGGCATTGCTGCGTGCCGGCTGTGGCATCGGCTTCTGCCAGGTCGCGCTGGCGCGGCGCACGCCGGCACTGGTGCCGGTGCTGCCAAAGCAGGTGAATGTCGGCCTGGATAGCTGGATCGTGATGCACCAGGACGTGCGCGGCAGCGCGGCCTGCAGCGCGGTGTTCGCGGCGCTGGTCGAGGCGATGACGGCGCACACCGCCTGAGGTGCGCGCGCTTGCAGTGGCGGCCGGTTTGCGCATTCGCGCATCCGGCCGCCCCGACCCGGGCAGGGTGTCAGGACGCTGTTACGAATCCCGAATCCCCACTCCCGAATCCCCGCCTTACGGCAGCGTCAGCGCGATCGGATTCGCCTTCATGCTGGCGCTGATCGCCGGGAACGGATCCACGCCGGCCATGGTGATGACGTCGTTGATCGACACCACGTCGCAGTTGATGGTGCTGTCGTTGACGCACATGTAGGCGGCCGCGCCATTGCCCGGCTCGTACACCGCCTTCCACACGTAGTTCGGCACCTGCACGTTGTCGGCGCCGATGCTGCTGCGGGTGCCGCTGTCGAAGGCCGGGCCGGTGACCACGTAGACCTCGCCGCGCTGCTTGGCCAACTGCCGCACCTGCTCCTCGATCCGCGCCCACTCGCCGGTGTTGAGCTTGTGGTCCTGCGGGACCACGTTGGCCATCGAGAAGGTTTCCTTCTCCGAGTTGGTGGTCGAGGCGTCGCCGGCCGGGGTCATGTGGCCGCGGTCGAAGCCGGAGTTGGTGTAGTCCGAGGTATGCGAGCGGTCGGCGGCCGGGATGCCGGTCTCGTCATGGAAGGAGCCGACGCGGCCGATCGATTCGGCGCCGGCGACCTGCTGATCGGTGATGTGTTCGGCCGAGTACAGCGGACCCTTGGTCACGCCCGAGGCCATCAGCACGTATTCGGTATGGCAGACCTCGGTGGTACGGCTGGTGATCGACGCGTCGAGCGTCGGTGCCTTGCCGCCGGCGTAGAGCGTGGGGCAGCTGGTGGCGGCGCTTGCCGCCTGGGCGGCGAACAGGGCAAGCAGGGCAAGACAACCGCGCAGGGAGACGGACATTGCAGGAACCTCGGCTGGTCAGGGGAGTGAAGAAACTGGCGAGGTTCGGTGTCCGTCAGATGACCATTGGATGTGTCGCAAATGGCAACTGCGTCGCTGGTCACGCTTGACGGTAGACGCCGCGCCACGGCGGTCAATCGCATGCGATAAGCGTTCTCATTTACAATGCGCGACCGCCCCGTCCTGCGCCTCCGCCGTGATCAAGTCGTTGTTGTTCCAGTTGCACTGGCTCCTTGGCATCAGCGCCGGGCTGGTGCTGTCGGTGATGGGGCTGAGCGGGGCCACGCTGGCCTTCGAGGACGAGATCGTGCGCCTGGCCAATCCGCCGCTGGCGGCCATCGCCGCGCGCCATGCCGCCGGCGAGCAGCCCCTGCCGCTGGCCGAGCTGGCGCGGCGCCTGGACCTGGACGGGGCGCACCGCAGCAACCGGCTGCTGATCGACCCGACCGGCACGCGGCCGTCCGCGGTGCGCCTGCCCGGTCGCGACGGCGGCCGCCTGTATTTCGATCCCTACACCGGCGCGGTGCTGCCGGCGCCGCGCCTGGATGGCTTCTTCTCCTTCGTCGAAGACCTGCACCGGCGCCTGGCCGCGGGCGAGCGCGGCAAGGCGGTCACCGGCGCCTGCGCGTTCGTGCTGATCTTCTTCTGCCTGTCCGGGCTGTACCTGCGCTGGCCGCGGCGCTGGTGGAGCTGGCGCGCCTGGTGGGCGGTGGAGTGGAACCGGCAGGGACGCAGCTTCCTGTGGAGCCTGCACTCGGTGATCGGCACCTGGTGCCTGCTGGTGTACCTGCTGATCGCCGCGACCGGGCTGTACTGGTCCTACGACTGGTACCGGCAGGGGCTGGTGGCGATGCTCGGCGGCGATGCCGCGCCCAAGGAGAAAGAGGGCGGCCGCGGCGGCAAGCCACCGGCAGTGGACTACGCGCGGCTGCAGGCGGCCCTGGCGAGCGTGCCCGCCGCGCAGCGCGCCTACCTGGATCTGCGCCTGCCCGGCCGCAGCGGCCAGCCGATCGTGGCCCGTTACCTGTCGCCCGATCCGGCGCACGACCGCGCCTACGACAGCGTGGAGGTCGATCCGGCCAGCGGCCGCATCCTGCGCCGCCTGGACTACCGCGCGCAGCCGCTGGGGCGGCGCCTGCTGACCAGCATGTTCGCGCTGCACAGCGGCAGCTTCTTCGGCCTGCCCGGGCGCGTGGCGATGCTGCTGGCGAGCCTGTGCATGTCGCTGTTCTTCGTCACCGGCTGGATGCTGTACCTGGACCGCCGGCGCAAGAAGCGGGCATTGCGCGAGGCGCGGCGCGCGCTGCCGGGGCTGGTGGGCGAGGCCGCCGCCTCCTGGCTGGTGGGGTTTGCCAGCCAAAGCGGCCTGGCCGAGCGCCTGGCCTGGCAGACCGCCGCGCAACTGCAGGCGGCCGGCCTGACGGTGGACGTGCGCTCGCTGGCGCAGCTGGACCTGGCGCAGCTGCGCGGCACCCAGCGCGCGCTGTTCGTGATCAGCACCTTCGGCGACGGCGAACCGCCGGACGCGGCGCGCGGCTTCGTCCGGCGCGTGCAGCGCCAGGCGCAGGCCTTGCCGGAGCTGCGCTACGCGTTGCTCGGCCTGGGCGATCGCCAGTATCCGCAGTTCTGCGGCTTCTCGCGGGAGGTGCAGCACTGGCTGGACGCACAGGGCGCGCAGGCGCTGTTCCCGCCGCTGGAAGTGGACAACGCCGATCCGCAGGCGCTGGCGCAGTGGCAATGGCAACTGTCGGCGCTCACCGGCGTGGCGGCGTCGGCACCGGTGCTGCAGGCGCCGGAGCCGCTGGACTGGCGCCTGGTCGGCCGCGTCCTGCTCAATCCCGGCAGCGCTGGCGCCCCCGTATGGCGCATCGACCTGGCGCCGCCGCCGCAGGCGCACTGGCATGCCGGCGACGTCCTGGAAGTGCAGCCCTGCCACGCCGCCGACACGGTCCACGCCTGGCTCGCCGCGCAGGCGCTGGACGCCGAACAGACGGTGCAGGCCGATGGCGTGCGGCAGCCATTGTGGGAGGCGTTGGCGTCACGCGCGCTGACGCCGCCGACGCCGGGCGACGATCCGCAGGCCTGGGTGGATGCGCTGCCGAGCCTGCCGCTGCGCGAATACTCGATCGCCTCGGTGCCGGCAGATGGCCTGTTGCAGCTCGTCGTACGCCTGACCCTGCGCGCCGACGGCAGCCCTGGCGTGGGCGCCGGCTGGCTGTGCCAGCACGCGCCGGTGGGTGCAGTGCTGCGCGCGCAGGTGCGGGCCAATCCCGGGTTCCGCCGGCATGGCGATGCGCCCATGCTGCTGATCGGCAACGGCACCGGTATCGCCGGCCTGCGCAGCCTGCTGCGCGAGGCCGAGCAGGCCGGCGTGCACGGGCACTGGCTGCTGTTCGGTGAACGCAACGCCGCACACGATGCGCTGTTCTGCGACGAGTTGCAGTCCTGGCGCGACGCCGGCCATCTGCAGCGCCTGGACCTGCTGTTCTCGCGCGACCAGGCGCACAAGCGCTACGTGCAGGATGGGCTGCGCGAGGCCGCCGACGCGGTCCGCGACTGGGTCGCGCGCGGCGCCACCGTGTACGTCTGCGGCAGCCTGGAAGGCATGGCGCGCGGCGTGGATGCGGCATTGCGCGAGATCCTCGGCGAGGACGCGCTGGATGCGCTCAGCGCCGACGGGCGCTACCGGCGCGACGTGTATTGAGGTGATGCGTCCTGCCGTGGGTCGGGACTGACGTCCCTCCCACAACGGCCCTCTGCTACAGCTCTTGTCTGCCGGCATGGCAGCAGCGTGGGCATCCCGAGACGTTCGGTGGCGGTGCAGGACGGCGCCGGCCCGCTGCACTTCGACACGCCTCGCCATGCAGCCACCCTTCAGCGCGTGGCGTCGCCGTTCAATCGGCGGGCATGCAATCGCTGCTTCCGGTGGCCGCCGGTGCCTTGATCCGGTAAAGGTCGCGCTTGCCGGCCTTCGGCGCGCGGGCGCTGCCGGACAGCAGCAGTTCGCTGGGCTTGGACGCATCCAGCACGGCGCCGGCGGTCTGGCCGTCGCTGCCGTTGAACGACAGCGCCAGCGGCTGCGGGTCCGCGTAGCGGCCGCCGGCGCATTGCGCCAGCAGCACCTGGCTTCGCTCGCTGCCGTGGGCACGGGCGAACAGCAGCGCGCGGCCGTCGCCCAGCCAGGCGGCATCGGTGTCGTCGTCGGCGCTGTTGACCCCGGCCAGCGTCGTTGGCTGCGCGAACGTCTGGCCCCTCAGGCGCGCGACGAACAGGTCCAGGCCGCCGGCGCCGCCGCGGCCGTCGCTGGCAAACAGTAGCCGCGTGCCGTCCAGCGAGAGTGCCGGCGCGCGCTCGTTGCCCGGCGAATTCACCGCCGCGCCCAGGTTCTGCGGTGGGCCGTAGCCACCGTCGGCCAGCACCGGCGCACGGTACAGGTCGATGCCGCCGTGGCCACCGGGACGATCGGAGGCGAAGTACAGCCAGCGGCCGTCGGCGCTGAAGAACGGGTCGCTGTCCAGGTTCGGCGAGTTCACTGGTGCGGGCAGCGGCTGCGGGTCGCGCCAGCGGCCGTCGCGCAGCACCGCCTGCCACAGGTCGCCGCCACCGGGCCCGCCGGCGCGGTCGGGACTGGCCCAGACGATGCGCTGGCCGTCGGGCGCGACGCTGCCGCGGGTCTCGTCGGCGGCGGTCGACACCACGCCCATGCCCTCGATGCCGAATTCGGAAAGCGCGAACGCACACGGCGCGCAGAGTAAACTCGCGGCCAGCGCGAGCGGCAGGACAGGGGTCCGCATGTGGGATTCCATGGAATGTCGCCGCCAGTCTAAAACAACCAACGAGCGCTCCATGCCCAACTCCCGTTTTGCCGTGTTCGGCCATCCCGTCGCCCATTCGCTGTCGCCGCGCATCCACGCCGCCTTCGCCAAGCAGACCGGCATCGCCCTGCAGTACGAGGCCATTGACGTCCAGGCCGATGGCTTCGCCGCGGCGCTGGCCGCCTTCGCCGCGGCCGGTGGCGTCGGCGCCAACGTGACCCTGCCGCTGAAGGAAGCCGCCTTCGCGCTCAGCCTGGTGCACAGCGAACGCGCGCAATCCGCCGGTGCGGTCAACACGCTCAGCTATCGCGACGGCCAGTGGCACGGCGACAACACCGACGGGGCCGGCCTGGTGCGCGACCTGACCGGCCGCAATGGCCTGGATCTGCGCGGCCGCCGCGCGCTGCTGCTGGGCGCCGGCGGCGCCGCACGCGGCGTGGCGCCGGCGCTGCTGGAGGCCGGCGTGCAGCAACTGGTGGTGGTCAACCGGGCGCCGGAACGCGCCGATGCGCTGGTCGATGCGCTGGGCGAACCGGCGCGCGCGATCTCGCGCTACTGGGAGGACCTGCGCGAGCTGGGCGATTTCGAACTGATCGTCAATGCCACCACCATCGGCCGCGACCCGACCGCCAGCTTCACCCTGCCGCTGTCGCTGATCAACAGCATGACCCTGGCGGTGGACCTGAACTACGGCGAGGTCGCCATCGCGTTCCTGGCCTGGGCGCGCGCGGCGCGTTGCCGCGACACCGTGGATGGTCTGGGCATGCTGGTGGAGCAGGCGGCCGAGAGCTTCGAGACCTGGCACGGCGTGCGTCCGGAGACCGATCCGGTGTACGCCGCGTTGCGCGAGCGCGACGCGGTGCTGGTCAGCGCCGACTGACACCGACGACTGCATCAAGAGGAACGACCGCGTGGACAATGGATTTGCGATGCAACTGCTGACGACCCTGCTGTTCCAGCTGCCGGTCGTGGTGATGTACGTGGTCGGCCTGGCGCTGCTGGTCACGCGGCGTCCTGGCCGGCCACGCACGCTGGCCCTGTGCGGGTTGAGCATCATGCTGCTGGTGATGGTGCTGGGCACGGCGCTGTCGATGTTGCCGATGTTGGCGATGTCGCGCGGCGCCAGCCTTTCCGAGTTCGCCCTGTGGTTGGGGATGCTGCGCGCGGTCCTCGGCCTGATGTTGGCGGTGGGCGTGCTGCTGGTGGTGCTGGCGTTGCGCTTCGCCCTGCCGCCGCGCGTGACGCCGCCGCACTGACCGACGGAACCGGGTTCGAGGGAGGACGTGATGCTGGCGATGGGCGTGCACCCGCTTCTGGACCTGAGCGTGCTGACCGGCGCGCTGGGCCTGCTGGCGCGGCTGTTGCTGCCGCTGATCGCGCTGCTGCTGCTTCCGCGGCTGGCGCCGGGCCACGCCCGAACCCTGGCGCGGTTCGGGCTGACGGTGTTGCTGATGGGCGCGATCCTGCCGCGCCTGTTGAGTGCGGTGCTGGGCTGGGTAGCGCTGATGACACCCCAGTTCCGCAGCACTCATCCGGACGCCTCTGCGCTGGTGCATCTGCTGGACGATGCGCTGTACGTGGTCGGGCTGGGCCTGCTGCTGCGCGCGCTGTGGCTGGCGCTGCCGCGCAAGGCCGCGCCGCCGTCGGCGTAACGCTGCGCGCAACGCCGTTCAGTTCCCGCGTTTCAGTCCTTGCGACGGGACGTGAGAAAATGTCCGGATGACCGATTCCGCTTCGCCGTCGACGCCGCCCGCGTCCGGCCCGTCCCCGCGTCAGCTCACCGAACCGGTCAAGCTGGCCATCCGCGATGCCTACGCCAAGCTGCAGGCCAACACGCCGGGCTTCCGCGTGCGTCGCGCGCAGAGCCAGATGATCGGCGTGGTCTCGCGTGCGCTGGGCAACTCTGGCGGCGTGGGTGTGGCCGAAGCGCCCACCGGCGTCGGCAAGAGCCTGGGCTATCTGACCGCCGGCGTGCCGATCGCGCTGGCCAGCAAGAAGAAGCTGGTGATCAGCACCGGCACGGTGGCGCTGCAGTCGCAGCTGGTCGAGCGCGACATCCCGGCCTTCCTCAAGGCCACCGGACTGGAGGCCACGGTGGCGCTGGCCAAGGGCCGCACCCGCTACCTGTGCACGCGCAACGTCGCCGAACTGCATGGCGAAGCCGCGCAGGACCGCATGTTCGAGGACGAGGCGCCGCTGTACGACCGCCCGCTGAGCCCGGCCGAGGCCGAACAGGCGCGCGCGCTGGCCAAGGCCTATGCCGACAAGAGCTGGAACGGCGACCTGGATGCCGCCCCGGAGCCGGTGCCGCCGTCGCTGCGCGCGCGCATCACCACCAATGCCGCCGGCTGCGCGGGGCGCCGCTGCTCGTTCGCGGTGCAGTGCCCGGTGCTGAAGGCACGCAGCGAGGTGCGCGATGCGCAGATCGTGGTGACCAACCACGCGCTGCTGCTGTCGGCGCTGTCGCTGGGCGACAGCGACAACGGCCAGCCGCTGATCGCGCCGCCGTCGGACATGCTGCTGGTGCTCGACGAGGGCCACCACATCGCCGGCGTCGCCATCGATCAGGGCGCGGCCAATCTCCCATTGGACGAGATGGCGCGACGCACCGGCCGCCTGCAGGCGCTGGTCGGCGCCGCCTACCGGCTCGCCGACAAGGACCGCATCGGCAACCAGCTGCCCAACGAGGCGGTCGAACTGGCCGCGCAGGTGGCCAAGGGCCTGAAGGCATTCCGCGCCGAGATCGAACGGGTGTGGGTGCCGGAGCCGGGCCAGGACGAGCCGATGTGGCGCGCGCCCAACGGCCGCCTGCCCGAGGACTGGAAACCGCTGATCGACGCGCAGGCGCAGGACACCGGCGCGCTGCTGAACTGGGTGCAGGCCGCGCACCAGATGGCGGCCAAGTCCAAGCAGGAGGATGCGGCCAAGGAGCGCCTGCAGCGCAACCTGGGCATGGCCCTGGAGATGGTCGAGCAGCAGTACGCGCTATGGCTGGGCTGGCGCCGCGAGGACCAGGACGGGCAGCCGCCGATGGCGCGCTGGATCACCGCATCGCGCGATGCCGACCTGATCTGCCATTGCTCGCCGGTGTCGGCCGCGCAGGTGCTGCGTTCGCTGCTGTGGAGCGAGGTGGACGCGGCGGTACTGACCTCGGCCACGCTCACCGGTGGCGGCGATTTCCAGGCGCTGGCGATCGACAACGGCCTGCCCGCGCACGCCGAGATGGTGTCGCTGTCCTCGCCGTTCGACCTGCCCAACCAGGCCGAGTTGATCGTGCCGGCGTTCCCGGTGGCACCGGACGACCGCGAAGGCCATCCGCGCGAGGTGGCGCGCTACCTGGTGCGCGAGCTGGACTGGGGCAAGGGCTCGATCGTGCTGTTCACCTCGCGCTGGAAGATGCTCAAGGTGGCGGACCTGTTGCCGATCGCGCAGCGCAACCGCGTGCTCGTGCAGGGCGACGGCTCCAAGTCGCAGATGATCGGCGAGCACATGCGCCGCATCGCCGCCGGCGAAGGTTCGGTGCTGTTCGGCCTCAATTCCTTCGGCGAGGGCCTGGACCTGCCGGGCGAGGCCTGCACCACGGTGGTCATCACCCAGGTGCCGTTCGCCGTGCCGACCGATCCGCAGACCGCCACCCTCGGCGAATGGTTCGAGAGCCGCGGCCTCAACGCCTTCAACCTGATCGCGGTGCCGCACGCGTTGCGCACCCTGACCCAGTTCGCCGGCCGCCTGATCCGCACCTCCGACGACCACGGCCGCGTGATCATTCTCGATTCGCGGTTGCTGACCAAGCGCTACGGCAAGCGCATCATCGACGCGCTGCCGCCGTTCAAGCGGGTGATCGGCTAGCGGTTGCACGTGCGATGGCGATGGTCGTGCGCGTGTCGCCGACCGCGCCGATCGTCACGCAGCGTGCGGTGTCGTCGCAACAGGAATTGTCTACCGCACCGACCACGCATGTGCAGCTGCGCGCTTGACGGCGTTTATCCGGCAAGCGATAAACATTCACGCGCTAGGAACGCATGCAGCGCCGCTCAGGGGATGGCAATGGCGGACGGATTCTTCAGGGAAGAAGTGTTTCGAGCGCGCCGCGAGGGCTGGCTCGGCGCCGTGCGCCTGGACGCACCACGCTTCGGTTGGGCTTACTTCTGGGTCAGCGTCGCGCTGCTCGTAATTGTTCTGGTGCTGCTGTGCATCGGCAGTTATACGCGACGAGAAGCGGTCAACGGCACGCTGGTACCCGATCGCGGACTGCTGACCATGACGCCTTCCGCATCCGGACGGGTCGTGCGCACGTTCGCCAAGGAGGGTGCAAAAGTACGTGCGGGACAACCGCTGATCGAGATCTCCGGCGAACAGGACAGCGCATCGCTCGGTGATACGCAGGCATCGGTGATCGCGCAGTTGCGCGTCAAGCGCGAGCGCCTGCGTTCCGACATCGAGGAACAACGCAGCCTGTCGCAAGCACAGGATCGCGACCTGCGCACGCGCATCGAGTTGCTGAAGGGCCAGATCGCCAGTACCGAAGAACAGATCGGTCTGCAGCGGCAACGTGCCGAAAGCGCCATGCGCCTGTACGAACAATGGTCCAGTCCCAGTAATCGCGGGGTGCTGACCAAGGTACAGCTGCTGCAGCAGCAGGATGTGGCGATACAGAATCAGGCGCAGCTCAAGGATCTGCAGAAGCATTCGCTGGAACTGCGTCAGCAACAATCGCAGTTGCGGACACAGTTGGAGCAGCTTCCGGCAACGCTGATCGGAAAGAACAACGAGATCGACCGGCAACTGGCGGACGTGGCGCAGTCGATCTCCGAGAGCGAGGCCCGCCGCGCGGTGATCCTGCGCGCGCCATCGGACGGGATCGTCGGCAATCTGCTGGTGTATCCGGGGCAGCCGGTCGCCGCGCAGCAGCCATTGATGACATTGTTGCCGCGGGACACGCGTCTGCGCGCCGAGCTGTGGGTGTCTTCGCGGGCGGTCGGGTTCGTCAGCCCGGGCGACCGGGTGGTGCTGCGCTATCAGGCATTCCCGTATCAGAAGTTCGGGCGCCATGCCGGCCGTGTCGCGGAGATTTCGCGCAGTGCGATGAGTTCGGGCGATCTGACCCGGTTGCTGGGCCAGGACATCAAGGAGCAGCGTTACCGGGTGATCGTCGAACTGGGTAGCCAGGATGTCGTGGCGTATGGGCGCAAGGAACCACTGCGTCCCGGAATGGCGTTGGATGCGGACATCCTGCTCGAACGCAGGCACTTGATCGAATGGATGTTCGAGCCGGTCTACGAGCTGGCCTCCGGCATGCGCGACATCCCCTCGAACGAGCGTGGGTCATGAGCCGGTTCTGGTCGACCTGGAGATCGCCGTTCGCGACGCGGATCGTGCCGATCATGCAGACGGAAGCGGCAGAGTGTGGCCTGGCCTGCCTGGCAATGGTCGCGGGTTTCCACGGCCAGAAGGTCGACCTGCCCAGCTTGCGTCGACGCTTCAGCATCTCGTTGCAGGGCGCGCGTCTCGAACGCCTGATGCAAATCGCGCGCACGATCGGTTTCGACGTCAGACCGATGCGCGCTGAGCTCGACTACCTGGCCGCCGTTGGCGGTCCCTGCGTCCTGCATTGGGATCTGAGCCACTTCGTGGTCCTGGAGCGGGTGACGCGAGGCGTCGCGGTGATCCACGACCCTGCGCGGGGACTGCTGCGGCTGCCGTTGGCGGAGGTGGGCAAGCACTTCACCGGGGTGTTGCTGGAACTGGTGCCCAGCCCAAGCTTCGAGAAGGTGGCGGCGCCGCAGCCGGTGTCCTTGCGCATGTTGACCGGCAGGATCGTTGGGCTGCGTCGCGCGCTCGTGCAGGTCTTCGCGCTGGCGCTGGCGATCGAGATGTTGGTGCTCCTGATGCCATTCCAGATGCAATGGCTGATCGACCATGTCCTGGTCTCTGCAGACATGCCGTTGCTCAAGATTCTGGCGATCGGATTTCTGATCGCAGTGCTGGCGCAGACGTCGCTGATGCTGGCGCGCAGCTGGGTGGTCAGTTGGCTGGGTGCCTCGCTCAACAGCCAATGGATCAACAACCTGTTCGGCCACCTGATGCGGTTGCCGCTGGACTACTTCGAAAAGCGGCATATGGGCGATGTGCTGTCGCGGTTCGGATCGCTGAAGTCGATCCAGACCACGTTGACAGGAAGCTTCGTCGAAGCGGTCCTCAACGGCATGACCGGCATGCTGGCGCTGGTGGTGCTGTTCTTCTACAGCGCCAAGCTCGCCGGCGTGGTGCTGGCCGCATTCGCGTGCTACTTGCTGCTGCGCGTGGCGATGTACCGGGTCCAGTTTGGCATCACGCGTGATCAACTGTTCCACACGGCGCGCCAGCAGAGCGAGTTGATGGAGTCGGTCCGTGGCATCCAGGCGATCAAGCTGGCCAACAAGCAGGGCTTGCGTCAGAGCCGGTTGTTCGCGGCGACCGTGCAGGCCGCCAGTCTGGATATGCAGTCGCAGCGCATCGGCCTGGCATTCACGGCATTGAATGGTGGCGTCTTCGGGATCCAGCGCGTCCTGTTGATCAGTATCGGTGGCTACATGGCGCTGCAGGACGCGTTGTCGGCTGGCATGCTGGTGGCGTTTCTCAGCTACGCGGACTTGTTTACCAGTCGGGCGGGAAGCCTGGTCGACAAGTGCATCGAGTTCCGCATGCTGCGACTGCATGCCGAGCGCATCGCCGATATCGCCATGAGCGATCCCGAGCCGCATGCGCTGGGACACTACAGTGGGCCCGAGCTCGCGCCGGAGATCGAGTTCAAGGGAGTGAGCTTCCGTTACTCCGACGATGACCCCTGGGTGCTGCGCCACTTCGATCTCAAGGTCCGCGCAGGCGAGTCGGTGGCCATCGTCGGACCGAGCGGGTGCGGGAAATCCACCTTGGCCAAGCTTCTGCTGGGTTTGCTCGCGCCAACCGAAGGACAGATCGAAGTGGGCGGCGTGGAGATTCGAAGACTGGGGTTGGAGACCTATCGCGGCATGGTCAGTGCGGTGATGCAAGACGACCAGCTTTTCGCCGGCTCCCTGGCCGACAACATCGCGTTCTTCGACCCTGACGCCAGCCTGCAGCGCATCGTGGCAGCCGCAAAGCTGGCGGCCATTCACGATGACATCGTGCGTATGCCGATGGGATACGAATCGCTGGTGGGCGACATGGGATCGATCCTGTCGGGCGGACAACGGCAGAGAGTGATTCTTGCGCGCGCGCTGTATCGGCAGCCCAAGATCCTGGTGCTGGATGAGGCCACCAGCCATCTGGATCGGCAGCGCGACGAGATCGTCAATGCGCACATCAAGGCGCTGAGCATGACGCGCGTGCTGATCGCGCATCGAGAAGACACCATCGCCTCGGCCGACCGCAAGGTCGTGCTGGGGGCGGAGCGGAATCAAGGCGTGCGACATGGCGCCGAAAGACTTGACGCGTCGCGAAGCGTCGAGAAGCTCGCCGGCATCGTCGCTGGCGAATAACCCTGCTGTCTTTCAAGGAGAGTGTAATGGAAAATGTCGTGAACACGGAAAATTCGCGTCCCGTTGCCCAGCGTTTCGCGCGTGAGATGACCCAGGAGGAAGTCAGTGCGATTTCCTGCGGTGGCGGTCAGGACACTCTGATTATCATCGTCGTCGAGGCCGTGGACACCGAGACGGTCATCATCTTCAGCTGATCGGACGGCGCATGGCGGTGCTGCAGCGCCGCCATGCATCTGGCGAGGATGCACAACGGATGTCCGGACGATGCAGGAAGACGCAAAGAACGTATTGATCGTGGCGCCGCAGCACGATACGCACGCGGCGACCATCGCCGCCATGATCGTTGCGGCAGGACATAAGTTGGATTTCTTCGATAGCGGTGCCTGGCCGACCGGCCTGGCCGGATCGATGCTGTGCGATGCACACGGTGCCCGCTTCGTACGCGACGGGTCGCCGCTCTGCTATGACGCTGCCTGGTGCCGACGGTTGCTGTTCAAGAAGCAGGCGCCGCCGGGTGTGCACGAGCAGGATGTAGGGTTCATTCGTTCCGAGGGAATGCTGTTCGACCTGGGCACGCTGGCCGTCATGGGAAGTGGAGTCGGCGTGCAGCGCTGGATCAATGCGCCGATGCAGGCGTTGATGGCGGACCAGAAGGCGTTGCAGCTGTCCACGGCGGCGTCCAGTGGCCTGCGCGTCCCACGGACGCTGATCAGCCAACGTGCGGAAGACATTCGCTGCTTTCGCAGTCGCGAACCGGACGGCGTTGTCGTCAAGCCGTTCAACGTCGGCGCCTGGTCCGAGAATGCCGGCTACAGCGTGTCGTATGCGACGCGCGTCAGCATCGAAGAGACCTTGGCCGATGGCGACGTGAGCGCGTGCCCGACCAACTATCAGGAGGTGGTGCACCACCGCGGCGATGTGCGCATCGTCTGCCTTCAGGGCGAGTATGTGGCGGTCAAGATGACGCACGCGCTGGAGGGAGAGATCGATTATCGTGCCGTTCGCCACAAGACGACGATTACGTATGCCGAAGCTGCGCTCCCTGATGAGTTGATCGCCAAGCTCGAACGCCTGCGGCGAACGCTGGGCATCGACTTCTTCTGCGCTGATTTCCTTGTGCCAGCGGATGGAGGGGAGCCGATCTTCATCGAGCTCAATCCCGGCGGCCAGTTCCTCTATCTGGATCAGAGGCTCGCGCAACTGGATATCGCACGTAAGTTCTGTAGCTTGCTGGTGTATGGAGCAACTGCGCGTTATCGAGAATTTCCGAAGCCTGTTGCAGCAGCGCCGTCTGCCCAAGCCCCCGCGCGGGTGTCCACCCCCTCCGAAGCGAATCCCCTATGCGAATGATGATGCGCCTGGCCACCGCGGCCACCCTGCTTGCGATCGCTGGCGGAGGTTTCCCCCGTCCTCAACAGGAGCAATCGATGTCCCATTCCGTTGAGGCCGAACACATCAACGCCGACTACCGGCAGCAGCTCCTGCAGTTGGCCCAAGCCGACCAGCAGATCCGTGCAGACGCCCTGAAGAAATACACGCCGCAGCAGTTGCAGAGTGACCCCGGCACCGCACGTGCGCTTGCGTTGCAGATTCATGCCTCGCAGCAACAGAATCAGCAGACGCTTTCCGCCTTGATGGCCAAGTACGGCTTTCCTGATACGGCGGTCGCCGGCAGTGACGGTGCACATGCAGGCTTTCTGGTGGCACAGCATGTCGGCGACCGGGCGTTCCGCGATGCGTTCCTGAAAGGCATCGAAGCCGCTGCAGAACAGGGACGCTACAGCAAGGAGGATCTTGCGCTGTTCGTGGATCGCAATCGGGTCCTGAGCGGGCAGCCGCAACTTTACGGCACCCAGCACAAGGCCGATGGCAGTCTGTTCGACGTTGAACAGCCCGAACAACTGCAGCAGCGCCGAGCCGCGATGGGATTGCCGCCGGACGTCGCCGGACACTGAAGCACTCAGTACGTGCGGTTCGGGCACCTGGCTATTCTGCGAGCGTCCGGGCGGCGGCTCGATCGCGGCGGCGCACTGGATCACGAGCCAGGGAGCGGCGCTGAGCTTCTATGGCGGTTCTGTGTTTGCAGATCGGGTGGCCGCGGGCGACAGGGCGCCGAGGCCGGCTGCCAGTGGGCGTCTGAATGGCTATGCCACAGCGCACTGAAGACTTCGTATAAATGAGTGATCTGGTTTGATCTATAGATGTGATTTCCATCGATAATTCCATGTCGCATGGGCGGCGATCTGTGTTGCCCAGCCCAGATCGGGGACAGGTCGCGCTTACTGGTCTACTATCCCCGCGACAGGGGGAATCATCATGCGAATCGCCAGGCAGTGGGCGTTCGGAGCGGCGTTGTGCTTGCTGACCAGCATCGCCGCGGCGCAGCCGACGGGCACACCGACAGAAGACACCGCGGTGGCGGCGCCGGCCAATCCGGCCTACCGCACGCAACTGCTGCAGTTGATCAGCGACGACGCGCAGGCCCGCGCCGATCTCAAACGGGACTACACCCCGCAGCGGCTGCAGCACGACACCGTCTCACTGCGCGCGTTCGCGCGCGAGCTGAGGATGGCGCAGAAGG
Source organism: Xanthomonas sp. 3498 (assembly GCF_014199795.1). NCBI lineage: Bacteria > Pseudomonadati > Pseudomonadota > Gammaproteobacteria > Lysobacterales > Lysobacteraceae > Xanthomonas > Xanthomonas sp. 3498. Next base: position 109,206 of record NZ_JACHOH010000008.1, read on the forward strand.
AAAGCCTGGGGCGCCTGACCGAGTTGATCCGGCGCCAGGGATTTCCGGATGCGCACGCGGTCGGTGCCGATGTGGCGCACGCGGCCTTCCTGATCGCCCAGCGCATCAACGAGCCTGGGTTCCGCGCCGACTTCCAGCGCGGCATCGACGCGGCCGTGCAGCGCGAGGCCTATAGCCGTGCCGATCAGACGCTGTTCGCCGATCGCAGCCGGGCGCTGAGCGCGAAGCGCTAGCCGCCGCCATCGCGGCAAAGCCAGGAAGGGCGGCGACGTTGCACTGGCCCCGTCGCCGTCGCGACGCGCGCGCAACGACGGCCCACTTCGCAGATGCCGCCGCATCGGTCGCGTGCCGAGATTGTGCGCACGCGCGTTCGGCAATGTCGCTTGCCGCGGTGCTGCGGTGTGGCCCGCAGCCGGCAGACGCCTGTCGCCGATAGACGCCGAACCTTGTCTCTTGGCGTTGTTCGGCCGCGCGTCTTCCGACGTGTGGCGTCCCGTTGTGTCGCTGCCCGCGCATTCCACGACGCGCTGCTGCCGCAGACCGCCTGGCACGCGTCTACATTTTGCGGCCGATCTGCGCCGGCACGGCCTTCGACTGACACTGCGCCGGCGCTGCAGCTGCAACGCATTGCGCGCTCCACCCGCGTTCGCGGTCACAGTGCATGCGCACGATTGGCCGTGTCGATGGCAGTGATTGCAAGGAACGAATGTTCTGCGCGCGGCACTGCCGCCATGCTGCAGCTCCCTTCACACGAGCCGACGCCATGCGCCCTGGATCCCTGCTGCTGCTTGTCCTGTTGTCGCCTTCTCTGATCCTGTCGGCCAGCGCCGCGCAGTCCACGCTCACCCGCGACAACGGCGCGCCGGTGGGCGACAACCAGAACTCGCAGACCGCCGGGCCCAACGGTCCGACGCTGCTGCAGGACGTGCAACTGATCCAGAAGCTGCAGCGCTTCGATCGCGAGCGTATCCCCGAGCGTGTGGTGCACGCGCGCGGCACCGGCGTGCATGGCGAGTTCACCGCCACCGCCGACATCTCCGACTTGAGCAAGGCCAAGGTGTTCGCGCCGGGCACCACCACGCCGGTGTTCGTGCGCTTCTCTTCGGTGGTGCACGGCAACCATTCGCCGGAGACGCTGCGCGATCCGCACGGCTTCGCCACCAAGTTCTACACCAGCGAAGGCAACTGGGACCTGGTCGGCAACAACTTCCCGACCTTCTTCATCCGCGATGCGATCAAGTTCCCGGACATGGTGCACGCGTTCAAGCCGGACCCGCGCACCAACCTCGACGACGATGCGCGTCGCTTCGACTTCTTCTCGCACGTGCCCGAGGCAACCCGCACGCTGACCCTGCTGTACTCCAACGAAGGCACGCCGGCCGGCTACCGCTTCATGGACGGCAATGGCGTGCATGCCTACAAGCTGGTCAACGCGCAGGGCCAGGTGCATTACGTGAAGTTCCACTGGAAGAGCCTACAAGGCCTCAAGAATCTGGATCCGCAGCAGGTGGTTGCAGTGCAGGGCAAGGACTACAGCCACCTGACCAATGACCTGGTCGGCGCGATCAAGCGCGGCGACTACCCGAAGTGGGACCTGTACATCCAGGTGCTCGCGCCCGAGGACTTGGCTAAGTTCGACTTCGATCCGCTGGATGCCACCAAGATCTGGCCGGGCGTGCCCGAGCGCAAGATCGGGCAGATGGTGCTGAACAAGAACGTGGACAACTTCTTCCAGGAGACCGAGCAGGTGGCGATGGCGCCGGCCAATCTGGTGCCGGGCATCGAGCCGTCGGAAGACCGCCTGCTGCAGGGGCGCATCTTCTCCTACGCCGACACGCAGCTGTACCGCGTCGGCACCAATGGCCTGAGCCTGCCGGTGAACCGGCCGCGCGTGGCGGTCAACAACGGCAACCAGGACGGCGCGATGAATGCCGGCAGCACCAGCAGCGGCGTGAACTACGAGCCGAGCCGGCTCAACCCGCGGCCGCAGGATCCGAACGCGCGCTACAGCCAGCTGCCGCTGTCCGGCACCACCCAGCAGGCCAAGATCACCCGCGAGCAGAACTTCAAGCAGGCCGGCGAACTGTTCCGTAGCTACAGCAAGAAGGAGCAGCAGGACCTGATCCAGAGCTTCGGCGAATCGCTGGCCGGCACCGACGACGTGAGCAAGCACCTCATGCTCTCGTTCCTGTACAAGGCCGACCCGGCCTACGGCAGCGGCGTGACCCGGGTGGCCAAGGGCGACCTGGCGCGGGTCAAGCAACTGGCCGCGCAGCTGCAGGACTGATCCGTCCCACGCGCGGCCCGGCGGCGCTATCGCCGCGCCGCGCACCTTCTTGCGGAGACCCCCTATGCGTCGTGTTGTCCTCTTTCTTCTCGGCCTCGCGGTGAGCGCCACGGCCGCCGCCGCACCGGCTGCCCCCGCGACCCCCGATCCGGCTGCGGTGCAGGCGCAATTGCGCAGCTACTTCTTCGATGCCGCGCGGCAGGGCCGCCAGGACATGCTGGCCGAGTTCATCCGCGCCCATTACGACCTCGATACCCGCGACGACAAGGGCTACACCGCGCTGATCCTGGCCGCCTATCACGGGCAACAGGCAGCGGTGGAACAGTTGCTGCGCGCCGGTGCCGACCCCTGCGCGCAGGACAAGCGCGGCAACACCGCGCTGATGGGCGCGATCTTCAAGGGCGAGCTGAGCATCGCCAAGCGGCTGATGCAGGCCGATTGCGCGCCGGACCAGCGCAACAACGCCGGACAGACCGCGGCCATGTACGCGGCGTTGTTCCAGCGCACCGAGGTGCTGAAGGACCTCGCCGCCAAGGGCGCCGACCTGCAGGCCCGGGACGCGCAGGGCAACGACGTGGCCCGGCTGCAGCGCGGCGAGTTCGCGACCGCACCGGCGCGCTGAGCGGTCCCGCCCCGCTTCCGGGGCGGGTGCCGGGTCGGGCAATCGCACGGCGCGTGGATCGCAGGCCCCGGATCGGCGAAAATGCCCGGGTGGCCGGTTCCTCCGGCCCGCCGCGGCCCGTGCGTCGCCGTTTCCGCTTCGGCGGGCGGTGGCACATCAGGGCCGCGTGCTGCCCTGTCGGCATCGTGCCGGCGCTCTGCCGCGGCTCGCCGTCGCCCATCCCGGATCTGTCTTGAACGCCACTGCCCCCGTTTCTCCCGACGACCTGCCCCAGGCCGAGCGCCTGCGCATCGCCCTGGACCTGCTCGAGACCATCGCTGCCGACCGGCGCGTGCTCGATACCCTGCCGGAGCCCGAGCGGGTGCGCCTGCTGCAGGTGGTCGCCCAGGTCTTCAACCCCGAACCCAAGGCGCGGCGCAAGCTGCTCAAGGACCAGGCGCGCGAGCGCCACCAGGAGAAGGTGCGCAAGGCCGAGGAACTGCTGGCGCAGACCGGCATCCGTGCGCTGCGGCGCAAGCCGGTGTTCAGCACGCCCAACTATTTCCCGCCGCACATGCCGGCCGCGTTGGCGCATGCGCAAACCGTGGCCGAGACGCCCGCGACGCATTCGCCCGAATTGCGCCACTGTTACGTGTGCAAGCAGAAGTACACCGAGCTGCACCACTTCTACGACCAGATGTGCCCGCCCTGCGCCGAGTTGAACTACTTCAAGCGCACCGAGACGGCGGACCTGCGCGGGCGTGTGGCGCTGCTCACCGGCGGCCGGGTCAAGATCGGCTATCAGGCCGGGCTCAAGCTGCTGCGCGCCGGCGCCGAACTGATCGTGACCACGCGCTTCCCGCGCGACTCGGCCGCGCGCTACGCGGAGGAGCCGGATTTCGCCGAGTGGGGCCACCGCCTGCAGGTGTACGGGCTGGATCTGCGCCACACGCCCAGCGTCGAGGCGTTCTGCAGCGAACTGCTGGCGACCCGCACCCGCCTGGATTTCATCGTCAACAACGCCTGCCAGACCGTGCGACGGCCGCCGCAGTTCTACGCGCACATGCTGGCCGGCGAGACCGCCGCGCTGCACGACCTGCCCGAGCACGTGCGCCGACTGGTGGGCCAGTACGAAGGCCTGCGCGGCCCCGACCTGCTGCCGGCCGGGGGAAACACGCTGCCGGCTGGAGCGGGCCAAGGGCGAAGTGGCGCCGACGGCCTGCTGCGCGCCGCGGAGCTGTCGCAGGTGCCGTTGCTGGCCGACGATCTGCTCGCCCAGCAGCACCTGTTCCCGGAAGGGCGCCTGGACCAGGACCTGCAGCAGGTGGACCTGCGCGGACGCAACTCCTGGCGCCTGCTGCTGGACGAAGTGTCCTCGGTGGAACTGCTGGAGACGCAGCTGGTCAACGCGGTCGCACCATTCGTCCTCAACGCGCGGCTCAAGCCGCTGATGTTGCGCACGCCCGAGCGCGACAAGCACATCGTCAACGTGTCGGCGATGGAAGGGCAGTTCTACCGCAACTTCAAGACCACCCGGCATCCGCACACCAACATGGCCAAGGCCGCGTTGAACATGATGACCCGCACCTCGGCGGCGGATTACCAGAACGACGGCATCCACATGAACAGCGTGGATACCGGCTGGGTCACCGACGAGGATCCGGCCGAGATCGCCGCGCGCAAGGTGGAGGAGGAGCGCTTCCATCCGCCGCTGGACATCGTCGACGGCGCCGCGCGCATCGTCGATCCGATCATCCACGGCTTCAACACCGGCGAGCACGTGTGGGGCCAGTTCCTCAAGGACTACGCGCCGACCGACTGGTGAGGCGGCGCCGCTCGACCGGAGCGGTGCGCGCGATGTGCATCCGCTCCGCGCTCGGGGACTAGCCGCGGTCGCGTCCTGCGGTCGTCGCGGTGACGGCGGCGGCGTCCTTCTCGCGGCCCCGGCACTGAACAGCGAAGAACACGCGCGTTCGCCGCCTGCCGCCGCACGCCGCGTGTCCCTGCGTCGCGGCGCCGGACCCGCCCGTACTAGCCCAGGGTTTGCAACTCGCCGCGCGGGCCGGCTGATGTCAGATACAGGTGGCCGAGGCTGATCGGCAGGCGAAAGCGGCGCGGTCCGGCGCTGCCGGGATTGAGGTAGAGCACGCCGTCGCGGGTCTGCAGCGACGGCATGTGCGAGTGGCCGCTGATCACCACGTCCACGCCGTCGGCGACGTGTCCCAGCGTCTTCAGGTCGTGGCGCACGTGCAGGCGCACGCCGTCGATGTCCAGGTCCAGGGTTTCGGGTAGCGCCTGCGCCCACGGCGCGGTATCGATGTTGCCGCGGATCGCGTGCAGTGGCGCCAGTTCCCGCAGCGCTTCCAGCACGGCGGGCTTGCCGACGTCGCCGGCATGCACGATCGCGGCGCAGCCGCGCAAGGCCGCCAGCGCCTCGGGACGCAGCAGGCCATGGGTGTCGGCGATCACGCCGAGATGCAGCGGTCGAACGGGACGCATCGGTGGCGCTTCCTGGTGCGTGACCAGTGTCCAGCCTACGCATTCGGACGTGGTGGCGCCGTCGCGACCGCCGTGTAGGTGCCACGGTCCATGGAGCGAGTCGCGCCAGCGCAGCGAGCGTGGACGCGCAGGGTTCGCACGCCGGCATCGGTGCGTCGGCGTGCAGCGGTAAGCGCGGCAGTGCCCCCGCGATTGGCAGCCACCGGCCCTGCCGGGACCGCGCCATCGCGCTCGAGCATTAACCTGCACGGAGCGGCGCGCGCGCCGAGTGCGGCGGACGCACACGGCGTGTTGTACCGTTGCCATCCGCGTTCAGCCCTCGATGTCGCGCGACCGCGCAGGGCGTTGCCTTTCTTCTCCAGCAGACTTCGACCGATGACCTCTTCCGCTACGCCCCCTGCCGCCGCCGATGCCGCGCCGCACGGCGCCGCCGCCGTGTTCCGCGTGGTCACCGGCAACTTCCTCGAGATGTACGACTTCATGGTCTATGGCTTCTATGCCACGGCCATCGGCCATGCCTTCTTTCCCTCGCACAACGCGTTCGCCTCGCTGATGCTGTCGCTGGCCACCTTCGGCGCCGGCTTCCTGATGCGGCCGATCGGCGCGCTGGTGCTGGGCGGCTACATCGACCGGCACGGGCGTCGCAAGGGGCTGATCCTGACCCTGGGGCTGATGTCGGCCGGCGTGCTGCTGATCGCCTTCGTCCCCGGCTACGGCACCATCGGCGTGCTGGCGCCGGTGCTGGTGCTGATTGGCCGCCTGCTGCAGGGCTTCTCCGCCGGTGCCGAACTGGGTGGCGTGTCGGTGTACCTGGCCGAAATCGCCACGCCGGGACGGCGCGGTTTCTACGTGGCCTGGCAGTCGGCCAGCCAGCAGGTAGCGGTGGTGTTCGCCGCCGCGCTCGGCGTGGCCCTGCATGCATTGCTGTCCGACAGCGTGATGGACAGCTGGGGCTGGCGCGTGCCGTTCGCCATCGGCAGCCTGATCGTGCCGCTGATCTTCCTGATCCGCCGCTCGCTGCAGGAAACCCCGGAGTTCGCCGCGCGCCAGGCGCCGGACCTGGCCGGCATCGCGCGCTCGCTGCGCGCCAATGTCGGGCTGATCCTGGCCGGCGTGGGCATGGTGATGATGACCACCGTGTCGTTCTACCTGATCACCGCCTACATGCCGACCTACGGCCGCGCCGAACTGCATCTGAGCGAACTGGACAGCCTGGTGGTGACCGGCTGCATCGGCCTGTCCAATTTCGTGTGGCTGCCGGTGATGGGCGCGCTGAGCGACCGCATCGGTCGCAAACCGCTGCTGGTGGTCGCCAGCGTGGCCATGCTGCTGACGGTGTGGCCGGCGCTGCAGTGGCTGGTCGACGCACCCTCGTTCGGGCGGCTGCTGCTGGTCGGCGAGTGGCTGTCGCTGCTGTACGGCGCCTACAACGGCGCGATGGTGGTGGCGCTGACCGAGGTGATGCCGGCGGAGGTGCGCACCACCGGTTTCTCGCTGGCCTACAGCCTGGCCACCGCGACGATGGGTGGCTTCACCCCGGCGGTGTCCACCTGGCTGATCCACGCCACCCACAGCCGCGCCGCGCCGGCGCTGTGGCTGTCATTGGCGGCGCTGATCGGCCTGGCCTGCACCTTGCTGCTGTTCCGTCGCCAGCGCGGCGCCGACACGTTCCACGCCACCTGAGCGCGGTACTGCGTGGAGGAGGGCAGGGCGGCGGCAGTCTTGCCGCGCTCTGCCTGGCAACGCGCCCCGGTATGCGTCCGGCGCCGGTCTAGCTCAGATCCAGTGCGGCAGTCAGATCGCCCGGCACCACGCCGCTGGCGGCGTGCATGGCGCGTTCGCGTTCGACCAGGCCCGGCAACGGCTCCAGGCCGAAGCGGCGGGTGATGAAGCGCAGGATCGAGCCGGTGTCGTAGACGCTGTGGTCGACATGGCCGCGCTTGGCGTGCGGCGACACCACCAGCGCCGGGATACGCGAGCCCGGGCCCCAGCGGTCGGCCTTGGGCGGCGCCACGTGATCCCACCAGCCGCCGTTCTCGTCGAAGGTGATGAACACGACGGTCTTGTCCCACAGCGGGCTGTTGCGCAGCGCGTCCACCACCATCGCGATGTGGCGATCGCCGGCGGCCACGTCGGAATAGCCGGCGTGCATGTTGAGGTTGCCCTGCGGCTTGTAGAACGTCACCGGCGGCAGCGTGCCGGCCTGCACGTCGGCGAGGAAGCGGTTCTCCGGGGCGCTGTCGCCCAGGCCGCCGTCGCGCAGGTGCCGCGCCCGTGCCGGCGTGCCCGGGGCGAGGTTGGCGAAGTAGTTGAACGGCTGGTGGTGGATCTGGAAGTTGGGGCTGGTCGGGAACTCGCTGGTGTCGCCGGTGTCGCCCTTGCCCTGCACCGCCAGCGCCCAGCCGCCGGCGTACCAGGCCCAGTCCACGCCCTTGGCGTCGAGCGCGTCGCCGATGTGGCGGTGGGTCTGCGGCGGCAGCGTGTTGGGGCTGTTGGGGTCGGCGTAGTCCGGGCGCGCCGGGTCCTGGCTGGTGCTGGGCTGGAACGGCGGGCTCAGCGTGTTGATCGCCCAGAAGTCCGGGGTCAGCGCGCCGTTGCGCACGAAGCGCGGCCGGCCGTTGAGCGCGCTGCCCGGCGAATCGTCCTGCACCGCCAGGCGGATCTCGTCGGGACGGTCGCTGGCCAGCACGCTGATCTGCGTCCGCCCCGGGCTGCTGTCGGCCTTGGGATAGTACGGCGCCTGCGCGGCGACCAAGTACTGATGGTTGAGGAACGAGCCGCCGAACGCGCCCATGAAGAAGTTGTCGCACAGCGTGTAGTCGCGGGCCAGGCTCCACAGCCGCAGCGTGGCCGGCGCATCGGCGTAGTGGCCCATCACCAGGCCGCCGGCGTCGCTCCACGCGGCGAAGCCGTCGTTGCGGCCGCCGTTGATCTGCATCTGGTTCTCGTAGAAGCGATGCACCAGGTCGCGGGTCACGATGCCGTGCGGCAGCAGTTGGCCATCGGGCGTGCGCAGCGCGAACGGCGCATTGGGCAGCGGCCCGATCGCGTCCTCGCCGATCTTGTAGCGGCGGTGCGCCACCACCTGTTCGTCCGGTGCCAGCCCGCCCCAGATCGGCGGCAGGATGTCGAGCACGCTGCCGTCGCGGTCCACCTGCCGCGCCTGCGCCGGCGTCACCTTGGACAGCGGCTGTTGCAGCCCGGGGAACTCGGGGAACAGGTTGTTGAAGCTGCGGTTCTCGGCGTAGATCACCACCACGTGTTCGATCTTCTGCCGCAGTTGCCGATCCAGTTCCGTCGGCGACAGCGCACGCGCTGGCGCGCGCTTGGCGGTCTCGGCGTGGGCCTCGGCGGGACCGCCGATCGCGAGCGCGCTGCCTGCCAACGCCAGGCCACCGAGCAGGCGGCGGCGTTGCGGGTTTTCGGGGGTGGTGTCGGTGTCGGCGGGCGTGGTGGACGCAGGATCCTGGGGCGGCTTCTTCACGGGGTCATCGGAGACGAGGGAAAGGCACCCGCCAGTGTGGGCCGCGTGAATGACAAGTCAAAGCCAGCCCGTCCCAGTGCCGGGCCGGCGTTCAGCGGCCGTATCGCAGACCTCCCTACCGGGGTTCTGGATGCTGCTGCGAGAGGCCGTGTCCGCGGCCGCTCTCAGCGGCACGCTCGCATGCTGCCGAATACCTGCTCGCACAGCGCCACATAGATGCCCGAGCCGTCGCGCGCTGCCGCGCCGCTGGCGATGGCGCCACTCAGCGCCGGGCCGAGCCGCGCCTCGCCCAGACGCGCGGCCAGCTCGGTCAATTGCGCCTGGAACCGGTGCTGCATGTCGGCGATCTGCTGGGCATCGTGCCCGAGCCAGGCGTAACCCTTGTCGTTGTACGCGGCGGCACCGTGCAAGGTGTCGGCCAGGTCGCGCTGCGGGTCCTGCGGAGCGGTGGGCATCGTGGGTTGGGGGAGAGATATGCGGCAGCGCCGGTCAGGCGGGCTTCCCGGCATCTTCGGCGCCCTCGGCATCGCCCAGCGCATGCTGCACGTACAGGCGCTTGACCAGCACGTAGACCACCACGGTGAGCGGTGCCGCCAGCACCACGCCCATCGGCCCGAACAGCACGCCGATGCCGAACAGCGAGAACAGCAGCAGCGCCGGCGGCAGGTCCACCGCACGTGCCTGGATCAGCGGCTGCAGTACATGACCTTCGAGTTGCTGCAGCACCACGAACAGCAGCAGCGCGCCCAGCGCCACCTGCGGGCTGACGGTGAAACCCAGCAGGATCGCCGGGACCGCGGCCACGATCGGGCCGACGATGGGGATGAAGTCCAGCAGCGCGGTCAACAGGCCGATGCCCAGCGCCACCGGCACGCCCAGCAGCCACAGGCCGATGCCGGTCAGGGTGCCGATCACCGCCATCGCCAGCAACTGCCCGGTCAACCACGCACGCAGCGCCTGGCCGCTGGCGGTCAGCGCCTCGTCGGCGACGCCGCGGCGGTCGCGCGGCAGCAGGTGCAGCAGGCCCTGCCGATACAGCTTCGGTTGCGCGGCCAGGTACAGCCCGCCGACCATCATCAGCACCGCGTCGGTGACGCCGCCGCCGGCCGACAGCACGATGGCGCCGGCGTGCGTGGCCAGGGTCGAGGCGCCGTCGCGCAACTGATCGGGGATGCGCTCGATCTGCGGCCCCAGCGGGCCGGACTGCAGCCAGGCATGGAACTTGTTCCAGGCCGCGGGCAAGGTGGCGCGGAAGGTATCGATCTGCGCGGCGACCTCGGCACCGAACAGCAATACGATCGCCGACAACGCCAGCACCAGCACCAGGATCACCAGCGCCAGCGCCGCCCACTCCGGCAGCGGCAACCACTTGCGCAACAGCGTGGCCAACCCGTGCAGCAGCACGCCCACCACCACCGCACCGAACACGATCAGCAGCAGCTCCGACAACTGCCAGGCCAGCAGCGCCAGCGCGCCCAGCGCCATGACGACCAGGACCCGCGCCGCGAAGGGACGCAGGGGCGAGGGGGAACTCGGGAGGGAGGCATTCATCGGCGGCGCGGATCCCGATCAGGACAATGAGCGCGGACAGTAGTGATAGCGCAGTGCAGGGCGAGCGAAGATCGAGTGCCGGCCGTCGGCCGCACCCACCCACCGGTCGGCGGCCATGGGCGATGCCGGCGGGCGCCAGCATGTGGGGAGGCTTCGACGCGCGTTGGTCGGGCGCCCAGCGGTAACTGCCAGCGCTACTGCCCTGCGGGCGGCTGCCAGAGCTCCACCTTGTTGCCTTCCGGGTCGATGACCCAGGCGAATGCGCCGTATTCGGATTCGTCGATGCGCTCCAGCACGTGGCAGCCTTCCTCGCGCAGCGCCGCGACCAGGGCGTGCAGATCGTGCACCCGGTAATTGATCATGAAGGGGGCCGTGCCGGGCGAGAAGTGCGGCTCCTGTGCCGCCGCGCCGATCGACCAGACGGTGGAGCCGGTCACCGGCGCGCCGCTGTCGTCGTTCCAGGCGAAGGCGGTGCCGCCCCAGGCCTGCACGTCGATGCCGAGATGCCGCTGATACCAGGCCTGCAGTGCGGCCGGATCCTGTGCCTTGAAGAAGATGCCGCCAATCCCGGTGACGCGCTTCATGGAGCCTCCGCTGGTCCGATGGTAGGCTGGCCGGGCAGTGGCTCGTAACCGTCGCCGCGGCCGCTCAGCCAGCGCAGTCTACGCTTGCCGGCCTCGCCCAGGTACGCCGCGGCGGCCAGCAGCAGCGGATGCCGCAGGTCCGCATCCGTCATCGTCCGCGCATGTCCGTCGACTTCGATGTTCAGGAAATGCGCCTGGTCCGCCTCGTCGTCGTAGCTGCGCGCCAGCAGCCGGTCGCGGCCGTCGCTGAAGCGATAGAGGGTGTAGGCGTAGTAGTAGCCGTCTTCGTCGTCGGGCTCGCTGGCGTCTACGTGGTGGCTGATGTCGACGTGCATGTGGGCTCTGTGTGGACCGCCGTGTTCGTCAGGCCGTACTCGACACCACGTGGCCTGTCCCGGCGTTGCCGTTCGCCCAGACCGTGAAATCAGTGCCTGCCGGGAAACATGCAATTGCCTCAGACATCAACAACTGTACCGCTGCCCGGAACGTATCGCCGGGCGACGGGCTGCCGGTGAAGGTGAGGCGGGCGGACCATTGTTGCTGATCGATGCAGAGAATGGCGCACCACTGGCCGGGGACGAGCGCAATCGCCTTGCTTCCTGGCCGCGCAGGATGCAGATGCAGGTCGGCCAGGAAGTGATACGGCAGGCCTGCATCAGGCATATGTCCGGTCACGACTTGCCCCAGCGCTCCTCGACATTGAACAGCACCTCGCAATCGCAGAAGCCGCCGTGCGCACCGAGCCAGGGGATGACCGACTCCGGCGCGACACCGTGGGACGCGAGGAACTGCGTGGTGAGCCGCAAGGAATGATCGCAGCCATCGGCGAGCGCGTCGTTCAAGTGATCGAACAAGGCCCAGAGTGTTTCCTTGGGAAGGGGAAGCGCGGCCTCTTCAGATGTGCGCTGCTCGGACTCCACCTTCCTGCGGAGCGCTTTGCGACCTTGGGCTTTCGGGTCTTCTGTCATTGTCGCTGTCGCTGGAAGAAAACAATGCTGCGGCGGAAGTAGCGGGGAAGTACGGCGCGCGCCGGACGATCAGTTGTCCTTGATCCAGGCCTTGATCGCCAGGTTGACCCGCTGGCGGGTCTCGGCATCCGCCTTGCGAACCAGATACGGCGACCGATTGCCCAATACCCCCGGCGCGGTCGACTGCACGCGCTCGGCGAGCTGCGCGATGAAATCACGTCCAAGGGCGCGGAACTGCGCAATTTCCTGGGCAGTCAGTGCCATGGTCCACTCGTAACCGACGGGGCCATGGCTGCAGTTGACGTCGAGCAGCAGCGTGTCGCCGTCGCGCAGGAGGAACCAGGCATGAGGCGCGTGATCCACTACCTGCATGGCACGTTCCTTCGACGCGCGAGGACAATGCTTCGCGTCCATGTTGCATGCATGACGTAACAGCTCCTGTCGCTTACGTCGACGGCTTGTTCTTGCTGTACACGATCTTCTTGCGTCCTGCCTCGCAACTGCCAATGACCTTGCGATCCTTGACATCGGCGTTGTCGACGGCGTCCAGCGTGTAGTTCTTGACGCCGTGGGCATCGAGCTTCGCGGTGAGCTCTGCCTTCAACTCATCGCAGTTCTTGCCGGCAAGCGCCGGCGACGATACGAGGGCAAGCAACAGGAAGGCGATTGCGTATTTCATGATGGGGCCGATGGTTGAGGAAAGGGATCTTTCGGAGTCAGCAAAAAGAGGTGCCGGATTGACGGTGAAACCGAACACTTGCCTGCAGAGAGCGCTAAGTGAGACCTGCATGTATGCGTCGAGTGTAGCAACTTGCCGATTGCGGCAATCGCCACGGGCCGTCGCACTCTTCTTGCGGTCCGCCATGCCAGACGCGGCAGGCGACGTGCTGACGAGGGTGCGCGAGCCGTACTGCATCGCGTTCAAGGGTCGGCCCAGACGCCCGAGTCGTACATCAGCCGCATGGTGTAGTTGAGCTGCAGGGTCTGGTTAGGGCCGCAGGCGATCTGCTTGATCTTGTCCGACGCTCCAGGTCCGGAGACGGAGATGGACGAGGCGGATCGGAGTGGATCGAACAGGCTGTACCGGTAGCCGCCGTTGCTGAACTCAATCGACGCATTGCCGTTCAGGAACGAGGTGTAGGTGAAAAGCCCAGTCGGCGGCTTCTTGTCGGCGGGATACTGCATCACCAGTTTGCCACCGTCCGACGCCCTGTACTGCAGGTAGCCCGAGGTCCGGTTGACCACCTTCGAGGAACATAGAGAGAACACGCGTTTGCGCGTTTGGCACGTCCACAAGGTGAGTTCTTCCTTGGTGCAGAGCGGGCTGTGTTGGTACTCGCTCTCGGACTCCTTCAGTGTCGATTGGGTGATGGATGGCACCGGCTCAGACGCCGGTGCTGCGAGCGGCAGACTCGCCAAGGTCGCTGTCATTGCGATGCACGCTAGGGTCTTCTTCATTCTAGTGCCAATCCTGTTGGGGAGGATCGTGTCAGAGAGATTTCTGTGCGGGTACCGATGGTGTCGCCTTTGACACGAATGTAAGGCTAATGCGGATGATGGCTCCTCACCAGGAGCGTCCGAGCGTGTTTTTCCAGCCTGTCGCGGTCTCTCAAGTAGATCGTAGGGGCATGGGTGATCGCAACGGTCGCCGCAGCCTGCATTGGTGAGAGCTGGCTGAGCGGCTTGCCGAACTCCCGATGGGAAAAGCTGCTCAGTCCATGATCTTGGCCGTTGTAAGAAAGGGTGGCGTAAATGCCGTACATTTGCGACTTGTCGAAATGCATTGGCAACAGCAGGCTCCAAAGCGCGTTGCGCACGCGCGACTGACGTTGCGCAAAATCCGGGTAGACGAGGGACGTCACCAGGCGAGCCGCATGCGGGGAGGGCGACCCCACATTCGCATCAATCAGCCTGCGGATCGCTTCGGGAGGAGAGGCATCTTCTGGACTGGCCTGGGCGAGCAGATCACGAATTCGGGCCAGATGTGGGCGGACAGCGAGTGCATCGTAAGCGACCAATGCGACAAGCGTTGCCAGGAGGAGCAGTGCCGTTCCTCTTCCAACGAATTTGATGATCTTGACCATGAGCGTCAGCCAGCCCTCGGGTGACTTTGGCAGGTGAAGTCGTGCGCTGCAGGCGACTACAGCATCCGGTGTTGATCGGCCGCGTGCCGAAACACCCAGCCGACGAGCAAGCCGAGGCCTGTGGAAGCGAGTAGCTGCAGCCATTCCAAAGCGAAAAACATGGCCGGTTCATCAGTCATGTCTGGCGGCAATAGCGCTGCGACCACATCCGCGAAGACGGCGTACATGGCCAGGATGAGGCAGGCATGCGCGAGGCGGTGTTGCGCCACCCGTCGCGTCATATGTGCGAACAGCGCGGCGCAGAGCAGGAACGAGAGGAGGTTCCAGGCATTGATCCATCCAAGAGGGTCAAAGAACCCGCTGGCAATGCCAGTGCCGCACTGGATAAGGAACAGTAGCGCGGTGTAGGCAAGGATCGCTTTCCAGTTCATGGGGCATCTGCGAGGTGCGTGGTGGACGTGGAGTTCAACGACTGTCCGCCGCAGCGCGCTGGACGATCACTCGTATATTTTTCCTAGGTACAGAAAGACTGCTAGATCTGTCCAGCTTGGCTCAGATGTATTGCCCCAGTCATCTTGCGCCTCAGCTCCCGCCAGTGCGCAATCGAGAAAGGAAGAGATTGCTCCGTTCTGCCAGCCATTAGCTCCGCCCAATTGGTGCCGCTTGGGGTCAGCCCTTTCAAGCTGCTCAGCATTCTCACGATCAGTGATTAGTGCATGAACAAAGCGGACAAAGCTTTCTCTGTCTTTTACCGAGTCTGGATCAAGTGGATCGTTTTTCATATGAAGAGCCTTATGCCTGAATTAAGCCAAGCCCCGAAGCGGTCTAGCTCGAATGATTGTTAGACACCAGTGGTGCGCAGAGTGCTGGCTGGCAAGAAACTATCTAGGATGTTAGCCCGTCACAGCCAACGGTGCGGTAAACTTTGCATCAACTGTTCGGAGTTCTTTTCCGGTGCTGAACCAGGCCCGGCGTCCAAACCCGATGGGTCCGAGCCAAGCAGATCCTCAAAGAGCATGGCCGCGTCATCTGGTTTGATCCCTGGATCAGCCATTTTATAGAGCGTGTCGAACACGGCCTCATAAGATGCCATGCGATAGAGGAGGGACAGGTCGCGCCTCGATGCTCCCAAAGAAATCAGCCGTTCCAGGGCTGGCCCGGCGTCCCCGAATGGACCGTCAGGCTGCTTCCGCGATGCGTCAATTGCATTGTCGATCCAGAATTCCTGCATCGGCGAATTGATGATGTCACTCCACAGTAGACCTAGGAACTCTTCGCGGCTCGGGCGCTCTTCAGAATCATCCATGTTGTAGTGGTCTCGTATGCCTGTGATTGAGTTTTGTATCTAACACCTGAGTTAATCCCCTCCGCGAAGTGGCGTCGGATTGAATGAATTTTTAGGTGCCAAGATCGGCCCTCCTGCCACGCCGACCTAAGAACACCCGGAGAATAAGCAGAGCGGCAAAGCTTATGACGGCACCCTGTTCCAGTGGCGTTGGAGTGACACCAGGTTGCGGCCAGAAGGTAAGTCTAATGGCCAGGACGGCAAAGCATGCAAAAGCCAGCAGAAGCAGCCACTTTGCGATACGAGCCGAGAACGGAGCCGCGATAGCTGGCGCTGCGACAAGCAGGAACCCGATGCCACTGATCACTAATCCTGTCTGCCCCTGGTTGACATTGCCGGACGCAGCAATCGCTAGCAGTAGTGCGCCTATGGATGCGGCGCCGCCGCCGCCAATGATTGCAAGTAGATTTATAAATATTCGATGGCGCATCGCTGCCTCCTAACGCAAGTTAAACCGCGCCGCGAAACGGCTTCGGCTTGAGCGAGTTGTTAGATGGCTGGCCTTTGACTCTGCAAAACCACTCGCCGAATCCAAGATCCGGCTGGTCTACTCGATAGCAGTCACCTCTCAAAAGCACACTGCGAACGATGGTTTTTCCTCCGAGGCACTCCTTGACGAGCAGCGAGTTGCCACGCTTGAGGATCACCTCAGATGGTTCCCAACTTATCGAACTCAGATCATCGTCTGGGAAGTATGCACGCGAGCTGCTCTCTCGCGTTTCCACAGTAAGTCGTCCAAAGAAATTGTCACTGAAGAACCTGCGTTGTTTATCGGATAGCTTGTCGCTACGCGACATCTCGTCAAGCGTAAGGTCAGCATTCGACCGCCAATCTCCGCAAAGATCACATGGGCTATTTGCACAACCACCTAGTGCCAAGAAACTGGTGACAATTGCGAGCATTTTCATCTTGGCGCTTAAACAGCGACGCGAGCGACGTCGGCTTGAATGAATTATAGGGCTCAGCTGCATACGATAGCAGGCGAGAAACATTGCGATGAAATGTCTGCTTACCATTGGGCACTGGTTGCTCTGGTGAGGTGAAGTCCATGTAGTGATGGTAGACCTGACAATTGCGATCGATCGCGGCCTGTGTCGCAGTAGTATGCGAACCAGTCTTTATCAAAGGCTTTCCGGTGCCAAAGGGGTACGTATGATCTGAACTCCGCAACCGCAGCCTGGATGTCTGGAAAAACAGATTCTAAGTGTTTATGAATTTTGTCCGGCCAGTTGCTCGCAACCGGATAAAGACCGGAAAATTTGGTCAGTAGTGTGCTGCGAAACTTGACCGACGCCGCTCTTGCGGCATTGCGTCGATGGACGTGCAATGAGATCAAAGTACTGAAGAGCGCTAGAAGCACGACGATCGCTTGTTGTGGATCAACGGGCATGTTCGTGTGAGCCATAACTATTTGGCCGCCTAAAAGCGGTGATGCATCAAGTATCCACCAACGCCAGGGGTCTGCAAAGCGGGGAATTCCTAATCTTCATCAATGACTTGCCGGACGGTGGCCGCGGCTCTGGGCGTCGGTGCTGGTGATGCCAGCATCAAGAAAAGCGACCCAACGGTGGTCGTTTGTGGTCGCGCGTCGGGACTGAAGTCCCTCCCACAGTGCAGTGCGGGGACGCCCCTGAAGACCGTGGAGTTCCACGGTCTTCAGGCAATACCTCACCCATCCAACATCGCCTTGTTCCGCACCGCACCCTTGTCGGCGCTGGTCGCCAGCAGCGCGTACGCCTTCAGTGCGGTGGTGACCTTGCGCGGGCGATGTTCCACCGGCTTCCAGCCTTGCGCGTCCTGCGCAGCGCGGCGGGCGGCCAGTTCGGCATCGTCGACCAGCAGGTTGATGCTGCGATTGGGGATGTCGATCAGGATCTTGTCGCCGTCGCGGACCAGGCCGATGGCGCCACCAGCGGCGGCCTCGGGCGAGGCGTGGCCGATCGACAGGCCGGAGGTGCCGCCGGAGAAGCGGCCGTCGGTGAGCAGGGCGCACTGCTTGCCCAGGCCCTTGGACTTCAGGTACGAGGTGGGGTACAGCATTTCCTGCATGCCCGGGCCGCCCTTGGGGCCTTCGTAGCGGATCACCACGACGTCGCCGGCCTTCACTTCGTCGGCGAGGATGCCCTTGACCGCGGCGTCCTGGCTTTCGAACACCTTGGCGTTGCCCTCGAACACGTGGATGGATTCGTCCACGCCCGCGGTCTTCACCACGCAGCCGTCCACGGCGATGTTGCCGTACAGCACCGCCAGGCCGCCTTCCTGCGAGTAGGCGTGGGCGACGTCGCGGATGCAGCCGGTGGCGCGGTCGGCGTCCAGGCTTGGCCAGCGTGTGGCCTGGCTGAAGGCGACCTGGGTGGGAATGCCGGCCGGCCCGGCCTGGTAGAAGGTCTGCACCGCGGGGTCTTCGCTCTGGGTGATGTCCCACTGCGCGATGGCGTCGGCCAGGCTGCGGCTGTGCACGGTGGCCTGGTCGGTATGCAGCAGGCCGCCGCGCGCCAGTTCGCCGAGGATGGCGACGATGCCGCCGGCGCGGTGCACGTCCTCGATGTGGTACTTCTGCGTGTTCGGCGCCACCTTGCACAGCTGCGGCACGCGCTTGGACAGGCGGTCGATGTCGCGCAGGGTGAACGGCACTTCGGCCTCCTGCGCGGCGGCGAGCAGGTGCAGGATGGTGTTGGTGGAACCGCCCATCGCGATGTCCAGGGTCATCGCATTCTCGAACGCTTCGAAGGTGGCGATGCCGCGCGGCAGCGCGCGCGGGTCTTCGGCGCCGTACCAGCGGTGGCACAGTTCCACTGCGGTGCGGCCGGCCTTCAGGAACAGTTGCTCGCGGTCGGCGTGGGTGGCGACCACGGTGCCGTTGCCGGGCAGGGCCAGGCCCAGCGCTTCGGTCAGGCAGTTCATCGAGTTGGCGGTGAACATGCCCGAGCACGAGCCGCAGGTGGGGCAGGCGCTGCGTTCGAACGCGGCCACCTTCTCGTCGGAGGCGGTGGGATCGGCGGCGATCACCATCGCGTCGATCAGGTCCAGGTTGTGGTCGGCGAGCTTGGTCTTGCCGGCTTCCATCGGCCCGCCGGAGACGAACACGGTGGGGATGTTGAGGCGCAGCGCGGCCATCAGCATGCCGGGGGTGATCTTGTCGCAGTTGGAGATGCACACCAGCGCGTCGGCGCAGTGCGCGTTGACCATGTACTCCACCGAGTCGGCGATGATCTCGCGGCTGGGCAGCGAGTACAGCATGCCGTCGTGGCCCATGGCGATGCCGTCGTCCACGGCGATGGTGTCGAATTCCTTGGCCACGCCGCCGACGCGCTCGATCTCGCGCGCGACCAGTTGCCCGAGATCCTTCAGGTGTACATGGCCGGGCACGAACTGGGTGAAGGAGTTGGCGATGGCGATGATCGGCTTGTGGAAGTCGGCGTCCTGCATGCCGGTGGCGCGCCACAGCGCGCGGGCGCCGGCCATGTTGCGGCCGTGGGTCGAGGTCTTGGAGCGATAGTCGGGCATGGGAGCAACGAACGAGCGGGCGGGGAGGCTGGCGATGGTGGCGCGATCGGATCGTTGCTGCTGCAACCGTCCTGGCGCCCACCGGTGGGCCGACCACGTTAGCACGCACGCTGGCGCCGCCATACGCCGGCCAGGAGTGCGAAGCGGGTCGCAGATCCGCCTGCCTGCGCTTGGCAGACTGCGGAAGCCGGTGCGTCAGGGGGCGTAGGCCCGGCTCGCCCATCATGACCACAGGAGGTGTCCATGCTCCGGCATGTGCGTTCGTCGTCTTCCGCTGTTTCCTCCCCCACTCCGTCCCTCGCCTCCACCCCGGCCGATCCGGGCCGCCGCAGCGTGTTGCGCGCCGGTGTCGGCATCGCCGCCGGTGCCGCGCTGTGGGGCCTCGGCGGCCAGGCCCGCGCCGCGGGCACGCTGCCGTTCGCCGGTCTCAACCTGTCCGGGCTGGCGTCCAACAATTTCGTGGACAACGCCGTCATCGACCGGCACTACCGTGACATCCGCGACCAGCACATCGCCGCCGCCGGCGCCTGCCCGCTGTTCCGCCTGCCCACCACCGCCGCACGCTTCAGCACCGGCCAGGGCATGCCGCTCAACGCCACGTATTGCGACCAGGTCGAGCAGGTGCTGAATCGGCTCGCGCAGCGCGGCAAGGTGGCGATCCTGGAATTGCACGACTACATGCGCCTGCCGATCAAGGTCGCGAGCAAGTCCGGTTACCGGCGCGATAGTTCCGGCCAGTTGGTAGGGCCCGATGGGCGCGCGGTCACCGATCCCGCCGACCAGACGGTGTGGGACGGCACCTACCGCAAGGGCAATTTCCTGTACCTGGGCTATTTCGATCCTGCCGACAGCCTGCTCAAGCTCTACGAGTATCGGGTGATCGGCACGCCGGGCTGCACGCTGTACAACGCCGCCGGCCTCCCGGACCTGTGGAGCCGCATCGTGCAGCGCTTCCGCTCGCATCCGGCGATCTTCGGCTGGGGCCTGATGAACGAGCCCTACCAGGGACCGGAGCTCAACGCCGACGGCAGCAAGCTGGTGATGGCCGACCACTGGCTGCGCACCGCCACCGCCACCGCCGCGCGCATCTTCGATTTCGACCGGTCGCATTACGTGTTCGTCTGCGGCAACGAATACGCTAGCGCCCGCCGGTGGAAAGAGGTGTCCAACAACCTGGACACGATCCCCGATCCGTACGATCGCATCGTCTACGAGGCCCACAATTACCTTGATAACGAGGGCCGCGGAGGCGGTGCCTGGGCCAATCCCAATGAATCCGTTGCGCCGGACACCGGCATCGAGATGGTCACGCCCTTCATCGACTGGCTGGCACATAGGGGCAAGCGCGGCTTCCTCGGCGAGCACGGCTATCCGGCGGGCAACGCCAGTGCGGAATTGGCGACCAAGCGCATGCTCGCGCACCTGCAGGCCAACAACATCCCCAGCACGCAATGGTGCTTCGGTCCCGGTTGGCCCGACAACGACGTGCTGGGCATGAGTCGCGACGTCGGCATGGATATCCAGGTGAAGTCCAATATCGCCGCGGTGCAGCCATATTTCGACGCGCGCCTGTCCAGCTACGTGCCGCCGCCGCCGACGAGCTGACGCGTCGCGACCGCGTCCGCCGTGGCGTCCAACCGCCGGTCGCGGGTTTCCGCGGCCGGCGGAACCGGGCATCATCGCGGCTGGACTCAGGAAGACGTTGCCATGAAAAGGTCGAAGACGACCGCATTGTTGCTGATGAGCGCCGCGCCGCTGCTGTTTACCGCCTGCGGGCGCGAGCCGGAAGCCAAGGCCCAGGAAGGCCTGTACACCTCGGTGGATGCCTGCGTGGCGCAAACCCACGACATCGCCACCTGCCGCGAGGCCTTCGCGCAGGCGCAGAAGCAGGCAGCCGAGCAGGGGCCCAAGTACGCCAGCCGCGAGCAGTGCGCGCAGGACTATTCGCAAGATCGCTGCGTGGAGCAGCGCGACAGCCACGGCCATTCCTTCATCGGGCCGATGATGACGGGCTTCTTCCTGTCGCAGATGCTCAACAACAACCGCGCCGCCGGGTTCAATGCTGCGCCGGCCTATCAGGACCGGCAGAACCAGTGGCAGCGGCCGGCGTCCTATTCCGGCGGTGCCGGTGCGGCCGCGGCCGGCAGCAGCCTGCGCGGCAACCAGACCATGACCCATATCGGCGCCACACCGAACCGGGCGGTTACCGTCAGCCGCGGCGGCTTCGGCGAATCCGGCGGTGGGCGCGGCTTCGGCAGCTGAGCACGGCTTTTTTCCTCTTCGCACGAGACCCCGCATGAAACGCATCGCGATCGTCGAGCGCGGCGACTGGCGCGCCCAGGCCGCGGAGTACGGTTTCCGCTTCCACACCATCGATGGCCAGCGCTATTGGGACGAACGTGCCTACTACGCGTTCAGCCTGCGCCAGATCGAGCGCGACCTGGAAGATCCCAGCGCCGAACTGCATGCGATGGCGATGGGTCTGCTCGACGACATCGTCGCCAGCGAGGCGCTGATGCAGCGGCTGGCGATCCCGCCAGCGTTCCGCGACTGGATCGCCGACAGCTGGCGGCGCCGCGAACCGCATCTGTACGGGCGCCTGGACCTGGCCTACGACGGCCGCGGCCCGGCCAAGCTGTACGAACTGAACTACGACACGCCGACGTCGCTGTTCGAATCGGCGTTCTTCCAGTGGCAATGGCTGGAGGACCAGCGCGCGCAGGGCCGCTTGCCGGACGACGCCGACCAGTTCAACTCCATCCACGAGGCCTTGCTGGAGCGCTTCGCCGCGCTCGCCGGCTGGCTGCCGCCGCCGCTGTACTTCGCCGCGGTGCGCGATTCGGAAGAGGATCAAGGCACGGTCGCCTACCTGCGCGACTGCGCCGCGCAGGCCGGCGTCGCTGGCGAAATGATCGCGATCGAGGACATCGGCCTGTCCAGCGACGGCCGCTACACCGATCTGGACGACACGGTGATCGGCGCGCTGTTCAAGCTGTATCCGCTGGAGGACATGTTCGCCGAGCGCTTCGGCCAGGCGCTGCCGGGATCGGGCCTGCACCTGCTGGAGCCGCCGTGGAAGGCGCTGCTCAGCAACAAGGGCATCCTCCCGCTGCTGTGGGAGCGCCATCGCGGCCATCCCAACCTGTTGCCGGCCGCGTTCGACGATGGCAGCGCGTTGCCGCCGGGTTGGGTGCGCAAGCCGCTGCATTCGCGCGAGGGCGCCAACATCGTGCTGCACCTGGATGACGGGCGTGTGCTGGAGAGCGATGGCCCCTATGCCGGGCCTTACATCCGCCAACAGGCGCATCCGTTGCCAGCGTTCGAGGGCCGCTACCCGATGGTCGGCAGCTGGATCGTCGGCGACCGCGCCTGCGGCATCGGCATCCGCGAGGACGATGGCCCGATCACCCGCGACAGCGCGCGGTTCCTGCCACACGCCATCGTCGAGGACGCGCAGCCGGGTGTGCTGTATGCCTGAGTCTGTGTCGCGCGCCGACGCGGTGTCGCCTGGCGCGCCGCGTCGGCATCGCAACGACGGCACGCCTTTGGCCGCCTATGCGGAACAGGTGGCGGTGCGCTGCCATCGCTGCGGTGCGCCGGGCTGGGTGCTGGCGCAATGGGAGCCTCACCGCTGGCAGGCGCGATTCCGTTGCGGCCAGTGCGCTGCGGGGCTGGACAGCGACGCCGACGATTGGGTGGGCGCGGTGCAGCTGGAAGGTCATCGCGCTTGCGGCCATTGTGGGCACAAGTGGGTGCGGGTGCGTGCGACGTCGACCGGTGCAACCGCAGCGCCCGCGACCTTGCCCGGGCGTTGTGCGCATTGCGGGAAAAGCAGCGCGGTGGCGGTCACCACGTATCGCGTGCGCGATGGATCGCCCTGCGATCCGCATTTCGGCATGCCGCTGGCGCTGGTTGCGCCGACCCGCGCCGGGGTGCTGTGGGCCTACAACCCGCGCCATCTGCAGGAGTTGCAAGACTACGTGGCGGCGACGCTGCGCGAACGCCGCGGCCTGTTCGGTCGCTCGATGGTGGCGCGGTTGCCGGCGTGGATGAAGCTGGCGCGGCACCGGCCGCTGATGCTGCGGACGTTGCAGCGCCTGCAGCAGGCCTGCGCGCAGTTGCCGCCGCTGCCTGCGGCAAAGTGAGCGGTGGCGGAATGTCGGATGCTGTAGCTGTCGCCGCGCGAGCGCAGGGTGTGGACGTGATCGACTCGACGCGCTTGACGCGCGTTGCGTAAGCGACGATGCGGTGTTGGCTGGGATGCTGGACTGCCGGAGGGGACGCAGCCAGCGTCAGCACGCCGAGGCGCGAAGCACGGCTGACGTGCCCGGCGTTGCGCATCGGCAGAAACGATGCGCCAGTGGGGCACTGGCCATGACCAATCAGACCAAGGACGCCGTCGTCCTGCAGATCGCCGACGTGGTCGGCCCGTTGCTCAAGCCCCAGGGCTTCGTGCGCCGGCGGCATCGGTTCGAAGCGGCCGATGGCGGCAGCAACATCCGTGGTTATGAGATTTGTCTTTCCAGGAGCAAGGCGCATCTTGCGTTGCACCTGCGATTGACGCTGCTGGAACGCAGGTACGAAGAGGTGTTGTCCAAGAGCAGATCGAAGAACGAAGTGGCCTTGTTCTTCAAGCATCTGACCATGCACTGACGCGCGTGCAGCGCAGCCCGGCATGCGCGTTTCTGGCATGTTGCGGTTGCTGCGCGTTGCCGCCATGGGAGCGGCTTCGGCCGCGACGCACGATGGCGTGAACGTCGGTCGTCTTCGGACGCTGTCGGGACTGAAGGGTGTCTCTAATAACGCGCGTTGCCGCGGCGCAGCCGGACACGTCGTTATCCTCGTAGGAGCGGCTTCAGCCGCGACGGGCATTCCCGGTAGAGCTTGTCGCGGCTGAAGCCGCTCCTACAACGGGACTCTGTGGTTATTCGAGGTCCCCTGAAGTCCCTCCCACAGTGCACCCATTACGCCAGCCTCGTTCTCGTCAGGAGCGGCTGGGGCGATGCAGCCGCCATGTGCTGGCCATACCGCGGGCGGCATGCCACCGCACTGCATCGACAGCGTCGCGCTACAGCAAGCCGTCGCGCTTCACCGCCAGGTAGCGCTCGATCAGCGCGGCGGGCAGTTCCTCGCCGGTGACGTCGAGCACCATCACGCCGTGGCTGCGCAGTGCGTCGTGCGCGGCGCTGCGCTGCTGCAGGTAGCGCGCCACTGCACCGGCCTGCACGGCCTGCGGCAGCTCGTGGACGTCCTCGGCCAGCGCCTGGTCCAGTTCGCGCTCGCGCAGGCTGGCCACGCACACCAGGTGGCGGCGCTGCAGCAGGCGCACCGCGGCCAGCAGGTCCTCGATGTCCTCGTCGCGCACGTTGCTGACCAGCATCACCAGCGCGCGGCGGCGCTGGCGCAGCGACAGTTCGGTGGCCGCGGCGAGGTAGTCGGTGGCCACCGGCTGCGGCTGCAGGTCGTAGCTGGCGCGCAGCAACACGTCGACCGTGGCCATGCCGCGCTGCGGCGCCACCCAGCGCGCGTCGCCGCCGCTGGCCATCATGCCCACCGCATCGCCCTGGCGCAGCGCCAGGTACGACACCACCAGCGCCGCGTTGAGCACATGGTCGAAATGCGACAGGCCGCGTTCGCTGGCCAGCATCCGCCGCCCGGTATCGATCAGCATCAGCAGTTGCTGGTTCTTCTCGTCCTGGTACTCGCGCGAGATCAGCTTGCGCGCGCGCGAGGTGGCCTTCCAGTCGATCTGGCGCAGGCTGTCGCCGATCCGGTACTCGCGCATCTGGTGGAAGTCGGTGCCTTCGCCACGGCGACGCTTCAGGTGCGCACCGACCAGGCGCGAGGCCTGTTCGGCGCTGAACAAGGCGAAGCGGGTCAGCGGCGCGAAGTTCGGATACACGCGCACGGTCTGCGCCGGCCCGGCCAGGCGTTGTTGCCACCACAGGCGCCAGGGCGCATGCAGGCGCAGGTGCGTGCCGTCGAACACGAAGCGGCCGCGCGCGGTCGGGCGCAGCTGGTAGCGCACCTGGGTCTGGTGGGCGGCGGGCAGGGTCAGCCGCTGCGGCAGGCCCTGCAACTCCCAGCCGCTGGGCACCAGGTCGAACAGGTCCACGCGCTGGCGCTGTGCGCTGTCCAGATACAGCACCACCTCGCGCTGCACACTCAGCGGCAACGCCTCGGGCAACTCACGGCGCAGCTGCGGCGTCGGCCGCCGCCACAGCCGCCACGCATCGAACGCCGCGACCAGCGCGATGGCCGCCGCGACCGCCTGCCAGCTCCACAGCGGCAGCCAGCCCAGCGCCACGGCCAGGCCGTACAGCGCCCACAGCGCAAGCAAGGCCAGCAGGGGCGGGGCGGGTCTCATCGGGGGGCCGGGATTCGGGATTGGGGAGTGGGGATTCGCAGAGGCGCGCACTGGCGGCCGCAGCGCCATGTGGCGGTGAGGCGGCGTCGAGTTACAGGGAGCGCGGTACAGCGGATCGGCCAAGACGCGCTGACGCAGTCAGTGGCATGCGCCGCCGCCGCACCGCGCTGTTGCCAATCCCCACTCCCGACTCCCCAATCCCCGCTCATTTCCGCGGCGCCTCCACCTTGGCCAGCAACGCGCTCAGGGCGTCGTCGGCGCTCTGGCCTTCGATCTGCAGTTCCGGGGCCAGGGCGATGCGGTGGCGCAGGGCCGGCTTGGCCACGTCGCGGATGTCGTCGGGAGTGACGAAGTCGCGGCCGGACAGCACCGCCTGCGCGCGCGCCGCGCGGACCAGGGCGATGCTGCCGCGCGGGCCGGCGCCCAGGGCGATGCCGGGCCAGCGGCGGGTGGCGGCGACGATGCGCACGGCGTAGTCGATGACCTGCGGGTCGACCGCGATGGCAGCGGTGCCGGCCTGCATCGCCACCACGTCCTCGGCGCCGAGCACGCGCGGCACCTGCGACAGGTCGAAGTCGCCGGCGCTGCGGCCGCTGGTGACCGCGGTGACCATGCGCGCCTCGTCCTCCAGTTGCGGGTAGTCGATCAGGATCTTCAGCAGGAAGCGGTCCAGCTGCGCTTCCGGCAGTGGGTAGGTGCCTTCCTGCTCGACCGGGTTCTGCGTGGCCAGGGCCAGGAACGGCGGCGCCAGCGGGAACGGCTTGCCTTCGATGGTGACCTGGCCTTCCTGCATCACTTCCAGCAGCGCCGACTGGGTCTTGGCCGGGGCGCGGTTGATCTCGTCGGCCAGCAGCAGATGGGTGAACACCGGGCCGCGGCGGATCTTGAAGCTCTCGGTCTTGGGGTCGTACACGGCGTGGCCGCTGACGTCGCTGGGCATCAGGTCCGGGGTGAACTGCACACGTGCGTAGTTCAGTTCCAGCGCCTGCGCCAGGGCGCGCACCAGCAGGGTCTTGCCGAGGCCGGGCACGCCCTCGATCAGCACGTGGCCGCCGGCCAGCAGCGCGATCAGGATCTGGTCCAGCACCTCCGGCTGGCCGATGAAGGCGTGGCCGACCGCGGCGCGGATCGCCTCGGCGCGTTCGATCAGGGCAGGGCCGGCGAGCGGCGCGACGGCGTCGGAGGAGGCGGTGGTCATAACTGGTTTCTCATCTGGACGAGGAGGCGGATGCGCTCGCGCAAGGCGGCGGGTTGGTTGGGTGGCGGCGGCTGCAGCGCCTGTTCGACCTGCGCCACCGGCAGTTGCAGGCGTTCGGCGATGGCCGCGGCCTGGGCCGGGCCCTCCAGCGCGGCGGCGATCGGCGCGCGCCGGCGCAGCCGCGCCAGGAACGCCTCGCGCATCGCCGCATGCAACAGGTCGGCGCGGCCATAGCGCAGCAGATGTTCGCCGCTGGCGCGCACGTGTTCCAGCAGCGAGCGGCGGTCGGCCGGCGGTGCGGCAAGCAGCGGCCCGAAGCGCTGCATGCGCGACCACAGCCAGGCCAGCAGGATCAGCAGCGCGGGCAGCCAGGCCGGCCAGCCACGGGTGAACAGGGTGCGCCACAGCGACGGCAGTTCGGCCGAATAGATCAGGTGGATGGTGCCCTGGCCGTAGTTGGGGCCCAGCACCTGACGGGTCAGCAGGCGGTTGCCGGCTTCGCGCAGCCCGCCCTTGCGCAGGATCGGGTCGTTCTCCATCGGCGAGCCATCGAACATCGCGCCGATCCGGTTGTCCTGGTTCTCGAGGAAGTCCAGCTCCGACAGCACGTCCACGTTGCCGTCGCCGTAGGGAACGCGCGCAAACACGAAGTCGTCGTCCTCGCCGCTCCACCAGTTGTCGGGCGTGTCCGGATCGATGTGGAAGCGGCGGCCGTCGCAGAACACTTTCTGCGGCGGTGCGCCCGGCACCGCCATCATCAGGCAGTTGTCCGGGCTGCGCGCCTCGACGGTGATGTCCAGCGCGTCCAGGATCGGCACGTCGCCGCGCTTGACCTCCGCGGTGGGCGTGCGCAGCACCAGATGTCCGCCATGCTCCACCCAGTCCAGCAAGGCGTCGCCGTCGGCCTTGCCGAGCATGCGCGGATCGCCGTACAGCACCACGCTGTCGTGCGGGCGCAGGCGCATCGCCGCCAGGTCCAGGCGTTGCCGCGACTCGGCGCGCACGCCGTCGGCGCGCAGGGTCTGGCGCAGTGCGTACAGCGGGTTGTAGGCGGCCTCGCCGCGCGGCGGCAGCACGATCACCCGCTCGGCGCGTTCGTAGCGGCCGAAGAACCAGGCCGCGGCGACGCTGGCCAGCAGCAGGCCGACCAGGAAGATCAGCGCATTGCGCGTGCCGCTGTTCATGCCTGCCACCGGAACTGGCGCTGCAGGTCGTCGACCAGCGCGTCGAAGGCGCCGTCCTCGGGCAGCCGGCCGGCGTAGGCGGCGTGCTGCCAGACCCGCACCATGCGGGCGAACAGGCTGCGGTCGGCGTCGTCGGGCAGGCGTTGCGCGGCGCGCAGGCACTGCGCCTCGGTGGCGCTGGGCGGCAGCACCAGGTCGGCGCGCTCGCACAGCGTCGCCACGCTGGCCCGGTACAGCAGCGCCAGCGCATCGCGGTGGCGCCCCTCGCGCCAGGCGCGTCGTGCCACCGTCGCCACGTCGTCGGGCAGCGGTTGCGGTGCCAGCACCGGGGTGTGCTCCGGCGCCGCCGGCACCGGCGCACGTCGGCGCCCGGCGCCACGCATCCACGGCAGCCAGTGCCTGGCGGTGAGCAGCAGCACCAGCACCAGGATCCCCGCCAGCACCCACATGCCCCACTTGCCGACGAAGGCGATGGCCTGGGCGGCGGCCTTGATCCATTGGCCGAACGCGGTGAGGTCCTGCTTCTTGTCGTCCGGCTTGGGCGGTTCGTCGGGATTGCGCTTCTTCCAGTAGCCGATGGTGCGCTTGGCGGTCAGCAGCGGGTCGTCGTAGGCGCGGTCGGCGGCGCGGGCGAAACGCGCATCGGCGGCGGGAACGGTGTCGAACACCTCGTCCAGCGGGACCGGGCGCGCGCCGTGGTGCTGGCTGTCGGTGGCGTGCGCGGTGGCCTTGCTGTCGGTATCGGTGTCGGTGTCTGCGCCCTGGTCGGCGTCGGTCTCGTCAGCGCCATCGCGCTTGTCGTCGTCGGGGGCAGCTTGCACCGCCGTGTCGGTGGCCGGTTGCGCACGCAGCGCCGCCATCGGTGCGGCGAGCAGGGCCACGCACAGCATCGCCAGCGGCGCAGAAGTGCGCAGGCGCGCGGCCATCCGCCGCAATGCCATCTCCACGTCCCAGGCTTCGAGCTGGGTGCGCCGGTTGAGATACAGGCCGAAGCCGGCGCCGACGAAGAATGGTTCGATCAGGGTCATCGCCAGCCAGGCGATGGCGTTGAAGCCGATGTCGGCCCACACCGGCGTCTGCTGGCCGATCAGCGACCAGGCCGCGCGTGCGGTTTCCGGCAGCAGGTCGATGGGCACGAACAGGAAGATGGTGGCGATGCAGGCCAGGCTGAGCATGCCTTCGAACGTGGCGAAGACGCTGGCCATCAGCAGTGCATGGCCGTAGATGGCGCCGCCCAGGGTACGGCGGCGCTCGCGCTGCTGGTCGGCGCTTGCGCCTTCCAGCAGCTCCAGCGGCATGAACACGCTGCGCGCCGGACTCAGCCGGCGCCAGGTCAGGTAGCCGATCAGGGTGCGCCAGCCCCAGCCGCCCTGCGCACGCACGGTGTCGCGCACGCGCGGCACGTCGCCGAACACCGCACGCGAGATCACGAACAGCGGAATCCGGTCCAGCACCGGCTTCAGCCACCACAGCAGCAGCGGTGCCAGCCACAGCTGGTCGATCGCCCAGGCGCCGAGATTGAGCGCGGCGAACAGCGGCAGGGTGACCAGCAGCCACGGCTTCCAGATCGCCCCAGCATGGCGGCGGACCAGGGCACTGCCCAGTTCCATCGCTTCCCAGGCCGAGCGTGCGCGCAGCACCACGTCCAGGCGCTCAATCCGCATCGATGGCCTCCGCGCGGCCGCGCCCGCCGCGCCACAGCCACGCCAGCACCAGCGTCCACAGCACACCGGACACGCTGTACTTGATCCACGCCGGCACGGTCGCGATGGACGACCAGAACGCCTCGATGAAGGCGGCCACCAGCAGCATCGCCGCCACCCCCAG
Organism: Xanthomonas sp. 3498; assembly: GCF_014199795.1. Classification (NCBI taxonomy): domain Bacteria; kingdom Pseudomonadati; phylum Pseudomonadota; class Gammaproteobacteria; order Lysobacterales; family Lysobacteraceae; genus Xanthomonas; species Xanthomonas sp. 3498. The sequence continues at coordinate 138,692 of NZ_JACHOH010000008.1, forward strand.
GCACAGCCGGGCACCGATCTTGCCGCCTTCCACCAGCGCGTCGATGCGCCGCCGCCGCCCCGGCGCCAGCACCTTCAGGCCGAGCTGCAGGCCGGCGCCGCCGGCGATCACGATCGCGGTCAGTTCGAACGGCGCATGCCCGGCGACGAAGCGCCAGAAGGTGACGCCGTAGCCGATCTGGTGCAGGTGCCCGGCCACCGCGCCGATGGTGATGCCGTTGAACAGCAGCACCAGCACCGTGCCCAGTCCCGCCAGCAGGCCGCTGGCGAAGGTGCGCAGGCCGATGCTGATGTTGTTCATGATGTAGTGGCCGAACATCTGCCAGTCGGTGCCGCTGTCGCGGCCGAGCTTCTGCGCGCTGGCGGCTGGGTCGTACATGCGCTCGATCTGGCTGACCTGCATCGGGTCCATCAGCCCGTGGATCAGTTCCGGGCGGAACTGCAGCAGCACGAAGATGGTCACCAGCGGCACCACGAACAGCGCAGTGGCCGCGGCCATGTAGCCGGCCTGGCTGCGCACCAGCTGCGGGAATTCGGCGAACAGGAACTCCGCCGCGCGTCGCCAGCGCGGACGCGGTGCCCGGTACAGGACGGTGTGGCCCTGCTGCATCAGGTGCTGCAGGCGCGCGGTGACCTGCGGGCTGTAGCCGCGCTTGCACGCCAGCGCCTGCTGCTGGCACAGGCGCCGGTACCGCGCCGGCATGTCCTCGTCGGCGAGCGGCGGCGGTTGGTGCGCGTTCGGTGGCGTGACCGCATCCGTGGCGTCGGTTGCGGTGGATTTGGGTGCCGGCTTGCGCCCGTTGCCGCTGCCGCTGCGCTGCAGCCAGGCCTCGAACGCCTGCCACTCGTGCTGATGGCGGAGGACGAACTGTTCCTGTTTCATCGGCGGCCCAGCAGCCAGTTGGCCATCGCGTACAGGCGCAGCACCCCGGCCTGGCCCGGCGTGTCGGTCAGCGGCTGCGCCAGCGCGGCCAGTTCCAGTTGCCGCTCGGGGGTGAGTCGCGGCGCGCGCTCGGCGAAGGCGATCAGCGCCGTCTGTTCGGCCGGCAGCAGCGGCCGCGGCGGCGCGAGCGCACTGGCGATCGGCGGCAGCGCCTCGTCCGCGCGCGGCGGCTGGTGCACCACCAGCGTGCCTGCGACCAGGTCGCCCAGGCGCCGCGAATGGGCGTCGAACAGGCAGGCGATCAGGCCGACCGCATAGCCGAACGGCAGCATGTCCACGGTGCGCAGCAGGTTGCGGGTGATCGCTGCCATCCACCCCACCGGCGCGCCGTCGCGCGCCACCACGCGCAGGCCCAGCGCCTGCTTGCCGAGGGTCTGGCCACGCCAGCCCTCCAGCACGATCGGGTAGCCCCAGAACACCAGGAACATCGCCACCAGGTACAGGCCCTGGCCGAGGCCGCCGAGCAGGCCGAGGAACATGCCCATGGCGGTGAGCAGGGCGAAGCGCAGCGCCAGGTCGATCAGCCAGGCCAGCGCGCGCGGCACCGCGCCGGCGGCCGGCAGGTGCAGCGCCACGCCTTCGGGCGTGATGACCTCGCGGTAGGTATCGAGCATGCGTGTCACCGCCGCCGCGCGGCGCGGCGGACAAGGGCGCCTGCGATGTGGGGAGGCCGTCCTTCCGTTCGGCCGGCTGCCTGTGGCGGCATGCTGCTCTCGACTGCGTCCTGCTTCCGAAGCGGCACTTTAGCCGGCGTGACGTGAATTGCCCAGCACGCCGGCGGCGCCGATCAGCGCACCGTGCCGCCGTCGCGCTGGCGCCCGGAGAACAGCTTGCGCACGCCGGCGACCAGGGCCATCAGGCCGACCAGCACCAGCTTCCAGGCCTTGGCCAGCAGCAGGCCGAGCTTGGCGAACAGGCCCGCCTTGGCCGCCAGGCCGCCGCCGATCAGGGTGGCCACGCCGTAGCTGGCGATCTTGTCGGTGGAGGGGTTGTGGTCGGCGTAACGGGCGCCGCTGTCGAACTCGGCCATCGGCAGCAACTGCTGCATGCCCTCGCGCACCTGCGCCAGTTCGCCCATGCCCGAGACCGCATTGAGGCTGAGGTAGCCATGCCGTCCGAGCACGCGGATGTCGTAGTTCAGGGTGTGCTCGCCCTCGCCCGCGAACGCCAGTTCGCGCGCCCAGTACAGCTTCTTGCTGCCGGTGTCGTAGCGCGGCGGCACCGCCCAGCCGACCAGGTCGACCTGCTCATAGCCGGCCTTCTTGCGCTGCGCGTTGGACTCGCGCGTCTCCTCCTGCATGTCCTTGAGCATGGCCTGGTAGTCGATCTTGCTGGCGTCCTCGTCGGACACGTAGCCATCGTCGGAATAGGTGACGACCACCGCCCAGCTGCCCTTCTCGTCGAGTGCGGGCTGGCGCGGCACGATCAGGCCCAGCACGTCGTCGTCCGGCGGGTTGCCCCAGTAGCTCTCCAGCACCTTGCGCGCGTCGGCCTTGTCCAGGAAGCGGAACGCCGGGCCGAGATCGAAATGCACCTTGGCCTGCGGCAGTTCGATATGGCCGTCGCGGAAATGCAGTGAGCCGACGAACTGTTCGGCGGTCATGTCCGGGCCGCCGTTCTGGGCCAGGGCCGAGCCGGCAGTGGCGCACAGCGCACAGAAAAAAGCGGCCAGCAGACCGCGCAGCGAGGTCTTGAGCATCGGCGATTCCATTCGTTCGGTGGCGTCCCCACGCCAGAGGCGCCTAGTGTCGCGCAAGCGTGCATGGCGCGCCAGTCGCGCGCGCGCCCGTTTGCCGGTCCATGGCGCCGCAAGGCGTCCTGCCGGCGATGCGCCGGCAGCGCTCAGACGGGTGAGGCCGGTGCAGGCCCGAGGCCGGCATCGAAGGCGGCCAGCAACTGCGCGCCGTGCGGCCATGCGCCCAGACCGCTGGCGGCATTGAGGTGTCCCAGTCGGTCGAGTTCGACCAGCCCGCTGCCCCAGTCGGAGGCGCAGCGGCGGCTGTAGGATGGCGTTGCGTAGGGATCGTCGCTGCTGGCCACGATCAGGCTGGGAAACGGCAGGCGCGCCGTCGGCACCGGGACGAAACTGGCGGCCTGCGCATGCGGGAACGCGGCGCTGTCCGGATCGGGAACCGCGACCAGGAAGGCGCCGCGCGGCAGGCGGTCGGCGCGCGCGGCCCAGTGCGCGACCAGCAGGCAGCCCAGGCTGTGCGCGACCAGCAACGGCGGCGTGGCGCAGTCCTGCACGCAGCGGTCGAGCGCGCGCAGCCAGTCGTGCAGTTGCGGGTGCGCGAACGAGTCCGGTTGCAGCCGGCGCATGCGCGTGTCCTGCTGCTGCCAGAGGGTTTGCCAGTGCTCCGGCCCCGAGTCGCCGATGCCCGGCACGATCACCACGTCCTGCATGCGCTACGCTCCGTCGAAAGGAAGCGTGAGTGTCGCGCTGCCCGCCCGGCATCGCCATGGCGATGCATCGGCGCATGCGGCGTTTTTCCGATGAATCCACGGTGCAGGGCGAGGGGGCGAGGCGAGTGGCGGCGAAGACCTGGCGGGGCGATGCCCTGGATTACGCGATCCTGGAGGCGCTGCAGTGCGACGGACGTATCGCCCTGGCGGCGCTGGGGCGGCGCATCGGGCTGTCGCAGCCGGCGATGTCCGAGCGCGTGCGCCGGCTCGAGGAACAGGGCGTGATCACCGGCTATACCGCCCGGGTCGATCCGCGCGCGCTGGGCCTGGCGACCTCGGCCATCGTCCGTCTGCGCACCACGCATGCGCAGATCGGCGCCTGCCTGGAACTGTTCGCGCAGATGCCGCAGGTGCTGGACGTGCACCGGGTCACCGGCGAGGACTGCTTCGTGCTGCGCGTGCTGGTGCCCGCGCCGGCGCAGCTGGAGCCGGTCATCGACGCCCTGGCGCGCTTCGGTGCGGTGACCACCAGCGTCGTGCTGCGCAGCGAGACGCCGCGCCCGATCGGCCGCGCCTTGCTGGCGTTGGCGGCCGAGTAGCGGCGCCGTCTACTGCGGCGACGCCGCGGACGCGGCCAGGTAGCGGTCCTTCAGCCGCACGTAGTGCTGCGCCGAGTAGTGCAGGCTCTCGATCTCCTTGTCGCTGAGCATGCGCGCCTTGCGTGCGGGATTGCCCAGCCACAGCTCGCCCTCGCCGACGGTCTTGCCGGGGCCGACCACCGCGCCGGCGCCGACGAAGCCGTATTTCTTCACCGTGGCGCCGTCGAGGATGCACGCGCCCATGCCGATCAGGCACAGGTCCTCGATGGTGCAGGCATGGATGATGGTGCCGTGGCCGACGGTCACGTCCGCGCCGATCAGGGTCGGGTAGCCGGCCGCGTTGAACGGACTGTGGTGGCTGACGTGGATGATGGTGCCGTCCTGGATGTTACTGCGCGCGCCGATGCGCACGTGATTGACGTCGCCGCGGATCACCGTGCCCGGCCACACCGACACGTCGTCCTCCAGCACCACCTCGCCGATCACGGTGCAGGCCGGGTCCACATAGACGCGTGCGCCCAGTTGCGGGGTCTTGTCGAGGAACGGACGGATCGGGGACATGGCGCTCTCCGGCGGTAGGGCGGCCGGCGGCCACGCCGCTGCCGATGATAGCGCGGTGGCCCGGGCCGGCCGCCGCGCGCCGGCGGGTCCGGGAAACGCCGATGTGCACGGTGTTGTGCGATAAACGCACCGCCAATCGATATTCGCACTTGAATGGTGCACTGCGATAAAACTAGCGTTGCCGCTGTTCCGGCGCCGTGCCACGGACGCGACGGCGTCCGGCGCGCCGCCGCCGGTGCGGTCCCGATCCTGTTGGAGATGGTGCATGTCCCCTGTGTGTTTCCGTGGCCTGGCCGTGCTCGCGGCCCTGCTTCCCGGCGCCGTGCGCGCCTACCAGGCCGAGCCGCCGCCGCCGGAGCGCAGCGTGCTGACCGTGGACCGCTACGCCGACGACGACGCCCCGGGCTCCCTGCGCTGGGCGATCACGACCGCCAACCAGGCCCCCGGCCGCTACCGCATCGAGATCGCCGCGGTGGGCGCGCCGCCGTACGTGATCCGCCCGCGCGCGCCGTTGCCGGCGCTGCAGGGGCCGCTGCAGGTGGTCGGCCTGGCGCGCGCGCGCGACGGCCAGTACATCGCCATCGACGGTGCCGGCTACATCCGCGGCAAGGGCACCGCCGCCTGCCCGGGCGCGGAGAAGGGCCAGTTCGGCACCAACGTGCGCAGCACCACGCTGCCGGGCCTGGTGCTGCGCGACACCCATGGCGTGGAACTGAGCGGCCTGGAGATCCGCAACTTCTGCATCGGCGTGCTGATCAACCGCGCCAGCGACAACGTGCTGCGCGACAACCGCATCGTCGCCAACCACGGCGGCGCCGGGGTGATGCTGACCGGCGACGACGGCAACGGCCAGTCCACCGCCACCACCACGGTGCGCAACCGCATCGTGCGCAACGACTTCCTCGACAACGGCGACGGCCTGGAACTGACCCGCGGCGCGGCCTGGAACCTGGTGGCCGACAACGTGTTCCGCTCCACCGACGCCAACCCCGAGCCCTCGCAGGGCATCGAGATCCTGTGGGGCAACGACAACACGGTGCTGCGCAACCGCTTCGAGCGCTATTCCGACGGGCTGCAGATCAACTGGGGCAACCGCAACACCATCGCCGACAACGACTTCGCCGGCAATTCGATCGGGGTCAGCGTCACCGGGCGCGACAACCTGATCGAGGGCAACCGCCTGGTCGGCAATGGCATCGGCATCGCGGTACGCCCGCAGCCGCGCAGCGAACCCAACCGCTTCAGCGCCAACCTGCTGTCCGGCAACGGCCTGAAGATCGAACGCTGTTTCGCCGGCGGCACCTGCGTCCCGGGCCAGCCGCGCGGCGCCATCGTGTTCGGCGTGCCCGGCCTGGAGCATGCGCCCTTCGTCGGCTCGCGCGGCATCGGCGTCGATCCGGATCCGCGCAAGCGCGCGGCGATCTGCGGCGCCGCGGCGGCGGAGGGCTGCCAACCGCCGCCGAACTTCGGCCAGGCCGCGCCGCAGTTGCGCGCGATCGAACGCGACGCCGGCACGCCGCGGGTGCAGGGCAGCTTCGTCGGCCGTCCCGGCCACCTCTACACGGTGGAACTGTTCGGCAACCGCCGCCCCGGCGACGACGAGGCCGAACGCTATCTCGGCCGCGTCGAAGCGCCGGTGGATGCGCAGGGGCAGGGCCGGTTTGTGGTGCCGCTGGACGGCGATGCCACGGAGTTGGCCACGCTCACCGCCACTGTCACCAGCGACGACGGCGCGACCTCGCCGCTGAGCGCACCGCTGGCGGTGGCGCCGTGAGCCGCGCTGCATCGGCTGGCGCTCGCGCGGTGCGACGCCCGCCGTCGTTGCCGGCCTGGTCGCTGCTGGCCGCGGCCGTCGCCTTCGTCCCGGCCGTCGCCGCCGCGCAAGACGCCACCGATCTGGCGCACAGCACCTTCAGCGGCGACTGGAACGGCACGCGCAGCGACTGGCTGCAGCGCGGCATCAACGTGCGCGGCGACTACGTCGGCGAAGCCATGGGCGTGGTCGACGGCGGCCGCGGCGAGCGCGGCGCGCGCTATGCGCAGCAGGTGCGGCTGGGCGTGGACCTGGACCTGGCGAAACTCGCCGGCTGGGACGGCGGCGCGCTGCATGTGACCGTCAACGACCGCCGTGGCCGCAGCACCTCGGCCGATCTGCTCGGCAACCGCTTCCCGATCCAGGAAGCCTACGGCGGCCAGTTCACCCGGCTGACCGAACTGAGCTACGACCGCCGCTTCAACGACGGGCGCAGCTACATCAAGGCCGGCTTCTACGCGATGGGCAACCAGTTCGGCGCGCACACGCTGCTGACCAACTTCGTCAACGCCGCGTTCTGCGCGCATCCGCTGGCGATGTCCGGCAACAGCGGCTGGTACAACTATCCCAATGCGCGCTGGGGCGCGGAGGCGGCGCAGCAACTGACGCCGGCGACGAACCTGCGGGTCGGCTGGTTCCAGGTCAATCCCAGCACCAACAACAACGTGCACACCGCGTTCGACCTGGACGCGCGCGGCACCACCGGCTCGCTGTTCCCCGTCGAGCTCACCTGGACGCCGGGTGCCGGCGGCGCCTATCCGGGCACCTACAAGTTCGGTGGCTACTACGACTCCTCGCGGGTGCCGCGCAAGGGCCTGGATTCGCGTGCCACCACCGGTCGCGACGGCGCCTATCTGCTGGTCGAACAGAAGCTTTACTCGCCCGGCGGCGAGCGCGGCCGCGGCCTGACCGGTTTCGCCCAGTACATGGTCTCCGACCGCGCCACCGCGCAGATCACCCGCTGGTACGCGCTGGGCGGCGTCTACCAGGGCATCGGCCGGCGCAGCCAGGACCGCATCGCCCTGGGCTATGTCGGCGCCGACATCAATCATCGCCTGCTCGACGCGCGGCGTGCGGCGCTGCTCGACGCCGGCGTGCCGGCGGACGCGCCGGTGTTCGCGCTCGACACCGCCGAGGAACTCTACGAACTGTCCTACAGCGCCCAGCTCACGCCGTGGCTGATGCTGCGGCCGGATGTGCAGTACATCGTCAATCCCGGCACCTTCGCCTATGCGCGCACCGACAACGCGCTGGCGGTGGGGCTGCAGGTCAAGCTCACCTTCTGAGCGCGCGCTGCGCGCTTCCTTGCCCAGGCCGATCCCGATGCCCCTGTTCCTTTCACGATTGATCTTGCTGTACTGCGCCGGCCTGCTGCTGGCATCGCCGCTGCAGGCCGCGGCTGCGGTGCCTCCCGCAACTGCGCCGGCGTCGCCGCCCACGGCGGCCCCGTTGCCGGCGCCGCACGTCCTGCAGGTTCGCGGGCTCGTTATCGGCGCCGGCCTGCCCAAGATCATCGTGCCGATCACTGCGAAAGACGCCGAGCAGGCGCTGGTGCAGGCGCAGCGCATCGCCGCCTCGCCCGATGCGGATATGGCCGAATGGCGCATCGATCTGATGGACAGCGCCACCGATGCGGCGGCGCTGGCGGCACTGGGGCCGCGCCTGGCGCAGGCGCTGCACGGCAAGCCGCTGCTGCTGACCTTCCGCACCAAGGCCGAAGGCGGTGCGGTGGCGATCGACGATGCCGCCTACGGCGCGCTGTACGCCCGCCTGCTGGAGGCGCGCTTCGCCGACCTGCTCGACGTGGAGATGTTCCGCGATCCTGCGGTGGTGCGGCAGCTGGTGGAGCAGGCGCACCGGCAGGGCGTGTACGTAGTGATGTCCAGCCACGACTTCCACGCCACCCCGCCGGTGGCGGAGATCGTGGCGCGGTTGCAGCGGCAGCAGGCGCTGGGCGCCGACGTGCTGAAGATCGCGGTGATGCCGCGCGATCCGGGCGACGTGCTGCACCTGCTCGACGCCACCTGGCAGATGCGCCAGCGCAGCGGCCAGCCCTTGCTGACCATGGCGATGGGGCCGCTGGGCGCGGTGTCGCGGTTGTCCGGCGGTACCTTCGGGCAGAGCCTGACCTTCGGCATGCTCGGCAGCGCTTCGGCGCCGGGACAGATCGACGCGGCGCGGTTGCGGCAGGCGCTCGACGCGCTGCAGGCCGCCGCGCCCTCCAAGTAATTCCGCGACGCCGCGGTTCCCGTTCGCCGTTCTTGCAGGAGTGTTGCCATGAGCCATGCCGCCGCCCCGCCTTCCGCGCTCGTCCTGGACCGCATGAGCGGTTTCCAGTGGACGGCGATTGCGGTCTGCGTGCTATTGAACATGCTGGACGGGTTCGACGTGATGGTGATGGCGTTCATCGCCCCGCACGTGTCGGAGGCCTGGCACCTGTCCGGCAAGCTGCTGGGCATCGCGCTCAGCGCCGGGCTGGTGGGCATGGCGCTGGGCTCGCTGTTGCTGGCGCCGCTGGCCGACCGCTGGGGCCGGCGCAACATGATCCTGTGCTGCCTGGCGATCCTGACCGTGGGCATGGCCGCCTCGGCGCTGGCCCAGGACATCTGGCAACTGGCCGCGCTGCGCGTGTTCACCGGCATCGGCATCGGCGGCATGCTCGCCGGCGTCGGCGTGATCACCGCCGAATACGCGAGCCCGAAGTGGCGCAGCACCGCGGTGGCGCTGCAGGCCACCGGCTATCCCATCGGCGCCACGCTGGGCGGCTTGATCGCCGCGATGCTGCTGGAACGCTGGGGTTGGCATGCGGCCTTCCTGTTCGGCGCACTCGCCTCGCTGCTGTGCATCCCGGTGGTGCTGGCGCTGCTGCCCGAATCGTTGGACTTCCTGCTCAGCCGGCGCCCGCCGGATGCGCTGGCGCGGCTCAACGGGCTGCTGACGCGCATGCGCGCACGGACCCTGGATGCCCTGCCGCCGCGCCCGCCGGTGCAGGAGAAGGCGGGCTACGCGGCGCTGTTCACCCCGCGCCTGCGCCGCAACAGCGTGCTGATCGCGCTGGGTTTCTTCATGCACATGTTCGCGTTCTATTTCGTGCTGAGCTGGACGCCAAAGCTGCTGGTGCAAGCCGGGGTGTCGGCCGAACAAGGCGTCACCGGCGGCGTGCTGCTGAACCTGGGCGGCATCGTCGGTGGTGCCTTGTTCGGCGGTCTGGCCGCACGCTTCGCACTGCCGCGCTTGACCGCGGCCAGCTTCCTGATCGCCGCACTCGCGATGGCGGCGTTCGCCACGCTCGGCGCGCAGCTGCAGTTGGCCTTCCCGGTGGCCTTCGTGATCGGCGCGGCGCTGTTCGGCTCGATGGCCGGCCTGTATGCGTTGGCGCCGATCGTGTTCGCGCCGACCGTGCGCACCACCGGCCTGGGCTGGGCGATCGGCATCGGCCGTGTCGGCGCGATCCTCTCGCCGATGACCGTCGGCGTGCTGGTCGACGCCGGCTGGCAGCCGGCCAACCTGTACTACGTGCTGGCGTTGCCGCTGCTGGTGGCCATTGCCGCGGTGCTGACGATGCGGCTGCAACCGTCGCGTTGAGGCCGGGGCGGTGCGGGCGCGGGTCTGGTCCAGAGGCCGAAAACAACACGCGTGACGGCTCTGGCGGCGCCACTTGGCCTACGTCACCCTCTCGGCGCCGCCGTCCAGCACTGCGACCGATGTGTCGGCGGTGAAGGCCGGCGACAGTCAGTGCCAGCGCCGGACCGGTACCGACGATACCGCGCGCTGGTACCGCGCCAGCTTCGAATGACGACTCACCACGTTCCCTCCCTATCGTCGATGGCGTGGTCGACCTGCCCATGCATGACGTGGTGAGTGTGCAGCGTGTGCGTTGCTCGGTTCCCGGCATCGCGGTGGCGGCTAATGTGCTGCGTCCGCTCTAGGCGGCCTGAGGCCCCATGGATGCGGGACGCCTCGGTCCAGGCCCACCGCGCGCAGGCGTTGCCTGCGCGCGACCTTGCTACTTGGCGTCCGGCAGCGCGTAGGCGATCACGTAGTCGCCGCGGTCCGGCGACTGCCGCGCACCGCCGGCGGTGATCACGATGTACTGCTTGCCGTTCCTGGCCGACAGGTAGGTCATCGGCCCGCCCTGGCTGCCCACCGGCAACCGCGCCTTCCACAGTTCCTTGCCGGTGCCGCTGTCGTAGGCGCGCAGGTAGTAGTCCTGGGTGCCGGCGATGAACACCAGGCCGCTTTGGGTGGCCAGGGTGCCGCCCAGGGTCGGCATGCCGATCGGAATCGGCAGATGCATCTTGAAGCCAAGCGGGCCGGTGTCCTGCACGGTGCCCACCGGGACCTGCCAGGCGATGCGCCGGGTCTTCAGGTCGATCGCGCTCAGCGTGCCGAACGGCGGTGCCTGGCAGGGGATGCCCAGCGCCGACAGGAAGCGGTTCTTGTTGACCGCGTACGGCGTGCCCTTCAGTGGCACCGCGCCCATGCCGGTGTTGACCGCCTCGCCGCCGCTGGAGGCGGCCGCCTTCTCGGCCTTCTGCGGAATCATCTGCACCCACAGGCCCAGGCGCATGTCGTTGGCGAACACCACGTCGTGCAGCGGATCGACCGACAGCCCACCCCAGTTCATGCCGCCCAGCGAGCCGGGGAAGCTCAGCGACACGTCGGTGCCGGGCGCGGTGTACAGGCCCTCGTAGCGCATCTGCTTGAAGGCGATGCGGCACAGCATCTGGTCCAGCAGGGTGGCGCCCCACATGTCGGCTTCGGTCAGATGCTTGGTGCCGATCTGCGGCATGCCCACCGACAGCGGCTGGGTCAGCGCATACGGTTCGTGCGGGATGTCGGCGGCCTTCACCGGCACCTCGCGGACCTCGGTCAGCGGCTTGCCGGTGGCGCGGTCGAGCACGTACAGCTGCCCGGCCTTGGTGCCGATGATCAGCGCCGGCACGCGGCGGCCGTCGGCCATCGGGAAGTCGATCAGGCTCGGCTGCATCGGCAGGTCGAAGTCCCACAGATCGTTGTGCACGGTCTGGTAGACCCACTTGACCTTGCCGGTGCTCGCGTCCAGCGCGGTGATCGAGGCGCCGAAGCGGTGGTCCAGCGCGGTGCGCTCGGCGCCGTACAGGTCGGTGGACGGGCTGCCCATCGGCAGGAACACGGTATTGGAGGCGGCGTCGTAGGACATCGGCGCCCACACGTTCGGCGTGCTGCGCACGTAGGACGTGCCCGCGGCCGGCGGTTGGGTGTCCTGCGGGTTGCCCGGGTCGAAGGCCCAGCGCTGCGCACCGGTGATCACGTCGAAGCCGCGGATCACGCCGCCGGGCATGTCGGCCTGGACGTTGTCGGCGACGCGGCCGCCCACCACCACCGTGGTCCCGGCCACGGTCGGCGCCGAGGTCAACTGGTACAGCGGATCCGGCGCAGCGCCGAGGCCGGCCTTCAGGTCGACCTGGCCGTTCTGGCCGAAGCCGCTGCAGAACGCGCCGGTGTCCGCATCCAGCGCGATCAGCCGCGCGTCGATGGTGTTGGTCAGCACGCGGCGCCGGCAATTCGCGCCGGCCGGCAGCACCGCCGCCGCGACCGGCGAGGCGCCGACCGCGCTGGGCTGCGCCAGCGGCGCATCGGTATCGAAGTAGGCCAGGCCGCGGCAGCGCTGCCAGACCGAGGACTGCGCGTTGATCTCGCGCTTCCACAACTGCCGGCCGCTGCTGGCATCCAGCGCGATGACGTTGTTGTGCGGGGTGCACACGAACAGCGTCTCGCCGATCTGCAGCGGGGTGGTCTGGTCCTCGGCGCCGTTGCCGTCGCTGAGCGCGATGTCGCCGGTGCGGTAGGTCCAGGCCACCTGCAACTGGCTGACGTTGCCGCGGCCGATCTGGTCCAGCGCGGCGAAGCGGCTGCCGCCGGCGGTGTTGCCGTAGTGGCCCCAGTCGCGTTGCGCCTGCGCCGGGGTCACCGGTACCGGTGCCGGGCCGGGGCCGCTGGCGGCCACCGGCGGGTGCGGCACGAACATGCCGGCCAGGCCGCCGGCGCAGGCCAGTGCCAGCACCGCCGCCAGTGCATACGCACCGCGTCCGCCGGGCAGGCCGCGGGCGCGGCGCAGGGTCGGGTAGACCAGGGCGACCAGCAGCGCCAGCACCGCCGGCATCATCAGCCGCGAGACCAGCGGCCAGAACGCCAGGCCCGCGTCCCAGTAGGCCCAGGCCACGCTCAGCACGAAGGCCAGCGCGTAGAGCCAGGCGCCGGCCGGGCGCCGCCGCAGCACCAGCAGCGCCGAGGCCACGCAGGCCGCGCCCATCGCCAGGAAGTAGACGCTGCCGCCGAGCGTGGCCAGGCGGATGCCGCCGACCAGCAGCGCCAGCCCGATCAGTGCCAGCAGCAGGCCGACGCTCCACAGCACGATCCGGCCACCGGCCGACACATCCGATTGGGTTTGCACGTTTTCGATCCTCTGCAGGGTAGGCGCGCGGCGTCCGCTGCCAGCCACGACGGCGGCGAGGGCGGGGCGTGCGCACGATGGCATGCCGCGGCTCGAAAGAGCGTCGGCAGGTTGGGCGATTATCGCATTTGTGTTCGGTAATAGAACGAATGGCCATGTTCGACGGCGCGCTGCTGCGCGCCGGCTCCGACGTTTCTCCGACCTTGGTGAAGCCCGTACAACACACCGTTACAGGGATGGTGCGATGCGACACACCGGTGGAGTAGCGTTGCGCGTTTCTTCCCAGCCGCACTCCCCATGTCCGACCTCTTCCAGGCGCCTCGTCGTCCCGTTCGCTGTGCCCTGTTGCTGGCCATTGCCGTGGCCGGAGGCTGCTCCGGCGACAAGCCGGCGGCCGCGCCGCCGCCGCGGGTGGGGGTGCTGACCCTGGGCGCGCGCACCCTGCCGGTCGAGCGCACCCTGGCCGGTCGCACCGTGGCCTACGAGACCGCCGACGTGCGCCCGCAGGTCGGTGGATTGCTGCGCCAGCGCCTGTTTCAGGAGGGCCAGGAGGTCAAGGCCGGGCAGGCGCTGTACGTGATCGATCCGGCACCGTACCAGGCCGCCTACGACATCGCGCGCGGCAACCTGGTGCAGGCCGAGGCGGCGCTGGCCAGCGCGCGGCCCAAGGCCGAGCGCACCCGCAGCCTCACCGACATGGACGCGGCCAGCAAGCAGGACGCCGACGACGCGGTGTCCGCGCTGCGCCAGGACGAGGCGGCCGTGGTCGCCGCCAAGGCGTCGTTGCAGGCGGCGCGGATCAACCTCGACTACACCCGCATCACCGCGCCGATCTCCGGCACCATCGGCACCTCCGCCTACACCGTCGGCGCGCTGCTCACCGCCGCGCAGGACGCGGCGCTGACCACCATCCAGCGGCTGGACCCGATCTACCTGGACGTCACCCAGTCCAGCACGCAGATGCTGGCGCTGCGTCGCCAGCTCGACGCCGGGCAGATCCACGCCATCGACGGCAAGGCGCAGGTGCAGGTGCGGCTGGAGGACGGCAGTACCTACCCGCATGCCGGCACCCTCGAATTCGTCGGCACCCAGGTCAACGCCGGCACCGGCAACGTCACCCTGCGCGCGGTGGTGCCCAACCCCGAGCACCTGCTGCTGCCGGGCATGTACCTGCGCGCGGTGCTGCCGATGGCCACCGACCAGGGCGCGGTGCTGGTGCCGCAGCAGGCGGTGACCCGCGACAGCAAGGGCGAGCCGGTCGTGAAGCTGCTCGACGCGCAGAACAAGGTGGTGGAGCGCCACATCCGCACCGGCGAGGCGGTCGGTCACGACTGGGTGGTGGAGTCCGGGCTCAAGCCGGGCGAGCGCCTGATCGTGGTCAACGGCAGCCGCGCCGAACTCGGCAAGCCGGCGCAGCCGTATCCGGTCACCGCCGCCCAGCTCGATGCCGCGCCGGCGCTGCCGGGCGACGACGCCCAGGCCGACTGAGGACTCCCGCATGTCGCGCTTCTTCGTCAACCACCCGGTGGTGGCCTGGGTCATGGCCATCGTCATCGTCCTGATCGGCATGCTGGCCATCCATGGGCTGCCGGTCGAACGCTATCCGCACATGGCGCCGCCCACCATCACCGTGCGCGCCACCTACACCGGCGCCTCGGCGCAGACGGTGGAGAACACCGTCACCCAGCTGATCGAGCAGTCGCAGCAGAGCCTGGACCACCTGCTGTACATGACCTCCACCAGCGCCTCGGACGGCAGCGCGCAGGTCAATCTGGTGTTCGAGACCGGCACCAATGCCGACACCGCGCAGGTGCAGGTGCAGAACCAGTTGCAGTCGGTGATGTCGGTGTTGCCGCAGGCGGTGCAGCAGAACGGCCTGGTCATCACCAAGTCCAGCGGCTCGCTGTTCGAGGTGGTGGCGTTCACGTCCGACGACGGCAGCATGGACAACTTCGATGTCGCCAACTACATGGAATCGAACATCGACGACCAGATCAGCCGCGTCAGCGGCGTCGGCAACATCCAGCCGATGGGCTCGGAATACGCCATGCGCATCTGGCTGGACCCGGAGAAGCTGCGCAAGTACGCGCTGATGCCCTCGGACGTGGAGAACGCGCTGCAGTCGCAGAACACCGACGTGTCGGCCGGCGAGATCGGCGGCCAGCCGGCGCTGCGCGGGCAGCGCCTGGACGCCACCGTGACCACCCGCAGCCGCCTGCAGACCCCCGCGCAGTTCGGTGCGATCGTGCTCAAGAGCGACGCCAGCGGCGCCGCCGTGCACCTGTCGGACGTGGCCAAGATCGGCCTGGGCCCGGAGACCTACGACAGCATCACCCGCTTCAACGGCAAGCCCTCGGCCTCGCTGGGCATCGAGCTCAACTCCGACGCCAACGCGGTGGAAACCTCCAAGGCCATCGACCAGCGCCTGCAGGAACTCAAGCAGTACTGGCCGCACGGCTTCAACTACCACATCGCCTTCAGCACCACCCCGTTCGTCACCACCTCGATCAAGGAAGTGGTCATCACCCTGATCGAAGCGGTGTTGCTGGTGGTCGCGGTGATGTACCTGTTCCTGCAGAACTGGCGCGCCACGCTGATCCCGACCATCGCCGTGCCGGTGGTGCTGATGGGCACCTTCGGCGTGCTCGCCGCCTTCGGTTACTCCATCAATACCCTGACCATGTTCGCGATGGTGCTGGCGATCGGCCTGCTGGTCGACGACGCCATCGTGGTGGTGGAGAACGTGGAGCGGGTCATGGGCCAGGAAGGCCTGCCGCCGAAGGAGGCGACGCTGCGCTCGATGCAGCAGATCGGCGGCGCCCTGGTCGGCATCGTGCTGGTGCTGACCGCGGTGTTCGTGCCGATGGCGTTCTTCAATGGCGTCACCGGCGTGATCTACCGGCAGTTCTCCATCACCATCGCCGCTTCGATGATCCTGTCGGTGCTGGTGGCGATGACCCTGACCCCGGCACTGTGCGTGACCATCCTCAAGCCGCTGCACCAGGGCGAGGCGCCGATCGGGTCGCACGGCCGCCTGGGCTGGTTCTTCGTCTGGTTCAACACCCGCTTCCGGCACCTGTCCGAGCGCTACCGCACACTGGTCGAGCGGGTGCTGGGCCGACGCGCGCTGGGCCTGATCGCCTATGCGCTGCTGATCGCGGTCACCGGCCTGCTGCTGTGGCGCCTGCCCGGCGCGTTCCTGCCCGACGAGGACGAGGGCATGCTCAACGTGCTGGTCAAGCTGCCGGCCGGCTCCACCCTGGAGCAGACCCTGGCGGTGACCGACCGGCTGACCAAGGCCGCGCTGAAGGATCCCGGCGTGCGTTCGGTGCTGTCATCGGCCGGCTTCAGCGTCACCGGCGCCGGCCAGAACGTCGGCATGGCGTTCGTGCGCCTGAAGGACTGGGACGACCGCGACGACGATGCGGCAACCATCGCCGACCATCTGAACAAGGCGCTGGCCGACGTGCCCGACGCGGAGCTGTTCGTGACCTCGCCGCCGGCGATCACCGGCCTCGGCGACGCCTCCGGTTTCACCTTCGAACTGATGGACTACGAAGGTGCCGGTCACGCCGCCCTGGTCGCTGCGCGCGACAAGCTGCTGCGGCTGGCCCAGCACGATCCCAAGCTGATGAACGTGCGCTACGCCAGCCTGGAAGACGCGCCGGTGTACGCGGTCAAGATCGACGACGCCAAGGCGCAGGCGCTGGGCGTGGACCCGGGCGACATCAACGCCACGCTCAACAGCGCGCTCGGCGGCGACTTCGTCAACAACTTCATCTACAAGGGCCGCATCAAGAAGGTCTACGTGCAGGGCGATGCCGACGCACGCATGGCGCCGCAGGATCTGGACCGCTGGACGGTGCGCAACGGCGGCGGCGACATGGTGCCGATGTCGGCGTTCACCCGCTCGCACTGGACCAGCGCGCCGGCGGCGCTGGAGCGCTACAACGGCGTGTCGGCGATGGAGCTGACCGGCCAGGCGGTGCCCGGGGTCAGCTCCGGCGCGGCGATGGACGCGATGGCCGAACTGAGCAAGCAACTGCCGCACGGCTTCGGCTACGCGTGGTCGGACATGGCCTATCAGGAAAAGCTGTCGGCCAACCAGGCGCCGGCGCTGTACGGGATCTCGCTGCTGTTCGTGTTCCTGTGCCTGGTGGCGTTGTACGAGAGCTGGTCGATCCCGTTCGCGGTGATGCTGGCGGTGCCGGTGGGCGTGTTCGGCGCGGTGTTGCTGATGACCTTGCGCGGCCTGGAGAACGACGTCTACTTCCAGGTAGGCCTGCTGACCACGGTGGGCCTGGCGGCGAAGAACGGCATCCTCATCGTCGAGTTTGCGCGCGACCTCGAGCACCGCGGCGAAAGCCTGCTCGCCGCCACCCTGCACGCGGTGCAGATGCGTCTGCGGCCGATCCTGATGACCTCGCTGGCGTTCCTGCTCGGCGTGCTGCCGCTGGTGTTCAGCAAGGGCGCCGGCTCGGCTGCGCGCCACTCGCTAGGCACTGGCGTCACCGGCGGCACCCTGGCCTCGATCACCCTGGGCCTGTTCTTCGTGCCGCTGTTCTACGTGATCGTGCGGCGGATGTTCCCCGGGCCGTCGGTCGCCAACCCGGAGACGCAGGCATGAGCGCCGCATCGCGCATGAGCGTGGCGGTGGCCACGCTGCTGGCCCTGTCCGGCTGCACTCTGGCACCGACCTACGTGCGCCCGGCGGCGCCGGTGCCGGCCGATCTGGCGGCGGTCGATGCGGCGCCCGCCGCGGGCACCGCCACCGACACCCTGGCGATGCCGGACTGGCAGCAGGTGTTCCTGGATCCGCGGCTGCGCCAGACCATCGCGCTGGCGTTGCAGAACAACCGCGACCTGCGCGTGGCAATGCTGTCCATCGACAAGGCGCGCGCGCAGTACCGCCTCCAGCGCGCCGCGCAGTTGCCGTCGTTCGATGCCAACGCCAGCGTGAACCGCAGTCGCACCAGCGCCGCCAGCAACGACGACGGCGTTCCCGAGGTCAGCACCAGCGACACCCTGCAGGTCGGGCTCAGCAGCTGGCAGTTGGATCTGTTTGGACAACTGCGCAGCCTCAAGCAGGAGGCCCTGCAGAACTGGCTGTCCAGCGCCGAGAACCAGCGCAACGTGCGCCTGACCCTGGTCGCCCAGGTCGCCGCGGCATGGCTGACCGTGGGCGCGGACCAGGAACAACTGGACCTGGCGCAGCAGACCCTGGACAGCCAGACCCAGACCCTGCAACTGACCGAGCGTCGGCACGACATCGGCAGCGCGTCCGGGCTGGACCTGGCGCAGCAGCAGACCAGCGTGGAGTCGGCACGTGTCGCCGTCGCCAGCGCCGCCACCCAGCTGGCGCAGGCGCGCGATGCGTTGCAACTGCTGGTGGGCGCATCGGTCGATGCGGCGCTGCTGCCGACTGCGCAGGCCATGCAGGGCAGCGTCGCACTGGCGCCGCTGCCGGCGCACCTGCCCTCGACGGTGTTGCTGCAGCGTCCGGACGTGCTCGCCGCCGAGCACACCTTGCAGGCGGCCAATGCCGACATCGGCGCCGCGCGCGCGGCGTTCTTCCCGTCGCTGAGCCTGACCGCGTCCACTGGGCGCAGCAGCGATGCGCTGTCCACGCTGTTCTCCGCCGGCAGCCGCACCTGGTCGTTCGTGCCCAGCATCACCGCGCCGATCTTCCACGCCGGTGCGCTGAAGGCCTCGCTGGACGCCTCCAAGCTCGGCAAGGACATCGCCGTGGCGCAGTACGAGAAGGCGATCCAGTCGGCCTTCGCCGAAGTGGCCGACGCCCTGGCCACGCGCGATCACCTACAGGCGCAGCTGACCGCGCAGCAGGCCCTGGTCGACGCCAGCCAGCGCAGCTACACCCTGGCCGACGCGCGCTACCGCGCCGGCCTGGACGGCCACCTGCCGGTGCTGGATGCGCAGCGTTCGCTGTTTGCCGCGCAGCAGGCGCTGATCGCGCTGCGCCTGCAGGACGCCAGCAACCGCGTCACCCTGTACCAGGTGCTCGGCGGCGGTGCCGACGCGCAGGCCGCCGCGCCCTGAGCACGGCGGCAAGCAGCAACGCGGACGCAGCGCTGCATGGCCAAGCTGCCCACGCCGCGGGGCGGCGTGGTCCCTCCGCGGACGGCATGGACGCTTCCGTCCATCGGCGCCGTCCGCGCTGTGTCCGACCCCGTCCGCAGCGTTGCGGCGGGGCCGGATCCACTCAGCCCTTCTTCTTTTCCTGCTTGGCCGCGCGCTTTTCCTTCAGCGTCTTGGTCGGCTGCTTCTTCTCGCTCTTCTTCTGATCCATGCCCTTGCTCATGACACCCTCGTGACGTTCATGCTGTGGAAACCCGGACTCTGCCGCACTGGCGGCGACCGTGGCCGTCACTCTACTCCGCCGGCGCACGCCGGCGCTGCGATTGTTTGTCGACGGGCGCGGCGCGGGGGTGGGCCATAATCCCGGCTCCACCCCAAGGTGCCCGTAGCTGATGAAGATCCCCCCGAGCCTGCAGCCGCTGATCGACGATGGCGTCATCGACGGCGTGCTGCGCCCGCTCAAGAGCGGCAAGGAGGCCGCGGTCTACGTGGTCCAGGCCGGCGACGACGTGCTCTGCGCCAAGGTCTACAAGGACATGGCGCAGCGCAGCTTCCAGGCCCGCGTGCAGTACCAGGAAGGGCGCAAGGTGCGCGGCAGCCGCCAGGCGAGGGCGATCGGCAAGGCCAGCAAGTTCGGCCGCCGCGAGCAGGAAGCCGCGTGGAAGGACACCGAGGCCAACGCCCTGTACCAGCTGGTCGATGCCGGCGTGCACGTGCCGCAGCCGCGCGGCTACTTCCATGGCGTGCTGCTGATGGACCTGGTCACCGATGCCGACGGCCAGAGCGCGCCGCGGCTGGGCGAAGTCGAGCTGGAACCGGCGCAGGCGGAGGCCTTCCACACGCAGCTGGTCGGCGACGTGGTGAAGATGCTGTGCCTGGGCCTGGTCCATGGCGATCTGTCCGAATACAACGTGCTGGTCGGCGCCGATGGCCCGGTGGTGATCGATTTCCCGCAGGTGGTGAGCGCCGCCGGCAACAACGCCGCCCGCACCATGCTGCTGCGCGACGTGCACAACCTGCGCGACTGCCTGGGCCGCTTCGCGCCCGAGCTCAACGCCACCCATTACGGCGAGGAGATGTGGGCGCTGTACGAGAAGGGCACGCTGCGCCCGGACAGCGTGCTCACCGGCCGCTTCACCTTCGATACCCGCCGTGCCGACGTACGCGCGGTGCGCGCCTCGATCGAGGACGCGCGGCAGGAAGCCATCATTCGCCAGCAGGGCCGTGAGGCCGCCGAGCAGGACGACTAGGGCTGTCATTCCTCCCACGAGCATGCCGCGCCGTAAACGAGCATGTGGCCCAGTCTCTCTGCCTGGGCGACCGCATGCAGCAGCCCCACGGCCGCTTGCAAGGCGCTCATGGCCTCGGCGAGGCTGAACGCATCGGCTGATCTGCTCAATCGGGGCCTGTGCGATTGCACCGAATCCAATATCGCCACGGAGCCACAGGCGCGCGACCGTGCCCTTCGGCTGGGGCTGATCAACGCGCCGCCGACACAGCGCGGCGTGACCGGACGCCAAGCGGGCGCTGCGACTCACAACGCCAGCGGACGCTCGCCAACCTCGACGCGGCGCACCTGGGAATCGGTGGCACGCCGTGGCGCGAGCCCCATTCGCGCACGCCCATGCTGCGCTGCAATGCGGCGGCGGTGCAGGTGCGATACCGGCCAGCGTGTGCCGCAAGCCGCGTGAAGCCTTGCCACGCCTGCATTGCGCACACCTCTTCGCCACCGCGACCGGCCGCCTGCCGTTGACCCGCCAAGCGCCGTGATGGTCGTTCCATTTCGCTTATTTGCGAAAATGGTTATCGGCAATAACAATTTGGCCGACGCCGCTTGTGCAGCCGCCCCGGGAGGGCCACCCATGTATTTCGATCCAGACGTCGTCCGTTTCTTCGCCCTGGCGCAGCAGTCCGGGCAGCCACCGATGGAGGAACTGCCCTTGCCCGAGGCGCGGGCGATGATGCGTGGCGTCGCTGCGCAGTTCGGTTTCGCGCGTGTGGAAATGGCAGAGGTCCGCGACCTGCAGGCGCCGGGTCCGGCCGCGCCGATTCCGCTGCGTCTGTACCGGCCGCACGGCCTCGACGCAGGCCCGGCGCCGACCTGCCTCTACGCGCATGGCGGCGGCGGCGTGGTCGGCGACCTCGACTCGCACGACGACGTGTGCCGACAACTGGCAGCGCGTGCCGGCTGCCAGGTGCTGGCGGTGGACTACCGGCTGGCGCCCGAGCATCCGGCGCCGGCCGGCATCGAGGACGTGATCGCCGTGTTGCACTGGTTGGCCGCGCACCCGGGCGAGGTCGGCGCCGATGCGCAGCGCCTGGCCATCGCCGGTGACAGCATGGGCGGCGCCCTGGCGGCGAGCGCCGCGCTGGCCGCGCGCGATGCCGGCATCGCCCTGCGCTGCCAGATCCTGATCTATCCGCTCACCGACGTGCGCCCGGACAATCCCTTCCCCTCGCGCGTACACAACGCCGGCATCCCGCCGCTGACCGAAGCGGCGATGCGCTTCTTCGACAATCAGTATCTGCCCGACCCGTCGCTTGGGTCGGACTGGCGCATCTCGCCGGTGGTGGCGCCGGACGTGGCCGGCGTCGCCCCGGCGCTGGTGGTGCTGGCCGACCGCGACGCGCTGCACGACGAAGGCCTGCACTACGCGCAGCGCCTGCGCGAGGCCGGCGTGGAAACCCTGGTACGTGTCCACCCCGGCATGATCCACGGCTTCATCAACATGGGCAGCGTGATGCGCGTGGCCGGCGAAACTCTGGACCTGGCGGCGCTGTTGCTGCGACAGCGTCTACTGCCGGTGGTCGTCTGGGACTGAATGCCGCACGGCGCGATCGCAATGCATCGCGCCGTGTACCGCCCGCATGCTGTAGTAGCGGCTTCAGCCGCGGCAGGCGTTAAGGGAACCTGTCGCGGCTGAAGACAGGGGACTCCTAACGATGCACGGTCGGTTGCCGGCACGGACCTGTCGAACTGCTTGTTCTGGGAGGGACTTCGGACCCGAGCGCTCCGAGGTCCGATCGCCGGCCCACTCCGCTCGTCGCGGCTGAAGCCGCTCCCGCAGGTGCGGCACTCGCCTTGTCGGAGGACTGCACTGTGGGAGGGACTTCAGTCCCGACGACGGCGGGTGTCAGTCGGCTTTCGGCTTCGCTTGTCGCGGCGGCATGACAGTGGACGCCGACGCGAATGCCGCGGGCGATGCGCGTCCGGGGCAGATCACGCCACCCGGCTGCGCCGCGCCCGTTCCAAGTGCACCAGCAGCAGCGAGATCGCGGCCGGGGTCATGCCGGGGATGCGCTGCGCCTGGCCTACGGTCTGCGGACGCACGCGCTCGAGCTTCTGCTGCACTTCGGCCGACAGCCCGCGCACCTGCGCGTAGTCGAACGTGGCCGGGATCGGGGTGTCTTCGTGGCGCTGCTGGCGCGCGATCTCTTCGCGCTGCCGGTCCAGGTAGCCGGCGTACTTGATGCCGATCTCCACCTGCTCGGCCACCTGCGTATCGGCCACGCCGGGGCCCAGCGACGGCACCCGCATCAGCGCGGCATAGTCCAGCTCGGGGCGCTTGATCAGGTCCAGCACATTGGTTTCGCGGCTCACCGCCACGCCCAGCGTGGCCGCGACCTCGCGGCCCAGCGCGTTGCCCGGCGTGGCCCACAGCGCGCGCAGGCGCTCGTTCTCGCGTGCCACCGCGTCCTGCTTGGCCTGGAAGCGCGCCCAGCGCGTTGCATCGACGATGCCCAGGTCGTGGCCGATCCCGGTCAGGCGCGCGTCGGCGTTGTCCTCGCGCAACTGCAGCCGGTACTCGGCGCGGCTGGTGAACATGCGGTACGGCTCGCTGGTGCCGTGGGTGATCAGGTCGTCGATCAGCACACCGATGTAGGCCTGGTCGCGGCGCGGCGACCACGGCTCCAGCCCGCGCACCTGGCGCGCGGCGTTGAGGCCGGCGATCAGGCCCTGCGCGGCGGCTTCCTCGTAGCCGGTGGTGCCGTTGATCTGCCCGGCGAAGAACAGCCCGGGCATGGCCTTGGTCTCCAGCGAGGCCTTGAGCCCGCGCGGGTCGAAGAAGTCGTATTCGATGGCGTAGCCGGGGCGGGTGATGTGGGCGCGCTCGAAGCCGCGGATCGAGCGCACCAGCTCCAGCTGCACGTCGAACGGCAGCGAGGTGGAGATGCCGTTGGGGTAGATCTCGACCACGTCCAGGCCTTCCGGCTCGACGAAGATCTGGTGGCTGGCCTTTTCGGCGAAGCGCACCACCTTGTCCTCGATCGAGGGGCAGTAGCGCGGGCCGATGCCCTCGATCTGCCCGGTGTACAGCGGCGAGCGGTCCAGCGCGCCGCGGATGATGGCGTGGGTGCGCTCGGTGGTGTGGGTGATCCAGCACGAGACCTGGCGCGGATGCTGGGCGACCTCGCCCAGGAAGGACATCACCGGCAGCGGATCGTCGCCGGGCTGTTCCTCCATCGCCGTGTAGTCCAGGCTGCGCCCGTCGATGCGCGGCGGGGTGCCGGTCTTGAGCCGGTCCACGCCGAAGCGGCCATCGCGCAGCGCCTGCGCCAGCGCGGTGGCCGGCGGATCGCCGGCGCGGCCGCCGGCGTACTGGGTCTGGCCGATGTGGATCTTGCCGGCCAGGAAGGTGCCGGCGGTCAGCACCACCGCCGCGGCCTCGAAGCGCAGCCCGGTCTGGGTCAGCACGCCGCGCACGCGCTCGCCGTCCATCACCAGGTCGTCCACCGCGGCCTGGAACAGGGTCAGGTTCGGCTGCGCCTCGACCAGGCGCCGGATCGCGCTGCGGTACAGGTTGCGGTCGGCCTGGCAGCGGGTCGCGCGCACCGCCGGGCCCTTGGAGGCGTTGAGGGTGCGCCACTGGATGCCGGCCAGGTCCGCGGCCTGGGCCATCGCCCCGCCCAGCGCGTCGATCTCCTTGACCAGGTGGCCCTTGCCGATGCCGCCGATGGCCGGGTTGCAGCTCATCGCCCCCACCGTTTCCACGTTGTGGGTCAGCAGCAGGGTGCGCGCGCCGGCACGCGCGGACGCCAGCGCCGCCTCGGTGCCGGCATGGCCGCCGCCGATCACGATCACGTCATAGCGGTAGAAGGAGTCGCTCATCGGGGTCTCGTCGGCCGGCGCGGGACCGGCAGCAGGGGGCCGCAGGCGGGATCGCCCAGGGCGGGAACAGGAATTTTAGCGGTTGCATCACAAATTGCAGATCCGGGCCTCAAGTTGGCACGCAATCTGCAGATATTCCCACTGCACCCAACGTGGCAATGCGTCAGGGGCGTATGACTGGAATTGGAACAGGGGCCAGTCACGCGCACGTTGGGGGAGCTGGGGGCCGGTAGTCGGGGGACTACCGGCCCTTTTTTATGCCCGTCTTTCGCGCATCGCCGGCGCCGCGCCAGCAACGGCAAGGCCCCAACGCGAAAAGCCCCGGCGAACCGGGGCTTTTCGTTGTGAGGCGCCGACGCCCGACAGGGCCGGAACAGGGGGGATCCAGATTTCCCTGTCGGACATCGACATAGACGGTGGGGTCGACCCCTTCGGGTCATAAAGCGACGCAGACGGTCACCCCGTAGGACGTAGAGTGCGTGCTGGGACAGGCGAACGCAAGCCCTTTCTCAGGGTTCGAGTGTGCGACGTGTCCCATTGCTGCGACCCATATTGCCGGGGCGCGGCGCCGGCGGACGCTGCATGCCTTCCGGACGCTGCATCGCTGGCCGCGCCGGCTGCATGGACTGCGGCCGTGGCGCCGAATTCAGCGCGTCCGGACGGCGCAGGCGATCCATGTCGCGCCAGGGCGAGGGCACCCGACCGCCCACGCTGGGCGGCGGCGGCGGCGGGCGCGAACCACCGTCGTCCGGCCGCGGACGCGGCGGCGGGCGGTGACGCGGGCCGTCGTAGCCACGGTAGTAGTAATACGGCACGCCATACCCGTAGTAGCCGTAGTACGCCGGGCCGTAGCCGTAGTAGGGCACCGCCCCGTAGGGCGAGTAGTACTCGGAGTAACCGGCCGGATAGCGGTATTCGACCGAGGGGGCGCCACGGTAGTAGCCACCGTCGCCGCCTCCGGCGTAATCGTAGGTGGCGCAGCCGCCCAGTGCGGCCAGCAGTCCAGCGGCGCAGATCAGGCGCAGTTTCATGGCGTTTGCCCTCCAGCAGGCTGGCTGACAGGTTCGGTCCGTGGCATTGAATCCCCCCTTAACTTCATCGGCTGCACTTGAACGCTTAAGTTGCGCGCAACGGCGGCGAACCGGCACGGTTGGCGGACGCTGCACGTTGGCGACGATACGCTACCCTTTCGCGCATGGTCTCACGTTTTCTGCCCGAGTTCGGCGACGTCCTGGCGGCCGCCGCACGCATTGCCGCGCACGCGCGGCCGACCCCGGTGCTGCGCTCGCGGGCGCTCGATGCCGCCACCGGCGCGCAGCTGTACTTCAAGGCCGAACACCTGCAGCGCGGCGGCGCGTTCAAGTTCCGCGGTGCCTGCAACGCGGTGTGGGCACTTGACCCGGCGCAGGCGAAGCGCGGCGTGGTCACCCACTCTTCCGGCAACCACGGCGCGGCCCTGGCCCTGGCCGCGCGCACCCGTGGCATCGGCTGCCATGTGGTGGTGCCGGAGGGGGCGGTCGCCGCCAAGCTCGCCAACATCGCCCGCCACGGCGCCACGCTGTGGCGGTGCGCACCGAGCATCGCCGCGCGCGAGGCGCTGTGCGCCCAGGTGCAGCGCGACACCGGCGCGACCCTGGTGCATCCCTATGCCGATCCGGCGGTGATCGCCGGGCAGGGCACCGCCGCGCTGGAACTGCTGGATGCCAGCGGCGGGCTGGATCTGCTGGTGGTGCCGGTCGGCGGCGGCGGCCTGGCCGCGGGCAGCCGCCTGACCCTGTCGGCGCGGGCGCCGCAGGCGCAGCTGCTGCTGGCCGAGCCGGCCGGCGCCGCCGACACCGCGCGCTCGCTGGCTGCCGGCGAGCGCCGTGTGGACATGCAACCGGACACCGTCTGCGACGGCCTGCGCGGCAGCCTCGGCGAACCCAACTTCGCCCTGCTGCACGGCCATGCCGAGGTGCTGGTGGTCGAGGACGCGGCGACCGTGGCGGCGATGCGGCTGCTGTGGCAGGTGCTCAAGCAGGTGGTGGAGCCGTCCTCGGCGATCGCCCTGGCGGCGGTACTGGCGCAGCCGGCGCGCTTCGCCGGGCGCCGGGTGGGGGTGATCCTGTCCGGCGGCAACGTCGACCTGGACGCCTTGCCGTGGGGCGCGGCATGAGAGCGCGGGGTGGCTTCCGCTGGCTGCGCTGGCTGCTGCGCCTGGCGGCGTTGCTGGGGCTGTGGCTGCTGGGCGTGGCGATCTACATCGTCTGGGTCGGCGACCGCGACCAGGCGGCGCCGGCCGACGCGATCATCGTGCTCGGCGCGGCGGCCTACGACGCCAAGCCCTCGCCGGTATTCGAGGAGCGCATCCGCCACGGCCTGGACCTGTACCAGCGCGGCTACGCGCCGACCCTGATCTTCACCGGCGGCTTCGGCAACGGCGCGCGCTTCGCCGAGTCGCAGGTGGCCCGGCGCTACGCGCTGCGCCACGACGTGCCGGCCGACGCGATCCTGATCGAGACGGTGTCGCGCACCACCCGGCAGAACCTGATCGAGGCGCGCCGGCTGATGCGCGAGCACGGCCTGCACCGGGTGATCGTGGTCAGCGATCCGCTGCACATGGCGCGGGCGCTGCGGCTGTGCGAGGAACTGCAGATCGACGCGCTGGCCTCGTCGACGCCGAGCAGCCGCTTCCGCAGCTTCCAGACCCGCTGGCGCTTCCTGCTGCAGGAGCTGTACTTCTTCCATCGCGACCTGCTGGAGCAGGCCGCCTGAGCGCGGCAGCGAGACCGTATGATGGGCCTTTCCACGGCCCGAGGGCGGCAGCCATGAGCAACCACGGAGTTCCTGCGCAGGATCAGGCCATCGCCCTGGTCCAGGCCTATTACGCCGCGTTCAACCGCGGCGACTGGGACGGCATGCTGGGTATGCTCAGCGACGACGTCGCCCACGATCTCAACCAGGGCGCGCGCGAGATCGGCAAAGAGGCGTTCGCCGCCTTCCTGCAGCGCATGAACGCCAGCTACCGCGAGCAGTTGCAGGACATCGTGGTGCTGGCCGCGCAGGACGGTCGCCGCGCCGCGGCCGAGTACGTGGTGCACGGCGAATACCACCACACCGACACCGGCCTGCCGGAGGCGCGCGGCCAGCGCTACGTGCTGCCGGGCGGGGCGTTCTTCGACATCCGCGACGGCAAGATCGCCCGGGTCAGCAACTACTACAACCTGGAAGACTGGATCGCGCAGGTCTCCGCGTGAGTCGCGCGCCGGCCTGAAGCCGGCGCGTTCGCGCTGTCGCAGAACTGTCCGCCGGCGGTCATCTGCGGCCGCAGGCGCCGCGGCTATGGTCGCCGCGCCGACCGAGAGGACTGCCGATGCGCGCGCTGCTTCGTTCCCCGGCCGTCGCGGTGGCGCTGCTCGCCTGCACGCTCGCCCTGGCCCTGCTGGGCATGCGCGGGATCTGGGACGCCGACGAAGGCCGTTACTCCAACGTCGCGCTGAACATGCTGCACAGCGGCGACTGGCTCACGCCCCGGCGCAGCGAGGACGTGGCGCACTGGACCAAGCCGCCGCTGACCTACTGGGTGATCGCCGCCAGTGTTGCCGTCTTCGGGCCGTCGCCGTGGGCGGCGCGGCTGCCCTCGGCGTTGGCGTACCTGCTGTGCGTGCTGTTGGTCTGGCGCCTGGCCGCGCGGCTGTTTCCCGAACGGCCCGAACTGCCGGCGCAGGCGGCGCTGCTCTACGCGACCATGCTGGCGCCGTTCGGCGCGTCGCAATGGATTTCCACCGACTTCCTGCTCGCCGCCTGCGAGACCCTGGCGGTATGGGCCTTCGTCGAAGCGCGGGCGCATCCGCCCGGCCAGGGCAAGCGTTGGATCGCGGCGATGTGGGCCGGCTTCGCCCTGGCGTTCATGACCAAGGGCCCGCCCGGCCTGCTGCCGCTGCCGGCACTGTTGCTGTTCAACGCGGTGACGCCTGGGCCGCCGCGGCGCGCGCTGCAGATCTCCGGCATCGTCCTGTTCGCGGTGTTGGCGCTGCCCTGGTATCTGGCGGTGATCCACGGCCATCCGGGATTGCTGCAGTATTTCGTCGGCGACGAGGTGGTCAAGCGTGTGGCCAGCGACGCGTTCGGGCGCAACGCGCAGTGGTACGGCTGGGCGGTGGCGTATGCGCCGATCCTGGTCCTGGGCACGCTGCCGTGGACGCCGGCGCTGGCGCGCTGGGCCTGGCAGCTGCCGCAGCACCTGCGACAGTGGTGGCGCGATCCTGCACTGCGCCTGCAGCAGGCCGCGCCGCTGCTGCTGACGCTGTGGCTGCTGGTGCCGCTGCTGGTGCTGTGCCTGTCGCGCTCGCGGCTGCCGCTGTACGTGCTGCCGCTGTTCGTACCGCTGGCGCTGCTGGCGGCATGGCAGCGCGCGCAGGAGGGGCGCGTGCCGTGGCGCTGGCCGTGGCTGCTGGCGTGGTGCGCGTTGTTGCTGGCGCTCAAGCTGGCGCTGGCGCTGCTGCCCACACACAAGGACGCCGGCGCCTGGGCGCAGGCGATCGCCCAGCGTGCCGGCGCACCGGTGCGCGAGGTGGTGTTCGTCGAAGACATGGCGCGCTACGGCCTGCGCCTGGAACTGGGCGCGCAGGTGCGCAAGATCCGCCTGGATCCATTGCCCGATGCGCCGCGCTTCGGTCCCGAGTACGACGCCGACCTGGCGACGCTGCTGCGGCAACCACGTGCCGGCCGCGTGTGGGTGTGCAAGGAGGTGGCCTGGCCGCAGGTGGCCGAACGCATCGCCGTAAAGGGTATGCACGCGCAGGCGCTCGGTGCGCCCTACCAGGGGCGGGTGCTGTTCCGGGTGCGGCCCGGCTCAGTCGCCGCGGCGGCGGATCGGGATCGCTGACAGCGGCACCGCGGCGATCTCGCCGCCGCCCTCGCGGATCGGCGCACCCGGCGGCGGCGCCCAGGCGTGCGCGTAGATCACTTCCCAGGTGCTGGGCAGGGTGCCGTCGGCGCCGCGCAGCGGCTCGTAGGCGGCGGTGGCGGCAGCGAACCGGCCACGGCCGGTGAGGGTATGGCGGCGCGCCTGCAGCGCGTTGGTGGCGCCGATCGCGCGCAGTTCGCGCATCAACGCGGCGAGGTCCGGGTAGGTCAGGTTGAACACGTCGCGGTCCAGCACCGGATCGCGGAAGCCCGACAGCATCAGCGCATCGCCGAATTGCGCGATCGGCGCGAAGCGACTCACGTGCGGCGTGGTCCGGTCGGCCTGGGCGAATGCCTCGCGCAGTTCGATCAGCGTGTCCGGGCCGAAGCTGGAACACAGCAGCAGCCCGCCGGGCTTGAGCACGCGGCGGAACCCGGCGAACACCGCCGGCAGGTCCTCGACCCACTGCAGGCACAGATTGCTGAAGATCACATCGACGCTGTGCTCGGCCAGCGGCAGCGCGCGCGCATCGGCGCAGACGCGACCGAACGGCTTCCACCAGCCGGCCTGGCGCTTGGCCTGCTGTAGCATCGGCAGGGCCTGGTCGAGCGCGATCACCTGCGCGCGCGGCCAGCGCTTCTTCATCGCCGCGGCGGCATGCGCCGGGCCGCTGCCCACGTCCAGCACCACCTGCGGGACGCGGTCGCCGAGGTAGTCCAGCGATTCCAGCAAGCGCCCCTGCACCTCGCGCTGCAGCGCCGCGGCGGCGTCGTAACTGGCGGCGGCACGCGCGAACGCGCGGCGGATGTGCTGGGAGTCGAACGCGGAAGGATCCATCCGCGCATTATCGCCGCCCGCGCCGCGCTGCGGCCAGTTGTGGCGTCTGCATCACCGCGTTCTGCGCACGCGCCGCCAATCTCGGCTTACGAATCCCCCCACTCCCGAATCCCCAATCCCGGCTTTTCAGAACGTCCCCGGATAGCTGCCGCCGTCCAGCAACAGGTTCTGTCCGCTCAGGTAGCCGGCCTGCGCGCTGCACAGGAAGGCGCAGGCCGCGCCGAACTCCTCCGCGGTGCCGAAGCGCCCGGCCGGAATCTGCCGGCGCTTGCGTTCGGCCAGTGCGGCGGGGTCGACACCCTCGCGCTGTGCGGCGTGGGCGATGTTGCCGCGCAGGCGATCGGTGTCGAACTGCCCCGGCAGCAGGTTGTTGATGGTGACGTTGTGCGCCACCGTGCGCCGCGCCAGCCCGGCGACGAAGCCAGTGAGGCCGGCGCGCGCGCCGTTGGACAGGCCCAGGCTGTCGATCGGCGCCTTCACTGCGGCCGAGGTGATGTTGACGATGCGGCCGAAGCCGCGCGCCTGCATCGCATCGACGGTGGCGCGGATCAATGCGATCGGCGCCAGCATGTTGGCGTCGAGCGCGCGCAGCCAGTCCTCGCGTTCCCACTCGCGGAAATCGCCGGGCGGCGGACCGCCGGCGTTGTTGATCAGGATGTCGACCTGTGGGCAGGCGGCCAGTGCGGCGGCGCGTCCGGATTCGGTGGCGATGTCCGCGGCCACCGCGACCACCTCGCCACCGCCGTCGAGCGCGCGCAACTGCGCCGCGGCCGCATCCAGCCCGGCCTGGCCGCGCGCCACGATCGTCACGTGGACGCCTTCGCGGGCCAGCGCCTGCGCGCAGCCCAGTCCCAGCCCCTTGCTCGCGGCGCAGACCAGCGCCCACTTGCCGGCGATTCCCAGGTCCATGCGTGCACTCCGGTTCGAAGAAGTCACGATCATCGGACATCGGCGTTGCGGCGGCCAGCGGAGCTGTGTGAAATAAAGGGTTGTGTGCCATACAGGCAAATGCGAAAGCGGCTTTGCGGCGATGCGTTTGGCTGCCATGCGTCGCGACTGAAGTCGCTCCTACAGGGGGGCGAGCTTTCGTCTTCCGAGATCATATGTACGCCGATGAACAAAGACGATCGGCTGTCGTCGCTACAGCGTTGTGTTGCGCGCCGCGCACGTGACCACGCGTAGGAGCGGCGTGATCGTTGGCGATCTGATGACGGCGTCGGCGGGCGCAGGATGTCCGTCGTTAGTTGCTGCGCGGCCGTGGCGGACGCCTGTGCCTGCATGGTGCTGCGTGCTGCGATGTGGGAGCGACTTCAGTCGCGACGCGATTGGCGGGCCGGCGTCGCGACTGAAGTCGCTCCTACACTGGAACTACCTTTTGCTTCCCACGAGTACGTGATCCAGGCGGACCACGCGGATGATCGCCGCTGCGACGCGGCCCGTGGCGCAGCGCACGGGACGCGCGTAGGAGCGGCTTCAGCCGCGACGGGCTTGGCCGAGCATGCCTATCGCGGCTGAAAGCCGTACCTACGCCGCGATCGCGGAACGCGCGCGGCGTACGCGGCGCGACGCCGCTAGTCCAGCGTCCCCAGAAATCCGCGCAGCGCTTCGGCGACGGTGTCGGCATGGCCGAGGAACGGGGCGTGGCCGCCGCCGGCGATGGTCAGCGCGCGTGCGTTCGGCGCCAGTGCCGCGGCGGCCTCCATGCCCGCGGGCGGGACCAGGCGGTCGCGTTGGCCGCCGATCCACAGGCTGGGTACGCGCAGGCCGGGGAGGGCGCGGCGCAGGTCGGTGCGTTCCAGCAGGGTCAGCCCGTCCTGCAGCACGTGCGGGTCGGGGGCGCCGCGGGCGTCGAGCGCTTCGCGCAGGGTGCGCAGTTCGGCGCGGGCGTGCGCCGAGCCGAGCGTGTCCAGTGCCAGGAAGCGCTCGAGGGTGCCGCGGTAGTCCTCGGCCAGATCGCGGCCGAACTGTTCGAACACCTGCGGCTCCACCGCGTGCGGCCAGTCGCTGCCGCGCACGAAGCGTGGCGTCGCCGCGAGCATCGCCAGCCCGCGTACCTGCGGTTGCGTGGCGGCGGCATGCAGCGCGAACAGTCCGCCCAGCGACCAGCCCAGCCACACCGCCGGCGGCGTGGCCGCGGCGATCGTGCTGACCACATGCGGCAGCGCCAGCGGCGTGTCGTCGCCGCGGCTGTGGCCGTGCCCGGGCAGGTCCACCAGATGCAGGCGGTACTGCGCCGACAGGCGCTCCACCAATGGCGCGAAGATGCCGCCGTTCAACGCCCAGCCGTGCAGCAGGACCAGGTCGGGGCCCTGCCCCAGGGTGTCGATATGCATCGTCGTCGGTCGTCGCGAAGAAACAGGAAGGCGTGTCGGCTGCCGCGTCAGTGCGTCGCGCGCTGCGCCAGCACCTGCGGCAGCAGCAGGTGCCACTGCCGGCGCGGATAGTCGCGGGTGCGCCAGGCCGACCAGCGGTGCACGCCGCCGCGGCATTGGATCGCCGCGCTCAGCCAGTCGCCGTCGATGCCTTGCCAGGCGCCGGCCGGCGTCAGCAGGTTGGGCGCCAGCCGCGGATGCACGTCGTCGCGCAGCATCTGCCAGAGCGCGTCGGTGGTGAACGGCGAGGCGGCGAGCACGGCGGCGATGTGCGCATGGCGGGCGTCGACCGCATCGTCCAGGTACAGCTCCGACAGCGCCTCCCAGATCTTGCGTTGTGCGGTGTCCTCGCTCACGCCGGCAGGCCGGGCGGATGCGCGGCCACGCGATCACGGGCCAGCGCCAGCGCATCCAGCAGCGCCTGCACCTGCGCCGGCGTGTGCAGGGCCGACAGGGTCACGCGCAGCCGCGATTTGCCTTCCGGCACGGTCGGTGGACGGATCGCCGAGACCAGGTAGCCGGCCTGTTCCAGCGCCGTCGACCACGCCAGCGCGGTGCGCTCCTCGCCGCACAGCAGCGGCTGGATCGGCGTGTCCGAAGCCATCAGTTCCAGGCCATGCCGGCGTGCGCCGCCACGGAACAGGGCGATCAGTTCGACCAGGCGTTCGCGCCGCCACTGGTCGCGCCGCGCCAGCTTGACTGCCGCCAGCGACGCGGCGGCCTGCGCCGGTGGCAGCGCGGTGGTGTACAGATACGGCCGCGCGGTTTCGGCCAGGTGCCGGATCAGCGCCGCATCGCCGACCACTGCGGCGCCGTAGCCGCCCAGCGCCTTGCCCAGGGTCACCAGTTGTAGCGGAACGTCGTCCACACCCAGGCCGGCCTCGGCGACGCTGCCGCGCCCATGCGGGCCGACCACGCCAACGCCATGCGCGTCGTCCACGTACAGCAGCGCCTGCTGCGTGCGTGCCACCAGCGCCAGCGAGCGCAGCGGGGCGACGTCGCCGTCCATGCTGAACACGCCATCGGTGGCCAGCATCGCCGCACCGTCGGCGGCGTGCTTGAGCTGGCGCATCGCGCCTTCGGCATCCAGGTGCGGATAGCGGCGCAGGCGGCAGCCGGCCAGGCGGCTGGCGTCGAGCAGGCTGGCGTGGTTGAGCCGGTCCTGCACGCACACGTCTTCTTCCTCGCTCAACAGCGCCTGCTGCACCGCCAGGTTGGCGATGAAGCCGCTGCCGAACAGCAGCGCCTGCGGATAGCCGAGCCAGTCGGCGATCTCGTGTTCCAGCGCCTCGTGCAGCGCGTGGTGGCCGCACACCAGGTGCGAGGCGGTGGCGCCGGCGCCCTCGCGCGCGGCCGCGTCCTGCAGCGCCGCGACCACTTCGAACTGCTGGGCCAGACCCAGGTAGTCGTTGCTGCAGAAGCCGGTCAGCCAGCGGCCGTCTACCTCAAGGCGCACGCCGTCGCGGCGGCCGACGCTGCGGCGCACGCGCAGGCGCCCCTGCGCTTCGCGCAAGGCGCGTGCGGACTGGATGCGGTCGTGCAGGTCGGGACGGGCCATGGGCGCGGGACGGGCAACTGGCCGGTTAGCGTAGCGCGTCCCCGGCCGGGCCGGGCGCCGCCGGCGATGGACGGCCGGATCGGCGGACGGACGCGCGGGGCGGGCTCAGACCAGGGCGGCGGCGATCGCCGGCGTGGGCTGGGCGGTGATGTCCGCGTGCACGGTGCCGGGGTGGTCGTGCGCGTCGGCGTCCACCGTCACCTGCATCGGCCGCAGCCCCAGCCGCGCGAACAGGGCCTGGTCGCGCTCGGTGTCCGGGTTGCCGGTGGTCAGCAGCTTCTCGCCGTAGAAGATCGAGTTGGCGCCGGCGCAGAAGCACAGCGCCTGCAGTTCGTCGCTCATGCTCTCGCGCCCGGCCGACAGCCGCACCATCGCCCGCGGCATCGCGATGCGGGCAACGGCAATCGTGCGCACGAACTCGAACGGGTCGAGCTCGACCGTGCCGTGCAGCGGGGTGCCGGCGACCTGCACCAGGCGGTTGATCGGCACCGAGTCCGGATGCACCGGCAGGTTGGCCAGCGCTTGCAGCAGGCCGGCGCGCTGGTCGCGCGACTCGCCCATGCCGACGATGCCGCCGCAGCAGGTCTTCAGGCCTGCGTCGCGGACGTGGGTCAGCGTGTCCAGGCGGTCCTGGTACTGGCGGGTGTGGATGATCGAGTCGTAGAAATCCGGCGCGGTGTCCAGATTGTGGTTGTAGTAGTCCAGCCCGGCCGCCTTCAGCGCCTGCGCCTGGGTGCCGTCGAGCATGCCCAGGGTGGCGCAGGTCTCCAAGCCCAGCGCCTTCACCTCGCGGATCATCTCCGCCACCTTCGGGATGTCGCGGTCCTTGGGCGAGCGCCAGGCCGCGCCCATGCAGAACCGCGAGGCGCCGGCGGCCTTGGCTTGGCGCGCCTTGTCCAGCACCGCCTCGGTGCTCATCAGCTTCTGCGCTTCCACGCCGGTGGCGTAGCGCTGCGCCTGCGGGCAGTACGCGCAGTCCTCCGGGCAGCCGCCGGTCTTCACCGACAGCAGGGTGGACACCTGCACCTGTGCCGGATCGAAGTGTTCGCGGTGCACGGCGGCGGCGCGGTGCAGCAGTTCCGGGAACGGCAGATCGAACAGGGCAAGCAATTCCTGGCGTTGCCAGTCGTGTCGGACGACAGCGGACATGGGGGTTTCCTGACGGTCAGCGGCTGGGAAAGCGGGCAGTCTGGTGAGCATGCAAAGTCCTGTCAACTTCACGGTGGCCGGCTTGGTTGACGGTGGCTGGCGGTGGCTGCAGCGCCGCCTGCTGCCGGAACGCTGCCTGGTCTGCGGGGAGCCTGGCGTGCCGGGCCTGGACCTGTGTGTGGCCTGTTGCCAAGGCATGCCCTGGAATGCGGCGGCCTGCTGCCGCTGTGCGCTGCCGTTGCCGGCGCTGGATGCCGAGCAGGTCTGCGGCGTGTGCCAACGCCGGCCGCCGCCGCTGGAGCGGGTCGCCAGCGCCTGCGTGTACGCCGCACCGGTCGATGGCCTGTTGCGCCGCTTCAAGTTCCACCAGGACCTGGCAGCCGGGCGGTTGCTCGCCGCGCTGCTGCAGGCACGCTGCGCGGCGCTGCCGCGGCCGCAGGCGCTGCTGCCGGTGCCGCTGCATCCGGCGCGGCTGCGCCAGCGTGGCTACGACCAGGCGCTGGAACTGGCGCGGCCATTGGCGCGCGCGTTGGCGCTGCCGCTGTGCCTGGAGCTGCAGCGGGTGCGGGCGACCGCTGCACAATCCGAACTGGATGCCCGCGCGCGCCGGCGCAATCTGCGCGGTGCGTTCGCGGTGCCGGCGTCGGCGGTGCTGCCGGCGCATGTGGCGCTGGTCGACGACGTGATGACCACCGGCGCGACCCTGCACGCCGCGGCACAGGCACTGCGGCGTGCCGGCGTCGCCCGGGTCGATGCCTGGGTGGTGGCGCGGGTGCCGTGAGCGTGGCGCCTCTGTCGCGCGCGTGGGTGCAGGCGGCTGGGCTCAGCTGGAAGGCGCCCGGGGCGGGACGCGTTGCGTGCCGTGCAAGACAACCGGTACGCGCCGCGTCGCGCGCGAATCGGCCGACGCGCTGCAGCGGCGGTCTCCGCCAGGCGCTTGTGCCTGTGCGTATGAACGGTCGGCAGACGCACGCGGCTTTATGATCGTGACGACCTCAACGAAAGGAGCTTGCGATGCGCTGGATGGCTTTGGGTCTGTCGATGGCGCTGTGTGTCTTCGGTACCACCGGGTGTGGAGACGGCAAGGCGCCGGACGCCGCCGATGCCAGCCCGGTCAAGGCGAAGATGGAATGGCGCCTGGTCAGCCACACACCCGCGCCCGACTATGCCCAGGCCGACTACCACGGGCAGCCGGTGTACCTGGCGCCGCAGCCGCTGCTGGTCGTCGAGAATGCGGCGACCGTGGCGCCCGCCGACAACGGCGATGGGCAGCCGGCGCTGGATCTGCGCTTTCCTGGACACGGCCAACGTCTGACCCAGGCCACCGAGCAGAATGTCGGCAAGCCGATCGCGCTCTTGGCCGACGGACGGGTGCTGACCGTGGCCACGATCATGGCGCCGTTGCCGGGCGACAGCCTGCGTATCAGCGGGCTGCAGGACGTGCAGGAACAGCAGCGGGCGTTCGCGCTGTTGACCCGCGCGCCGGCCGCGGATGCGCCAGCGCAGGACGGCAAGCGCTAGAACGTGCCGGTGCGATGAGGCGCGGCGGGATGCCGCGTCGTTCTCCGGTCCTGCGTGGGACGAACCGCTGGCCTGGCTGGAGATGGGCACTGACTGGGCGTCACGATGTCAGCATTGCGCGTCGGGGCGAGCCAGCATTTTGCGAGGCCGCGGCCGGCGCGGCGCATCGCCGCTGACTCGCGATGGCCTGGCGCGAGAGTCGGCCTGCGCAGGGCAGAGTTTCAGAGCGCGCTGCGCGTGGGCGACGACAGACCCTAGGCCGCGCGGAACGCCAGCGCCGCGGCGATGCCGGCGAAGATCGCCAGGCCGACCCAGTTGTTGTGCAGGAAGGCGCGGAAGCACGCCGCGCGTTCGCGGTGCCGGGCCATGCGGAACTCGGCGGCCACCAGCAGTGCCGCCACGCCCAGGCCGGCCCAGTACCACACGCCCAGGGTGGCGCGGTGGCCGACGAAGGCGAGCGCGACGAACATCAGCGCGTACAGCACTCCCTGGATGACCAGGTCCAGTTCGCCGAACAGGATGGCGGTGGACTTGGAGCCGGCGCGCAGGTCGTCCTCGCGATCGACCATCGCATACCAGGTGTCGTACGCGGTGGCCCACAGGATATTGACCGCGTACAGCAGCCAGCCCAGCGCCGGCACCTCGCCGCGGATCGCCGCGAACGCCATCGGGATGCCCCAGCCGAAGGCCATGCCCAGGTAGACCTGGGGCAGATAGGTGTAGCGCTTCAGGTAGGGATAGCTGGCGGCCAGGAACAGCCCGACCACGCTCAGGCCGATGGTCAGCGCGTTCATCGTCAGCACCAGCGCGAACGCCACCAGCATCAGCACCGCGAACACCGCCAGCGCCTCGCGGCCGCTGACCGCGCCGGTGGCCAGCGGCCGGCTGCGGGTGCGCTCGACCTGCGGGTCCAGCCAGCGGTCGGCGTAGTCGTTGATCACGCAGCCGGCCGAGCGGGTCAGCCACACCCCGGCGGTGAACACGCACAGGGTCCACAGCGGCGGCACCCCATCGGCGGCCAGCCACAGCGCCCACCAGGTCGGCCACAGCAGCAGCAGCACGCCGATCGGTCGGTCGCCGCGCAGCAGCTTCCAGTACTGGCCCAGGCGCGCGCGCGGCGGCAGCGCGGCAGGCGTTTCGTAACGTTCGTAACCCATCGCGCAAGGGTAGCAGCCGTGCCGTGTGGGCGGCAGCACGCGATGCTGCTGCGGTGGTGTGCGCTGCCGCGCCTGGGGCTGGCGATGGTGGGGCCGAGTGGGCGCCGGGCTGGCGTCCGCCGTTGCGCCGATCATGCAGGCAGACGACGCTGCGCGCGCTTTCAGCGCCGAGGGCCTGGTCGCCAGGCTTGGCGCGATGCCAGGCGGAGCGGGGTGCGGCGAGCTCAGCGGCCGGTCCGGGAAGGCGTATCGCTGGCCAGGGCGCGTGGGGGAGACGCGGCCGGCGAATGTCGTTAGAATGCGCGTCCGTTGCGCCCGTAGCTCAGCCGGATAGAGTAGTGGCTTCCGAAGCCATTGGTCGGGGGTTCGAATCCCTCCGGGCGCGCCAACTCAGTACCGCACTGCATGCTCTGCTCGCATGGCGGTTTCCGGCGACCGATCGCCGATGCCGCGTGTCTTCCCCGCTGGCCGCGATGACTGCCTCGACCCAGAAGCGCCGGAACTGGCATTGCCCGGCTGGCAGGTCGCGAGCGGAGGGCGCCGCACCGGGTTCCACCGAGCATCGGCCTGACGATCCGGTTGCTGGGCCGACAGGCGGGCCAGCGTCGCCACGCCTGCGTCTGCAACACCGCTATCGTATGCGCATGCCTGCACCCATCTTGTTGCTTCCCGTGTCCGCGCGTGTTGCCCGATATCGCAGCACGGACGCCGACACTGACGGCTTTCGCCCGCGCGCCAGGTCTGTTCCGTCGAGAAGCGCAGGGGCATGACCAGTCCGCGGACGCCCTTGCCCAAGCCTGAGGTGCGCCGGCTCGGCGCGGATGATGCGCTGGCCTATCTGCGGGTGGGCGAGGGCGCGCCGGTATTGCTGGTGCACGGGGCGCTGTGCGACTACCGCTACTGGTCGCCGCAACTGCGCGGCCTGGCCGATCGCTTCCAGCTCAGCGCACTGAGCCTGGGCCAGTACTACCCGCGGCTGCCCTCGGCATCGCGACATGCGTTCGGCTGGCGCTGGCATGCGCAGCAGCTCGCCGCCTTCATCGCCGAGGAAGCGCGACCGGTGCATCTGGTCGGCCATTCTCGCGGCGCCGCCGTGGCCTGGCAGGCGGCGCTGCTGCGGCCGGATGCCATCGCGAGCCTGACCCTGTTCGATCCCGGCGGCCCGCAGCCGCAGGGCCTGCCAGCCGAGGTGCAGGCGGTCCGCGCGAAGGCGATCGCGCTGCTGCAGAGCGGCCAGGTCGAGGCGGGCCTGGAATGCTTCGTCGATTCGGTCAGCCAGCCCGGCGCCTGGGCGCGCAGCAGCGCGAGTTTCCGACAGATGGTGCGCGACAACGCGCAGACCCTGGTGCCGCAGATCGGCGATGCACTCCCGGCGTACCGGCCCGAGCAGGCCGCCACCCTGGCGATGCCGGTGTTGCTGGTCGCCGGCGAACGTAGCCCGGCCCAGTACCGCGACAACGCCGCCGCGCTGGCGGCCTGGCTGCCGCAGGCGCGCCATGAGGTGCTGGCCGGGGCGTCGCACGGCATGACCTTCACCCATGCGCGCCGTTGCAACGCGTTGATCGCCGATGCGGTGGCCGCGGCCGATCGGATGCTTTGAGCCTCTGCTCACGAATACCGCGGCGTGGAACAACTTGCGCTGGACGATTATTTAGACAGGAAGCGTGACCGGCGGATTTTTATGCGCGGCAGGTCCGTTCTTATTGCGAGCGAAGAGTATGGGCAATCTTTTTGCGAGTTGCGCATTGCCTCGGTTCGCCTGTCAGAAACTGGTTATAAATCGGACGATCGCGAGCATCGATTGAAGCGCCGCGCACTGTCACGATGAGACGTCCGTTACAGGATCGAAGTATTTAAAGATGAAGCATTGACAGCCGAAAAGGCGGGAATAGATGTTCGTCGAACACGATATCGCTGCACTGCACAAGGCGACGTCGTGTTCCACGCATTTCATCAGCTGCAGTTGCTACTTGCTCAATACCAGTCAGGGGATTCCGTCATGAAAATGATTCGGATGCACGGACTCGTGCATGCTTTCGCGATCGCCGCTCTCGCGTTTCCTGCGACAGTGCTTGCGCCGGTGGCGGCAGCGCAGGCGATCGGGACATTTCCACCCATCGAAACAAGTATCTCGCTCCCGCACGACGAAGCTTCCCATCGCCAGCCTGCCGAATGGTGGTATATGACCGGTTTCCTGGACGGGACCGATCCTTCTGGGGGAAAACACTCATACGCGTACGAAATGGTGGTATTCCAGATTGTCGGCGTCGCCAATACCCCGCCGATCTACGATGCGCATTTCGCGATCTCGGATCTTGACCGCGGCGACTTTCGCTTCAAGAAGCAGGTGGTGACCGGGCCATTCACCACCTCGACCGATCGTTTCGATCTGGACGTCGCCGGCTTCCAGATGGGCGGTTCGATGGGGAGTTACTATGCCAAGGCCGCGCCTGTGGACATGGATTACGCCATCGATCTCGGCACGCAGGCGCTGCAGAAACCCACGTTGAACGGCACCAATGGCGTGGAAACCTACGGTGAATTCATCTCGCCGTATTACTCCTTCAACGTCAATGCAACCAGCGGCACGGTGTGGGATCACGGCGTGCCGGTCAAGGTCACCGGCACCTCCTGGTACGACCACGAGTGGGCCAACGGTATTCCCGGCGATGCCAAAAGCGGATGGACCTGGTTCGGCGTGTCGCTGGACGACAACAGCCAATACAACATCAGTTTCTTCATCAAGGGCGACGGCACGGTCGATCAGGCGCTCGCCGTCAAGACCGCCGACGGTCACTACACGCCGCTCGATCCCAGCGCGCTCAAGCTCCAACGGATCGGCAGCTGGACGAGTCCCAATACCGGCTACACCTATCCGGCGCAATGGAAGGTCACCTTGCCGGACGGCGCCATCACCATCACGCCGATGCTGCAGGACGCCGAGCTGTATGCGCCGGCCACGCAGAAGTTCTATTTCGAGGGTCCGGCCAAGGTGGTCGGCACCGTGGCGGGGAAATCGATCACCGGCAAGGCGTTCGCCGAAATGAATCCGTGGGGCGTGGAATGGGGTGCGCGCGTCCTGCCTTGAAGTCGTCCAATCGCATCCAGCCAGCATGACATCCGTCATCACTTTTCAGGGGATCACAATGCGTCTATCCACCAGAACGTTCAGCCGCTTCCGCGGCTGGCTCGCCGCTGCCATGGTCATCGCGTGCGGCTTCTCGTCCGCACCCGCGGCCGCGCAGGTGTTCGAAGAGCCTGCACCGATACAATTGCCGCGCGACGAAGGTCCGCACCACAGCCAGTTGGAATGGTGGTATTTCGTCGGCCACCTGTATGGCGTGGACCCGAGCGGTGCCAAGCGCGAGTTCGGTTACGAAGTCACCGTGTTCCAGTTGTGGCCGATCGGCTCCGGACCTGCCACCTACTCCTGGCACTTCGCGGTGACCGACGTCAACAACAAGCTGCACAAGGTGGAAGAGCGCGTCGTCACCGAGCAGATTCCCGATCGGAAGGGATCGTTCGATTTCACCAACAAGGACTGGTCGATCAGCGGTTCGCAGCAGAATTACACGATCAAGGGCGCCCTCGGCGATGGACGCTTCGCCATCGACCTCAAGACCAGCAGCGACTTGCCGTTCGTGCTGCATAACGGCAATGGCGTGGTGGACTACCGGCCCATCGCCAAGACCTCCGCCTACTACTCGTCCACGGCGCTGGATACCGAAGGCACGGTCTACGACAACGGCGTGCCGATCAAGATCATCGGCACGTCGTGGCAGGATCGCCAGTGGTTCGTGAAGGGCATGGCGTCGGACGAAAACGGCTCGTTCTTCGGCGGCGGCTGGAACTGGTTCGCCATCCAGATGGATAACGACACCCAGTACATGCTGTATTACCTGCAGGATCCCAACACCGGCGCCATCACCAACAAGTTCGGCACGCGCGTATCCAAGGGCGTGGCGACCCCGGTGTCCGGCGACCAGATGGACCTGCAGCGGCTGGCGACCTGGACGAGTCCGAACTCCGGCTACACCTACGAGTCGAAGTGGAACGTGATCCTGCCGGAAGGCAACCTGCTCATCACGCCGCTGGTCGACGACCAGGAGATGCTCTGGACCGGGCACCGCACGTATTGGGAAGGCGCGTCGCAAGTGGTCGGCACCCTCAACGGCGCCGCCGTGACCGGCCGCAGCTACGTCGAAGTCAATCCGTGGCGGCAGCCCTACACCTCGCTGCCCTGATCGACCCGACGCATTACCGTGGTTGTGTTCCAGGCGGAGAAATCCGCCTGGAACATCTGTATCTGAGGGGGCTGTGGCCCTCAGTAGCCGTGGCATCGTGCCGAGCGGCGATGGCCGGCGCTCAGTGGACCGATTGCGCGACCGCGAGTCCTGAACGATGCGGCGGAAGCAAGTGTAAAAAAGCGTCCCAGGCGATCGACATCCGGGCGCATGCGCGATGCCGCCGATCACTTGTCCGCAAGGCGTGCCCACGCCAGGTCGTGCGGTGAATGGGGCAGATATCCGCCGTACCCAGCCGGCAGCGACGCAACCGTGTCCCGGATGCCTTACGCGCTGCGCGCCACCGGCGCCTGTGCGGGCTCGCCCCGGTCCAACTGCCGGTAAGCGATGGCCTCGGTCAGGTGCGCGGTGGCGATGCGCTCGCTTGCGTCCAGGTCGGCGATGGTGCGGGCTACGCGCAGGATCCGATGCAACGAACGCGCCGACAGCCGCAGGCGGTCGATGGCCTGTTCCAGCAGCGCCTCGTCGCGTGGCTGCAGGCGGCAGTCGCGCAGGGTGTCGCTGTGGCCGAGCTGGCCGTTGGGCCGGCCGGCACGCGCCTGCTGGCGTTGCCGGGCCAGCTCCACGCGCTCGCGCACGACGGCGCTGGCTTCGCCGGGCGTCGCATCGGCGCGCAGCGCCTGTGGCGGGAGCCGCGGCACTTCCACGTGCAGGTCGATGCGGTCCAGCAGTGGGCCGGAGATGCGCGCGCGGTAGCGCCGCACCGCGTCCTCGCTGCAGCGGCAGCGGCCGCTGGGGTCGCCGGCCCAGCCGCAGGGGCAGGGATTCATCGCCGCCACCAACTGGAAGCGCGCGGGAAACTCGGCGCTGCGCGCCGCGCGCGACACGGTCACCTGGCCCGACTCCAGCGGCTCGCGCAGCACTTCCAGCGCATGCCGGTTCCATTCCGGCAATTCGTCCAGGAACAGCACACCATGATGCGCCAGGGAGATCTCGCCCGGGCGCGGATGGGTGCCGCCGCCGACCAGCGACACCGCACTGGCGGTGTGGTGCGGTGCGCGGTACGGGCGTTGCCGCCAGCGCGACGGATCCACGCCGCGGCCGCTGACCGAGGCGATGGCCGCGCTCTCCAGCGCCTCGGCCTCGCTGGCCTCGGGCAGGATCCCGGGCAGTCGCGAGGCCAGCAGGGTCTTGCCGCAGCCCGGGCTGCCGATCAGCAGCAGGTGGTGATGCCCGGCCGCGGCGATCTCCAGGGCGCGCCGCGCCTGCGCCTGGCCGCGGACGTCGCTCAGGTCGGGAAAGGGCGCGGCGACCGCGGGCGGTGCGGTCGCCGCTGGCAGGGTCTTGCTGCCGTTGAGCAGCGCGCAGACCTCCAGCAGGGTGCGCGCGGTGAAGGCCTGCACGTGTTGCGCCAGTGCGGCCTCGGCGCCGTTGTCGGCCGGGACGATCAGGGTGCGGCCGGCCTGGGCGGCGGCCAGCGCGGCCGGCAGGACGCCGTCGACCGGGCGCAGTTCGCCGGTCAAGGCCAGTTCGCCGAGGAATTCGTACTGGCCGAGCACCTGTGGGTCGAGCTGGCCAGCGGCAGCGAGGATGCCCAGCGCGATCGGCAGGTCGAAGCGGCCGCCCTCCTTGGGCAGGTCGGCCGGGGCCAGGTTGACGGTGATCCGCCGCGCCGGGAATTCGTACTGCGCGCAGAGCAGGGCGGCGCGCACGCGATCCCGCGATTCGCGCACCGCCGCTTCGGGCAGGCCGACGATCTGCGTGGCCGGCAGGCCGCCGGACAGATGGACTTCGACCCGAACCGGAGGCGCAAGCACCCCCGCGCGGGCACGGCTGTGCACCAGCGCCAGGCTCATGGCGGCGGGTGGATCAGGTGTTGGCGCTGGGCGTCTGGCCGCTGCGCGCCGCTTCCAGCGCGGCGACGCTGCGCTCCAGCGCTTCGAGCTTCTCGCGCGTGCGCAGCAGCACTGCGCGCTGCACTTCGAACTCCTCGCGGGTGACCAGGTCGAGCTTGCCCAGCCCGGCCTGCAGCGCGCTCTTGAAGGTGCTCTGCAGTTCGTCGCGGGATTGGCGCAGGCCCGGCGGCACCAGGTCGCTGAGGCGGCGGGCGAGGTCGTCGAGATGGTTGAGGTCGATCATGGCTGTGCTCCGGCAGGTGGCGTCAGAGTGCGGCACCGGAAAGGTCGGGACCATCGGGATCGGACGCGGCGCGCTGTCGGAAAATTCCGGCGTTGGGGGCGCGCGATCATTGAACCCGACGGCCGCCGATCGCGCAACCGCGCTATCCTGAGGCCATTGTGATTGGAGAACGCCGCATGAAGATGATCATGGCCGTGATCAAGCCGTTCAAGCTCGACGACGTGCGCGAAGCGCTCGCCGCGCAGGGCGTGGCCGGCATCACTGTCACCGAGGTCAAGGGCTTCGGCCGGCAGAAGGGCCACACCGAGCTGTACCGCGGCGCCGAGTACGTGGTCGATTTCCTGCCGAAGGTGAAGCTGGAAGTGGCGGTCAGCGAGGACCAGGTCGAACGCGTGGTCGAGGCCATCGTCAAGGCCGCCGCCACCGGCAAGATCGGCGACGGCAAGGTGTTCGTCTATGACCTGGGTACCGTGGTGCGGATCCGCACCGGCGAACTGGATGCCGACGCGCTGTAGTGCGCTATGCGGTTCTTCGATCCGGCGCCCCCGCGCGTCGGCGCTGACATGTTCGTGTTCCGTCCGTGTGGCAATCAACTGTCATGCCGCCGCGACACGCGAGGTGGCGCGCTTTCCGATGGCCTAATGCGTCGGGACTGAAGTTCCTCCCACAGTGCACCCGGCGAGTTCGCCGCAAGCCCCTGTGGGAGTCGACTGTGATGCAACCGCGACAAGCGAAGCCGAAAGCCG
Organism: Xanthomonas sp. 3498; assembly: GCF_014199795.1. NCBI lineage: Bacteria > Pseudomonadati > Pseudomonadota > Gammaproteobacteria > Lysobacterales > Lysobacteraceae > Xanthomonas > Xanthomonas sp. 3498. The sequence continues at coordinate 183,263 of NZ_JACHOH010000008.1, forward strand.
ACTGACACTCTCCGTCGTCGGGACTGAAGTCCCTCCCACAGCGCAGTCCTCCGACAAGGCGAGTGCCGCACCTGTGGGAGTCAATTGTCATACCGTGGCGATGACCGGGGAGCGTATGGGGCGTGATCGCGTGCGATGGCATTGAGCCAGCGCAGGAACGTGTGCATGCAGGCGACGATGGCGACTTTGGCTGGTTTGCCGGCCGCGCGGCGGGTCGGCAGCGGTATCGGCGCACGCCCGAATGCGCGCGCCGATGCCGGCGGCGGCGATCAGCCGCCCAGCGCCTCGGCCACGAACGGCGGCAGCACCTGGGTGCCGGTGTGCAGGTGCGCGCTGTAGTAGCGGGTGGCGAACGGCTTGGCCGCGGCGTCGTCCTGGCGGAAGTCGAAACCGCCCTGCTTGCGCGCCATGGTCACGCTCCACCAGCCGGTCGGGTAGCACGGCTGCGGGAACGGCACGGTGTGGAAGCTGGCGAAGCCGGCCTTGCCCATCTCCGCGCGCATTTCCTTGATCAGGTCCAGCAGCGCCAGCGGCGATTCGGACTGCTGCACCAGGATGCCGTCGTCCTTCAGCGCCTTGAAGCAGCTCTCGTAGAAGGCCTTGTTGAACAGGCCTTCGGCCGGGCCGACCGGGTCGGTGGAGTCGACGATGACGATGTCCACACTGCCGGCCGGGCAGTTGGCCATGTAGGCCACGCCGTCGTCGAACAGCAGCTCGGCGCGCGGGTCGCCGTTGGATTCGCACAGCTCGGGGAAGTACTTCTCGGCCATGCGCGTGACCTGCTCGTCGATGTCGCACTGGGTGGCGCTTTCCACGCCCGGGTGCTTGAGCACTTCGCGCAGGGTGCCGCAGTCGCCGCCGCCGATGATCACCACGCGCTTGGGCGCGGCGTGGGTGAACAGCGCCGGGTGGCTGATCATCTCGTGGTAGAAGAAGTTGTCGCGCGTGGTCAGCATCACCGCGCCGTCGATCACCATCAGCTTGCCCCAGTCGGTGGTGTCGTAGATCTCGATCTTCTGGAACGGCGACTGCACCTCGTCCAGCTTGCCGGTGATGCGGTAGCCGATGGCCGAGCCGGTGGGCTGGAAGTGTTCGATGTACCAGTTGTCGTTGGCGCTCATGGAATGTCCTAGGAAAGCAAAAAGAATGCAGCATTTCCTTCTCCCCCCGGGAGAAGGTGGCGCGAAGCGCCGGATGAGGGTCGGGCGCAGCCTCGTGCAGCCAGGCCACGCGACGCTGTTACCACACTCTCGCCGGATGAGGCTCGTGCGCAGCCTCGCGCAGCCAGGCCACGTGAGACTGTGACCGCGCCCTCTCCGGATGAGGGCGAGGCGCAGGCCACGCCAGGCGCCCGCGAACCCGGCCCGGCTCCACCAGGAGCCGAGGGCGTCGGAACGGCGCGGATTGTAACGGACCCCACGCGTAGCAGGGGTTACAATCCACGCCCTTTTTCCGTCAGCCGAGCCGCCACGATGAGCGATTGGTCCCTTGACCAAGCCCGCAAGACCTACTCGATCCCGCACTGGGCCGACGGGTACTTCGACGTGGACGCGGCCGGCCGGGTGGTGGTGCGGCCGCAGGGCGCCGACGGCGTGGCGATCGCGCTGCCGGAGGTGGTGGACGCCGCGCGCGCGGCCGGGGCCAAGCTGCCGATGCTGGTGCGCTTCCCGGACATCCTCGGCGAGCGCCTGGGCAAGCTGCAGAGCGCCTTCGCCCAGGCCCAGGCGGACTGGGACTACACCGGCGGCTACACCGCGGTGTACCCGATCAAGGTCAACCAGCATCGCGGCGTGGCCGGCACCCTGGCCAGCCACCAGGGCGAGGGCTTCGGCCTGGAGGCGGGCAGCAAGCCGGAACTGATGGCGGTGCTGGCGCTGTCGCGGCCGGGCGGGCTCATCGTCTGCAACGGCTACAAGGACCGCGAATACATCCGCCTGGCGCTGATCGGGCGCAAGCTCGGCCTGCAGACCTTCATCGTCATCGAGAAGCCGTCGGAGCTGAAGCTGGTGCTGGAGGAAGCGCGCGCGCTGGACGTGAAGCCGGGCCTGGGCGTGCGCATGCGCCTGGCCTCGCTGGGCGCGGGCAAGTGGCAGAACAGCGGTGGCGACAAGGCCAAGTTCGGGCTGTCGCCGCGGCAGGTGCTGGACCTGTGGAAGACCCTGCGCGACACCGAGTACGCCGACGCGCTGAACCTGCTGCACTTCCACATGGGCTCGCAGATCTCCAACGTGCGCGACATCGCCAACGGCATGCGCGAGGCCACCCGCTATTTCGTCGAACTGTCCAAGCTGGGCGCCAAGATCAGCCACGTCGATGTCGGCGGCGGCCTGGGCATCGACTACGAAGGCACCCGCTCGCGCAGCTACTGCTCGATCAACTACGGCCTGCACTCCTACGCCAGCAACATCGTGCAGCCGCTGGCCAGCGCCTGCGAGGAGCACGGCCTGGCGCCGCCGCGCATCGTCACCGAGTGCGGGCGTGCGATGACCGCGCACCATGCGGTGCTGATCGCCAACGTGTCGGAGGTGGAGCAGGCGCCGGAAGGCCGCGTGCCGGACGCGCACGACGACGAGCCGGCTGCGATCCGTCACCTGCGCGAGATCCATGCCGAGCTCGACCAGCGCCCGGCGGTGGAACTGTTCCAGGAGGCGCAGCATTTCCACGCCGAAGGCCTCAGCGGCTACGCCCTGGGCCAGATCGACCTGACCCATCGCGCGCGCATCGACGACCTGTTCTACGCCATCGCCCACGGCGTGCGGGCGCGGCTGAGCCACGAGGAAAAGAGCCACCGCCCGGTGCTGGACGAACTCAACGAGCGCCTGGTCGACAAGTACTTCGTCAACTTCAGCGTGTTCGAATCGATTCCCGACGTGTGGGCGATCGATCAGGTGTTCCCGATCGTGCCGATCGAGCGCCTGAACGAGGCGCCGGCGCGGCGCGGCGTGGTCTGCGACATGACCTGCGATTCCGACGGCATGGTCAAGACCTACGTCGAGAATGAAAGCCTGGACAGCTCGCTGCCGCTGCACGCGTTGCGCCCGGGCGAGAGCTACCGCATCGGCTTCTTCCTGGTCGGCGCGTATCAGGAGATCCTCGGCGACATCCACAACCTGTTCGGCGACACCGATGCGGTGGAAGTGGCGGTGGAGGGCGACGGCTACCGCATCGCCCAGCAGCGCCGCGGCGACACCACCGACGTGATGCTGGACTACGTCGGCTACCGCCTGGACGACCTGCGCGCCGCCTACGCCGAACGCGTGGCCGCCGCGCAGTTGCCGGCCGCGCAGGCGACGGAACTGGCCGACGCGCTCGAAGCCGGCCTGACCGGCTACACCTACCTGTCGGACGAACCGCTGGGCTGACAGCGCGCGATCCGCTCGAGCCCCTCTCCCCCCGGGAGAGGGGTTGGGGTGAGGGTGCGTCCGCGCACGCGAGCATGGGGTTGGTCGCATAGCGCAGCGGCTGCATTTCTAGGCGCGATGCGATCGTGCGGACGCCCGTGGACGGCCGCCGCCGCAACCGCCAACGCAGCCAGTAAGCTGCGCGCTCCCCACCGCCGCCTTCCTACGATGCGCTATCCCGGTCTCGACCTGCTGCGCGCCATCGCCATCGTCTGGGTGATGCTGTTCCATTCCTTCGTGGTCGGTGGACTGGGGCCGGACTGGCAGTGGCTGTCGCGCTACGGCTGGATGGGCGTGGACCTGTTCTTCGTGCTCAGCGGCTTTTTGATCGGCGGCCAGGTGCTGGCGCCGCTGGCCCGTGGCGAGCGGCTGCACTACGGCCAGTTCTACCGCCGCCGTGCCTACCGCATCCTGCCGGCGTACGCGGTGGTGCTGGCGCTGTACCTGGCTTGGCCCGGTTTCCGCGAAGCGCCCGGGATCGCGCCGTGGTGGCTGTTCGCCAGTTTCACCCTCAACCTGGGCATCGACTATGCCAACCAGCAGGCGTTCTCGCATGCCTGGTCGCTGTGTGTGGAAGAGCATTTCTACCTGGTGTTCCCGCTGCTGGCGGCGTGGATGCTGCGGCGGCCGTCGGCGCCGCGTTTCGTGGCGCTGTGCGTGGCCGTGGTGCTGGCCGGCGTCGCCCTGCGCAGCGCCATCTGGCTGCACGGCAGCGCGCTGGATCGCATCGGCGCCGGACTGCAGCGCAACTGGTTCATCGAGGATCTCTACTACCCCACCTGGAACCGCCTGGATGGCCTGCTGGCCGGCGTGGCGCTGGCGGTGCTGAAGACCTTCCGGCCGCAACACTGGCAACGGCTGCAGCGCCACGCCAACGCCCTGGCGCTTGCCGGCATCGTGGTCTGCGCGCTGGCGATGTGGCTGTCCCGCGACCGCACCGGCCTGCTCGGCAACGCGATCGGCTGGCCGGTGCTGTCGCTGGGATTGGCGCTGCTGGTCGGCGCCGGCGCCTCCACGCAGGGATGGCTGGGGCGTTGTCGGGTGCCGGGTGCGGCCTGGCTGGCCGCGGTGTCCTACAGCCTGTACCTGAGCCACAAGGCCGCGTTCCATCTGACCCAGGCGTGGGCCGCTCGCCTTCGCTGCCTATGCCGGCGTGGCGCTGCTGTTCGCGGCCGTCCTGCACTACGCAGTGGAGCAGCCGTTCCTGCGCCTGCGCGAGCGGCGCAGCGCGCCGGTCGCGGCGGCGGCGCGTGGCTGAACGCACGGTGGCCGACCCGTGCGGCACACCCCTGTAGCGCCGCGGTGGATCGTGCTAGCGTGCGCGCCTTCATGGACGAATAGGGGAATGCAATGCCGACGATCACACGCCGTGGCTGGGTCCTGCTGCTGAGCTGCGGACTGGCCGCCGCCGGCCAGAGCGCCGCACAGGTGCGCACGTCGCCAACCGTGGACAGCACGCCGAAGATCCGCCAGACCTCGCCCAGCCTGCCGTTCGACAAGGCGGCAGCCGAGGCCGCGCTGGCCAAGGGCCATGCGACCATCACCGGCGTGGCCTGTGCCTATCACGACAAAGGCATGTATCTGGCCGACAACCGCAAGGTCATGCTGTTCCCGGCGACCCCGTACTTCGAACAATGGGTCGCCCTGCGCAAGAAGTCGGACCGCAGCAAGGAAGCGGTGACCATGTCCGATCAGGCCTACAACACCCGGGTGGAAACCCAGACCGACGCCAAGGGTGCGTTCCAGTTCACCGACATGCTGCCCGGCCGTTACATCCTGGCCATGCAGTTCGAGTTCAACCAGGCCAAGTCGCGCGATGTGTACGTGGGCAGCAGCTACGGCGATGCCGCCCAGGTGGACCATTACGAGCGCCAGGACTACACGGTTGCGCGCAACGACGAGATGTTCAGGGACGTGGAAATCAAGAGCGACGACAGCGTCGTCAAGACCTCGATCAGCAGTGGTGGCGGACTGATCGGCAAGATGTTGCCCTGCAAGTAATCCCGGTACTGCTGCAGGCGCTGCCGTTGGGTGTGGCGCGCGGTGGCAGGTCGCGCGCCACACCATCGGCGCGGCCTGTCATGCCGCCGTCGCTCGCCCATCCCCGACCAGCGCCGCATGCGCCGCCTGCAGGCGCTGTTGCAGGATCTCCGCCAGCCGCGCCACCGCCGGTGGCGGCACGGCGACCGCGCGATGCAGGCTCAATCCCAGCGCCGGCAGCGTCGGCAGGCCGCCGGCGCCGGGCGGGAGCAGGGCCAGTCCGGCTGGCACCCCGGCCGGCGTGCGCAGGGTGATGCCCAATCCGGCGCGCACCGCGGCCCACACGCCGCCGAGGCTGGCGCTGGTGAAGGCGATGCGCCACGGGATGCCGGCACGGTCCAGTGCGGTGGTCGCGGCCGTGCGCAGCAGGCAGGGTGCTTCCAGCATCACCAGCGGCAGCGGCGCTTCACCGCTCCAGCTGGCCGTCGCGGGCAGGCTGCTGCGCTCGGCGGCGGCGATCCAGCGCAGCGGCCACGCCGCTTGCGCCTGCCGATGCGCCGAGGCCGCGCCGGACTCCCAGGCCAGCGCCAGATCCAGTTGTCCGGCCTCCACCCGCGCCAGCAGTTCCTGGTGGCGGGCGATGCGTGCTTCGATCCGCACCTGCGGGTGGGCGCGGGCGAAGCGCCCGAGCACGTCCGGCAGCATGTGCTCGCCGAAATCCTCCTGCAGGCCCAGCCGCACCCAGCCCTGCAGCGCCGTGTCCTGCAGCGCCACGACCGCCTCGTCGTTGAGCTCGAGCAGCCGCCGCGCGTAGCCCAGCAGCGCTTCGCCGGCCTCGGTCAGGGCCAGGCCGCGGCCCTGGCGGCGCAGCACCGGCTGCCCGGCCTGCTCCTCCAGCTTCTTCAGCTGCGCGCTGATCGCCGAGGTGGAGCGCCCGCGGCGGTCGGCCGCCCTGGCGAAGCTGCCCAGTTCCACGCCGGCGACGAAGCTGCGCAGTGCATCGAGGTCGAAAGTCACGGGGCGCATCGGTCGATCCTGTTTTTCCGAATGATCGGTTCGATATTTTCCGATTTTTCGGAAGGTCTTGCGCGACTAGGCTGTGCCCGTTCCCACTGCGAGACCTCCGATGTCCGACCCTGGTACGCCGTTTCCTTCCCCGCAGGCCGCGTTCGGCGACATCGCGCCGGCCTTCGCCCGCCTCACCGACGAGGTGTTGTTCGCCGAGATGTGGCAGCGCCCCGGGCTGTCGCCACGCGAACGCAGCCTGGTCACCGTGGCGGCGCTGGTGGCGCTGTCCCGCCTGGAGCAGTTGCCGCTGCACCTGGCCCGCGCGCTGGACAACGGCCTGGACCGCGACACCCTGGCCGAAGCCATCACCCACCTGGCGTTCTACGCCGGTTGGCCGTGCGCGGCGTCCGCACTGCCGTTGCTGCGCACAGCCGCGGCGGCGGCGCCGGCCACGACGGAGACGCGCTGATGCCGTACGCCCGTATTTCGCTGCTGCGTGGCCACGCGCCCGCCTACCTGCGCGCGCTGTCGGCCAGCCTCTACCAGGCCATGCACGAGGCCTTCGAGGTGCCCGCCGGCGACTGCTTCCAGGTCATCCATCAGCACGACCCGGACGAACTGGTGTTCGACCGCCATTACCTGGGCGGGCCGCGCTCGGATGGCTTCGTGCTGATCGCCATCACCGCCGGCCGCGAACGCAGCGCCGCCTGCAAGCAGGCGTTCTACCGGCGCCTGGTCGAGTTGCTGGCGATCGCGCCGGGGATTGCGCCTGAGGACGTGATGGTCAACATCGTCACCACCGCGGCGCAGGACTGGTCCTTCGGCGGCGGCCGCGCCGGCATCACGGCCAGCGGAGCGCCGGCATGATCGCCATGCAGTACAGCATCGCGTTGCCGGCGGACTACGACATGGCCATCATCCGCCGCCGCATCGCCGACAAGGGGCCGCTGCTCGACACGCTGCCGGGGCTGCAGTTCAAGGCCTACCTGGTCGCCGATCGCACCGATCCGCTCCTGCCCGGCCGGCAGAACCTGTATGCGCCGTTCTACCTGTGGCGCGATGCCGCGGCGATGCATGCCTTCCTTGCCGGGCCCGCGTTCGCCGCGCTGTGCGACGCCTTCGGCCGCCCGGCGGTGCAGACGTGGATGGTCGGCACGGCATGGTCGTCCGCGGCGCTGCGCACGGCGCGCTACGCCACGCGCGTGCTTCAGGCAGCTTCGCCTGCCTTGGGGGACGACCTCGCCGACGCGCACGCGCCCGACGAACGCGTGCTGGCCACGGTGAGCGGTTATGAACCGCAGGGATGGACGCGCCTGCATTTCCGCCTGTGGCGCGAGCTGCCGCCGGCAGACGACGAGGCACAGCGCTATGCCGTGTATCACCTCAGCGCACCCGGCGTGATCGGCGCAGCCGGGTGAGCCAGCTGGGTCGCACGCTCAGTACATGTTCTTCTTGTAATCGGCCTGCAGCCCCTTGCGGACCACGCCGGGCACCGAGACCGCCGCGCGCATCAGCGCGGCCCGGGCACCACGCGCGCCGCTGAGCCTGACGTGGTCGCGGAAGATCGCCGGCGGATCCAGGTCGTGTGCGATGGCGGCGGGCGGCCAACGGTCGAAGCGACCCAGCGCCGGGCTGTGCGTGTCTTCGAGGAGCGCCGGCAGCACCCGTACCGCCAGATGCGGAACGCGTCCATCGACGGCGAGCGCGTTGCGGATTGCCTCATCGGTGCTGGGGCGGGCGAGACCTTCGATGCGCACGCAGCGCGCGCTGCCGGGGCGTAGCGCCAGCAGCGCGATTTGCGGCCGCGCCAGCAGGTTGCCGAGGCTGTCGACGCGGCGATTGCCCGGCCGGTCGGCAAACCACCAGGCGTCGCGGTGGGCTTGCAGCAAGGCCCCGGCGCGATCGCCGCGCGGACTGACATCGACGCGGCCCTCGGCATCGGCGGTGGCCAGGATCAGCAGCCGGCAGCTGGCGAGCAATCCCTCCGGCGTTTCCGCCGGCGTGGCGCCGGTCTGCGCCTCGGCGTGCCACCAGTTGGCGCGGAGCAGGGCCTTGGCGCAGTGCAGATAGCATTCCTCGACCGCGACGAACAGGCGCGTGCCGTCGTCGCCGGCGATGCGGCCATTGATCCGCAGGGTCTCGCCCAACCCGGGCACCAGGAACAGCGAGCCGAAGCCGGCGCCGACATGCGCGTGGGCCGCATCCAGCGCCTGCAGCGGGATCGACAGCAAATGCGGAGTGTCGCCGCGCGCGAAGCCGGGCGCGCCGCTGCCCGCGCTCAGCGCCAGGCGCTGGCTGGCGACGCCGGCGAACAGCAAGGGACTGGCGGCCAGCCAACGCAACGCGTGCGCGTCCAGGTGGTCGATCACCTTCAGGTCGCGCGGGCCGGGCAGGCGGCCCACGCAGTCCTGCAGCTGCGCCGCGTCGGTGACGAAGTCGGTCATCGTGGCGTCTCCCGCAAAGGGAAGACGACGTGGTCGAACGAAGAGGGAGAGAGCATCGCAAGGCACTCCTGTGAACGAGGGAGGCTTGCGCAAAGGCTGGCGACGCCTGGAACCGTACCACACGCGGCGGACGCCGCTTCGGACGACTGCGCGGCCCGCCTTGGCCGCATGACGCCGTTACAACCGCAGTTCGAACCCGAGATAGGCCGAACGCCCGGGCGCTGGCGAGAACATCGGCTGGTCGTTGCCGCCCCAGAAGAAGTTGTCGTACCAGACGTAGGCGTAGCGGCTGTCGGTGAGGTTCTTCACCTGCAGATCGAGGCTGGTGCGCGGGCCGAGCTGGTAGCGCACGCTGGCGTCGACCACGCGGAAGCCGCCGTACTTGCCCTGCGCATTGCGCTCGTCGATGTAGTAGTCGCCCTGTGCGCGCGCCTGCAGCCCGAACTTCCAGCGTGCGTTGGGCCGGTAGTCGACGCCGGCGTTGCTGATGTAGCGCGGGGTGGAGAACACCTCGCGTCCGCGCAGCGGTTCGCCGGTCGCGGTGAAGGCGCTGACCACCTTGGCTTCCTGGATCGCGTGCGACAGCCACAGCGTCCAGCGCTCGCCCAGTTGCGTGCTCAGTTGCAGGTCCACGCCTTGCCGGCGGGTCTGGCCGAGCCCGACCGTGGTGCCGGTGCTGGGCATGTTGGCCACCTCGTCGGTGGCATCCTGGCGCCAGACCGCCACGCGCGCCTCGGTGCCGGCGACCGGCTGCAGCTTCAGGCCCAGCTCCTTGCCGGTATTGATCGAGGGCCGGAATGCGCTTTGCCCCGGCGTCAGGTAGGCCGGGGCGGTGGAGCCGGTGAGGATCTGGAAGGTGCGGCCCCAGTTGGCATACACACTCAGTTGCGGGGTCAGCGCATAGATCACGCTGAGCTTGGGCTGCTCGATCCAGCCGTAGCGCTGCAGTGGCGCATGGATACCGCCGGGCAGCACGGTGTCGCCGGAGAAGCGGTCGACGCGGTACGCGGGGACGATCTTCAGCGCATCGCTCGGTTGGATCACCGCCTGCAGGTACAGACCGAGATTGTCCAGGCTGTAGCGGTCGTCGTTCTGCACGCGTGCCGGGGCGCGATCGAAATCGGTCGGCACGCTGTACGCGTAGCGCGCGCGTCGGTAGCGGTTGTCCTGGTGCTCGGCGTTGAGGCCTGCTTCCACGCTGAGCAGGTCGCTGGCCTGCCAGGTGATGGTGCTGAGCAGGCCGGTCTGGGTTTCGTCCCACTGCCGGCGCTGCCGCGGCGCGTTGCCCAGCGGGTAGCTGGTGAAGGTGACCCGGCGGTCGTCCTGGTAGCGGTTGAGGTACAGCGTGTTGCGCAGCTGCAGGCCGTCGCCGAGCCTGAAGTCGGCGTGCACGCTGGCCTGGCGCATGTCGCGGTCGTCGCCATCGTTGGCGTTCTTCGGCGGCGACTGGTCGCGGTCCTCGGCCAGTTCGGTGGCAGTGAGGAAACCCGGTTCGTCGGCCTCGTGGTGGTAGACGCGGGCGATCAGGCCGATGCGTGCGGCATCGTCCTCCTCGCCATAGAACCACTTGCCGCCGAGGGTGTACTTGCGCGAGGTGTCGTGCGCACGATAGCCGTGCGCGGCCTGCACGCCGACGAAGTAGTTCTGCGCAAGGCCATCGGCCTCATGGCCGGCGGCATACTGCAGTTCGCGCGTGGCGAAGCTGCCGCCACTCAGCCGCAGGTCCTGGTAGTTGCCGCCCTGGCGGGTGGCGATGTTGAAATTGCCGCCGATGTTGTGCAGGCCGTAGCGCGGGTCGTTGGTGCCGCGCACCACTTCGATGTAGGCGATCTCCAGCGGGAAGATCATGTCGATGAAGCGCTGGTTGCCGCTGTTGACGTTGCTCGGCACGCCGTCGATCAGCACCTTGATGCCGTTGAGGTAGCCCTCGCCGTTGAAGGCGCGGAAGGTGACCTTGCCGGACTCGGCGCCCTGCCGGGTTTCGGTGAGCTGCATGCCGGGCATCTGCCCGAGCAGTTCCCAACTGTTCATGACGTTCTTGTCGCCGATCTGCTCGCTGCCGAGTACGTCGACCGAGCTGAGGATGTTGCGCGTGGACAGCGAAGCGGCGCTGTGGCGCCGCGCTTCCACGGTGCCGAGTGTCGTGGTTGTGGTCGTGTCGGTTGTTGTCGTCTGCGCGGCGCCGTCGCCGGCCGCGAGTCCAGCCAGCACGGCGAGGGCACGGGAATCGATCTTCATGGTGTCTGCGAAAGAAAGTGGAGTGGAGGCTGGCGGCAGCGGCGCGGCTGCAGGCGAGCGGGTGGCGCTCGGTCCGATCCACGAACGCGGCGCCACAAAAGTAATGTTATATCATTTCGTTAAGAGCTGTCGGAATCGCCGTGTGGCGACACCACAAGTGCTGCCTTCGCCATGCAGGCGGCCGAGGGCCTTCGCCACGATGGCGGGAGACGTTGGGGCCGCGCGTGGCGGCCCCGCGGCCGTTCAGGCCGGTTGCCGCGCGACCTGGAAGCCGGCGAAGGACTGCGTCACCGGCATGATTTCCAGCCGATTGATGTTCAGATGCGGCGGCAGCGTCGCCACCCAGAAGATCTGTTCGGCGATGTCCTCGGCGGTCATCGGCTGCGCGCCCTGGTAGAGCGTGTCCGAGGCCTTCTGGTCGCCATGGGTGCGGACCAGAGTGAACTCGGTCTCGGCCATGCCCGGTTCGATCGCGGTCACGCGCACGCCGGTGCCGTGCAGGTCCGAGCGCAGGCCCAGCGAGAACTGGCTGACGAAGGCCTTGGTGCCGCCGTAGGTGTTGCCGCCGGGGTAGGGGTACAGCGCGGCGACGGAACTGATGTTGATGATTGCGCCGCGGCGCTGGATCAGCATCGGCAGCAGGCGATGGGTCAGGGTCACCAGCGCGGTGATGTTGGTGTCGATCATCGTGCGCCAGTCGTCCAGTTGCGCGGCCTGCGCCGGCGCGGTGCCCTGCGCCAGGCCGGCGTTGTTGACCAGCAGGTCGATGCCGCGAAAGGCTTCGGGCAGCGCCGCCAGCATCGCGTCCAGGGCGTCGGCATCGCGGATGTCGAAGGCTGCAATGTGCAAGCGCTCGGCGCCGAAGGCGTCCAGCAGCGGCTGCAGGCGCTCGGCGCGGCGGCCGGTGGCGATCACGCGCCAGCCGGCATCGACGAAGCGGCGCACGGCGGCAGCGCCGAAACCGGAGGTGGCGCCGGTGATCAGGGCAGTCTGAGTCATGGTGGGGCCGGGAATGGGGAGTGGGGAATCGGGAATGGTAAAAGCAAAACGCGGTCGCGGGCGTCGACGGCGGCGTATGAAGTCAGCTTGGATGATTGATTGCGGCCAGTGCCAGCGCGACAGCTGCAGATCCCAAGCGCCGTGATGCGCCTTACTTGTCGCAGGGAACGGGGCAGCGCTCGCTTCCCCTCTTCCCCTATTGCTTCCGGCCTTACTGCGCCTGGCCCGCAGTCGCCATCAGGTCCCTGCCATCGAACGACAGCGTCATCACAGGACCGGCACGGCCCAATATCAGTGGTGACGACGCATGCACCGCAAAGGTGAAAGCGGCACGGAAACCGCTCCTCCCATTCCCGAATCCCGATTCCCCAATCCCGGCTTCAGCAGTCGCCAGCAGGCCGCTGCCATCGAACGACAGCGTTATATCAAGGCTGGCGCGGCCAAATGTCAGTGGCAACGACGCACGCACGCGAAGGTGAGAGCGGCACGGAACCCGCTTCTCCCATTCCCGAATCCCGACTCCCGAATCCCGGCCTCACTGCGCCTTGATCGCGATCGCCGACAGCCCGCTGCCGTTCAACTTCTGCTTGGCCTCGGCCAGTTCGCTGGCGGTGCCGTAGGGTCCCATGCGCACGCGGTAGACGGTCTTGCCGCTGATCTGCGCCGATTCCACGCGTGCCGACAGGCCCAGCATCGCCAGCTTGGCCTTGGTCGACTCGGCGTCGCCGGAGGCGCCGAACGAGCCGGCCTGCAGGATGTAGCGTGCGTTGTCGGGCGCCGCGGCCGCGGTTGCGGCCGCCGCCGCTGGGGCGGTGGTCGTGGCCGGCGTTGCGGTGGCGGTCGCCGGCTTGGCGGCGGCGGGGGCGGCGCTGGCGGCCGCAGTCGGCGTCTCCGGCAGCGGGGTCGGATTGGCCGCCGTCGCGGTGGGCGCCGTGGCGACCGCAGCCGGCGTGGTGCCCGGCGCGGCCGTGCCGGCGGCAGCCTGTGCCTTGGCCTTGCGAATCGCCTCGGCGCGCGCGCTGGCAGCCAGTTCGGCGTCGGACATCTGCACTTCCTTGCCGGGCAGCAAGGTGTAGAAGTCGTACTGGGTCTGCGCGTCCTTCTTCGCCTCCGGCTTGGTGCTGCCGGCCGCGTTGGCGGCGGGCTTGGGCAGATCCGGGGCCGCATCGACATCGGCATCGGCCACCGGCGCCGGTTGCGCATCCGGATTGGCGCGCGGGCCGCCCACGCGCAGGAAGTCGCCATCCTTCTTGAACAGGCCCGGCGCGCCGAGGAACACCACCGCGGCGATCGCCGCGCCGGCGATCAGCCACACCCATCCGGGCGTGCCGTTGCCGGTGTTGCGCCGGGCCTGTGTCTTACCGCGTCGTGCTGCCATTTACCGCTTCTCCACTCACATTTTTTCCGGGGCCGAGACGCCCAGGAGATTCAGACCGTTCGCCAGTACTTGCTGCGCCGCCACCGCCAGGGTCAGCTTGGCGTTGCGTTCGCCAGCGTCGTCCACCAGCACCGGGGTGCCGTGGTACCAGGTGTGGAAGGCCGTGGCCAGTTCGCGCAGGTATTGCGCGATCAGATGCGGCTCCAGCGCATGCCCCGCATTCTCCACCACTTCCGGGTAGCGCGAGAGTTCCTGCATCAGTTCCAGCGAGGTCGCGTCGTTCAGCCGGTTCAGTTGCGCCTGGCCGTCGGCCTGGTCGTAGTCCAGCTTCTTCTCCTGCGCCTGGCGCAGCAGGCTGCACACCCGGGCATGCGCGTACTGCACGTAGAACACCGGGTTGTCGTTGCTCTGCTGGCGCGCCAGGTCGATGTCGAAGGTGAGCTGCGAATCGGGCTTGCGCGCGATCAGGAACCAGCGCGTGGCGTCGCGGCCGGCTTCCTCGATCAGGTCGCGCAGGGTCAGGTAGCTGCCGGCACGCTTGGACAGCTTCACTTCCTCGCCGCCGCGCATCACCGTGACCATCTGGTGCAGCACGTATTCCGGCCAGCCCTTGGGGATGCCCAGGTCCATCGCCTGCAGGCCGGCGCGCACCCGCGCCAGCGAGCCATGGTGGTCGGCGCCCAGCTCGGTGATGGCGCGCACGTAGCCGCGCTGCCACTTGCTCAGGTGGTAGGCCACGTCCGGCACGAAGTAGGTGTAGCTGCCGTCGGACTTGCGCATCACGCGGTCCTTGTCGTCGCCGAAATCGGTGGATTTCAGCCACAGCGCGCCGCCCTCTTCATAGGTATGGCCGGAGGTGATCAGCTTCTGCACCGCCTCCTCGACCTTGCCGTCGCGGTACAGCGAGCTTTCCAGGAAGTAGATGTCGAAATCCACCCCGAACGCGGCCAGGTCGTGGTTCTGCTCGTTGCGCAGATAGGCCACGGCGAAGCGGCGGATCGCATCGAGGTCCTGCGGATCCTTGGCGCCGGTGACCACGTGGCCTTCCAGGTCCACAGCGGCGCCGGCCATGTAGGCGTCGGCCACGTCCTGGATGTAGTCGCCGCGGTAGCCTTCCTCCGGCCAGTCGGGGCTGTCCGGGGTCTTGCCCAGGGCGCGCGCCTGCACCGAGCGCGCCAGGTTCTCGATCTGGTTGCCGCCGTCGTTGTAGTAGAACTCGCGCTTGGCGTTCCAGCCGTTGGCCTCGAGCAGACGCGCCAGGCAGTCGCCGATGGCCGCGGCGCGGCCGTGGCCGACGTGCAGCGGCCCGGTCGGGTTGGCCGAGACGTACTCCACGCCCACGGTGCGGCCGTTGCCGACCAGGCTGCGGCCGTAGTCCTCGCCCTGCTTGAGCACCGACAGCACCTCGCGCTGGTAGGCGCCGGGACCGAGGTGGAAATTGATGAAGCCGGGGCCGGCGATCTCGACCTTGCTCACGTCGTCGTTGGCCGGCAGCGCGTCCACCAACTGCTGGGCGAGGGCGCGCGGATTGGTGCGCGCGGCCTTGGCCAGCAGCATCGCCGCATTGGTGGCGAAGTCGCCGTGCTCGCGGGTCTTGGGCCGCTCGACCACGAAGTCCGGCGGCAGGGTGTCGGCCGGCAGGGTGCCATTGGCGCGCAAGGCTTCGATGCCTTGACCGATCAGGGCGCGGAGTTGGGATTTCACGAGATCTCTGCTTGAAGCGCGGAACCGGCGATTTTACCCGACCCGCCGCCTCCCGGCCCGCCCCGGGTTCAGCCCGACCTCAGCCGTGACGCGGCGCCCGGCGCGCATCGGCGCCTGGACCGGTCGCCTGCCTTGCGGAATCCCGGCTGGCTGCGCCGGGACGGGCGCCACGCCAGCACGGTTCGCCCCCCACCGCGGCGGCTCAGGCCCAGCCGCGCGACGCCATCGAGACCGGCACGCCGTCGCCGACGATGAAGTGGTCGAGCAGGCGCACGTCGATCAGGTCCAGCGCCTGCTTCAGCCGCTCGGTGACGGCGCGGTCGGCGGGGGAGGGCTCCGGGTTTCCGGACGGGTGGTTGTGGCCGATGATCACCGCGGCGGCATTGAGCGTGAGCGCGCGCCGGACCACCTCGCGCGGGTGCACCTCGGCGCCGTCCAGGGTGCCCTGGAACAGTTCCTCGAAGGCCAGCCAGCGATGCCGGGTGTCCAGGAACAGCGCGGCGAACACCTCGTACGGCCGCGATCGCAGGCGCTGCGCGAAGTAGCGGCCGGCGCTGACCGGGTTGCTGAGGGTGTCGCCGCGCTGCAGTTCCGCGGCCAGGTGGCGCTGGCCCAGCTCCAGCGCCGCCGACAGCTGGCAGGCGCGCGCCGGCCCCAGCCCGGGCAGGCGCACCAGGTCGCCGGGTGTTCGGTCCAGCAGCGTGCGCAGCGGCCCATGCCGCTGCAGCAGGTCGCGCGAGGTGCGCACCGCGTCGCTGCCGGGCAGGCCGGAGCCGAGAAAGATCGCCAGCAGTTCGGCGTCGGAAAGGGCCCGGGGACCGCGTGCCAGCAGCTTTTCCCGGGGACGTTCTTCGCAGGGCCAGTCGGAGATGTGCATATCGCCAGGGTGCCGGCCGACATGGCGCAACGGTATCAGGCCGCCAAAACCCATCGGGTAAGCTAATCGTCCTTGTATGGGTAGGACATTCCCGACGTGACCCCGATTTTGGAAAGGCCCCTGCAGGGGCGACGTGTGCTGTTGTGCGTCGGCGGGGGAATCGCCGCCTATAAGGCGCTGGAACTGGTGCGGCGCCTGCGCGACGCCGGCGCCGAGGTGCAGGTGGCGATGACCGCCGGCGCACAGCAGTTCGTCACCCCACTGAGCTTCCAGGCGCTGTCCGGCCATCTCACCCGCACCACGCTGTGGGACAGTGGCGCCGAGCAGGCGATGGGCCACCTGGAACTGGCGCGCTGGGCCGAGCACGTGGTGGTGGCGCCGGCCACCGCCGACCTGCTGGCGCGCCTGGCGCACGGGCTGGCCGACGACCTGGTGGGTACGCTGTGCCTGGCCAGCACCGCGCCGCTGACGGTGTGCCCGGCAATGAACCACCGCATGTGGCTGCACCCGGCCACCCAGGCCAACGTCGCCACCCTGCGCCAGCGCGGCGCACAGGTGGTCGGCCCGAACGATGGCCCGCTGGCCGAAGGCGAGTCCGGCCCGGGCCGCCTGGCCGAACCCGAGCAGATCGTTGCCGCGCTGGCGGGGCATACGGACCAGAGCGCCGTGTCGGCCGCCGCGGCCGCCGTCCCGTCGCGTTCCGGCACTGCCACTGGCACAAGCGCCCTGCGCGGCCTGCGCATGGTGATCAGCGCAGGCCCCACCTACGAAGACCTGGATCCGGTGCGCTACCTGGGCAACCGCAGCAGCGGCAAGATGGGCTACGCGCTGGCCGCGGCCGCCGCCCGGCTGGGGGCCGAGGTGGTGCTGGTCAGCGGTCCGGTGCATTTGCCTACGCCCGCCGGCGTGCAGCGCATCGACGTGCGCTCGGCCGCGCAGATGCGCGAGGCGGTGTTCGGCGCGCTGCCGGCGGACATCTACATCGGCACCGCCGCGGTTGCCGATTACACGCCCAAGCAGGTGGCGGTGCAGAAGATCAAGAAGAGCGGCGAGACCCTGACCCTGGAACTGACCCGTACCCCGGACATCCTGGCCGAGGTCGCCGCGCAGACCCAGGCGCTGAAGCTGGTGGTCGGCTTCGCCGCCGAGACCCACGACATCGAGCGCTACGCCCGTGGCAAACTCGCCGACAAGCACCTGGACCTGATCGTGGCCAACCGGGTGGGGGTGGCCGGGAACGGCTTCGAGAGCGACCAGAACGCGGCCACCGCCTATTGGCAGGATGGCGAACGCGACTTCCCGGCGGTCTCCAAGACGCAGCTGGCCGAACAACTGCTGGACCTGATCGCGCAGAGGCTGCACGCATGAGCACTCCCACGCCCTATCCGCTGCAGGTGAAGCTGCTGGATCCGCGCTTCGGCGACAGTTGGCCGCTGCCCGACTACGCCACCGAAGCCAGCGCCGGACTCGACCTGCGCGCGGCCACCGAGGCGCCGCTGACCCTGGCGCCGGGCGACACCGCGCTGATCCCCAGCGGCCTGTCCATCTACATCGCCGATCCGCAGCTGTGCGCGGTGGTGCTGCCGCGCTCGGGCCTGGGCCACCGCCACGGCATCGTGCTCGGCAACGGCACCGGCCTGATCGACGCCGACTACCAGGGGCCACTGCTGATCAGCGTCTGGAACCGCGGCCGCGAGGACTTCACCATCGCCCCCGGCGACCGCATCGCGCAGCTGGTGGTGATGCCGGTCGTGCGCGTCGCCCTGCAGGTGGTGGATACTTTCGCCGACAGCGCCAGGGGAACGGGTGGATTCGGCCATACCGGAGTGCGCTGACAGGGGATCGTCTGCATGAGCGAGGCAACACAAGCGCGGCCGGTGCCGCACGGTTTGCGCAAGGTGGCGCCTCTGCTGACGGTGCTGCTGGTGCTGTTGGTGGTCTGGTTCGGCTGGAGCGGGGTCGAGCAATGGCGAGCCGAGCAGGCCGCCGCCACGCTGGAGCAGGCGCGCGATGCCGCGGTGACGCAGACCCAGCAGGCGCTGACGGGCGTGGGCAAGCGCCTGTCCGAGCGCCTGCAGCAGCCGGCCGTGCAGGCAGCGCTGAGCCGCGGCGACGCCGCGGCCGCCGCCCAGGCCCTGCGTGCGGACTGGGCGCAGGCCGAGGACGCTCAGGTGCTGCCGGCCGATCTGGAACCGGGCTACACCGATGCGGCGCACTTCGGCTACGGCCGCCTGGCGCTGCTGGAGAAGGCGCTGATGACCGGCAAGCTCGCCAGCGCGGTGATCCGCGACGGCGGCGGCCCCCGGCTGGGCCTGGCCGCGCCGGTTTCGCTGGGGGGCAGCGCCGGGGTGGTCTACCTGCGCCTGCCGCTGGCGTTGCTGACCGACCCGGTCGCGCAGGCATCGGTGCCGGGCACCGGCTACCTGGCCCTGCGCCAGGGCAGCTACGACGTGATCGCCGCCGGCGACACTGCGCTGCACGATCGCGCCGACGCGATGTCGCGCCCGGTCGGCGACAGCGGCCTGCGCATGGTCGCCTCGCTGCCGGATACCGAAGCCGGTCCGCTGGGATTGGGCGCGCTGCCTTGCCTGCTGGTCGCCGGCCTGTGCCTGGTGCTGGGCGCGCTGCTGTTGCTGGCCGCGCGCGGGCGCCTGCCGCAGCCGCGGGCGCGCCGCGCCGGCGCGGCGGCCGCCGAAGAACACACCCTGCAGCAGAGCCTGCAACGCCAGGAGCCGCCGCCGCCGCCGTCCGCCACCGAGGAGGCGGCGCCGGCCAAGCCGGTGCCGGCGTTCACGGTGGCGCCGGAGATCTTCCGCGCCTACGACATCCGTGGCGTGGTCGGCCGCGACCTCAGCCCGCAGGTCGCGGCGCTGATCGGCCAGTCGATCGGTGCGGTGATGCAGGAGCAGGGGCTCAACGAGGTGGTGGTCGGTCGTGATGGCCGCCTGTCCGGGCCGGAATTGTCGGCCGCGCTGATCGAGGGTCTGCGCCGCGCCGGCTGCCATGTCACCGACATCGGCCTGGCGCCGACCCCGGTGGTGTACTTCGCCGCCTACCACCTGCGTGCCGGCAGCTGCGTTGCGGTGACCGGCAGCCACAACCCGGCCGACTACAACGGCTTCAAGATCGTGGTCGGCGGCGAGACCCTGTCCGGCGCCGCCATCGCCGACCTGCACGCGCGGATCAGCGCCGGCCGCCTGCCGGTGGCCGACGAGCCGGGCCGGCTGCAGCAGCGCGACGTCGGCGACGACTACATCCAGCGCATCGCCGACGACGTGCAGCTGGACCGCCCGCTCAAAGTGGTGGCCGATGCCGGCAACGGCGTCGGCGGCGAGCTGGCGCCACGGCTGCTCGAGGCCATCGGTGCCGAGGTCGTGCCGCTGTACTGCGATGTCGACGGCACCTTCCCCAACCACCATCCCGACCCCAGCGAGCCGCGCAACCTGGAGGATCTGGTGCAGACGGTGCGGCGCTTCGACGCCGACCTGGGCGTGGCCTTCGACGGCGACGCCGACCGCCTCGGCGTGGTCACCAAGGAGGGCACGGTGATCTACCCGGACCGCCTGCTGATGCTGTTTGCCGCCGACGTGCTGCAGCGCAATCCCGGCGCGCTGGTGATCTACGACGTCAAGTGCACCGGCAAGCTGTCCGACTACGTGCTGCGCAACGGCGGCAGCCCGCTGGTGTGGAAGACCGGGCACTCGCTGATCAAGGCGAAGATGCGCGAGACCGACGCCGAACTGGCCGGCGAGATGAGCGGCCACTTCTTCTTCAAGGAGCGCTGGTACGGCTTCGACGACGGCCTGTACGCGGCGGCGCGGCTGCTGGAGATCCTGGCCCAGCGCGAGGAATCGCCGTCGGACGTGCTGGCCGAGCTGCCCGACAGCGTGGCCACGCCGGAAATCAAGCTACCGGTGGACGGGCAGGACGCGCACGCGCTGGTCGCCGACCTGGTCGCGCGGGCGCAGCAGGACGGCTCGCCGTTCGCCGGCGCGCGGCTGCTGACCATCGACGGCTTGCGCGCCGATTTCCCCGACGGCTGGGGCCTGGTGCGCGCTTCCAACACCACGCCGGTGCTGGTGCTGCGCTTCGAAGCCGACAACACGGCGGCGCTGGAGCGGATCAAGGCGCTGTTCCGCGCCCAGTTGCAGGCGCTGTTGCCGGCGGTGACGCCGACCTTCTGAGTCGCTCGCCGGCGCCCGGGATCGTCCGGGCGCCGGGCCGCGCGCCGGCTCAGCCGCCGGCGGTGGTCGCGGACGGTGCCGGGCCGTTGCCTCGGGCCGCGCGATAGCGCTGCAGCACGTCCTCGATTTCCTGATCCAGGCCGAGCCGCTGCTGTTCGAAGTTCTTCTGCATGCGCAACTGCCACAGCAAGGCGCGGTGCCGCTGCTGCACATCGTCGGCGGTCTTGGCCGGCACGCTCTGCCCGGCCAGCTCGCGCGCGCCGGCGCCGGACAGCAGGCCGATCAGGCCCTGGCGCAGGCTCTCCACGTTGTAGCGCGCGGTCTGGATGTTGTTGTCGACGATGCCGATGCGCTCGGCGAACACCCGGCGCAGCTCGTCCTCGGTCTGGTACGACAGCAACATCGCCTGGTCGGTGCGCTTGCGCGTCTCCAGCGCGGCCTGGTCGGCGCGTTGCTGCGCGGCGTCGGCGGCGGCCGCGGCGCGTTCCTCGGCGTTCAGCGCACGCCCGACTTCGGCGCTGCGCATGCCGCTGGTCGCGTTGAACTCGTCGCGTGCCTGGTTCACCGCCTCCGGCGGCAGCGCGTCGCTGCAGGTGCGTTGGCCGCCCTGGTTCCAGCAGTACAGCTTCTTGGACGGTGCCGATGCCTGTTGCGCCGCGACCGGCAAGGCCAGCAGCGCCAGCACGGCCGGCAGGACGCGATTGCGTGGTCGGATCGGCATCGTGGCAGCCCCCTGCTGTCAGCCAGACGAAGCGCAACCGTAGCGGGCCCGGTAGGCCAGCAGCGGTTCGCGGAAGCCGACAAGGTCTGCGTTTCCGTCGATGAATGCAAGCAGGTCGCCAAGATGCGCGACCGAGACCACAGGAACGCCGGCTTCGGCGGCCACCGCCTGCGCCGCGGAGCGGCGGTCGTGCTCGGCGGCGATCTCCTGGCGGTCCAGCGCGACCAGGATCGCGGCCGGCTCGCCGCCGGCGGCCCGGATGATGCCCAGCGCCTCGCGGATCGCGGTACCGGCGGTGATCACGTCGTCCACGATCAGCACCCGGCGGCCGGCCAGCGACGCGCCGATCAGGCTGCCGCCTTCGCCGTGCGCCTTGGCCTCCTTGCGGTTGAACGCCAGCGGCAGGTCGCGCTCGCGCCGCGCGTACTCGCAGGCCACTGCCGTGGCCAGCGGAATGCCCTTGTAGGCCGGGCCGAACAGCAGGTCGAAGTCGAGCCCGGCGGCATCGGCCGCATCCGCGTAGCACGCCGCCAGCCGCGCCATGCTGGCGCCGGAATCGAAGCGCCCGGCATTGAAGAAGTAAGGGCTGAGGCGCCCGGACTTCAGCGTGAACTCGCCGAAGCGCAGCGCCTCCGCGTCCAGGGCCAGTTGCAGGAAACGTTGCCGGTAGTCGGTCATTGGGGGGCCGGGATTCGGGATTGGGGATGACGGGATTCGTAAAAGCATAGCTGGTCGCGAGCGTGCAGCGTCCACGCATGGGGTACGCTTCCACGAATCCCCAATCCCTCCATCCCGAATCCCGGCTCTATGCGCATCATCAGCTTCAACGCCAACGGCCTGCGGTCGGCCGCCACCAAGGGCTTTTTCGAGTGGTTCGCCACCCAGCAGGCGGACGTGCTGTGCGTGCAGGAGACCAAGGCGCAGGAGCATCAGTTGGCCGGGCCGGCGTTCCTGCCGGACGGCTACCGGGTCTGGTTCCGCGACGCCAGCACCAAGAAGGGCTATAGCGGCGTGGCCATCTACAGCAAGCGTGAGCCGGACGAGGTGCGGACCGCACTGGGCTGGCCCGAGTTCGACGAGGAAGGCCGCTACATCGAGGCGCGCTTCGGCAACCTGAGCGTGGTGTCCTTCTACATTCCCTCGGGGTCCTCCGGCGAGCTGCGCCAGGGCTACAAGTTCCAGGTCATGGACTGGCTGCGGCCGATCCTGGTGGAGTGGCTGCACAGCGGCCGCGACTACGTGCTGTGCGGCGACTGGAACATCGTGCGCTCGGCGTTGGACATCAAGAACTGGAAGTCGAACCAGAAGAACTCCGGCTGCCTGCCCGCCGAGCGCGACTGGCTCAACGGCCTGTGCGCCGATCGCGCCGACGACGCCGACCCGGCCAGCGGCCGCGGCTGGGTGGACGCCTACCGCGCGCTGCATCCGGAGGGCCAGGACTACACCTGGTGGAGCAACCGCGGCGCGGCGCGCGCCAATGACGTCGGTTGGCGCATCGACTACCAGTTCGTCACTCCCGCGTTGCGCGAGCGCCTGCAGGGCTGTTCCATCTATACCGCGCAGCGCTTCTCCGACCATGCGCCGTTCACGGTGGACTACCGCGAATGAGCGGCGGTGCTTCCACGGCGCCGGTGTCCTACAAGGGCTGGGCCGGGATCAAGCGCGCCTTCGCCACGCCGTCGGCGGCGACGATGGCGCTGCTGGGTTTCGGCAGCGGCTTGCCGTTCCTGCTGATCGCCTCGCAGACCCTGTCCACGCGCCTGCGCGACGTCGGCCTGGACCTGGGCAGCATCGGCCTGATCAGCCTGGCCAGCTTCTTCTACCTGCTCAAGTTCCTGTGGGCGCCGCTGCTGGACCGCTACCGCTTCCCGCTGCTCGGCTTCCTTGGCCGGCGCCGCTCGTGGCTGCTGGTCTCGCAGTTGGGCGTGGCCATCGGCCTGGTGGCGCTGGCGTTCACCCGCCCCGAACTGAGTGTGGGCGCACTGGTGCTGTGGGTGCTGATCGCCTCTTTCGCCGGCGCCACCCAGGACTCGGTGGTGGACGCCTATCGCATCGAGATCGCGCCGTTGTCGGCGCAGGCTGCGCTCGCCGCGACCTACACCTTCGGTTATCGCATCGGCCTGATCCTGGCCGGCGCCGGCGCGCTGTATCTGGCGCAGTACGGCGACTGGACCGTGGCCTATCTGGTCATGGCTGGGCTGATGCTGCTGCCGATCCTCACCACCCTGCTGTGCCGCGAGCCGGAGGTGCCGGCCTCGACGGTGGTGCGCAGGATCGACGTGGTCGGCGCGTTCTGGCAGCCGATCTCCAGCTTCTTTTCCAGCAACGGCCTGGCGCTGGGGCTGGCGCTGTTGCTGTTCGTGGGCCTGTTCAAGTTCCCCGACCAGGTGATCGGCGTGATGTCCGGCCCGTTCTACCTGGACTCGGGCTTCGACAAGGCCGACATCGCCACCGTCTCCAAGCTGTTCGGAGTCTGGATGGGCATCGCCGGCGCCTTCGCCGGTGGTCTGGCGGTGGCCGCCTTCGGTTTCCGGCGCATGTTGCTCGTCGCCGCGCTGGGCGTGGCGCTGTCCAACCTGGCGTTCCTGCTGATGGCGCACAACCCCGGCCAGCTTTGGTCGTTCTACGCCGCGCTCAGCGCCGACAACCTGTTCCAGGGCTTCGCCGGCACCGTGCTGGTCGCCTTCATGTCCTCGCTGACCGACCGCAACTTCACCGCCACCCAGTACGCGCTGCTGGTGTCGCTGGCCAACCTGCCGGGCAAGTTCGTCGGCGGCGTCTCCGGCTACATCGTCGAAGCCACCTCCTACAGCACCTTCTTCGTGCTCAGCGCCTTCACCGTGATCCCGACCCTGCTGCTGCTGGCCTGGCTGTGGCCGCGGATCCGCGAACAGACGCCACAGGCGACCGCGCCCGGCGATTGAAAGGGCGCCCTGAGGCACGGATGATGAGCAACGGCGCATCCGTGCGCCGCTGCCCGGGAGTCCGCATGAGCGACCTTGTGTTGCGCGATATCGACCCGTTCCTGCTCGAACGCATCCGCCGCATCGCCGTCGCGCGTGGCTGGACCCAGCGCCAGGCGGTGCTGGCCTTGATCGAGCAAGGCCTGTTCTCCAGCGAGCACGACGTGCGCAGCGGGTTCGAGCACCGCGAGGTGGATGCGCTGTCGGAGGCGATCGCGGCCTTGCGCGCGCTGCCGTCCGGCAGCGGCTTCTGACCTTCGACGCGTCGCTCAGGCGGGGTGGATCGCGCCGAGGATGCGCGGCCCGCGCGCGCCGGTGACCGACGGCAGGTTGCCCGGCAGTCCGGCCAGGGTCTGCCGGGCCAGCCAGGCGAAGCCCATCGCTTCGATGTAGTCCGGGTCCAGGCCCTGCGCCTGGGTCGATTGCACCTGCACGTCCGGCAGCCGCGCCTGCAGCCGCGCCAGCAACAGCGGGTTGTGCATGCCGCCGCCGCACACCAGCAGTTGCCGGGTCGCCGGCTGCTGCGTCTGCAGCGCGTCGGCGACGGTGACCGCGGTGAGTTCCAGCAGCGTCGCCTGCACCGCGGCCGGCGCGGGCGCCGTCGCCTCCAGGCAGGCCTCCAGCCAGCGCAGGTGGAACTGCTCGCGCCCGGTGCTCTTGGGCGGCGGCAGTGCGAACCAGGGATCGGCCAGCAGGCGCTGCAGCAGGTCGGCGTCGACCGCGCCGCTGGCGGCGAACGCGCCGCCGGCATCGTAGGGCTGGCCGCGATGGCGCTGGCACCAGGCATCGAGCAGCGCGTTGGCCGGGCCGGTGTCGAAGCCGCGCACGGCGCCGTGCGCCGGCAGCAGGGTCAGGTTGCCGATGCCGCCGAGATTGAGCACGGCCCGGTCTTCGTGCGCCGCCCCCAGCATCGCGGCATGGAAGGCCGGCATCAGCGGTGCGCCATGGCCGCCGGCGGCGACGTCGCGGCGGCGGAAATCACAGACCGTGGCGATGCCGGTCAGCTCCGCGATGCGGTTGCCGTCGCCGAGTTGCCAGGTAAAGGCGGGGTCGGCCAGCGGGCGGTGGCGCACGGTCTGCCCGTGCGAACCGATCGCGCGGACTGCGGCCGGCGCCACGCCGGCGTCGTCGAGCAGGCGCAGCGCCGCCTCGGCGAAGGCGATCGCGACCTCGGCGTCGAGCTTCCCCAGCGCGTCCAGCGAGGCGATGTCGCCGCCTTCGCCCAGCGCGATCAGCGCGGCGCGCTGCTGCGGTGCCCAGGCGTAGGTGCGACCCAGGTGCAGCTGCGGGCGTCCGTCATGGTCGAAGCGCACCAGCGCGGCGTCGATGCCGTCGGCGCTGGTGCCGGACATCAGGCCGAGGAACAGGGCGTCGTCGGAAACGGCGGAAGGCGAGGGCATGCAAGGCACCAGGCAGCGGTCGGCGCCGCAGCGTGGGCCAGGTGCCGCCGCCCGTCAATGCGCGGCGCGGCGGAACCGGTCGCTGGCGCTCAGCCGGCGTCGTGCGAGGCGGCGGCCTTGGACGAGGCGACGACCTTCTTCTTCTTCGCCGCCGGCTCGCCGGCATCGGCGTAGATCAGCTTCTCCACGCGCTGGATGCGCGCCAGCGCCGGCGAGGTCTGCGCGCGGAACGCCGCCAGTTCGGCGCCGGCCAGCGGGGTCGGCGGCGGCATCGTCACCGAGGCCGGATTGCGCTGCACCCCGTCCACGCGGAATTCGTAATGCAGGTGCGGACCGGTGGCCATGCCGGTCATGCCGACGAAGCCGATCACCGTGCCCTGGTTGATGCGCTGGCCCACCTTGACGCCGCCGAAGCGCGACATGTGCCCGTACAGTGTGCTGTAGCCCTTGCCGTGGTCCAGGATCACCACGTTGCCGTAGCCGCGCTGGGTGCCGACGAACTGCACCCGCGCATCGCCGGCCGCCATGATCGGCGTGCCGGTCGGCGCCGCGTAGTCGATGCCTTTGTGCATGCGCATGGTGCCCAGCACCGGATGCTTGCGCGCACCGAAGGTGGAGCTGATGCGGCTGTAGGACACCGGCATGCGGATGAAGCTCTTCTTCAGCGGCCGCCCGGTCACGTCGAAGTATTCGGCCGGCTTGCCGCCGCGCTCGAAGCGGAAGCCGCTGTAGGTCTTGCCGCGGGTGGTGAAGGTCGCCGCCAGGATCTTGCCGGTGTCGATGCGCTCGCCTTCGCGCCAGGTCTCGTCCATGACCACGCTGAAGCGGTCGCCCGGCTGCAGGTCCTTGTCGAAGTCGATGTCGTACTTGAAGATCTCGTCGGTCATCGTGGCGATCGCCGACGGCGACAGCCCGGCCTTGCGCGCGGCCACGTACAGCGAACTGGTGATCTCGCCGCTGGTGACCACGGTGCGCGTGCTGGTCTCGCGCTCGATCACCTTTTCCTTGATGTCGTCGCCCAGCAGCGACAGCTCCACCCGGTGGGTGGCGTCGCGGTCGAAACGCAGGGCGCGCAGGTCGCCGCCGTCGGCCAGGTCGAAGCCGATCTCCGCGCCCGGGCGCAGCTTGGTCAGCGCGTCGTGGGTGCCCGGATGGTCCAGCACCCGCTGCATCACCGTGGCCGGAAGGCCGAGTTGCTCGAACACCGAACCCAGGGTCTGCCCGGATTGGATCCGCACCACCTGCCAGTTGTCGGTGTTCGCGGCCTGCTGTTGCTGGGCAAGCGAGATCGGCGGCAAGGGCAGTGCCAGCGTCGCCTGCGTGGTCTGCAGCGGCACGTCGATGGCATTGGAGAAGCCCGGGACGATGGTGGCGACCATCGCGCCGATGGTGGCGAACAGGCTGGCGTGGATCCAGTGGCGGCGCGTCCAGCGGCCGGCGGGAAGATGTTCCTTCAACTTGCGATGCAGCGCAGTGTCGTGGAGAACGTGAAGGCGTTGCTGGAACCGCTGCCGGCGCGCGCGTTCCTGATCACTGTTGGGCATCAAGGCTTCCTCACGAGCCCGAAGCGCGAGCTCAAAACTCGGCTACCATAAACATCGTTCTACAGCGCGTCAAACCATTGAGCCGGCTCGGATTTTCACCTGGCTGCATGGTTAACTCGCTCTTAACGCCATTCATCTTGCTTGACGCCATTCGCCGGAGTTTCAGTTTTGTCCACGATCGAAGAGTCCCTTGCCCTGATCGGCCGCGGTGCCGACGAAATCCTCAAGCGTGAAGAACTGGAGGCCCGCCTGCGCAGCGGCCGCCCGCTGCGGGTCAAGGCCGGCTTCGATCCCACGGCGCCGGATCTGCACATCGGCCACACCGTGCTGTTGAACAAGATGCGCCAGTTCCAGGACCTGGGGCACCAGGTGATCTTCCTGATCGGCGACTTCACCGGGATGATCGGCGACCCCACCGGCAAGAACGTCACCCGCAAGCCGCTGACCCGCGAGGACGTGCTGGCCAATGCGCGCACCTACGAGGAGCAGGTGTTCAAGGTGCTGGACCGCGCCCGTACCGAAGTACGCTTCAATTCCGAGTGGTTCGGGCAGATGAGCGCGGCCGACATGATCCGCCTGGCCGGGCAGCACACCGTCGCGCGCATGCTCGAGCGCGACGACTTCGCCAAGCGCTACGCCGCGCAGCAGTCCATCGCCATCCACGAATTCCTGTATCCGCTGGTGCAGGGCTACGACTCGGTGGCGCTGAAGGCCGACGTCGAGCTGGGCGGCACCGACCAGAAGTTCAACCTGCTGATGGGCCGTGGCCTGCAGGAGCACTACGGGCAGCCGGCGCAGATCGTGCTGACGATGCCGCTGCTGGAGGGCCTGGACGGGGTCAACAAGATGTCCAAGTCGCTGGGTAACTACATCGGCATCAGCGAGCCGGCGATCGACATCGTCACCAAGACCATGAAGATCGGCGACGAGCTGATGTGGCGCTGGATCGAGCTGCTGTCCTTCGAGATCGGCATGACCGAGGCGCAGGCGCTGCGGCAGCAGGTGCAGGCCGGCAGCCTGCATCCGCGCGAAGTGAAGCTGCGCCTGGCGCGCGAACTGACCACCCGCTTCCACGATGCCGCGGCCGCCGAACAGGCCATCGTCGGCTGGCACGCGGTGGTGACCGGGCAGGGCGACACCAGTGCCTTGCCGCTGCATCAGGTCGCGGTGCCGGCGGAAGGGTTGAGGATCGCCGCATTGCTGACCGCCGCGGGCCTGACCGCCAGCAATTCCGAGGCCACCCGCAAGCTGAAGGAGCGGGCGGTGCGCGTGGCCGGCGAGGTGGTGGAGGATCCGCAGCAGAGCTTCGCGCCCGGCTTCGAAGGCGTCCTGCAGGTCGGCAAGCGCACCTTCGCCCGTGTGCAGCTCATCGCTGCATGAGATTGCCTGCCCGGCCACGGCGGGACGGGCAGAAGGCTAGTGCGGCGGTGGCGGCTTGCACATCTATATGTCGTCGCTCGCGCGGCCGGTACTGACTGATCGCGCAGGCAGCGGGGAGACAGGGCCCTGACAGGGCTCTGCGACGACAGAGTGAAAAAAGTTTTCACACCCTCTTCCCAAGCGGACGATTTGGAGCCATACTTTCCCTCCCCTGACGCAACGCCTTCATGGCAACGCGGCAAGGGCGTCAAAAACCTCCTCAAAAAGGTGTTGACGAAGTGAAAAAGTCGGCTAATATGGCCGGCTCGCTTCGAGGAAAAGCCTACGGGTTTGGACGAAGAAGCGGCGTCAAGGCCTTGATCAACAAGGTGTT
>NZ_JACHOH010000009.1:0-130201 GCF_014199795.1 Xanthomonas sp. 3498
CACACCTCCTCCGATGATCAGTCGGAAGACATGACGCCTGTTTAAGGGCGCCAGGTCCAGATACAAGGAGCGGCTTCAGCCGCGACGGGCGTTCCCGGTAAAGCCCGTCGCGGCTGAAGCCGCTCCTACGGATCACGTCCCGTCGTTGCGAGCGATGCCCTACAGCTGCGCCCACTCCAACCCCTCACCGCGACGGTAGAACACCGCCAGCGCCTTGCCATAGACGCTGTCCGCATCGACGAAGCCGAAGTAGCGGCCGTCGAAACTGTCGCCGCGATGGTCACCCATGACCAGCAGCTTGCCGGGCGGCACGCGCACGTCGTGCAGGTCCGGACCGCCGCCCGCGTCCAGGTCGAGCCGCGCGATGCGTGCGCCGAATCGCTCCGCATCGCCCGCGGCGCCCACCTGCAGCGGCTGGCCGTTGATGGAGAGATGGCCATCGCGCACGTCGACGCGATCGCCCGCCACCGCGACCACGCGCTTGATCAGGCGGGTGCCGTCGTGCGGGGAATCGAACACCGCCACATCGCCGCGCTGCGGCCTGCCGCGTTCGAGCACGCGGTACTCGGTGAACGGCACGCGCAGCCCGTAGGCGCTCATGTCCACGGCAACGCGGTCGCCTGGCTGCAGGGTCGGCTGCATCGAGCCGGAGGGCACAACGTAGTGATTGGCGAAGGACGACCGTGCGGCGGTGAGCAGCAACAGCATCACCACCATCGGCAACAGTTCCTTGCAGGTCCAGCGCGCGGCGCGCTGCAGGCGGGTGGCATGCGGATCGGCGTGGGTCATGGGGCACCTGTGGTGAGCGAGGGCGGCACGGGATGTGTCATCGCGACAGTGCGCGCTCGGCGGCTCGGCGGGCCAGTGACGAAAGGCATGGCGAGAGCGCATTCGGTGGCGAACCCGCGGCGACAGCGACCGTGGGAGGCAGAGGCACAACACGAGTGCCATGTACGATCCGGCTGCGGCGATCGGCTTCATGATCACCTTTGATACGGACTGCAGGCGATAGTCTCTACGTCTTCTGCGTTAGGTATCGGATTGAGGCTCGACCGATGCCCGCGGCGTGACCTCGATGCGGTTGGACGTGGCGGCCTTGAGGGAACCCACCTGATCGGAAACATGCGCGGCGGTGGCCGCCGGAAGTTCGCGATACCGCAGCAAAGGCTGCGCAGTCACCATGTAGCGGCGGCCGGGCACGATCCGGTAGCTAACTGACAGATCCACCGTCGCGGATTTCGACTCGCCCGGGCGCAGGATCACGTCGGGCCTGGACCCCGGCAACTGACTCACGTAAACGCCGAGGTAGTCCGCAGGGCTTCCGTCTTCCTGCAGCACTCGGAACAGATTCGCTTGCAGTCGCCCGTCGCGGCCCACCTCGGGGACGTAGGCATCCGGCACCGCGATCGGCTGGTCGCCCGCATTGACCAGGGTAATCGTGATGACCGCTGCGCCCGCGCGTTTGCTGCCTGCTTGCGCGTGTTCCAGCCGGATGTCCAACCGTCCTGCGGCGGACGCCGTAAAACAGGCGCCCAACATCGCCATGCCGACGATCCAGCTTCCCTTCATGGGCCTCTCCTTGTGGTGGATGGATTATCCGGACACCCCAACGAAAAACGGGATGGCCACAAGGCCATCCCGTTCTCGACACACCCGATTGGCGCAGCGCCGATCAGTTCTTCAAACCGCGGTTTTCCAGCAGCGGCTCGACGCTGGGGTCCTTGCCGCGGAAGTCGCGGTACAGGGTGGCCAGGTCGACGGTGTTGCCGCGCGAGAGGATCTTGGCGCGGAAGATGTCGCCGTTCTTGCGCGACAGGCCGCCGTTTTCCTTGAACCACTGGAACGCGTCGTCGTCGAGCACTTCCGCCCAGAAGTAGGCGTAGTAGCCGGCCGAGTAGCCGCCGCCCCAGATGTGGTCGAAATAGGTGGTGCGGTAGCGCGGCGGGACTTCGGCCAGGTCCACCTTGTACTTCTTCAGCGAGTCGGCTTCGTACTTGTCCACGTCCTGCAGCGGCGCGTCGGCCGGCAGGGTGTGCCAGGACAGGTCGAGCAGCGCCGCCGACAGGTACTCGGTGGTGGCGTAGCCCTGGTTGAAGGTGCGCGACTTCTTGATCTTCTCCACCAGGTCGGCCGGCATCGCCTCGCCGGTCTGGTAGTGCTTGGCGTAGTGCGCGAACACCTTCGGATCCGACGCCCAGTGCTCGTTGAACTGCGAGGGGAACTCGACGAAGTCGCGCGAGGTGGCGGTGCCGGCCAGGGTCGGGTACTTCACGTTGGAGAACATGCCGTGCAGCGCATGGCCGAACTCGTGGAACATGGTGGTGACGTCGTCGAAGCTCAGCAGCGCCGGCTGGCCCGGGGCGGGCTTGGTGAAGTTGCAGACGTTGTAGACCACCGGCTTGGTGCCGGTCAGGCCGTTCTGGCCGACGAACTCGTCCATCCAGGCGCCGCCGGACTTGCTGTCGCGCTTGAAGTAGTCGGTGTAGAACAGCGCCAGCGACTTGCCGTCCTTGTCGAACACTTCATAGACCTTCATCCCGTCGTGGTAGGTGGGGATGTCGGTGCGTTCCTTGAAGGTGAGGCCGTACAGCTGGTTGGCGGCGTAGAAGACGCCGTTCTGCAGCACGTTGTCCAGTTCGAAGTACGGCTTGATCTGCGCTTCGTCGAGGTCGTACTTGGCCTTGCGCACCTGCTCGGCGTAGAAGTCCCAGTCTGCTGCGGTGAGCTTGAACCCGCCCTTCTGCGCGTCGATCACCTTCTGCATCTCCGCGGCCTCGCTGCGCGCCTTGGCGGTGGCGGCGGGCACGGTGTCGGTGAGCAGCTTCAGCGCCGCGTCCGGGGTCTTGGCCATCTGGTCGCTGAGGCTGTAGGCGGCGTAGCTGTCGAAGCCGAGCAGCTTGGCCTTCTGCGCGCGCAGTTGCGCCAGGCGCTGCACGGTCTGGCGGGTGTCGTTGGCATCGCCCTTCTCGGCGCGCGACTGCGAGGCGGCCATCACCTGCTGACGCAGGTCGCGGTCCTTCAGCGAAGCCAGCACCGGCTGCTGGGTGGTGTTCTGCAGGGCCAGCAGGTACTTGCCGTCGAGCTTGCGCGCGGTGGCGTCCTGCGCGGCCGAGGCGATGTCGCCGTCGGACATGCCGTCGAGCTTGGCCTTGTCGTCCACCACCACCGCACCGGCGGCGGTGGCCGCGACCAGCTTGGTGTGGAACTGCGTGGCCAGGGTGGTCTCTTCGACGTTGAGCTTGCGCAGGGTGGCCTTGTCGGCGTCGGACAGCTGCGCGCCGGCGCGCACGAACTCCTGGTATTCGTACTCGACCAGGCGCTTCTGCTCCGGATCCAGGGTCAGCGTGTCGCGCTGGTCGTACAGGCTCTTGATGCGCGCGAACAGCTTGGGATCCAGGCTGATCTCGTCCTGGTGCGCGGCCAGCTTGGGCGCGATCTCTTCCTGGATCTTCTGGCGGGCATCGTTGGTGTCGGCCTGGACCAGGCCGAAGAAGATGCGCGACACGCGGGTCAGGGTCTCGCCGCTGCGCTCCATCGCTTCCAGGGTGTTGGCGAAGGTGGCCGGTTCCGGGTTGTCGGCGATCTTGCGGATCTCGGCCAGGTGCTGCTTCATGCCTTCTTCGAAGGCCGGCAGGTAGTCGCTGTCCTTGATCTTGTCGAACGGCGGCGCCTGGAACGGCAGCGTGCTCGGGGTCAGCAGCGGGTTGGCGGCGGCGGCGGGCTGCGCGGCGGCCGGAGCAGCGGGGGCGGCGGGCACGGGGGTGGACTCCTTACCGGAACAGGCGGCCAGCGCCAGGCTGATGGCGGCGGCCAGAACGACGTTACGCGACATGAGGTGGAACTCCTGGGAGGACCTTGGGGCCAAGACAGCCGCCCACGTTACCGGGTTTGCCTGGCAGCGGCATGTGCCATTGGCTCGGCCCGGCACGGCAGCCAGCCGGCGTACAGATCGCCGGGCGCGGGCTTGGCGCCAGCGCCGGCAGGGTGACCTCGCTCCTGCACCTCGCCCACGGCGTCCTCGCATCGGCCACCGCGTTCGACCCGGAAAGGACCCTTGCCTGCCAGGGGGCAAGACGGTCTCTACGGCGGTACGGGCGCCGGCCAATTGCAAGGAAGCGGCCGGCACCGCGGAGCGGGCCGGCGCGCCGGCTCACTGCCCGCCGGGCAGCGGCAACGCCTCGTCCTTGAAGATGGCCACGTGCGGCACGCCGTCGGCGCCGATCCAGCCGCGGTACATGCCCTCGGTGTTGAACGGGAAGGCCACGCTACCGTCGGCGCCCAGCGCGATCGCGCCGCCGTCGCCGCCGTCCTTGGGAATCTGCCTGTCGATCACCGCATCGGCGGCCTGGGCCAGGCTCTGCCCGGCGTACTTCACCCGCGCGCAGATGTCGTAGGCGGCCACCGCGCGGATGTAGAACTCGCCCCAGCCGGTGCCGGACACCGCGCAGCGGCTGTCGGCGTAGGTGCCGGCGCCGATGATCGGCGAGTCGCCGACGCGGCCGTAGCGCTTGTTGGTCATGCCGCCGGTGGAGGTACCGGCGGCCAGGTTGCCCTGCAGGTCCAGCGCCAGCGCGCCGACCGTGCCGAAGTGCTTGGCGGTTTCCAGATCGGAGTGCGCCTGCTTGTTGGCCTCTTCCTTCAGCGCCTGCTGCAGTTGCTGCCAGCGCTTCTCGGTACGGAAGTAGGACGGATCGACCAGGGCGATGCCGTGCTGCCGCGCGAAGATCTCGGCGCCGTCGCCGACCAGCATCACGTGCTCGGACTGGTCCATCACCGCGCGCGCCAGCTCGATCGGGTTCTTGACCCGGTGCACGCCCGCCACCGCGCCGGCCTTGCCGGTGCGGCCGTCCATGATCGCCGCGTCCAGTTCGTTGCGGCCATCGTGGGTGAACACCGCGCCCTTGCCGGCGTTGAACTGCGGCGAATCCTCCAGCACGGCGATCGCCGCGGCGACCGCACCGGTCGCCGATTTGCCCTGCGCCAGCAGCGCCTGCCCGGTGCGCAACGCCTTTTCCATCGCCGCGCGCGCCTCGGCCAGGTCGGCGGCGCTGCTGCTGGCGCGCTCGACGCCGGCACCGCCATGAATCACCAGGGTGGTCGCCGGGATCTCGCGCATGCGTCCGTCCTGCACGGCGTAGTAGCGGTGGAACACCGGCGCCTCGACGCGGCCGTCGGGCAGGTGCAGCGTGGAGCCAGGGCCGACGCCGACGGTCTCGATGCGGGCGGCCTGCAGCGGCTGCCCGGCCGGGGTGGACGGTTGCAGCGGCCCGGCGACCACGGTGGCCACGGCCTGCGGGTCGGTGGCATAGACCCGCGCAGTGCCGTCGCCTTCCACCGCCAGCGCGGCGCTCTCGTCCACGCCCAGGCCGATCAGCGGCGCGTCCTTGGGCGCCAGCGTGGCGGCCTTGGCGCGGAACGCGAACAGGCGGCCGAGACGGTCGCGCTCGCGGAAGTGGGTGTCGGTGATGACCCGCTTGAGCAGGTCCAGGTGCAGGAAGTCGGTCTCGATGGTGACCGCCGGCCCCAGCGGATCGGACAGCGCCGCCGGGCTGGTGATGCTGCCGCCGTCCATTGAGCCGTACAGGTACTCGCCGAGCATCGCCAGGCCGGCACTGGTGCCGCCCAGCGGCTTGCCGGCGCGCACGTGCGCGTCCAGCGCGTCGGCCACCGGCGTGTTCTTCCAGTAGCGCACGTAGCGCGACTGGTCGCCGCCGGCGATGAAGATGCCGTCGGCCCGCGCCAGCGCGCGCAGCAGCGCCGGATCGCTGGAGGCGCCGCGGCCGCTGAACACGAACGTCTCCACCGAGGCCACGCCGCCGACCTTGCGATAGAACTCCTCGCCCACCTCGCCCGCCTGCGAGGCGCGCAGCACCACTACGTGGCCATGTCCGGCCTTGGCCATGAACCAGCGCAGCGCGTCGTAGTTGCGGTCGCCGCCGCCCATCAGCAGCAGGCCGGGCGACACCGGGCCGGGTGTGGGCGCGGCCGGGTCGCCGACCAGGTACTGGCGGTAATCGCGCGCGACGGCGGGCGTGGCCAGGCACAGGCCCAGCAGCAGCGACATCCAGGGCCGGAACATGCCGACGGAACGGGTCATGCGGATCTCCTCGGGAACGGGGCGGGCAGGCGAGCGTGCGGCTCGTTGCTGAGAGGGGACGAACGGCGGCACGGTTTCCCCCCGCCGCGCCACCCTCCCACGTTCGACGCGCGGCACTTGCCCGCACGCGCCGGCGATCGGCTAATGTGGGATCCATGCCCGCTTCCCTTGACGATTGGTTCGTCCAAGAAATCCTGGTCCACGAGCAGGCGCTCAGCGGCTACCTGCGGCGCTGCTGGCCGCATCGCGAGGAGTGGCACGACCTGCGCCAGGAGATCTACGTGCGCGTCTACGAGGCCGCCGGCAAGGCCCGGCCGAGCCTGCCCAAGTCGTTCCTGTTCGCCACCGCGCGGCACCTGATGACCGACCGCCTGCGCCGCAACCGCGTGGTATCGATCGAGGCGGTGGGGGATCTGGAGTCGATGCACGTCCTCATAGACGAGCTGTCGCCGGAACGCTGGTGTGGCGGACGCCAGGTGCTGGGGCGGCTGGCGGCGGCCTTCGACCGGTTGCCGGACCGCTGCCGCAGCGTGGTCTGGCTGCGGCGGGTAGAGGAACTGCCGCAGAAGGAGGTGGCCGTGCGCCTGGGCATCAGCGAGAAGAGCGTGGAGAAGCAGGTGGCCCGGGGCATGCGTCTGCTGGCCGATCATTTCCATGGCGAGGAGGGCGCGCCGGCGCCAGCGACGCCATTGCAGGCGCGCGCACGCGATGGACAGCAGGTGGATTGAGGCGCGTGCGGCGGCCTGGCTGGCGCGGCGCGACCGCGGCGACTGGTCCGACGCACGGCAGGCGCGCCTGGACGCATGGCTGGCCGCGGCCACCGCGCACCGGGTGGCGTTCCTGCGCCTGCAGGCCGCCTGGCAGGAGAGCGGACGCCTGCAGGCACTGGGCGCAGGCCAACGCGATGGACAGGTGCCCGAACGCGGCCGCTGGCAGGGCCTGGGCGGCCGCAGCACGACGGTGCCGGCCGCCACGGCCGCGCCGGATCTGCGCGACCTGCGCTTCGCCCCACGCCCACGCGCGCGGCCACGACGGCGCTGGCCGGCCGCGCTGGCGGCGGCGCTGATCGGTGCCGCGGTGCTGGGCCTGGGCTGGCGCCATGCGCTCGAACCGGTACCGACCGCCTACGCCAGCGTGACCGGCCAGCTGCGCCCGGTGGCCCTGGCCGATGGTTCGCAGGCGACGCTGAGCAGCGATAGCCGTATCGCGGTGGCGTTGTCGCACGCGCAGCGGCACATCGACCTGCAGCGCGGCGAGGCGTTCTTCGCGGTAAGCAAGGACCCGGACCGGCCGTTCGTGGTCGCCAGCGGGGTGCGCCGGGTGGTGGCGGTCGGCACGCGCTTCGCGGTGCGCCGCGAGGCCGATGCGCTGCGCGTGGTGGTCACCGAGGGCACGGTGCGGCTGGAATCGGCGAGCGCGCCGCAGGCGCCGCCACTGCTGCTGCACGCCGGCAGCATCGCCCAGGCCGGTCCGCACGGGGTACTGGTGCGCCGGGTGGCGCTGGCCGAGGCCGAGCGCGTGCTGGATTGGCGCAGCGGCTACCTGAGTTTCGACGACACCCCGCTGCAGGCGGCGGTGGCCGAGTTCAACCGCTACAACACCGTCAAGCTGCAGGTCGCCGACGCCGGCGCCGCGGCGCTGCGGGTCGGCGGCAACGTGCGCTGGTCCAACGTCGACGCCTTCGTGCGCCTGCTCGAACAGGGGTTCCCGATCCGCGCCGAGCGCCGCGGCGACACGGTGCTGTTGCACAGCCGGTGAGCCGTTCCGCGCCGGGGAGGCGCGGTGGCGGGGGGATTTGCCGGTCTCGTTCGTCCTGGAGCTACGGAGGCGCGCTCCGCGCCCGTTTGGGGAGAAAACTCGATGCGGTATCCGATGCGCGCCCTGCTGCTGAGCATGGCCTGTGCGAGCGCCTGTGCGGCGCAGGCGCAACCCGCTGCCGTAGCAGCCACCGCCACGATAGACATCCCCGCTGGCCCGCTGCGGACGGCGCTGGACGCCTTGGCGCGGCAGTCCGGCGCGCAACTGATCTACCGCGCCGACCAACTGGGCCAGGCCCGCAGCGGCGGCGCGCACGGCCGGTTGGACACGGGGCAGGCGCTGCAGCAGGTGCTGCGCGGCAGCGGCTTCGTCGCCCAGCGCGATGCCTCCGGCGCCTGGCTGGTGCGGCGCCAGGAGCCGGCCCCGGCCCGCGCGCAGCCAGCCCGTGCCGCCGCGCCGACGCCGGCCGCGGCGGCCGATGCGCCGGTGGCGCAACTGGACACGCTGCGCGTCACCGGCTCGCGCATCCCGCGCACGCAGGTGGAAGGCCCCGCGCCGATCAGCGTGATCAGCGCCGAGCAGATCAAGGCCAATGGCTTCACCTCGGTGCCGGACGTGCTGCGCGCGATGACCCAGAACGGCGGCGAGACGCAGAGCCCGCAGTCGGCCAGCGGCGCGGACTTCTCGCCTGGCGCGCAGCAGGTGGACCTGCGCGGGCTCGGCCCCAACCACACCCTGGTGCTGGTCAACGGCCGCCGCATCGCCGACTTCCCGATGCCGTTCAAGGGCCGCAGCAACTTCACCGACATCTCCAACATCCCGCTGGGCATGATCGACCGCATCGAGATCCTGACCGGCAGCGCCTCGGCGATCTATGGCTCGGACGCGATCTCCGGCGTGGTCAACTTCATCCTCAAGAAGCACGCCGACGGCACCACGCTGGACTACCGCTTCGGCGACACCACCCGCGGCGGCGGCGAGAGCTTCAACCTCAGCCTCAGCAGCGGCTGGTCGCGCGGCAATTTCGACTCCGTGTTCGGCGCCGAACTGGTGTCGCAGACGCCGCTGTGGGCCTATCAGCGCAGCCGCCAGGACAGCACTCTGGACGGCCCCACCGCGCGTTCGCAGGTGCCGCGGCGCACCTTCCTGCGCACCGACTACGACGACAACTATCTCGACCCGGGCGCGGACACCTGCGCGTCAGTGTCCGGCCTCAACGGCGGCAGCACCGGCTACGCCACGCGCCCGGGCTACGGCGCGTTC
Source organism: Xanthomonas sp. 3498 (assembly GCF_014199795.1). Lineage (NCBI taxonomy): Bacteria > Pseudomonadati > Pseudomonadota > Gammaproteobacteria > Lysobacterales > Lysobacteraceae > Xanthomonas > Xanthomonas sp. 3498. The sequence continues at coordinate 9,119 of NZ_JACHOH010000009.1, forward strand.
TGCGGCAGCAGCGCCTCGATCGGCTACGGCACCATCACCAACAAGCGCCGCGGCTTCAACGGCTACGCCTCGCTGCGCTACGCCTTCGACAACGGCAGCGAGTGGTTCGCCGACGTGCAGCTGGGCTACCACGAGCTGTCGCTGTTCCGCGACGTGACGCAGTGGGGCTACATGGCCCCGGACGGCAACGAGCAGGGCTATTTCTACAACCAGGCCACCGACCAGGTGGAAGCCTGGGGCCGGCAGTTCAGCCCGGAAGAAATGGGTGGACTGAGCGCCGGCACCATCCGCACCCGGCAGAAGACCTTCAGCGTCACCACCGGTTTCAAGGGCCACCTGGGCGCGGACTGGGACTACGAGGCCAGCCTCAGCCACTCGCAGTACCAGGCCACGATCAGCTGGCCGCAGATCGTCGCTGCGCGCGCCAATGCGCTGTTCCTGGGGCCGCAGCTGGGCGTGGACGAGGACTCGGGGCTGCCGATCTTCAACGCCGACCCACAGCGCCTGTACACGCCGCTGAGCCGCGCCGAGTACGACAGCATCGCCCAGCGCACGGTGTACCAGCCGCGCTCGCGCACCGACACCCTCGCCTTCACCACGACCAACACCGCGCTGTTCTCGCTGCCCGGCGGCGATGCCGGCATGGCCGCGACCGCGGAGTTCGGCAATCAGGCCTACAACCTGCGCCCGGATCCGCTGGCCACGCAGTACTACTACTACAGCTGGAAGGACTCCGACGGCCACGGCAGCCGCAACCGCTGGGCGCTGGCCAGCGAGCTGCGCCTGCCAGTGCTGTCGACGGTGTCGCTGAGCCTGGCCGGGCGCTACGACCAGTACCGCTTCGCCGGGCGCGCGCTGGGCAAGTTCACCTACAGCGGCGGGCTGGAGTGGCGGCCGGTGGACACGCTGCTGGTACGCGCCTCCTACGGCACCGCGTTCCGCGCGCCGGATCTGCACTACGTGTATGCCGGCCCGGGCAACGACGAGACCACCGGGGTCGATTACTACCGCTGCGCCAGCGAGGAACCGGGCGTGGCGATCCAGGACTGCAGCTACAACGAAGAAGCGGTGATCCGCGGCCGCAGCGGCAATCGCGCACTGGATCCGGAGAACAGCACCTCGTGGACCGCCGGCCTGGTGTGGTCGCCGCTGGCGGACCTGGACCTGTCGGTGGACTACTTCAACATCGACATGCGCGACCAGGTGCAGGACCTGCGCGTGGACCAGGTGCTGCGCGACGAGGCCGACTGCCGCCTCGGCGTGCTGCAGGCCACCTCCACCACCTGCCAGCAGGCGCTGGCTCGGGTCACCCGCAGCGCCGATGGCCGCCTGTACGGGGTCTACGTCAACCCGATCAACATCGCCCGCGAGCGCACCAACGGCATCGACCTGAGCGCGCAGTACCGGATCGACACCGGCATCGGCACCTTCCGCCTGAGCGGCAACTACACCTGGGTGCGCCGCCACGACATCCAGGTGTACGCCGGCGAAGCGATGGTGGACGAGTTCGCGGTCAACAGCGGCTACGACATCCCGCGCACCAAGGCCAGCGCCAGCGTGTCGTGGGAGCGCAACGCCTGGACCGCGACGCTGCATGGCGAGCGCCTAGGCCGGCTGCCCACCTCGGATTCCTATGACCAGGTCTACGACCCGGCGAGCGGCGACAGCCCATGGATCGGGGCGACCTATCGCTACAACGCCTCGCTGCAGTACCGCTTCACCGACCGCGCGCAGCTGTCGCTGACGGTGACCAACCTGTTCGACACGATGCCGCCGCACGACCGCACCTACACGGCGTACCCGTATTACGACGTGTCCTGGTTCGACACCGTGGGCCGCAGCGTGTACCTGCAATACACGCAGAAGTTCGGCGGCAGCGCGCTGTAGCGCAGGCGTCGAAGCGATCGTGTGGGAGCGGCCTCAGCCGCGACAGGGCGTTACCGGGAAGGCCTGTCGCGGCTGAAGCCGCTCCTACGACAGCGGGTGGCGCCGTTGGGTGCAACGGCGGGTCGGCGCAGCCCTCAAGCGCCGCCCATCCTCACAACGTATCGCGATGCTTGCCGCGCCACGGCCGGTACCAGGTGCGGATCGCGGCGATGTCGGCCTGCATGTCATCGCTGGTCCATACCACTTCGCCGAGGCCGATGGTACGGCTGGGGTAGTCGAAGTACACCGGAAAAATCGGCACCTGCGCGCCGTGGGCGATCTTCCAGAAGCCGGTCTTCCACTTCTCCACGCGCTTGCGCGTGCCCTCGGGGGTGATCACGTACCACATGCGCTCGGCGCCGCGGATCAGCGCCACGGCCTGTTCCACCACCCCGCGCGGCGAGTTGCGGTCCAGCGGGATGCCGCCAAGCTTGCGCAGCAGCGGCCCCAGCGGCCACCAGAACAACTGGGTCTTGCCGAGCACGCGCACCTCGAAGCCGACCGCGAACTTGACCGCGAAGCCCACGAAGCCGTCCCAGTTGGACGAATGCGGGGCCACGATCATCACCAGCTTCGGCTCGTTCGGGAACTCGCCCACCACCCGCCAGCCGGTCAGCCGCAAGGCGGTGCGGCCGAGCCAGCGCATGAAGCGGCTGGGCTTGACCATCGGGATGTTCGGGGGCGCTGCGGGCAGGCGGTAATCGCGTTCGGTCAAAAGTCACTCCCAGCGGCCGGGCGAGCGGCCGCGTTTGATCTGGCTGCGCTCGCGCTTGGCGTCCAGGCGTCGCAACTTGGCGCCGTGCGAGGGTTTGGTGGCGATGCGCCGCTTCGGCACCGACAGCCCGGCGGCGATGAACTCGGCCAGGCGCTGGCGCGCATCGTCGCGGTTGCGGTCCTGGGTACGGAAGCGCTGCGCATCGATCACCAGCACACCGTCGGCGGTGATGCGGCGATCGCGCCGCGCCAGCAGGCGCGCGCGCAGCGGCTCCGGCAACGACGGCGAGCCGGCCAGGTCGAAGCGCAACTCGACCGCGGTGGCGACCTTGTTGACGTTCTGCCCGCCGGCGCCGCTGGCGCGCACGAAGCGCTCGACGATTTCGTCTTCCGGAATCGCCAAGCTGCTCGAGATGTGGATGGCCCCGTTACCCATGGCGCGGATTGTAGGGCATCCGCCGGACCACTCGGTTTACGCCCCGGCGCTGCCTGAACGGGCCAGGGCGCGAATGCCACCCCGCAGCGCCGCCCGCGGTGCGGCGGCGGCATCGCGGCGATTGCCGTATTCTGGCCGCCGGTCATCGTTCTGCAGGATGCTCCATGTCCCCGACTCCGCGCTTCTTCCGTTGGCCGCAGCGCCTGCTGCTGGCCCTGCTGCTGGCCCTGCTGCTGGCCCTGGTCGCCCTCCCCGCGCTGGCCGAACCGCCCAGCGAGGCCGACGTCAACCGCCTGCTGTCGGCCTCGCGTGCGCAGAACATGCTCGACACCATGCTGCCGCAGATCGAGGCGATGCAGCGCCAGCAGTTCGCCCAGCTCACCGCACAGCACCCGCTCGACGCCACCCAGCAGCAGAAGCTGCAGCAGATCCAGGAGCGCACCCAGGCCACCGTGCGCAAGGCGCTGTCCTGGCAGGAAATGCGCCCGCTCTACGTCGACCTGTACAAGCAGACCTTCTCCAAGCAGGACGTGCTGGCGATGGCCGAGTTCTACGAGAGCCCGGCCGGCCAGAGCCTGCTCGACAAGACCCCGCAGCTGATGCAAAACCTGATGGGTGCGATCCAGCAGAAGATGACCCCGCTGTTCGCCGACCTGCAGAAGGACCTCGAGCAGACGGTCAACGCGCCGCCGGCGAAGTAACGCGGCATCGATTTTGCGCTGTCGTAGGAGCGGCTTCAGCCGCGACCGGGATGCATCGGGAACGCCTGGTCGCGGCTAAAGCCGCTCCTACAGCTCATTGCTCAGGCATACACGGTAGCTTTCCATCATTGCTACCAGCACGATCAATAGTTCGCGGCCTGCGATATCCGGCCGGATAACGCAGCATGTCAGTTCATCCAGATATATGCGGCCGTTTCACGATCGCCCCATACAGCACAATCGCCGGTTCCATGCACGTGGACCACCTTGCCTTGTGCGGAAGCGCTTAGCAGCAGTGCGTACTGAGCTCTTCCGGACTGGGTCGCCAATGACAACGCCAATGCCGTGCTGGAGCATGCGGGCACGTTCGTGTAGGGCCCATCGAGGGAAAAAAATACGACATCCTGAGAGTGCGCCATGATCGTTGACACTTTTCCCGACGCATCGCCTGCCGATGCAGAAAACGGCAGCATGGAAATAATCGAGACAGCAAGAACCAAACGAACCTTATTCCACATATTACCCCCCTGAGAAACTACGGAATTCAGTTTGGCAAGATAAACGAAACCGAGCTTCGCCGCCATCGGGCCGCAGACGCTTTGGCACTATGCATACAAAGGATCAGCCTCGAACAGATCATCCCAGTGGCGGTACCTTGCCACGGCAACAGCCTCATGGTGGGAGCTGTGCTACCCCGCCACATCACATCCCACAGCCACCTGCCACGGCGCAGGATCCCAACCGAACAACCCGAACGCGCGCACGAACTCCGTATCCAGCGGGGCAGTGACCACGATCCGGTGCCCATCGGGATGCGGAAACGCCAGGCGTTCGGCATGCAGCAGCATGCGGTGCACGCCCTGCATGCGGAAGATGCGGTTGTGGCGACCATCGCCATGGCTGGTGTCGCCAATCAGGTGATGCGAGAGATGCTTGAGGTGGCGGCGGATCTGCCGGAAGCGTCCGGTCACCGGGCTGCAGCGCAGTAGCGCATAACGCGAGGTGGCGAACTCGCCCGACGGTACCTGCAGCTCACCGCAGGCGAGGCGCTCGAAGCGGGTCTGCGCCGGTTTCTTCAGCGGCTTGCCAGGGCCGCCGTCGAGGTCGTGGTCGACGTCGAAGCGGTCTTCGGCCGGCCAGCCGCGGCAGATCGCCAGATAATCCTTGTCCACTTCGCCGCTCATCAGCGCCTTGCCCAGTGCGCTGGCGGTGTCGCGGTCGAAGGCCAGCAGCAGGCAGCCGCTGGTGGCGCGGTCGAGCCGGTGCACCAAGAAGATCGGCCGGCCCAGCTGCGCACGCAGGCGGCCGGCGAGGAAATCGTCCTCGCCGCGGGCGAGCTTGCTGTCGTGGACCATCAGCCCGGCGGGCTTGTCGACCACGGCAAGCAATGGGTCTTGGTAGAGGATCTGTAGAGGCGCGGCGTCGGTATTCACCGCCGGATTATCCGCGCCGTACCGCGGCGCGACAATGCGCATGGCAGGAATGCGCCACGCATGCAGGTGGCAGGTGGCGATGAGCGGCAGCGTTCGACGCCATGCCCCCACGATGTCGCTCACGACAGGGCGCTCATTGCTCGGATGGCACCCTGGCTGCAGTTCGGGCATCCAGTTGCGTGACCCGGCGATGCACGCCGCACGTCCGCAACGCCGTCGCGGGACGCCTACGCGTCCTTGACTGCCAGCAGTTCGCCGTTACCGACCGGCAGCGTGGTGCAAGTGAACGCGGCATCGGCGTGCAGCAGCGCGGCGAAGGGTGCCATCTCCGCCGCATGCGACAGCGCGTTGTCCACGACCAACAGCCCGCCCGGCCGCAACACGCGACGCAACTGCGGCCACCAGTCGCAATACAGCGTGCGCTCGGCGTCCAGGAACAGCAGGTCGAACGCGGCCGACCCCGTGTCCGCCAGCCAGACGCCGGCATCGGCGTGGACCAGCTCGACGCAACCTTCCACGCCGGCACGGGCGAAGCTGCGCTGCGCCAGCGCGATCTTGTGCGCGGCGTGCTCCACGGTGACCACGCTGCCGCCCAGCGCCGCCGCGGCCTCGGCCAGCCACAGCGTGGAATAGCCGTTGGAGGTGCCGATCTCCAGGACGCGCCGCGCGCCGCTGGCGCGAACCAGCACCGCCAGCAGTTCGCCGGTCTCCGGGGTGATGTTGAGCAGACGCTGCGCGCGCTGGGATTGGCCGGCGTCGTGGCGCGGCCCCTCAGCGCCGAGCTCGGCGCGCACCGCCTGCAGACGCCCGCGATCGAGCCCGCCCATGCTCAGCGCCGCCACCACGCCGACAGCAAGGCCGCCGTGCCGGCACCACCGCTGATCCACGCCCACAACGAGACACCGGCCAGCTGCGGGCCGCCGGCGTCGAGCGCGTACAGCAGCGTGGCCACGGTGAGCAGGCCGACGCCGGCGATCGCCGCGACCACCCGCCGCTGCATGCGCCGCACCAGCAGGTTGAGTTCGAACAGGTCGCGCGAGCGCATCGACAGCTCGTGCCGGCCCTCGACCTGCTGGCGCAGCCAGCCGTGGATCAGCCGCGGCATGTCCGGCGCGTGGGTCATGATCTCGGGCAGGCGTTTGCGCAGTTCGTGCAACGCCCGCTGCGGGCTGTAGCGCTCGATCAGGATGCGCTCGAGCACCGGCCGCGCCACCGCCCAGATGTCCAGTTCCGGGTCGAGTTGGCGGCCGACGCCTTCGATGTTGAGCAGGGTCTTCTGCAGCAGGATCAGCTGCGGCTGCAGGGTCAACTGGTAACGCTGGGCCACGCGGAACAGCTTGATCAGCACCTCGGCCAGCGAGATCTGCGACAGCGGCCGGGTGAAGTACGGCTCGCACACCGAGCGCGCCGCCGCCTCCAGCTCGTCGATGCGCACGTTGGCCGGCATCCAGCCCGCCTCCACGTGCAGCTCGGCCATGCGCCGGTAGTCCTTGTTGAAGATGGCCATGAAGTTCTCGGCCAGGTAGTACTGATCTTCCTGCGAGAGCTGGCCCATGATGCCGAAGTCCAGCGCGATGAAGCGCGGGTTGTCGCGGCGCGCCGGATCGCTGTCGACCCAGATGTTGCCGGCGTGCGCATCGGCATGGAAGAAGTTGTCGCGGAACACCTGGGTGTAGAACACCCGCACGCCCTTGGCCGCCAGCGCGCGGCGGTCGATGCCGGCGGCGTCCAGCGAAGCGATGTCGTCGGACGGAATGCCGCGTACCCGTTCCAGGGTCAGCGCGCGCTCGGCCGTGTGGGTCCAGATCACCTCAGGCACGTACAGGTCGTCCGAGTGCAGCCAGAAGCGGCGCAGCACGCTGGCGTTGGCGCCCTCGCGCTGCAGGTCCAACTCCGCGGCCAGGGTGGTCTCGATCTCGGCCACCACCTCGCGCGGGCGGATCTTATCGGCGCGCGGATGGGTGCGTTCGACCAGCGCGGCGGCCGATTTCAGCAAGGCGATGTCGGCGTCGATCTGCCGCTCGATGTCCGGGCGCAGTACCTTGACCACCACTTCGCGGCCGTCGTGCAGCGTCGCCGCATGCACCTGCGCGATCGAGGCCGAGGCCAGCGGCGTGGTGTCGAAACTGGCGAAGGCGACGCCGATCGGCTGCCCCAGCGCCTGCTCGACGATGCGCCGCGCGGCCTCGCCGTCGAACGGGCGCACCCGGTCCTGCAGCAGGGTCAGTTCCTCGGCCACGTCCGGCGGCATCAGGTCGCGGCGGGTGGACAGGATCTGCCCGAACTTGACGAAGATCGGCCCCAGGTCCTGCAGCGCCAGGCGCAGGCGCGCCCCGCGCGATTGCGCGGCGATGTCGGGGCTGGCGCGCGGCACGAAGGGTTTGGCCAGACGCAACCAGCGTTCGGCCGGGGTGCCGTCGAGCAGGTCGTCCAGGCGGTAGCGCAGGATCACCCGGCCGATGCGGCTGGCGCGGAACATCGCCTTCATGCGCCACGCTCCGGCTGCAGCCGCGCCACCCGCGCGGCGATGCGCTCGACATCGTCGCGCAGCACGTCCACGTCGTCGTAGAAGGCCTCCAGCTCGGCGCGCGCGACCACGTCACGCGACTCTTCGGTGACGTACTCGGCCGCACTCTGCGCCAGGTCCTGCGCACTGCGCCGGGCCTGCTGCAGGGCCGAACGCGCGGTGTTGGCCACCTGCACGCCGAGCACCTCGCCGAACACCTGCACGAACGGCCGCTGCCAGTCCGGATCGAAGCGCGTCGCCAGGTGCTGCAGGCGTCGCGCCAGTTCGGCATCGCCGGAGACCCGCACGCGTCCGCCGGGGCCGCCGGTGCGCCGCGCCTGCGCCAGGAACGGCAACTGCGCGAGCAGCCCGCCGAGTGTGCTGCGCACCGCCAGTTCCGGCTCCTGCGCCGGATCCACCGGGCCGACCCGCAATTGCGAGCCATCGACGCGGATCTGCAGGGCCAGCGCCGGCGCCTCCAGGGTCAGCGCCACGCGCTGGCCATCGAGGTCGCGCAGGGCCTCGCCGGTTTCCGGGTCCAGCGCCAGCGCGCGATTGAGCGCCGCTTCCAGCGCGCGGCCGGCCAGGGGCTTGAGAGCATCGAGGGGGGATCCAGACATGCCCGCATTCTAGCGGCAGACACGTCGCAAGGCCGTGCGCAGGGCGAGACAGATGCCCCACCCAGGCCGCCGCTCGCCGCTATTGCGCCTGCGCGCCGCCCAGGTGCTTGCTCAGGAACGCCAGCAACTGCGTGTAGTAGGCGCGCCGGTGCGCCTCGGTGTAGAAGCCATGACCCTCGGTGGGGACATACAGCGCCTCTACTGGCACCCCGGCCTTCTTCAATGCCTTCTCCATCCGCTCGGTATGTTCGATCGGGGCACGTTCGTCCTTGCCGCCAGCGGCCAGAAACACCGGCACGCGGATGCGTTCGGCCAGGTTGACCGGCGAACGCGTCGCCAAACTGTCGCGTTCGCCCAGCCAATCGCCCGCCCAGGCCTTGGTCCAACGCGCATATCTGGCCTTGTCACGGTACATGGTCTCCAGGTCGTACACGCCGACGTAGCCGGCCGCGCAGCGGTACAGCGCCGGCTCCTTCGCCGCCCCCATCAGCGCAGCATAGGCCCCGTAGCTGGCGCCGTAGATGCAGATGCGCGCGCTGTCGGCGACGCCCTGATCGATCGCCCAGCGGGTGGCATCGGTGAGATCGTCCTGCATGCGCCCGCCCCATTCCCGGGCGCCTGCCTGGGTATAGGCGCGACCATAGTTGCCGGAGCCGCGGTAGTTCACCCGCAAGACCGCGTACCCGGCCGCGGCCAGCACCTGCGCATCGTCGTCGAATTCCCAGCCATCGAAGAGACCGAACGGTCCGCCATGCGGCAACAGCACCATCGGCAGTGGTTTGCCGGCCGGCGCCTGCAACGGCAGTGTCAGATAGCCGTACAGGTCCATGCCATCCCTGGCCTTGAAGGCGACCTCGCGGGTGTGCGGCACCCTATCCGGCACGAACCATTCGCGACGGCTGAACACCCGCTTTGCCGACTTGTCCGCGGTGTCGAACAGGAAGTAATCGCCGTTGTTGCGATCGCTCCACACATAGAGCATCAGCAGGCGCCGATCGGCGGTGGCCGAGGTGATGAACACCGCATCGCCGTTGAAGGCCTGCTCCAGCGCGCGGTACAGCCGTGCCATCGGTGCGTTGTCGTCGAAGAAGCGGTTGTGCACGCGGTCGCTCATAAACGACACGCCGATCGGGGTACGGCCGTCCAGGTCGCGCAGCACCTGGTAGGGATCGACTCGTGCGTCGCGCAACAGCGGTGTGGAGCGGTCGCTTTGCGGATCCCAGGACACGACCGTATCGGGTCCTTCGGCTTGCTCTACCTGCAGGTAGGCGATCTTGTCGTCCGCGGAAAAGCCCAGCGGGAAACTGCGATGTCCGCTGCTGGCCTCGTCGTTGATCAGCCGCCATGGGCTGGCGTCGTCGCTGCGGTAGAACAGTTTACTGGCGTTGCTGCCGGTCTCGGCACCCTGCGCGAAGCGCACGTGGCCGCCGTGGTCGGTGACGAAGTCCGCGCGTGCCACCGGTGCGCGCGCCACCGGCATGCGCCGGTGGTTGTAGATGTCTAGCTTGTCCACATGCACGGTGGGATCCTTGGTCTGCTCCACCACCGACACCAGGACCGAGCGCGGATCGTCCGGCAAGGTGTCGAGCATGAACACCGACGGATCCAGGCCGGCCTTGTAGGTGACGCCATTGACGCTGTCGTTGAGCCCGTAGGGGCTGGCCAGCAAGCGCGGATTCTTGCCGTCGGCGTCGACCGCATGCAGCTGACCGATCGCCACCGGCCGGTCGAGCGCGCCCAGGCGCTCGGCCATCGATACCACGATGCGCTCGTTGCTGGCCCACCAGAAATCGTGCACCACCGAGTCGGCCTGGCCCATGATCTTGGCCGAGACCTGCTTGTCGCTGCGTCGTATGACCGCCAGCACGGTGCGGTCCTCGAGCGGCGCGGTGACGGCGTAGTAGGCACCGGTCGGCGAGATCTTGACCCGTTCGAACTGATCGCGCTGCAGGTATGGCGCCAGGTCCACCGGCGGCACCTGCGCGCACGCGCTCCCCGCAAGCGCAAGGCCTGCCCATACGATCCACGCTCGCATTCGATCCGCCCCTGTCCCCTGAGCGGAGGATGGTGACAAGCGTCAGGCTAAACGTCTAGCCCGCAGCGCCACTAAGCGGCCCGGCGTGCGGTCAGCCAGCGCCATCGCGGCGCCCTGCCCCAGAAACGACTTGCCCGCGACGCAAAGCGCCGCGGGCAAGCATCGACGTTCGATTGTCGCGAAAGGACTACACCTTGCCGCGGCGGAACATCGAGATCACCGCCAGGATCAGGAACACCACGAACAGGATCCAGGCGATGTTGGTCGCCGCGCCGGCGATGCCGCTGAAACCGAGCACGGCGGCGATGATGGCGATCACGAAGAAGATGATGGCGTAATGCAGCATGGCAATATCCAGAAGTTGTCGTGCCGAATCGGCGCGGCATCATCTTCGGAAACCAGCGGTCGTCAGCGGGTGACGGACGTGTCGTTGCGCCATGAGGACGCCAGCCGCTGCAGGCCCTGCTCGATCGACACCTGCGGCACGTAACCGAAGTCGCGTCGGGCCGGTTCCATGCTGTACCAGTGCGGCGTGCACAGCTGCTCGGCCAGGAACCGCGTCAGCGGCGGCTCGCCGCGCAGGCGCAGCAACGGCCACAGGGTTTCGCAGGTGGCGCCGATGCGGTAGGCGGCCTTGAACGAGAGCGTCTTGGTCACGACCGGCGCGCCGACCGCGGCGAGCAGCTTGTTGAGCAGCTCGCGCATCGGCAACGGCTCGCCGTTGGAAATGAAGTAGGCCTTGCCGGCACAGGGCGCGCCTACCGCCAGGTGCTCGAAGGCGTCGAAATGCGCCTGCGCGGCATTGTCGATGTAGGTGGAATCGACCTTGTTGTCGCCGCCACCGACCAGGCGCACACGCCCGGCCTGCGCCCGCGCCACCAGCTTGGGCAGGATCTGATTGTCGCCCGGCCCCCAGATCAGCCGCGGGCGCAGCGCCACCACGGCCAAGCGCGCGTCGTTGGCGGCCAGCACCATGCGTTCGGCGATCGCCTTGGTCGCCGCGTACGGCGCCTGGAAATTCTCGCCGTAGGGCACCTGGTCCGCGCCCAGGCCCTCGACCGGATGGGTGGCGCGGTGGGTCACGCTCGGCGTGGAGGTGTAGACCAGGCGCGACACGCCATGCATGCGGCAGGCAGCCAGCACGTTCTCGGTGCCGACCACGTTGGGCTGGTAGTAACTGTCGTAGCTGCCCCAGGCGCCGGCCTTGGCGGCGTTGTGGAACACCGCATCGGCGCCGGCCAGCGCATGTTGCAGCGCCTGCGCGTCGACCAGGTCGCCCCGCACCTGGGCCACACCCAACGCCTGCAGTTCCGGATAGTGGCCGCGGTTGTAACTGACCACCTCGTGCCCCCGCGCGACCAGCCCGCGGCACAGCGCCTGGCCCAGGAATCCACCACCGCCCGTCACCACAATCTTCATCGCGTCGCACCGATCGAACCAGGGCGCACACGATAGCCGGGGCCGCCGGTGAAGGCGATCCGCGATGACGACGCCGGCGACACAAGCCGTGCAAGCCCTTGATCCGACTGACCTTCAGAATTCTTCAGTCTGGCATCAGGCACTTCAGCGATGCCATGGGCGTAAGTGCACCGGCCTTTCCACCGGAGTTCCGCCATGTCACGCCTGCCACTGCTGCTGTGCGCCATCTTCTCCCTCATCGTTCCGTTTGCTTGCGCCGCCGCACCAGCGGCCGCGACCGCACCGCCGGCGCAGGACGACGGCTGGCCGGTCGCCGACGCCGCCGCCAGCGGCTGGAAGCTGGACCGGCTTGCCGCCATGGAACGCGCCATCGCCGATGGCGCGGCGCCGGACACCACCAGCGTGCTGATCGTGCGCGACGGCGCCTTGGTCTACGAGCACTACTTCGGTGGGGCCGACCGGCAGACCTTGCACGACACCCGCTCGGCGACCAAGAGCGTGACCGCGCTGCTGGTCGGCGCGGCGATCGCGCGCGGCCGTCTGCCTGGCGTGCAGACCCACGTCTACGACTTCTTCGGCGACCGCCAGTGGCAGCACGATGCGCCGCGCAAGCGCGCGATCACCGTCGAAGACCTGCTGACGATGAGTTCGCAATGGGAGTGCGACGACGACAACGCCTTCTCCAGCGGCCACGAGGAACGCATGTACGTCAGTGCCGACTGGACGCAGTTCGCACTGGACCTGCCGCTCAAGGGCTATGCACCGTGGATGCGCCGCCCCGAGGAGAGTCCATATGGACGCGCCTTCTCTTACTGTACCGCCGGCAGCTTCCTGCTCGGCGCGCTGCTCGAGAGGGCCACCGGGCAGCGCCTGGAGGACTTCGCCGCGCAGGTCCTGGAGCGGCCGCTGGGTATCGTCGGTGCGCACTGGCTGCACGCCGCCGAGGGCGTGGGCATGGGCGGTGGCGGCACCCGCTACCGCAGCCGCGACCTGGCCAAGTTCGGCCAGTTGGTGCTTGACGACGGCCGCTGGCACGGCACGCAAGTGCTGCCGGCCGCATGGATCCGGGCGATGACCCAAGTGCATGCGCAGGCCCGCGACGATGCCGACTACGGCTACCTGTTGTGGCGCTTCCGCTTCCAGGCCCACGGCGTCGAACGCGGGGTCTGGGCGATGTCGGGCAACGGCGGCAACTATGTGTTCGTGCTGTCGGAGGAACGCCTGGTGGTGGTGATCAGCCGGCGTGCCTACAACCGCCCGCAGATGCACCCGCAATCGCAGGCGCTGCTCGCCGACTACGTGCTTACGGCATTGCCGTAGGCACCAGTCCGGCACGCTGCGCCTGTACCCGTTGCGCGGCGACATCGGCCTCGTTGCGCGCCAGCAACGCCGCGAAACCCGGCTCTGCGCGCAGCGGTGCCAGCAGCGGCGACACCCGCAGGTAGGCACCGTCGCGATAGCCCGCGGCCTGGGCCCGACGCAGCGCGTCCAGCGCCGCCGGCCGGTCGCCGGTCAACTGTAGCAGCAGCGCCGCATCCAGCGCATCCAGCGGGTCGGTGCCGCGCGCCACGGCGTCCAGCAAGGTCTGCGCCCGCGCGCGCAGCTGCGGCGCCGGGAGCGGCGGTTGCGCCTGCAGCGTCCAGGCCACGGCCTGGGCAAAACTGCCTTGCGGGCGCAGACGCATGGCCTGCAGGCTCGCCTGGCGTGCCCGCGCGGGGTCGCCACGCGCCAGCGCCACCTCCGCCTGCAGCAGGAACAGTCCGGCGGAGTCGGTGCCACGCCCCAGCGCCTGATCCAGCGTAGCCTGCGCATCGGCCGTGCGGCCATGCACGAACAGGAAGCGCGGCCACGCCAGATTGGAATACGCGCTGTCGGGATAGAGCTGGAAACTGTCGCGGTAGCGCGCTTCGGCGGCGCTGACGTAGCCCAGCAGGTCGAGGTTGCTGGCGATCTGCAGCGGCAGGAAGCGCACCCGCGCCGGATCGCGCACCTGCAGGTTGGCCGCAAGCGCTTGCGCCAGGCGGCCCTGGCGTTCGTACAGATAGGCCGCCGAGCCACGCACGGCATCGGCCTGCGGGTCCAGTTGCAACGCGCGCTCATAGGCGGCCAGCGCCGCGGCGTTGTCGCCGCGGCAATCGTACGCATAGCCGAGCGCGGCATGCGCGGCGGCCAGACGCGGATGCGCCGCGAGTACCTGCGTCGCCAACCGCTGCGCGCGCAATGCGACCTGCTGGTCGCCGTCGTATTGGCAGACGCGCGCACTGTAGGCGCGGCTCAGGCCAATCAGAGCTGCCGCCTCGTCCGGTGCCTGCTGCAGGCGCTGCTGGTACAGCGCGATCGCACGCGTGTTGTTGTCGCGCTGGCCGATGCCGGCGTAGTACTCGGCGCGCTGCAACAACGGCGACGCGGCCGGCGTTGGCACGGCTGCCTGCCAGCGCGATACGACCAATGCCGAGGCGATCGCCACCGCACCGGCCGCGATCGTCCAGACGCCACGCCTGCGCCACATCGGCCGCGGCGCAGGTGCGGCGCCGGCAGGAACCGGATCGGCGTCGGGCTGTACCGGAAGGCACAGCTGATACCCCTGGCCGCGCACCGAGCGCAGATAGCGCGGTTGCCGCGAGGCATCGCCCAGCGCCTGGCGCAGCAGGCGCACGCGCTGGGTGACGGTCTCCTCGTTGACCAGCGCCGGCGCCCACACCTGCGCGATAAGTTCATCGAACCCCACCACGCGCTGACCCTGCTGCAGCAGGTAATGCAGCAGGCGAAAACTCAGCCCGCCCACCTCCAGGACTTCACCATCGCGCTCGACCCGCTGCCGCGCCGCGTCGATGCGCAGATCGCCCAGCCGGTAGCGCTCGGCCATCGTCGCGCCTCAGCGCACCTGTTCCGCGGCCCACAGCGCCAGCTTCTCGCGCCCGATCTTGGCGTTGTGGCGGATGTCCACCGGAAAGCCCGGGTGGCTCAGGAAGTCGACGATGCCGGCCGTGTGCGCATGCGCGGCAGCGGTGTCGCGTAGTTGCTGGAGCAGATCGTCCAGTTCCAGTTGGCTCGCCATCCAGGCGTTGTCGCCCAACTCGTAGCACAGCACCGGGCGCTGTCGCCCCGGCTCGCCGATGCCGACCAGGGCGGTGCGGCCGATGCCCGGCAGTGCATTGAAGATCGGCTCCACCTGTTCGGTGTACAACGGCCCCTGCGCGGTCTCCACGCGCTGGGTCTTGCGCCCGCAGAACCACAGCCGGCCCTGCGCGTCGAAATAGCCGACGTCGCCCATGCGGTGCACGATGCGTTCGCTGCCATCGTCCAGGCGCTCGCGGATCTTGGCCAGCCGCGTGCCCGCGTCGCGGTTGAAATAGGTGTCGGTGGCAGTCGGGCCGGCCACGGTGATCTCGCCGACCGTGCCCGCCGGCACTTCGCGCACGTCGCTCCACTCGGGAATGGCGGCATCGTCGATGGCGATGATGCGCACCTCGTTGGGCGGCACCACGGTACCGACGCAGGTGCCGGCGCCGCTCTCGGTGGCCGCGCGCGTGTCCTGCAGCGCGCGGCCCTCGATCACCGCCACCGGCAGACACTCGGTGGCGCCGTAGGGCGTCCAGAACTTGCCATCCTCCGGCAGCAGACTGCGGATCCGCGCCACCACGTCCGGCGGCACCGGCGCGCCGGCCGAGGTGGCGCAGCGCACGTTGGTCAAGGGCTTGCCGTAGTCGGCCAGCACCCGCATCAGTGCCGGCGAGCCAAACAGCTGGGTCACGCCGAAACGCTGCATCGCATCGTGCAGCTTGCGCGGATCGACCTTGGCCGGACGCGTCGGGTCCATGTCCGGGATCACCGAGGTCAGCCCCAGCGCCGGGTCGAACAGCGCGAACGGCGGGAAGGTCGGCAGGTCGATGCCGCCGGGCTGCATGTCGAAGGCATTGCGCATCAACTCGATCTGGCCGACGAAATGGCGGTGCCGGTAGACCACGCCCTTGGGCACGCCGGTGGAGCCGCTGGTGAACAGGATCGCGGCGACGTCGTCCGCGGCCGTGTCGGCCAACTGGCTGCCGGCGCCCTGGCCGGCGCGCTCGATCCGCGCCAGCGTGGTGCCGCCCCAGGCCCAGCGCCGGCCGACGGTGACGATCCGTTTCGCCGAGCGCGCCCAGCCGAGCAGGCGCCGCGCCAGCTGCGCCAGTGGAATGCCGATGAAGGCCTCCGGCTGCGCCTCGTCCAGGCATTGCTTGAGCGCGCGCCGGTCGATGCCCGGATCGACCAGCACCGGCACCGCGCCGGCCTTGAACAGCGCGAACATCAGCAGGAAGAACTCCGGCGACGGCCGCACCATCACCACCGTGCGGGTGCCACGGCCGATGCCGTAGGCGCCCAGGCCAGCGGCGATGGCATCGCTGCGCGCGTCCAATTGCGCATAGCTCAGGGTCACGTCGTAAGCGGCCATGCCACCGGGGCCGGGTCGGCCGGGGCAGCGCATGGCGATCTGGTCCGGGCGCTCGCGCGCCAGCCGCGGCAGCGTGGCCGCGATGTTGCAGGTCGTGGTCATGCGCCGATTATCGCCGATGCGCCGGGCCGCAGCGGACAGCCCGCCCGCGGCGGCCGCGGCTGAATGCCGCAGTGCTTGCAGCGCGCCCCGGTTCGGTCAGAATGCCGCGCCCCCCACGCTGTTCGCCGCGCAAGGCCCGGCCGCCATGTCCCATCCCTGCCTCACCTGCGGCGCCTGCTGCGCCTACTTCCGCGTCAGTTTCCACTGGAGCGAAGCCGATCCCGCGCTGGGCGGCAGGGTCCCGTTCGAGCTGACCGAGCCGCTGCGTACCCACGAGCGGGTGATGCGCGGCACCTCGCAGGCGCAGCCGCGCTGCATCGCCCTGGACGCGGACATCGGCCGCTACAGCCGCTGCAGCATCCACGAGCGGCGGCCGTCGGTGTGCGCGGCGGTGCCGGCCTCGCTGGAGTTCGGCGAACGCAGCGCGCAATGCGACAAATCGCGGCTGGCGCACGGCCTGCCGCTGCTGACCGCTGCCGACTGGGACGGCGTGGTCGAACGCAATCTGCCGGACGCCTGAGCGACGGCGCCGCAAGCACGGCAGGGATGCCGTGGGAGTGGCTTCAGCCGCGACCGGGCGTGAGCCGCAACGCCAGTCGCAGCTGATCCCACAAAACGGGACGACAGCCGCTCCCACAGGTGCGGCACTCGCCTTGTCGGAGGACTGCACTGTGGGAGGGACTTCAGTCCCGACGACGGCGGGTGTCAGTCGGCCTTCGCTCCTCGCGACTGCATGACAGTTGACTCCTACGGAAACCCGTACAAACGCCCAGCCTGCCGGCATCCGGCGAACGGCGTGGCGCACGTGCGCCCACACGCCGCACCGGCTCAGCGATGCTTCCAGGCGGTCGGCACCGGATTGGTCACGGTGTTCTTTTCCAGGGTGTAGGTGCCGTTCTGCTGGGCGATGGCCTCGCCGGTGTCGACGATCGCGTTCTGGATGAAGACGTTCTTGTCCTCGCCGCGGATGAAGGTCAACTGGTGGAAGGCGGTCTTGTTGCCCCAATCTTCGGACGGTAACGAGATGAAACGGACCGTATAGGTCTGGTCGTCGAAGCTGCCCTGCAGCACGTACACGCCGTAGTGGTTCTCGCCCTGCGAAATGATCTTGTACATGCCGTTGCTGTAGTAGTAGATCTCCGCATCGGGGAACGGCTTCTTGTCGTACAGCTTGCGGTAGTGCAGCACCTGCTTCCAGGTGGGCTGGCCGAATCCCACCGTCAGCGTGTTGCCGTCTGCGGACGTGGTCAGGTCTTCCGCCTGCGCGCCAGGCACGCTCATCGCCATCAGCAGCATCGCCATCGTCATCGCTTTCACTCTCGTCTCCGGTTGGATTGCGTGCAGCGTTCGCTTCGCCGCGCCGCGCACATCGGCGGCGACTGTACACAGCCCCAAATGTTGCAGCACGGCAATCGGTAGCAGTTTGCGTGCGCCGGTGTAGACGATCCGCGGCGCAGCGGCGACGCCGTCTCGCGCCACTTCGCCGCAATGCCCTCCCTCGTAGCTGCGCATCGATGCGGCGCACCACTGCACGCCGGCATCATGCCGGCGAGTGCGCTCAGGACAGCGGATGCGCGTCCAGGAAGCGGCGGATTGCCGGCACCAGCACCTCGTGCTTGTCTTCCAGCACGTAGTGGTTGGCATCCTCGAACGCCATCACCTCGGCCTGCGGCAGCGCGCGGCGGAAGCCCTCCAGGAAATGATGGTCGAAGCAGATGTCGCGCAGGCCCCAGCCGATGAAGGCGGGACGATCGGCGAACGATGGCAGCGCCTGCTCGGCCCGCGCCAGCAACGACCACGCCTTGTCCGCCGGCGACAGCGGAATGTCCTGCATGAAGCGGATGGTGGAAATGCGGTTGGCCCAGCTGTCGTACGGCGCCACGTAGGCGCGACGCACGTCGGCGGGCATGCGCCGCGACACGCCCAGCCACGACGCGCCCGAGGAGAACGCATTGAAGGTGCGGATGAACCACTCGCCCAGGCGCCAGTGCCGGCCCATTGCGATCTGCCATGGCATCGGCTTGGCCGCCGGCAGCGGAAACGCCGCCGTGTTGGTGATGACCAGGCGCCGCACCTGCGCATGGTGCGACAGCGCCCAGCCGAAGCCGATCATGCCGCCCCAGTCGTGCACCGCCAGCGTCACCGGCCCGTCGATGCGCAGATGCCGCAACAACGCGTCGAGGTCGTCCACGCGCGATTGCAGGGTGTAGTCGTAGCCCGGCTGCGCGCCCGGCGCATCGTCCGGCTTGTCCGACAGGCCCATGCCGATGTGGTCGGGCACGATGCAGCGGTAGCGGTCCGACAACCCGCTCACCAAGGTGCGCCACAGATAGCTCCACGACGGATTGCCGTGCAGCATCAGCACCACCTCGCCGTCGCGCGGGCCCTCGTCGAGATAGGACATATGCAGCCCCGGGCGGACCTGGAAGCGCTGCGGGGTGAAGGGGTAGCCGGGGTAGTTCATGGAAACCGCATCCGATCCAGATCGAAGTAACCCGCGCTCTCCAGGCGGCCGCCCAGTTCCTGCAGGTAAAAGAAGTCGCGCTCCCCGCGTTTGCGCCCGACCATGAACACTGGGCCATAGTCCCGATGTTTGGCCAGGCTTTTGTCCACTTCCGTCGGAACCCCCCAAGATTGCTCGCCTTTTACTTCCAACAAGGCGATTCCCGACGCTGCACGCTGCGCCATGCAAACCACAAAATCGGGATAGAAGCCGGCCCCTTCATCCCAGCGATACAGGCCGACGCCGGATTTGGGGAGATTGCGATGCCACCATCTCACTTTGTCGCTGCTGTCCAGCCGCTCTGCGATGGCTAGTTCGTCCTGATTGAGGCCAATCGGAAAAACGCCATAGAGTGCGCGATCGGCACGACGCAGCGGTTGGGCGCTGACCAGCTCGGCGGGCAACAATACATCCACATCCACGACCTGGTTCATGCGCAAGCGCTTGAAGGCATCGCGCAACAGCCCCGGACGCCGTACCAACAAAAGATCCAATTGCCGCATCTGCAGCTCTTCTTCGTCGGGGACCTCGGCGCCAGATGCTTCGATGGCGCGAACGAATCTGTCCAGCAATCGGGCATACAGTTCCCGATCGTTGGCGTCCACCAGGCGCAGGCGGATCTGCTCCGCCTTGTCGGCAACCGCTTCGGGCGACAGCGTGGCCCACAGGTCGATGCCATCGTCGGCCACCCTATCTCCCGCGAACAAGTCGGTGTCGCGACGTTGCACCTGCACACGCCCGCGCAGGCGGTCGGCCAGCACCTCCGGCGAGAAATCGACGTACGCAGCCAGTTGGGCCTCGAAATCCACCGCGACCGGGGGCAACTGTTCCCCGCGCAAGCGATCCGGCGCGTCAGCACGACGCGGATATCGATACATGCTGTCCTGGGCAAGGACAAACGCGTCTGCCACCGATGTGGCGCGTGCGGGCCAGGCCCCTTCGCCGCCGAACATCTCCAGCGCCGCCTGGGCAGCCTCCGTCATTCCCGCAAACGCAGTCCCGGCCAGCATGCCAACCACCTCGCCTGCGGTTGCAGCCTGATCGACCGCTACAGTTACCTCGTCCTCCTGCAACATCTGCACGCCGGCGCTGGACACCAGCAAACTCAACGGCTCTCCACTGCGCACAACTTGCAATGCCACGCCATCGCCAATCATGGTGAGCACCGTCTGCGTCCCCAATTCGGGAGCCTGCGTGGTAAACGTGTTGATCTGCTCGCCCGCCTGCAGCAGACCTTCCTGCGACTCGGAGTTGGCGAGGAACACATAGCCGTGATCCAGCAACGGCGGCAAGTCCGCACGATCCTGCAACAGCATATGTCGACGTACAATGCGACCGATCACCTGCACACCGAAAGCCACGTCGCGTGCGCCGCGTAGCGCTGCCAGGGTGAATGCACGGGGCGCATCGAAGCCCAAGGCCACCGCCATCTTGAAGATCAGCACCTCTACGGTCGGATCCTGCGCCAACGACAGCAGGTCGGGATCGGGTTCGTCGGCCGTATGGACGCGCACGGCTGTCGCGTCGAACCCCAATTGCCCGATCAGATACGCCCGCGCCGCCTCCTGCGCTGCCTTGCCGTCGGGCACTTGCACCAGCATCAACGGCGTCAGCGCCACACCGGCCTCGGCCAGACTGGCGCGGATGGCCCGATGGGTCTGCGCGCATTCGCGCAGGGCGAGATGTTCGAAATCCACCAATTGCGCGGTATCGCCGTCGCGAGCGATGAAACGCACCATGCGCACGCCACGCTTGAGCAGGCCGGCGTCGACCGCATCAGCGCGGCTGACCGAGGCCCAATCCGCCGACTCGCCGACGAAATACCCGGTAGCCCGCGCGAAGGCGGCCATGTCGGCATCGCGCGGCGTGGCGGTCATCAACAGGGCGTAATCGGGCTTGAGCACATCGCAGAAGAACGCCCGCGCCTGCGCCGCGCGTTGAAACCCGTGGTGCGCCTCGTCCACCACGCAGCCGATGCGCAACCCCGACTCGCGCGCAAGCGCAATCACTTGGTCGACCGACAGGCCGTCGTCACCGCGCTGACGAGCTCGACGGCTCTCGGCATTGCGGGCCGCCAGCGAGGCCCAGGTGACCACAAACACTCCGCCGCCGCGCACCAGGTCCAAACGCCGATCCGCTTCAAGATCGAACAGCGCCAACTCCGGCGCCTCGTTCGCCAAGACCTTGCGCGACTGGTCCACCAAGCCGGTGAATGGGGCGAACCAGAACCACAGAACCTTCTCCCCAGCCGAGACGCGACGCAGTACCTCGATGGCCATGCGGGTCTTGCCGACGCCCGTCGGCGCCTGCAGCACAACGACCGCATCCTTGCGCCGCGCTTCGTCGATGCGTTCCGGTGCGGCCGCGGCGATCTGTCGGTACAGCGCGCGCACCTGACCGAACTGGGCGACGATGCCGTCGCAGAGAACACGCTGGAAGTCTTTCAGGGGCATAGGCATGTCAACGTCCGAAGCGTTCGCGCAGGTGTTGCGGGAGAGGAAGCAGCGCCAGCTCTGCCGCGGCGTCGACCAGCAGGCCGGCCAGCCGCTGCGGCGACCAGGTATACACGTGGGGCGCAGCGGCGGAACACGCCTGCAGCCAATCGCGTAAGCGCTGCACGGGGCCTGGGTGGAAGTCCGCCAGATAGGCCAATTCGCCGTCACCGGCAAAACCGTCGTCCGGCCATGGCGACAGCGGCAGACCGTGCAGCAGCTGCAATGCGCTCCAGACCTCGGCATGGTCCAGTTTCAGCGCCATGCGGTGCTTGGGGACGCGTCTGGCGCGCAGGTATGCGAACCCACCG
Source organism: Xanthomonas sp. 3498 (assembly GCF_014199795.1). Classification (NCBI taxonomy): domain Bacteria; kingdom Pseudomonadati; phylum Pseudomonadota; class Gammaproteobacteria; order Lysobacterales; family Lysobacteraceae; genus Xanthomonas; species Xanthomonas sp. 3498. The sequence goes on from NZ_JACHOH010000009.1 coordinate 30,752, forward strand.
CCCAAGCCAGCCAGCTCCTGTCCTTTAGCGTTGGTGTAACCGCCAAGCACTCGACGCACCCGCTGCGCGCAGACGTCCCGGCACAGATTCTTGTCCGGCGCGTCTTCCGTGGCCTCGGTGCTGCTGACCAGAATGAACTTGCGCCGGCCACCGTCTTCGGCGTTGAGCTTGGCGACGGCATGGGCTGTCGTGCCAGAGCCGGCAAAGAAGTCCAGAACGGTGTCACCGGGCTTGGTAGCAATGCGTAGGACGCGTTCAATCAAACGTGTCGGCTTTGGGGTATCGAAGGCCATCTGCGTCCCAAAGATTGACTGAATTTCCTTACGTGCCTCATCGGTATGCCCAACTTCTTCGTGTGGCCACCATGTCCAAGGCACGACGCCATCCACCTCCGACAAGTATCGAACCACACTGGGCTGAGCATCTCCATTTTTTCCAAAATATATTCTATTTTGATTTTTTAAGCGAATAAACTCCGACTCAATCATCGACCAGCAGCGCCCCTCTGGGGGCAAATGAACAGAACCATCCGGCCCTTCGATCTCATACATTTGGTTCGGACGAAAACCTTGCGCCGTCATCGGAATAGTGCGCCATCTACCTTTTTCATCATTATTGGTGTTCTTGTATATTTTAGCTTGTGCTTCAGTGAGAGGAATCAAATTCCTTGAGGACTTGAAAGAATCTGAATCAGGCGCATACACCAGCAAATATTCATGCGCATCACCAATCGCGCCCCGATTCTCCCTCGAATAGCGCTTTTGCCAAACACAGGTGGCAACGTGACCATTTACTCCAAAAATCCGATCCATCAACATCCCCAACCGGAACAACTCATTGTCGTCGATGCTGACGAAGATCACGCCATCGTCGGCCAGCAGTTCCTTGGCCAGTTGCAACCTCCGATACATGAACTCCAACCACAGCGAATGGCGGAATCGATGGGTCTTGTCGACGAAGCGATCGTTGTAGACGAAATCCTTATTGCCGGTGTTGTACGGCGGATCGATGTAGATGCAACGGATCATGCCCTTATGGGTCATGCGCAGCGCACGCAAGGCGTCATAATTGTCGCCCTCGATGATCATGTTGTGCCACGGCGCAACGCCATGACTGAGGCCGACGTCCAGCGACAGCGCCACGAAATCTTCATTGAGCGCTTGGTCGACCTCTATCTCGTCGCGCTCCCATACCAGCCCTAACTGCCGCTCGGCATCACGCCGCTGCAGCAGACCAATCAGGGTCTGACGGTCGAGTTGGTCGTACTTGCTGGTCATATGCTCGATTCCACGTTCCCCTCGGGCCTGCGGTAAGCAGGTAGTTTATTGTTGTCGCTGGACAGCAAACGGAGGAACGTTGGATGCAGGAACAGCTTTTCCTTACCCATCCGCTGCTCCTGCAGTACACCGATGTCCACCAACTCTTTTAAATGGCGGGCCCCAGTCTGTCGGGTCACACCCACCAAATCCACGACATTCTGGATACGGCAATAGGGCTGGTTGAAGATCACATCTATCAGTTCCCGGCTATAGGCTTTAGGCGCTTGGTCGCGGATATAATCGCGGGCCTGCGTCTCCAACCCTCGGATCGCCTGGATCTTGGCCGTGGTCCATGCAGCCGTCTCGGCCACAGCGCTGAGCATGTACTGGATCCATTCGGCCCAGTGGCCATGTCGGGTCACGTCAAGTAACAGACGATAGTAGTCGTCGCGGTGGCGGATGATGTAACGCGATAGATACAGCACCGGCAGGTCGAGCAACCCCTGTTCGACGAGCATCAGCAGGTTCAGCACACGCCCAGTGCGACCGTTTCCGTCGGTGAATGGGTGGATGGCTTCGAACTGATAATGCGCCACTGCCATGCGAATCAGCGGGTCGACGTCAGTGTGTTCATGGATGAAGCGTTCCCAGTTGGCCAGCTTGTCGCGCAGCAGTGTTTCGCCCACGGGCGGGGTGTAGACAATCTGCTGGGTCTGATCGTTCGCAAGCGCCGTACCGTGGATGCGGCGGATCTGCATCTGCACCGCCTTGATGCGGCTGCAAACGAGGATCGCGGTATCCGTGCAGAGAGGACGCTGCTGCAGTGACTGGAAACCTTCGTAAAGCGCGGTGCGGTAACGCAATGCTTCCTTGGTGGCGGGCTTCTGTGCCTTTGCCTGATCATCGGCGTAGCGGAACAGGTCGTCCGTCGTGGTGACGATGTTCTCGATCTCCGAACTAGCCTGAGCCTCAAGGATCGGAATCGTGTTGATCAATACCGTGGGATTGGGCAGCAGGGCAGTGGCCTGTTTCAACTCGGCCAGTGCGGTACGCGCATTGATGCAGGCCTTGAGCAGACTCCGTGTTTCAATGTCGCCCGCCGGCGGAAGCAACGGGAGATCATTGAACGGAAACTCCGCCTTGAACCTGGACACGTCTTCCATGGCTGCGTCGATCATGTTCGGGAAACGAACATGATGCTATGACGCGTACTAAAAATCCATTTTTTTTAACATATCAATCTGGAGCAGGGCCACTTTGCTTGAGCGTCAAGGCGTTGCATTCCGATGCCCCTTGCATCAGCCCTCAGCTCCAAGCCTTCAGTAAGCTGGATTGCAGTGCGTTCGTTGGGATGGCGGTACCCAGATGCTAAGAAAAAGCCGAATTCATATACACGACAGTAGTGCCATGTATCGTTTCGGCAGCTTTTCTATGCGTGTCGCAGAGACCGCTCAGGCGTCTCTGCGCAATCCACTACCAGACCACCTCGGCCATCGAGCAGTTCAGGCCCGAGCCGATGCCCATCAGCGCGATCCGGTCGCCCTTCTTCAGGCGGCCCAGCTCGCGCAGCTTGCTCAGCACGATCGGCACGCTGGCCGGGCCGATGTTGCCGTATTCGCCGAAGATGGTCATGACCTTCTTCTGGTCGATGCCGAAGCTCTTCATGAAGGCCTTGGTGTGCGGAAGGCTGACCTGGTGGATGACGAACTGGTCCAGTTCGTCCACCGCCCAGCCCAGCGCCTGCCGCGCGGCGGCGAAGGTCTTCTGGCCCAGCTTGAGGCCTTCGATCAGCAGCATCCGGGTGTCGGTGACCATGCGGTCCATGTTGCCCCGGCACAGGGCGTTCCACTGCGTGGCCGAGCGGGTCACGCCGCCGCGGTAGCGCGGCGCATCCGGTGCCAGCTCGGTACGCGTCATCACCATCGCCACGGCACCGCAGCCCAGGGTCAGGGTCGCCATTTCGTCGCGGAAGGCGTCGGCGGTCAGGTCCTGCGAGGCCATCCGCTCCAGGGTCTTCTCGTACACCAGGTTGGCGGTCTCGCCATCGACCACCATCGCATAGTCGATCTCGCCACGCTCGATCATCCGCGCCGCGATGTCCATGCCGTTGATGAAGGCGAGGCAGGCGTTGGCGACGTCGAAGGTCATGCACTGCTCGCTCACGCCCAGATTGCCGGCGACGATGCTGGCGGTGGACGGCTCCAGGTAATCGCGGCTGACCGAGGTATTGACCAGCAGCCCGACCTGTCCGGCCTCGATGCCCGCATCGCCCATCGCCTTGCGCGCCGCCAGCGTGGCCACGTCCGAAGCCTGCAGGTCCTGGTCCCACATGCGCCGCGCGTGGACGCCGGCGATGTCGCCGAGCACGTCGGCGCGGATCCGCAGCCGGTCCAAGGTCGGCTGCAGGCGCGCATTGATCTGCTTGGAGGTCAGCGTATGCGGCGCGTCGATATGCGCCAGTCCCGCGATCGAGACGTTGGTGAAAAGCATCGAGGTGTACGCCAGGGTCAGGCGAGGGGGCGCCAATTCTAGCGGTTACACCGTTTTACCGCATCTTTAACAAATCCCCGAAAAGCGTATGGTCTGAGCGGTTCAGCGACCGCCACACTGGTAGGCGGTGAAGCGCTGGTCGCCGTCGACCGGGTCGCCCATCGCCTGCACGGTGTTGGCGCCCACGCCGGGCGCCTCGTTGCGGGCCAGGGTCTCCAGCTCCTCGCGCACCCGCAGCGGGTTGCGCTGGTAGAAGCCGACGCTGCTCTTCACCGACACCACCACCTCGCCGCGCTTCTCGCAGCCGCTGGCCGCCTGCCCCGGAGGCAGGACCCGCACGCCCTTGCCCTCTGGCGCCATCGGGACCCAGGTGCAGCCGGCGAGCGTGGCGAGCAGGACGAAAGCGATCGGTAGACGCATGGACAAGCCCGTTGGCAGGTGAATCCGGATTGTGCCGCAAAACGCTGAATCCGCCATGACAACGCCGGCGCACACCCGGCCACAGCGCGCGCCAGCCATCGCCGACGCGCGCCCATTCCGGTCAACGCTGAGCCGGGACCGCCGCCGCACCGCTTTGCGGCACCCCGTCGGCATCGATCACCGTGACCTCGCCCAGCTTCAGCGCGCGCACCGGCGCCTCGATCTGCTTCAGGTCGCCCACCACCACCCAGGTCAGGCTGTTCGGATCGAGCATCGACGCCGCCTCGCGCACCTGCGCCGGGGTCATCGTCTCGATCTCGGCCTTGCGCTTGAACACGTAGTCGTCGGGGCGGCCGTAGCGCACGATGCCGCCGATCGCACCCATCACCGCGCTGGCGGTCTCGTAGGCACCGGGCAGGCTCAGGGTCTGGATGTTGCGGATGCGCGCCACCTCTTCCGCCGTCGGCGGTGCCTTGCCGTTGGCGAAGGCACTGATTTCCTTGGACATCTCCTGCAGCGCCGGCGCGGTCTTGTCGATCTGCACCGGCGCCGAGGCGGTCCACGGCCGCTGGCCGAGCGCGCTGGCAGCGCCGCTGCGCGCGCCGTAGGACCAATGCTTGTTCTCGCGCAGGTTCATGTTCAGGCGCGAGGTGAAGTCGCCGCCGATCACGCCGTTGGCCATGTCGAAGCGGACCGCCGCCGGATCGGTGGTCGGCGGCACCAGTTCCGACGCGAACAGGTTGGCCTGCACCGCGCCGGGCTGGTCGATCAGGTACACGCGCGGCTTGGCCGGGCGCGCCACGCTGGCCGCGGCCGGCACCGACGGCGCCTGGCCCTCGCTCTTCCAGTCGCCGAACTGCGCATCCAGCAGCGGCACGATCTCGCCCAGGGTGGTATCGCCGACCACGATCACGGTGGCGTTCTCCGGACGTACCCAGTCGCGGTGGAAGTCGACTAGGTCCTCGCGCTGCAGGGCCGCGATCGCCGCCTCGGTGCCGGTGCCGCTGAACGGGATCGCATACGGATGGCCGGCGCCGTACAGCAGCGGCGGCAGCACCCGCATCGCCACGCCGTTGGGCTGCGCCTTCTCCTGGCGGATGCCGGCGATCCAGCTGGCGCGGATCCGCTCGATCTCGTTCGGCGCGAAGCGCGGCCGCCGCAGCATGTCCGCATACAGCGCCAGCGACGGCGCCAGGTTTTCCTTCAGCGCCGACAGATAGGCGTTGCTGCCGTCCAGCGAGGCGCCGGCGGACAGCGACGCGCCCAGCGCGTCGGCCGCATCGGCGAACGCCAGCGCATCGCGCTCGCCGGCGCCCTCGTCGAGCATGCCCATGGCGAAACTGGCCGTCCCCGGCTTGCGCCCCTGGTCGGCACTGTAGCCGCCGCGGAACTCGTAGCTGAACTGCACCACCGGCACGTCGTGGCGCTCGGCCAGGATCACCGTGCTGCCGTTCTTCAGCGTGGCGCGCTGCAGCGCCGGGAACTTCAGCTGCGGGAACTGGGTGGTCTTGGGCGGACCGGCGCTGCGGTCGACCACGCTGGGCAGGACGCGGTACTTGGGATCGGCCGGCGGCGGGTTCAACGGCGCCGGTTGCACGGTCGGCTCCTCGGCCAGGGCCACGCGCTCGCCCGGCTGGACCAGCAAGGTGTAGTCGCCCTTGCCCAGCCACTTGCGGCCGACCGCGGTCAGGTCGCGCGAGCGGGTGGAGGCGATGGTGGCCAGCGAGGTGCGGAAGCAGCCGGGGTCGCCGGTGTACACCGCGCACTCGGCCAGCACGTCGGCCTTGCCGCCGAAGCCGCCGATGCGCTCGACGCCGCGGATGAAGCCGGCACGGAAGGCGGTCTTGGCGCGCGCCAGTTCGGCCTTGTCCGGCCCCTTGTCCAGCAGCCGACGCACTTCCTCGTCGATCGCCGCCTCGACCTTGGCCGGGTCCACGCCCTGCTTGACCATGGCGATGATGCCGAAGCCGGAACCGAGCTGCGACGGCCAGACCGAGGCACTGATCTGGTCGACCAGCTTGTCCTCGTGGACCAGGCGCCGGTCCAGCCGCGAGGACTTGGCGCCGCCCAGCACCTGCGCCAAAAGTTGCAGGCGGTCGACATCCTCGGTGCCGGTCTGGGCCACGTTCCAGACGCGGTAGATCCGCGTCTGCGGCACCTTGTCGGTCATGGTCTCGCGGGTGGACTGGCTGCGCTGGGCGACGTCGACCTTGGGCTGGGCCATGGTCGGGCCGGCCGGGATGTCGCCGAAGTAGCGCGTCACCTTTTCCTTGGCCGTGGCCACGTCGATGTCGCCGGCCAGCACCAGCACCGCGTTGTTGGGCCCGTACCAGGTGCGGAACCACTGCTTCACGTCGGCCAGCGAGGCCGCGTTGAGGTCGTTCATCGAGCCGATGACGGTGTGGTGGTACGGGTGGCCGGCCGGGTACAGCGCGCGGCTCAGCCGGCTCCAGGCCTGGCCGTACGGCTGGTTTTCGCCCTGGCGCTTCTCGTTCTGCACCACGCCGCGCTGTTCGTCCAGCGCGGCCTGGTCGATGGCGCCGAGCAGGTGGCCCATGCGGTCCGACTCCATCCACAGCGCCATGTCCAGCGCAGTGGTCGGCACGTTCTCGAAGTAGTTGGTGCGATCGCTGTTGGTGGTGCCGTTCTGGTCGGTGACGCCGACCTGCTTGAACGGCTCGAAGAACTCGCCGTGGTGGTTCTCGCTGCCCTGGAACATCAGGTGCTCGAACAGATGCGCGAACCCGGTGCGCCCGGCCGGCTCGTCCTTGGCGCCCACGTGATACCAGAGGTTGACCGCCACGATCGGCGCCTTGCGATCGGTATGCACCACCACCCGCAGTCCGTTCGGCAGGGTGAATTGCTCGTAGGCGATATCCACCGACGTGGCGGCGGCAGGCCGGGCCGCCGTCGAGGGCGGCACGTAGCTCAGTGCGCCGAGTGCGGCGGACAGGGCAATGGCCAGCAGGGCGCCACGCGGGCGGGTCGAGACGGTCATGCGGATCCTTCTTCCTTGGGGCCAGTAAACAGCCGGTGAACGCCGATCGTACCGGGCGTACCGCCCTGCGCGTATTCCGCCGTTGTCGCTGACGTCCTTCTTCGACGGCGTCGCAGCCGCACCACTAGCGGCCGGCTGCCGGCGCGGACGGTGCCGCGGTGTCCGCGTCCGGCGTACGCGAGCGCCCGGGTGTCCGCCCGCGGACACTTTATTGGAATCAATTCCCTTGCAAATACAGTTACTTGGAGTTGGCACGCAGCATGCGTACACATCCTCGAGCGCAACAGATGCCAGCAGTAAGTGAACGAAAGCTTAATGAAACTGCGGAAAGCAAAAAAGCTGTTGCAGCCCCTGATTAGGTGTACTACATTACTACCACACCACTGATCAACAACACCAACGAGGCCCGCCATGAAAACCACCACCCTGCTCCTGACCGCCGCCATCGCCGCCCTGTTCGCCGCGCCGTCCTTCGCTGCCACGCAGATCGCCACCCTGGATACCGTGCAGGTGCGCCCGTCGGCCGACCAGATCGCCCAGCACACCATCGAACAGGCCAGCGGCATCGCCACCCTGGCGGCGGTGCAAGTGCGCCCCTCCGCCGAGCAGATCGCCCAGCGCGAGGCCGAGCTGTCCAGCCGCATCGCCACTCTCGCCGCGGTGCAGGTGCGCCCGTCGGCAGATCAGCTGGCCGAACGCGACATGCAACAGGCCGCCGGCCAGCGCGTGGTGACCCTGGCCACCGTGCAGGTGCGCCCGGATGCGGACATGGGCAGCATGCTGGCGATCGGCGACGTGGTCGGCGACACGCTGGACACCGCGATGCTGCAGTTGCAGCCGAGTCTGCAGAAGCTGGGCCAGGACCTGGCGGTCGGCCTGGTGCGCTGAACCCGCACCAAGCCCTCCACGCCGGCGCGTACACTGCGCCGATGATCGCGACCCCAACGCTGCACGTTCTGCTGTATCAGCCCGAGATTCCGCCCAACACGGGCAACGTCATCCGCCTCTGCGCCAATACCGGCGCGCAACTGCACCTGATCGAGCCGCTGGGCTTCGACCTCGGCGACCGCCAGCTCAAGCGCGCCGGCCTGGACTACCACGAATACGCACGACTGCAGGTCCACGCATCGCTGGAAGCGGCCCTGCAGGCCATCGCCCCGCGCCGCCTGTTCGCCCTGAGCACCCGCAGCAGCACCCGCTACGACACACCCGCCTTCGCCGACGGCGACGCCTTCCTGTTCGGCCCGGAAACCCGCGGCCTGCCAGACGTCGTGCTGGAACAAGTGCCCGACGCGCAGCGCCTGCGCCTGCCGATGCAACCGCACAACCGCAGCCTCAACCTGTCCAACGCGGTCGCGGTGGTGGTGTTCGAGGCCTGGCGACAACTGGGATTTCCCGGCGCCGACTGAGCGTAGGGCACGCGCCCGGAAGCGAAGATGCTTCGATCAAAGGGCAGCGAAAACCTCCGCAGCCTCTCCCTCCCGATCGCGCCGCGTCCAGCTTGAAGCCCATGACGCTCCGTTCCTACACTGGATCTCGGCGCATCCTCTGGATCCAGCGAGAACGCCACCTGTCGTGCCCCATCAGGTTTCGCGAATGGCATCGAACACCCAATCCGACGCCAGTGACTGGGTCAGGATCCGCCGCGACCGGGAGACCGGCATCGAAAGCGTGCATGCGCATTTCCGCGGGCATGCCTACGATCCGCACGATCACGACGAAGTGCTGGTCGGCGTGACCCTGCAGGGCCTGCAGCGCTTCCGTTGCCATCGTTCGCTGCACACCAGCACGCCCGGGCGCGCCATCCTCATCGAGCCTGGCGCGGTCCACGATGGACATGCGCCCGCCGAGGACGGTTTCACCTACGCGATGCTCTACCTGCCTCAGCGCTGGGTGGCCGGCGCACTGCAACGCCTCGGCCAGGAGGACATGTCCGCGCTCCATCCGGCGTTCCGCACGACCTTGGCCGACGACGCGGCGCTGAGCGCGGCGATACGCCAGGCCTTCCTCGCGATCCATCAACGCGAAGGCCGGCTGGCGCGGGACCAGAGCCTGGACCGCATGATGCGTCTGCTGTCTCCGCAACTGTCGGCCGAGGCGCAACGCCCGTGCGCGTCCACGCCAACGGTGGCGCGCGCCAGGGATTTTCTGCACGCGCAGATGGAGCGCGACATCAGCCTCGATGAGCTTGCCGACCACGCCGACCTGGATCGGTTCCGCCTCACCCGGCAATTCCAGCGCACGTTCGGCCTCTCGCCGCATGCCTACCTGATCCGGCTGCGCCTGCGCGTTGCCCGTGCCCTGCTGGCGGATGGACAGGAACCGGCGGACGTGGCGCTCAAGGTCGGATTCGCCGATCAGAGCCATCTGGGCCGCTGGTTCAAGCGCGCCTACCGGCTCACACCGGCCGCATACCAGCGGCAATGTGCCGGCGGTGCTGCACAGGCGTTCTAGAACGCGGCGGCGGCAACTCGGACCATGCCCGCGTCATCCAGACTGCGGAGTTGCACATGTTCGACACCAAAGTGGCCATCATCGTCCGCAACGACCTGGCGATGTGGCAGCGCCTGAACGTCGCCGCCTTCCTGGCGACGGGCGTCGCCGCGGCCGCCCCAGACGCCATGGGCGACCCTTACATCGATGCCAACGGCCATCGCTACGGCTACCTGCTCGGCCAGCCGATGCTGGTGTTCGAAGCCGATCTCGACGGGCTTCGGGCCGCGCACCGGGTGGGGTTGGCCCGCGAGATCACCGTGCTGCCGTATGTCTTCGCCATGTTCTCGACGGGCAATGACGCGGCCAATCGCCAGGCGTTCGCGGCGGAAGATCCTGGCGCTCTGAACCTGGTGGGGCTCGGCCTGCGCGGACCCAAGAAGGCCATCGAAAAAGCCACCAAGGGCCTGGCACTGCATCGTTAGACGCGCGCTGGCGCAGGCGAGGCGTCAGGAGAGATCGTGCAGATCCTTGCCCAGCACCGGTCCCAGGCTCCAGTCGGAGAAGCGGACGTTCAATCCCTCGCGCTCCGGCGTGCAGGTCATCGGGCCGACGAGGTAAGAGGACGCAACCGGGAACGGACACAACCGCACCAGCGGCCAGTATGTCCCGTCGCGCGAGACCTGCAGGCGCAGCACGCCCTTGTCCACCGTGGCGCGCATCCAGAAATCCGAGGCGTCCGCTTCGTACGGGCCGGTGGCCCAGTCCGAGCGGCCGTCGGTCAACACGCTGCTGAGCATCGGCCGTCCATCGCTCAGTTCGATACCGGCCTTCACCCAACGCCGCTCGTCGACCCGGACCATGAGGCCGGCCTGGTCGTAGAGCTGCTCGAATTTTCCGCGGACGCGGAGCTGGCAGGTGAAGCGCGCGGGCGCGGCGATGCCGAGAAAGTGCCCGCTGTCGCGGGTGAACCCGTAGTGGGTTTCGCGCCAGAAGTCGCTGCCCTTGTCGGTGACGACCTCGAGCACGCCGTCGGGCAGGATCCGATGGACCTTCGGTGCATTGAGCCAGGTGCCCGCCTCCCAACCGGAAGGCGCCACCGCGCGTGCCCCGGTGGCCAGCACGACGCCACCGGCGGCGAGGCCGCCCAAGGTCGCCCGGCGGCCGATATCCACGTCCCGCTCACCGGAATTCGCCATCGTCCTGCTCCTCACGTCGCTGCTTCGGAGGCGCCATCGCTGCGATGGCCTTCGTCGACCTCATCGGCAAATTTGTACATCCGTACCAATTGAGGTGTCAACCGCGAACTGCGATCATCGGCCTTCGTCGAAACAGCGTTGGACAGGCATGAGCGGCAGGACCTGGCGCCAGGATCCGCACCGGAAGGAAGCGATCGAGCAGGCCGCGCTGCGGGTGATCCTGGAGCACGGCGTCGCGGGCACCACGTTCCGCAAGGTCGCCGAGGAAGCCGGCGTTCCGCTCAGCGCCACCACGTATTACTTCGGTTCGATGCACGCGCTGCTGGTGGCCGCGTTCACCCGGTTTTCCCAGGACGTGTCCACCGACTTCGCCGCCGAAATCCGCGCCGCGCAGAACCACGCGCAGGCCTGCGAGGCGGTGGTGAACATCGTCTTCGCCGAGGGCACGGCGTCCCCACGCGTGCTGCTGCTGAGCTACGAGCTGTATGCCTTCGCCCGCCGGCATCCGGAGATGACCGCGATCATGCAGCAGTGGATGGCCAGGAGCCGGGCGGCCCTGGAAACGCATTTCTCCGCCACGGCGTCCGCCGCCATCGACGCCTTCATCGAAGGCGCGACGATCCACCGCTCGGTCGTGCCCATGGACAGGCGACGGGTGCACGATGCGATCGAGAAGCTCGCCGCGCTGTAAAGAGTGGTCGCGGGAGCAAAGCGCGTTGCAGCCGGCGATGGCACGCCCGAATCAGGACTTCGTTGTTCTGAAAGAACCGGATGCCCGCCCAAACAATGCACCTCACCCGCCTGAACGGGGCGTTTAATTTATGCACTAGTTAGTTTGGGATTCAGGGCGAGTTCGGGTCGCTAACGGATAATTTACATATCGGCAGCGAACGGCCCCACGCCTCAGCGCCGACAACCAATAACGAAGGTACCCGATTATGAAGACCTCTCTGCTTGCTCTCGGCCTCCTGGCCACCCTGCCGTTCGCCGCTTCGGCTGCCGAAGGCCTTTCCTACAACTACGCCGAAGCCGGCTACGTCAAGACCGACGCCAACGGCGGCGACGCTGACGGTTGGGCGGTGAAGGGTTCCTACGCGTTCCACCCGAACTTCAGCGTGTTCGGCGACTTCAACCGCCAGAAGACCGACTTCGGCGACGTGCGCGTCGACCAGTGGCGCGTCGGCGCCGGCTACAACCACGAGATCGCGACCAGCACCGACCTGGTGACCCGCGTGGCCTACAACCGTTTCGCCCCGGAATACGGCACCAAGTTCAACGGCTGGAGCGCCGAAGCAGGTATCCGCACCGCGTTCAACCCGTACCTGGAAGTCTATGTCCTGGGTGGTTACGAGGACTACCTGAAGAAGGACGGCATCAATCCGGAAGGCGAGTTCTACGGCCGTCTGGGTGCCCAGGCCAAGCTGAACCAGAACTGGGGCCTGAGCGCCGACCTGAAGATGGACCGCAACGGCGACAAGGAATGGTTCGTCGGTCCGCGCTTCAGCTGGTAAGCGTTGCCTAGCGCTGCGCGCGTCGTCTCTCTCTCCCGCCGCGCGCGGTTCGGAAAGCCCGGTCCCACGACCGGGCTTTTTTTTGCCTGTCGATCCGGCCGTCGTCCATTACGCGCTGGCGTGCAGATACGCAAACGCCCGGCCAGGCCGGGCGTTTGCGTTTCCGGCAGTGGGCCGGATCAACTGAACAGGGTGGTCGGGTACTCGGGCTTCTGTTCGCGCGCCAGCAACTGCTGCAGGCCGACCGCCGGGGTCAGTTCGCCGTGCAGGACCGCGCGCACCGCATTGGAGATCGGCAGATCGATGCCGTGGCGCTCGGCCTGGCGCATCACCTCGTCGGCGGTCTGCACCGACTCGACCACCTGCCCGATCGCGCGCACCGCCTCCTGCAGCGGCTGCCCACGCCCCAGCGCCAGACCCAGCCGGCGGTTGCGCGACAGGTCGCCGGTACAGGTGAGCACCAGGTCGCCGAGTCCGGCCAGGCCCATCAGGGTCTCCGGCTTGGCGCCGATCGCCGCGGCCAGCCGCAGCATCTCGTTGAGGCCGCGGGTGATCAGGCCGGCACGGGCGTTGAGGCCCAGCTCCATGCCGTCGGCCACGCCGGTGGCCACCGCCAGCACGTTCTTCATCGCCCCGCCCAGCTCGGCGCCGACCATGTCGTCGCCGGTGTAGGCGCGGAAGGTCGGGCCGTGCATCGCGTCGGCGACCTGCTGCGCGAACGCGGCATCGCCGTGCACGGTCACCGCGGTCGGCAGGTCCAGGGCCACTTCCTTGGCGAAGGACGGGCCGGTGACCACCGCCAGCGGCACCGCCTCGCCGAGGATCTCCTGCGCCGCTTCGTGCAGGAAACGCCCCGACCCGGGCTCGAAACCCTTGGTCGCCCAGGCCACGCCGGCCTGCGCCGGACGCAGCGGCGCCAGCTGGCGCAGGGTCTCGGTGAACGCATGCGACGGCACTACGACCAGGATCCAGTCGGCGCCGTCGATGGCCGCCGCCAGGTCGGTGGTGGCCTGCAGGCCCTCCGGCAGCGCGATCCCCGGCAGATAGCGCGGGTTTTCGTGGCGCTGCCCGATGGCCTCGGCGACCACGGCATCGCGGCCCCACAGCACGGTGGGATACCCGTGCCGCGCGGTGAGCGACGCCAGCGCCGTGCCCCAGGACCCGGCGCCGAGGACGGCGATCTTCTTCTTGGCGTTATCGCGCATGCGCAACGGCGAACGCGCTCAGGCGTTGCCGGCCGGCTCCGAATCGGCCAGCGACTGGCCCTCGCCCTGCTGCGCACGCTGGCGCAGGGTCTCGGCGTACAGGGCCTCGAAGTTGATCGGCTGCAGGAAGAACGGCGGGAAGCCGCCGGCCTGGATCAGGTCGCTGACCAGCGAACGCACGTACGGGAACAGGATGCTCGGGCACTGGGTGCCGAGCAGCACGTCCACCGCCTGCGGGTCCAGGCCGACCAGGCCGAACACGCCGGCCTGCTGCACTTCGGCCACGTAGGCGGTCTTGCCGCCGGCGGTGCAGGTCAGGGTCACGGCCAGCACGACTTCGAAGGCCTGCTCGTTCAGCTGCTGCACGCGCTGGTTGAGGTTGAGCTGCAGTTCCGGCTGGGCGTTGTCGTTGAACACCGACGGCGCGTTGGGGGACTCGAAGGACACGTCCTTGACGTAGATCTTCTCGATGGTGAAAGCGGGGCCGGCCGCGGCGTCGGCCGGCGCCGCGGCGCCGTTGTTGGTGAGGTCGGACATTGCGTGACTCCGGTGGATTCGGTGACAGAAAGAAACGGGATTATCACACGCCGGCCGCGACCCTCGGGTCCGGCCGGACGCGGTCTCAGCGGCCCTTGACCAGCGGCAGCTCGGCCTGCTGCCAGGCGGCGATGCCGCCCTCCAGCACGTAGACCTGCTCGAAGCCGGCCTTCTTCAACTGCTTGGCGGCGCCGTCGGCGGTGGTGCCGGTGCGGCAGACCAAGACCACCGGCTGCGCCTTGGCGTTGGCCACCAGCTTGTGCTCGGGGCCGAACTGGCTGGCGGTGGCGTTGCGGCTGCCGGCGATGTGGCCCTTCTCGAAATCGGCCGAGGCCGACAGGTCGACCAGCACCGCGTTGCCGGCGTTGATCAGGCGGGTCAACTCGGCTGGCCGCAGGCTCTTGTAGCCACGGAACAAGCGCGCCACTTCGGTGACGATCAGGGCGATGGTCAGGCCCACCAGGGCCAGGGCCAGCATCGGGTTGCGGCCGGCGAAGGCCAGCAGTTCTTCGAAGTTCACGGGACTCGGGGGCGGGAAGCGGGCGCCGATTGTCGCACAGCTCGGCGACCGCGCTACTGGCCGTTCCACAGGTCCGGCAGGCCGTCCTGCAGCCACCAGGTCTTGGCCTCGGGATCCCAGCGCCAGCGCTCGCGGTAGCGGACGATGCGTTCGGCCTGGGTATTGCGGTTGATCACGCCCAGTTCGATCTCGCGCAGCGCCTCGCCGTCGCCCACCGCGGCGCCGCCGACCTTGTAGGAGGAGACCTGGATCTGCCGGTAGCGCTCCAGTTGCAGGTCGGTCAGCGGGTGCGCCTGGCGGTAGGCCGGATCCACGACCTGCCAGGCGGTTTCGAACTCGCTCCAGCGCACCGCGGCGGCGTAAGCGGTCTGCAGGTCGTCGAGCTTGCGCTGTTGCGCGCGGCTGCCGGCCACGGCCGCGCCGGTCCAGCCCAGCAGCAACAGCAGCGCGAGCGCGCGGAACATCGAAGGCATGGTGGCGTCCAGGGCGGCGCGCGGGGCGCGCGATCCGCGCATCCTACCCCTTGGCGATGGCCACGAAGCGACCGCTCAGGATCGCCGCCGCCGCCTCGCCGGGGACACCGACCTGGGCCTGGATGCCGATGCGGGCACGGCCGCGCTGGCGGAAGGTGTTCACGAACACGTCCCAGTCGCCCTCGGGGTCGGCATTGGCCTGGGCGTGTAGATCGGCGTACAGCGGCGCCAGATAGCGCACCTGGCTGTCGGCGACATAGACGTCGGCCTGCAGGCCGGCGCGGTGCAGTTCGCAGTTGACCAGTCCCCAACCGGCCAGGGTCATCACCGAGCCCAGGCTGCCGCCGAAAGCGTTGCCCTTGTCGTTGATGTTGGCCGCCAGCGGTGCGACCAGCTGCAGGCGCTGGTCGGCATAGCCGTGCACGGCGACCTGCAGTGCGGCCACCGGCGGCATGGCCTGGAACTGCCGCTGCAACTGCTGCAGGAACGCCTCGAAGGAAAGATCCGCTGCCATGGTGCGATTGTGCTGCCGGTGGGGGCTCGCATAATGCCTGGCATGAGCGCGCATGCAACCGCCGCCCCGACCTGGACCCTGATCTCGCTGCGCCCGCAGGGCGAGCACGCGCCGCTGCGGCGGGCGGCGGCGCGCTGCGGCGGACGCGTGCTGGCGGTGTCGCCGTGGCAGCTGCGGGCGCGCGCCGATCCCGCCACCCGTGCGGCCCTGGCCGCGGCGCTGGACGCGCCGCGGGTCATCGTCAGCAGCCCGGCGGCGGTGCGCGCGGCAGCGGCGCTGCAGCCGCTGGCGGCACGTCCAGGCCAGTGCTGGCTGGCGGTGGGTGCCGGCACGGCGCGCGCGCTGCGCCAGCACGGCATCGCCGAGGTGGCGACGCCGGCGCGGATGGACAGCGACGGCCTGCTGGCGCTGCCGGCACTGGCCGCGCGCGACCTGCCGGTGGGACTGATCACCGCCCCCGGCGGGCGCGGCCTGATCGCCGCGCATCTGCAGGCGCGCGGCACCCCGCTGCTGCGCGCCGACGTCTATGTCCGCGAACCGGTGCAACTGCGCCCGGCCGACCTGGCCCGCCTGCGTGCGGCGCCGCCCGGGGTGCTGGCCTTGAGCAGCGGCGAGGCGCTGCAACAGGTGCTGGCGCAGTTGCCCGAGGACCTGGCGCAGGCCTGGCGCGCGCGGCCGGTGGTCGCGGCCAGCGCGCGCCTGGCGACCCTGGCGGCGGACCTGGGATTCGTCGACGTCGCGCAGGCGGCCGGACCGATGCCGCAGCAACTGGTGGCCGCCGCGGCGGCGATCATAACGCGCTTGCCACCTCGCTGAACGCGGACTTGCGCCCGGGTTGCGGCCGCGGTGCCGATCACGCCATGCTCCGGCGGTGCCGCGCCGACCGCCGCCTTGCTCGCGACGGGCGACGGCCCTCAGGACGCTGCCGATGACCGACGAAATCCCGATCACGCCTCGCCGTTCCACACGCTGGATCTGGTTGCTGCTGGTACTCGCCACGCTGGCCGCGTTGGCGTTCGCCGGCTGGCGTGGCTGGGACTGGTGGCAGGCGCGCAGCGCGCGCGAACTGGCCCAGCAATCGGACCTGCAGCAGCAACTGCAGGCCTTGCAGCAGGCCCAGGACAGCCTGCGCCGCGATCAGCGCGCCACCGTGCAGCGGTTGCAGGACGCGGCCAGCACCAACCGCGTGCTGCGCGATGAGATGCTCGGCCTGAGCCAGCGCAGCGCGCTGCTGGAGGCCAATGTCGCCAAGCTTGCCGACTCCAACCGCCACGGTGCGCAGGCGCTGCGCCTGGACGAGGTCGAGTTGCTGCTCAACCAGGGTCAGCAGCGGCTGCTGCTGGCCGGCGATGCGGCCGGTGCGCGCCGCGCCTATGCCCTGGCCAGCGGTGTGCTGGACGGCATCGACGATCCGCAATTCCTCAACCTGCGCCAGGCGCTGCTGCAGGAACGCACCGCCCTGGATGCGCTGGGCGACGGGCCGCAGGCGCGCCTGGCGGCGCAACTGGATGCCTTCTCTGCCAGCCTCGCCGCCCTGCCGAGGCAATTGCCGGAAAACGCACAACAGCCGCTGTGGCAGCGCGTGCTGGCGCCACTGGTGAAGATCCGCCCCTCGCAGGGCGGCGTGTTGGTCGCCAGCTCGGAGCGAGTTGCTGCCCACGATGCGCTGCAGCTGGACCTGACCCTGGCGCGCGCGGCGCTGGAACGCGGCGACACGCGCGGCTATCGCAGCGCACTGGCCGGCGCCGGGCGCTGGCTGTCGCGGCTGTGGCCGGAGTCGCCGCAACTGCGCGAACGCCGCGCCGCGCTGCGCACTCTGGCCAACGCTGATCTGCGCCCGACCATTCCCGAACTGGGAACCACCCTGCAGCAGTTGCGCGCGATGCGCGACGCAAGGAGCCCGTCATGAAATCCCTTCGTTCCCTGATCGTGCTGTTGATCGTCATCGCGCTGGGCGTGATCGGTGCGCAATGGCTGGGGCAGGACCAGGTGCGCCAGTTGGGCGAGGTGATCGTGCGCGTCGGCGGCACCGATTACATCGCCTCGCTCCCACAGGCGTCGCTGCTGCTGGTGATCGCGTTCCTGGCGCTGTGGCTGGTGTGGAACGTGCTCAGCTTCCCGTTCCGCGCCTGGGGTCGGCGCCGCCGCAAGCAGTCGCGCGCGCGCCTGCTCGATGGCCTGGCCGCCGCCCACGCCGGCCAGTGGACGCGGGCCGAGAAGCAACTCAACGCTGCCGCCGAGGACCCGGAGGTCACCGCCATCGCCCTGATCGCCGCGGTGCGGGCGGCCGATGCGCGTGGCGACCGCGAGGCGACCGAGCGCCATCTGCGGCGCCTGGGCGAACGCGATGCCGCCGCGCATGCACTGTTGCAGGCCGAACTGCACCTGGAGCAACAGCGTCCGGTCGATGCGATCAATGCGCTGGACGTGGCCGCGGCACAGCCGCTGCCGCCGCGCGGGCTGTTGCTGCGCACCGAGGCGCTGACCCGCATCGGCCGCGCCGGCGAGGCCTACGGCCAGCTCGGCGCGATCCGCCAGCAGCAGGCCTTGCCGCTGGAGGCGATCGCCACGCTGGAAACGCGTCTGGCCGCGGCCTCGCTGGACCAGGCCGGCGACGCCAATGCCCTGGCCGAACGCTGGGAAAGCCTGCCCAAGTCGCTGCGCAGCGAGCCGGCGGTGGTGGCCGCCTATGCGGTGCGCGCGGCGGCGCTGCGCTGGGACGATGCGGCGCTGCGCAGCCTGGAGCAGGCGCTGGACACGCGCTGGGACGAAGGCCTGGCCGCGCTGTACGGACGCCTGCCGGTGGAGAAGTACGATTCGCGTCGCGCCAGTGCGCAGCGCTGGCTGCAGGCGCATCCCGAGAGTCCGGCGCTGCTGCTGACCCTGGCGCGCCTGGCCCGCCACCAGCAGCAGTGGCCGCAGGCCGAGGAATTCCTGCATCGCGCGCTGGCGCTCGGCGCCGGTGCCGAAGCATGGGAAGTGTTCGGCGACGGCTATGCCGACGCCGGCGACATGCTCGCGGCGCAGCGCTGCTACGCCAATGCGCTGCGCGTGCAGCGCGGCGAACCCGCGCTGGCGTTGCCCGAGCCGGTCGCCCTGGTGACCCCGATCGCGGCGGATCCGGACAGCACGGAACGCCGCGACGACCATGGGTTCCCGCGGCTGGAAGGCTGAGTCCGGTACGACCGCGAGCGTAGGAGCGGCGCGCTCGTCCCTTCGGGATCAGCCGCGAGGCGCACGATCTGGAATGCCCGCCGTGGCGAAAGGGCGCCCCTGATCACCTGCTTCGCCACACTCAAGCAGCATGCGGTGTGCTGCTTGGCGCGACGGGCGTTCCTGGTAGAGCCCGTCGCGGCTGAAGCCGCTCCTACAAGACCCCCGGCGCGTCCTGCTGGTCGCTGGCGAAAACGCGTGCTGGATGCCACCAGACGCGGCGGCACACCCGCATCGCTCCGGGACCGGAGCGCAACTGCAACGACCCCAGGAGCGCGGCAGGATTCAAGGTTAACGGCGTGTGGCCATGGCCGCTGCGCCTCGATCATCCGGGCCAGGAGCCGTATAGCACCCGATGGGACCGGCCGACTGCCCACGCCCGCTCGCTCAGCGCCGCAAGGCCGGCGGCAGTGCCGGCAGGCGCGCCAGGAACGCGGGTGCCAGGCCCTTGTAGCGCGCATAGCGCTCGTCCATGCGCCGTGGCACCAGGATGCGTGCGCCGAACATGCCCCAGATCAGCATCACCAGGAACACGGCGCCTCCCAGCCAGAACCCGCCCTCGTCGCCGACGGCGAATCCCAGCACCGGACCCACCAGGAAGGCAGCGGCGCTCAACAGGATGAACCGGTTGCGCCGGCGGCGATGCTCCGCGCACATCCCCAGCACGTGGCTGCTGCGCTTGCGCGCGACCAACGCCGCGATCGCATAGACCAGGATGCTCACCAGGATCAGTGCGTACCAGCCTGGCGCGTGCCAGTAGAAGGTGCGCTTCTTCAGCTCGTCGTTGCGTAGCGCCACCCCGCACTTCACGCAATGCGGAGGGAACGGCGCGTCGCGCAGGCACAGCAGCTCGTTGCCGTCGCGCCATAGCGTCTCGCCCGGCAGCGGCGGCAGGCTGGACGAGGTGGCGACGCTTGGCGCCTGGTATGGATTGAAACTGCCCTGCTCGGTCATGGCCTGCGCCCCCTGCGCGCCGTGTCGCCCGCGTGGCGCGGACGAATCGGCGGGCATGGTAGCGCGACCGATGCGCGCCATGAGCGCCTTCGATCGGACGGCGTCAGGAGTGGCCGGCGGCCGAGGCCGGCGCGTGGGACGAGCACGGGCGCATGCTCACGCACGGCCCGCGGACGCGCTCAGCGTTCGACGATCGCCACCACGCCCATGCCCCCGGCGGTGCAGATCGAGATCAGCGCGCGGCCACCGCCGCGTTCGACCAACTGCTTGGCGACGGTTGCGACGATGCGCGCGCCGGTGGCGGCAAAAGGGTGGCCAGTGGCCAGCGACGAGCCCACCGGATTGATCTTGGCAGGGTCGATCTGCCCCAGCGGCGCGTCCAGGCCCAGCCGGGTGCGGCAGTAATCCTCGCTCTCCCAGGCGCGCAACGTGCACAGCACCTGCGCGGCAAAAGCTTCGTGGATCTCGTAGATGTCGAAGTC
The DNA here is from genome assembly GCF_014199795.1 of Xanthomonas sp. 3498. Taxonomy (NCBI): domain Bacteria; kingdom Pseudomonadati; phylum Pseudomonadota; class Gammaproteobacteria; order Lysobacterales; family Lysobacteraceae; genus Xanthomonas; species Xanthomonas sp. 3498. The sequence goes on from NZ_JACHOH010000009.1 coordinate 50,960, forward strand.
CTGCAGGCGCAGGCCATGGCGCTTGAGCATCTCGGGCACGGCCACGGTCGGGGCCATCAGCAGGCCTTCGCCGTGCACGAAATCCAAGGCCGACACCTGCGCATCGCGCAGATAGGCCATCGGCACATGGCCATGCGCCTGCGCCCATTCTTCCGAGGCCAGCAGCACCGCGGCGGCACCGTCGGTCAGCGGGGTCGAATTGGCCGCGGTCAGGGTGCCGCGGCCGCTGACCTTGTCGAACGCCGGCTTCAGCGTGGCCAGCTTCTCCAGCGAGGTGTCCGCGCGCAGGATGTTGTCGCGCTCCACGCCGCGGAACGGCGCGATCAGGTCGGCGAAGAAGCCGCGCTCGTAGGCGGCGGCCAGCTTGTGGTGCGAGGACACCGCCCAGGCGTCCTGCGAATCGCGGGAGATGTTCCACTGCTTGGCCATGTCCTCGCAGTGGTCGCCCATGCTCTTGCCGGTGCGCGGCTCGGCCACGCCTGGGAACTCGGGCTTGAGCTCGGCGAACTTGAAGCCGCGGGTCAGCGCGCGCAGCTTGTCGCCGGCGCTCTTGGCGCGGTTGGCCGCCAGCAGCCGCGCGCGCAGCTTCTTGCCGTAGACGATCGGCACTTCGGAGGTGGTGTCCGAGCCGCCGCCGATGCCCGACTCGATCTGCCCCAGCGCGATCTTGTTGGCCACGGTGATGATGCTGTCCAGGCTGGTGCCGCAGGCGCGCTGCAGGGTGATGCCCGGGGTCAGCGGCGACAGCCCGGAGGACAGCGCGGCCTCGCGGCCCAGGTTCCAGTCGCTGGAATGCTTGATCACCGCACCCATCGCCACTTCGCCCAGCTGCTGCCCATGCAAGCCGTAACGCTCGACCAGCGCGCCCAGCGTGCGCACCGACATGCCGAGGTTCCCGACATCCGCATACGCCGTGTTCTGCCGGCAAAACGGAATGCGGACGCCGCCGAGAATGGCGACGGGACGGGCTGCTGGCATGGGATTACCTCGCGCGAGGGGAGTCGGGGACATGGCCTGCACGTTAGCGCAGGCATAATGAAGCGAGTGTAGCTATGCGCCCGCGACGGGCCAACCGCCAATCCCCATGACCGAAGCCTTCGCCAACAGCCACGCCCGCGGGGTCATCGCCCTGGAATTGTCCTCCGGGCGCGAACCGGCGCATCCGGCGCTGCCGCACACCCAGGCCGCCGAGCTGGCCGAGAAGGTCGGCCGCGACCTGGCGCAGCTGGTGCCGGCGGTGCGCGATCTGGAGCTGAGCCTGGCCGGCGCGCATTTCGACCCGGCCGAAGCATTGCGACCGGGCTGGCCGCTGCACCGGCGCCTGGAAGAACTCAGCGCTCGTGCGCCAGGCCGCGCCGATGGCCCGCGCCTGCTGGCCTTCGGCACCGATGCCGACGGCAGTGTGCCGCTGCCATTCCAGGCCGACGCCGGTCTGCGCGGCGGCGCGCTGCGGATCGTGCCCTTCCTGCTCAGCGGCCCCGACGACACCGTGCAGGCGGTGGCCGCGGCGCTGGAGGAGGTGCTGCTGGCGCAGGGCATGGCCCAGGCCGACACCGCGCTGCTGGCGCAGCAGGGCTTTGGCGCGCAGGTCGAGCACGCCCGCTACCTGACCGGCAACGACCTGGCGGCGATGATGTCGATGCAGTACGACAACCAGGGCCTGGCGCCGCTGTGGCCGTTGATCGAGACCGCACTGCTGGCGCCGGACCAGGAAGAATGGCTGCAGGCCCCGCCCGAGCCGCTGCTGCGCTACCGCGGCGGCGAGGTGCGCATGGCCCTGTTCGATCCGGCCAGCTGGTGCGCGCACTACGCCTACGACCGCCAGGATTGCGACCGCCTGCAACGGGTCTACGAGCAGTATCTGGCCCGGCAGCGGCAACTGGCCGCGGTGCTGGAGGCCCACGGCCTGCAGGTGCTGTACGTGCACTGCGAAAGTGGGCAGGACGCGAAGCAGGCGTTGCTGGCGGCCTGAGCGGCGTTCGCACGGCAACCGCGGTGCATCACGCCGAAGCAAGCGCCTGTATTCCACCGCGCGGGTACGCGTAACCTCGCCACCCACTGCAATCCCGGTCCAGCGCCAGGCCAGGCATGGCGGCATGCGGCCGGATAGCGGCTGCCAGTACTGGCCCAACACCCTGGCGCTGCGGTGGTGCGCAGGCACTTCATCTCATTAGTAGCGAGGACATCATGCGCGACGTGTTGACCGTGGAAGCGCTGTGCGAACGCCGACAGGCCGGCGAACACCTGAAATTCGTCCACTTCTGGGGGCACACGCCGAAGCAGGCCGGCGCCATCGACCGCAGTTGCTTCAGCCAATGGTTCGAGGCGCCCTTCGTGCTCGATTCGGTGTCCTACCCGACGGCCGAGCACTACATGATGGCCGGGAAGGCGCGGCTATTCGGCGATCACGCAGCCTGCGCCCGCATTCTGGCCGCATCCCATCCAAAGGAAGCAAAGGCGATCGGGCGGGAGATCCACGGTTTCGATGAACCGACCTGGCGCGACGCCCGCATGCAGTTGGTCATCGAGGGCAACCTGGGCAAGTTCGGCCAGCATGCGGCGCTGAAAGCCTTCCTGCTCGGGACCGGGGATCACGTGTTGGTCGAAGCCAGCCCGGTCGACCGGATCTGGGGCATCGGCCTGGCCGCGGACGACCCGCGCGCAGCCGACCCGAGGACGTGGCAGGGCGAGAATCTGCTGGGCTTCGCCCTGATGCAGGTTCGCCAGCAGCTGGCGGAATCAGGTCATCACTGATCGCGGCGCTGCTGCGACACCAAGACGCGGCCCGCCTCGCCACCGATTGCCCAGCGGCGTTGAGGCAGGTCGACATCCAATGCCCGGGGATACCGGCGCCCGCACACGCGGACGCCGGCATCGTGACCATCCAGCGGCTGCTTACTGCGCCGGCGCGGCCGCGGCGTCGCCCTTGATCACGCCGCAGGCCAGACGGCCGCCGGCGTTGCCGGTGGGCTGGCTCTTGTAGTCGTCCGGGTCGGCGTGGACGATCACCGCGTGGTTGAGGATGTCGAAACCATCGCCCTTGCCGATGTTGACGTTGTTGGACACCGCCGCATCGATGGTCGCCTTGCCCTCGGCATCGGCCTTGAGGTTCGGCATGTCGCCGCCGTGGTGCGGATCGCTGCCGACCTGGCCGTGCTCGGTCTTGGCCGGATTGAAGTGGCCGCCGGCGCTGCTACCGTCGGGCGCGCTGCAATCGCCGAACTCGTGGATGTGGAAGCCGTGCTCGCTGTTGGGCTTGAGCCCGGTGATGGTGCCGGTGACGTGCACGGCGCCGTCGACGGTGGTGAACTTGACCTCGCCGGCCACTTCGTTGCCCTGGGTCGGGCTGAGCGAGGCGCTGGCGCTGCCGGTGGCATTGGACGTGGCCGGCGGTGCGCTCGCCGCGGGGGCGGCAGCGGGTTCGGGGGTCGCCGCTGGCGTGGTTGCCGGCTCTTCGCGCTTGCAGGCGCTCAGCGCCAGGGTGGTGGCCAGGAACAACAGACTGGGAAGGGTACGACGCACGGGGGTTCTCCTTCGTTGCAGAGCCGCAGGATGCGGACGGACCTCCCAGGCGGACCCGGGCGGCAGTATCGAAGCGATGTCAGCGCAGCGGGCGAATCACGCCGCAGGCCACGCGTGCGCCGGCGTTGCCGGCCGGTTGGCTGCGGTAGTCGTCCGGATCGGCATGCGCCACCAGCGCGCGGCCGACGATGTCGTTGGCCGCGCCGCCGCCGAGCACAACGCCATGCAGCAGCACGTCGATCTGCGCGGTGCCATCGGCATTGGCGTTGAGGTTGTCCATGTCGCCGGCGTGGTGCGGGCCGTTGCCGGCGCGGCCATGCGATGCCCCGAGCGGATTGAAGTGGCCGCCGGCGCTGCTGGCATCGGCCGCGCTGCAATCGCCGCGCTCGTGCACGTGGAAGGCGAAGCTGCGGTTGGGCTGCAGGCCGCCGAGCGTGCCGGTGATGCGCACGCCACCCGGGGCCGCGACCAGCGACAGCTTGCCGCTGACCAGGCTGCCGGAGGCAGGCGCCAGCACAGCCTGCGCCTGCTGCACCGTACCGGCGCTGGGCAACGGCGGCGCCTTGGGCGGCGGTGGCGGCGCCTTGGGTGGCGCGCTGCTGCACGCGGCCAGCATCAACAAGGCGCTCGCGGCGAGGGGCAATCCATAACGCATCGACATCGACTCCTGTGTCAGGGCGAAACTAGAGGGGCAGCCGTGCAGACCTCATGAAGGCGCACGGGGCGCAGTCTAATCGGCGGGATTGGGGATTGGGGATTGGGGATTCGCAAAAGCGGGCGCCATGCAGCTCGGTGCACGGCCCTGTCACGCCATGCCGCAGCAAGCGTTCCACGCAGAGGGAGGCACCCGTCGGGCACGGGACGTCGCCGTTGCGAATCCCCAATCCCCAATTCCCAATCCCGCTCTTCAGCGCCGACGCCGCCCCGGCCCCAGCTTGCGCGTCACGGTATTGCGGCCCACGCCCAGGCGGGCGGCGGCCTCGGCGCGGCGGCCCTGGGTGAAGCGCAGCGCCACTTCCAGCAGCGCCTTGTCGAAGCGTTCGCGGGCTTCGGCGTGCAGGCCCTCGGCGCCGTCGGACAGGCGCTGCTGCGCCCAGGCCGACAACTGCGTGTCCCACTCGCCGCCGTCGCCGCTGCGCTCGCGGCGGCCGCCGCGCAGCAGGGCGGCCTCGACGTCGCCGGCATCGATGATCTCCGCCGGCGCCAGCGCGGCCAGGCGCCAGCACACGTTCTCCAGTTCGCGCACGTTGCCCGGCCACGGATAGGCGCGCAGCGCGTCCAGCGCCGCTGGCGCCAGCCGCTTGGGCGGGGTGTCGAGCTTGCGCGCGGCCATCGCCAGGAAGTTCTCGGCCAGTTGCGGCACGTCGGCGCGGCGCTCGCGCAACGGCGGCAACTGCAACCGCACCACGTCCAGGCGATGCAGCAGGTCGGCGCGGAAGCGGCCCTGTTCGACCAGCGCCTCCAGGTCCTGGTGGGTGGCGGCGATGACCCGCACGTCGACCCGGATCAGTTCGCGGCCGCCGACGCGGAAGAATTCGTTCTCGGCCAGCACGCGCAGCAGCCGGGTCTGCAGCGGCAACGGCATGTCGCCGATCTCGTCGAGGAACAGGGTGCCGCCGTCGGCCTGCTCGAAACGGCCGATGTGGCGGCGCTGGGCGCCGGTGAAGGCGCCGGCCTCGTGGCCGAACAGTTCGCTCTCCAGCAGTTCGGCCGGAATCGCGGCGGTGTTGAGCGCGACGAACGGCTTGCGCGCGCGCGGCGACTCGGTGTGCAGGGCATGCGCGACCAGTTCCTTGCCGGTACCGGTCTCGCCGTTGATCAGCACCGACAGCGGCGCCTGCGCCAGCCGGCCGATCGCGCGGAACAGCGCGCGCATCGCCGGGGTGTCGCCGATCAGTTCGGCGCTGCCCTGCCCGGCCGGCACCACCGCCGGCGTCGCGGCGATGGCACTGCCGGCATCGGGCAGCGCACGCGCGGCCAGCGCCACCGCATCGTCCAGGTCGAACGGCTTGGACAGGAACTCGTGGGCGCCGCCGCGGAACGCGCCGGCGGTGCTGGCCACGTCGGTGTAGGCGGACATCACGATCACCGGCAGTTGCGGATGCGCGGCCTTGAGCTTGTCCAGCAGCACCAGGCCATCGTCGCCGGGCATGCGCACGTCGGTGAACAGCAGGTCGGGCATGGGCCGCTGCGCCAGCGCCTGCAGCGCGGCGGCGGCGCTGTCGAAGCCGTCGACGCTGTAGCCGGCGTCGCGCAGCGCGGTGGACAGCACGAAGCGCACCGAACGGTCGTCGTCGACCACCCAGATACGTTGCGTTCCTTGCAGGGAATCGGTCATCGCAGTGCTCCTAATCGGTATCCGCTGCGCGCTGCGGCAGCAGCAGGGTGAACACGGTGTGGCCGGGGCGGGAGCGGTAGGTCAGCGAGCCGGCATGCTCGCGTGCCACCTGCTGGGCCAGCGCCAGGCCCAGGCCGCTGCCTTCGGCGCGGCCGCTGACCAGCGGCAGGAACAGGTGTTCGGCCAGTTCCTCGGGCACGCCGCGGCCGTCGTCGACGATCTCCAGGCGCAGACCGCGCGCATGCACGCGGTCGCGGATGCGCTGGCCGTGCTCGACGCGGGTGCGCAGCGTGACCTGCGCGGCGCCGGCCTGGATCGCGTTGCGCACCAAATTCCACACCGCCTGGGTGAGACGGTCCGCATCGCCGAGGAATTCGGGGATGCTGGGGTCGTAGTCGCGCTGCAGGCGTACCGACCAGCCGCCTTCGTTCTCGGCCAGGCGCAGCACCCGCTCCAGCACCGCATGGATGTTGAGCATGGCGTGCGGCCGCGCCGGCGCCGGCGACAACAACTGGTCGAGCAGGCTGTTGAGGCGCTCGATCTCGGCGCCGATCAGCTCGATCAGTTCGCGCTCGTCCTCGTCGCGGTGCTGGGCGCGGCGTGCCAGCAATTGCGCCGCCCCCTTGAGCCCGGCCAGCGGATTGCGCAGTTCGTGGGCCAGGCCCTTGAGCGCCGCACTGAGCGCGTTCGGCAGGGCCTGCGCCGGGTCCAGCGTGGGAAATTCGTCGACCGGGTGCGCTTCCAATAGCCAGCCGCCATCGTCCAGCCGCGACAGCCAGCCCTCGGCGAAGCGTGGGGGCTCGCCGGGCACGGCCAGGGCCATGCGATGCAGGCGCAGCACGTCGCGTTCGTCGTTGCGCAGAAACCGCGCCAGCGCATCGCCCTGCACTTCCAGCGAGGCCAGCGGCTGGTCGAGCAGGCGCCGCACGCTGACCCCGAGCCAGCGTGCGAAGGCGGGATTGGCGCCGCGCAGGCGGCCGTCGGTATCGGCCCAGACCACCGGAGTGCCGAGCGCGGAAAGAGGGGGCGGCGTGATGTTCATGGCCATTGCACCAATGTAGTGCAAAGCCTGGCAGGCGGCACGGGCGAGCGGCGCATGGCGCGCACCCTGTCCATGCGGACGGCGCGGCGTATGGACGCTCCCGCGCCGGCTGGCGGTGCTGCTCGGCCTTGGACCGCGCCGGAGAGAGCGGTGTTGCGACAACAGGGGGCTGTGGCGAGGCAAATGGCCACGCGGAATACCTCGATCGCTGGAGAATGGCCGGCGCTTCCCCCCAGGAAGCGCCGGCGAAGGCCGCGGTTGCGTGGGCCGGCCGCCAGGGCCGGCCGCACGCACTGCGACAAGGCCCGCGACCGCCGTCGCGGGCCGGCGAACCTCAGGACTCGTAGGCCGATTCGCCATGCGAGGTGATGTCCAGACCCTCGCGCTCGGCGTCTTCCGGCACGCGCAGACCGATCACCAGCTTGGCGATCAGGAAGCCGACCACCGAGACCACGCCGATCCAGCCGACGGTGATCAGCACGCCTTCGGCCTGCACCAGCACCTGGTGGCCCATGGTCACGCCCTCGGCGTAGCCCATGCCGCCCAGCGCCTTGTCGGTGAACACGCCGGTGAGGATCGCGCCGACGATGCCGCCGACGCCGTGCACGCCGAACACGTCCAGGGTGTCGTCGGCATTGAGCAGCTTCTTCAGCCCGGTCACGCCCCACACGCAGATCACGCCGGCGGCCACGCCGATCGCGATGGCGCCGAACGGCCCCACGGTACCGGCGGCCGGGGTGATGCCGACCAGGCCGGCGACCATGCCCGAGGCCACGCCCAGCGCCGAGGACTTGCCCTTGACCACCTTCTCCGTCAGCGACCACGCCAGCACCGCCGCGGCGGTGGCCAGCAGGGTGTTGAGGAAGGCCAGCGCCGCGGTGGCGTTGGCTTCCAGCGCCGAGCCGGCGTTGAAGCCGAACCAGCCCACCCACAGCAGCGAGGCGCCGACGAAGGTCAGGGTCACGTTGTGCGGCTTCAGCGCGGTGTGGCCGAAGCCCAGGCGCTTGCCGACGAAGTAGGAACCGACCAGGCCGGCCACGCCGGCGTTGATGTGGACCACGGTGCCGCCAGCGAAATCCAGTGCGCCCTTGCCGAACAGGAAGCCCGGGGCCGACCACACCATGTGCGCCAGCGGCAGATAGCCGAAGGTGAACCAGATGACCACGAACAGCAGCACCGCGGCGAACTTCACCCGCTCGGCGAAGGCGCCGACGATCAGCGCGCCGGTGATGCCGGCGAAGGTCAGCTGGAAGGCGACGAACACGTACTCCGGCAGCTTGAAGCCCTTGGAGAAGGTATCGGCCAGCGTGGTGGTGTCGACGCCGGCGAGCAGCGCCTTGTGCAGCGTGCCGATGAACGGACCGCCGTCGGCGAACGCCAGGCTATAGCCGTACACCACCCACAGCACCGCGATCAGCGAGAACACCACGCCGACCTGGATCAGCACCGACAGCACGTTCTTGGCGCGGACCATGCCGCCGTAGAACAACGCCAGGCCGGGCACCACCATCAGCAGCACCAGCAGCGTGGACGTGAGCATCCAGGCGACGTCGCCCTTGTCCACCACCGGCGCGGCCGCAGCCGGTGCCGGCGCGGCGGCCGGCGCGGGCGGCGGCGTCAGTTGTTCGGTGACCACATCCGGCGTCGGCGCCGGGCTGACTTCGGCCTGGGCGAAGGCGTTGCCGGGCACGCCGACCGCCATCGCGCTGACCAGCATCAGCATGCATACCGCGTAGAACCGGGCCTTCCACCCGGCGAACAGACCTGTCTTCATGAAGGGCTCCAAGGTGGGGTTAGAGCGCATCGGCGCCGATTTCGCCGGTACGGATGCGGATGACCTGTTCGATCGCGGTGACGAAGATCTTGCCGTCGCCGATCTTGCCGGTGCCGGCCGCGCCCTGGATCGCCTCGACCACGGCGTCCAGACGCTCGTCGGTCACCACGGTCTCGATCTTGATCTTGGGCAGGAAGTCGACGACGTATTCGGCACCGCGATACAACTCGGTGTGGCCCTTCTGCCGACCGAAGCCCTTGACCTCGGTGACGGTGATGCCGGACACCCCAGCCTGCGACAAGGCCTCGCGGACCTCGTCGAGCTTGAATGGCCGGATGATGGCGGTGATCAGTTTCATGCGCATACCCCGTTGGTGGAAGGAACCGGCCGCCGAAGGCCGACCGGCACTGGGCCCATCGACCGCGCCGCGAACGGCGCGGGTGCTGCTGCGCGATGCGTTCCGTGGATCACGCCGTGGCCCACCGCACCCGAGGTGCGGCGGCGACGGCGACGTGGGAGGGAACGTGGCCCACGGCACGCAAGCGCTCTGTTGCGCGGTACATCCCCTGGAAAATCGATGACGCGATGGCGGGCGCGGACCACCGGCGCGGCTCCCCAGCCGGGCAGGTGGCGGCGATGGCGAAGGAGGGAGGGGAAGCCTTCGCCATCGCCGCGCGTGGAACTCAGTTGGCGTAGTACAGCTGGTATTCCAGCGGGTGCGTGGCCGCGCGGAACTTGGTCACTTCCTGCATCTTCAGCGCGATGTAGCCGTCGATGAAGTCGTCGCTGAACACGCCGCCGGCCTTGAGGAACTCACGGTCGGCATCCAGCGCTTCCAGCGCCTGGTCGAGGCTGGAGCACACCTGCGGGATCTGCTTCTCCTCTTCCGGCGGCAGGTCGTACAGATCCTTGTCGCTGGGCGCGCCCGGGTCGATCTGGTTCTTGATGCCGTCCAGGCCGGCCATCATCAGCGCGGCGAAGGTCAGGTAGCCGGACTGCAGCGGATCCGGGAAGCGGATCTCGATGCGGCGCGCCTTCGGGTTGGACACCCACGGAATGCGGCACGAGGCCGAACGGTTGCGCGCCGAGTAGGCCAGCATCACCGGCGCCTCGAAGCCCGGCACCAGGCGCTTGTAGCTGTTGGTACCGGAGTTGGTGAAGGCGTTGATCGCCTTGGCGTGCTTGAAGATGCCGCCGATGTACCACAGCGCCATCTGCGACAGGCCGCCGTAGCCGTCGCCGGAGAACAGGTTGGTGCCGCCCTTGGCCAGCGACTGGTGCACGTGCATGCCCGAGCCGTTGTCGCCGACGATCGGCTTGGGCATGAAGGTCGCGGTCTTGCCGTTGCGGTAGGCGACGTTCTTGATGATGTACTTCATCATCATCAGCTCGTCGGCCTTCTTCACCAGCGAGTTGAACTTGGTGCCGATCTCGCACTGGCCGGCGGTGGCCACTTCGTGGTGGTGCACTTCGACTTCGATGCCGACCTGCTCCAGGGTCTTGCACATCTCGGCGCGCAGGTCCTGCAGCGAGTCGGTCGGCGGCACCGGGAAGTAGCCGCCCTTGACCGCCGGGCGGTAGCCGCTGTTGCCGCCTTCGATCTTGCTGCCGCTGCTCCAGGCCGCCTCTTCCGAGTCGATCTTGAAGAAGGTGTGGCCCATTTCGTTGCCGAAGCGCACGCCGTCGAAGATGAAGAATTCCGGCTCCGGGCCGAAGAACGCCTGGTCGGCGATGCCGCTGGACTTCAGGTAGGCCTCGGCGCGCTTGGCCACGCCGCGCGGGTCGCGGCCGTAGCTCTGCATGGTGGCCGGGTCGAGGATGTCGCAGGTCAGCACCAGGGTCGGATCGGCCATGAACGGATCGACGAAGGCGGTGTCGGCGTCCGGCAGCAGGACCATGTCCGATTCGTTGATGCCCTTCCAGCCGGCGATCGAGCTGCCGTCGAACATCTTGCCTTCCTCGAACAGCGCCGGCTCGATGATGCTGACCGGGAAGGTGACGTGCTGCTGCACGCCGCGCATGTCGACGAAACGCAGATCGACGAACTCGATCTTGTTGTCCTTGACCAGCTTCTCAATAGTTTCCGCAGACATTCGATGCAACCTCGGGTTGTGAAGGGCGTGGGCAAGTATCAGCAATCGCCATGCCAAGCGTGTGGCACTCACAAGCCTTTGATTCTGCTGAAGCATGCACGCGAACGATGCAAATGCACTGCACTGCAGTGGTGCATTCACAGCTGAACGCACCAAAATTGTGCGCAAGGCGGATGCTCTATCCTTGCGCAGCTTCCCCTCCCCCAAAACGCGACCCTCCCCTCCATGAGCGATCTGTTGTCGGCCCTGCTGCTGGGCATCATCGAAGGCCTGACCGAATTCCTGCCCATCTCCAGCACCGGGCACCTGTTGATCGCCGAGCGCTGGCTCGGCCACCGTTCGGACTTCTTCAACATCGTGATCCAGGCCGGCGCGATCCTGGCCACCACCCTGGTGTTCCGGCAGCGCCTGTGGGACCTGGCCACCGGCCTGGGCGACCGCGCCAACCGCGACTATGCGTTCAAGCTGGGCGCCGCCTTCCTGGTGACCGCGGTGGTCGGCCTGGTGGTGCGCAAGGCCGGCTGGCAGCTACCGGACAGCGTGGAGCCGGTGGCCTGGGCGCTGGTGATCGGCGGCGTGTGGATGCTGGTGGCCGAGTACTTCGCCGCGCGTCTGCCCGAGCGCGAGACGGTGACCTGGACGGTGGCCATCGCGGTCGGCCTGGCGCAGGTGGTGGCCGGCGTGTTCCCCGGCACCTCGCGGTCGGCGGCGACGATCTTCCTGGCGATGCTGCTGGGCCTGAGCAAGCGCTCGGCCGCGGCCGAGTTCGCTTTCCTGGTCGGCATCCCGACCATGTTCGCGGCCAGCGCCTACTCGTTCCTGGAGCTGTACAAGGACGGCGGGCTGGGCAGCGAGAACTGGGGCGACGTGGCGCTGGCCTTCGTCGCCTCGATGGTCACCGGCTTCGTGGTGGTGAAGTGGCTGCTGGGCTATATCAAGTCGCACCGCTTCACCGCGTTCGCGGTGTACCGCATCGTGCTGGGCACGGCTCTGCTGCTGTGGTTGCCGGCGGCGTAGAGGCTGGGTCGGCGAGGCGCTACGCGCCCCGTACCCTCACCCCAACCCCTCTCCCGGCGGGAGAGGGGCTTTGCGTCTCCCTTCTCCCACCGGGACCATGGCCCCCTTTTCGGGGGAAGGTGCCCCGCAGGGGCGGATGAGGGCACGGGCGTAGCCTCGCAGTGACAGATCAATGCAGGCGCTTCGCGCGCCGGACCCTCACCCCAACCCCTCTCCCGAGGGGAGAGGGGCTTTGGCGTCTCCCTTCTCCCACCGGGACCATGGCCCCCTTTTCGGGGGAAGGTGCCCCGCAGGGGCGGATGAGGGTACGGGCGTAGCCTCGCAGTGACAGATCCATGCAGGCGCTTAGCGCGCCGGACCCTCACCCCAACCCCTCTCCCGGCGAGAGAGGGGCTTTGCGGCTTACTTCGCCGCTGGATTGAGGCTGTAGGTGCCGTGCAGGCTGGCTTCGGCCAGCACATGGCCCTGCATGGCGCGCAGGGCGTCGGCGGCGGTGAAGCGCGCCGGGACGTCCAGCCGCGCCACGTCCAGGGCGAACAGGCGGAAGAAGTAGCGGTGCACGCGCCGGTCGTTGGCCGGCGGGTACGGGCCATCGTAGCCGTAGTAGTCCCCACCCATCGCCGCGTCGCCGGCGAACCAGTCGGTGTAGCTGTTCAGTCCCTGGCGCGCGCCCGCCAGGCCGGGCGGTTGCTGCTTGCCCTTGGCCACCACGCCGTCGCTGGCGCTGCCCTCGGCAATTTCACGCAGGTCGGCCGGCAGGTCCACCGCCACCCAATGCACGAATTCGGTGCGCGGCTGCTCGACCGGGATCTGCACGTCGTCGCGGCCGACCATCTCGGCCACGGTCGGCACGTCCGGATCGACGCACAGCAGCACGAAGGACTGGGTGCCGGCCGGCACCGCGTCCCAGGCCAGGTGGGGATTGCGGTTGCCGCCGAAGCCGTCGGCCTGGCCCATCGCGTAGGTCGCGGCGATGGGCTGACCCGGCTGCAGGCTGTCACTGCGAAGACGCATGCGAAGAACTCCTTGGGGGATCAGGTTTCAGGGTAGCCAAGGCGGACCGCGACCGGCGTCAGCAGCGCGAACGCGGCGGCCAGCGGTGCGGCGTAGGCACGCCAGTGGCCGGCGTCCAGGCGCGGCGGGCCGACCGAGGCAATGGCCGGGAACGGTACGCCGAACGCATCCTGCAGCGCCGCCGCCACCCCGGCCGGATCGTGCTCGGTCCCGTCCAGACGCACCAGATGGTGCGGATACAGATCCTGTTCGTGCAGGTCGGCGACCTGCGCCAGCACCGCCGCCAGCCACTGCGCACCGGTCTCCGGCGAGGCCAGGCCCAGCGGGGCCGGGGCGCCGTTGGCCAGCCAGTCCAGCAGCATGTCGCGCGGATCGCGCAGCACGATCAGCAGGCGCCCTTCCGGCAGGTGCGGGCGCAGCGCGCGCAGCAGCGCGTTGTCCCACCACAGCAGCCAGTCGACGATGTTGCCGTCGCCGACGCCGCGCGCCGGCAGCTGCGCGCGCCACTCGGCGACCAGCGCCGCACCGTCGAGGGCGCCGCTGTCCAGTTCCTCGACGCTGCGGAAGCGCTGCAGGCCGTCGGTCGGCGGCTGCGGGCCGAAGCGGTCGCCGCGCAGCACCGGGCTGGCCGCGTCGATCACCGCGATCACCCGCTCCACGCCGCTGCCCGGCGCACCCCAGACGAACAGCGGGCGCGCCTGGTTCTGCGGGTCGACCGCGCCCAGCGGCGGCCACTGCGCCGGGGCCTGGCCCAACGGCGGCAGCGGCAGCCGGTGCGGCAGTTGTTCCTGCTGGAAGGCCAGCCAGGTCGCCAGCGCCTCCTCCGGGCGCCCGGCCGCATCCTGCACCGCCGCGAGCCACGGCCGCACCACGGTGCGGTCGCGTTCGGGCAGGCGCTGCATCAGGCCGCGCACGTGGTCGATGGCGGCATCGTGCTCGCCGCGCTCCAGCAGCGCCTCGACCAGGCGTTCCTCGCCGCTGAGCCGGCCCGGTTCCAGCGCCACGATGCGCTGCGCCACGGCCTCGCCCTGGTCGCGCTCGCCGGCCATGTCGTGCACGCGCAGCTGCGCTTCCAGCGCCGGCACGTGCGCCGGCATCGCCGCCTGCCAGCGCGCGATCAGCGCGCGCGCCTCGGGGCCGCCCACCGGCTCCAGGGCCAGCCGCGCCAGCCACAGGTCGTGGGCGTCGGTGGTGGTGGCCAGCGCCGCTTCCAGGGTGGCGCGGGCATCGTCGAGCGTGCCCAGCCGCTGCCAGGCGATCAGCGCGGCGTGCAGGGTACGGCGGTCGGCCGGTGCCACTGCCAGGGTCCGGCGCAGATGCTCCAGCGCCTCGGCCGGGCGGTCGGCCTGCAAGGCGTACTCGCCGGCCAGACGGCGCATGTTGGCGGTGTCGCCGGCCGGAGCGGCCAGCACCGCTTCCAGCGCGGTGATCGCATCGTCCAGGCGGCCCTGGCGGTAGGCCAGCTGCGCGACCAGCGCCATCATCGCCGCACTGGTGCCCGGGGTGAGCGCGGCGACGCGGCGGAACGCGGTCTCGGCGAACGCGAAATGCTGCTTGTCCAGGTAGGCGAAGCCCAGCGCGTAGAGCAGGCGCGGATCGTCCGGCAGCGCATTGCTGGCGCGCGAGAGCAGCGCCAGCGCGCGGTCGGCGTCGCCGCGACGCAGCGCCAGCATGCCGTCCACGCCGAGCAACTGCGGATGCTCCGGCTGCAGGCGCGCGGCGGTGCGGCTCAGCCGCTCCACTTCGTCCAGGTCGCCGCGGCCCAGCGCCAGGTGCGCGCGCATCACGTAGGCGAGGAATTCGTTGGGATCCAGCGCCGCGGTCTGCGCCAGCGCGTGCTCGGCCTGGGCCAGGTCGTTGGCGCTGACCAGCATGCCGGCATGCAGCAGGTGCAGGCTGGCGTCTTCCGGCGCCAGCGCGATCGCGCGGCCGATGCTGTCCAGGGCGGCGGCGGTGTCGCCATGCTGCTGTTGCGCCAGCGCCAGCCAGCGGAGAGCCTGCGGGTCGTCGCCGGCCTCGGCGGCCCAGGTCTGGGCGAGACGCAGCGCGTCGGCGGTGTCCTGGCGGCGCAGGGCGTCGAGAATGGGCTGGTGCATGTGGGTCCGGCTTTCGGGGCAAACCCGCATTGTAGCGGGAGCGCCCGGCGGCCCTGCGGTGACGCCTACGGGTGCGCCGGACCGGTTGCGGGTCGATCGCGTAGCGAGGTGCTGCGCGCAGGAAGGCACCACGATCGGCGACGCGCACGGCGCATGGCCTGCGCGCTGCCAAGCATGCGGCACCAGACCCTCGCGCCGCCGTGCATCCGCACTCTGGCGCACGCCTGCCCGCCCGAAACGCCGCTCCAAGACCACCGCGGAGGAGCGAATAAGCTCACCCGCCAGGCGATCCCGTGACGCTGGCTAGGCTTCCACCAGCCCCTCGGTCAGCCGCTCGGCCACCCAGCGTTCGGCGAAGCCGTCGCCGCGCGCGTTCTCGATGAAGCCGCAATGCCCGCCCCAGTGCGCGATCTCCAGCCGGGCGACCTCAGGCAGGCGCCAGTTGCGGAAGTCGTCCAGCGGGATCACCGGATCGTCCTCGGCCATCAGGATGTCGGCCGGCACGCTCAGCCCGAGCAGGCGCTCGCCGGCGATGCAGTAACTGTCGAAGTAGGCATCCAGGCTGGCGAAGCCGGCATGACGCTCGGCCAGCCAGGCCATCAGGCCGCGCATGTCCAGCGCCAGGGTGGCGTCGTCGTAGCCGTGGCGGTCGGGGAACAGTTCGCGCTTGCGCAGCAGCGATTCCCGCCACTTGCGGCGGAAATACCAGTCGTAGAACTGCGGGCCGTTCTCGATGCGCTGCATGGTGGTGGCCGGGTCCAGCAACGGACACACCGCGGCCACGTGCTGCAGTGGCAGCCCCGCCGCCGGCGCGCGTAGCGCCAGGCGCAGGGCGAAGTTGCCGCCCAGCGAGTAGCCGGCCGCGAGCAGGGTCGGCGCGGGGAAGCGCTGCCACAGGTCGCAGGCGGCGTTGACCACTTCGTCCAGGCGCTCGGAGTGGAACAGGTCCACGTTGAGGTGGTGGGTGCCGCCGTGGTCGCGGAAGTTGAGCCGGAACACCTGGTAGCCGAGCGCCAGCATCTTCGCCGCGGTCAGGCGCATGTAGCTGGAATCGGCGCTGCCTTCCCAGCCGTGCAGCAGCAGCACGGTGCCACGCGGCGCGGCGCCGGCCGGCACGCTCAGCCAGCCCTGCAGGCGCACGCCGTCGCCGCCGTCGAGGATGTGCGAGGTGGTGGTGGCGCCGCTAGCGGCGAGCAGCTGCTCGCCACGGCGCACGCGCAGCAGGCTGGAACCCAGTACCGATTGGACGTGCGGGTTGCGCAGCCAGCGTGGGGGGGAGTAATCGGTCGCGTTCATGGGGAGCGAGCTTGCACCCGCCGACTGGAGTAATCGGTCAGGCGGTGTGCGACCGGTATCCCGGTGTTCAGGGTTGTGCCATCGCCGTGACGATACGCGCGCGCGAGATCTCGGCGATGCGCCGGCGCCCTTCCACGTCCTGCAGCCGGATCGGCTCCAGGAAATGCACCTCGGCCACCCGCGCCGGCTCGCCGAGCAGGCGCAGGAAGTTGGCGAAGAAGCTCTCGTGCGGTCCGAACGCGACGATCTGCTGCGCCTCACCGCCGGCGCCGTAGCGCAGGGCCACCGGCTGCACCGCGACCTCGGCCTCGACCGCGGCCTGGAAGATGCGCGCATGGAACGGCCCGACGTCCTGGCCGCCGCGGGTGCGCCCTTCCGGGAACACGCCGACCGAGCATCCGGAGCGCAGCCGCTCCAGCATCGCCTGCAACACCCCGCCCAGCGACTCGGTGCTGCCCCGCTGGTGGAAGATGGTCTGCCCGCGCGCGGCCAGCCAGCCGACCAACGGCCAGCCGGCGATCTCGCGCTTGGCGACGAAGCCCATCATGCGCTGGCTGTGCAGCATCACGATGTCGATCCAGCTGACGTGGTTGGCGACGAACAGCACCGGATTGGGCAGCGGCGCGCCGATGCGGCGCACGCGCAGGCCGAAGATGCGCAGCAGCCAGGTCGACCACCAGCAGACCATGCGGTCGCCGAAAGACTCGGTGCCGGCGCGGCCGGGCGACAGCGCCATGCACACCAGCAGGAACGGCAGCGACAACAGCACGTGCAACGCCAGCAGCGGCACGCGGTAGCCGTAACGGACCCAGCGCAGCGCCCCACCGTATTGGCGCGTGGCGGGTGGGGAGAACTCGCTCATTCGGACAAGGGTACCGGAAGCAGGGGCCTAGCGGACAATTGTGTCAGCCCGAAGACGCCGCCGCAGACACGTCGTCCGCGCCCGCCGAGGCACGGTTCAGCCCGGGACCGGGCTCAGCCGCGGTCGACCACCGCCAGGGTCAATCGCGACACGCACACCGG
Organism: Xanthomonas sp. 3498; assembly: GCF_014199795.1. Taxonomy (NCBI): domain Bacteria; kingdom Pseudomonadati; phylum Pseudomonadota; class Gammaproteobacteria; order Lysobacterales; family Lysobacteraceae; genus Xanthomonas; species Xanthomonas sp. 3498. The sequence goes on from NZ_JACHOH010000009.1 coordinate 68,175, forward strand.
CTTGCCAGCCGCGTCCTCGATGTGGATTTCCCACACCTGGGTGGTCCGGCCCACGTGCAGCGGCCGGGCGGTGCCGGTGACCACGCCGCTGCGCGCGCTGCGCAGGTGGTTGGCGTTGATCTCCAGGCCCACGCAGATGCGTCCCGGCTCCACGCACAGGTTGCCGGCGGTGCTGCCCAGGCTCTCGGCCAGCACCACCGACGCGCCGCCGTGCAGCAGCCCGTACGGCTGCCGCGTACGCGCATCCACCGGCATCGTCGCCCGCAGCCAGTCCGGCCCGGCCTCGGTGAAGACGATGCCCAGGTGCGCGATCAGGGTGTCGCGGCAATCGGCGTTGAGGACGGCGAGATCGGCAGGTTCGCGAAAGGACATTGGGAGGCCGGGATTGGGGATTGGGGATTGGGGATGAGCAGCCATTCGGCTGCTGAGAAGCCAGGAGCCGCAAGAGCGCATCCCCGGCGCTGACATTATCGCGCCAGGACGAGACATCCGGTCGCAGGGATGCGCTTTTACGAATCCCCAATCCCGACTCCCCAATCCCGGCAACTCAAAGAATCGGCACCAGCCCCGAGCCGAACGCGGTCAACATGCGCACCAGCAGCCACTTGGGGCCGACGTTGACCTCGGGGAAGTCGCCGACCGCGCTATAGCAGCGGTGGAAGCCGGGGTCGCGCCGGGTCAGCGGCGCCGGGCAGTCGGGGCCGGGCTGGAATTCGTAGTCGGTGGCGTAGCGCCATGGCCAGAAGTCCAGCACCGGCAGCGCCTCGGAGACCTTGCCCATGCTGTAGTTCAGGCCCGACAGCACTGGCGGCTTGACCCGCGGCGCCACCACCCAGGAGTTCTCCGGCTCGATGTCGCGGCCGATGCTGGCCGCCAGCGCCTGCGCGAACGCCGGATCGTCGACGATCACCGCGCCCTCGGTGTTGTAGGTCTCGCTGCGCGGGTCGAAGTTGTGGGTGCCGATCACGCCGACGCGGCGGTCCACCACCAGCGACTTGGCATGCAGGCCCATGCGCGCGCCCTCGCGGGTCACCGGCAGCGGCCGGTTGGCGATGCGCCGGCTCAGGTAGGACGGGCGAGTCTCGGTGCGCAGCACGCGGCGCTCGACCTGGCTGCCATCGGCGCGATCGCCGGATGGCCCGCCACTGCCGCTGCCGAGCAGCGAACTGCGCCCAGCGGCGCTGCCGCCCAGCAGGCTGTTGCGCCCGCCGCCGGCATCGCCGCCGCTCTCGCCGCTGGCCGGCGCGGGCGGCAGCTCTCCCTGCAGCGGCGCCGGCAGCAGGTTGGCGTAGTCCACCGGCGCGTCCAGCGGGAACGGCTTGTACTCGTAGATGTCGAAGCCCAGCTCGCGCAGGTTGCGGCGCTTGTACTTGTAGGACAACGCGTACACCACCGGGTTGTCGGTGGCCGCCAGGCTGTTGGTGGCCACCACCACGCGCGGCGGCGGGGTGCGCTTGCGCAGGTCGCGGAAGATCTCCTGCGCCGGGTCCGACAGCACCAGGTACGGCGTCTGCAGGATGATCTCCTCGCGCGCCTCGGCGATCAGCCGGTCGAGCTTGGGCGCGGTGGAGATGGCCTTGGGGCCGTGTTCGCGGCGGTGCTTCTGCGGCAGGTCGGCGACATAGTCCACATGCCTGACCGGCAACGCCGGCAGCACGAAGGCGTTCTCCACGAAAGCCGGATCGGACGCCTCCTCGCTGACCCGCTGCACCCGCTCCGGGCGCAGGAACCGCGCCGGCGGCATCGCCGGCACGCCCTCGCGCAGCAGCAGCTTGCCGACGTCGTTGAGCCGCGCCACCGGCACGCTGCGCCGGGCCGCCCAATAGGCGTCGAAGTTGGCGGCCATCGACCGCGCCACCGGGCCGGCGACCAGCACGTCGCGGTCGCGGAAGTTGTACTCGGCGTCCCAGTCGAAATAGTCGTCCTGGTAGTTGCGCCCGCCGACCACGCCGATCGCATCGTCGATCACCAGCAGCTTGTTGTGCATGCGCTGGTTGAAGCGGCGGAAGCAGCACAGCACGCTGGCGGCGTAGTGGAAATAGTTGGGCTTGGCCAGGCCGAAGGTGGGGTTGTAGATGCGCAGCGAGAAGTTCTCGTGCGCGCCGGCCAGCGCGCCGAGGATCTGCAGGTCGGAGATCGCCGAGAGCTGGTCGATCAGCACCCGCACCTGCACGCCGCGCCGCGCCGCGGCCAGCAATTCGTCCATCACCAGCCGCGCGCTGTCGTCCTTGTCGAAGATGTAGGTCTGCAGGTCGATGCTGCGGCTGGCGCTGCGGATCAGGTTGACCCGCGCCACCAAGGCCTCTTCGCCGTGGTCGAGGATGGTGGCGTAGTGGCGCGGGGCGGCGTCGCCGGATTGGGCGAAGGCCTTGCCGGCCAGCCCGCGCAGCGGCGAGGCCAACGCGCAATGGTCGCTGCGCGTGCAATCGACCTGGCGGTCGCGCGCGGCCTCGGCGATCGCCACGGCACGGCCGTGCTGCGCCTGCGACAGGCTCGCGCAGCCACTGCCGAGCAGCAGCGCCACCACCACCAGCACCCGCATCAGCCGCGATGTCACCGAGTTGCCGCCTCGGTCAGGCGTGCGCGCAGCACGAACGTGACCCGGTCGCTCAAGGCCAGGTCCCACTTGTCCATTCCGTAACGTCCACGCAATACCGTACCGCGGCTGATGACATCGCAATCATAGCCTGGACGGGTGCATGCGGCCGGCATGACGGTCAGCGTCTCGGCGTGGCTGACCCCGCGGATGCTCAGCGTGCCGGGGATCGGTCCGCCCTTGCCCAGCACCTGCGGCGAGAACGGCTGCGAGTCGAAGGACACGGTCGGGTAGCGCGGCGCGTCGAAGAAATCCTCGCCGCGCATCCAGCCGGTGTAGCGCGGCTTGCCGGGGATTTCCACGTAGGCGGTGAACAGGCGCAGGTGCACCTGGTGGCGGCCATCGGCCAGCACGTGCACGGTGCCCTCGTAGCGCGGGAAGAAGCCTTCGATGCGCTGCCCGAAGCGGGTACGGATCTCGAACCCGAAGCGCGATTGCGCCGGGTCCAGGGCGTACTCGCCGGGCGCCAGCGGCGCAATCGCAGGCACAGACGCCACCTGCGCATGGCCGATGGCGCACAACAGACACAACGGCAGCAGCGCGGCGCACAGCGCCGGCCGCAAGGACCTGCGCAGCGGCCTCAGGGCCACCAGAACGCGGTCAACCGCGCCACGCCCGGCTCGATCGCCGCGTCGTGCGGCACCCCGAGCACGGCGACGCTGGCGGTAGGCATGCCACGGTAGTCGCCGGACTGGCCGCTGTGCATCAGCGCCGCCAGCCGCTCCAGGCCCGGATTGTGACCGACCAGCAACAGCCGCTCGACGTCGCGGTGGCCGTCCAGCAGGTCGGCCAGGGTGCCAGAGGTGGCCTCGTAGATGCGCGGCTCCAAACGCTGCTCGACGTAACCGGTCAACTCCAGCACCGCCTCCAGGGTCTCGCGCGCGCGCCGCGCCGGCGAACACAGCACCCGGTCCGGCACCAGCCGCTGTTCCAGCAGCCAGCGCCCGGCCGCCTCGGCCTCGGCCAGGCCGTGCGGCGACAGCGGCCGGTCGAAATCGGCCTGGCCGGTGTCGGCCGGTTCGGCGTGGGCATGGCGCAGCAGGATCACTTCTCGCAAAACGATGGTCATCGGTCAGGCCTTCTTGAGCCACTTGAGCAACGGTTCCCAGTCCTGCTGATGGTCGCGGACCTGGACGGAGTGGTAATCGAACAGGCTGCGGCCCAGCCCCACCAGCACCACGTAGGCCTGGCTGTCGCGCAGTTGCGCCACCACCGGATAGGGCCATTCGGCGAGCATCTGCAGCGCCTGCTGGGTGGCATTGGTCCAGGGCTTGCTGCGGTTGAGCACCAGCCCGACCGGCAGCTTGCGTTGATGCACCCGCGGCACCTTGGCCAGGGTGTTGAGGAAACCGACGGTGGCCTCGATGTCCAGCGCCGAGGGCATCACCGGCACCACCACCGCGTCGGCCTCGTCGAGGAAATGGGTCAGATCCTCGGCCATGGCGCCGGCGGCGGCGTCGACGATCACCCGCTGCGCGTCGTCCGGCAGCGCCGCGCGCCAGCTACGCTTGCGGCTGGCGTCGATCGGCAGCACCGCGCTGTCCAGGCCGGCGCGGCGTTCGGCCCAGCGGGTCGAGGAGCCTTGCGGATCGGCATCGGCCAGCACCGTGCGCTTGCCCGCCAGCGCATAGGACGCCGCCAGGTGCGTGGCGACGGTGGTCTTGCCCACGCCGCCCTTGGAGCCGGCCACCAGGATCGTCTTCATGCACGCCTCGCTTCCGGGGGAAGAGGCCGCAGCGTACACCGGCCCTCCGTCAGCCGGTAGTCAACGTGCAGCACGCCGGCCGGCGCCGGGCTTGCTATCGTGGCGGCCCCTCTCCCCCACCGACGCCATGAGCGAGCTGCAGGACCTGGTCGCGCTGATCCGCGCCAACACGCCCCTGATCGTGATCGAGACGCAGGAGGAGGCGCGCATCGTCGATCTGTTCCGGCAGGCGCTGATCCAGGTCTGGCGCGCCCTGCACCGCTGGTCGATCACCGAGGGCCTGCGCCGCATCGACCTGGACCGCGAGGACCCGCCGAGCGGGCCGCCGGACGCCAGCGCGGTGCTGCAGGCGATCAAGCAGGCCGATCAGCGCGGCATCTACCTGCTGCTCGACGTCACCCCGTACCTGGGCTACGCCAGCCACCAGCGCCTGCTGCGCGACATCGTCGAGCGCCGCCACTGCCAGCCGCATGTGCTGGTGCTGATCGGCACGCGGATCGAACTGCCGCCCGAACTCGAGGCGCTGGCGACCCGCTTCAATCCGCGCCTGCCCGACGCCAACGCGCTGCTGAAGATGGTGCAGGAGGAGGCGCAGGGCTATGCGCGCGAGTTCGGCGGACGCCGGGTCGAGGTCGACGGCGACGCGGTCAAGCAGATCCTGCGTAACCTGCGCGGGCTCAGCCTGATCGATGCGCGGCGCATCGCCCGGCAACTGATCTACGCCGACGGCGCGCTCACCGCATCCGACCTGCCGCAACTGGCCAAGCTCAAGTTCGAACTGCTCAACCGCAGCGGCCACCTGCAGTACGACAACGACGCCACGCGCTTCGAGGACGTGGCCGGCGCGCGCCGGCTCAAGCAGTGGATCGCGCAGCGCCGCGCGGTATTCGCCGGCACCGCGCCGCCGGGGCTGGACCCGCCCAAGGGCGTGCTGCTGCTCGGCGTGCAGGGCTGCGGCAAGTCGATGCTGGCCAAGGCCACCGCGGCCGGGTTCGGCGTGCCGCTGCTGCGCCTGGACATGGGCGCGCTGTACGCCAAGTACCACGGCGAGACCGAGAAGAACCTGCGCGACGCGCTGGCCGCGGTCGAGCAACTGGCGCCGTGCGTGCTGTGGATGGACGAAATCGAAAAAGGCCTGGCCAGCGGCGGCGAGGACGGCGGCGTGTCGCGACGCGTGCTCGGCACGCTGCTGACCTGGATGGCCGAACGCGGCAATGCCGACGGCAGCGCCGGGGTGTTCATCGTCGCCACCGCCAACCAGGTGCACGAGTTGCCGGCGGAACTGCTGCGCAAGGGCCGCTTCGACGAGATCTTCTTCGTCGACCTGCCCGATGCGCAGGCCCGGGTGGAGCTGTTGCGCCTGCACCTGACCCGGCGGCAGTTGCATGCGGACGCGTTTGCGCTGCCGGCGCTGGCTGCTACCGCGGACGGGTTCTCCGGTGCGGAAATCGAGCAGGCGATCGTCTCCGGGCTGTATGCCGCGCACGCCGAACAGCGACCGCTGGACACCGAGCTGCTGATGCAGGAGATCCGCAATACCCGGCCGCTGTCGGTCCTGATGGCCGAACAGGTGCAGGCGCTGCGCAGCTGGGCCAGTGGACGCACGGTGCCGGCGGATTAGCTGCGGGCGGCGGGCGAGACCAGGCGATGCCGCTGTACGAGGCTGCGCCCGACCCTCACCCCAACCCCTCTCCCGGGGGGAGAGGCTTATGCTTCTCCTTCTCCCCCCGGGAGAAGGTGCCCCGAAGGGGCGGATGAGGGTACGGACGCGCGCGCAATGCAGACCGAGGCGCCGCCTTCAGCCCCGACACCTTGCAGCGAGACACGACATCGCCGCTACCGCAACGCCCCCAGCAACCACGCCCACGTCGGCAAGGTGACCAGCGACAGCAGGATGCCGTAGCCGACCAGGGCGGCGGCCAGGCGCGGCGCCAGGCGATGCGAGATCGCCAGCAGCGCGGCGGTGATCATGGTCGGCATCGCCGATTCCAGCACGTTGGCCTGAAGCGCCTGCCCGCGCAGGCCCAGCGCCCACGACAGCGGCCAGGCCAGGGCCGGCAGCACCAGCAGCTTCAACAGTAGGCCGGCGGCCAGCGGCGCCAGTTCCTCGCGCGGCAGCCGCAACTGGATCGAGAACCCCACCGCCAGCATCACCAGCGGCAACATCGCGTCGGCCAGGTGCTGCAGACCGGAGGCGATCCACGCCGGCGGCTGCGCCGGCATCAGGGTCAGCGCGAACAGCAGCGCCCACAGCGGCGGGAACCGCGCCATGCGCAACATCGTCTGCCGCGGTGACGGCGGTGCCTCGCCGCTGTAGCGCGCCAGCACGTACAGGCCGAAGCTGGACAGCAGCACGAAGGTGCCGAACTGATCGTAGACCACCGCATACGGCAAGGCCGCCTCGCCGAGCAGCGCGCGCACCATCGGGTAGCCGATGAAGCTGGAATTGCCCAGCGCCACGCACAGCAGCAGCACCGCCTGCTGGTCGCGGCGCAGCCGCAACGGCCGGCGCAAGGCCAGCATCGCCAGCGCGCTCACGCCGGTCAGCAGCCAGGGGGTCAGCATCAGCCCGAGCAGTTCCAGGTTGAACTGCAGGCGCGGCACGTAGATCAGCACCGAGGCGGGCAGGCACAGGTACAGCACCACCCCGTTGAGCACCTCGGTGGTGTTGGCCGGCAGGACGCGCTGGCGCGCGAACAGCTTGCCGAGCGCGAGCATGACCAACATCAGGGCGAACGCATCGAAAGCCATCGGCACAGCACGACATCAGCGGGTACGCGGCATCATCGCATGGCATGCGCGCGTGGGCCGTCGAGGCGTCGCGCACAGTGGGCGATCCAGGCCTCGGTGGCGGCCTGGCCACACGCTGGCCGGCAACGACAGGCAGGGATCCGGCGCGAGTAGCCGGAGCAGCGACTCGGGCGGCGACCGACACGTCCCGCACGCGGCATCTTTATGCGGCCGCTGCCGATGCCACGCCGACCTCGCGTCCAACGGCCGGCCGCATGTCCCTGCAGGAGCGATGACGCCGTCTCCAGCGCCATCAACCACGAGACGCGCCATGGAGCGCTGGGCGTGGACATCCATAGATGCAAGCAGCGGCTTCAGCCGCGACCGGCGCCTAACGCGATCTGCATCCTGCGAGCGCCGATGCAGCCACCGAAGCCGCGCCTACCTTGCGCTTCGCGGCAGGCGGGCTCTCCATGCGGGAGTCAACTTTCATGCAGCGGCGACCCGCGAAGCGGCGCGCTTTTCGATGGCGCCATGCGTCGGGACTGAAGTCCCTCCCACACTGCACCCGGCGAACTCGCCGCAAGCCCCTGTGGGAGCGACAACACGTTGCCCTGTACGATCGGCCACGACCAGCGCCAAGGATTGCGCCGGTCGCGCCGCGCTCCTTGCACGCGCGTGTCTCAGGGCCAGGCCGGCGGCGCTGCCTTCCAGGCGGCCTGCACCTCGGCCAGGGTGGCGCGCTCGTCGTCGCGCCAGGTCGGCAGCAACGCGGCGAAATCGGCGCCGGCGCCCCATTTGTCCGGCCAGGTGCGCGCCGCCGCGGCGTACCACTTCACCGCCTCGTCCTTGCGCTGCAACCGCCACAAGGCCAGCGCCAGGGTCGGCGGGAGCCAATCCGGCGCCGCCGGGCGGCCGTTGACCAAGGCGCTCCACTCGCTCAACGCGCGCCCCGGGTCGCCGGCGCGCAGCAGGTCCCACCCGTAGTTCCATTGCACCTGGCGCCGCTGCATGCCGGCGGGCAGTCCATGCAGCGCCGCCTGGTACAGCTGTTCGCCCAATTCGCGGCGGCCGCCGGCCATGGCGATGCCGGCCAGCTGCGCACGCGCCTCGTGGGCGTCGGGATTGCGCTGCACGGTGCTGGCCAGGCGATCGACCAGGGCATCGCCGCTGCCGGCGATGGCGGTCACCGGACGCGTGGTGCTGCGGTCTTCGTCGAAATAGAACTCTTTGGGTGCCGGCAATGCCTGCGCCCGCACGGTGGCCGCGGTGGCCAGACCGATGCAGGCCAGCATCGCGGCCACTGCGTATGTGTATGCCTTCACTGCTGCAATCCCCTGGAGTGATCCCCTCACCCGGGTCCCATCCTACCCCGCCCGCGCCGGCACGGACGAGAACGAGCGCAAAAATCGCCACTGATACAATCGGGGCGATCGCGCGCGGCAGGCGCTGCGCGCCCGCCAGCCTTCCATCTCCGGGCAAGCCATGAACCGCATCGCCGATCCGCGTCCGTCGTCCTCCCTTGCCGCCGCGACCACCGACGGTGTGGATACCGGCTATACGCTGGAAGACAAGTACACCCGCACCGACGGCCGCATCTACCTGTCCGGCGTGCAGGCGCTGGTACGGCTGCCGCTGATGCAGCAACTGCGCGACCGCGCCGCCGGACTGAACACCGGCGGCTTCGTCAGCGGCTACCGTGGCAGCCCGCTGGGCGGTTTCGACCTGGAACTGTGGCGCGCGCGCAAGCATCTGGACGCAGCCAAGGTGGTGTTCAAGCCCGGGCTCAACGAGGATCTGGGCGCGACCATGGTCTGGGGCACGCAGCAGACCAACCTGTTCCCCGGCGCACGCGTAGATGGCGTGTACGCCATGTGGTACGGCAAGGGCCCCGGCGTGGACCGCTGCGGGGACGTGTTCAAGCACGGCAACGCCGCCGGCACCTCGCGCCACGGCGGCGTGCTGGCGCTGGCCGCCGACGACCACGCCTGCCGCAGTTCGACCCTGCCGCACGGCTCGGAGGACGAGTTCGTCAGCGCGATGATGCCGGTGCTCAATCCGGCCGGGGTGCAGGACATCCTCGACATGGGCCTGCTCGGCTGGGCGATGAGCCGCTACACCGGGCGCTGGATCGGCTTCAAGACCATCGCCGAGACGGTGGAATCCTCGGCCTCGGTGGAGGTGGACCCGTTCGCGCGGCAGATCGTGCTGCCGGAGGATTTCGACCTGCCGCCCGGTGGCCTCAACATCCGCTGGCCGGATCCGCCGCTGGACCAGGAAATGCGCCTGCATCGTTATGCCGTGCGTGCGGCGCAGGCCTTCGCCCGCGCCAACGGCATCGACCGCACGGTGATGGACGCGCCGCAGGCGCGGCTGGGCATCGTCACCACCGGCAAGAGCTACCTGGACGTGCTGCAGGCGCTGGAATACCTGGGCCTGGACGCGGACGCCTGCGCGCGCATCGGCATCCGCGTGTACAAGGTCGGCATGACCTGGCCGCTGGAGCCGCTGGGCATCGCCGCGTTCGCGCGCGGGCTGCAGGACATCGTCGTGGTGGAGGAGAAGAAGGCCTTCATCGAGCGGCAGATGAAGGAGCAGTTCTACAACTGGCCGGCCAGCGCCGGCCCGCGCCCGAGCATCGTCGGCAAGTACGACGAGGCCGGCGAATGGATTCTGCCGTCCACCGGCGAGCTGACTCCGGCCACCATCGCCGGGGTGATCGGCAAGCGCATCCTGCGCCTGACCCAGGCCACTGCGCTCGACACCGACTCGATCGAACAGCGGCTGCGCTGGATGGAGGCCAAGGAAGCGGAGATGGCGTTGCCGCGTGCCAACTTCCCGCGCGTGCCGCACTACTGCTCCGGCTGCCCGCACAACACCTCCACGGTGGTGCCGGAGGGCTCGCGCGCGCTCGGCGGCATCGGCTGCCACTACATGGTGACGTGGATGGACCGCGCCACCGACACCTTCACCCACATGGGCGGCGAAGGCGTCACCTGGGCCGGGCAGGCGCCGTTCACCGACACCCCGCACGTATTCCAGAATCTGGGCGACGGCACCTATTTCCACAGCGGCTCGCTGGCGATCCGCCAGTCGATCGCCGCCGGCGTCAACATCACCTACAAGATCCTCTACAACGACGCGGTGGCGATGACCGGCGGGCAGCCGGTGGACGGCACCCTCAGCGTGCCCGACATCGCCCGGCAGATGCGCGCCGAGGGCGTGCACACCATCGCCCTGGTCAGCGACGACATCGGCAAGTGGACGCGCCGCCGCGAGCAGTTCCCCAGCGACGTGGAGTTCCACGACCGCAGCGAACTGGACGCGGTGCAGAGGCGCCTGCGCGAGGTCAAGGGCACCAGCGTGCTGATCTACGACCAGACCTGCGCCACCGAGAAGCGGCGCCGGCGCAAGCGCGGCAAGCTGGCCGATCCGCCCAAGCGCGTGCTGGTCAATTCGCTGGTCTGCGAAGGCTGCGGCGATTGCGGCGAGAAGAGCTTCTGCGTGTCGGTGTTGCCCAAGGAGACCGAATACGGACGCAAGCGCCAGATCGACCAGTCCAGCTGCAACAAGGACTACTCCTGCGTGTCCGGGTTCTGCCCCAGCTTCGTCACCGTGCACGGCGGGCAGCCGCGCAAGGGCCGCAAGGCCGACGCCGCGGCACTGCTCGAACAGCTGCCGGCGCCGACCTTCCGCAGCGACCTGAGCCAGCCCTGGAACATCCTCATCACCGGCGTCGGCGGCACCGGCGTGGTCACCATCGGCGCGTTGCTGGGCATGGCCGGGCACCTGGAGGGCAAGGGCGCCAGCGTGCTCGACCAGACCGGCCTGGCGCAGAAGGGCGGCGCGGTCACCACGCACATCCGCCTGGCGCGGCAGCCGGAGGACCTGCACGCGGTACGCATCGCCGCCGGCGAGGCGGACCTGGTGCTGGGTTGCGACATGGTGGTGGTCAACGACTACTGGGCGCTGTCCAAGGTGCGCGGCGACCGCTCGCAGGTAGTGCTGAACACCTACGAGGCGATGCCCGGCACTTTCACCACGCATGCCGACATGCAGTTCCCCGCTGCCGAGATCATTGCCGGCGTGCGCCTGGCACTGGGCGGGCGCGACCCGCTGCTGCTCGACGCCACGCAGCTGGCCACCGCGCTGCTCGGCGATGCCATCGCCAGCAACCTGTTCATGCTCGGCTACGCCTGGCAGCAAGGCCTGGTGCCGCTGTCGCACGCGGCACTGATGCGCGCGATCGAACTCAACGGCGCAGCCGTGGCGATGAACCAGCAGGCCTTTGCCTGGGGCCGCCTGGCGGCGCTTGATCTGCCGGCGGTACGGCGCGCCGCCGGCCTCACCGATCCTGCCGCGGACGAGCGCGAACGCCACGCCTTGGGCCTGCAGCAGCTGCCGCCGGGCGAGTGGGAAGGCCACGAAGCCGGCGCCAGCGCCGCGCCGCGCAATCCATCCAATCCACGTCCGGCGCGCGAACTGCCGGCTGGCGCCGACAGCAGCGAGGCCGGGTACGCGTCGCTGGACGACAGCCGCCTGTCGCGCTCGCTGCACGAGCTGATCGCACGTCGCCATGCCTTCCTGGTCGACTACCAGGACGCCGCCTACGCCGCGCGCTACACCGCGCTGGTGGAGCGCGTGCGCGCCGCCGAGCAGCGCGTGGCCCCGGCCTCGACCGCGCTCACCGAAGCGGTGGCGCGCTACGCGTTCAAGCTGATGGCCTACAAGGACGAATACGAAGTGGCGCGGCTGTACACCAGCGGCGCGTTCGCGCAGCAGTTGCAGACGCAGTTCGAAGGCGACTACCGCGTGCGCTTCCACCTGGCGCCGCCGCTGCTGGCGAGCAAGGACGAGCAAGGTCGGCTGCGCAAGCGCGAGTACGGTCCGTGGATGTTCACCGCGTTCAAGTGGCTAGCCAAGCTGCGCCGCCTACGTGGCGGCACCTTCGACGTGTTCGGCTACAGCGCCGAGCGGCGCGGCGAACGGCAGTTGATCGTGGACTACGTCGCCACCGTGGACGAACTGCTGCAGCGGCTGCAGGCGGACAACCTGGCGTTGGCGGTGCAGATCGCCAGCATCCCGGAGCACATCCGCGGCTACGGCCACGTCAAGGAAGCGCACCTGCACGAAGCCAAGCAGCGCGAAGCGCGGCTGCTGGCGACCTGGCGCAATCCGAAAGCGCTGCATATCGTGCAGGCGGCCTGAGCGGGAGGCGCAGCGCCGCCACCGTGAGGCGGCGTCGCAGCAGCGGCACCAAAGGCGATTGACGGAACGCGGCGTAGCCCAAGCCGCGCCTGCAACGCTGCCGCGATCCCTGGTGCATCTGCGTCTGCCGTAGGAGCGGCATCGGCCGCGACCTGAATTCCATCAGGACGCAGGCCTGCCGCCTCGCCCATGGTGGCTCGCTGCGGACCGCCACCACCCGAACCTTGCGCGGATCGCCATCGGTCCACGCTCGCACCATCATCGAAGGAGCATCGCGTGAAGCTGGGCAGACTCGCATGTGTGGCGCTGGTGGGCGCCCTTCTGCTTTTCTACCTGCTGGCAGAGCACGCCGGCCCCTGGATCATGCCGCGGTTCATCACGATCCGTGTCGTGGCGGGACCCGATCGGCCACTCTCGGGTGCGAGGATTCGCGTCCTGCAGGACGTGTGGTCGATCCCGTGCCTGAGCTACATGGGGATCTCCGGCGCGAGTTGCGCATCGGGCAAATGGACGGTCTTCCATGGCCGCCTGGATCGCAACGGCGAAGCGCGGGTGTTGGTCTTCCAGGCAGCCGGGCTGCGGGCCGACTCGTATATCGCCTGCATCGATGGGAACCAGTACGAGGGCTACTTCGCGTGCACCGATTGGCCAGAGCAGCAGGACGTGCAGCGTCTCACCCTGGACTACAAGCGCCTGGAGCAGCAACGAACAGGTTGCATGAACGGCTATGGAGAAGAACGGCTGGCGGCTCCGGCCTGGTGGGACGCCGCCTTGAAGGAAGACGCGGAGGCGGAGGCGCAAGCCAAGGCTGAGGCGCAGGCGGATGCGCAGGAGGACGATCCGTTGCAACCGAGGGTTCAAGAACTTCCAGATCGTTCGCCGACGTCGGACAGTCTGTAGGGGTAAGGCCGTAGGAGCGGCTTCAGCCGCGGCCTGCCAGGTCACCAGGCCACGATGCGGCCGATGCAAGCGAATTCCACACGCCAGCAACATGCAATCGGATCCCGGCCGCTCGCGATGGTGTCGATGACGGAAGGGACTGCGCGTCGGGACTCAAGTCCCTCCCACATGGTTGCTTCCGTACACTCCGCATACGACACAGCGGCCCCAGGCAAGCGGCCGCTGTGTCGTATCAAGACGCGATTGGGTCGAGTGCCACTGCCACGTGGCAACTCGACCGAGTGGCATTCAACTCAACGAACGTTGAAATCAGACCCGCGGATCGGGCGGGTTGCCGTGGCCGGGACGATCGTAGCGATCGGAATCGAAGGCTTCGCGCACGGCAGCCTTGGCCTGCGCCCAGCTCAGTCGCGAGCGGTCCTTGACGCGTTCCCAGCCGCTTTCCAGATCCGACTCCAGGCGATCGTCCCAGACGCGATCGCGGTAACGGCTGCGCGCCTGCACGCCGTAGCGGTAGGCCGGGCGGTAGTCGTCGTAGCTGCTGTCGGTCCCACGGTAGTCCACGGTGTCGAAGCGATCGGCGTAGTAGCGGTCGCTGTCCTCGTAGGTGCGGTAGGTGGCATCGGCGCGCTGCCAGGAATCGCGCGCGGCCAGCCGCGCCTCGTCCCACTCCAGGCGCGAGTCGCCACGGCGCGTGCCCCAGTCGTGCGACAGCTCGCGCTCGTGGTCCTCCCAGCTGCGCGACGGATCCTGCTCGCGTGCCTGCAGCCCCAGACCGTAGGCGGCGGCGTAGTCGCGGTCGTAGTCGTAATCGGCCTTGACGTAGTCGCGGTTGCGGTATTCCTCGCGCCAGTAGGCATCCTCGCCGGTGGGGTCGATGCGCTCGGCTACGCCCTTGCCCGCCGCCGCGCCGGCGACTACGCCAACCGCCGCGCCGATCAGGGTGCCGAGCGGGCCGAACACGGTGCCGGCCAGCGCGCCCGCGGCCACACCGCCGGCGGTGCCGCCGATACCGACGCCGACCGGATGCGAGCCCGGGGTACCAGAGATCGGGTCGCGATTGAGATCGCGGGATTCGTCGTTGCTATGCATGGGAACGCTCCGTCGCAGAAGAAAGGTGCCGGCCGTTGCTGGTTTGCAGCGGCTGGTGTCGGCGCACAGTCGCAAGCCGGCGGTGAATCGGCCGTGGCATTGCAGTGAACCCGCCATGAGGGAGACAGTGCGTCTTCGTCACCCGGACGCAACGCATGGGCGTCAGGTCGATGGCCTCAGCGTTGCGGAGCTTGGCAGGCAACGCCCTGCGGCAAGGTGGCAGCGGTCAGTGAAGTGCCACCGTGCAGACACGTGGCGATAACATTGCTGACGCACTCAGATTGGCAGCGTCACTACACTGCATAGCGCCGCGGCGACGTTCGTACTGCCGTACTGTCGCAGCCGTCTTGCACGCATGCCGCGAGGCGTTGCGACAGAGGAAACGAGCGGCGTGCGCACGCCACCATGGATGCGTGACGACACGCGTGTACGACGCACGCTAGCGTTCGCACACCCGCCAGCCGCGCCGTCGCGCTCAGCCGCGCTTAGACGCGCCGCCAGACCAGGCAGCGGTTGTTGGCCGGCATCGCCACGTCCTCCTGCAACGCCAGGCCCTGCGCCTGCGCCAGCGCGTCCACCGCCTCGGCATCGCGAATGCCGCTGGCCGGGTCGCGCGCCTTCAGCCACGCATCGAAGTCGCGATTGCTGTCGCTGGTGAAGGCGCCGCCGTAATTGAACGGACCGTACACCACCAGCATGCCGCCGGCGCTGGTTGCCAGCAGGTGGCCGACGCCAGCGAAGAAGGCCTGCACCGCCTCCCAGCCCATGATGTGCAAGGTGTTGGAAGTGAACACCGCATCGTAGCCGGTGTGGGGCCACGGCCCTTCGCGCACGTCCAGCGCCAGGGGCGGTGGCGTGTTCGGCAGCTCCGCCGACTCCAGCCACTGCGCGATGCCGGGCAGGTGCTCGGCGCGCTCGCTGCATTGCCAGGTCAGCTGCGGCAGCGCCGCGGCGAAGTGCACCGCGTGCTGGCCAGTGCCGCTGCCGATCTCCAGCACGCGGCGGCAGTCGGCGAACTGCCGCTGCAGCACTTGCAGGATCGGATCGCGGTTGCGGTCGCAAGAGGGGGCGTAGGGTCGATCGCTCATCGTGTCGTGTACCTGTCTGCGCTGGGCCATGCCGCGGCGCCACGCAACGGCGCAAGCGGCGGCGACAGCCGGCTTATCCGCGCGAGCGCACGAAGATGCGCTTGCCGCCGCCTTCGTTGCCGCGCTCCTCCAGTTCGAAGTGCGCCGACAGCCGGCGCAGCAGGTCGCTGAGCTTCTTGTGCCCGTACAGGCGCGGATCGAAATCCGGGCGCACCTTGTTCAGATAGCTGCCGACGCTGCCGAGTCCAGCCCAGCCCTGGTCGTCGGAAGCTTCCTCGATGGCCTGGCGCAGCAGCGTCAGCGGCGCCGGCTTGGTCTCGGCCACGGCCGGCGCCGGCTCCGGTTTGGCCGGCGTCGCGGCAGGCTTCTTGCGGCCCTTGGCCGCCGGCTTGGCTGCAGCAGCGGGCTTGGTTGGCTCGGCGGCGCTGGCCTCGCTGCGCAGCACTTCGGTGTAGATGAACTTGTCGCAGGCCTGCACGAACGCGTCCGGGGTCTTGCGCTCGCCGAAGCCGTACACGGTCGGCCCTTCCTCGCGCAGGCGCTGCGCCAGGCGGGTGAAGTCGCTGTCGCTGGAGACCAGGCAGAAGCCGTCGAAGCGGCCGGTGTAGAGCAGGTCCATCGCATCGATGATCAGCGAGCTGTCGGTGGCGTTCTTGCCGCTCGTGTAGGCGAACTGCTGCACCGGGCTGATCGAGTGCTTCAGCAGCGCCTGCTTCCACTGGGTCATGCGCGTGCTGGTGAAATCGCCGTAGATGCGCTTGACGCTGGCCAGGCCATACTTGGCGACCTCGGCGAGCAGGCCTTCGATCACCGACGGCTGCGCGTTGTCGGCGTCGATCAGCACCGCCAGCCGCGGCTGGTCGTCGTCGCTGTCGGAACGATGGCGGGTTTTCATGGCGAAGCACCTGGCAGAGAACGGAGACGAAGGCGGCCGCAAGGCAGCGGCCGCCACTGTGCCACCGCCGCGCGACAACGGCCAGTCGCGGCGCGCAGTACGCCGGTCAGTCCTGCGCCGTTGCCGGCACCGCTGCCGGCAACGGCGGCAGGTCCAGGTGCCGGCGGAAGAAGCGCGCGATCACCCGCAGCGCCTGCTGGCTCTCCGGCAATGCGGTGTTCAGGTGGAAAGCGTGGCCCATGCCATCCCACACGTGCAGGTCGGCCTCACGACCCAGATCGACCAACCGTGTATGGGTGTAGGCGACATTGCTCAACTCCGCCGCGCGCGTGCCGGTGATGAACAGCAGCGGCGGGAACTGCGCCAGCACCGCATCGGAGAACACCGGCGACACCAGCGCATCGTGGAAGTCCACGCCTTCGCCGTAGTACAGGTCCTCCATGATCGGCAGCGCCCCCTGCGCGTCGGGCAACGGCGCGTCGTTCACCGCCGCCACCACGTAGCGCGAATCGCCGCGGTAGCGCGCGTCGCCGCCGGCGCAGAACATGCCCGCCGCCGCCGGCATCGGCAATTTCTCCTTGGCGAACCAGGCCAGCGACTCGCCGGTCAGCACGCCGCCGGCCGAGCAGCCGAACAGGCCGATGTGTTGCGACGCGTAGCGCTTGAGCGCGGCGCGGTAGACCGTGGCCACGTCTTCGCTGGCGGCAGGAAAGTGGTGTTCCGGGCCTTGCCGGTAGTCGACGCTGACCACGGTGACGCCGGTCATCGCCGCCACGGGAATCGCCTCCATCATCCCGAACGAGGCCGCGCTGCCCATCACGAAGCTGCCGCCGTGCAGTTCGATCAGCAGCCGCTGGCGCTGCGCCGGCGATGCATCGCGCGGCTGCACCAAGGTCACCGGCACGCCGTCCCAGGTAGTGCGCTGCAGCGTCACCCCATAGCGTTCGCGCAGCGGTTCCACCACGGTCTTCGCCCAGGCTTCCGTCTCGGCGCGGATGCGCGGCAGTTCGCGGCGCAGCGTGGCGTGGTCCATCTTCCCCAGCGGATCGCCGTGCGCCATGTCCTTGCGCGCAGCCGCCTGCGCCTGCGGGCTGAGGAAGGGCGACAATGGCAGATCGAACGCCGGCATGTGCCGCACCCCATCCTGCGGCGTGTCGGCCGCGGCCTGCAGCGCCGGCGGCAGCAGCCCCGCGATCAGCGCCAGCAGGCGCACTCCTTGCTTGTACTTCGCTCCGCTCACGTCCACCTGCCCTCCACGGCATCGATCGATCGCCGAGGATAGCGGGGCGGCGCGGGCGCGACTTTGCACGATCCCGCCGTTTCGCCGATGTGGCGCTATCTGCGTGCCGGCAAGGCCTCGTAGGCCTGGCGTACTGCCGCCTCGCCGTAGCGGCGCTCCAGCCGGCGCACGATGAAGTGGCCGCGCGCCATCGCCTGGAAGTGCGAGATGAACACCGTGTTGAGCAGCGCGCCGCTGGCCGCGCCGACCAGCGGCACTGCCTGTGCCGCCAGCTTCTCGCTGACCGTGACCGAGAACTTGGCGGCGATGCGCGACAGCAGCGACACCAGCACCGGCGCGCCCTTGCTGCCCAGGCCATGCGCGGCAATGTACTGCGCCGCGGCGCTGAGTTGTTGCGCCATCGCCGCGCGCACCGCGAAATAGCCCGATTCGCTGCCGTCGTCGCGTTGGCTGCGGCCGCCGTGCGCCAGCACCTCCAGGCAGGCCAGGGCGGTGGCCGGATCGTCCAGGCGCTCGCCTTCGGCGCGGGCGATGTCGGCGATCGAACGCAGCATCAAGGTGGTGGTCAGCGGCAGTTCCACCACCAGCCCGGGCAAGCCGAAGAAGCCGCCGGCGGCGCCGGTCGCCGCCACCGCGGCCCCGTGCAGGCGCGGCCGCGCCCGTTCCGGTGCCTGCGTCCGCAGGGTCAGCAGCGCCGAACGCAACGCCATTCGCAGCGCGCGCTGGCTGACCGCATCGATGCGCGAGGACAGCATCTTCGGCATGCGCTTGCTGATCAACGCCTCGATCGGCGCGCCCACCGCATTGGCGATCTTGGCCGCCAGGCCGGGGTGTTCCAGCAGCGCACGCGCCTGGGCCAGGTCGCGGTGGTCGGCAGCATCCATCACGGGGACGGGCAATAGCGAGGTCATGGCCGAAGCTCGTGGCGAAGGAGGCGACAGCATGCACCGGGCGGCGGCGGCATGGTGTCGAGGGCCGATGACCGCGGCAGGACATTCAGGAATCGGCGGAACATCCCCGCTAGATCCGCTCCAGCACGCGCTGGTGGGTGCGCGGCCCGAACCGGCCCACCACCGCGGCGGCCAGCAGCAGGCTGGCGGCAATGAAGCCCAGCACACCGCGGTGGCCGGTGCGGTCCAGCAGCATGCCGATCAGCAGACTGCTGGCGGCGGTGGACAAGCGGCTGAAGGAATAGCAGAAACCCACCGCGCGGGCGCGCAGCGCAGTGGGGAACAGCTCGGCCTGGTAGCCGTGGTAGGCGAAGCTCATCCAGGCATTGCAAAAGGTGACCGCCGCGCCGCAGGCGACCAGCAGCAGCGGCTGCTGCTGCCAGGCGAACAGCAGGCCGAACAGCACCGCACCCAGCGCCGATACCACCACCTGCCACTTGTTCTCCCAACGCTGCGTCACGCCCATCAGCAGCAGCGGCGCAAGCGGATACGCCAGCGAGATGGCGAAGGCGTAGCCGAGGCCGTGCACGCTGTCGGCGCCCTGCCGCGCCAGCAGCGCCGGCAGCCAGTTGCCGAAGCCGAAGAAACCGATCGCCTGGAAGATGTGGAAGCTCACCAGCATCGCCATGCGGGTCCGGTACGGGGCCTGCCACAGCGCGGACAGCTGCGGCGTCGGCACGGCCGGCACCGACGTCGACTCCGGCGCCGGCAACGGCTGCCCCAGGTCGGCGGCGCAGCGCGCCTCCAGTCGCTGCAGCACCGCGTCGGCCTCGGCATGCCGGCCCTGCGTGGCCAGCCAGCGCGGCGATTCCGGCAGGCGGCTGCGCAGCCACCACACCGCCAGCGCGAAGCCGCCGCTGAGCAGCGCCACCCAGCGCCAGCCGCTCAGCCCCAGCGGCGCATGCGGCACCAGCGCCCAGGCGCTCAACGCCACCGCCGGCACCGCCAGGAACTGCACGCAGAACGCCAGCGCGAACGCCGCCCCACGCATCTGCCGCGGCACCATTTCCGACAGGTAGGTGTCGATGGTGACCAATTCGATGCCCAGGCCGATGCCGACCACGCCGCGCCACAGGATCACCCCCAGCCCGCTGTGCTGCAGGCCCATCGCCACGGTGGCCGCGCTGTACCAGAGCAGGGCGAAGGAAAACACCGCGCGGCGCCCGAAACGATCGACCAGCGGGCTGAGCAGGCTCGCGCCGAGGAACAGGCCCAGGAACGTCGCCGAGGCGAACGCGGCCTGGTCGGCGATGCCGAACACACCGGCCGCGCCCTCGGCGAACAGGCCGTCGCGCAGCAGGCCGGGGCTGAGGTAGGCGGTCTGGAACAGGTCGTACAGTTCGAAGAAGCCGCCCAGCGCCAGCAGCGCGACCAGCCGCCACAGGGTTCGGGTGGGCGGCAGGCGTTCCAGGCGCGCCGCCACCAGGGCGACGGGATCGGAAGCGGCAACGGCGGCATCGCGCATGCGGGCAGGTCCTGGGGGAGGAAACGCGCCGGCGCATGCTGCCCGATCCGCGTGCACGCGCGCCACCGCGTCAGGCGAAAACTGCCGACCGCGCCGGATCCGCGTTCAGCCGGGTGTCGGCTTCGGCGCGGCCGGTCGCTGCGGGTGCCGGCAGCGCGTCAGCGCAGGAACAGGATGTCCAGGTCGCGCTCGGGCACGAAGTCGCGCTGGCGGAACTCGAAGGTCAGCGCATCGGTGCGCTGCAGTTCGCCGTCGAAGCACAGGCTGAGCAGGTCGCCGGGCGCGCGCTTCTTCAGGGTCAGGTGGAAGTCCTGGATCGGCCCCTTCCAGTTGGCGCCGGTGCGCAGCACGTAGCGCAGGTTGCCCCATGCCAGGCCGTCGGCGCCGGCGCGGCGGCGCATGCGCTGCTGCATGGCGGCGTCCAGGCAGGTGCTTTTGGCGTATTCGCCGATCAGGTCGCTGACCGGCATCGGCACGCCGGTGGCGACGCTGGGCACATAGCTGTGGCGGATCGCCACCGCGGCGCCTGCCGGGAAGCGCTGCTGCCAGACGAAGTACTCGCTGAGGGTGAAACGCGGCTGTCCGTCCGCATCGAGCCAGCGTGCCGGCAGCGGCTTGCGACCGGCCGGGAGGGTGCCGCTCTCGACGTACGCGGCCAGGTCGTCGGGCGTCCAGCCGCTGGCCGCCCACGCGCGCGAGATGTCGCTGGCGTCCAGCTTCGCCACCAGCTTGCGCTCGGTACGCACCGGCTTGCCGTCCACCCACAGCTTGAAGTCGGTGAGCGTGCTGTGGTCGGCCATGCCGAAGTACATCGGCGGCATCGGGAAGGCGATCGGCACCAGCAGGTCACGCGTGCTGGTGTTGGTGAACACGTAGTCCACCTGCACCCGATCCTCGCTGATGAACAGATCTTCCTTGCTCATGCGGATGTCCGGCTGGCGGATCAGCTCGATCGAACCATTGGCGTCGCCGATGCTGCTGTCGTTGGCGAAGGCGGCGGCGGCGGCGAACAGCAAGGGCGACAACAACAGGGGCAGCAGGCGGCGCGGCGAGAGGATGGCGGTCATGGGCATCGGGGGAATCGGCGAGAGACGGCGCCGCGGCCGCAGCGCGGCACCGGCGAGCGGGCAGGCGCCATGGTAACCGCGGCGGCATGGCCTGCTGCATCGCACCCCGCCACCGCCTTTGCTACGGTAGCCGGCGCCGCCACGGGGGGAAGGCCATCGCCATGTTCAGAGCATTCGCAGTGCTGGCGCTGCTGGCATCCGCCGGGCTGGCCGCGGCGCAGGCGCCGGGCACGCGCAGCTACGCCAACCCGATCGACCTGGACTACCGCTACAACTTCGAACAACTCAACGACGGCATCTCCTACCGCACCGGCGCCGACCCGGTGTTCGTGCGCTTCGGCGATGCTTACTACCTGTTCCAGACCCTGGCCGACGGCTACTGGCGCTCCAGCAACCTGCTTGACTGGCAGTTCGTCACGCCCAGCCGCTGGCCGTTCGAGAGCGTCGTCGCGCCGGCGGTGGTCGTCGACGGCGACCGCCTGGTGATCATGCAGTCGGCCTTCGAACCGCGCCCGCTGCTGCAGACCCGCGACCCGGCCAGCGGCACGCTCGACTTCCTGACCCGGCTGCTGCCCAAGCTGCCGCGCGCCCAGCCGATCGGCACCGAGATGAAGGGCCGCCCGCTCAGCGACGTGCCGCCCGGTCCCTGGGACCCGGACCTGTTCATCGACGACGACGGCCAGTGGTATCTGTACTGGGGTTCGTCGGACCGCTACCCGCTGTACGGCATCGCCATGGATCCCAGCGCGCAGGGATTCGCCTTCCGCGGCACGCCGACGCCGCTGCTTGCGCTGGATCCGGCGCAGCACGGCTGGGAGCGCTTCGGCCCCGACCACCGCGGCGCCCGTTTCCCCGACGGCAGCCCGATCGGCAGCTTCCTGGAAGGCGCGTGGATGACCAAGACCGGCGGCCGCTACTACCTGCAGTACGGCGCGCCGGGCAGCGAGTACAACGCCTACGCCAACGGCGTGTTCGTCGGCGAGCACCCGCTCGGCCCGTTCGTCTATGCGGCGTACAACCCGGTGGCGTACAAGCCCGGCGGTTTCATGCAGGGCGCCGGCCACGGTTCCACCTTCCAGGACGCGCACGCCAACTGGTGGAACAGCGGCACCGCCTGGATCGGCGCCAACTGGACCTTCGAACGGCGCATCGTGCTGTTCCCCGCCGCGTTCGCCGCCGATGGGCAGATGCGGGTGTCCACCCGCTTCGGCGATTTCCCGCATTGGATGCCGGAGGGGACGGTGGCCGACCCGGAGGCGCTGTTCACCGGCTGGATGCTGCTGTCCTACCGCAAACCGGCCACCGCCTCGTCCACCCTGGACGGCTTCGACGCCGACCGCGCTACCGACGAGGACCCGCGCAGCTACTGGGTGGCCGCGCGCAACGCGCCAGGCGAAACTCTCACCGTCGACCTGGGCGGGGAACGCAGCGTGCGCGCGGTACAGGTCAACTTCGCCGACTACCGCGCCGGCCGCTACGGCGATGCGCCGGACATCTACACCGCGTTCCGGCTGCAGCACTCGCGCGACGGCCGCCATTGGCTGCCGCTGGCCGAGGTCGGGGACGGCGCCGATCGCCGCGACCGGCCCAACGCCTACCTGCAGTTGCCCGCGCCGGTGCGCACCCGCTACATCCGCTACGTGCACGGCCACGTCGGCGCCGCGCACCTGGCGATCAGCGACCTGCGCGTGTTCGGCAACGCCGACGGCGCCCCGCCACCGGCGCCGACCGGCTTCGCCGTGCAGCGCGACGCCGACCGCCGCAACGCCCACGTGCGCTGGCAGGCGGTGCCCGGCGCCGTCGGCTACAACGTGCGCTGGGGCCTGCGCGCCGACCGCCTCACCCTCACCTACCAGGTGTTCGCCGACCGCGGTACCGACCTGGAGATCCGCGCGCTGAACCTGGACCAGGACTACGTGTTCGCGGTCGAAGCCTTCGACGAGCGCGGTGTCTCCCCGCTGAGCGCGCCCATCGCCGTGCCATGAAGCCATCACCGCCCTTCCCGTATGCTTGGCGCCACCTCGACCGCGCACCGGCGATGCGGCGCGCGGCAGGATCGGCTGCCGATCGAAGGAGAAGGACGATGCACCAGCACCAGGGAACCCAGGGCCCGCGCCGGCTGCGCGCGTGGCTGATCGCCGCGATGGTCGCCGGCGTGTGCGGCAACGCCGCTGCGCAGCAGACCGACCCGCGCGATGCGCAACTGCAGCAACAGCAGCGCCTGCTGCAGCAGCAGGCCGAGCAGATCCAGCAGATGCAACAGCAACTGCAGCAGATGCCGCCGCCCGGCACGGGCGCCGAGGGCGGCACCCCGGGCGATGGCCTGTCCGCCACCTACCACGACTGCCGCAAGCAGGCGCAGGGCCTGGACGAAAGCCGCCGCTGCATCCAGCGCGAACAGCGCGTGCAGCAGGAGCGCCTGGACCGCGCCTACGACAAGCTGCGCTACCGCCTCAGCGGCATGGACCGTTCCCGGTTGATGGATGCGCAATACACCTGGCAGCAGTCCAACGAACAGGCCGCAAACCTGGACCGGGCGCTCGGCGCACGCGGCCAGGAAGCGGCCCTGCAAAGCGCCGAAGCCACCCTGCGCCGGATCAGCTCCCGCGCCGACGAACTGGAAGGCTATACGCGCGGCGGGCGTTGAGGGCGCTACAGGGCGGGAAGCTATCGGACGATACGCGACAAGAGCGATGCTCTGGCGATTGTCCGAGGGGCCAGGACACTGCTAAGTTTTTTCCAAAGCGTTGCACGGAGGCCGGCATGGGACAACGGGACCAGATTCGCAAGCGGAGCGCGCTGGCACAACTGCCGCACCCTGGCCTCTCCTCAGCGCTCCGATGGGCAGGTGCACGCCGGTTGGCCGCACTTTGCCTTGGCGCCCTGTCCGCTGTGGGGTTGAGTACCTCGGTCGCGGCGGCGCCTCCCCTGCCATCGGGTGCGGACTTGCTGGCAATGCGAAGCGACGCGCTGCGTCCGACATATTCGCAGTGCCTCTCCAAAGCGACACAGCAAAGCGCAGAGGAACGCTGTGTCGACGAGGAATTTGCCTATCAGGACAGTGAGTTGAATCGGGTTTATCGCGCTCGAATTGCAGGCCTGCCTTCCGCAAAAGAGCGGGCAGCGTTGCAAGGCGCGCAGCGCCAGTGGATCGCGCAGATCTACCAGGACCGTTGCAAGCTGACGGATCAGGCGAGCCCGGCGATGCGCCTGGATGCGAAGCAGTGCAGATTGGCCACGACGATCAGTCGCCTGCGCCAACTGAACGATCCGCGGTTCGTCGCGTCGATCAGTGCCGCCAAACCGATGACGCCTTCGCTCGATGCAAACTCAGCGGCGAAGGTATTCACTGCCGCTGGACTGCCGGATGCGGCAGGACAGGTTACTTTTCCACTGGGAGATCTAAGCCTGCAGGTCGCAGACGCGCATTGCCGCGACACAGGCGGGCTGCTACTGCGCTGCGCGCCGGCGACGGTCGTAGTGCAACACCCGGCGGGCAGGCAGTCCATCCCCGTCCCGTCGCTGGTCTTTCTGAACAAGACAACGGATCAGCAGGAGTATGTCGCCGCCTATCGCGGCGCCCTCGCCCAACAGGGCGAAGAAAGTGAGGGCCTGCGCTATACCGCGATCGTCTCGGACATCAATGGCGATGGCAACGACGATCTGCTGTTGTGGACCGACTTTTCCGGCCGCCTCGGCGCGCCTGCCTATACCTATTATCTATTCGATCCAAAGACCAGGCGCTTTGTGAAGAGCGAGAAGCTCGCGCAGGCGACACGCGACCTCACACTCTCCGGCATCAACGGCACGACCCTGCAGCTATGGTCGGAAGAAGGACAATGCAAGCGCACCATGGTGACGCTTGCACTGCGTGGAACGACACCGACGCGGCATTCGAGCAAGACCATCGATTTCTGCAAATAGCTAAGTCACCACGGCGGGTGCCTCCCGCCTGCGCTGCACAGAGAGAAAGGACCTCCCATGAGCGACGGATACGGCAAGCAAAACGCGGGATTCGGGCTGACACGCGACCAGTCGGTCGATCTGATCGTCCGTAGCTGCCTGGATCACGGTGTCACCGACACACGGCAGATCGCGTATGTATTGGCGACAGCACAGCACGAATCCAAAGACTTCCAGGCACCTGAAGAGGATTGGGGACGAAAGCAGGCCGTGACGCTGTCCTATCACGGTGGCGAAGCCTATTACGGCCGCGGCTATGCGCATCTCACCCATGTCGAGTTGTACGAAAAGCTCGGTGAGAAGGCCGGGCTGGGTCGCGAACTCGTGCAATCGCCAGGCCGGGCGGCAGAACCCGCCATTGCGACGAAGATTCTGGTTGCCGGCATGCGCGATGGCGACTTCGTCCAGGGACAAACGCTAGCCGCCCATATCAACGCAGACAAGCAGGACTATGCCGGGGCGCGCGCGATCATCAATCCCAGGGACGCTGCAAGCGTGCAAACCATCGCCGGCTACGCGCGTACCTGGGAAACATCGGTACCTGCATTGGTAGAGCGCATCCAACGCGAAGGTGTGACGCCCGTACAACCACCGGCTGCATCCAATGCGCCGGCGTCTGTCGGCAAGGGCGATGCGAATCAAACCGTATTCGAAGCACAGCAGTATCTGGCCGCGTTGGGAATGACCGATGGCAAAGGCAAGGCCATCTCACCTGATGGCGATTTTGGTGCCGGTACCGAACAGGCGGTCAAGCAGTATGAGCGCAGCAAAGGCGTCGCAGAGCCGACCGGCCGCGTCGATGCCGCCATGCTGGCCGAGCTGCGCGCCGATACATTGCAGGCGCAGCCACAATTCAAGCGCCAGTCGATGACGGACCTGTATGGCCCATTGAAGGACGGAGAGCTCCGCCGAGGCGAGAAGGGCGAACCCGTCTATGAGCTGCGCCGGCAGTTGCAAGGCTTGGGCTACATCCACAATGCGCCTCCGAACTGGAACGGCGACCGCCTCTACGACGAGCACATGGAAGCCGGCGTCCGTGCGTTCCAGAAGGCCAACGGCCTGCAGGAGACCGGCCGCGCCGATACGGAGACGCGGCAACAATTGAATGCGTTCGCGGTGAGCCAGCATCTAGCGCCGACAACGGAATTCGACCGTCGGGAAAACTGGCCTCCGCAACCGCCGCCGTATACCAGGGACGAGTACCAGACCCGCCAGCAGGCACCAGCGCAGCCCGCTCCACCAGCGCCCGCGGCGCCGGAGCCATCACCCGATCGTCGGCAAGGCCAGGCACCGGCGCCAGCAGCACCCGGGGCCATGCACAGCTCGCTGTATCAGGACTGCTCCAAGGGCGTCGACGCGCTGGACCGGCAACTGGGCCGCGCATCCGACATGGCGAGCGCGTGCATGAAGGCCAGCCTGACCGAGCTGGCCACACGCAACGGCCTTTCACGAGTCGACCATGTGCTGCTCAGCGAACGCGGCCGCCAGGCCGAACCGGGCCAGTACGTCTTCGTCGTCGAAGGCGATCCACGCAATCCCGCCAGCTTGCGCGCACACATGCCGACCGATCAGGCGATCAATACGCCAGTGGAAGTGTCCTTCGGCGCCTTGGCGCAGTCGGAGCAGCAACGCCAAGCCAGCCTGCAAGCACAGGTCGCCATGGAGCAACAGCGCGACGCACAGACACGCGAGGCCAATAGCAGAAGCATGGGATGACGCAGTCCTTGCCGATGGCGTCCGAACCCTGGGCTAGCTAGCGACGCGCTCACTCCCCCGCCGCGCAGCCCCCGCCCTGCTCCGCGCACACCTTCATGGCGCGTTGCAGCTCGGCCTCGCTCAGCTGCGGTGGCGGCCGCGCGACGGCGGCCTGGACCTGGTCGGGGCCGCCGGTCAGCGCGTGCAAGCCCTTGGCCGCCTTGCCGGCCAGGTAGTAGACGCCGAGCGCGATGTAGCCGCCGCTCTGGCTGACCTGTTCCACCGAGGGCGGCGGCCGCCAGTCCTTGTCGAAGCGGTTGGGCGGAGGCGACACCGGATTCTTGAAGCGGTACAGATCCAGCGGCTCGCCCTCGTCCGGTGGCAGCGCGCGCACTTCGCCCAGGGTCTGGATGTCGGGCTGTGCGACGGCATCGGACGCGGGCGGTGCGGCGACCGAGGGCGGCGGCGCTGCGGACGCCTGCTCGGCAGGCGGCGTCTGTTGCGCCTGCGCCTGCATGCACGCCGCCAGTAGCGCGACGGCCAGCACCGTGCGCAGGCGCCGGCCGATCGGATCCGCTGTGTCGATGCTGTCCATGGCGCCCGAGCTTACGGACGCGGCGCGTTCATCTCTAGCGCATCGGCGTCGTCGTTCACGTCGGCGACAGCGGCCGCAGGCGTACGGCGAGCCTTCCCGCTGATGCTGGCGCGAGCCTCCTGTATCGCCCCGCACTTCTACCCATCGTCTCTTCGGCCGGCCGCTGTGATTCCCCCGATGAAGATGTGGTCACGCATACGCGCCACGATGACCCGAGTTTCGTATGCCCCGAATTTTCGCAACTGGTGAGAAAGCGCAATGCAATGCTTTAGTTGCGCCTCACTTATGAAACCAAACAAACGGAGATCCCTATGTCTGACGACACGCTTCGAGCCGATCTTGCGAATCCCGACCAAGGCGCGGGCTTGGTGGCCTTCAAACAGCCGGCATCTGGAGCGGTGCCCAGAACTGTGGCAACGAAGTTACATGAACAAGTGACGGTTAAGGACTTTGGAGCTGTTGGAGACGGCGTGGCCGACGACACCGCAGCAGTACAGTCCGCGGTGAACTACATCGCGACAAATGGCGGCAATCTGTTGTTCCCGCGCGGCACTTACCTCATGACTAGCGGAATAAACATCAATGCCGCCACCAAAGCATTCAATCTGTGTGGCGAGACCATCTGCGCGCAGACCGATGACGGAGCCGGCATCACGACACAGCTACTGTTCGCTGTAGCAGATGGCGTGCACGCGATCAACATCCACAATACGACTCCCGCACTCACTCGCTGCGTATCCATCTCCAATCTTCACATCTTGCGATCAACTCAGGAATCCAAGGGCGGCGGCGGCGTCGGTTTATATCTGCAGGGCGTCTTCGAGAGCTACTTCCAGAACATCACAGTAAGCAAATTCGATCGTTGCCTGCGCACTGCCGAGTTGAATTTTGGATCGGGCAACTATCAACCCACTATTCATGCGCTATTTCATCACTGCAATTTTCGTGATGGCTCCACCGAGAACATTCTTCTCGATGGATTCAGCACCATCAAGTTTGACATGTGCAACATCATCGGCGCCATCAATGGGCAAGACAGTCTCATCACGATCACACGCTCCGGCACTTTCTCGGATAGCGCATGGTTTAACAACTGCGTTATCATCAGCATCGCATCCACGCCGCCACCGCGGCTGGTTTTCGTGGCTGGCGGCTTCTTTCATCAATTTGATGGCTGTGCTCTGGAGCAAGGCACAAACTGCTTCGACCTGGCGATCGTTGCCGTTAGCTATTCGCCCACTCTGATCAACATCATGGTGAACAACTGCCATTTCAACGGACATCGCACATCTGTGTTGAACTGCATTCTCCCGGCGCGGGTGATGTTTAGCCACAACCGAGTGGATGGGTCAAGCCAGACCAATGGAAATCTGCTGCAGATGGTAGCCACGTCCGTCGTTGACATGGAGTGCATCATTGACGGAAATGACATCTCTTTTGCCACTGGCTTCGGCGTTTATGCAAACAATATTCGCGGCATGCAAGTAGCGAACAACCGCTTCAGATCGACGGCTGGAAACGGCACCGCCGTCTATCTGGAATCGTCTACAGCCGGATGCGTGGTGACGGGGAATTCGATCAAGACTGCAGGCACTGCCACGCAAAACTTTGCGGGTTCCGCCAATGTCAGCTTGAACAACATTTCCTATTGAAGAACAGCCAAGCAAGATAGCGATCCAGCGGCAACCCGTACGCTTGATCGCGGAGTTGGGTGCTTTGATGCGGCAGCGTGGTGGTAGCCGGAAACTTACTTTGGATGCGCCTGCACGATGGCACCCAGCAGCACCACAGCGATCACCAAACGCAGGACGAGATCGGTCCTTTCCTGTGCGTGGCCATGGGAGAGGCCGAGATTGCGATCAGCATTTGAATGTCACCCTTGCTGCGGCAGCCATCCGGATGCAGATATCGAAAGGTCCACAGGCGCACGAAGCCATGCCACTTACAGCGGGCGCAGGCACAACCAGATCGCACACCAGTGTGCGAGCGCGCCGCCGAGCACGTGCGCATGCCAGATTGCGCGGTTGTAGAGCATCGACTTGCGCACGTAGAACGCCACGCCCACCGTGTAGATCGCGCCGCCGGCGGCGATCAGCCACAGCACTGGCGTGTCCAGCCCGGCCACGATCGGCTTGACCGCGACCATCCCCGCCCACCCCAGCAGCAGGTAGATCGCCACCCAGAAGCCCTTGGCGATGCCTGGCAGGAACAGCTTGGCGAACACGCCGAACAAGGCCACGCCCCACACCGCCAGGGTCATCGACCAGACCCAGGCGCCGGACAGCGCCAGCACGAAGAACGGCGTGTAGGAGCCGGCGATCATCACGAAGATGCCGGCATGGTCGAGCTTGCGCAGCACCGGCTGGCGCTGCGGTGGGGCGAAGTTATACGCCGCCGAGCACGCGAACATGGTCAGCAGCCCCAGCGCGTAGACGCAGGTGGCGGCGATCAGCGCGTCGTTGGCATGCGCGCGCCAGACCAGCAGCGCGCCGCCGACCACGGCCAGCAGCAGGCCGGCGGCATGCACGAGCAGGTCGGCGCGGCGGGCGGCAGCGGTGCGGTAGTGCGGGGGAATCGGGGAAACGGACACGGGCAAGGGAAGTAGACGGCAGGAGCCGCCGTTGCCGGGGGGACGACAGGATACCTGTCGATGGCGACAACGCGCGTCACACGACGGCAGCGTCGTTGCCGTATGGCGCGTCAGCGATCGGGTAAACGGCACACACGCAAGCCTGCCGCCTGAATCCGCTCAGCCTGCCTTCCTCGCCTCGGCGCGCCCCGTCTCATACCCTGAGACGCGATTCCGCTTCCCTGTTCCGCTTTGAGAGCCGTGCCGATGCCCGCCCACGCCCTAGCCCCGCGCACCGAGGACGCCGAGCGCGCCCTGTCCACCACCGACGGGATGCCCTCGCGCGATGGCGCCCTGCTCAGCGCGCGGCTGGAGCGCCGCTACCACGACCGCATCACCGGCAGCTTCACCATCCCCGGCCAGGCCGGCCGCTACGCGCCGATCCCGGACGACGTGCCGCCAGCGCTGGCCGCCGCGCTGCGCGAACGCGGCATCGCGCAGCTGTACAGCCACCAGGCGCAGGCCTGGGACGCGGCGCAGCGCGGCGAGCACGTAGCCATCGTCACCCCCACCGCGTCTGGCAAGTCGCTGTGCTACACGCTGCCGGTGGTGGCCGCGGCGATGACCGCGCAGGCCAAGGCGCTGTACCTGTTCCCGACCAAGGCGCTGGCGCAGGACCAGGTGGCCGAGCTGCTGGACCTCAACCGCGCCGGCGACCTGGGGGTGAAGGCCTTCACCTTCGACGGCGATACCCCCGGCGATGCGCGCCAGGCGATCCGCCTGCACGGCGACATCGTGGTCAGCAACCCGGACATGCTGCACCAGGCGATCCTGCCGCATCACACCAAGTGGGCGCAGTTCTTCGAGAACCTGCGCTATGTGGTGATCGACGAGATCCACACCTACCGCGGCGTGTTCGGCAGCCACGTCGCCAACGTGCTGCGCCGGCTCAAGCGCATCTGCGCGTTCTATGGCGTCACGCCGCAGTTCATCCTGTGCTCGGCCACCATCGGCAACCCGCGCGCGCATGCCGAGGCGCTGATCGAGCAGCGCGTACACGCCATCACCGACTCCGGCGCGCCCAGCGGCGACAAGCACGTGCTGCTGTGGAACCCGCCGGTGGTCAACGCCGACCTGGGCCTGCGCGCCTCGGCGCGCTCGCAGAGCAATCGCATCGCGCGCATCGCGATCAAGTCCGGGCTCAAGACCCTGGTGTTCGCGCAGACCCGGCTGATGGTGGAGGTGCTGACCAAGTATCTGAAGGACATCTTCGACCACGACCCGCGCAAGCCGCCACGCATCCGCGCCTATCGCGGCGGCTACCTGCCCAGCGAGCGCCGCGAGGCCGAGCGGGCGATGCGCGCCGGCAGCATCGACGGCATCGTCTCCACTTCGGCGCTGGAGCTGGGCGTGGACATCGGCGCGCTGGACGTGGTGGTGCTCAACGGCTACCCCGGCAGCGTCGCCGCCACCTGGCAGCGCTTCGGCCGCGCCGGGCGCCGCCAGCAGCCGGCGCTGGGCGTGCTGGTGGCCAGTTCGCAGCCGCTGGACCAGTACGTGGTGCGGCACCCGGACTTCTTCGCCGACGCCTCGCCCGAACACGCCCGCATCGCCCCGGACCAGCCGCTGATCCTGTTCGACCACATCCGCTGCGCCGCGTTCGAACTGACCTTCGTCGCCGGCGAGGCGTTCGGGCCGGTGGACCCGGCGGTGTTCCTGGAGGCGCTGGCCGAGAGCGAGGTGGTGCACCAGGAAGGCGACCGCTGGGAATGGATCGCCGACAGCTATCCGGCCAACGCGGTGAGCCTGCGCTCGGTCGCCGACGGCAACTTCGTGGTGGTGGACAAGACCGACGGCAAGCAGCAGATCATCGCCGAGGTGGACTATTCCGCTGCCGCGCTGACCCTGTACGAAGGCGCCATCCACATGGTGCAGAGCACGCCGTACCAGGTGGAGAAGCTGGACTGGGAAGGACGCAAGGCCTACGTCACCCGCACCCACGTCGACTACTACACCGACAGCATCGACTTCACCAAGCTCAAGGTGCTGGACCGCTTCGACGGCGGCGCGGCCGGCCGCGGCGACGCGCACCACGGCGAGGTGCACGTGGTGCGGCGCGTGGCCGGCTACAAGAAGATCCGCTACTACACCCACGAGAACATCGGCTACGGCCCGGTCAACCTGCCCGACCAGGAACTGCACACCACCGCGGTGTGGTGGCAGCTGCCGCAGGCCACGCTGCTCAAGGCGTTCGGCAGCAAGCAGGACGCGCTGGACGGCTTCCTCGGCGCCGCCTACGCCCTGCACGTGGTGGCCACGGTGGCGGTGATGGCCGATGCGCGCGACCTGCAGCAGGCGGTGGGCGACGGCGACGGCGCCTGGTTCGCGGTAGCCGACGCCAAGGGCCGCGGCCAGCTGCGCGGCGGCGACACCGGCGAGCCGGCCAGCATCGAACTGCAGCAGTTCGTACCCACCGTGTACCTGTACGACAACTTCCCCGGCGGCGTCGGCCTGAGCGAGCCGTTGTGGCGGCGCCAGGCCGAGCTGGTGCAGCGCGCGCGCGAACTGGTGCAGGGCTGCGACTGCGTCGCAGGCTGCCCGGCCTGCGTCGGCCCGGTGCTGGCGGCGCAGGAAGCCAGCGCGACCACGCCCCGGGCGCTGGCGCTGCGCGTGCTGCGCTTGCTGCTCGACGGGCAGGACGACGCGGCGCTGGACGCGCACGGCGCGACCACGATCGCCGCCGATGCCGATGCCGACGCGCTGCCGGAGTGGAGCGCATGAGTATCAGCCTGGAGCGCCTGCGCGCACTGCGTCGGCAGGCCGGCGACGCCAGCGCGGAGCGGACGCCGGCGTCCGCTGGCAACCGCACCGTGGCGGACGCGGCTCCTGCGTCGCGCGCGGGCGCTGCCGCGGCGACGCCCATGCACGTGTCGCGGCAATCATCGGCGGCGACGCGCGACGACGTATCGCGTCCGACTGCACCGCCAACCGCACGCACGCAACCGGCTTCCCCGCGCAGCGGCGGCACCGATACTGCAGTGGCGCCGCCCATCGCCATCGCCCCGTTCGATCGCGGTGGCACCGATGTGTCCGCACTGCGGCGTCTGCTCGGCCTGCGCGAGCGTGCCGTCGCGCCCGCCGCGGCTGCGGGCGGACGCAGGCCGGCGACGGCGCCGGACCGGCATCTGCCCGGGGTGGAGATCGCGCCCGGCCTGCACCTGATCGAGGCGTTCCTGCCGCAGCCGATTCCCGCGACGTCGCTATCGCTCGCCTTCGCCCGGCGCGAGGATGCGGTGGCGCCGACCGACCTGCTGTTCTTCGATACCGAGACCACCGGCCTGGCTGGCGGCACCGGCACCCGCGCCTTCATGATCGGTGCGGCCGACTGGACCGTGCACCCGGCCGATGGCCCGGGCCTGCGCATCCGCCAGTTGCTGATGGCCACGATGGGCGCGGAGAAGGCGATGCTGGAAGCGTTCCGCGCCTGGCTGCGGCCGGGCACGGTGCTGTCCAGCTACAACGGCCGCTGCTACGACGCGCCGCTGCTGAAGACGCGTTACCGGCTGGCGCGCTGCGCCGATCCGCTGTCGGCGCTGGACCACGTGGACCTGCTGCATCCCACCCGCCGCCGCTACCGCGGCACCTGGGAGAACTGCAAGCTCGCCACCATCGAGCGGCAGTTGCTGCGGGTGGTGCGCGAGGACGACCTGCCGGGATCCGAGGCCCCGGCGGCGTGGCTGGGCTACCTGCGCGGCGGCAATGCACGCAACCTGCGCCGCGTCGCCGCGCACAACCATCAGGACGTGGTCACGCTGGCGCTGCTGCTGCAGCGCCTGGTCGCCGCCGAGGCCGAAGAACGCGCGCTGGCGGCGGCTGCGTCGGTGTAGTCGCTGGGCACTCGGGTGGTGCCTTGCCGACCTAATGATGCTGCATCGCGCGAGCATAGCGCGCTGATGCAGACGACATGCTGCGAACGCGGCATGGAGATTTGCAAGGGCGATGCATCCAGGGGCGCGACCGGTGCGAAATGACGTCAGAAGCGTCAAGTCATGTTGGCAAGCACGCGTGTAAGAGCGGCTTCAGCCGCGACAGCTTTACCGGTAACGCCCGTCGCGGCTGAAGCCGCTCCTACGACAGCGGATCGCGCATGGCGCGTTCCGAAAATCCGCGACCTCATCAACGCGCGACGCGCAGTCTGTGGCCTGTCGATGGCGTGCTGCAGCGTTTGCCGCCCTGAAATGCCCCAAGTCGCGACGACCGGTAAAGTCCGTCGCAGCTGAAGTTGCTCCCACACTGCCTGCCTAGTGTCACGGCGGACTGCGCGTGGTTAGAGACGGCGCAACGTCAACGCAAGAGCACGCCGCGTGCGCCAGGCGCGCGGCGTGCGCCGGATCACTCCAGCCGCTGCGCGCTGCCCGCGGCGATGGCGGCGTCGAGCAGGCGGTCGACTTCGCGATCGGCCTGGGCGCTCAATTCGCCCTGGCGCGCGCCCAGTTCTCCCTGCTGCCGGCCCAGCACGGCCTGCTGTTCGCCGAGCGCGCGCATCTTCGCCGACAGCGCGTCCTGGCGCTTGGCAAGTTCCGCCTGGGCATGCCCCTGCGCCTTGGCAGCGATGGCGTCCATGTCGATGCGCTCCAGCGCCCGCGCCGCGGCTTCCTGCGCCAGCTTGCCTTGTTCCCGACCCAACTCGCCCTGCTCGCGGCCCAATGCGCCCTGGCGCTTGCCGAGTTCGCCCTGCTGCGCGCCTAGCTTGCCCATCGGCTCGAACAGCGCATCGAAGCGGGCCAACAATGCAGGATCGTGCACTACATAGCGCTTGTCGCCGCGCCGGAACCACAGGCCATCGCCTTGGGTCTCGCGCTTCATGGCGGCGAGATCGTCGCTGCTGCCGCTCATCGTCGAATGGCTGCCCTTGACCCGGACATACGACTGTTCGAGCCGGCCGTTGCGGCTCTTCTGTACCGACCGCGTGCTGATCCGCGAACCGATGGCTGGCGGGGCGGCTGGGACGGCCGGTGCCGGCGGCGCAAGCGGCGCGACCGGCGCCGACGCACGG
Organism: Xanthomonas sp. 3498; assembly: GCF_014199795.1. Taxonomy (NCBI): domain Bacteria; kingdom Pseudomonadati; phylum Pseudomonadota; class Gammaproteobacteria; order Lysobacterales; family Lysobacteraceae; genus Xanthomonas; species Xanthomonas sp. 3498. Next base: position 102,989 of record NZ_JACHOH010000009.1, read on the forward strand.
CGCGACGGCGTCGCAGAGGTGGCGGGGGCGGCGGGGGTTGTCGTACGCGGCGGCAGCGGCGCACCGGGCACGTTGGCGGCACGGGCGGCGGCGCCGTCATCCATGGCCGTGTCGTTGTCCGTGCCGGCCGCATCGGTGGCGTCGGCCGCCTTCTCCGCTGCCTCGGCGGCCGCATCTGCAGCGGCCTCGGCTGCGTCGGCGGCCGCCTCGGCTGCGGCGTCGGCCTCGGCGGCGGTCGGCGCCGCTGCACGGGCGACACCCGACTTGCTGGCAGGCGCGACGGCATGGCCGGGCTGGGCCACCAGGCGCAGCGGCGTCACGCCGAGCACGGTCACCGCGGTCAGGATCAGGGCCGCGCCCAGGCGCGGAAAAGCGGACGTGGTCTGCAGCATCAGCAATCTCCGTTTCAGGCTCAGGAAGGTCGGCGACGCGCTGGCCAGGCCGGCGCTGGGTCGCGGCGCCACGCCCAGCTGCACCAGCAGCCGCGCGTAGTCGTGACGGCAATGGCGGTGGCCGGCGACCACGGCCGCATCGCAGGCCGCTTCGCGGGCCAGGGCGTACTCGCGGTTGGCCAGGTGCACCAGCGGATGGAAGAAGAACAGGTGTTGCGCCAGCGCCGGCAGCAGCCCCCACCACAGATCGCGACGCTGCAGGTGCACCAGCTCATGGGTCAGCGCCATGTCCAGATCGTCGGCGCGTAGGCTGGCCATGCGCCGCGCCGGCAGCAACAGCACCGGCCGCCACGGCCCGATCAGCTGCGGCGAATCGGTGTGCGCACACAGCCGCAGCTGCGGTGGCTGGCGCAGGCCGTGCGCCTCGGCCGCCAGGCGCAGCGCGCCGAGCAGGGCGGTGTCGGTGCACGGTGCCGCCTCGCGTGCACGCTGGCGGCTGCGTCGGTAGGCCAGGACGCTGTGCGCGGCGCAGACCAGCACGCCGGCCAGCCATAGCGCCACCAGCGCCTGCGGCCACGGCAAGGCGGCCACTGATGCCGTTGACGGCGGGGCGGTGATCGCCGCCGCGGTCACGGCAGTCGCGTTGACATTGACCTGCATCGGCGCCTGCGCCGATGCAGGCACAGGCGGGGTCGCAGGACGTGCCGGCGTCACGGGCACTGTGGCGGCCACCGGTGCTGCCGCCACCGGCGCAGGCGCGGCCGGCAACACCGGCAGCTGCACCGCACCGGCCCACAACAGGCCCAGCACGCTCTGCGCGGCGACCAGCCACCACAGCCGGCAGCGCGTGGCCGCCGGCAGGGTCGGCAGCCAGCGGCACAGCGCCCAGATCAGCGCGACCAGCACCACCGTCTGCACGCTCGTCGCCAACAAGCGCGACAACAGGCTCTCGAACACGTCCGTCCCCAACAGGCTGTGCATGGCTCAGTCCTCCCGCCGTTGCGATTGCAGTTTGGCCACCAGGGCCTCCAGTTCGGCCAGTTCCGTATCGCTGACCTCGGCGCGCTGCGACATCCACGCCACGAACGGCGACACCGAGCCCTGCAGCGTCTTCTCGACGAAGCTGCCGACCGCGCTGCGCACCACGTCGTCCTGGCCGCTGGTGGCGGCATAGCGGTACACGCCCTGCACCTGGCGCCGTCGCAGATAGGCCTTGGCACGCAGGCGCTCCATCATGGTCAGCACCGTCGAACGCGCCAGCCCGCGCGCCTCGCCGAACCCGGCGGCAACCTCGCCGACACTGGCATCGCCCTGTTCGGCGATGTACTGCAGCAGGGCCAGCTCCTGGTCCCCGATCGATTTGCGGCGCATCCGCCCACTCCGATGACTACACGTGTCGGCAAAGCTACCCGTGACGACAACTGTCGTCAATAGGTCGCAGGTCATGGGCCGGCGGTTGGCTGCAGGCTGGCGCTGACGTCCGTCCGGGACGCGGTGGTAGCGGCTCATCGCATCCCGGCAGATGCCGCATCGGCCCTGGGCGTTCGATCGTCCATGCCCCGCGCACGCGTGCGGCGCGAGGTCCGCATCCACCGCCCACATGCTCGCATTCGCCGTAGAAGTTCACGGCGAGCCGGTCTTGTTTGCGTAGCGACACCGCCGGCCTATACCCAGGTATCGCACCGCATACGCGCGGCAGGCAGCGCTGTACCAACGCGCAATGGTGCAAGCGCACATGCGATGCAAGAATTCCCTGCATCGCTTCACGCCGCTGTACCCACCTCGGGAAGCGCGCTGTCGCAGCTGCGCCGTTCGCCTCCATCGCTCCGGAGCGAACGGCCGCAACTGCCGCGCGCCACCTCTCCTGATCCGCGCCGCACCGCCGGCGCCCTGCCATCGCAAACGCACAGTCAGCCGGGCGCCGCCACCATGCCGCAGCCCTGCGCTGGGTGCGCGCGTGCGCCCCCGCTCCCCACTCCACGCCGGATCCGACCATGCACGCGACCTCCTCCCGTCTCCGCGCCGCCGCCCTGCCGCCGTCCGCATCGCATCGCCGCATGCAGGCATGCATGCCGTCGTTGTTGTCTGCGGCGCTGGCCACTTGCCTCGCCGCGTCCTCGGCGCATGCCGCGGAGGCGGCCGCCAGCGCCGATGCCGACACCACACCGACCACGCTGTCCGCGCTGGACGTTGTGGCCTCACCGCATGCGGCGGCGGTGGCGCCCACCCAGGTGGTGGGCCCGAACCGCTACGTGATCAACGCCGGCGACATGGACGCCGACATCGCCGGCAGCAACGGCCTGGCGAGGCTGAAGACCGTGCCCGGCGCCAGCTACACCGCCACCGATGGCCTGGGCCTGGACGTCTCCGCCACCAGCCTGTTCGTCCGCGGGTTCCGCATGAACGAAATGGGCATCACCTTTGAAGGCGTGCCGCTGAACGACAGCGGTTTCCTGTCGTTGACCGGCACCAGCGTGGTCAACGTCGGCGTGCCGGATGCCATCGGCACCATCACCGTCAGCCCCGGCGCGGCACCGGTGAGCGTGTTCTCCAGCAGCGCCAACGGCGGCGCGCTGGAGTACCGCCTGGGCGAACCGAAGGACACGCCCGGCATGCGCCTCAAGCAGGGCGTGGGCAGCGATGCGACCCGGGTCACCACGGTCTCCGCGCAAAGCGGGCAGCTCGGCGACAACGGCCCGAAGCTGCAGGTCGACCTGCAACGGCTGGGCGCGGACAAGTACCAGGGCGGGGGTACCCAGCGCTTCCTGCGCGGCGACCTGAAGGCGACGCAGGACGTGGCCTGGGGCACGTTCACCGTGTTCCTGTCCGCCAGCCATGCCGCGATGTGGGGCTACAACAATCTGTCCTTCGACATGCTCGGCAAGCTCGGCTGGCACGCCGACAGCGTCTATCCCGACTACGCCAGGGCCTATGCCATCGCCCTGCCGCAGAACGCTAGCGCCTCCTGCGGTGCCTACAGCTGCGGCGCGCTGGCCGGGCTGCTGCCGTACGACACCGGCCAGGTCACCGACGACCGCATCGCCTCGCTCGCGCACGATTTCCGCATCTCCGACGCGCTCAGCGGACGGGTGCAGGTCTATAGCGCGCGCAGCCGCACCCACGCCACGCTGAGCGATCCGACCACGCCCTCGCCCGACGGTGCGCCGTTCTCCGAGCAGGTACAGGCGCCGCACCTGCAGCGCACCGGCGGCCTGCTCAGCCTGACCTATGTGGACGGCCGCCACACGCTCAGCGCCGGCGTGTGGCAGGAGCACGGCCGCGCCGACGCGGCGACGTCCTGGTACTCCGAGCCGCTGCTGGGGCAGGGCCGGCCGCTGCGCACCACCGGGCCGTGGGACGTGTACGGTGCCGCGTTCAAGACCGACAACGTCTCGCAGTGGACCACCCGCGCGCGCCAGGCCTACCTACACGACGACATCGCGCTGAGCGACACGCTGGTGTTGGGCGTGGGCGCCAAGGCGGTGGATTTTCGCACCAGCGGCGGCGGTGTCGGCGATGCGCCGGACCGGCCCGCATCCGGCACGCTCCGGGCCAAGAGCGCATTCCTGCCGCACCTGTCGCTGTTCTGGAGCCCGACCGCGCAGACCGATGGCTTCATCGACCTGGGCAGTGCCATGAACGGCTTCCGCGTCGCCCAGCGCGGCAACATCGGCTATACCGCCTCGGCCTGGACCGTGCCCGACCAGGGCGCCTTCGACCGCCTCACCCGCAGCCTGCGCCCGGAACAGGACTGGAACCTCACCGTCGGCGGCACCCATCGCTTCGACCGCGCCACCGTCACCGCGGACGTGTTCTACGGCGACATCCGCCATCGCCTGCTGTCGGCCGCGGTCGGCACCCAGTTCGCGCAGGTCAACACCGTGCAGGTGATGCCGAAGATGCACACGTTCGGCGCCGACCTGGGCGTGACCGTCGACCTCACTCCGCACCTGCAGTTCTACCAGGGCGTGGCGCTGGCGCGTTCGGTCTACGACCGCGATGTCGTCGTCGACGGCGACGTCTACCCGATCCGGGGCAAGGCGCAACCAGGCTATCCGCAGGTGTCGCTGGTCAGCGACCTGTCGGCGCACGTGCGTCACTGGCGTCTTGGCGCCACCAGCACCGAATACCTGCATCAGCCCTTCACCTACGAGAACGATCTGCGCGTGCCGGCGTTCTGGCAGGTCAACGCGTACACCGCGTACACGCTGGGCGCGGACAGCCGGCTGCCGGGCCTGGAACTGCGCCTGGACGTGAGCAACCTGCTCGACCGCCACAACATCGGCACCGCCAACATCGCCGGCTCGTCGTTCGCCGGCGACTACCAGACGCTGCAGCGCAGCGCACCACGGCAGCTGTTGTTCAGTACCTCGCTGGCGTTCTGAGCGGGCGGCATGCGCGCCCCACCCCGGCGGGTGCGCATGCATGGGGCAGACACGGCGTTCACGGCGGTGCCACGCCGACGCGACTAGAAGTTTCCGCATCGGTCCGCCGACGCATGCCGCGTCCGTCGGCCCTCGCCGCCGCGCTGCGGCGTGCGCCCCACGACCGCAGCGGCTTCTGCACAGGACATCGGCATGAGCGACGACACCCGCAACACCGGTTCGCCCGATCGCGACCGCATCAACCTCCACGAAGACTACGAAGTGCGCTACTGGACGCAGGCCCTGGGCGTCTCCGCCGACGAACTGCGCGCCGCGGTGCAGGCGGTGGGCAGCAGCGCCGCGGCGGTCCGCGCGCACCTGCGCAAGTGACGCGGGCCGGACCCGCGCCATGAGCCTTGCCGACTACCGCCGCAAGCGCCGCTTCGACAAGACCCGCGAGCCGGAGCCGGGCAAGCCGGTGCCGGCCGGGCAGCGGCCGATCTTCGTCGTGCAGCTGCACCACGCCAGCCGCCGCCATTACGATTTCCGCCTGCAGGTCGGCGATGCGCTGAAGAGCTGGGCCGTGCCGAAAGGGCCGAGCTACGACCCCAAGGTCAAGCGCATGGCGGTGGAAGTGGAAGACCATCCGCTGGACTACGCCACGTTCGAGGGCGAGATCCCGCAGGGCGAGTATGGCGGCGGCCACGTCGCCCAGTTCGATCACGGCGTGTGGAGCAGCGAGGACGATCCGGAGGCGCAGTTGGCCAAGGGCCATCTGCGCTTCGAACTGTTCGGCGACAAGCTCAAGGGCGGCTGGCACCTGGTACGCTCGAGCAAGCCAGCGCGGCAACCGCAGTGGCTGCTGTTCAAGGAGAACGACGCCTTCGCCAGCGACCTGGAAGCCGACGATCTGCTGGCCGATGTCGCCACGGCGCCTGCGCAGGACGTGAAGCGCGCCGGCGCCGGCAAACCCGACAAACGCAAGGCCACGGTCGTCGCGGTCCCGGCGCACAAGGGCCGCCGGACGAACTGGGCCAAGCTCGCCCAGGCGCTGCCTGGCGCGGTGCCGGCCGCGGCACCGGATGGGCCGTTCGCGGCGCAACTGGCCCGGCTTGGCGACGCGCCGCCGCAGGGCGCGCACTGGATCCACGAGATCAAGTGGGACGGCTACCGGATCCTGGCCACCGTCGCCGATGGCGTGGTGCGGCTGTGGTCGCGCAACGCGATCGAATGGACCGACAAGATCCCCGAGATCCGCGATGCCATCGCCGCGCTGGGCCTGCGTTCGGCGGCGCTGGACGGCGAACTGATCGCCGGCAAGGGGACCAAGGAAGACTTCAACCTGCTGCAGGCGGTGCTGTCCGGCGAGCGCCAGGGCAAGCTCGCACTGGCCCTGTTCGACCTGCTGCACCTGGACGGCATCGACATCGCCGCCGCGCCGCTGTCCGAGCGCAAGGCGTTGCTGCAGCGGCTGCTGCAGGGCGCCGAAGCGCACCTGGCCTTCAGCTCGCACATCGACGGCGATGGCGACGCCGCGTTCCAGCTCGCCGGCGCGCAGCATTTCGAAGGCATCGTCTCCAAGCGTGCCGACCGCGGCTACCACGGCGGCCGCAGCGACGACTGGCGCAAGACCAAACAGTTGCGCTCGGACGAGTTCGCGGTGGTCGGCTACACCGCGCCCAAGGGCAGCCGCAGCGGCTTCGGCTCGCTGCTGCTGGCACGGCCGGATCCCGAGCACGGCTGGCTGTACGTCGGGCGGGTCGGCTCCGGCTTCTCCGACGCCCTGCTGCGCGAGCTGACCGCGCTGATCGGCAAGGCCGGCAGCGCCACGCCCAGCGTGCACGTGCCGACCACCGAGACCGACCTGCGCAGCGCGCGCTGGTTCGCACCGCGCTTCGTGGTGGAGGTGTTCTACCGCGGCATCGGTGGCCAGCAGTTGCTGCGCCAGGCCTCGCTGAAGGCGGTGCGCCCCGACAAGGACATTACCGACCTAGGCGGCGATAGCGCCGCCCCGGCGCCGCGCGCGGCGGCAGCGCGCGCCACGCCGGCCGCCAGAAAGACCAAAACAGAGAAGCCAGACAAGACGGCCAAAGCGACTAAAGCGACCAAAACGGCGGCGAAAGTGGCCAAGGCCGGAAGCGGCAAGCGCGACGTCGCAAGCGCCGACAGCGCACGCACGCCGCCGACGCTGTCCAGCCCGGGCCGCGTGGTCTTCCCCGACATCGGCGCGACCAAGCGCGAGGTCTGGGACTACTACAGCGCGGTGATGGACCACCTGTTGCCGGAGATCGCCGGCCGCCCGTTGTCGATCATCCGCTGCCCGGCCGGCGCCGAGCGCGCGTGCTTCTTCCAGAAACACCACACCGCCGGGCTCGAGCTGGTGTCGTCGGTGAAGCTGAAGGAGGAGAGCGGCACCCAGGCCGAGTATCTGGTGGTCGACGACGCGGCCGGGCTGCTGGAACTGGTGCAGTTCAACGCCCTGGAATTCCATCCTTGGGGTGCCAAGGCACAGCGCCCGGACGTAGCAGATCGCGTAGTGTTCGACCTGGACCCAGGCCCGGACGTACCCTTCGCCGAGGTCAAGCGCGCGGCCACCGACATCCGCAAGCTGCTGGCGCAACTGGAGCTGGAGTCGTTCCTGCGCGTGTCCGGCGGCAAGGGCCTGCACGTGGTGGTGCCGCTGGCGCCGGGCTGCGACTGGGACCTGACCAAGCGCTTCGCCCACGGCTTCGCCGACGCGCTGGCGCAGTCGCAACCGGACCGTTTCCTCGCCACGGCCAGCAAGCGCCTGCGCAACCAGCGCATCTTCGTCGACTACCTGCGCAACGGCCGCGGCGCCACCGCGGTGGCCTCGTACTCGCTACGCGCCCGCGCCGGCGCGCCGGTGGCGATGCCACTGGCCTGGAGCGACCTGCCCAAGCTGCACCGCGCCGACGCCTTCAAGCTGCGCGACGTCCCGGCCAAGCTGAAGCGGCGACGCAAGGATCCGTGGGCCGGCATCGACGCGCTGAAGCAAAACCTGGCGCGCTGGGCTGAAGCAGAGTGAGCAAAGCCCCTCTCCCTCCGGGAGAGGGGTTGGGGTGAGGGTACGGCGCGAAGCGACTCGCTGGGAATGAACACGAGCGACCCGTACCCTCATCCGCCCCTGCGGGGCACCTTCTCCCGGCGGGAGAAGGGAATCAAAGCCCCTCTCCCGCCGGGAGAGGGGTTGGGGTGAGGGTACGGACGCCAGAACACCCACCGACAGCACCTCACCCCGTCGGCCCACCCATCACCGGCAGGATCGCGCCATTGATGTAGCTGGCGGTGATCGGCGAGGCGAGGAACACATACGCCGGCGACAACTCCTCCGGCTGTGCCGGGCGTCCCATCGGGTTCTGCTTGCCGAACTCGGCCACGTCGTCCGCAGACTTGTCGGCAGGGTTGAGCGGCGTCCACACCGGCCCCGGCGCGACCGCGTTGACGCGGATGCCGCGCGGCTGTAACTGGCTGGCCAGGGCCATGGTGAAGGCATGGATCGCGCCCTTGGTCGCCGAATAGTCCAGCAGCGACTTGCTGCCGAACAGCCCGGTCTCCGAGCCGCTGTTGACGATCGCCGCGCCGCGCTTGAGATGCGGCAACGCCGCGCGCGCCATGTGGAAATAGCCGGCGATGTTGGTCTGCAAGGTCTCCTGCAGGTGTTCTTCGCTCAGGTCCTCCAGCGCATCGCAATGCAACTGGAAGGCGGCGTTGTTGACCAGGACGTCGAGCCCGCCGAAGGCGCGCACGGTCTGCGCCACCGCGTCCTCGCAGAACGCCGGATCCTTCACGTCGCCGGCGATGGTGATGCAGCGGCGGCCCTCGTTCTCGACGTGCTGGCGGGTGACCTGCGCATCCTCGTGTTCGTCCAGGTACAGCACCGCCACATCCGCGCCCTCGCGCGCGAACAGCACCGCCACCGCGCGGCCGATGCCCGAGTCGGCGCCAGTCACGATCGCGCTCATGCCGCGCAACTTGCCGCTGCCCACGTACTCCGGCGCCTCGAAACGCGGCTGCAGCGCCAGTTCGTGCTCGTTGCCGGGCTTGGCCAGGTGCTGCTTGGGCATGCGCTGCGGCTGCTTGCGCGGCCCGGCCTGGCCGGCGTCGCCCGGCTTGGCGCGCTTGGGCTTGGGCTTGGCGTCGCCGGCATCGACCGCGCGCTGCAGCGCACGTTGCTGCTGCGCGGTCTTGGCGCTGGACGAGGAGGCGCTGCTGCGCTTGGACGGGGCGGACGGGGTGGCGGCAGGACGCTTGCGGGAGGCCATCGGCAATACTCCGGATGCGGGAGGAGGACACAGACGCGCTGACCTCCTCGAGAGGAAGGAAGGGGTCCGGTCAGGCGCGGTCGGCGAGACCGCTCACGCCGGCGTGCTGGGCACAATGCGCGCAGCAGAACATGCGCTCGCCGGCCTGCACGCCGTGGCCGACGATGCGGCAATCGCAGTGGCTGCAGTGCGGGGCGAAGGCGTGGATCGCGCACTCGAACGAATCGAAGGTGCCGCTGCGCGTGCCCTGGGTCAGGGTGAAGGCCTGGTCGTCGTCGTTTCCGCAGACATCGCAGGTGGCCATGATCGGCTCCGGTTGCTGGGGGAATCCCGAGTCTGGCCCCGCCGGCGGCCACGACCGGTGAAACCCCGGCGCGATCTCTTCATGCGGCGCAAACATGCGCCGCGACAGGCTCGCGCCATCGATCGAAGGAGACGCCCCATGATCCGCCACCCACTCGCCCGCCTCGCCCCGTTCGCCGCCGTGCTGTTGCTCGGCGCCTGCAGTACCACCCAGGTGGCGCAGGTGCAGCCGATCGACGGCGTCATCTCCGGCCAATGCCATATCGACAAGGTCCGCGGCGCGGTCGGCCTGGCCGCCTCGCGCATGACCGTCGAACGCGCCCGCGTCGACAGCGACAGCCTCAAGGTGCAGGTGGTCAGGAGCAGCGTCAGCGACAACGGCGCCACCTCCAGCGGGGTGGACAGCGCCAACCGTGGCGCCCGCGAAACCGGCGGCGACCGCCTCACCATCGAGATCGGCCCGACCAACAACATCACCACCGTGTATTGCGGCTGATCTGCGCCGCCGGGCCCGCCCGCCGCGCGCGGCGGCGCGGTGCTCAGGCGCGCTTGCGTGCCGCGGGCGCGGTCTTGCGCTTGGCGCGGGTGCCGCCGCCCTGCGGGATCGCCGCCGCGCCCTTGCGCGTGGCACGCGTGGCCTTGGGCAGCGACGGCGCCTTGGCCGAGGTGCGCCCGGCGGCCTTGGCCGCCTTGCGCGCCGCGGTGCGCGCCCGCCCCAGGTACTTCAGCGTGATCAGATCCCACTGGCGCTCACCGCGCACGCCCTCGCACAGGCCGTGCAGGCGCCCGCAGCGCCAGCCGTCGAACACGCACGGGTCGATGTAGGCCTTGCGGCACACCGCCGGGGTGTTGCCCAGCGCCTCGGACACCTCGCGGATCACCGCGTTCTGCGCCTGCGCCAACGCGCGCTCGCCGCCGCTGTCGGGCAACGGCAAGGCGGCCAGCCGCTGCAGCGCGGCACGGGTGCCGCCCCAGGTGCGGAAGTCCTTGGCGGTGAAGCTCTCGCCCATCGCCTCGCGCAGGTAGTCGTTGACCTCGCCCGAATCCACCGGCTGCAGCTGGCCGCCGTCGTCGCGGTACTGGAACAGCGCCTGCCCGGGCAGCTGCTGGCAGCCGCGGATCAGCTTGACCAGATGCGCGTCGTCGACCTCGATGTCGTGCTCCTGGCCGCCCTTGCCGCGGAACTGCAGCCGCGCGCGGCCGCCCTTGACGAAGGCCAGGTGACGGTTGCGCAGCGTGGTCAGGCCGTAGGAGCGGTTGCTGCGCGCGTATTCGGCATTGCCCACGCGTACCAGGGTCTCGGCCATCAGCGCGACCACCATCGCCAGTACCTTGTCGCGCGGGTAGCCGGGCAGGGCCATGTCGCGGCGCAGGCGCCGGCGCAGCCGCGGCAGCGCCTGGCCGAAGGCGACGATGCGCTCGAACTTGCCGTCGCCCCGCACCTGCGCCCAGTCGGCGTGGTAGCGGTACTGCTTGCGCAGACGCGCGTCGCGGCCGGTGGCCTGCAGATGGCCGTTGTCGCGCGCGCAAATCCACACCTCGGTATAGGCCGGCGGGATCGCCAGCTGGCGGATGCGCTGCAGGGTGGCCGCGTCGCGCACGGCGCTGCCATCGGGCATGCGGTAACCGAAGCCCTTGCCGGCACGGCGACGGGCGATGCCCGGCTCCTGATCGCTGACGTAGACCAGGCCCGCGCTGCTGGCGGCCTGGCGGGACTGGCGGGCACGCGCCGCCTCGGCGGCGGCGGTGGAACGGGACGCGTTGGACATCGGACCTCCGTAAGCCGGAACCGCGGTCCGCGCCGCCGGTTCCACGAGCCCGGATTGTCGGCAGCGCAGCGGCTACGGCGCGTGACGTCGGCAGGGCCGTGCCGCTTAACGCGTGGCGAACGCGGCGTGTCCGATGCTGCCTGGGTTGGAACGTGCGTCGCGCCGGCAGACACCGCAACGGCCGTCGGCGTGTCGGCGGTGCCGTTCGCCGCCGATGGCCCCGGCCGGTCTCAAAGCGCGGCGCACGTTCTATGCTTCACCCCATCTTCCCTCCATCCATAGGAGCCCCGATGAGCACACCCCTTTCCTCCCGTGCGTCCACGTGTGTCGGCCTGCTCGGCACGGCCTGCCTGGCGCTGGCCTTGGCCGCCTGCGGCGCGCCGCCGCCGGACGAGCAGGAACAGGTGACCGCCAAGGCCCAGGCCGCCGCGCAGCAGGCCGCGGCGCCGGACCCGGCCAGTGCCCCGGACGCACCGCCGGTGGGGACCTGCGATGCCTCGCAGGCGCAGGGCCTGGTCGGCCAGACCTTCGCACCGGACCTGCTGGATCAGGCGCGCAGCGACACCGGCGCCAAGATGGCGCGCGTGCTCAAGCCGAACCAGGCGGTGACCATGGAGTTCAACGGCGAACGGCTCAACATCGAGGTCGACGACAAGAACCAGATCACCGGCGTGCGCTGCGGCTGAGCGCTCGGCCAGGACCCCGGTGCGGCAACGGTGGCAGCGTCGCCGCCAGCACTGAAGTTGCAGGTGTAACGGTGTATTGCGGCACCGCACCAACTATGTTTTAGTCGGGATTCCGGTGACCTCAAGAAGCGCTCCAGGACAGAGCGGGGGCGAGTGTCGCCGCGTTCCTTCGGATCGCTTTCAGAGGCAGACATGGCCCCCCGCAACCGCCACGGGCTCTACGACCCCCAAGACGAGCGCGATGCCTGTGGTTTCGGCATGGTCGCGCAGCTCGACGACCAACCTTCGCGGGCGCTGGTGGATACCGCCATTGCCGCGCTGTCGCGCATGACCCATCGCGGCGGCGTCGCCGCCGACGGCCTCACCGGCGACGGCTGCGGCCTGTTGATCCGCAAACCCGAGCCGTTCCTGCGCGCGCTGGCGCGCGAGGCCGGTTTGAGCGTCGGCGCGCGCTTCGCCGCCGGCAACGTGTTCCTGCCGCGCGACGCTGCCGATGCCGCACGCTGCCGCCAGGTGCTGGAAGAGGAACTGCGCCGCGTCGACGTGCAGCCCTGCGGCTGGCGCCTCACCCCCACCGACGATGCGGTGTGTGGGCAACTGGCCAAGGACACCCTGCCGCGCATCGAGCAGGTGTTCGTCGACGCCGGCGCCGAGCAGGGCGAGGACGCCTTCGCCCTGGCCCTGTTCCTGGCGCGCCGCCGCGCCGAGCAGCGCCTGCGCGAGGTCGCCGATTTCTACGTGACCACGCTCTCGCCCAACGGCATCAGCTACAAGGGCATGGTGCTGCCGGACAAGCTCAGCACCTTCTACCCGGACCTGCAGCGCAACGACCTGGCCTCCAGCGCCATCGTGTTCCACCAGCGCTTCTCCACCAACACGCTGCCGCGCTGGCCGCTGGCGCATCCGTTCCGCCTGCTCGCGCACAACGGCGAGATCAACACCATCGAGGGCAACCGGCACTGGGCGCAGGCGCGCAGCAAGGTGTGGCAGACCCCGCGCTTCGACATCGCCGAGTTCGACCCGGTGATCTCCATGCACGGCTCCGATTCGCAGAGCCTGGACAACATGCTCGAGCTGCTGGTCGCCGGCGGCATGGACCTGCTGCAGGCGCTGCGCATCCTGGTGCCGCCGGCCACCCAGTCGCTGGAGTTCAAGGACGCCGACCTGGCCGCGTTCTACGAGTTCTATGGGCTCAACACCGAGCCGTGGGACGGCCCGGCCGGCATCGTCGCCTGCGACGGCCGCTACGCCGCCTGCATGCTCGACCGCAACGGCCTGCGCCCCGCCCGCTGGATGCTGACCTCCGACCGGCATTTCCTGGTCGCCTCCGAAGCCGGCGTGTGGGAACTGCCGGCCGAGCGCGTCACCCGCAAGGGCAAGCTCGGCCCCGGCGAGATGATGGCCATCGACCTCAAGCGCGGCGACCTGCTCGACTCCGACGCCATCGACCGCATCAACCGCGGCCGCGCGCCGTACAAGCAGTGGCTGCAGCAGGGCGTGACCTACCTGCAGACCGAGCTGATCGACCCTTCGCTGGTCGAGGAGCCGTTCGACGAGCGCACCCTGCGCAGCTACCACAAGCTGTTCCAGCTCAGCACCGAGGAAGTGGAGCAGGTGCTGCGGCCGCTGGCCGAGACCGAGCAGGAAGCCACCGGCTCGATGGGCGACGACACGCCGATGGCGGTGCTCAGCCGCCATACCCGGCCGCTGTACGACTACTTCCGCCAGGCGTTCGCGCAGGTCACCAACCCGCCGATCGACCCGTTGCGGGAAGACTGCGTGATGTCGCTGACCACCCAGCTCGGCAAGGAGACCAACATCTTCCATGCCGGCCCGGAGACGGTGAACCACGTCATCCTCAACTCGCCGGTGCTCAGCCAGCGCAAGCTGCGGCAGTTGCTGAAGATGGAGCAGTACCAGACCCGCAACGCGCAGATCGACCTGTCCTACAGCGTCGAGGAAGGCCTGGAGGCCGGGCTCAAGCGCATCTGCGCCGAGGCCGAACAGGCCGCGCGCGACGGCAAGGTCATGCTGCTGCTGACCGACCGCTACCCGGTGCCGGAACGGCCGATGGCGCATGCGCTGCTGGCCACCGGCGCGGTGCACCACCACCTCTCGCGGGTCGGCCTGCGCTGCGACGTCAACCTGATCATCGAGACCGGCACCGCGCGCGATCCGCACCACATGGCCTGCCTGCTCGGCTTCGGCGCCACCGCGGTGTATCCGTACCTGGCCTACCAGACCCTGTTCGACCTGGGCCGGCGCGGCATCCTGCTGCTCAAGAGCGGCGGCGAGCAGACCCAGATCGGCCGCAAGTACCGCAAGGGCATCTACAAGGGCCTGTCCAAGATCATCTCCAAGATGGGCATCTGCACCATCGCCAGCTACCGCGGCGCGCAACTGTTCGAGATCGTCGGGCTGGATCCGGACGTGGTGGCGCTGTGCTTCCCGGACACCGCCGCGCGCATCGGCGGGGTGAACCTGGCGCGGCTGGACACCGAGGCGCGGCAACTGGCCGCGCGCGCCTGGAACGACCTGCTCAAGCCGGAAGTGGGCGGCCTGCTCAAGTACGTGCACGGCGGCGAGTACCACATGTACAACCCGGACGTGGTGCTGACCCTGCAGCGCGCCACGCGCAGCGGCCTGCAGGCCGACTGGGACGCCTACGCCGCCGCGGTGCACGGGCGCCCGGCCTCGGCCCTGCGCGACCTGCTGCAGCTCAAGCGCGCTGAGACGCCGACGCCGCTGGACGAGGTGGCACCGGCCGAGGACCTGCTGCGCCGCTTCGACACCGCCGCGATCAGCCTCGGCGCGCTGTCGCCGGAGGCGCACGAGGCGCTGGCGATCGCGATGAACCGCCTCGGCGGGCGCAGCAATTCCGGCGAAGGCGGCGAAGACCCGGCGCGCTACGGCACCGAGAAGCGATCCAAGATCAAGCAGGTGGCCTCCGGCCGCTTCGGCGTCACCCCCGAATACCTGGTCAACGCCGAGGTGCTGCAGATCAAGGTCGCGCAGGGCGCCAAGCCCGGCGAAGGCGGCCAGCTGCCCGGGCACAAGGTCAACGAACTGATCGCGCGGCTGCGCTACGCCAAGCCGGGCATCGGCCTGATCTCGCCGCCGCCGCATCACGACATCTACTCGATCGAAGACCTGGCGCAGTTGATCTACGACCTCAAGCAGGTCAACCCCAGCGCGCTGGTGTCGGTGAAGCTGGTCAGCCATGCCGGCGTGGGCACCATCGCCGCCGGCGTGGTCAAGGCCGGCGCCGACCTGATCACCGTGTCCGGCCACGACGGCGGCACCGGCGCCAGCCCGGTCAGCTCGATCCGCTACGCCGGCGTGCCGTGGGAACTGGGCGTGGCCGAGTCGCACCAGGCGCTGGTCGCCAACGATCTGCGGTCGCGCACCATCCTGCAGACCGACGGCGGCCTGAAGACCGGCCTGGACGTGGTCAAGGCGGCGATCCTGGGCGCGGACAGCTTCGGCTTCGGCACCGGCCCGATGATCGTGCTCGGCTGCAAGTACCTGCGCATCTGCCACCTCAACAACTGCGCCACCGGCGTGGCCACCCAGGACGAGCGCCTGCGCGCCAACTATTTCGTCGGCCTGCCCGAGCGCGTGGAGAATTTCTTCCGCCTGCTGGCCGAGGAAGTGCGGCAATGGCTGTCGTACCTGGGCGTGCGCTCGCTGGACGAGATCGTCGGCCGCACCGAACTGCTGCAGCAACTGGACGTGTCGCCGCGCGAAGGCGTGCGCGTGGACCTGTCGCGGCTGCTCAAGGACGTGCGCCACGACGGCGGCCACTGCGCCGCGCAGCGCCTGTACGAATCGCCGGACAGCCTGGCCACGCAGATGGACGGCCTGCTCGCCGACGCGATCGCCAAGAAGACCGGCGGCGATCATCGCTTCCTGATCCACAACACCGACCGCTCGATCGGTGCGCGCCTGTCCGGTGCCATCGCCCGCATCCACGGCAACCATGGCATGGCCGATGCGCCGCTGACCCTGCGCTTCCGCGGCTCGGCCGGGCAGAGCTTCGGCGCGTTCAACGCCGGCGGCCTGCAGCTGGAACTGGAGGGCGAGGCCAACGACTACGTCGGCAAGGGCATGGCCGGCGGCCGGCTGGTGGTGCGCCCGCCGCGCGGGGCGCGCTTCGAGGCGCGCAGCACCGCGATCGTCGGCAACACCTGCCTGTACGGCGCCACCGGCGGCGAGCTGTATGCGGCCGGCCGCGCCGGCGAGCGCTTCGCGGTGCGCAATTCCGGCGCGCTGGCGGTGATCGAGGGTGCCGGCGACCACTGCTGCGAGTACATGACCGACGGCATCGTGCTGGTGCTGGGCAAGGTCGGGCTGAACTTCGGCGCCGGCTTCACCGGCGGCCTGGCCTACGTGCTCGACGTGGACCGCGACTTCGTCGACCGCTACAACCACGAACTGATCGACATTCATCGCATCTCCGCCGAAGGCTTCGAGAGCCACCGCCAGCACCTGCACAAACTGATCAGCCGCCACCGCGAGTTGACCGGCAGCATCTGGGCGCAGCAGATCCTCGACGAATTCCGCGACTACGTCGGCAAGTTCTGGCTGGTCAAACCGAAGGCGGCGAGCATCGAGTCGTTGACTGAGTCGCTGCGCCGAGCCGCCTGATGGCGGCGCACCGCAACGGCCGGGATTGGGCATTGGGGATTCGGGATTCGTCCCACCCCAGCGCCCTCTCCCGGGGTTCGCGAATCCCCAATCCCCAATTACGAATCCCAGCCCTATGAGCCGCAAACACGCCTTCCAGTTCCTCGACCTGCCGCGGCAGATGCCGCAACGCATTCCGGTGGAACTGCGCACCTCCGGCGACTGGAACGAGCTGTACGGCAAGTTCGACAAGGCCGATGCGCAGTACCAGGCCGGGCGCTGCCTGGATTGCGGCAACCCGTACTGCAGCTGGAAGTGTCCGGTGCACAACGCCATCCCGCAGTGGCTGCAGCTGGTGCAGGAAAACCGCATCGAAGAGGCCGCGGCGCTGTGCCACAGCACCAACCCGCTGCCGGAAGTGTGCGGCCGGGTGTGCCCGCAGGATCGCCTGTGCGAAGGCAGCTGCACGCTGGAGGAGTTCGGTGCGGTCACCATCGGTGCGGTCGAGAAGTACATCGTCGACACCGCGCTCAACAACGGCTGGCGCCCGGACCTGAGCCAGGTCGAGCCCACCGGCAAGCGCGTGGCGGTGATCGGCGCCGGCCCGGCCGGGCTGAGCTGCGCCGACCGTCTGGCCCGCGCTGGCATCCAGGCGGTGGTGTACGACCGCTACGAGCAGATCGGCGGATTGCTGCAGTTCGGCATCCCCAGCTTCAAGCTGGACAAGAGCGTGATCGGCAAGCGCCGCGAGGTGCTCGAAGGCATGGGCGTGCAGTTCCGGCTGGGCGTGGAGATCGGCCGCGACGTGAGCCTGGAGCAGCTGCTCGGCGAGTACGACGCGGTGTTCCTGGGCACCGGCGCCTATCGCTACACCGATGGCGGCCTGCCCGGCCAGGATCTGCCCGGCGTGCTGCCGGCGCTGCCGTTCCTGGTGCAGAACAGCCGCATCGTCGGCGGCAACGATCCCTGGGGCCGGCCGATCGCCGGCTGGGAAGACAAGATCGCGCTGCCCGACCTCAGCGGCAAGCGCGTGGTCGTGCTGGGCGGCGGCGATACCGGCATGGACTGCGTGCGCAGCGCGATCCGCCTGGGCGCGGCCAAGGTCACCTGCGCCTACCGCCGCGACGAGGCCAACATGCCCGGCTCGGCGCGCGAGGTGGCCAATGCCCGCGAGGAAGGCGTGCGCTTCCTGTTCAACCGCCAGCCGCTGGCGGTGGAAGCCGACGCTGCCGGCAACCTGGTCGGCGTGCGCGTGGTGCAGACCCGTCTGGGCGAGCCGGACGCGCGCGGACGCGAGGCGGCGGTCCCGGTGGAAGGCAGCGAATCGCTGCTGGACGCGGACGTGGTCATCATCGCCTTCGGCTTCTCGCCGAGCGTGCCCGAGTGGCTGGCCGCGCAGGGCGTGGAAGGCACCGTCAACGGTCGCATCCTCGCCGGCGGCAGCGAGCCCGACGGCAGCGGCCGCCTGCCGTACCAGACCACCAACCCGAAACTGTTCGCCGGCGGCGACGCGGTGCGCGGCGCCGATCTGGTGGTCACCGCGGTGGCCGAAGGCCGCGACGCCGCGGCCAGCATCGCCGAATGGATCGGCAACCGCCTACCGGTGACGACCCAGGCCGCTGCCTGAGCGACGCTGCTGCGATCGCGGCAGCGTTACGGCGGCAAGACCTTGCAGGACTGGCGGATGCGGCGAAAGCGGCATTCGCCGGACCGCTGTGTCACGCATTCGCCGAGATCCGTGACGCGCGCGGCATCGCTGGTCTCCAGCGATCATCCCTCCACCGCGCAACCTTCGCTGCGCCCAACTGGCGCGCAGACGGTGGACGCATTGCCGCGACCGCGGTCACGCCGCCGCTGCCGGCTGCACCACGCACGCGCCGTGACGCAGCAAACGTCCGCGCGCGGCGTGTCTGCGCCAGGTGAATGCCGGGCTAACACGGGTGCATGCAGGCTGGCGATCACGGGGGCGATCCTTGCACCCTTGCGCGTGCCGCCCGCACTCCCCCGACGCGGACGGCGCCTCCCCTCACTCCAGGAAGCTCCCCCATGTCGCTTTCCTCGTCGTGTTCCCCGCGCTGGCGTTCCCTGCCGCTGGCGCTGCTGCTGGCCGCCGTCGCCTGCAACGCCGCCGCCGAAGGCCGCAGCGTGCTCAAGTACGCCGGCGTCAACCTGTCCGGCGCCGAGTTCAACTCCGGCAAGAAGCCCGGCGTGCTGTACAAGGACTACACCTACCCGACGGCGACCGACTACAGCTACTTCGCCAGCAAGGGCATGAACACCATCCGCCTGCCGTTCCTGTGGGAGCGCCTGCAGCCCACCGCCAAGGGCGAGTTCGACCCGGCGCAACTGGCGTTGTTGAAGAAGTCGGTGGAACAGGCCAAGGCCAACCGCCTGTACCTGATCCTGGATCCGCACAACTACGCCAAGTACAACGGCGCGCTGGTCGGCAGCGAGGGCGCCCCGGACGCGGTGTTCGCCGATCTGTGGCGGCGCCTGGCCAAAGAGTTCAAGGGCGACGACAACGTCATCTTCGGGCTGATGAACGAGCCCAACGCGGTGTCCTCGACCGACTGGGCCAGCGCGGCGCAGGCCGCGATCGACGCCATCCGCAAGGCCGGCGCCAACAACCTGATCCTGGTGCCGGGCACCGCCTACACCGGCGCGCACAGCTGGCGCAGCACGTCCTACGGCACATCCAACGCGGTGGCGCTGCAGCCGCTCAAGGATCCGCGCAACCGCATGGCGTTCGAAGCGCACCAGTACCTGGACCGCGACAACAGCGGCACCAAGGGCGAGTGCGTCAGCGCCACCGCCGGCGCCGAGAAGCTGGCCGGGTTCGTCAGCTGGCTGCGCGAAAACAAGAAGGTCGGCTTCATCGGCGAGTTCGCCACCGCCAACACGCCCACCTGCAACCAGGCGCTGGAGAACATGCTCAGCTACATGCAGAAGAACGACGACGTGATCCTGGGTTGGACCTGGTGGGCGGCCGGCGCGTGGTGGAAGCCCGACTATCCGTTCAATGTGCAGCCCGGCAAGGACGGCAGCGAAAAGCCGCAGATGGCGATCCTGTCCAAGTACGCCCGCGAGATCACCGGCAAGAAGTGAGCCGCCGTTGCCGGCGCCGCATGCCGGCAACACCTCGCGTATCACCGCAGCACGGCGCACGGCGTTCGCGCTGCACGCGTGGTGCAGCGCGATCCAGTGCCGGTTCGCGCTGCCAATAGCCGCACAGATCCATGCATGCGCGCATGCAAGGCATCGCCTCGTCCTCGGCAATGCACTACGGTGTCCGCACACCGTAGTCATCAGCCCGGCCTGACATCTCCCTCGACCGGGTTCCCCCTCTGATGCCGAAGGAGACCCACCATGATCGCGCGCACCTTGCGGCGGCGTTCGCGGCACGCCTTGCGTGCCGCACTGCTGCTTTGCCTGTCTGTTCCGCTGGCGTCGCTGCACGCACAGGAAGCGCTGCGCTTCGCCGGCGTCAACCTGTCCGGCGCGGAGATCGCGCCGTCGAAGATTCCCGGCGTGGTCGGTGTCGACTACACCTATCCGCGCAGCAGCGACTACACCTACTTCGCCGGCAAGGGCATGAACCTGCTGCGCCTGCCGGTGCGCTGGGAACGCCTGCAGCCGCAACCGCGCGGCCCGCTCGACGCCGCGCAACTGGCACTGATCGACGACGCCGTGCAGCAGGCCAAGGCGCAGGGCATGTACGTGATCGTGGACATCCACAACTACGCGCGCTACGACGGCCGCCTCATCGGCAGCACCGGCCTGCCGGTCGCCGCCTTCGTCGACCTGTGGCAGCGTCTGGCGCGCGCCTACGGCAGCGACAATGCAGTGGTCTTCGGGCTGATGAACGAGCCGCACGGCATCACCCCGGCCGCGTGGGCCACCGCGGCGCAGGCCGCCGTCGACGCGATCCGCGGCACCGGCGCCAGCAACCTGATCCTGGTGCCGGGCGCGCTGTGGACCGGCGCGCATAGCTGGTACACGCCGGTGGCCGGCGCCTCCAACGCCGATGCGCTGGCCACGCTGCGCGACCCGCTGCAACGCGTGGCGATCGAAGTGCACCAGTACCTGGACGCCGATTCCAGCGGCACCAGCCCGGTCTGCGTGAGCGCGGACATCGGCGCCGAACGCCTGCACGCCTTCACCGGCTGGCTGCAGCAGACCGGTCATCTCGGCTTTCTCGGCGAATTCGCCGCCGCCGACAATCCGGTCTGCCGCCGCGCCCTGGACGGCATGCTCGCCGACATCGCGCAGCATCCGACGCTGTGGCTGGGCTGGAGCTATTGGGCCGGCGGCGCCTGGTGGCGCGCCGACTATCCGTTCAACGTGCAGCCCGACGCCGACGGCCATGACCGTCCGCAGATGACGATCCTCGCGCCCTGGGCGCAGCGCATCACACGCTGAGCGCGGCGCCGGCGCAACGACGAACGCATGCGACGACGCACGCGACAGCGGCGCGCGCACCGGCACATGACATGCGACGTGCAATGCGTCGCACTTTCCTGACGACCACGATCGCTCTGGCATGGCGGTTGCAGCGGTGTGCGATGGCCGCGCACGCCGCATCGCGGCGGCGCCTGTCGCTCTTCCCCACGAAGGATCCGTCATGCCACGCATCGACCACGTTTCCCGTTCCTCGCAATGGCGGCGTCGCGCCGCGCTATGCCTGCTCCTTGCCGCCTGCGTGCCATTCGCCCACGCGCAGCAGACGCTGCGCTATGCCGGCATCAACCTGGCCGGTGCCGAGTTCAATTCGGCGAAGAAGCCCGGCGTGCTGTTCAAGGACTATGTGTATCCCACCGACGCCGACTATGCGTACACCGCCGCGCAGGGCATGAACATCGTGCGCCTGCCGTTCCTGTGGGAGCGGCTGCAGCCGCTGGCCAACGGCCCGCTCGACCCCGTGCAGCTCGACGCCCTGCGCACCGCGGTCGAACGCGCCAAGCGCTACGACCTGCAGTTGATCCTGGACGTGCACAACTACGCCAAGTACGACGGCGTGCGCATCGGCGGCGACGCGGTCCCGGCGGCAGCGCTGGCCGATCTGTGGCGGCGCCTGTCGCTGGTCTTCGGCAACGACGCCAGCGTGGTATTCGGGCTGATGAACGAACCCAACGGCCTCGCTTCGGGCGATTGGGCCGCCATCGCACAGGCGTCGATCGACGCGATCCGCGGCACCGGCGCCGACAATCTGATCCTGGTGCCCGGCACGGCCTTCAGTGGCGCGCACAGTTGGAACAGCACCTGGTACGGCGTGTCCAACGCGCAGGCCTTGCTGGCGGTGCACGACCCCGCCGACAACCTGGCATTCGAAGTGCACCAGTACCTGGATCCCGACTCCTCCGGCACCAGCGCCGCCTGCGTCGGCAGCAGCATCGGCGCGGACCGTCTGCAGGGGTTCACCCAGTGGTTGCGCGCCAACGGCTATCGCGGGTTCCTCGGCGAGTTCGGCGGCAGCAGCGACGCCACCTGCCTGGCCGCACTCGACACCATGCTCGACTACGTCCACGCCAACGGCGACGTATGGCTGGGCTGGACCGCCTGGGCCGGCGGCGCCTGGTGGCGCAGCGACTATGCATTCAACCTGCAGCCGGACAAGAGCGGCGCCGACAAGCCGCAGATGGACGTGCTGGCGGTACGTGCGCAGCAGGTCACGCAATGACACCAGCGGGGCCGCGATCGGCGGCGGCGGCACGGCGATCGCATCGCGATTGAGTCTGCGCCGCGATCGGGCGCAGACTGTCGCACCTTTCCCGCACGGATCGACGCATGCGCCTGGGCCTGGCCGCCAACCGACTGCACCACCAGGGCAAGGACGCCGCGCTGTTCCGCTGGCTGCATGCCAGCGAGGCCGGCATCCGCGAGCTGCAGCTCGGCCTGCATGCGGTCGGCCGCACCCACGAGGCGATCGTGCGTGCCGGGTTGTTGCACGGCTATGCCGGCCTCACGCGCTACCCGTTCGGCCGCGAGGGCGGACTGATGAAGCTGGTGGCCGAAGTCGTGGGCCTGGAAGGCGCCGAGCGCACCCTCGACGGCGCCATCTACCTGATCGATCCGGTCGACCCGTCCTCGATCTTTCCCGAGGCGATCGCACTCAAGCGCCAGTGCGTGATCCACGGCAAGCCGTTCATCTCCACCGTGGCCAGCGCCCGCGACTGGGTGGAGATGGAACGCATCCACGCCGCGCTGGCTCCGGACCGCAGCGCCGACGATCTGTACGCGCTGCAACGGCAGACCCTGGCGCTGATCGCGCACGATGCGATGAAGCCGCAGATGCTGGCCTTCGCCAGCGAACATTTCGATCTGCTGTCGCGCTTCGCCGAGCGCGTGGCCACCGGCACCACTGGACAGCGGCTCAACGAACTGGCCTGGAGCCGCGGCTGGCCGCAGGGCCAGCCCTGGGTGCACCGCTACCAGAGCGGCCCGATGGGCGGCGACGCGCAGATCGCCGATCGCGTGCTGGAACGGCGCTGCCACCGCGCGATCTTCTTCGAGGATCCGCATGTCGCGCGCCAGCACGAAGCCGATATCCAGTTGCTGGAGCGCGCGGTGACCACGGTCACCGACAGCGCCGTGTGCATCACCTCGCCGGCGATCGCCGCACGCTGGGCGCAAGCCGCCGCCCGCCGCCTCGCGTCTGCCTGACGTTCCTCCGGTCCCGCGCGATCGCATCGCGCGCGGACCGCCGACAGGTCACGCCGTGACGCCGCGTTGTCGTGCGTGACCGCGCGCACAGTCACCGCGATGTCACGCCGATCGCCAACACTGCCGCGCCTGTCCAGATCCCAGGGGGGATCCCATGTTGCGTTTCACCCTGCGCCTGCTGCTGCTCGGCGCGGCCACGCTGTGCGCGCTTCCATCCGCGTCTGCGCAACCGGCCGAGCGCCTGCGCGTGCACGGCTCCAACAGCCTCGGCGCGCGGCTGATGCCGGCGCTGGTGGAATCCTGGCTGCAGAGCATGGGCTACCGGCAACTGCAACGTCGTCGCGTCGATGCGACCACGCTGGAGATCGCCGCGGTGCGCGACGATGCGCCGCTGGTGGTCGAGATCGCTGGCACCGGCTCGGCCGCCGGCATCGCCGACCTCGTGCATGGTGATGCCGAGCTGGCGATGCTGGCGCGCCAGCCCGACGCGCGCGAGCGCGAGGCCGCCTGGCAGCTCGGCGACCTCACCTCGCCCGACCAGCAGTTCGTCGTGGCCCTGGACGGTGCGCGGGTCCTGGTCGCCGCCGACAACCCCATCGCCAAGCTGAGCGTGGCGCAATTGCGCGACATCCTGAGTGGACGCGCGACCCGTTGGTCGCAAGTCGGCGGCGCAGACCTGCCGATCGCGCTGCATCGTCGCGCCACGCCCGGCGGGCTCGACGACTTCCTGCGCGAACGTCTGGCGCTGCCCGCGCTGCGCGCGCCGGGAGATGTCGTGCATGCCGACCTGACCGAGGCCGCACGCGCCGTCGCCGGCCATCCCGAGGCACTGGCGATCGTCGGACTGACCACGCCGGTGCCGGCCGGCACGCGAGCGCTGGCCATCGCCGACGGCGGTGTCGCCGTGGCCCCGAGCGCGGCCGCAGTGCGCGGCGAGGACTATCCGCTGGTCCAGCGCTACAGCCTGTATGGCGGCCAGATGATGTCGGCGCTCGGCCGCAGCCTGGCCCTGTATGCGATCGGCCCCCAGGCGCAACAGCTGGTGCGTCGGCTCGGCCCGATCTCCCTGGCGATCGACGTGGATCCGGCCACGCCACAAACCGGGACCGTTGCTGCCCGCGCGGATGCTGCCTATGGCCAGGCAAGCGCCGGCGCCCGGCGCCTGACCACCACGCTGCGTTTCAGCCTGCAGTCGCTCAATGGGATGTACGAAGCGCGCAGCGCCCAGGACCTGGACCGGCTGGTCGCCTTCATGCAACAGCCGGCGATGCATGGGCGCGCCCTGGCGGTGATCGGCTTCGCTACCCCCGACAGCGCCAACCGCCTGTACCCGACCATCGCCAGCAACGACCGCGCCGACGTCGTCGCCGCGTACCTGGTGCAACGTGGCGTCGCGGTAGAACGCGTCCGCGGCCTCGGCGCGCTGCGTCCGCTGGTCGGCGGCGAGGACGCGGAGGCCAAGGCACGCAACGAGCGCGTCGAACTCTGGTTGCTGGATCGGGCCCGGTAGGGCGGTGCGTTGCAGAGGGTGAATGGATGCTGGTGATCGGGCACATCGACGCAACGGAACATCGAACGAGACATCGCCCGCCCCCTCATCCGCCCTTTCGGGGCGCCTCCCCGAAAAGGGCCGCGGTCCCGGGAAGAGAACGGAACGCGAAAGCCCCTCTCCCATCGGGAGAGGGGTTGGGGTGAGGGTACGGAGCGCGAAGCGCCCTCGCCGGCGGATGAGAGGTTGGCGCTCTGGCAGGCATTCAATGGCCATCGTGCCCATGCCGCGATACCCCACAAGCGACCTGGTGATCCAGCATGACGTCACCTTCTCGGCAGCCGACAGCCGACAGCCGGCAGCCGCGAAGGCGATCAGCACGCCTCATTGGGGCGATCCGGTCATGGAGTGGCTTCGGGCGGGCCTGACAGGACAGGCACGCCTAGACTGAAGCCGCTGCTGCTCCATGTCCTCGCACCGCGCAGCGGCGCGCATGTCGCTGCCACAACGACTCGGCGCACGCCGCCTCAGGTTGGGAGAAAGCAGCCTGGCGCGCATGCCACCGCGCTGGCGCCGATACGCCCAATCGCCATACACGAACCGGCGAGCATGCTGACCACCTTGCTCCCGCACCCGGGCCATCCCCCATTCACCGCACGGCGCCTACAGTCGCCCAACAACGCTCGCGCACCTGGCTCTGGAGATCGCCATGCCTCGCTCATCGCACGCCATGCTCGGCATGGTGCTTGCCGGACTCTCGCTGACGCACAGCACTCCGGCCGCTGCAGTACAGCGGCTTTGGCCGACCACAGCACAATGGCAACAGTTGCATGCGTCAGCAGCCACCGACCCAACCTGGCGCGAGGTCGAGGCGACGCAGGCCCGGCTGGCCGATGCGGCACGCGCACAGGGCGCGCATCCGCTCGACAACCTGAGCACCGGCGGCCGCCTGCACGGCGATCCGGTGAAGGCGGCGACCGAAGCCAGCCTCGGCGACATGCCACGCATCCAGGCACTGGCCCTGCGCTTCGCGTTGCAGGGCGAGCGCGCGGACGCGCTGGCCGCGGGCGACCAACTTGCACAATGGGCCGCGCGCAACGTGCCCAACGGCAACCCGATCGACGAGACCGGGCTGGAACCGGCGATCTTCGCCTACCGCATCGTCCGCCCGGCGCTGCCGGACGCGCAACGCCGCGCCATCGACGCGTGGATGCGAAAGATCGCCGACGCCGAAATCGGCTCGCGCGATCTCAAGCGCAAGACCGCCACCAACAACTGGCACAGTCACCGCCTGAAGACCGTGGGCATGATCGGCGCCGCGCTCGACGACACCCGCTTGCTGGACTACGCCCGCACCGGCTTTCGCCAACAGATCGCCGACAACCTGCTGCCCGACGGCCGCAGCATCGATTTCGTCGAGCGCGATGCGCTGTCCTATCACGTCTACGACCTGCGCCCGCTGGTGACGCTGGCGCTGCTGTTCTCCGAACGCGGCGAGGATCTGTACCACTGGCGCGCGCCGAACGGCGCATCGCTGGCGCGCAGCGTCGACTGGCTGCTGCCGTATCTGCGCGGCGAACGCAGCCATGCCGAGTTCGTCGGCAGCCAGGTGCCCTTCGACAAGGCGCGCTCGGACAACGGCGAAGCCGGCCACGTAATCGGTGCGCCGTACGCAGCGGAGGGCGCGGTACCGTTGCTGGTGCTTGCGGCGGCCTACGATCCGGCCTGCGCGCGCCTGGCCCAACAACTCGGCCACGGCACGCCGTCCTGGCGTTTGGGGATCAGCCTGTTGCCGGACAAGGCACGGTAGCGCGGCCCCCTCGTGGCGCCGCGGTTGCGCCGGGCGCCGACTCGCTGGGCGCCCGGCTGGACGCGAGACGCGGCCGGATGCAGTGGCGTTCGGACGGGATTGAATGGCGGCGGATCGCACCGGACCTGGTGCCGGGCAGCAAGGCTGTTTAACGCTGCACCTTGAGCCGAAAGCCTGTCGCGCTGTGCATTCCGGGTGGCCATGGCGATCTGTTCGGTAGGCCGCAGCCCCCTGTCGGCAACCGCCACCCAGGATGCCCGTGCCAATGCCCGCCGGGCTGCGCCAGGACCGCTGTGGCATCGGGCATCGGTCGCATGTCTTGCCGCATCCGTCCCTGCCGGCGCGCCCCACTGGTTCAGCGCTTGCCATCGAGGCGGGCCAGCTGCCTTACAACGCCATCAGGGCGATCTGTGAAACGCACGGTGCAGAAGACGACGTGACCGCAGCAGCGGCCACGATGGCGACGGCAGTCGCAGGTATTGGGTGGTGCAGGTCTGCGTGGCTCCGGCGGTTGGGCCGATTCTACGGCGTGGTCATGCGGTTGCAGCGAGGGAAGCCGGCCGCATGATCGGGGCAGGATCACGGTCGCAGCAGAGGCGTGAAGTCGCCGCTGGTGTTTGCTGTGGTTTACGGCCGACGCTGCGGCGTTCGCGTGACTGGCGCAGCAATCGCATGGATCGAAGTTTTTTGCGCGCAATCGCTTTTTTCTCACGCAATAAAAAATCCCCGTCCTTTTGGGACGGGGATTTGGGGTAAAGCCCCTGGCGATGACCTACTCTCGCATGGCTTGAGCCACACTACCATCGGCGCAGCTGCGTTTCACTTCCGAGT
>NZ_JACHOH010000010.1:0-98856 GCF_014199795.1 Xanthomonas sp. 3498
GCTGAAACAGCGGCTAAGCGAACGCGGCAAAGCCGGCAAGCAGATCGTGTGCGCCGCCATGCGCAAGCTCCTGCACCTCGCCTATGGCGTCCTCAAATCGGGCACCGCGTTCGACCAGAAAAGGAGCCTTGCCTGCTAGGGGGTAAGACGGTATCTACGAGACGCCGAGACGGGGCCGGGCCACAGCGCATCACGCATGAACGGCGAAGGACATCCGACGTGCCTCGCCACCGCTCACGCGTGCAGCGCCGCCTGCAACGCCGCCACCTCGTGCCGTGGCGGCCGCAGCGCGCCCAGCGTGCCGACCAGTTCACGGTAGCTGCGCGCCAGTTGCGCGAACAGCCCGGCGTCGCTGTCGCGGGTCTCGGCGACTTCGGCATAGGCGCCGCGGCCGAGATCGATGAAGTAGTCGACGCTGACCCGGCGCCGTTCCGCCACGCCGGGAAACAGCCCGGCGATCAGCAGACAACCGTCGCCGACCTCGCGCAACGCGTCGGCGCGCGTGCGTCCGACCTGCTCCTGCGCATGCAGCCAGGCCAATGCCTGGATGCGCGCCAGCAACTGCGCGTCGCGCTGGTAGCGCAGCAGCACGAACACCAGATAGTGCTCGCGCGATTCGTCCAGCGGCCGGCCCAGGCGCTGCCCGGCCTCGTGCACCAGCGCCTGCCACACCTCGGCCGGCGCCCCCTGTCTGAAAGACTCGTACATACGTCCTCCTGCGTGGTGGGAACCCTCGCAGGAAGCTTATGCATAACCCGGGCCAGTGCGCTGGCAGCCGACCACGCCGTCTGCCAAGGCGGTGCCGCTGCGGCGCCTTACTCCACCGTCACCGACGTGGCCAGGTTGCGCGGCTTGCCCACAGGCGCCAGCGTTCGCCGCATGGACTGGCGGCGCGGCGCGCGCATCAGAACCGGACGAAGCGCGATGTGCCTCCGCCTCCTCGGCGACACCACCTGGCGACCGATGCTGGACGCACCGATACCGTGGCCTGGCCATGTCATTCCGGGCAATGAATCGCGCCAGGCCGACGGCGCTGGCTGCACAGACTTAGCTGCGCCGGCACTAGCGCGACGGGGCGACGTGCGCGGCGTGCGTGCCAGCAGCAGGCGCGTCCTGCAGGACCGCTCAGGAATGACGGGGCTTTTTGCGCGCGCCGCCGGCCACCTGCGCGCCGCCCTGCGCCACGATGCCGACAAGGATCAGGTCGATCCCGGCGATGAAGTCCACGCGGTCGTCGTGCGTCTGCAGTGCGCCGGCCATGCTGCGCACGAAGGGATATGCGACCGGATCGAGCCGCGACCACGTGCTCGCCATTGCGGCCAGGGTCGCGTCGCGGACAAGACCCTGGGTGAGCGCCAGTTGCGTATTGGCCGCGTTCTGTCCGCTTACGCCGAGCATGTAGTTGAGCAGCGCGGACACCGCCGCCCACTGCGCCGTGTCGGCCACACCGAGCGCACGCAGCGGCCGGCCAAGGCCTTCGATGATGCGCACGATCGGCAACTGTCCCGGCGCCTGCCACAGGGCCGACCCGATCCAGGGATGCGCATCGATCGTGTCGAACATGGCCAGGGCCAGCGCGCGGATGGCGGCCTGCGGCGTGGCGCCGGCCGGTGGCGTCGGCAGGCTGCGCGCGATGACGGCGTCGCAGGCGGTCGTCAGCAGATCGCGTTTGTCGGCGATGTGTCCGTAGAGCGCGCCCGGTCCGGTGGCGAGCCGTTCGGACAAGGCGCGGAAGGTCAGCCCGGCCTCGCCGTCGCGATCGAGCAGGGCGATCGCCGCCTCCACGATCTGCTCGCGCGACAGTGCTGCGTCACGGCGGGGCTGATTGCGTCGTGTCTTGGTCATGGCCGATCTTGACATGAATGGAACGCCATTCCAAGATGATGGAACGCCATTCCATCCAGCTCGGCGCAGCGGGGTTCGTTGCGCCCACCCGCCATCGAGGCACCATGCACACTCCCATCGCGATCATCGGTGCCGGACTCGGCGGGCTCGCGCTCGCCCGCGTGCTGCACCTTCACGGCATCGCCGCGACCCTCTACGAAGCCGAGGCATCGGCCGATGCGCGCCCGCAGGGCGGCCTGCTCGACATCCACGACTACAACGGCCAGCTGGCACTCAAGGACGCCGGGCTCTACCCGCAGTTCCGCGCGCTGGTGCTGCCCGGCGCGGATGCGAAACGGGTCGTCGACCGCGATGGCACCCTCCTGATCGAGCGGCCGGACCTCGGCGCCGGCAACCGGCCGGAGGTGGATCGTGGGCAGTTGCGCCGCCTGCTGCTCGACGCCCTCCCCGCCGGCGCGGTGCGCTGGGGCTGCAAACTCGCCGATGTGTCGCCGCTCGCCGATGGGCGGCATCTATTGCGCTTCGGCGATGGCGCCACGGTGACCACCGATCTGCTGGTCGGCGCGGACGGCGCCTGGTCGAAGGTGCGGCCATTGCTGTCCGCTGCCGTGCCCGCCTACAGCGGCACCACGTTCGTCGAGACCCGCCTGTTGGAGGCCGACACCCGGCATCCGGCCAGCGCGCAGCTGGTCGGCCACGGAACGCTGATGGCGGTCGCACCGGGCAAGGGCCTGTTCGCGCACCGCTATGCCGACGGCACGCTGCATGCGTATGTGTCGCTGGTCAGGCCGCAGGCGTGGTTCGACGGCATCGACGTCGCCGTGCCGGCGAGCGCGATGGCGCGCATCGCCGCGGAGTTCGCCGGTTGGGCGCCGGCGCTGACGGCGTTGATCACCGCCAGCGACACGCCGCCGGTGCTGCGCCCGATCCATGCCTTGCCGGTCGAGCACCAATGGGAGCGCGTCCCCGGCGTGACCCTGCTCGGCGACGCGGCGCACCTGATGTCGCCGTTCGCCGGCGAAGGCGCCAACCTCGCGCTCTACGATGGTGCCGAGCTGGGCAAGGCCATCGCCGCGCATCCCGGCGCGATCGAGGCCGCGCTGGCCACGTACGAAACCCGACTGTTCGCCCGCAGCGCGCCGTTCGCCCGCGAATCCCAGCGCAACCTCGCCCTGTTCTTCGACGACGCCGCGCCGCAGAGCCTGGTCGACTTCTTCAACGGCGTCGCCACGTAGCCGCCAGCGACCTCCGCTGGCGCTACGGCGGACATCGCCACAGCGCGCCACATCCGCATCGCACCGTCATGGCGGCCCGCGCACGCCCGCCATCGCTGGCGCGCCGAACGTCCCTGGACGCGCTTACTCCACCGTCACCGACTTGGCCAGATTGCGCGGCTTGTCCACGTCGGTGCCGCGCGCCAGCGCGGTGTGGTAGGCCAGCAATTGCACCGGCACGGTGTGCAGCACCGGGCTGAGCACGCCGGCGTGGCGCGGCGTGCGGATCACGTGCACGCCCTCGGATTCGTTGAAGTTGCTGTCCTGGTCGGCGAACACGAACAGCTCACCGCCGCGTGCGCGCACTTCCTGCATGTTGGATTTCACCTTCTCCAGCAGGGTGTCGTTGGGCGCGATCACCACCACCGGCATGTTGGCGTCGACCAGCGCCAGCGGGCCGTGCTTGAGCTCGCCGGCCGGGTAGCCTTCGGCGTGGATGTAGGTGATTTCCTTGAGCTTGAGCGCGCCCTCCAGGGCGATCGGGTAATGCAGGCCGCGGCCGAGGAACAGCGCGTTGTGCTTGTCGGCGAAGCGCTCGGCCCATACCGCGATCTGCGGCTCCAGGTTGAGCACGTGCTGCACGCTGCCGGGCAGGTAGCGCAACTGCTCCAGGTACTCGGCCTCCTGCTCGGCGCTCAGCCGCCCGCGGCGCTTGGCCAGCACGCAGGTGAGCTGGAACAGCGCTGCCAGCTGGGTGGTGAAGGCCTTGGTCGAGGCCACGCCGACCTCGGCGCCGGCGCGGGTGTACAGCACCATCGCGCTGGCGCGCGGGATGGCGCTCTCGGGCACGTTGCAGATCGACAGGGTCTTGGCGTGGCCCAGCGACTTGGCGTACTTGAGCGCCTCCATCGTGTCCAGGGTTTCGCCGGACTGGGAAATGGTCACGATCAGCTGCCGCGGATTGGCGCAGGCGTCGCGGTAGCGGTACTCGCTGGCGATCTCCACGCTGCACGGCAGCCCGGCGATGCCCTCGATCCAGTAGCGCGCGGTCAGCCCGGCGTAGTAGCTGGTGCCGCAGGCCAGGATCTGCACGCCGTCCACGTCGGCCAGCAGCGCCTCGGCCTTGCTGCCGAACAGCGCGGTGTCGAACCCGCCGGCGTCGAACAGCGCCTCCAGCGTGTCGGCCAGCGCGCGCGGCTGCTCGTGGATCTCCTTCTGCATGAAGTGGCGGTACGGGCCCAGTTCCAGCGAGGCCAGCGACACATCGGACACGTGCGGCTCGCGCTGCACCGGCTGGTCCTGCGCGTCGTACACCTGCACGCCGTCGCGGCGCAGTTCGGCGGTATCGCCCTCTTCCAGAAAGATCACCCGGCGCGTGGCCTGGATCACCGCCGAGACGTCGGAGGCGATGAAGTTCTCGCCCTCGCCCAGGCCGATCAGTAGCGGGCAACCCATCCGCGCGCACACCAGCAGGTCCGGGCGCGACTTGCTCACCGCGGCCACGGCATAGGCACCGGTCAGCTCCTTCACCGCCGCCTGCAACGCGCCGAGCAGGTCGCGGCCCTGGTCGATGTAGTGGTGGATCAGGTGGGCGATGACCTCGGTGTCGGTCTGCGATTCGAACACATAGCCCAGCGCAGTCAGGCGCTCGCGCTGCTGTTCGTGGTTCTCGATGATGCCGTTGTGGACCAGGGCCAGGTCGCCGTGGCTGACGTGCGGATGCGCATTGGCCTCGGTGACGCCGCCGTGCGTGGCCCAGCGGGTGTGGCCGATGCCCAGCGGCGCATGCAGGCCCTCGGCCAGCGCGGCGCTCTCGGTCTCGGACACGCGGCCGGTGCGGCGCACGCGGCGCACCTGCCCGTCGGCGATGGCGGCGATGCCCGCCGAGTCGTAGCCCCGGTATTCCAGGCGCTTGAGCCCCTCGATCAGGACCGGAACCACATCGCGATCCGCGATCGCACCGACGATACCGCACATAGCCACGCCCTTCGCCGAAAAGTCCGCCATTCTAGCCAAGTCCGCTGAATGTCTCGCCGCTGTCCGCTGCCGGACTAGGGCGTGTCACCAATTCCCGAGGATGTCGCGTTGGGTCTGGCAAGCCCAACCCGAAGGGCCGCGATTGCTCGGGAATTGATGACGCGCCCGAGTGTCCGCGAACGTGTCCGCGGACACTCGGACACTCGTCCGCGCCGCCCACCTCCATGCAATTCAATGGTTTGCAGTTGGCACGCATCCTGCGATGAAGTTCCCATCCTCACCGCTGCGATCGTCCGATGATCCGTGACACCTCCGCCCAGGACCAGGTTCTCGCCCGCCCCCGCTCCGCCGCCTGGCGCCGCTGGCTGTGGCCCGGGCTGATCGTTGCGCTGGTGCTGCTGGGCATCGCCTTCGCCGCACGCGGCTGGATCGCCGGCAGCCGCTCGTTCGACGCGCAACGCGTGCGCATCGCCACGGTGACCCGCGGCGACCTGGTCCGCGACATCTCCGCCGACGGCCGCCTGATCGCCGCCAACAGCCCGACCCTGTACGCCATCTCCGGCGGCACCGTGACGCTGAAGGTGGTCGCCGGCGACGTGGTCAAGCAGGGCCAGGAACTGGCCGAGATCGACAGTCCGGAGCTGCGCAGCAAGCTGGCCCAGGAAGAGGCCACCCTGGCCGGCCTGGAAGCCGAGGCCGGCCGTGCCGACCTGGACGCGACCCTGGCCCGCGCCAATGCCAGCAAGCTGATCGACCAGGCGCAGATCGAGCGGCAGGCCGCCAGCCGCGACCTGGAGCGCTACGAGCGCGGCTACGAAGGCGGCGCGGTGCCGCAGGTGGAACTGGCCAAGGCCCAGGACACGCTGAAGAAGGCCGACATCGCGATGAGCCACGCGCAGAAGGATTCGGGCCTGCAGGCGCAGGGCGCCTCGCTGGACGCACGCAACAAGCGCCTGCTGGCCGATCGCCAGCGCGCGGTGGTGGCCGAGGTTCAGCGCCAGGTCGACCTGCTGACCCTGCGCTCGCCGTTCGACGGTCAGGTCGGCCAGGTGCAGGTCTCGCAGCACACCAACGTCGCCGCCAACGCGCCGGTGCTGAGCGTGGTCGACCTGTCCAAGTTCGAACTGGAGATCAAGGTACCGGAGAGCTTCGCCCGCGACCTGGCGATCGGCATGCCGGCGCAGTTGACCAGCGGTGCCGGCGAACCGTTCGCCGGGGCGATCTCGGCGGTGTCGCCGGAAGTGGTCAACGGCGAGGTCAACGCGCGCATCCGCTTCACCGACAAGCAGCCGCCGGGCCTGCGCCAGAGCCAGCGCATGAGCGCGCGGGTGCTGCTGGATACCCGCAAGAACGTGCTCAAGCTCGAGCGCGGTCCGTTCGTCGAACAGTCCGGCGGCCGCTACGCCTACGTCATGGACGGCGACTCGGCGGTGCGCCGCCCGGTCGAACTGGGCGTCACCAGCCTGGGCGAAGTCGAAGTGCGCTCTGGCCTGCAGCCGGGCGACCGGGTCGTGGTCTCCGGCAGCGACCTGTTCGGCGACGCGCCGCAGGTGACGGTGCATTGAAGGCCGGGATTGGTGAGTCGGGATTGGGGATTGGTTGAAGCCCCATGCTGCTCTCCTGTCCTTGCCACTGATCCAGACGCGTCGCACCCCACCAATCCCCAATCCCCAATCCCCGCTCCACCACCACAGGAACTCACGCCATGCTCGAAATGCGCTCCGTCTCCAAGGTCTTCCGCACCGAACAGGTCGAGACGCATGCGTTGCGCTCGCTGGACCTGCATGTCCGCGAGGGCGAGTTCGTCGCCGTCACCGGGCCGTCGGGTTCGGGCAAGACCACCTTCCTCAACATCGCCGGCTTGCTGGAAACCTTCACCAGCGGCCAGTACCTGCTCGATGGCCAGGACGTCAGCAACCTCAACGACGATGCGCGCTCGCGCATGCGCAACCAGAAGATCGGTTTCATCTTCCAGGGCTTCAACCTGATCCCCGACCTCAACCTGTTCGACAACGTCGACGTGCCGCTGCGCTACCGCGGCATGGGCGCGGCCGAGCGCAAGCAGCGCATCGAGGAGGCGCTGGGCCGGGTCGGGCTGGGCTCGCGCATGAAGCACTATCCGTCCGAACTGTCCGGCGGCCAGCAGCAGCGCGCGGCGATCGCCCGCGCCCTGGCCGGCAGCCCGCGCCTGCTGCTGGCCGACGAACCGACCGGCAACCTCGACTCGCAGATGGCGCGCGGGGTGATGGAACTGCTGGAGGAGATCAACGCGCAGGGCTCGACCATCGTCATGGTCACCCACGATCCGGAGCTGGCCGCGCGCGCGCAGCGCAACGTGCACATCGTCGACGGCCAGGCCACCGACCTGCAGCGCGAACCGGTGCTGGCGCACGGCGGCAACGACGCCGCGGCCGCAGGCTGATCGGCAGGGTGACGGCGCGGAGACCGGCATGCTCGGCTACTACTTCCAGCAAGCGTTGCGTAGCCTGCGCCGCAGCCCGGTGCTCACCGCGCTGATGGTGCTGTCCATCGCCGTGGGCATCGGTGCGGCGATGACCACGCTGACGGTGATGCGGCTGCTGTCCGGCGATCCGTTGCCCGGGCGCAGCCAGCAGATCTTCTTCGCGCAACTCGATCCGCGCCCCAGCAACGGCGCCAACCAGAAGCCGTACGACAAGCTGGACTACCCCTCGGCCATGGACCTGTGGAAGAGCGGGCGCGCCGATCGCCAGGCCATGGTCGCCGAGAGCGAGATCAAGGTGCGCGCGCCGGACAGCGCCACCGCGCCCTTCATGACCCAGTTGCTGATGACCCAGGCCGATTTCTTCCCGATGTTCCAGGTACCGTTCGCCTACGGCAGCGGCTGGCGGGCGCGCGACGATGAGGACAGGGCACGGGTGGCGGTGATCTCGGCCGATCTCAACGCCAAGCTGTTCGGCGGCCGCAACAGCGTCGGCCGCAGCCTGCTGGTGCGCGGCACCGCGGTACGCATCGTCGGCGTGCTGGCGCCGTGGCGGCCGTCGCCGCTGTTCTACACGCTGGCCGGCGGCAGCTTCGCGCATGGCGATACCGCCAGTTTCTATGGACGGCCGCAGGACGTGTTCATGCCGCTGTCCAGCAGCCTGGAGGTCAACGACGGCCATATCCAACCATGGACCTGCTTCAGCAAGGTGGATTCCGCAATGGACCTGCGCGATGCGCCGTGCGTGTGGCTGCAATTGTGGGTGCAACTGGACACGCCGGCGAAGGTCGCCGACTACCGCCGGCTGCTGGCCGACTACGCCGCGCAACAGCACGCCGCCGGGCGCATCGGCCGTGCCGACACCGCGCGCCTGCTGTCCCTGCCGCAATGGCTGGAGCACAACCGCGTGGTGCCGGGCGACGTGCGCCTGCAGAGCTGGCTGGCGCTGGCGTTCCTGGGCCTGTGCCTGTTCAACAGCGTCGGCCTGCTGCTGGCCAAGTTCCTGCGCCGCGGCGGCGAGATCGGCGTGCGCCGCGCGCTGGGCGCGTCGCGGCGCGCGATCTTCGCGCAGTGCCT
This sequence comes from Xanthomonas sp. 3498, assembly GCF_014199795.1. Classification (NCBI taxonomy): domain Bacteria; kingdom Pseudomonadati; phylum Pseudomonadota; class Gammaproteobacteria; order Lysobacterales; family Lysobacteraceae; genus Xanthomonas; species Xanthomonas sp. 3498. Next base: position 8,575 of record NZ_JACHOH010000010.1, read on the forward strand.
GACCGAGGCCAGCGTGATCGGCCTGGTCGGCGGCGCCGGCGGCTGGCTGCTGACCCTGCTGGGCCTGTGGAGCGTGCGCCAGCAACCCACCGCCTACGCCGACCTGGCGCATCTGGACCCGACGACGTTCGCCGGCACCTTCGCCCTGGCGATCGCCTGCAGCCTCGCGGCCGGCCTGTTCCCCGCCCTGCGCGCCAGCGGTATCGCGCCGGCCATGCAACTCAAGAGTCTGTAACCGGGGCGCACGACGATGCAGATCAAACCCATCCTGAGCGCGCTGGCGCGCCACCGCATCGCCGCGGGGCTGATCACGCTGGAAGTGGCGCTGGCCTGCGCCGTGTTGTGCAACGCCTTCTTCCTGATCGGCAACCGCCTGGAATTGGTGCATCTGCGCAGCGGCATCGACGAGGCCGCGCTGGGCTTGGTGTCGCTGTCCGGCTGCGACGACTGCAACAATGCCGACCTCAACGCCCGCGCGCTGGATGCGGTGCGCCGCACGCCCGGCGTACGTGCGGCGGGCGTGGTCAACAGCGTGCCGTTCGCCACGCCCACCAACAACAACGGACTGTGCCTGGACCAGGACTGCACCCAGATCGGCGGCGTGCCGCATTTCTACATGGTCAGTCCCGGCGCCGTCGCGGCCCTGGCACTGCAGCCGGACAGCGGCCGCACCTTCGGCGACGCGGACTACCAACCGCTCAAAAACGGCCTCCCGACCGCGGCCGGCGTGTGGATCACTCGCGCGCTGGCCGCACATCTGTGGCCGGGTCAGGATCCGCTGGGGAAGGAGTTCTGGGCCGGCGGCCATTTCCGCGTGATCGGCACACTCGACCACCTGGCGCGTCCCGATCCAGGCCGTAGCGAAGACGGCGTGATCGGCAGCGACTGGTCGGTGGTCATCCCGGTGCGCGAAGCGGAGCGCTCAGGCACCTACGTGCTGCGCGCCGATCCGCGCGAGCTGCCGCGGGTGTTGGCGCAGGCGCGCGCCGCAGTGGCGCGGGCGGTGCCCGAAGCGGTGATGGACAACGCGTACAGCAAGCCGCTGCTCGACCTGCGCCAGGAATACTTCCAGAGCGACCGCGCCATGACCGGGCTGCTGGTCGCGATCATCGTCGCGATGCTGCTGGTGACCGCGCTGGGGATCGTCGGCCTGGCCAGCTTCTGGGTGCAGCAGCGCACCAAGCAGATCGGCATCCGCCGTGCGCTCGGCGCCACCCGCCGCGACATCCTGCGCTATTTCCAGACCGAGAACCTGCTGCTGGTCGGCGCCGGCGTGGCGCTGGGCATGCTGCTGGCCTACGGCGGCAACGTGCTGCTGATGCAGGTGTTCGAACTGGAACGGTTGCCGTCCAGCTACCTGCCGGTCGGCGCGCTGCTGTTGTGCGCGCTGGGCCAGCTTGCCGTGCTCGGCCCGGCCCTGCGCGCCGCCGCCGTCGCTCCCGCCATCGCCACCCGCAGCGCCTGACCCGGAGCCCGCATGTTCGCTTATTACCTCAGCCTGGCGCTGCGCAGCTTCGGCCGCAACCGCATCCTCACCGCGCTGATGGTGCTGGCCGTGGCGCTGGGCATCGGCGCGTCGATGACCATGCTGACGGTGCTGCATACGCTCTCCGGCGATCCGCTGCCCGGGCGCAGCGCCACGCTGTTCCATCCGCAGGTGGACCCGCGTCCGCGCAACCTGCCCAGCGCCGACCGCGAGCCTCCGGACGAGCTGACCTGGCAGGACGCCACCGCGCTGTATCGGGCGCAGGCGGCACCGGCGCAGACCATGACCAGCGCGAACTGGCTGCCGGTGCGCCAGACCGTGCCCAACAGCCCCTTGCGCATGCTCACCACCCGCGCCGCCACCGCCGACCTGTTCGCCATGTTCGGCATGCGCTTCCTCTACGGCAGCGGCTGGAGCCGTCATGACGATACCCAGCGCGCGCCGGTGGTGGTGCTGAGCCGCAAGCTCAACGACGCGCTGTTCGGCGGCGCGGACAGCGTCGGCAAGACCCTGACCATCGCCACCCGCCCGTTCCGGGTGGTCGGGGTGATCGACGATTGGAATGCGCAGCCGCGCTTCTACGACCTCAACTCCGGCGCGTACACGCCGCCGGAAGCGCTGTACATGCCGTTCGAGACCTGGCTGGACCTGCCGCAGGACTACGGCTACGGGCCGATGCAGTGCTGGGGCAAGGACGGCGAGGCCGGCCTGCACGACCCCAAGGCGGCGCAATGCACCTGGGTGCAGTACTGGGTGCGGCTGGACACGCCGGAACAGGTGCGGCGCTACCGCGCGGCGCTGGACGCCTACAGCGCGCAGCAGGGCCAGCTCGGCCGCTTCGAACGCGCTCCCAACACCCGCCTGCGCAGCCTGGTCGACTGGCTCGACTACAAGCGGGTGGTGCCGGCCACGGTGCGCATGCAGACCTGGATCGCCTTCGGCGTGCTGCTGGTGTGCCTGCTCAATGCGGTCGGCCTGCTGGTCGCCAAGTTCATGCGCAAGGCCGGCGAGATCGGCGTGCGCCGCGCGCTCGGCGCCAGCCGCCGCGCGGTGTTCGCGCAATGCCTGGCCGAATCGGCGCTGATCGGCTGCCTGGGCGGCCTGCTCGGCATTCCGCTGACCTGGATCGGCCTGTGGCTGGTGCGCCAGCAACCGGTGGCCTATGCGCAGCAAGCGCATGCCGATCCCGCGATCCTGGGCATCGCCCTGGCGGTGGCCACGCTGTCGGCGCTGGCCGCCGGCCTGTGGCCGGCCTGGCGCGCTTCGCGCATCGCTCCCGCCCTGCAGGTGAAATCGCTATGACCGCGCTGCCTCCCGTGCGTCCCATCCTGTCCGCACTGGGCAGCCATCGCGCCGCGGTGGTGCTGATGGCGCTGCAGATCGCCCTGACCCTGGCGGTGCTGTGCAACCTGGTGTTCATCATCGCCCGCACCTACCAGCGGGTGCAGACCCCGACCGGGGTGATGGAACAGGACATCGGCCTGATCCAGAGCATCGGCGTGGTCGGCGAGCCGGGCAGTATCAGCAGCGTCGGCCGCAGCCTGGACATCCTGCAGGCGGTCCCCGGCGTGGAAGCGGCGGCGTTCGGCGCGCCGCCACTGTGGGGTCCTGCGCAGGCGCAACTGTTCCTGGAGCCGCAGGCCACGCAGCCGGCCGCTCGGGCGACATTGTTCACGGGCAGCCAGGGCCTGAACCGCACCCTGGGCATCCGCATCGTCGCCGGCCGCGACCTGCGCGATACGGAACTTCCCGGCGCCTCCGCGTTGTTCGGCGCGCCCGCCGAGATCGAGCGGCGCCTGCCGGCGCTGATCACCCCGTCGCTGGCCGCCAAGCTGTTCCCCGGCGCCTCCCCGCTGGGGCGCTCGCTCTACACCAGCGTCTTCAGTCAGTCGGTGCGCCTGGACATCGTCGGGGTGATGGCGCCGGTGCGCGGCGAGATCACCGGCCACGACGACGATGCCGATGCGCTGCTGACCGAACTGCGCGTCGGCAGCGAAGGCTGGGGCGGCGGCTACCTGATCCGCAGCGCGCCCGGGCAACTGGCGCAGGCGCTGCCGCGCGCGGCGGCGGCGATGCAGCGCGCCAATCCCACCTACGTGCAGCAGCAGGTCGCCACCATGCAGGAGCTGCGCGCCGACTACTTCAAGAGCGACAACGCGGTGGCGCGGATGCTGCTGGCGATCATCCTGATCCTGCTCACCGTCACCGCGCTGGGCATCGGCGGGCTGGCCAGCTTCTGGGTGCAGCAGCGCACCCGGCAGATCGGCATCCGCCGCGCGCTCGGCGCCACCCGCGGCGACATCCTGCGCTACTTCCAGTTGGAAAACCTGCTGATCGTCGGTGGCGGCGCGCTGCTCGGCGCCGTGCTCGCCTACGTCATGAACCAGTGGCTGATGCAGCGCTTCGAACTGGAGCGGCTGTCCTCGCCCACCGTGCTCACCGGCATCCTCGCGGTGTGGCTGCTCGGCCAGCTCGCCGTGCTCGGCCCCGCCCTGCGCGCCGCCGCCGTCCCGCCCGCCACCGCCACCCGCAGCGCCTGACCCCGGAGCTCCCATGTTCGGTTACTACGTCCGCCTCGCCTTGCGCAGCTTCGGCCGCAACAAGGTCCTCACCGCGCTGATGGTGCTGGCCATCGCCTTAGGGATCGGCGCCAGCATGACCACGCTGACCGTGTTCTACGTGCTCTCCGGCGATCCGATCCCGCAGAAGAGCGACCGCCTGTTCTATGTGCAGGTGGATGCACAGCCCAAGGCCGGCTACCAGCCGGGCGAGGAACCGGATTTGCAGAACACCCGCTTCGATGCCGAGGCCCTGCTGCGCGAGAAGCGCGCCAAGCGCCAGGCGCTGATGACCGGCGGCAGCGTGGCGATCGAACCGCGCAAGAGCGGCCTGAAGCCGTTCAAGTCGGAAGTGCGCTTCACCTCGGCGGACTTCTTCCCGATGTTCGATACGCCGTTCCTGTACGGCCACGGCTGGACCGGCACGGAAGACGAGCGCCACGAGCGCGTGGTCGTCATCAGCAGGAAGCTCAACGAAAAGCTGTTCGATGGCGCCGACAGCGTCGGCCGCGAACTGCGCATGGACCAGAACACCTTCCGCATCGTCGGCGTGCTCGACACCTGGGAACCCAAGCCGCGCTTCTACGACGTCACCAACACCTACGGGTCGGACGAACAGGCCTATCTACCGTTCTCGGTGGCGATGGACCTGAAGATGGACCGCAACGGCAGCATGAACTGCTTCGGCGACAACAACGGCGACCAGACCGCGCTCAATGCGCCCTGCGCCTGGGTGCAGTACTGGGTGGAACTGGAAAATCCGGCGCAGGCCGCCGACTACAAGGCCTACCTGGAGAACTACTCCTCGCAGCAGCGCGCGGCCGGACGCTTCCAGCGCCCGAACAACGTGCGCCTGCGCGACGTCATGCAGTGGCTGGACCACAACGAAGTGGTGCCCGGCGACGTGCGCCTGCAGCTGTGGCTGGCGATGGGCTTCCTGCTGGTGTGCCTGCTCAACACCGTCGGCCTGCTGCTGGCCAAGTTCCTGCGCCGCAGCGGCGAGATCGGCGTGCGCCGCGCGCTGGGCGCCTCGCGCGGGGCGATCTTCGCGCAATGCCTGGTGGAGGCCGGCGCCATCGGCCTGGCCGGTGGCGTGGCCGGACTGGGCCTGGCCATGCTCGGGCTGTGGGCGGTCCGCCAACAACCGGCCAGCTACGCCAAGCTGGCGCACCTGGATCCGAGCATGCTGGCGCTGACCTTCACCATGGCGGTGGGCGCCAGCCTGCTCGCCGGCCTGTTGCCGTCGTGGCGCGCCATCCAGGTCGCGCCCGCCCTGCAACTCAAGTCCTGACCCTGCGCGCCCTGCGCCGTCCACGCCCTCTCACAAGGTCATCGCCATGGATATCCGCCCCATCCTGTCCACCTTGCGCCGGCACAAGACCGCCGCCGCGCTGATCGTGCTGGAGATCGCCCTGGCCTGCGCGATCGTCTGCAATGCGCTATTCCTGATCGGCAACCGCATCGAGACCCTGCACCGGCCCAGCGGCATCGCCGAGTCGGAACTGGTGACGATCTCGCTGGGCGGCATCGGCCAGCAGGTCAACGCCGCCGCCCGCACCCGCGAGGACCTGGCCGCGTTGCGCGCCGTGCCCAGCGTGCGCAACGCCACGCTGCTCAACCAGGTGCCGTTCGTGCACTACTCCTGGAACACCAGCCTGTCGCTGACCCCGGACCAGGAGCGCCCCACTCTCAACGCGGCGCAATACATGGCCGAAGAGGGCACGCTGAAGACCCTTGGCCTGAAGCTGGTGGCCGGACGCGATTTCGCGCCCGACGAGTACATGGATATGGACGCCGCCCAGACCGACAAGCAGATCCGAGAGAAAGGCACCGCCATCATCCTCAACCGCGCCACCGCGGAAAAGATGTTTCCGGGTCAGAACGCGCTGGGCAAGACGGTGTATACCGGCCCGGTGGGCGCCCGCGTCGTCGGCATCGTCGACCCGCTGGCGCGCCCCACCGCCGCCAGCGGCCTGGCCGAGATCGACTACGCGATGCTGCTGCCGTTACGCCTGAAGTACACCGACGGGCTGTACGTGCTGCGGGTCACCGACCCGGCGCGGCGCCAGGAAGTGCTGAACGCGGCGACCGCGGCCTTGATGAAGGTCGACAGCAGCCGCCTGGTGCTCAAGCAGCAGACCTACAGAGAGATCCGCGACGACTACTTCCAGGGCGACCGCGCGATGGTGTGGCTGCTCGGCGCGGTCTGCGTGGCGTTGCTGGTGGTCACCGCACTGGGCATCGTCGGCCTGGCCAGCTTCTGGGTGCAGCAGCGCACCAAGCAGATCGGCATCCGCCGCGCGCTCGGCGCCACCCGCGGACAGATCCTGCGCTATTTCCAGACCGAGAACTTCCTGCTGGCCAGCACCGGCATCGTGCTGGGCATGCTGCTGGCCTACGCCATCAACCAGTGGCTGATGGGCAAGTACGAACTGCCGCGGCTGCCGCTGGCCTACCTGCCGATCGGTGCGGTGGCGCTGTGGCTGCTCGGCCAGATCGCGGTGTTCGCGCCGGCGCGGCGCGCCGCCGACGTGCCGCCGGCCGTCGCCACCCGCAGCACCTGACCCCTCCCCTTGGCCGGCTCCGGCCGGCCTTTTTTCTTCAGGCTCCCCGATGGTCGGCTACTACTGCAAACTGGCGCTGCACAGCTTCCGCCGCAACCGCCTGCTCACCGCCCTGATGGTGCTGGCGATCGCGGTCGGCATCGGCGCGTCGATGACCACGCTGACCGTGTTCCATGTGCTGGCGGCCGATCCCATTCCCGGCAAGAGCGCGCAGCTGTTCAACGTCGAATTCAACGTCGAGCCGGACGACCATTACGATCCGAACGACACCGACCCGCAGCAACTGACCCGCCGCGATGCCGAGGCGCTGCTGCGCGACAGGCGCGGCGATCGCCAGGCGCTGATGTCGGCCGGCAGCGTGACCGTGGTGCCGACGCAGCCGCAGCTGACGCCGTTCGGCGCCGAAGCGCGCTACACCAGCGCCGACTTCTTCCCGATGTTCGCCGTGCCGATGCGCTACGGGCATGCCTGGACCGCGGACGACGACGCCCGGCGCGCGCGCGTGGCGGTGATTTCGCGGCGGCTCAATACCCAGCTGTTCGGCGACGTGGACAGCATCGGCCGCCAGCTGCAGCTCGGCGATGCGGTGCTGCGCGTGGTCGGGGTGATCGACGCCTGGGACATGAACCCGCGCTTCTACGACCTCACCAACAACGAATACGGCGACAGCGAGGACGTGTTCGTGCCGTTCTCCACCGCGCGCGACCTGGACCTGGACGTCAGCGGTTCGATGTCCTGCTGGGGCGACAGCGGTGGCGACAAGACCAGCGAGAGCGCGTCCTGCGCCTGGATCCAGTACTGGGTGGAGCTGGATAGCCCCAACAAGCGCGCCGCCTACCTGGACGCGCTGCAGGCCTATGCGCAGCAGCAGCGCGACGCCGGCCGCTTCCGCCATCCGCCGGACATCCGCCTCAGCGACGTGATGACCTGGCTGGACCGCAACCACGCCGTCCCCTCCGACGTGCGCCTGCAGGTGTGGCTGGCGTTGGCGTTCCTGGGCATCTGCCTGCTCAATACCGCCGGGCTGATGCTGGCCAAGTTCCTGCGCCACAGCGGCGAGATCGGCGTGCGCCGCGCGCTGGGCGCCTCGCGCCGCGCGATCTTCGCCCAGCACCTGGTCGAAGTGGCGGCGATCGGCGTGGTCGGCGGCAGCGGCGGCCTGCTGCTGGCGTGGATCGGCACCTGGCTGGTGCGGCAGCAGCCGTCCACTTACGCCGCGCTGGCGCACATGGATGGCCGCATGCTGCTGCTCGCGCTGGCGTTGAGCCTGGGCAGCAGCCTGCTCGCCGGGCTGCTGCCGGCCTGGCAGGCGATGCGCGTGCCCACCGCCCTGCAACTCAAGTCGCAATGACGCGCCGCACGCGCCCCTCTCCGCCAGGAACTCCCGCCGTGTCCCTCCATCCCATCCTCTCCAGTCTGCGCAAGCACCGCGTCGCCGCCGGCCTGATCGTGCTGGAGATCGCCTTCAGTTGCGCCGTGGTCTGCAATGCGCTGTTCCTGATCGATCAACGGCTCGAACGCATGCACCGGCCTAGCGGCGTCGCCGAGCGGGAACTGGTGCAACTGCGAAGCCGCAGCGTGGTCAGCGACGGCAACGGCGCCGCGCAGACACGGGCCGACCTGGACGCGCTGCGCCGCATCCCCGGTGTGCGCGACGCCAGCATCATCAACCAGGCACTGTTCGGCGATTCGCTCGGCTACAGCGGCGTGTCGCTGCGCCCGGACCAGGAACGCAGCACCCTGCATGCGGTGCAGTACTTCGGCGACGCACGGCTGCTCGACACCCTGGGGCTGCATCTGGTCGCAGGGCGCCGCTTCGCGGAAGACGAGTTCATCGACTACGCGCAACTGCGCGATCCGGTCGCCAAGCGCATCCCGCCCTCGGTCATCCTCAGCCAGTCGCTGGCGCAACGCCTGTTCTCCGGCCAGAACGCGGTGGGCCGCACCATCTACGTCTACGGCGAACACCGCGTCGTCGGCGTGGTGCAGCGCCTGGTGCAGCCCCGCGAAGGCGGGACCACCGGCCAGTACGAAGACACGATGCTGTTCCCGGTGAACGTTCCCTACGATCACGGCACCTACCTGCTGCGCGTAAGCGACCCGGCGCAGCGCGAGGCGATATTGCGGCAAGCCAAGGCGACGCTGTCGCAACACGGTCCACGGCGCATGGTGAACGGCGCCAAGACCTTGCAGCAGGCGCGCGCGGCCTACTACCGCGACGACCAGGCGATGGCCTGGCTGCTGGTCGGCGTGAGCGTGGCGCTGCTGCTGATCACCGCGCTGGGCATCGTCGGCCTGACCAGCTTCTGGGTGCAGCAACGCACCAAGCAGATCGGCATCCGCCGCGCGCTCGGCGCCACCTGCACGCAGATCCTGCGGCATTTCCAACTGGAGAACTTCCTGCTCGCCAGCACCGGCATCGTGCTGGGCATGTTGCTGGCCTACGCCGCCAACCTGTACCTGATGAGCGCCTACGAGTTGCCGCGGCTGCCGCTGTGGTACCTGCCGGTCGGCGCGCTGGTGCTGTGGCTGCTCGGCCAGCTCGCGGTGCTGCCGCCCGCGCGCCGCGCCGCCGCGGTGCCGCCGGCGGTGGCCACGCGCAGTGTCTGACCCGACGCGGCCACCCCCCAAGGAAGGAGCTGTCGCATGTTGAACTATTATCTGCCGCTGGCCTGGCGCAGCCTGCGGCGTACGCCGGTCGCCACCGCGTTGATGGTGCTGGCGATCGGCCTGGGCATCGGCGCGAGCATGACCATGCTGACGGTGCTGCATGTGATGTCGCGCGATCCGCTGCCGGGCAGAAGCGCTGCGCTCTACACCCCGCATCTTGACCCGTTGCCGGCCAGTTACCCCGATAGCCAGGAGTGGAGCGATCCGGCTGACAACCTCACCTGGCCCGACGCCATGGCGCTGCTGCGCGCCGCCCCGGCCACGCCACAGGCGGCGATGACCGGCGGGCAGGCGTTGCTGTGGCCACCGCGCGGGGCCCAAGCGCCGCTCGACCTGAGCGGGCGCTACGCCAGCGCCGGGTTCTTCGCCCTGTTCGGCATCCCGTTGCAGCGCGGACGCGGCTGGAGCGCACAGGACGACCAGAACCATGCCCGTGTCATCGTGCTGAGCCGCACCCTGGCCGATACCCTGTTCGGTGCGCGCGACCCGGTCGGCCAGCGGGTGGCGCTCGGGGAAAAGCGCATCGGCTTCGAGGTGATCGGCGTAGCCGGCCCATGGAATCCGCAACCGCTGTTCTATGGCGATCCGGGCAGCAAGGGCAGTTTCGGCCAGCAGGACGATTTCTTCCTGCCGCTGTCGACCGCGATGGAACTGGCGCTGGACGTCAACGGCAACATCAGTAGCTGGGACAAGGTCAGCGGCGACGACGCGGCGCGATTAAAAGATCCTTCGACCAGCTGGCTGCAATTCTGGGTGCGGCTGGACACGCCGCAGCAGGTCGCCGACTACCAGCGCCTGCTCTACGACTATGCCGCGACACAACACGCCAGCGGACGCTTCCAGCGCCCGCCGGAGCGGGCACGACTGTATGCGTTGATGGACTGGCTGCGCCACCTGCGGATGGTGCCCGACGATGTGCGCCTGCAGACGCTGCTGGCACTGGGCTTCCTCTGGATCTGTCTGGTCAACGTGATCGCCTTGCTGCTGGCGAAATTCCTGCGTCGCGGCGGCGAGATCGGCGTGCGGCGCGCGCTCGGCGCCCGCCGGAGCCATGTGTTCCTGCAGTTCGGCAGCGAAGCCGCACTGATCGGGCTGCTCGGTGGCAGCTTGGGCATCGCGATCGCCGAGCTGGGCCTGTGGAGCGTGCGCCAGCGCCCGGACGACTACGCCAGGCTGGCGCGGATGGACCTGCAGATGCTGCTCGCCACCGTGGCGCTGGCGGTGATCGCCGCGCTGCTGGCGGGCCTGCTGCCCGCATGGCGGGCGAGCCGGATCAACCCCGCCCTGCAGATCAAGGACCTGACATGAATCTGCCGATCCGCCCCATCCTCTCCAGCCTGCAACATCACCGCCTCACCGCCACGCTGCTGGCGCTGCAGGTCGCGCTGACCTGCGCCTTCGTCGCCAACGCCGTGTTCCTGATCGGTGGGCGCATCGAACGGTTGCGGGTCCCCAGCGGCTTGCCGGAGCAAGAACTCGCGCTGATCTCGGTCCGCGGCGTCCAGAGCGATGGCAATGCGTTGGCCCAGCAACAATCCGATCTGCGGGCGTTGCGCAGCATCCCCGGTGTCACCGCAGCCGCCGCGATCGGCTTCAGCCTGCCGCTGTCCGGCGGCGCCAACGACTATGGCGGTTGCCCCGACCGGCAGACGCTGGACCGCGCGATGGCGCAGCATTCGATGGACAATACAGGGTGCATCCAGGCCACGTATTACGCCGGCTCGCAAGGTTTCGTGCAGGCCATGGGCGCGCACCTGATCGCCGGCCGCGACTTCCGTGCCGACGAATATTCCACCGCCTCGCCAAGCGCGGTGATCGTCACCCGCACGCTGGCGCAGCAACTGTGGCCAGGTCAACCTGCGGTCGGCAAAACGCTGTATGGCGGAGTCCAGGGCGCCATCGTCGTCGGCGTCGTCGACGATCTGCTGCGCACGACGCTGCGTGGCGCAACGGTCGACCATCTTGCCGCACTGTCGCCGCAGCTTCCCGCGGGCAACCACGTGCAATACCTGTTGCGCAGCGCGCCGCAGGACCGCGAACGGGTCCTGGCCGCAGCGGCCGGCGCGCTGGCAAAGGCGGGGCCGCTGCGGCTGATTCCGCGCGAAGGGCGCCGCAGCTACTCCCAGCTGCGGCAGCGCTATTTCCAGCGCGATGCCACCATGATCGGGTTGCTGCTCGCGGCGACCACGGGCCTGTTGTTCGTGACCGCCCTGGGCATCGGCGGCCTGGCCAGCTTCTGGGTGCAGCAACGCACGCGCCAGATCGGCATCCGCCGTGCCATCGGCGCGACCCGTCGCGACATCCTGTGGCATTTTCGGACCGAAAACCTGCTGATCGTGAGCGCCGGCAGCGCCGTGGGCATGGTGCTGGCATTGCTGCTCAATCACGCGCTTTTGCAGCGCTACGATCTGCCACGCTTGCCGCTGGTCTACCTGCCGGCCGTCGCTGCAGCGCTCTTGCTGCTCGGCCAGCTGGCGATACTGGCGCCCGCGCGCCGCGCCGCCGCGGTGCCGCCGGCAGTGGCCACGCGCAGTGTCTGAGCCAGCGATGCGCGGACACACGACAAGCCGGACGCAGGCTGCGATGATGCGGCCTGATCCGTTTTCCTCCACCGGCGCGCCGACCCGCGCCCAAGGTGCACGATGCCCTGCCTGCTGATCATCGACGACAACCCCGCGGTCGCCACTGCGCTGGAAGTGCTGTTCTCCCTGCACGACATCGACACCGTGTATGCCGACAGCCCGCAAGCTGGCCTACAGCGCCTGGGCGAAGGCGACATCGACCTGGTCCTGCAGGACATGAACTTCACCGCCGACACCACCTCCGGCGAGGAAGGCGTGGCCCTGTTCGAGGCGATCCGCACGCGCCATCCGGACCTGCCGGTGATCCTGCTGACCGCCTGGACCCAGCTCAGCAGCGCGGTGGAACTGGTCAAGGCGGGCGCCGCCGACTACCTGGCCAAACCCTGGGACGACCGCAAGCTGCTGACCACGGTCAACAACCTGCTGGAACTGTCCGAGACGCGCCGCGAACTGGAGCGCCGCCGCGACGGCGAGCGCCGCCATCGTCAGCAACTGGCGCAGCGCTACGACCTGTGCGGCGCGGTGTTCGCCGACCCCGCCAGCGAGCGCGCCATCGCCCTGGCCTGCCAGGTCGCGCGTTCGGAACTGCCGGTACTGATCACCGGCCCCAACGGCAGCGGCAAGGAGAAGATCGCGCAGATCATCCAGGCCAATTCCTCGGTGCGACGCGGCCCGTTCGTGGCGCTGAACTGCGGCGCGATCCCGGCCGACCTGATCGAGGCCGAACTGTTCGGCGCCGAGGCCGGCGCCTACACCGGCGCCAACAAGGTGCGCGAGGGCAAGTTCGAGGCCGCCGACGGCGGCACCCTGTTCCTGGACGAGATCGGCAACCTGTCGCTGGCCGGGCAGATGAAGCTGCTGCGGGTGCTGGAGACCGGCCGCTTCGAGCGGCTCGGTTCCAACCGCGAGCGGCAGGTCAAGGTGCGGGTGATCAGCGCCACCAACGCCGACCTGACCGCGATGATCCGCGAGGGCAGCTTCCGCGAGGATCTGTACTACCGGCTCAACGCGGTGGAACTGTCGCTGCCGGCGCTGGCCGAGCGCCCCGGCGACATCGTGCCGTTGGCCGAGCACTTCCTCTCCGGCGACAAGCCGCTGTCGTCCGGCGCCTGCCAGGCACTGCAGCGCCACGCCTGGCCCGGCAACGTGCGCGAACTGCGCAACGTGGTGCAGCGCGCCGAACTGCTGGCCAGCGGCGCGCAGATCGAGGCCGCCGACCTCAACCTGCCGAAGCCCGCGGCGCCGCGCATGACCGCCGCCGCCGAGCCCGACCGCGAGCGCATCGTGGCCGAACTGGGCCGCGCGCACGGCGTCATCGCCCAGGCCGCCGCCGAACTGGGCATGAGCCGGCAGGCGCTGTACCGGCGCATGGACCGCTACGGCATCCCGCGCGAATGAAACTGCGCCGCTCCTTCACAGCCATGCTGTTCCTGCGCCTGCTGCCGGTGCTGGCGCTGGCGGCGGCCTTGCCGTGGCTGCTGGCCTACTGGATGGACCGCGGCTGGGAAGTGGTGACGGCCTCGACGCTGGCCCTGCTGCTGCTGATGTGGTGGACGCTGCGCCGCGCCACCGCGCCAATGCGCTCGGTGTTCCGCGCCCTGGCCGGCACCGTCAGCAGCTATCGCGACGGCGAGTACAACTTCGGCGTGCACTGGCGCGGCGACGACGAACTGGGCGAGATGGTCGCCGCGCACGCGCAACTGGGCGAGATCCTGCGCGAGCAACGCCAGGGCCTGGCGCAGCGCGAGCTGATGCTCGACACCATGGTGCAGAACACCCCGGTGGCGATGCTGCTCACCTCCAAGGGCGGCGACGGCCTGCGCCGCGTGGTGTTCTCCAACCTGGCCGCGCGCAAGCTGCTGCACAGCGGCTGGAAGCTGGAAGGCCAGCGACTGGACGACCTGTTGCTCGGCGTGCCGGCCCCGCTGCGTGAGGCGATCTCGCGCGGCGGCGACAGCCTGTTTGCGATCGAGGGCGGCGACGAGGATCCGGACGAGGAGCAGATCTACCACCTGTCGCAGCGCCGCTTCCATCTCAACGGCCGCCCGCACGAACTGCTGCTGATCCGCCTGCTCACCGCCGAGCTGCGCCGCCAGGAAGTGCATACGTGGAAGAAGGTCATCCGGGTCATCAGCCATGAGCTCAACAACTCGCTGGCGCCGATCGCCTCGCTGGCGCACTCCGGCGCCGAACTGGTGCGGCGGCAGAAGGTGGAGCGGCTGGAAGAGGTGTTCGGCACCATCGAGGAACGCGCGCGGCACCTGGAAGGCTTCATCCGCGGCTACGCGCGCTTCGCCAAGCTGCCACAGCCGCAACTGCAGACGGTGCACTGGGCGCAGTTCCTGGCCGGGCTGCAGCAGCAGATTCCGTTCGCGCTGGACCTGGAGTCGCCGGACCTGCACAGCCGGGTCGATCCGGCGCAACTGCAGCAGGCGCTGCTCAACCTGGTCAAGAACGCGCACGAATCCCTGCCCGAGGGACAGACGCCGGCCGACGGCGTGCGCGTGCGTGTGTCCACACGCCCGGACTGGCTGCGCCTGGAAGTGCTGGACCGCGGCAGCGGCATGAACGAGGCGGTGCTGCACAACGCGCTGATGCCGTTCTATTCGACCAAGCGCAACGGCACAGGCCTGGGCCTGGCCCTGACCCGCGAGATCGTCGAAGCCCACGGCGGCCGCCTGTCGCTGCACAACCGCGACCAAGGCGGGTTGTGCGTGACGGTGCAGTTGCCGCAGGGGGAGCGGGGCTGAGTGTTTTTGGAGCCGGGATTGGGGATTGGGGATTGGGGACCCGGGACCCGGGACCCGGGACCCGGGACCCGGAGAGCGTAATCGCGGGTGAGGCTGCGGGTGATGATCTAGCTCGCGGCGAGGGCCGTCACTGTGGGTGTGGACGCGCACGACGCGTTCGATGCTGCGCCACGGTCGATGGCCAAGTGCTCTCTCACTCCGCGATGACCAGCGTGCATTCCTTGACCGTTGGTTCGACATCGGTCTTGCCGATGAAGCGACCATGGCCGGCGCGAGAAACGCGTTGGACGTGCACGACGTCCACTCGGCACCGTGCAACGCTACGCCCGCGACCGGGGGCGCCGATTGCCGCGCGTCAGCGCGACGGCAACGGACAACGCATCGCCACCCGCAGTTGCATCGGAAAACCGAGTGCGGCTTCCTGTTGCCAGGTGGCGCGCAGCTGCGGTCCCCACTGCGCAGGCGGCAGCTCGGCGAAGCCTTCGCTGGCGTAGAACGGGGCGTTCCACGGCACATCGCGCAAGGTCGTGAGCAGCATGCACGGGAAGCCGGCGGCCACGGCGACCGCGCGTGCATGCCGCAGCAGCGCCCGACCATGGCCGCGGCGCCCGGCATCGGGATCCACATCCATCTGTAGCACATGGAAGCCGTCGTCCAGGCGCCCGCCCAGCAGATAGCCGACGCAACGCTCGTCCTCGTCCACCGCCACCCAGAGCTGCCCGCGCGCCAGTCCGGCGCGCAACGCCTGCGTATCCAACGCATGCGCCGCGAATACGGCCTGCGCCGCATGGCCCTGCAGCAGGGCGCCGGCGCGCCGCTCGATTTCCGGCAACCGCGCCAGCTCGTGCTCGCGCGCCAGGCGGATGTGCCTGGCCATGCCTCAGTCGCGCTTGCCCGGGCGTTTCCAGCCCTCGACGGTTTCCTGCCGCACCCGTGCCACGCTCAGCTTTCCGGCCGGCGCGCTGCGGGTAATCACCGAGCCGGCACCGATGGTGGCGCCCTCGCCGATCTCCAGCGGCGCCACCAGCGCGCTGTTGGAGCCGACGAACACGCCATCGCCGATCACCGTCTGCGACTTGTTGACGCCGTCGTAGTTGCAGGTGATCACGCCGGCGCCGACGTTGACGCCGCTGCCGATGGTGGCATCGCCCAGATAGGTCAGATGATTGGCCTTGCTGCCGACACCGAGCACCGCCTTCTTGGTCTCGACGAAATTGCCGATGTGCACGCCATCGGCCAGCACCGTGCCCGGTCGCAACCGGGCGAACGGACCGATCTGCACCGCGCCCTCGGCCACTACGCCTTCCAGATCGCAATGCGCGCGCACCTCGGTGCCGGGCCCCAGCACCACGTCCTTCAGCCGCACGAACGGGCCGATGCTGACGCCGTCGCCCAGTTCCACCTCGCCTTCCAGGATCACGTTGGCGTCGATGCACACGTCGTGGCCGACACGCACGCGGCCGCGCTGGTCCAGGCGATGCGGGTCGATCAGCTGCACGCCCTGTTCGCACAGCGCACGCGCCGCGCGCAACTGCCAGGCGCGCTCCAGTTGCGTCAGCTGCCACGGATCGTTGGCGCCCTCGGCCTCGATCGGATCGGCCACCAGCACCATTTCCGCCGGAGTGAACTCGGCGGCAGCCGCGGCGAACACATCGGTCAGGTAGTACTCACGCTGCGCGTTGTCGTTGCGCAACTGCGCCAGCCAGCGCTTCAACGCAGTGGACTCGGCGGTGACGATGCCGGTGTTGATGGTGCGGATGCGCCGCTGCTCGTCGTCGGCATCCTTCTGCTCGACGATCGCCGCAACCTTGCCGGCGGCGTCGCGCACGATGCGGCCGTAGCCGGTGGGATCCTCCGGTTCGGCCACCAGCACCGCGACGCGGCCGGGCGCATGCAGCAGGCGGATCAGGGTTTCGGCGCGGATCAGCGGCACGTCGCCGTACAGCACCAGCACCGTGGCCGCGTCGGGCACGGCCGCCATCGCCTGCTGCACCGCGTGGCCGGTGCCCAGCTGTTGCGCCTGCTCGGCCCACAGCAGGTCCGGCTGGTCGGCGAAGGCCGCCAGCACCGCATCGCCGCCATGGCCATGGACGATGTGGATCGCATCCGGCTGCAGCTGGCGCGCGGTCTCGATCACGTGCGCCAGCATCGGCCGGCCGGCGATCGGCTGCAGCACCTTGGGCTTGACCGACTTCATCCGCTTGCCCGCGCCGGCGGCGAGGATCACGACGTGCAGTGGCAGGCTCATGGGGCGGTTCCGTTGCGGGTGGACGACGAATTCTAGAGGCTGCCGGCCACGCCTGCCGTCACGACCGCGCCACACGCGGCGGGCTGTACATCGACGCCGCAGGCGCTAGCATGCGCGATCGTCTCCTCCTGCGGATGTTCATGGGTCTCCTGCGCCAGGGCAGCCAGTTCCTGCTGATCGGCCTGCTGCAATTGCTGATCGACTGGAGCGTGTTCGTCGCCGCCACCGCGGCCGGCATGCCGACGGTGCCGGGCAACGTGCTGGGCCGCGTCTGCGGCGCCCTGCTCGGGTTCTGGCTCAACGGCCGCATCACCTTCGCCAGCGACGACGCCGCACGCCTGGGCTGGCGCCGCTTCGGCCGCTTCATGGCCATGTGGCTGGTGCTTACCGTGCTCAGCACCTGGCTGGTGGCGCTGTGTGCGCACGGGCTGGGCCTGCGCCTGGCGTGGCTGGCCAAGCCGCTGGTCGAAGGCATGCTGGCGGTGGTGTCGTTCTTCCTCGGCCGGCAGCTGGTCTACCGCTAGCGTTGGCAGCACGGCGGGCATACAGACGGCACGCCGCAGCGCGCAATCGGCATCGATGGCTGTCGGGGCTGAAGCCCCTCCCACAAGAGCCAGCGGATGCCGGGAGCGTCCCTGTGGGGGCGACTTCAGGGAACCTCGAATAACCACGCAGTCCCTTTGTAGGAGCGGCTTCAGCCGCGACAAGCTCTACCGGAAACGCCGGTCGCGGCTGAAGCCGCTCCTACGAGGATAAAGACATGTCCGGCTGCGCCGCGGCAACGAGCGTTATTAGAGAGACCCTTCAGTCGCGACGATCGAAGCCCGAACGACGGGCCCGCATCTGGGGCGCTGATCGCCAGAACAACTTCGCCTCCCTCCAACGCAGGCCATCCGTCGCCGGCCCGCTAGCGACCACTCAGTGGCAGAAATCGCCCAGGCTGCGCACCAGCGCGGTGCGGTGCAGCTGGTCCAACTGCCAGCGCAGCGCATAGGCCTCGGCCGCGCGCGCGGTCGTGGCCGGGCAGTCGGAGGCCTGGCGCACCGCGGCGCTGGCCTGCAGCGCATCCAGCATCTCGCCCTGCAGTTGGTCCAGGCGCGCACGCAGCGCGGTCAGGTCCGGGCGCGGGCTGTTGGGCGCACGACCGCGCAGGTGCCAGCGCGACAGCAGTTCGTACTGCACCAACTTGTTGGATTCGATCTGCATGCCGAAGAAGCGCGCCGCATCGTCCGGATCCACGCCGTGGGCCGGCGCCTGCTCGCGCACGCTCGCCAGCACCGCGGCCTCGCGCGTGGCGTCCAGCACCGGTTTGCCGCTGTCCCACTTGCTCAGCGCGACCTGGTCACCGATCGCATTGCGCTCGGCGATGCGATCCAGCAGCGGCTCCAGCGGGGTGGCGCTGCGTGCGGGCAAGGCGCATCCCATCAACAGGGCGCCGGCCAGCACGGCGGTCAACGCGTGCACGCAGGGACGAGGAACGGAAGCGGACAGGGGCATCTCGATTCTCCGGTAACCGTCTGCGGGTGGGGGATGGACCGCAGATCGGGCGGTCATCTTGCCGTAGTCCGCGGACCGAACGATGACCGCACTCGAGTCTTGTCGCATGACATCGCGGCCGAGTCAGCGACCAGCAAGCCAGCGCCGTGCGCTGCGTCGCATTCCGCATCGATGCCGCGACGACGATCCAGGCGCACGCGCGTGGACGCACCACGTAAGCGCGGAGCACCCATCTCCAGACACGACAACGCCGGCAAACGCCGGCGTCGTCGTCGTGCATGCGGCCGCCGGCCGCGTGGCACGGAACTCAGTGCTTGAGATTCTTGCGCAGGCGCTCCAGCGCCTGCAACTGCGCGGTGACCTCGGCCAGCTTGGCCTGCGCCTCGGCCACGTCCATGCCTTCGCCGCGGTTGGCGAGCAGGCGCTCGGCTTCTTCCTTGGCCTTTCGCACCGACGCCTCGTCGATGTCCTGCGCGCGGATCGCGGTGTCGGCCAGGATCGTCACCACCTGCGGCTGCACCTCGAGGATGCCGCCGGAAATGGCGAAGTCCAGCTGCTCGCCGCTCGGGGTGGTCACCACCACCTTGCCGGGCTTGAGCCGAGTGATCAGCGGCGCGTGCTTGGGCGCGATGCCCAGCTCGCCCAGTTCGCCGGTCGCGACCACCAGGGTGGCGTCGCCGTGGTAGATCTCATGCTCGGCGCTGACGATGTCGCAACGGATGGTGCTCATGATTACCTCGCTGGCGCGAGGCGGGATTGGGGAGTCGGGATTGGGGATTGGCACAAGCGGTCGCTCCGCTTGGTCCTCACACCCACTCCCTTGTCCTCGATGCCGCCTTGCGAATCCCTAATCCCGAATGCCGAATCCCGGCGCTTACGCCTTCTCGGCCATCTTCTTGGCCTTCTCGACCGCTTCCTCGATGCCGCCCACCATGTAGAAGGCCTGCTCCGGCAGGTGGTCGTACTCGCCGTCGACGATGGCCTTGAAGCCGCGGATGGTGTCCTTCAGCGACACGTACTTGCCCGGCGAGCCGGTGAACACTTCGGCCACGTGGAACGGCTGGCTGAAGAAGCGCTCGATCTTGCGCGCGCGCGACACGGCCTGCTTGTCCTCTTCGGACAGTTCGTCCATGCCCAGGATCGCGATGATGTCCTTCAGTTCCTTGTACTTCTGCAAGGTGGACTGCACGCGGCGGGCGGTGTCGTAGTGCTCGTGGCCGATCACGTTCGGGTCCAGCTGGCGGCTGGTCGAATCGAGCGGATCCACCGCCGGGTAGATGCCCAGCGAGGCGATGTTACGCGACAGCACGACGGTGGCGTCGAGGTGGGCGAAGGTGGTCGCCGGCGACGGGTCGGTCAGGTCGTCCGCGGGCACGTACACGGCCTGGATCGAGGTGATCGAGCCGGACTTGGTCGAGGTGATGCGCTCCTGCAGCACGCCCATTTCCTCGGCCAGGGTCGGCTGGTAGCCCACCGCCGACGGCATGCGGCCCAGCAGCGCCGACACTTCGGTACCGGCCAGGGTGTAGCGGTAGATGTTGTCGACGAACAGCAGCACGTCCTTGCCCTTGCCCGACGCGTCCTTCTCGTCGCGGAAGTACTCGGCCATGGTCAGGCCGGTCAGCGCGACGCGCAGGCGGTTGCCCGGCGGCTCGTTCATCTGGCCGTACACCATCGCCACCTTGTCCAGGACGTTGGAGTCCTTCATCTCGTGGTAGAAGTCGTTGCCCTCGCGGGTACGCTCGCCCACGCCGGCGAACACGGACAGACCCGAGTGCGCCTTGGCGATGTTGTTGATCAGCTCCATCATGTTGACGGTCTTGCCGACGCCGGCGCCGCCGAACAGGCCGACCTTGCCGCCCTTGGCGAACGGGCACATCAGGTCGATGACCTTGATGCCGGTTTCCAGCAGCTCGGTGGCCGAGGACTGGTCTTCATAGGTCGGCGCCGCGCGGTGGATTTCCCAGTGATCGCTGGCCTGCACGTCGCCGGCCTCGTCGATCGGACGGCCCAGCACGTCCATGATGCGGCCCAGCGTACCGGCACCGACCGGCACCGAGATCGCGCGGCCGGTGTTGGTGGCGATCAGGTTGCGCTTGAGGCCGTCGGTGGAACCGAGGGCGATGGTGCGCACGATGCCGTCGCCCAGCTGCTGCTGCACTTCCAGCGTGATGGCGGTGCCTTCGACCTTCAGTGCGTCGTAAATCTTCGGCACATCGGCACGCGCGAATTCGACGTCGACGACCGCGCCGATGATCTGAACGATCTTGCCCTGACTCATTTTGCTGCTCCGGTTAGCTTTAGTTCTGTCCGGATGGCCTGCGCCATCCCATGGATTTCGTGATTGGGGATTCGCGATTCGGGATTCGCAAAAGCGCGCTGCGCTGCTCTTGCCAATCCCGACTCTCCAATCCCGAATCCCGGCACTACACGGCCGCTGCGCCGCCGACGATTTCGGAAATTTCCTGGGTGATCGCAGCCTGACGCGCCTTGTTGTAGACCAACTGCAAGGTGCTGATCAGCTTGCTGGCGTTGTCGCTGGCCGCCTTCATCGCGACCATGCGCGCCGCATGCTCGGACGCCACGTTCTCCAGCACCGCCTGGTACACCAGCGACTCGATGTAGCGCGTCATCACGTGCTCGAGCACGGTCGCGGCATCGGGTTCGTACAGGTAGTCCCAGTCGTGGTGCGCGACCTGGCTCTCGGCCGCCGGCAGCGGCAGCAGCTGGTCGAAGCTGGCCTTCTGCGTCATCGTGTTGACGAAGCGGTTGTAGACCAGATACACGCGGTCCAGCTTGCCTTCGGTGAACGCGTCCAGCATCACCTTGATGACGCCGATCAACTGCTCCACGCGCGGCAGGTCGCCCAGGTGGCTGACGCTGCCGACCATGTCCACCTTGAGCCGGCGGAAGAACACCGAGGCCTTCTGGCCGATGGTGACCACGTCCACGCCCGCGCCCTGGTCCTGCCACTGGCGCACTTCGCCCAGCATCTTGCGGAACAGGTTGTTGTTCAGGCCGCCGGCCAGGCCGCGATCGGAGGAGATCACGATGTAGCCGACGCGCTTGACCGACTCGCGCTGCACCAGGAACGGATGCGTGTAGTCGGTGCTGGCCTGCGCCAGATGCCCGATCACCTGCTTCATCGCCTGCGCGTAGGGACGCGAGGTCTTCATCCGATCCTGCGCCTTGCGGATCTTGGAGGCCGAGACCATCTCGAGCGCGCGCGTCACCTTGCGGGTGTTCTGCACGCTCTTGATCTTGGATTTGATTTCGCGTCCGCCTGCCATTACTCGCTCGCTCCGCTCGTGGGATTCGGGATTCGGGATTGGGGATTCGCTAAAGCTCCCAAACCCACCTCGCCTACAAACCCAACTATCTGAATCTGAAGATCCGGAGCGGTGATCGGGATCGACCCATCCCCTGAACCACCGCTCTTACGAATCCCGAATGCCCAATCCCGAATCCCGGCTCTTTACCAGCTACCGGTGGTCTTGAACTCGCCGATGCCCTTCTTGAACGCGGCCTCGATGTCGCCGTTCCAGTCGCCGGTGTCGTTGACCTTGGCGATCAACTCGCCCTGGGTGTTGGCGAAGTGGGCGTGCAGGCCCTCTTCGAACGCCAGCAGCTTGTTGACCGGCACGTCGTCGAGATAGCCCTCGTTGACGGCGTAGATCGACAGCGCCTGGTTGGCAATGGACATCGGCAGGTACTGCTTCTGCTTCATCAGCTCGGTGACGCGCTGGCCGCGCTCGAGCTGCTTGCGGGTGGCTTCGTCCAGGTCCGAGGCGAACTGCGCGAACGCCGCCAGCTCGCGGTACTGCGCCAGCGAGATGCGGATGCCGCCGGAGAGCTTCTTGATGATCTTGGTCTGCGCGGCGCCGCCGACGCGCGACACCGAGATACCGGCGTTCACCGCCGGGCGGATGCCGGCGTTGAACAGGTCGGTTTCCAGGAAGATCTGGCCGTCGGTGATCGAGATCACGTTGGTCGGCACGAACGCCGACACGTCGCCGGCCTGGGTCTCGATGATCGGCAGCGCGGTCAGCGAACCGGTCTTGCCCTTGACCTCACCCTTGGTGAACTGCTCCACATAGTCCTCGGACACGCGCGCGGCGCGCTCCAGCAGGCGGCTGTGCAGGTAGAACACGTCGCCCGGGTAGGCTTCGCGGCCCGGCGGGCGCTTCAGCAGCAGCGAGATCTGGCGGTAGGCCACGGCCTGCTTGGACAGATCGTCGTACACGATCAGCGCGTCTTCGCCGCGATCCATGAAGTACTCGCCCATGGTGCAGCCGGCGTAGGCGCTGATGTACTGCATCGCCGCCGATTCGGAGGCGGTCGCGGCGACCACGATGGTGTGCGCCAGCGCGCCGTTCTCTTCCAGCTTGCGCACGATGTTGGCCACGGTCGAGGCCTTCTGCCCGATCGCCACGTACACGCACTTGATGCCGGTGTTCTTCTGGTTGATCACCGCGTCGATGGCCAGCGCGGTCTTGCCGGTCTGGCGGTCGCCGATGACCAGCTCGCGCTGGCCGCGGCCGATCGGGATCATCGCGTCGACCGACTTGTAGCCGGTCTGCACCGGCTGGTCGACCGACTTGCGCCAGATCACGCCCGGCGCCACGCGCTCCACCGGCGCGGTCTGGCTGGTGCCCAGCGGGCCCTTGCCGTCGATCGGCTCGCCCAGCGCGTTGACCACGCGGCCCAGCAGTTCCTTGCCGACCGGCACTTCCAGGATGCGGCCGGTGGTCTTGGCCACGTCGCCTTCGCGCAGGCTCTCGTAGTCGCCGAGCACCACGGCGCCGACCGAGTCGCGCTCCAGGTTCAGCGCCAGGGCGTAGGTGTCGTTCGGCAGTTCGATCATTTCGCCCTGCATCACGTCGGCCAGGCCGAAGATGCGCACGATGCCGTCGGACACGCTGGTGACCGTACCTTCGTTGCGCGACTCCGCGGCCAGCTTGACCTGCTCGATGCGGTTCTTGATCAGTTCGCTGATTTCGGAGGGGTTGAGCGTGGTTGCCATCTTGGTTTCCTTCGGATCGTCCATCGCGCAGCGGCGGATGGCGACGTGTGGTTAGCTTCTTTGAGAATCGGGAATGGGGAATCGGGAATCGCGGGTGGCGTCGCCGCCGGGCCGGGTTCTCTCCTCTCTATTCGCCATTCCCGTTTCTTAGTGGGCCAGTGCGGATTGCAGACGCGACAGCTTGCCTTTCAACGAACCGTCGATGACCACGTCGCCGGCGTCGATCACCGCGCCGCCGATCAGCGAAGCGTCCACCGCCGTGGTGATCTCGACCTCGCGGCCGAAGCGCTGCTTCAGCGCCACCTTCAGCGAGGCCACCTCGGCATCGCTCAGCGCCGTCGCGGAGGTCACGTTGGCCTGCACCACGCGCTCGGCCTCGGCCCGCAGCTGGTCGTACAGCCCGGCGATCTCCGGCAGCAGCGGCAGCCGCTGGCCTTCGGCCAGCAGGCTCAGGAAGCGCTGGTACTGCTCATCAGCGGCTTCCGGCGCCAGCAGCGACACCGCCTGTTCCCGCTGCAGCAGCGGGTTGTGCAGCAACGCGGCCACGCGCGGGTCGGCCGCGACCTGGGCGGAGAACGCCAGCGCCTGCGACCAGGGCGCGAGCTTGCCGGCGTCGCTGGCCGCGGCGAACGCAGCGCGAGCGTAGGGACGCGCCAGTGTGAGGGCCTGGCTCATCTCAGATCTCCGCCGCCAGCTCGTCGAGCAGCGCCTTGTGGGCGTTGGCGTCGATTTCGCGCTTGAGCAGCTTCTCGGCACCGCTCACCGCCAGCAGCGACACCTGGCGACGCAGATCCTCGCGCGCACGGTTGGCCGCGGCGTCGATCTCGGCCTGGGCCAGTTCCTTCTGCCGGTTGGCTTCGACGATCGCCTCGTGCTTGGCCGCCTCGACGATCTGATTGGCGCGCGCATGGGCCTGATCGATGATCTCGTTGGCCTTGATGCGGGCGTCCTTCAACGCTTCGTTGACCTTTTCCTGCGCCTGCGCCAGATCCTTCTGACTGCGATCGGCCGCGGCCAGGCCTTCGGCGATCTTCTGTTGGCGCTCTTCGATGGCCTGCATCAGCGGCGGCCAGATCTTGGTCGCGACGATCCAGATCAGACCGGCGAACGCCAGCGCCTGGGCAAAGAGGGTGAGACCGATATTCATGGGGTACGCTCAGCCAATGGTGACGGGGTGGACGCGCCGCCAGCACGGCAGCGCGTCCGAACCTTCATCCGTAGCGGCGGCCGCCGGTGGCGACCGCACGCCGGTACGACGGGATCAACCGCCCTGCGGCAGACGCGCGACGAACTCGCCGATCATCGGGTTGGCGAATGCGAACAGCAGGCCGACCGCGACGCTGATGATGAACGCGGCGTCGATCAGGCCGGCGGTGATGAACATGCGGACCTGCAGCACCGGGATCAGTTCCGGCTGGCGCGCGGCCGATTCCAGGAACTTGCCGGCCATGATGGCCAGACCGAGGCCGGCGCCCAGCGCGGCCAGGCCGATCATGATGCCGACGGCGAGGACGGTGGAGCTCTGGACTTGGGCGAGGTTGGTCAGGACGGCGAAGTACATGGTTTTCTCCAGGAACAAAGTTGCTTGAGGATGGTGAATCGAACGAAGGGTTGCTTAGAACGCGTGAAACAGAAACGTCAGTGGCTGTCTTCCGCCAGGCTCAGATACACGATGGACAGCATCATGAAAATGAACGCCTGCAGCGGAATCACCAGCAGGTGGAACAGCATCCAGCCGAAGCCGAACGCACCGCCGGCCAGCGCGCCGAAGATGCCGGCACCGCCGAGCACCCAGATCAGCAGGAACACGATCTCGCCGCCGAACATGTTGCCGAACAGTCGCATCGCCAGCGACACCGGCTTGCTCAGCCACTCGACGATGTTGAGGATCAGGTTGAACGGCAGCATCCACTTGCCGAACGGCGCGGTGAGGAATTCCTTGGCCATGCCGCCCACGCCCTTGGAGCGCAGCGAGAAGAAGATCATCAGGAAGAACACGCTGATCGACATGCCCAGGGTGGCATTGACGTCGGCGGTCGGCACCGGCTTCCAGTAGTGCACGCCGGCCCAGCTCAGCGGGATCGCCAGGAAGTCCGCCGGGATCATCTTGATGAGGTTCATCATCAGGATCCAGAAGAACAGGGTGATTGCGATCGGGGTCACCAGCTTGCTGGTGCCGTGGTAGGTGTCCTTGGCCTGGCGGTCCACGAACTCCAGCAGGATCTCCACGAACGCCTGCCACTTGCCCGGCACGCCGGCGGTGGCCTTGCGCGTGGCCAGCCAGAAGCCGAACACCATCAGCAGGCCGGACAGCACCGACATGACCATGGTATCGACGTGCACCTGCCAGAACCCGCCTTCCTGCACCTGGAAGGTGAGGTTGTGCAGATGGTGCTGGATGTAGGAGGTAGGGGTTTCTGCCTCGCCCGCCATGTGTCCTGAGCCTTTTCTTGATTCGATCAACGTCTGGCCAGAGCCAGAACCTGGAACATCAGCCCGACGGCGATACCCGCCAACAGGGCCAGAGGAGGCAGCCGCCACCAGGCAAAGCCCAGCGCCAGTACCGCGAACACCAACACCCACTTCAGCACCATGGCCACGATCAACCGCGCCAATGCCGAACCCGCCGCCTGCACACCGCCATTGAGCGCGGTACGTGCTGCCAGCCATCCCCCTGCCACGGTCGCCAGCCCGGTTGCGGCAGCGCCCATCGCGTACTTCGGCCCCAGCAGCAAGAACAGCAGGGACATCACGGCCACCGCCACCAGCGGGTAAATCGCTGCGCGCAGCATCAGCCGCCGACCCGCATCAACGGAGTTCAGCACAGAAAATCCTGCATTTGGTGGTGGATTGAGGACGGCTTCGCGTCCGTCGAGCCGCGGAATTATAGCAATGGGACAATTTGCGAGACAACCGCCAGTGGTCCTGACCGCGCCCGAATGCCCATCCGCCCGTAGACGATAGCACGGCCGTCGCCCACGGCCGGCGCCGAATGCGGCGTTGCAACACGTCTTTGCGGAGGAACTTTCTGTCCACTGCCCTGTCTGATCGGACAGGGACTGCGCCCATCCTCGTCGGCCCACAGCGCAGGCCCACCGAGCCCCGGTCTTTCCGGGGCTCTTTTCGTTGCGCGTTCTGGGACGTGGGTGGCGACACGGGCAACCATACTTTCACGAATGGTGGACGCGGATTTAAGGATAGTGACGCCACGCGCTGGCGCCAGCCATCGACGACCTATCCCAAGAACCCAAGACGACGGAGCTTGTCCCCCATGAAACACTTGCTTGCCCTGGCGCTGCCGTTCGCGCTCGCCGCCGCTTACGCCACGCCCGCCCACGCCGAAGACGGCGACGACCGCTTCACCCTGCGGGTGGGCGCGATGAACGTGGACAACGACAACACCCTGCGCGGCAATGCCGTAATCAATGGTAACGCCATTTCCGGCGCGCAGGACTTCAATTTCGGCGGCAAGGAATGGGAGCCGCGCGTGGATGGCGTGTTCCGCCTCAGCACCCGCCAGCGCCTGATCTTCGACTACTTCAAGTACGACAAGGACCGCCGCGAAGAGCTGGGCGAGGACGTCAGCTTCGGCGGCGTGACCGTGCCGACCGGCAGCTTCGTCAAGGGCGAACTGAAGTACCAGGTCGCCAGCCTGGTGTACGACTACTCGGTGATCGACAACCCGCAGTTCAGCATGGGCCTGCAGATCGGTGCCGAGTGGGCCAAGGTGCAGGCCAACGCCTACGCCGACCTGGGCCCGGTGTACGCCGGCACCTTCCTGGACGAGAGCGAGGACGGCGCCGCGCCGGTGGTCGGCCTGCGCTTCACCGCGCACCCGAGCGAGCACTGGCTGTTCAACATCCAGGGCCAGTACCTCAACACCAAGTGGGGCAACTTCGACAAGTACGACGGCGACCTGAGCCGCGCCAACGCCATCGTCGAATACCGCTTCACCCGCAACTTCGGCATCTTCGCCGGCTACGACTGGTTCAAGCTCGACGTGGACCGCAAGCGCGACAATGCCAGCATCGGCCTGAAGCAGGAATTCAAGGGTCCGGTCGCGGGCGTGACCTTCGCGTTCTGATTGGTTCGGGACCCGGGACCCGGGTCCCGCAAGCAGCTTCATGCAGAACCCCGCAGCGATGCGGGGTTCTGTCGTTTAACGGGTACGTGGTCAAGGCCGGCGCGGCGACAGCCGCGTCGCGCAGCCGACACACACTCAGGGCGGCTTGGTCGCCCCCGCCACCAGCAGATGCTGGTGCGTCGTGCAGTAGCACTCGTCGTGCCAGCCGTAATGCGGATCGGTGCAGATCGCGTGCTGCACCACCGCCGGCAGCGACGCCACGTCGCTGCGCAAGTCGCGCTTCAACGACACGAATACCGAGCCCGGCTGCGGCCAGTCGGTCCGGCGCGGCGGCTCGGCGATGCGGTTGCCGCCGGCCAGTTCGCGCTGCAGCAGCGCCTGCAGTTCGGGACATAGATTGTCCTGCCCCACAGCGACCTCCGTGCGTCGGCTCACCCCGGCCGCGACCGCACCGCACGCGGCGGCACGGTCGCGCGGGGCGGCATCACTTCTTCTTGGGGATGTACAGGTCGGTGATGGTGCCGTCGTAGACCTCGGCACTCATGCCGACCGACTCGCTCAGGGTCGGATGCGCATGGATGGTGTGGCCGATGTCCTCGGCCTCCGCGCCCATCTCGATCGCCAGGCCGATCTCGGCCAGCAGGTCGCCGGCGTGCACGCCGACGATGGCGCCGCCGATGACCCGGTGCGTCTCCTCGTCGAAGATCAGCTTGGTGAAGCCCTCGGTGCGGCCGATGCCGATGGCGCGGCCGCTGGCCGCCCACGGGAACTTGGCCACGCCGACCTTCAACCCCTTGGCCTTGGCCTCGGTCTCGGTGACGCCGACCCAGGCGATTTCCGGGTTGGTGTAGGCCACCGACGGAATCACCCGCGCCACCCACTCCTTCTTCTCGCCGGCGGCCACTTCCGCGGCCAGCTTGCCCTCGTGGGTGGCCTTGTGCGCCAGCATCGGGTTACCGACGATGTCGCCGATGGCGAAGATGTGCGGCACGTTGGTGCGCATCTGCCGGTCGACCGGAATGAAGCCGCGCTCGGTGACGTTGATGCCGGCCTTGTCGGCGCCGATCTTCTTGCCGTTGGGCGCGCGACCCACCGCGACCAGCACGCGGTCGTAGGTGGTGGCGGCCAGCGCCGGCGTTTCGCCCGCGGTAGCGGCTTCGAAGGACACGGTGATGCCCTTCTTGTCGGCCTTGACCTCGGCCGCCTTGGTCTTGAGATGGACCTCCACGCCCTGCTTCTTCAGCCGGTCGGCCAGCGGCTTGACCAGGTCCTTGTCGGCGCCCGGCATCAGCTGGTCCATGAACTCGACGACGGTGACCTTGCTGCCCAGCGCGCTGTACACGGTGGCCATTTCCAGGCCGATGATGCCGCCGCCGACCACCAGCAGGGTCTTGGGGATGTCCTGCAGTTCCAGCGCGTCGGTGGAGTCCATCACCCGCTTGTCGTCCCACGGGAAATTCGGCAGCTTCACCGCCTGCGAGCCGGCAGCGACGATGCAGTGCTCGAAACGCAGCAACTGGGTCTTGCCGTCGGC
This sequence comes from Xanthomonas sp. 3498, assembly GCF_014199795.1. Classification (NCBI taxonomy): domain Bacteria; kingdom Pseudomonadati; phylum Pseudomonadota; class Gammaproteobacteria; order Lysobacterales; family Lysobacteraceae; genus Xanthomonas; species Xanthomonas sp. 3498. The sequence goes on from NZ_JACHOH010000010.1 coordinate 37,571, forward strand.
GCCGACGATCTCCAGTTCGTTCGGCGACACGAACGACGCCACGCCGGTGACGGTGCGCACCTTGCGCTGTTTGGCCATGCTGGCCAGGCCACCGGTGAGCTTGCCGACCACCTTCTCCTTGTACTCGCGCAGCTTGTCCAGGGTGATCTTCGGCTTGCCGAAGTCCACGCCGAAGTCGCCGGCATGGGCGACCTCGTCGATCACCGCGGCCGCGTGCAGCAGCGCCTTGGAGGGAATGCAGCCGACGTTGAGGCAGACGCCGCCGAGGCTGGCGTAACGCTCGATCAGCACCGTGTCCAGGCCCAGGTCGGCAGCGCGGAACGCGGCGGTGTAGCCGCCAGGGCCGGCGCCGAGCACCACCATCTTGCATTCGATGTCGGCGGGCTGGCCGCTGGCCAGCGCCGGCTTGGGCGCCGGCGGCTCGGCCGGCGCGCGGTGCGACGGCGCCACCGGCGGCTTGCTGGCCGGCACCTCGGCCGGGGCCGCGGCGGGCGCGGCCGCGGCGCCGTCCGCGGTCTCCAGCAGCGCGATCACCGCGCCCTCGGACAGGATGTCGCCAAGCTTGACCTTCAGTTCCTTGATCACGCCGGCGGCCGCGGACGGCACTTCCAGCGTGGCCTTGTCCGACTCCAGCGTCACCAGGCCCTGGTCCTTCTTCACCGTGTCGCCGACGGCGACCAGCACCTCGATGACCGGAACGTCGCTGTAGTCGCCGATATCCGGGACCTTGACCTCAATGACCGCCATGCAGCTTCTCCTGTGGCCCATCGCCGCGGCGGTGGGCGTTTGCAGTTCGTCGGCGCGACCGCGCAAACACGCGGCGCGCGCAAGTGGGGGAAAACCGGCACCGCGACGGACGCGGCGCCGTGACGGCAGGGCTTACAGCAGCACGCGGCGCATGTCCGCCAGCACCTGGCTCAGGTAGGTGGTGAAACGCGCGGCGGCAGCGCCGTCGATGACGCGGTGGTCGTAGCTCAGCGACAGCGGCAAGAGCAGCTTGGGCGCGAATTCCTTGCCGTTCCAGACCGGCTGGATCGACGACTTGGACACGCCCAGGATCGCCACTTCCGGCGCATTGACGATCGGGGTGAAGGCGGTGCCGCCGATGCCGCCGAGCGAGCTGATCGAGAAGCAGCCGCCGCTCATGTCGGCCGGGCCCAGCTTGCCGTCGCGCGCCTTCTTGGCCAGCTCGCCGCTCTCGCGCGCCAGCTCGACCACGCCCTTCTTGTCCACGTCGCGGATCACCGGCACCACCAGCCCGTTCGGGGTGTCGGCGGCGAAGCCGATGTGGAAGTACTTCTTCAGGGTCAGGTTCTCGCCGCTGGCATCGAGCGAGGCGTTGAACTCGGGGAACTGCTTCAGCGCCGCGGCGCTGGCCTTGAGCAGGAAGGCGAGCATGGTCAGCTTGATGCCGGCCTTCTCGTTTTCCTTGTTCAGCGCCACGCGCAGGGCTTCCAGGTCGGTGATGTCGGCCTGCTCGAACTGGGTGACGTGCGGGATCATCGCCCAGTTGCGCGCCAGGTTGGCGCCGGAGATCTTCTTGATCCGCGACAGCGGCTTGACCTCGACCTCGCCGAACTTGGCGAAGTCCACCTTCGGCCACGGCAGCAGGTTCAGGCCGTTGCCGCCGGCGGCAGGCGCGGCACCCGCAGCGGCCGGCGCGGCGCCGGACAGCGCCGCCTTGACGTAGCGCTGCACGTCGTCCTTGCTGATGCGGCCGCCTTGTTCCGAGCCACTGACCTGGAACAGGTCCACGCCGAGTTCGCGGGCGAACACGCGCACCGCCGGGCTCGCATAGGGCACCTTCTGCGGCAGCACGCTGTCGGCGTCGAACGCCACCGGCGGGCTGCTCTGGGTGGCGGACGGCGCGGCGGCCTTGGCCGGCGCCGTGGCCTGGACCTGGGCGATTTCGCGCTGGGCCAGCTTGTCCGGCGCAGAGGAGGTCGGCACCGGCTCGACGCCGCCGCCGGTCTCGGCGCTGGGCTGGATCGCGGGCGCGGAGGGTGCGTCGGCATCGCTGCCGGCCACTTCGATCAGCGCCACCACCTTGCCCTCGGACAGGCTGTCGCCGACCTTGACCTTGAGTTCCTTGACCACGCCGGCCACCGACGAGGGCACTTCCATCGTCGCCTTGTCCGACTCCAGGGTGACCAGGCTCTGGTCTTTCTTGACCGTGTCGCCGACCGCGACCAGCACCTCGATCACCGGCACGTCGCTGTAGTCGCCGATGTCCGGCACCCGCGCCTCGACCACGCCGCCCGCCGCGGCAGCGGCCGGCGCCGGCTTGACCGCATTCTGCGAGGGTGCGGCGGCCGGGGCGGCGGCCTGCTGGGCCGGCGCGGGCGTGGCCTTGGCGGCTGCAGGCGCAGCGGGTGCGGCACTGGCGCCACCCTCGGCCACTTCGATCAGCGCCACCACCTTGCCCTCGGACAGGCTGTCGCCGACCTTGACCTTGAGTTCCTTGACCACGCCGGCGAACGGCGACGGCACTTCCATCGTCGCCTTGTCCGACTCCAGGGTGACCAGGCTCTGGTCCTTCTTCACCGTGTCGCCGACGGCCACCAGCACTTCGATTACCGGGACGTCGCTGTAGTCACCGATATCGGGGACAAGTGCTTCCTTGATTTCGGCCATGCGGGCAACTCCGGCAACTAATGAGGGGGAAACCCCTATTGTGGCGGCCCGCAGCCGCAGCGCCAACCTTTGCCGGGCAAAAAAGCCCGATCGCCTGCGCGGCGCGCGACTGCCGGCGGACAGTACGCCGGCGCATGTTGCGCGCCCGCGGCGCCAACCGCCGGTGCGCCGCCTTCACGGAGCCGCCGCTAGGCTCGCCGCAGATTTCCGGAGGGCAGGCATGCGGATCCTGGTGCTGTTGATGGCGTTGGCGATGCCGCTGGTCGCCTGGTTCGGGCAACGCGGCGCGTTCGGCCCGACCAACGGCGCCATTTCCGACCGCTACCCGACCCTGATCGTCGCCGCCGGCTACGCCTTTGCGATCTGGGGCGTGATCTTCCTGCTCGACCTGGCCTTCGGCCTGTGGCAATTCAGCGCGCGGCGCCGCCGCGGCAGCGCGCTGGCGCAGGTGCGGGCACCGGCCGCGCTGGGCTTCGCGCTGACCGCGGCGTGGATGCCGGTGTTCTCCCAGCAGCACTTCCTGCTGGCGCTGGCGGTGATCTGGACCGCGCTGGCGGCGATGCTGCTGGCCGCGCTGCGGCTGTCGCGCGATCGGGCGACCGAACCGGGCCAGACCCTGTGGGCCTGGCTGCCGCTGTCGCTGCATGCCGGCTGGCTGTCGCTGGCGGCGTTCCTGAACACCGCGCAGGTGGTCGTGGCCTACCGCTGGCTCTCGACCGAGCGGATGCTGCCGTGGAGCCTGGTGCTGTTCGCGCTGGCGGCGGCGCTGCTGCTGGGCATGAACCGGGCGATGCGCGGCAATCTTGCCTATGCGGCGGCGGCGCTGTGGGCGCTGGCCGCGGTCTACGTCAAACAGGCCGGCAGCACGCTCGCCGGTGCGCAGACCGCGGCCTGGGTGGCGCTGCTGCTGGCCGCCGCGCTGGCGCTGCAGACCCTGTGGCTGCGCCTGCGCGCGCGGCGCTGAGTCAATCGTCCGTCACGGCCGGGCGCAGCCAGTGCTGCAGCGGCGACCATGCCTGCAGCAGGCGCGGCCAGGCGAAGGCGGCATTGGCCGGACTGCTGGAAGGCAGCGCCAGCAGCACCAGCGGCGGATCGCGCAGCGGCAGTTGCGGCTGCACGAAGCGCGCGAACGCCTGCGCCGCCGCCGTGCCGTTGCAGGCGATGACGCGCAACTGCGGCAACTGCGCGATGCGTTCGGGCAAGGCATTGAGGACTTCGCTGCCGCGCACGATCGCCGCATCCAGGCTGCCACGGCGTCGGCACTGGCCGATCACGTCCCACAGGCCGACGCCGGCGGCGTGCAGCGCCTGCATCCGCGCTTCGGCGTCCAGTGCCACATCGAAACCGCACAGCGCCGCCATCAGCGGCCAGAACCGGTTGCGTGGATGCGCGTAGTAACGCGCCTGCTGCAACGACGCCGCGCCTGGCATGGAGCCGAGCACCAGCACCCGGCAATCGTCGCGTATCTGCGCGGGCAGACCCTGCAACAGCGGCTGCGTCGTCACGTCGCACACATCAGGATGAACAGCCAAAAGCCTTAAAACCTCGTTATTTCAAGCATCAGGCGCAAGTGCCTGAACGTCGCCTGCATTGGTCTGGCGAGGGTCGGCGACGATTCATCTTCTCATCGATACGGTGTGCGCGCCCACTCCCGTGGCCCCACAAGAAAAAGATGAGGAGATACCCCATGCGGTCCATTCAGATCCTGAGCCTGGCTGTCGTGTCCGCCCTTGCGTTTGCGCCCGCCGCATTCGCACAGGATGCCGATACCGCGTCCGGCAAGCATTTCTCCGTCGTCGGCAGCGCGACCCTGCTCGACACGCACTCCAAGCCGGCGGCCGGCCTCGACGTCGATGGCGGCCCGGCGCCGACCATCAGCGCCAGCTGGCTGATCAACGACAACTGGGCGGTTGAACTGTGGGGCGCTGCCGACAAGTTCAACCACCGCGTCAAGGCGGACGGCGTTGGCAAGGTCGGCACCGTCGAACAGCAGCCGATCGCGCTGAGCGGCCAGTACCACTTCGGCCAGGCGGACAACGTGTTCCGTCCGTTCGTCGGCGTCGGTTACTACGAGTCCAACTTCAGCAACGAGAAGATCGACGCGCTTGCCGGTACCGGCCAGCACGTGAGCCTGGACACCGCCAAGGGCGCCATCGGCACCGTCGGCGTGGACATGAACATCAACTCCACCTGGTTCGCCCGTGCCGATGCGCGCTACATGCATTCGCGTCCGGAAGTGAAGGTGGCCGGCGAAGGCACCGGCGAAGACCTGAAGCTGGATCCGTGGCTGTTCAGCTTCGGCGTCGGCGCGCGCTTCTAAGCGTTTCGTCTCCAGTGGTTGCGCAAACGGGCCCGAAAGGGCCCGTTTGTTTTTGTTCATTCGCTTGGCTCGACTCTGCGCTCACAATTGCTGGCAGCGCGATCGACAGAAGCGGTACCGCGTCGCCTTGCAGGCGCGCTCGCCCTCAACGCGGCGAGCGATCGAACCCGCGGTAGCGATCGAAACGGCGCAGGCGCCGCCGCAACAGCCAGGCATAGGCGCAGGCATAACCGAGTAACAAGGCCGCCGCGGCCAGCAGGCTGGCGTGGCTCATCCAGCCCTCGGTGGGCCAGGCCGCACCATCGACCAGGCTGCGCCAGCCCTGCCACACCCCGGCACCGATGCGCACCGCCACCAGCGCGGTCATGCCCAGCACCAGCCACAGGTTCGGCGTGTAGTGCAGCCCGTGCGGCAGTGGCTCGAAGCGGGTGGCGACGATGCCGAGCGCACCCAGCAGCACGCCGATACCCCAGCCGGCCAACGCACTGATGGCCGCACCGGGCCACCAGTGCGCGGCGATCAGGGCGAAGACCAGCAGCACCACGCTGGACAGCAGCGCCGACCACAGTTGCACTGCGATCAGCCAACCGCGCGCCTGACGCCGCGCCGTGCCCACGCGGAACCGCTGCAGCAGCGACAGCGGCAGCAGCACCGCGGTCACCGCCAGCGCGATCACGATCGCCAGCGGAATGGCCAGCAGCAGCGGCATGCGTGTGGGCCGATCAGAACGCGGGCAACACCGCGCCCTGGTACTTGCGCTGGATGAAGGCCTTCACTTCCGGGCTGGTCAACGCCTTGGCCAGCTTCTGCACGCGCGGATCGTCCTTGTTGTCGGCACGCGCGACCAGGAAGTTCACGTATGGCGAATCCTTGCTCTCGATCGCCAGCGCGTCGCGGGTGGGATTGAGTCCGGCGTCGAGCGCGTAGTTGGTGTTGATCAGCGCCAGGTCGACCTGGTCCAGCACCCGCGGCAGCATCGCCGAATCCAGCTCGCGGAACTTCAGCTGCTTGGGATTGGCGACGATGTCGCGCTGGGTGGACAGCGCATTGCGCGGGTCCTTGAGCTTGATGACCCCGGCCTTGTCCAGCAGGATCAGCGCGCGGCTGTTGTTGCTGGGGTCGTTGGGGATCACCACGTCGGCGCCCTGCGGCAGTGCGTCCAGCGACTTGTAGCGGCGCGAATAAGCGCCGAACGGCTCGATGTGCACGCCGACCACGGTGACCAGATCGCTCTTGCGGTCGCGGTTGTAGGCCTGCAGGTAGGGCTCGGTCTGGAAGTAGTTCACGTCGATCTGCTTCTGTACCACCTGGTCGTTGGGCTGCACGTAGTCGTTGAACACGCGCACGTCCAGGGTCACGCCCTGCTGTTCCAGCATCGGCTTGACCACCTCCAGGATCTCGGCGTGCGGCACCGCGGTGGCGGCGACGCTGAGGTGGTCGCTGGCGGCGCCGGCATCGGGCTTGCCGCAACCGCCGAGGGCGAGCACGGCGCTGGCGAGCAGGAGGCGGAACGGGAATCGGGTCATGGCAGGTATCCGGAAAACGTGGGGAAGGAGAAGGGCAGCGACCAGCTCTGTCAGCACGCTAGCAGACCCGGCCTCGCTCTGCGGCGAAAGACCTTAGATTGCGTCGTGTTGTGGGAGCGACGCTCGTGTGCGCTTGCAGGTCAGCCGTGACCGCGCTACCGCCAGCGGTCGCAGCTGATCCCGCAAAGGGACAAGAGCCGCTCCTACGACGACAACCAGGAGGACATCAGCGCCGGCTGTAATGCGCGACCAGGCGGTCGCCGAGCATCTGCAGCGCCTGCACCAGCAGCAGCAGGATCACCACCGTCACCAGCGCCACGTCGGCATGCGAGCGCTGGTAGCCGTCGCGGTAGGCCAGGTCGCCGAGGCCGCCGGAACCGATCGCGCCGCCCATCGCGGTGAAGCCGATCAGGGCGATGGTGGTCACCGTGGCGCCGGCGATCAGGCCCGGCCGCGCTTCCGGCAGCAGCACCCGCGTCACCAGTTGCCAGGTGGTCGCGCCCATCGCCAGGCTAGCCTCGACCACGCCGCGGTCCACTTCGCGCAGTGCGGTCTCCACCAGCCGCGCGTAGAACGGCGCCGCACCCACCACCAACGGCAGGATCGCGCCGCGCACGCCCAGCGAGGTGCCCATCGCCCACAGCGTCAGCGGGATCATCGCGATCATCAGGATGATGAAGGGCACCGAGCGCAGCACGTTGATGACCAGCGCCAGGCCGCCGTACAGCAGCGGCTTCTGGTGGGTCTGGCGCGGGCCGGTCAGGAACAGCAGCACACCCAGCGGCAGGCCGATCAGCAGGGTCAGCGGCAGCGAGCCGCCGAGCATCAGCAGGGTGTCGACGGTGGCGCGGCCGATCTCGCTCCACTTGCCGGCATCGAGATTGCGGAAGAAGCCGGCGGCGGCGGTGGCGAACGGGCTCATCGGCGCAGCTCCTGCACATGCACGCCGGCGGCGACGAAGGCGGCCTGCGCCGCATCCATGTCGCCACCGACCAGGGCCACGGTCAGTTGGCCGTAAGGGGTGTCCTTGATCCGGTCGATGCGCCCGGACAGGATGTTGTAGTCCACCGCGGTGGCGCGGGCGATGCGCCCGAGCAGCGGCGCGTAGGTGTCGGTGCCGAGGAAGGTCAGCCGCAGGATGCGCCCGTCCACCGCGGTGAGGTCGCGGTACAGCTCGGCCTCGTCGACGTGTTCGGCCTCGGAGACGAAGCGCTTGGTGGTCGGATGCTGCGGATGCAGGAACACCTCGGTGACCGGCCCACTCTCGACCAGGCGCCCGGCGTCGAGCACCGCCACGCGGTCGCAGACGCGGCGGATCACTTCCATCTCGTGGGTGATCAGCACGATGGTCAGGCCCAGTTCGCGGTTGATCTGCGCCAGCAGCGCCAGCACCGAGGCGGTGGTCTGCGGATCCAGCGCGCTGGTGGCCTCGTCGCACAGCAGGATCCGCGGGCGCGTGGCCAGGGCGCGGGCGATGCCGACGCGCTGCTTCTGCCCGCCCGACAGCTGCGCCGGATACTTGCCGGCATGCGCGGCCAGCCCCACCCGCTCCAGCAGTTCGGCCACCCGCGCGTCGATCTCCGCGCGCGGTGTGCCGGCCAGTTCCAGCGGGAACGCGACGTTGCCGGCGACCGTGCGCGAGGACAGCAGGTTGAAGTGCTGGAAGATCATGCCCACGCGCTGGCGCAGTGTGCGCAGCCCGGCGCGATCCAGCGCGGTGACGTCCTCGCCGTCGATGATCAGGCGGCCGCCGCTGGGCTCCTCGAGCCGGTTGATCAGCCGGATCAGGGTCGACTTGCCGGCGCCGGAATGGCCGATGATGCCGAACACCTCGCCGGCGTCGATGCGCAGGTCGAGCGGATGCAGCGCCACGACCGGCTGGCCGGCGACGGAATAGGACTTGTGCAGGCGCTCGAACTGGATCAACGCGCGGAACCGGCAGCGACGGGGGGCGCAAAGCCTAGCAGGCCAAGATGGCGTGCGTTATTCCATTCGATTCTAACGTAGGCGCGCATCGCAGCCGGCTACGACTACGGCCGCGCCTGCGGCGGCGGATGCGCCACCGCGCGGATCCGCTCGCGGTGCAGCAGATACAGGCCGCTGGCGACGATGATCGCCCCGCCCACCCAGGTCCAGGCGTCGGGCAGCTTGCGCCACAGCAGCCAGTCCCAGGGAATCACCCACAGCAGGCCGCTGTACTCCAGCGGCGCGACCAGCGAGGCGTCGCCGCGGCGGAACGCCTGGGTCAGCGCCACCTGGCCCAGCGCCCCGGCCAGGCCCATGCCGGCGATCCAGCCGGTGTCGGCCGGGCGCAGCGGGGTCCAGTCCGGCAGCGCCAACGCGCCGGCGCCCAGCGCCATGATCAGCAGGAACCACACTACCAGCGACTGCGACGTGTCGGTGCGCGCCAGCAGGCTGACCAACACCGAGGCGACCGCATAGGCCACGGCCGCCAGCAGCACCATCAGCCCCGGCAGCGAGACGAACCCATCCATGCCGGGGCGCAGCACCACCAGCACGCCGACCAGGCCGACGCCGATCGCCGCCCAGCGCCGCGGACCCACGTACTCGCCGAGCAGCGGCACCGACAGCGCCGCCACCAGCAGCGGGGCGACGAAGTAGATGGTGTAGGCGGTGGACAGCGGCAGGCTGCGCAAGGCCCAGGCGAAGCAGCCGATCATGGCGATGCCGAGCACGCCGCGCAGCAGGTGCAGCCCCCAGCGCACCGGCCAGATCGCATGCGGCCCGGCGCTGGCCAGCACCCACACCAGCACGAACGGCAGCGAGGCGCCGCCGCGCAGCGCCGCGACCTGCAGCGCCGGATAGTGCGTGCTGAGCTGCTTCATGGACGCATCCATCAGCGAAAAGAACGCGACCGCGGCGATCATCCACGCGGCGGCTGCGGCATTGGAACGGGAGGTGGGCATCGGCGCATTATCGCCGCGATCGGCGCTGGGCGTGGTGCCGGAGGACATCGCGTCGGGACTGAAGTCCCTCCCACATGGCTCCGGCCGGCGTGCCGGCCGATGCCGCCTCCTGTGGAAGCGTCTTCAGTCGCGACGCGCGGCACCGACCAACGCACGGCATTGCGCACATGCACGTCCCCACGCGCCGCCCGCACGTTCTACGATAGGCATCTTTGCCGAGGACCCGCCCATGCCTTCCTTCGATATCGTTTCCGAAGTCGACAAGCACGAACTGACCAATGCCGTCGACCAGGCCAACCGCGAGCTGTCGACGCGTTTCGACTTCAAGGGCGTGGAGGCCAAGTTCGAGCTGGACGACCAGGTCATCACGCAGTCCGCGCCCAGCGATTTCCAGGTCAAGCAGATGACCGACATCCTGCGCGCGCGCCTGCTGGCCCGCGGCATCGACGTGCGCTGCCTGGAGTTCGGCGACGTGGAGACCAACCTGGCCGGCGCGCGGCAGAAGATCACCGTCAAGCAGGGCATCGAGCAGAAGCTGGGCAAAAAGATCGTGGCCTCGCTCAAGGAGGCCAAGCTGAAGGTGGAAGCGCAGATCAACGGCGACAAGCTGCGGGTCAGCGGCAAGAAGCGCGACGACCTGCAGGACGCGATCGCGCTGCTGAAGAAGAGCGATTTCGAGCTGCCGCTGCAGTTCGACAACTTCCGCGACTGAGGCGGGCCGAGCAAACGCTTCACGCCTCATCGCCATATCAGTACGAGGGCGCATGGGGGCACCGCGTGGCGACTGGTCGCGTTGCACTCGACCGCACGATGTCTTCGCAGGCGGCGTGAATGCCCACACCGCCGATCGCATCGCCGGGGCCGCGCGGCGGAATGGCCGGTACGCCATGTCTCAAGTACGCCATGCCGCGACCTGCGCACGCCATCCGGCCAGCGCAGGCGTGGGCGTCCCGGCGTGGCAACCGGGACGCCTCCTGGCGTCGCGATGCGTGCAAAGGCGATGCACGGCGCAGCGCGACGCGTCGATACGACGCCGCCTCCGGGCCGCGGACGCTCAACGCCGCGCGCCGCAATCCTGGGCTAGGCGCCCGCGGTGACGCCCGCGGCCAGCATCCGCCGCCCCTGCTCCACTTCGGCCTCCAGGTCGTGCGTCCAGATCCAGTCGAAGCGCTGCGCCAGCGTCTGCGCCAGCCGCGTATCGTCGGCGCCGGCCTGCGGATCGCGCAGCTCGTACAGCTCGCCGGCCTCGCGCGAGGTGCGCTGCACGCGGCAGGCGCGCGGCAGGCGCAGGCGCTCGTAGACCTGCAGCAGGGCCGGCAGATCGCCGCGGGTCAGGCCGGGCGTGGCCAGCAGTTGCGCCAGCAGATAGGCGTCCTCCAGGCCCTGCCCGGCGCCGGCGCCCTGGTGCGGCAGCATCGCGTGCGCGGCATCCCCGATCAGCGCCAGCCGCCCGTGCACGTAGCCGGGCAACTCGGCCAGATCGTGCAGCGCCCAGTGCGTGGGCGTGTCGATGCACTCCAGCAAAGTGCGCGCCGCCTCGCCCCAGTGCGCGAACGCCTCCAGCATCTCGCGACGGCTGGCCTCGCGCACCCAGGCCTGGCCGGTACGCCACTGCGGCGCCGGGTCGCTGCGGTCGGAGACGAAGGCGACCACATTGATCAGCCGGCCCTGCTTCACCGGGAAGGTGAGGATGTGCGCGTCCAGGCCCAGCAACATCTGCGGCACGTCGACCAGATGCGCGTCCACACCGCGCGTGGCGAAGGCGGCGCGCAACCGCGCCGCGTCGATCAGGCCACGGTAGGCGCAGGTGCCGGTGAAGCGCGGCTCCGCCGGCGCGTGGCCAAGCGCGCGCAGCACCTCGCCGCGCAAGGCCGACTTGATGCCGTCGGCGGCGATCAGCACATCGCCTTCGTACTGGCTGCCGTCGGCGAAGCGCACGCGCGCCGCGTCGGCATCCTGCTCCACGGCGACCGCGCGCTTGCCGAACTGGGCCAGTCCGAACGGCAGGCGCGTGGCCAGCGCGTCGAGGAAGTCGGCGCGATGCACCGAGGACTGGCCGACGCCCGGCGCCAGGGTCTGCCCCAGCAGCCGCGCGTCCTCGCCGCGGCGCCATTCGAACCACACGTCCTGCCACGGTGCCGGCGTGCGGTCGGCGAGTTCGGCATAGGGCTCGCCCATGCCCAGGCCGGCCAGCGCGCGCACCGCGTTGGGACCGAACGAGACGCCGGCGCCGATCTCGCCGAAGGCTGGCGCCGATTCGAACAACTGCACGTCGAGATGGCGGTGGCGGCACAGGCCCAGGGCCAGGCCGACGCCGGCGATGCCGCCGCCGACGATGCCGATGCGCAGGGGGGATGAAGGAGTCATCTGGAGTTCTCCGGTGGGGATCGTCAATCGCGGCCGGCCAGCAGGATCTTCTCTGCCAGCCGCGCGGGCGCGCTGAAACACACTTCGTGGCTGCCCGGCAGGCTGACCAGGCGATAGGCGCCCAGGCGCGCACTCAGCCGCGGATGCCAGCCGTACTCGCCCGGCGGCAGCGCCACGTCGTCGGTGGCGTAGAGCCAGCTGCGCGGGATCTGCAGCTCATGGAAGCGCTTGAGCGGCACCGCGTCGAAATGGCTGCGCGCCGGGGTCGGGCTCAGCTGCGCGTAGGCCTGCTGCGCCTGCGCCAGGTCGGCGTCGCCGATGAAGCCGTCGCGCCAGATCGGGAACGGCAGCATGATGCCGCCGTCGGCATCGACCGCGTTCTTCCACAGCGCCTGGTAGTGCGGCGGCAGCAGGTCGAACAGCGCCTCGCCGTCGCGCAGCACGAAGGCATTGTGGAACACCAGGCGTTTGCAGCGTTCCGGTTCCTCTTCCGCCAGGCGCTGCACGATGCTGCCGCCCCAGCTGTGGCCGAGCACGACCAGGTCGCGCAGGTCGTGGCGGCGCACGTAGTCCACCACCGAGGCCACGCAGTCGGCGTGCGAGACGCGCTTGTCGGCGCCGGCGCCATGCCCGGCGATGGTCGGCGCATGCACCTGCACACCGTGCGCGCGCAGGTGCTCGGCGACGCCATCCCAGGCGTGGCCGTCGTGCCAGGAACCGTGCAGCAACAGATAGGTTTGCATGGAGTCGTCTCCGTGAGGCTCAGCGGAAGGTCCAGCCGATGCCGAGAGTGAAGTAGGTGAGATCGCGCGTCCCGGCCTGCACGCCGCCGCTGGCGACCGCGCCGCCCGGCGCGTGGGTGACGCTGCCGGTCAGCGACAGCTGCGGCGACAGCCGCCAGGTCGCGCCCAACGCGTAGTGGCGGTATTGCGCCAGCGGCGCCAGCACGGCCAGTTGCGCCTGGCTGTCGGGGATCAGGCGGCTGGCGCGCGAGTAGCCCAGCCGCAACGACCACGCATCGTCGAGGCGGTAGTCGGCGCCGAGCCGGAACACGCGCTGGCTGCGCCAGCCGAAGCCGGGGCCGTCCGCATCGCCGAGCGCGCCGCCCTGGTCGATGCGATTGCCGTAGGCGCGCTCGCCGGACCAGTCGATCCATAGCCAGTCGGCCGCCAGGGTCAGTGCCGCGGTGGGCTGCCAGGCCAGGCCGGCGCCGGCCTGCTGCGGCAGGTCCAGGTGGCCGTCCGGCAACAACCCGCGGTAGCGCTGCAGGCGGCCGAAGCGGATGCGGCTGGACCAGGTAATGCCTGCGTTCAAGCCCGGTGCCAACTGGCCGTACCAGCCCAGCGCCACGCCGTAGCCGTAGGCCGAATCGGCACCTGCCGACTGGAAGCCGATCCCCTCCAGGCCGGCGATGTGCAGGCGCTGATAGGCCAGCCGCGGCGAAATGCCCAGGTATTGGTGCTCGCCCACACGCCAGGCCAGGGTCGGTGCCAGCACCACCTGCTGGAGCCTGGACAGCGTGTCATGGCTGCCGTAGACCGGGGCGCCATAGTCCAGCGCCACGCCATGGCCGAACACCGACACGCCCAGGCTCAGGTCGTCGTTGAGTTGGCGGTTGTAGCCGGCGGTCGGCACCGGGACCAGCGCATCGTCCTTGTAGCGGGCAGCGCCGACCTGGCTGCGCACCGGCGCGGAGATCAGGGTGAGGTCGGCATCGAAGCGGTCGCCGACCGCGCCCATGCCGGCCGGGTTGTTGGCCGAGGCCGCCGCATCCAGCGGCAGCGCGATCGACGTGCCGGCCAGGCCCTGGGTCTGCGCGCCGTAGCCGGGCAAGGCCACGCCGTTGTTGGCGGCCGCGCCGCCGGAAACCGCCGCCATGGTCCACAGCAGCGTGGTCCAGCGCTGCTTGAAGTGGCGTTGCGTCGTGCGACGCGATGGATGTCGGAACTGCTGCATGATCGGGCCCTCCCTCCGAGCCGATGCGTGGATGCGCACCGCCGGACGGCGGCGCGCGGGGGTGCGTGCCGTCGCCTATGCGGCGGCAGCGGAAATCGAACGTGGATGTGCTCGCGGTTCGGCGCGCGCCGATCGAAGACGGCGACGGCGACGGATCGCTTCCGCGCCATCGGCGCATCGCCGCAGCATGTCGCCGCGGCCGCGCACCGCATGCGCCGCGCGCCAGCGCCACGGCACGGGTCGGCTGATGGGGTCGGTGGGACGCGGCGTGCGGTTCATGCCATCGACACTGCGCGCGATCGGACCGGGCGTCTAAGACCATCGCAGTCTCGCTCGATACTCTGCCGGTATGTTCGTCGCGCAAGGCCCGAATCCACTGCATCTTCCGCGGTGCATCAATGCGTGCGCGACACGCGCATTACGTTCATCGCCGCCCGTGCATGTGCGCCTCGCCCGGTGCGAATCGCGCAATGACGCCAGTGCAGCGGGCTCGCGGGGCAGCGGCGGGCGGCGCCCGCCAGGCGGGGCGACAGGCAGCGCCGGATCGCGAGATGGCGACGCTGCCGAATTGCACAACGCGGCACTCGGACGCGAGCAAAGCCAGAAAGCAGAACGCGCCTGCACGACGCAGACGGCATCGTGCAGGCGCGTATCAGGGCGCGGCGGACAGCGCTGGCGCCGCCGCGCAGGTCGTGGCGGCGGTGCCGCCGCCGCGGGCGACCGGCTCAGGACGCCATGCGCAGGATCGGCTTCAGGGTGATGCCGCTGCTGCTGTCGGCGGCGGCCTGGTTGATCTGCGCCAGCGGATAGAACTTCACCAGCTTGTCGAACGGGAAGCGCCCCTGCTGATACAGCGTCACCAATTGCGGAATGAAGACCTGCGGCACGCTGTCGCCTTCCACGATGCCGCGGATGCTGCGTCCGCCCAGCAGCAGATTGTTGACGTCGAAACCGGCCTTGGTGCCCAGCTTGGGCGCGCCCACCACGCCGATCGTACCGAGACCGCCCAACGCCTCGATGCCGAGCTCCAGCAGCTCCGGGCGCCCGGTGGATTCGAGCGCGAAGTCCGCGCCTCCGCCAGTGATCGCGCGCACGGCCTCGACCAGATCGCCTTCGCGGTTGTCGATGACATGTGTCGCGCCCACCTCCATCGCCAGCTCCAGCCGCGAGGGCACCACGTCCACGGCGACGATGCAGGCGGCCCCGGCCACGCGCGCGGCCATCACCGCGCTGAGTCCGACCGCGCCGGCGCCGATCGCCACGAAGCTGCTGCCGGGCCGCACGTTCAGCGCGTTGATCACGGCGCCGGCACCGGTCTGGATGCCGCAGCCGAGCGGGCCCAGCAGTTCCAGCGGCGCCTCGCGCGCCACCTTGATGGCGTTGTTCTCGCGCGCCAGCGCATAGGTGGCGAAGGAGGATTGGGCGAAGAAGTGGTCGTGCAGCGGCTGGCCGTGCAGATCTTCGATGGCGGTATGGCCGTGCGCGTCGCCCCCGCCGAAGTTGCGCGGAAAGAATTCCTGGCAGTAGGCGGCGTGGCCTCCCGTGCAGGGATTGCAGTGGCCGCACGCGCCGTAGGTCAGCACGACATGATCGCCGACCTGCAAGCCCTTGACGTTGGGCCCGAGCGCCTCGACCACGCCGGCGCCCTCGTGGCCGAGGACCGCCGGCAGCGGCACGGGATAGTACTGATCGCGCACGATCAGGTCGGTATGGCACAGGCCGGTGGCCACCACCCGCACCAGCACCTCGTCGTCCTGCGGCGCGCGGATGCGCGCCTGTTCGATGGTGAACGGCTGTTGCGGCGCGTGCGCCACGGCCACGGTGATCTGGAGCTTGTCGGTTGCTGCATGCATGGCACGTCTCCTGGCGGTCAAAGTGGGTAGGCGGGCGCGGTGCCCTTGACGGTCAACCACTGCCATTGGGTGAATTCCTCCCAATTGGCCGGACCGCCGATGCTGCTGCCGTTGCCCGACGCGCCGACGCCGCCAAACGGATTGATGACCTCGTCGTTGACGGTCTGGTCGTTGATGTGCAGCAGGCCCGTGCGCAGCTGTTCGCCCAGCGCCAGCGCGCGGCCGACGTCGGCCGAGATCACCGCCATCGACAGGCCGTACTCGGTGTCGTTGGCCAGGGCGATGGCATCGGCGTCGGTCTCGAACGGCACCACCACCGCGACCGGGGCGAAGATCTCCTCGCGGAAGGCGGGATTGTCCGGCCGGACATCGCTGAGCACGGTGGGTTCGAAGAAGAGGTCGCGGTAGCCGCCGCCGGCCGCGAGGGTGGCGCCGGCCTTGCAGGCGTCCGCCACCAGCCGCGCGGCATGGTCGCGCTGGGCGGCGTTGATCAGCGGCCCGAGCGCGACCTCGCCGCTGGCCGGGTCGCCCACGCGCAGGCTCCCGGCCTTGGCGGCCAGGCGCTCCACGAAACGCGGATAGAGCGCGCGCTGCACCAGCACCCGCCCGGTCGACATGCAGATCTGTCCCTGGTGCAGATACGCGCCCCAGGCCGTGTTGGCGATCGCCAGATCGAGGTCGGCATCGTCGAGCACGATCAGCGAATTCTTGCCGCCCAGTTCCAGCGAGACCTTCTTCAGGTGCCGACTGGCGGCCTCGCCGACCTTGCGTCCGGCCGCGGTGGAACCGGTGAACTGGATCATCGCCACGTGCGGGTCCGCGGTCAGTGCGGCCCCGGCGGCGCCGTCGCCGGGCAACACGTGCAGCACGCCGGCGGGCAGACCGGCCCGTTCGAACAGCCGGGCGATGACCACACCGCCGCAGACCGCGGTGCGCGGATCGGGCTTGAGCACGACCGCGTTGCCCAGCGCCAGCGCCGGGGCCACGGCGCGCATCGCCAGGTACAGCGGGAAATTGAACGGCGCGATCACCCCGACCACGCCGAGCGGACGCCGTCGCGCCACGCTCAGCCGCCCCGGAGCCGATGGCAGCACCTCGCCTTGGCTGCGCGACGGCAGCGCCGCCGCTTCGTGCAGCGCGCTCGCGCACAGGCTCGCCTCGAAGCCGGCCTTGTCCTGGGTGGAGCCGCTTTCGCGCACCAGCCAGCCGGCGATCTCCTGCTGGTGGCGTTCGGCCAGCCTCGCCGCCTCGCGCAGCACCTGGGCGCGCTGCGCATACGGCGCCGCGGCCCAACCGCGCTGCGCCTGCGCGGCGGAGGCCGCGGAGGCGGCGATCTGCGCCGGCCCGGCCAGGCCGATGCGCGCGAGTTCCTTGCCGGTGGCCGGCTCGATCGCCGCAGCGCTGGCGTCGCTCGCCTGCCATTGGCCGGTAAACAAGGCGGCCTGCCAGGCATCGTCTTGCAGCAATGCATCTTCCGTCATGGTCGTTCCTCGGGATCGTTCGTTCAGGGGCGTGCCAGCCGCTCGCGCAGGAACGCCGCGGCATGTTCGAGCGCGTGTACCGCCGCCGGCAGCACGCCGGCCATTTCGACGAAGCCGTGCACCATGCCCGGCAGTTCGACATAGTCCACCGGCACCTCGGCCGCGCGCAGGGACTCGGCGTAGAAGCGCCCGTCATCGCGCAGCACGTCGCAGGCGGCGGTATAGATCAGCGCCGGCGGCAGGCCGCGCAGGTCCGCCGCACGCAACGGCGACACCCGCGGATCGCTTGGATCGAAGCCCTCCACGAACGGCGCCACCATCGCCTGCATGGTCGCCAGGGTCAGTGGCGGCATCGCGGCGTTCTCGTGTCGCGCCGGAAACTCCCGCGCCGCTGGCGACAGATCCGTACTTGGATAGAACAGCACCTGCGCGCGCAGCGTCACCGCACTGCCACGCAACTGCTGGCATGCCACCGCTGCCAGACTGCCGCCGGCGCTGTCGCCGGCCACGGCCAGCCGCGCGGGATCGATGGCAAGCCCGTCGGCATTGGCCGCCAGCCAGGTAATGGCCGCCACTACGTCCTGCGGCCCGGCCGGTGCCGGATGCTCAGGTGCCAACCGATAGCCGATGGCCACGACCGCGCAACCGGCCGCCTGCGCCAATCGCCGGCAAATCTTGTCGTGGGTATCCAGATCGCCGGCGGTCCAGCCGCCGCCATGCGCATAGACGATGGCCGGGCCGGTGCTGGCGGATTCGGGGCGATACAGGCGCAGCGGGATCGCGCCGGCCGGCCCCTGCGCATGCAGGTCGCGGACGTCGGCCATCGGCAACGGCGTGCCTCCCAGCAATGCGCCGATCTGTGCGTAGGCCTGACGCATCAGCGGGATCGGCAACGTCTCCAGGGCAGGCACGCCGGCGGCGGCCATGCCCTGCAGCACCGCCAGTACATCCGGTGCCAGCCGCGCAGGATCGAACGGGATGGTCTGCATCGATGAAGACTCCAGGGGGATGGGGTGGTGCGGCGGGACGTCAGGGCCGGTGCACGGCGGTGCGCATGCGGACCGGGCTGCCGGCGTCCGCCCGCGAGACGGCATGGCAGACGGCTCGGACCAGGCGAAGACGCGGGACAACGCCAACGCACGGACGGTCGCCCGCGCGCCTCATCCCTGGTCGCCTCCGCCGACCGGCAGCACGGTGCCCGTGATGTAGGAGGCCTCGTCCGAGGCAAGGAACAGGATCGCCGCGGCCTGCTCGTCGAGCGTGCCGTAGCGCTTCATCAGGCTCGAATCGAGCGTCTGCGCCACGATGTCCTGGTACCACGCCTGCTCCTGCGCGCTCTGCGGCTCGGCATTGCGCGGCACCCGCCGCGGCGGAGCGTCGGTGCCGCCCGGCGCGACCGCGTTGACCCGGATCCCCTGCCCTGCGTACTCGAACGCCAGGCAGGCGGTCAGCGCGTTGACTCCCCCCTTGGCGGCACCGTAGGGAACGCGGTGGATGCTGCGGGTGGCGATGGAAGAGACGTTGACGATCGCGCCGCCGCCCTGCTCGATCAGATACGGCAGCACGGCCCGACATCCCCACAGCGCGGGAAACAGCGAACGCCGCACTTCGGCCTCGATCTGGTCCGGCGCATACGCCGCGTAGGGCTTGGCCCAGATGGTGCCGCCGACGTTGTTGACCAGCACATCGATCCGCCCCATTCGTGCATGCGCGAACGCCATGGCGCGCAGGTTCTCGGCGTAGTCCTCCAGGTCGGCCACCAGCGTCGCCGCCTCCGCCGGCGCCAGCGCCTGCTCCAGTTCGACGATGTGCTCGGCGCGATCCACCAGCACCAGCCGCGCGCCCTCGGCGGCGGCGCGCTCGGCGACCCTGCGGCCGATTCCTTGCGCGGCGCCGGTGACCACCACCACCTTGCCGGCGAAGCGCGGGCTCACGCGGCGCGCTCCTGGGCCGGCGCCGCCGTGTTGGCGACGAACTTCTCGCAGTGGAAGTTGGCCGGCACCAGGCCACGCTGCTGGAAGTGCGCACGCACCGCCTCGACCATCGGCGGCGGGCCGCACAGATAGACGTCCACATCGCCGTCGTGCAGCGCCTGCGCCGGCAGGTGATCGGTGACGTAGCCGGTCCGCGGGTGGCCGGCCGCCGGATCGACCACGCAGGTGGTGACGTCGAACCAGGCCACGCGTTCGGCGAGCGCCTGCAGGCGCTCGACCAGGACCAGGTCCGCGCCACGGGTGGCGCCATACACCAGGTGCACGGGCTGCGCGCAGCCGCTGGCCTCCAGTTGCGCCAGCATCGACAGGAACGGCGCCAGGCCGGTGCCGCCGGCCAGCATCAGCAGCGGCCGCGTCACCTCGCGCAGATAGAAACTGCCCAGCGGGCCGCTCAGATCGAACCGTTGTCCCGGCGTGGCCGCATCCAGGCAGGCGCTCATCAATCCGCCAGGTACGCGCTTGATCAGGAACGTCAGTTCGGAAGCGCCAGGCGGCGAACTGAACGAGTAGGCGCGGGCCTGTCCGCTGCCGGGAACGGCGATGTTGACGTACTGGCCGGGCAGGAAGTCGGGAACCTCGCCGACCGGCTGCAGGGTCAGCTCCAGGGCGGCGTCGGCGTGCGCGCGCACCGACGCCAGCGTCGCCTGGAACGGCACGCTGCCGGTCTTGCACGCGGCCGACGTCGCCGGCACCGCCAGCGCGCAGTCG
The DNA here is from genome assembly GCF_014199795.1 of Xanthomonas sp. 3498. Lineage (NCBI taxonomy): Bacteria > Pseudomonadati > Pseudomonadota > Gammaproteobacteria > Lysobacterales > Lysobacteraceae > Xanthomonas > Xanthomonas sp. 3498. Next base: position 57,337 of record NZ_JACHOH010000010.1, read on the forward strand.
GAATCCGGACGCATCTGGCAGGTCAGCACCAGGCCGGCGGCGGCCTCCCCGGCGCTGAGCGCGTCCTCGATGTAGTCCTCGCCGAGCGTGTAGCGCCCGCTTTCGGCGCGGCATTTGCAGGTGCCGCACACGCCGTCGGCGCAATCCATCGGCAGGTTGATCCGCTGGCGGAACGCGGCATCGAGCACCGTTTCGCCCGCGGTGCAGTGGATCACGCGGGTGACCCCGTCTTCGAAGTTCAGTGCGATGCGATAGGACATGGCGGTTGCTCGCGGTGCGGCCCGGTCAGACGTGATAGATGTCGACGACCTGGCGGATGTAGTCGTTCTTCAGCACGATGGTCTTGCGCGCGATGCGCAGCGCATCGCCCTCCTGGCGCAAGGTGAGCGAGGTCGTGCCGAAGAACTGGTCGGTGACCTTGTAGCGGTGACTGAGCGTGTGGAAGTTGTGGCGCACCTCGATCTCGCGTCCGCGCGCGGCCAGCACCTCGACGTTGCTCACCTGGTGCGCGGTACGCGGCTCCGGGGTGGAGGCGCCGGAACGTTCGGTCTTGATGCGGAACACGCGGTCCTCCAGGCCGGACCGGTCGGCGTAGTAGATCAGCGAGATCTGCGATTGCGGGTCGTCGGTGAGGCGGTCGTCGTCGTCCCAGGCCGGCATCCAGTACGTCGCATCCTCGGCGTACAGGGTCAGCCATTCGTCCCACTGGCGATCGTCGAGCAGCCGCGCCTCGCGGTACAGGAAGGCGCAGATGGCCTGGTAGTCGACGCTCATACGCCCTCCGCCCGGTCGCGCGCGATCGCCGCGCGCATCGCCTGCGCCCAGTAGGCGTGCTGGCGCACGAACAGGCCTTCGTCCTCGCTGCGCTCGCCGGACAGCAGCGGTTTCAGGCCCATGCGCCGCGCGTTGTCGTCCGGCCCCTCGATCCACAGCGGCGCGCCGCGGCTGAGATCGTTCCACGGCGCGGCGGTGGCCGCATAGCCGGCCTGACAGGCACGGAACTCCTCCAGGTCGTCGGCGGTGCCCATGCCCGAGACGTTGAAGAAATCCTCGTACTGACGGATGCGCAGGGTCCGCTCCTGGGCGCTTTCGCCCCTCGGGGCGAAGCAGAAGATGCTGACCTCGGTGCGGTCGACGTCGATCGGCCGGATCACGCGGATCTGCGTGGAGAACTGATCCATCAGGAACAGGTTCGGATACAGGCACAGATTGCGGGTCTGCTCGACGATCAGCGCGGCACGCTCGGCACCCAACCGCTGCGCGAGCTCCTCGCGATGGGCGTACACCGGGCGCACCTCGGGGTTCATGGTCTTGGTCCACAACAGGAGGTGGCCGTTCTCGAAACCGTAGACGCCGGCGACGCTCTTGCTCCAGCTGGCGGCATCCACCGCCGGCGTGCCTTCCTGCTTTCGCCGGCTCATGGTGGCCGCGTAGTTCCAGTGCACGGTGCTGACGTGGTAGCCGTCGCAGCCGTTCTCCATCTGCAGCTTCCAGTTGCCGTCGTAGATGTAGGAGGAGTTGCCGCGCAACACCTCCAGCCCCTGCGGCGCCTGGTCGACGATCTGGTCGACGATCAACCGCGCCTGGCCGAGGAACTGCTCCAGCGGCGCCACGTCCTCGCGCAGGCTGCCGAACAGGAAACCGCGGTAGTTCTCGAACCGCGGCACCTGCTTGAGATCGTGGCTGCCGTTCTGGCCGAACTGCGGCGGATACTGGGTGGTCTTCTCGTCCTTGACCTTGAGCAGCTTGCCGCTGTTGGAGAAGGTCCAGCCGTGGAACGGACAGGTGAAGCTGCCCTTGTTGCCGTGCTTGCGTCGGCACAGCATGGCGCCGCGGTGGGCGCAGGCGTTGATCAGCGCGTGCAGTTGCCCCTGCTTGTCGCGCGTGACGACCACCGGTTGCCGCCCGATATAGGTGGCGTAGTAGTCGTTTTCGTTCGGGATCTGGCTCTCGTGCGCCAGGTACACCCAGTTGCCCTCGAACAGGTGTTGCATCTCCAGCTCGAACAGATCGGCGTCGGTGAAGATGTCGCGGCGGCAACGGAACCGGCCCTCGGCGGGATCGTGCTCGATGGCATGCGCGAGCAGCGCATCCAGCGCAGCCGCTTTGTCGATGACGGCGGACATGGCGTTGTCTCCTGGAAGCGTGGAAGCGGGCGGCGTGGCCGAGACGGCGCCGGCCGCATCACGCGATGGTGGGATCAGGCCGCGGCGCGGCGGCGCAGCGGATTGGCCTGGTTGTCGACGCCGTCGACCAGCGGGGTCAGGTGGAAATCGAAGGCGATCTCGGCGAACGGGCCATCCACGCCGTTGGCGGCGATGCTGGCCGGGTCGCTGTGCTCCACGATCGCCGGCACCAGGCCGTCGCGGGTGGCGTAGGCGAAGTCGTCGTCGACCAGCGGATCGCCGGCGATGTTGATCTGCGTGGTCAGCTTGCGGTGGCCGTCGGCGCCGATGAAGAAGTGGATGTGCGCCGGACGCTGGCCATGCCGGCCGAGCGCGAACAGCAGCCGTTCGGTCGGGCTGCCCGGCGGCACGCCGTAGCCCTTGGGCACGATGCTGCGGAAACGGTACTGGCCGTTGTCGTCGGCGAGGATGGTGCGGCGCATGTTGAATGGCGCCTGCTTGCCGGTGGGGTCAAAGTGCGAATAGAACCCACGCGTGTCGCAATGCCAGACCTCGACGCTGGCGCCGGGCAGCGGCTGGCCGTCGGCGCCATACACGGTGCCGTGCATGATCAGGGTGTGGCCATTTTCGTCGGTGCCGTCGTCGAGCCGGGCGAAGCCCTGCGCCACCGGCGCGCCGGCCACGTACAGCGGCCCTTCGATGGTGCGCGGGGTCGGATTGTCGATGCCCAGCGCGGCGTCGATGGCGTCCAGGCGCAGATCCAGGAAGTGGTCCAGGCCCAGCCCGGGCGAGATCAGCCCGGCCTGCCCGGCCGCCCCCAGGTCGTTGAGCCAGGCGATCGCCGCCCAGTACTCGTCCGGCGTCACGTCGAGATCGTCGATCGCCTTGAACAGGTCCGACAGCACCCGGTGCACGATCTGTTTCACGCGCGCATCGCCGGCCGCCTGGTCCAGGCCGCTGACGGTACGCAGGAATTCCTGCACCTGCCGAGTCTCGAAGATCTTGATGCTCATCGTGGTGTTCCTTCTCTGCGCTTGGTTGCGTTGGCTGCCTTGAGACGCCCCGACCATGGGAGCGCCCGCGGATGGGGTCTAACGATCGTCTGCGTACAGCGACGAGGGGTGGCGGCACAGCGGAGTCACCGCGATGCGCATGTAGGGGAACAGCGGCAGCGACAGCAGCAGCGCGTGCAGCTCGGCGTTGTCGGCCACGTCGAAGATGCTGACGTTGGCGTACTGCCCGACCACCCGCCAGATGTGCCGCCAGCGGCCGTCGCGCTGCAGTTCCTGGAAGCGCGCCTTCTCCTCGCGCTTGAGCTGCTCGGCGCGCTCCGGCGGCATGTCGGCGGGAAGATTCACGTCCATGGTCACGTGGAACAGCATGGTCAGTCCTCCATGGTGGTGCTGATCGCCACCACGCTGCGGCCGCGATCGCGGCGGAAGGCCTGCACCTGCGCCTCGTCCAGCGCGATGCCCAGGCCGGGGCCGGTGGGCAGATGCAGATGGAAGTCGGCGTAGCGCAGCGGCTCGGTCAGCAGGTGCTCGGTGAGCAGCAGCGGCCCGAACAGTTCGGTGCCCCACTGCAGTTGCGGGAAGGTGGCGAACACCTGCGCCGAGGCGATGGTGCCGATCGGCCCTTCCAGCATGGTGCCGCCGTACAGGCCGATGCCGGCCGCCTCGGCGATGGCGGCGACCTTCTGCGCGGCGATCGGCCCGCCGGACGGCTCGATCTTCACCGCGAACACGTCGGCCGCCGGCGCCCGCGCGGCCAGGAACGCGCTCTCCGGCCCGGCCAGGATCTCGTCGGCCATCAGCGCCAGCGGGAAGCGCTGCATCAGCCGCTGCATCGCGTCGCGCGAGGCCACCGGCTGCTCGACCAGCTCGCAGCCGGCATCGGCCAGCGCCGGCAGCGCGCGTACCGCCTCGGCCTCGCTCCAGGCCATGTTGACGTCGACCCGCACCGCGCCGCGCGCGCCCAGCGCACGCTTGATCGCGGCCACGTGGGCGATGTCATCGGCCGGCGGCCGCGCACCGATCTTCAGCTTGAACACCTGGTGGCGGCGCAGGTCCAGCATCTGCTCGGCCTCGGCGATGTCGCGCGCGGTGTCGCCAGACGCCAGGGTCCAGGCCACGGGCAGGCGCTCGCGCAGGCGCCCGCCCAGCAACTCGCTCAGCGGCAGCCCGACCCGCTTGCCCTGCGCGTCCAGCAGCGCGGTCTCCACCGCGCACTTGGCGAAATGATTGCCCTTGACCTGCTTGCCGATGCGCTGCATCAGCGCCTGCACGCCGCTGGCGTCGGCACCGGTCAGCAGCGGCGCCAGGTAGCGGTCGATCGCCAGCTTCATGCCTTCCGGGCTCTCCGCGCCGTAGGCCAGGCCGCCGATGGTGGTGCCTTCGCCCACGCCGACCACGCCATCGGAGCAGTGCAGGCGCACCAGCATCAGGGTCTGGCCCTGCATGGTCGCCACCGACAGACGGTGCGGGCGAATAGTCGGCAGGTCGAGCAGCAGGGTCTCGACGCGGTCGATGGTCGGGGCGGCGCGATGGGGGGCGTGCGGCAACGGGTTCATGCGGACAACACTGCGCCGCCACCGTCCGCGCGTCCAAGACTATGTGGGTCTTTCCATCATACCTTTCTGGTATTTTCCTCTCGCGATACCTGTTTGATCTGGCTTTTTTGCAGTGCAACATACCCAAAGAGCACATCGACCACAATGGAACTGCGCCAACTGCGTTACTTCGTCGCCGTCGCTCGCGAGCGCAACTTCACCCGCGCGGCCGAGCTGCTGCACATCGCCCAGCCGCCGCTGAGCCGGCAGATCCAGCAACTGGAGGAACAACTGGGCACGCGCCTTCTGGTGCGCAGCAGCCGCCCGCTGCGCCTCACCGATGCCGGCAAGCTGCTCTACGAAGAGGCGCTGCAGATCCTCGGGCGCGTGGAACAGATGCAGGACGCCACGCGCCGGCTCGGCCGCAGCGAGCAACGCGTGTTCTCGATCGGTTTCGTCGCCTCCTCCCTCTACGGTGGCCTGCCGACCCTGGTGCGGCGCCTGCGGCAACAGCGTCCCGACCTGGATATCCGCCTGCTGGAGCTGATGTCGGGCGAGCAGATCGAGGCGCTGAAGACCGGCCGCATCGATCTGGGCATCGGCCGCATCCGCCACGACGACGACATGGTGGAGCGCTTCGTGCTGCGCGAGGAGCGCCTGGCGGTGGCGCTGCCGATGGACCATCCGCTGGCCACGTCCGACGCCCCGCTGGCGCCGGAAGCGCTGACCGCACAGCGATTGATCGTTTATCCCAGCCAACCGCGGCCGAGCTTCGCCGACCAGGTGCTGTCGCTGCTGCGCGACCGCGGCATCCGCCCGCTGGCGGTGCAAGAGGTGCGCGAACTGCAGACCGCGCTGGGCCTGGTGGCCGCCGACCTGGGCCTTTGCGTCATCCCCACCTCGGTCCGGGTACTGCGCCGCGACCTGCACTACCGTCTGCTCGACGATGAACGCGCCACCTCGCCGATCATCCTCAGCCACCGCCGCAACGACAGTTCGGACCTGCTCCCGCTGATCATGCAGTTGATCCGGGAGATGTACCTGGAACGGCCGGCCTGGCTGGACAGCGCCTACAATCGCCTGCTTCTTCTCCCCTAGGCAACGCCAGCACCGATGCAGACCCCCACGCCCAACGACGCGCCCGACTACCTGGGCGACACCCGCCGCTGGCTGGAACGCGCGGTGATCGGCCTGAATCTGTGCCCCTTCGCCAAGGCGGTGCACGTCAAGCAGCAGATCCGCTACGTGCTCAGCGATGCGAGCACCCCGGAGGCGCTGCTCGAACAGTTGGCCGAGGAACTGGTGCTGCTGCGCGACACCCCGGCCGAGCAGATCGACACCACGCTGATCGTGCACCCGGATGTGCTGCAGGATTTCCTAGACTACAACGACTTCCTCGACAACGCCGACGCCGCGGTCGAGGCGCTGGACCTGCAGGGCATCCTGCAGGTGGCCAGTTTCCATCCGCAGTACCAGTTTGCCGGCACGGCGCCGGAGGACATCGGCAACTACACCAACCGCGCGCCCTACCCCACCCTGCACCTGTTGCGCGAGGACAGCGTGGAACGCGCGGTGGCCGCGTTCCCGGACGCGGACGTGATCGTCGAGCGCAATCTGCAGACGTTGGAGAAGCTGGGGCTGGAGGGCTGGAAGCGGGCGCTTGACGGCCGGGATTAGGCATTCGGGATTGGGGATTCGTAACAGCAGGATCGCGGCGGTGCGAGGCGCATCGCGCCTTTGCCAATCCCGAATCCCCAATCCCTACTCCCGGCCCTCGAACAGCACCGCCACGTCCGCTGCCTCCAGCACCCGCCACTGTCCCGGGGGTAGATCGCCCAGCGCAAAGCCGCCGATGCGGCTGCGGTGCAGCGCGGTCACGTGGTTGCCGACGGCGGCGAACATGCGCCGCACCTGGTGGTAGCGGCCTTCGTGCAGGGCGACGCGCACCTGCCGCGGCCCCAGCGTTTCCAGCGCCACCGGCAGCAGCGGCGTGGTCTCGCCCTCGAGCATCAGCGTGCCACTGGCGAACTGCGCCGCTTCGTCGCCACACAGATCCTCGGCCAGGGTGGCCTCGTAGACCTTCGCCAGGCGTGCCTTCGGCGAGACGATGCGGTGCAGCAGCGCGCCGTCGTCGGTCATCAGCAGCAGGCCGCTGGTGTCGCGGTCCAGCCGCCCGACCGTGGACAGCAACGGCGAGCGCAGGCGGAAGCGCGGCGGCAGCAGGTCATAGACGATGCGTCCCGGATCCTTGGTCGAGCAGGTGTAGCCGACCGGCTTGTGCAGCGCCAGGATCAGCCCGGGCGGCGGATCCAGCGGCTCACCGTCAACCCGGATCGCCGCGTGCGGCACCTGGTCGTCGGCGTACAGCACCTCGCCCTCGGCGTCGGTGATGCGGCCTTCGCGGAACATCAGCGCCACCTGCTTGCGGCTGCCGTAGCCCAGGTTGGCCAGGTGCTTGACCAGTTTCATCGGCGCGCTCCGCCGCGGCTGCGCACCGCGTGGATCAGCTTGAAGCCGTCGCGGGTGGCGAGCACCTCGGTCGCGCCGAAGCTGGCGTCGAGCACCGCCTCGTAGGGCAGATGGCGGTTGGCGACCAGGAACAGCCGCCCGCCGGGCGCCAGCGCCTGCGCCGCCACCGCGATGAAGCGCCGGCCGATGTCCGGCCGTTCCAGTCGCCCCGGTGCGTGGAACGGCGGATTGCTGACGATGACGTCGTACTGCCCCGGCAGTCCGGTGGTCACGTCGTGCCAGTGGAAACCCAGCGTCGTCCCGGTCGGCGACTGCGCCAGGTTGGCGCGCGCCAGCGCCAGCGCGCGCGCGTCGGCCTCGAACAGGTCCAGCGCGGTCAGCTGCGGGCAGCGCGCCAGCAGTTCCGCCGACAGGTAGCCGTAGCCGGCGCCGAGATCGGCGGCACGGCCACGCAGGTCGGCGGGCAGGTGCTCGGCCAGCAGCGCCGAGGCCGGGTCGATGCGGTCCCAGGCGAACACGCCGGGGCGGCTACGGAAGCGCCCGTCCAGGATCGGCCGCACCGCGTCCAGTTTCGCCCAGCGCTGCTGCAGCGCGGCGTCGTGGGTGCCGTGCAGCGGCGCGGTCCAGTAGACCCGGCAGTGGTGCTTGGTCAACTTGCCGCCGAGGCCGGCCAGTTGTTGCAGGTCGTCCTCGCCTGAGCGCGCGCCCTCGTTGTTGGCCTGGCAGGCCACCACCACGCCGCCCGGCGCGGCCAGCGCCACGGCGCGCGCCAGCAGCGCCCGCGCCTCCTCGCGCTGGCGCGGCGGCAGCACCAGCACCAGCGCGTAGCCGCCGGCATCGGCGGCGCCGTCCTGCTCGGCGCGCACGGTCCAGCCACCCTGCTGCAGCGCGCTGGCGAACGGCCGGTAGTCCTGCTCGCAGACCAATTGCGCCGACTGCGCGTGCTGGCGCAGCACCCAGCCGTCGCGGGCGCGCAGGAACAGCACCTTGCCGGCAGGCCAGCGCAGCACGCCCTGGGAAAACGGCAGGAACAGGGTATCGAGGGGAGCGTCTTGCGCGGCCGGCATCTGGCATGGTCATCGGAACAGGGACGCGCATTCTACCGGCAGCGCGCCGCGACCCCGGTTTTGCGCGAATCCAACGCATCATTGATGTTCCGGCAACATCGCCGCGCCTAGGCTGCAAGACACCCAATGACCGGAGAGGCAGCATGCGCGCAGTGTTCATCGGCGGCGTCGTCGACAACAGCGAAGTGGACCTGGATGGCAGCCAGCCGCCGTTGCACTACCCGGAGAACACCGGCACCGGGCGCCCGCGCTACCGCCTGCACCAGCGCGGCGCGCGCGACGACGGCAGCGTGGTCTATGCCGTCTACGCCGCCCCGGAACTGGGCGACACCGAAGTGGAGCGCGTGTTCAACGAACGTGGCTACGCCCGCCGTTTCGGCGTGGAGCCGGCGCCGGTGGAGCATTGATGCCGGATAGTCGGCGCAGGCACACGTTGTAGGAGCGGCGTCGGCCGTGATCGGGGCCTTTCTCGGCAAGGCCCTGGTCGCGGCCGATGCCGCTTCTACACAAGGTTTTTGACCATGCTCGAGTGGCGAGGAGCCGCGGCCGATCCACGCGCCGTCCGCCCCGACCCACACGGACCGTGGTGCTCGCATGCCGCTGCACCGCGCGATTTACGGCCACAGACGCGGCCAATGTCCAATGTGGGAGCGGTTTCAGCCGCGATGGGCATTCCTGGTAGTGCCCGTCGCGGCTGAAGCCGCTCCCACAGGTGCATCTGCGGCCTTCTTCGCACGGCGCAACCGCGCGCAATGCGATGCGCGAGATGCTTCAGGCCCTGTGCCACGACGCGTTGGCGAGAACTTTTGTAGGAGCGGCTTTCAGCCGCGACAGGGCCTCCATGGTGAAGTCCGGTCGCGGCTGAAGCCGCTCCTACGATTGGATGCGGACAGGCAGGCCTGATGCCTGCTGCCGCTCACTTAGCCGGCTTGGGCGTCACCCGCCACACCACGTTGCCGACATCATCGGCGACCAGCAGCGCGCCGGGCTTGTCCACCGCCACGCCGACCGGGCGACCCTGCGCGCGGCCTTCGGCGTCGAGGAAGCCGGTCAGCACGTCCTGCGGCTTGCCGCTGGGCTTGCCATTGGCGAAGGGCACATAGATCACCTTGTAGCCCGACGGTGGGTTGCGGTTCCAGGAGCCGTGCTGGCCGATGAAGGCGCCGCCGCGGTAGGTCGGCGGCAGCAGCGCGCCCTCGTAGAAGGCCAGGCCCAGGGAGGCGGTGTGTGCGCCCAGCGCATAGTCCGGCTTGATCGCGCTGGCCACCATCTCCGGGTTCTGCGGCTGCACGCGCTCGTCCACGTGCTGGCCGTAATAGCTGTACGGCCAGCCGTAGAAGCCGCCCTCGCGTACCGAGGTCAGGTAATCGGGGACTAGATCGCTGCCGAGTTCGTCGCGTTCGTTGACCACGGTCCACAGCGTGTCGGTGCCCGGCTGCCAGGCCAGGCCGACCGGGTTGCGCAGGCCGCTGGCGAACACGCGGGTGGCGCCGCTGGCCGCGTCCACTTCCAGGATCGCGGCGCGGTTGAGTTCCTGCTCCATGCCGTTCTCGGCGATGTTGCTGTTGGAGCCGACGCCCACGTACAGCTTCTTGCCGTCGCGGCTGGCCAGCAGGCTCTTGGTCCAGTGGTGGTTGATGCCGCCGGGCAGGTTGGCGACGAAGCTGGGCGCGGCGGTGATCTGGGTGTCGCCGTCCTTGTACGGGAAGCTGACCAGCGCATCGGCATTGGCGATGTACAGGCGGTCGCCGACCAGGGCCATGCCGAACGGCGAATACAGGCCCTTGAGGAACTGCGTGCGCACTTCGGCGACGCCGTCGCCGTCGGCATCGCGCAGCAGGGTGATGCGGTTGGCGCTGGGCACGCTGGCACCGGCCTTGGACATCATCGCGCCCTGGATCTTGTCGCGCAGCCCGCTGCTCTCTTTTTCCGGCGCCGGCGGCTCGGCGGTCTCGGCGACCAGCACGTCGCCGTTGGGCAGCACGTACAGCCAGCGCGGATGGTCGAGATCGCGCGCGAAGGCCTGCACCGCCAGATCGGCGGCCGGTACCGGCGCGGCGCCATCGGCCCAGCGCTTGACCTCGGCGACCTTGACCGTGGGGATCATGCGCTTGACCGGATCGGGCAGCACCGGGTTCGGCCCCATGCCGTCCTCGATGGGGTGCTTGGCGGTGTCGCCGCAGGCAGCGAGCAAGGCGGCACTGAGCGCACACAACACCCAACGGGCACGAATCGGCGAAGACATGGTCATGCGTCTTGGATATCCGGGAACACGGGGGAACGCCGATGATGCCCAGCCCCGCCGCGGAAAAAGTGAAAGATGCGTCAAGAGGCGTCGCCGCGCGGATCGCTATCCCAGGGCCGCGGCGGCAGCTGGCGCACGCTGCGGATTTCGTCCAGCCACAGGTAACGGTGCTGGGCCGGATCGTCGAGATCGTCGATGCGCACCTGCGCATTGCTGCCTTCGTTGCCGTCGGCATCGCGGAATTGCTGGATGCTGGGGCGCACCGACACGGTGCCAAAGCACACGCTGCCGTCGGTCAGTTCGATGCGCACATGCGACTGACCGGGCAGTTGCAGGATCAACGCTTCCAGCGCCTGGATCTGCGCCTGGTCGGTGTGGATACGCTCGGCAAACTGGGTCATCGGCGGACTCCGTATGGGGACCGCTGCACCCTAGCGCCGCCGGTGTGAGCCGGCAGTCAGCGCTGCCGCGCGAAGCGCACCGCAGACACCAGCTGCGCCACGCTGTACGGCTTGGCTAGGTGCTCCTGGAAGCCGGACTGCAGCGCGCGCTGGCGATCGTCGGCACGCGCCAGCGCGGTCACTGCCACCGCCGGCAGGTCGTCCGCGCTCAGACCCATGTTCTCGCGCACGGTGCGGATCAGGCCGTAGCCGTCCATGCCCGGCATGCCGATGTCGGTGACCATCACGTCGATCGCCGCATGGCCGCCGTCATCGAGCACCTCCAGCGCCTCGCTGGCCGAGCCCACCGCGACCACTTCGGCCCCCTGCTCCTCGAGCAGGCGCCGCAGGTAGTCGAGCATGTCCGGCTGGTCCTCCACCGCCAGCAGGCGCACGCCCTTGAGCGAATACGCCTCGACCACTTGTTCGGCCATCGCGAAGGCGCGCACTTCGCGCAGCGGGCGCGAGCCCGGCGCGTCGCGGTGCAGCGGCAGGCGCACGGTGAACACCGAGCCGCAGTCGCGGCCTTCGCTGAATGCGCTGATCTGGCCGCCGTGCATCTCCACCAGTTGCTGCACGATCGCCAGACCCAGGCCGAGGCCGCCGTGCAGACGCGTGGTGGTGCTGTCGGCCTGGCGGAAGCGGCCGAACAGGTGCGGCAGGAATTCCGGCGGGATGCCGTCGCCGGAATCGCGCACGGCGACGCTGACGTGCTCGCCATCGTCGTCGAGCTCGATCGCCAGGGCGATGCGCCCGTGCGCGGGGGTGAACTTGATCGCATTGGACAACAGGTTCCAGAACACCTGCTGCAGGCGCGTGGCGTCGCCCAGCACCATGCAGGGCTGCGCGGGCGCCTGCAGGGTCAGCGCCTGGTCCTTGCCTTCGGCCACCGGCTCCTGCGCGCGCATCGCCTCGCGCACCTGCTCGGCCAGGTCCAGCGCCTCCACTTCCAACTGCACCTTGCCCAGCAGCATGCTGCTGAGGTCGAGCATGTCGGAAATCAGCCGCTGCTGCGCACGCGCGCTACTGGCGATCACCGACAGGCCCTTGCTGCTCGGGTCGCCCGGCGGCAACCGCTGCAGCAGCAGATCGCTCCAGCCGAGGATGGTGGTCAGCGGCGTGCGCAGTTCGTGCGACAGCGTCGCCAGGAATTCGTCCTTCAGCCGCGCCATGCTCTCGGCGGCGTTGCGCGCGCTGCGCTCGGACTCCAGCAGTTGCTCGCGCGCCAGTTCGATGTCGCGGCGTTCGGTGACGTCCGGGCTGCTGCCGGCCAGGCCGATGAACTTACCCTCGGCGGAGTAGCGCGGCACCGCGGTCATTTCCACCCAGCGCCATTCGCCGTCGTGGCGGCGCGCGCGCGCCAGCGCACGCAGATTGCGCTGGTCGTGCAGCGCGTTGCGCAGTTCGTAGGCGAACACGCCCACATCCTCCGGATGCAGCACATCGCCCCAGCCCGGGCGCACCCCATCGGTGTCCAGATCGATGCCGAAGAACTCGGCGTAGGCAGTGTTGGTGAAGCGCAGCTCGCCCTGGGCGTCCAGCACCCACACCGGCATCGGCAGGCCCTCGGCCAGCGCGCTGAAGCGCGCCTCGCTCTCGGCCAGGTCGCGCTCCATCCGCTTGCGCTCGGTGATGTCGAGGAACTGCACGGCGACCTGGCGCAGTTCCGGCGCGCCGACGCGGAACGCATCCACCGCCCACCAGCGGTCCAGCGCGGTGGCGAAGTTTTCGAACTTGGCCGAGCGGCCGCTCAGCGCCACCTCGCCGTAGCGCTGGAACCAGTGCTCCTCGTGGGTCGGCGAGATGTCGCGCATGCGCCGCCCGACCACCTCGCGCAGGCCGGTCTCGCGCTCGAAGGCCGGATTGACCTGCAGGAACACGTAATCGACCGCGCGCTCGCCTTCGAACAGCATCTGGATCACGCAAAAGCCGGAATCGATCTTGTCGAAGATTTCGCGGTACTGCAGGTCCGTCGCCTGCGCGAACGAAGACGAGGTGGATTCTGGGCTGGCATGCATGACGGAGTAACTCTGGAAGCGGCCTACGGCAACGGACGACGACGGTGCCCTGCATCCGCGGCGCAACAACGACGCGCTAGGAACGGCGAGGCGGAACCCCCATCTTGTTAAGCCACTCCGCCGCCGTCAAGCCAGGGGCACGCTGCACCTGCGGGAACCGGGTCACCAGAAGAAGGCGATCACCAGGACGATGCCCAGCAGCGAGAGACCGATCCCGGCAAACACCAGCCACTGGGTCAGGCGCGCGCTGCGCAAGGCCTGCTCTTCCAGCCAACGCTCGGCTTCCTCGCGCCACGGCGGCGGCGGCGAGGATTCCAGCAGTTGCTGGACGCGTGCCGCCCCCAGCTGCCGGCATTGCCGACGGCATTCTGCGGGGATCACGGGTCGCTGGGGTGCGCTCACGACGGACATGACAAGCTTCCTGAACCGCTCAGCCGAGCGTGAAACGCGGTGCGTCGCTGGCGAGCTCGTGCTCCACCGCCATCCGCGCCAATCGCGTGTAGTTGGCACGCGGGCCGACCCCGCGGCCGACGATCAGGCCCAGGTACTCCAGGCCGGCCCACACCCGCGCCTTCCACTCCACGCCGTCTTCGGCCAGCACCAGCGTCAGCGTATAGCGGAAGCTCTGCCCCTGCGGGCTGCGGTAGTGGTAACTGGGCGGGAACTGCACGGCCACGTCCTGCGCCTCGCCGAGCGAGACCAGGTAGCGCCGCAACAGATGGCGCACGTCGTCGCCCGGGTTCAGGCGCAGCTGGCGCGCCGCCTCGTCCAGGTTGGCCTGGTGCTCGACGAACGCGGCCGCGCCACTGGCCGGGCTGTGCCCGTGGCGCTTGGCCCACTCGATGAACTGCAGCCGCACATCGCTACCGGTATGGGCGTGGTGGAACAACGGCGTCTTCATGCGATCCCCGCATCACTCGAGTGGCCTCCATGCTCGCGCGCGCACCGTGAAGCAGGCGGCGAGGCGATGTGAGCCGGCCGTCACGCCGGAGCGGATGAATCCGCGGCCAACGGTGCTCGCCGCACGCCTCGCCGCGATTGCGGGCGCGCCGGCACAGGCACACACTGGACACACGCCTCCTGGAGATCCGCCATGAAGATCCGCTATGCCTGGACGGCGCTGGCTGTTGCCTGCCTGTGGGCGGGCGGCGCCTCCGCCGAGATCCGTAACGTCACCGACCCGCAGGCGCCGCGCAGCCTCGCCAGCGACGGCCCGGTGCAGGTCAGCTGGGCCGATCCGGCCACCTTCAGCGAACTGCGGCAGAGCCGCAACCGCTGGGAAGCCGAACGCGGCGATTGGGTGCAGGACCTGGCCGCCTACCTGCAAAAGCAGGCCGCCAAGCAACTGCAGCCCGGCCAGCGCCTGGACATCAAACTGACCGACATCAAGCGCGCCGGCGACTACGAGCCCTGGCACGGCCCGAACTGGAACGACGTGCGGGTGATGCGCGACCTGTACCCGCCGCGGATCAGTCTCGACTTCACCCTGTACGGCGCCGACGGCCAGGTGCTGGCGCAGGGCCAGCCGAAGCTGATGGACCCGAGCTACCTGTACAACAGCTCGGTCGGCCTGAGCACCGATCCGCTGCGCTACGAAAAACGCATGCTCGACGACTGGCTGCGCCGCCAGTTCCGCAACAAGGACAGCGCGGTCGCCGAGCGCTGAAGCCGTCCGCGCGGCGCCGGCATCGCGCCGGCGCCGTCAGGCACGGGTCAACCGCCGAGATAAGTGCGCGGCGCGCGCTTGAGGCCGCACAGCAACCGGTAGGCGCTGGAGTTGCAGCGCCCGGCCAGCGCATCGATACGCGGCTGCGCGCCCCACAACTGCACCTCGCTGCCGAGTCCGGCCTGCGGGTGGTCGGTCAGATCCACGGTCAGCATGTCCATCGACACGCGCCCGATCAGTTCGCCGGGCGCGCCGTCGATCAGCACCGGCGTGCCGTTGGGCGCGAACTGCGGATAGCCGTCGGCATAACCGATCGCCACCACCCCGACCCGGGTCGGCCGCGCCGCGACGAAGCGCGCGCCGTAGCCGACCGGCTCACCCGGCCCCAGGTCGCGCACCGAGATGACCTTGGACTGCAGGGTCATCACCGGGCGCAGTTCGCCGGGCAGTGCCGCCGTCGCGGCGAACGGGTCGGCGCCGTACAGCATCAGCCCCGGCCGCCCCCAGTCGTTGTGCAGCTCAGGCCAGCCCAGCAGTGCCGGCGAATTGCACAGGCTGGTCTCGCCGGCCAGGCCGGCAGTGGCCTGGCGGAACACCTCCACCTGCTCGCGGGTACGTGCGCTGTCCAGTTCGTCGGCACGGGCGAAGTGGCTCATCAGCACCAGCCGCTCGACCTGCGGCAACGCGCTCAGGCGCGCATGCGCGGCGCGGAACTCCTCCGGCGCCAGGCCCAGCCGGTGCATGCCGCTGTCCAGCTTCAGCCACAGGCACAGCGGCTGCGGCGCGGCGAAGGCGGCGATCGCCTCCACCTGCCAGGGCGAGGCCACCGCGCACCACAACCGGTGTTCGGCGACCAGCGGCAATTCGTCGGCGTCGAAGATGCCTTCCAGCAGCAGGATCGGCGCGGCGATACCGGCCTGGCGCAGTTCCAGCGCCTCCTCGATGCAGGCCACCGCGAAGCCGTCGGCCTCGCCG
This sequence comes from Xanthomonas sp. 3498, assembly GCF_014199795.1. NCBI lineage: Bacteria > Pseudomonadati > Pseudomonadota > Gammaproteobacteria > Lysobacterales > Lysobacteraceae > Xanthomonas > Xanthomonas sp. 3498. Next base: position 72,891 of record NZ_JACHOH010000010.1, read on the forward strand.
TCCAGCGCGCGCGCGCAGGCCACCGCGCCATGCCCGTAGGCATCGGCCTTGACCACCGCCAGCGCCTTGCCGCCGCTCAGCCGCCGGGCCAGGCGGTAGTTGTGGCGCAGCGCGTCGAGGTCGATCAATGCACGGGCTGGGCGCACGCGACGGCCTCGGCGACGGACGCGGCGGAACCGCGGGAGTAACGGAAGATGTCCAGGCCCTCGCCGCTGATCTGCGGCTGCCGTGAGACCATCAGGTCGGCCAGGTAGCGGCCGGAGCCGCAGGCCATGGTCCAGCCCAGCGTGCCGTGGCCGGTATTGAGGAACAGGTTGCGGTAGCCGGTGGCGCCGACCACCGGCGTGCCGTCCGGGGTGGCCGGACGCAGCCCGGTCCAGAACTCGGCCGCGGCCAGGTCGCCGCCGTGCGGGTACAGGTCGTTGACCACCTTCTCCAGCGTGGCGCGGCGCCGCGCCGGCCGCGACAGATCGAAGCCGGCCAGTTCGGCCATGCCGCCGACGCGGATACGCTCGTCGAAGCGGGTGATCGCGACCTTGTAGCTCTCGTCGAGGATGGTGGAGGTCGGCGCCAACGCCGCGTCGCGGATCGGCAGGGTCAGCGAATAGCCCTTCAGCGGGTACACCGGCAGGCGGATGCCCAGCGGCGCCAGCAGGCCGGGCGAATAGCTGCCCAGCGCGACCACGTAGCGGTCGGCGCGCTCCAGCCGGCCGCCGATGCGCACGCCGTCGATGCGATCGCCATCGGCGTGCAGCGCCTCGATGGTCTCGCCCTGCCGGAACTGCACGCCGGCCGCAGCCGCCATCGCCGCCAGGCGCTGGGTGAACAGGCGGCAGTCACCGGTCTGGTCGTTGGGCAGGCGCAGCGCGCCGACCAGGGTCGCCGGTGCGCTGGCCAGGGCCGGCTCGACCCGGGCGATGCCGGCACGGTCCAGCAGTTCGTAGGGCACGCCGTACTCGCGCAGCACCTCGATGTCCTTGGCCGCGCCGTCCAGTTGCTGCTGGGTGCGGAACAGCTGGGTGGTGCCGAGCTGGCGGCCTTCGTAGGCGATGCCGGTCTCGGCGCGCAGCTGGTCCAGGCAGTCGCGGCTGTACTCGGACAGGCGCACCATCCGCGCCTTGTTGATCGCATAGCGCTCGGCGGTGCAATTGCGCAGCATCTGCGCCAGCCACAGGTACTGCTGCAGGTCGGCGGTCGGCGTGATCGCCAGCGGCGCATGGCGCTGGAACAGCCATTTCAGCGCCTTCAGCGGCACCCCCGGCGCCGCCCACGGCGACGCGTAGCCGGGCGAGACCTGGCCGGCATTGGCGTAGCTGGTCTCCAGCCCGGCCGCCGGTTGGCGGTCGACCACCGTCACCTCGCAGCCGCTGCGGGCCAGATACCACGCCGTGGCCGTGCCGATCACACCGCTGCCGAGAACCAGAACCCGCATGCGCCTACTCCGTTCGGATCAATTCCCTGGCTGGATGGCGCCAGGGCAGAAGTTCGGTGCAGTATAGGCAGCGCAACCCAGGATTTTCCCCTGACTTCTGCCGACCTGGCAGGCCAAACCCCTGAGACCCACCCGCATGGCCGCACGCCTCCGCGAACTGGACAAGATCGACCGCAAGATCCTGCGCATCCTGCAGCAGGAAGGGCGCATTTCCTTCACCGAACTGGGCGAACGGGTCGGCCTGTCGACCACGCCCTGCACCGAGCGGGTGCGCCGGCTGGAACGCGACGGCGCCATCACCGGCTACTACGCGCGGCTGGACCCGCACTACCTCAAGGCCAGTCTGCTGGTGTTCGTGGAGATCAGCCTGGCCTACAAGTCCGGCGACATCTTCGAGGAGTTCCGCCGCGCCGCGCTGAAGCTGCCCAACGTGCTCGAGTGCCACCTGGTCTCGGGCGACTTCGACTACCTGCTCAAGGCGCGCATCAGCGAGATGGCGTCCTACCGCAAGCTGCTGGGCAGCACTCTGCTGACCCTGCCGCACGTGCGCGAGTCCAAGAGCTACATCGTGATGGAGGAAGTGAAGGAAACGCTCAGCCTGCCGATCGCCGACTGAGCGTTTCGCGCGGGATGCAGGTCAGGAGACCAGCAGCTTCTCGAGATCGTCGCGCGAGGAATTGGCGTGGTTCTTGGCCAGTTCCGCCACCACCCGCTTCTGGACCTCCTTGTGCAGCAGCGGCCGCAACTGCCCAAGCGTGTGCGGGTCGGCGACCAGCATCAGGTGCTCCACCTGTCCGCGCAACGCGTCCTGGTACAGCCGCTCGGCCACCTGGCGCACGAACCCGGCCTCATCCATGGTCATCGGCCGGTCGCCGTCCTCCACGCCCTCGATCGGCGTCGGGTTCAGCACTTCGGTCTGCTCCAGCAGCGCGGTCTCGCCGGCCAGGTTGACCCGGAACAGGCGCGCGCTGGTGCGGTCGGCGACGACGATCAGGGTGTTGTCGGGAAGCTTGCTCATCGGTTCTCCTGCGAAACATGGCGCCGCGGCAATCGCGGCCGGTACGCCAGTCTAGAAACCGATTTGTGAGGATGGCGGCCACGCGGCGTTCGCCGCGCGTTCGTCGCCCGGGTGCAAGCGCATCACTCCTGGATGCGCACGCCGTCGCCGCTGGGGACGGTGTCGTAATAACGGCCGGTGCGGGTGTCCAGCGCGCGGTTCGGGCCGACCTGCATCGCTCCGGGAACCACCTGCCCGCTGCGGTCGTAGAGGCGCACCGGACGGCGTGCGGAGGGGTCGGCGACCGCGGCCGCAGGCACTGCCGGGCTGGCCGGGCGCGTGTGCCGAGTCTTTCCTTGCCGGTCGTCCAGGTTGGACGGCACAGGCGCGGCACTGGGAGCGGTCGTCGATGCCGGCGCACGCTCGTCGAGACGGCTGGCCACCGAGGGCGCCGGCGGCGGCGCGGACTGCAGGGTATTGGCGTCGCGATTGCCGGCCGGTGCGCCGGGGACTGGCTGAAGACTCTGCGCGGCGGCAAGCGCCGGCACGAGCAGGGCGATGGCAACGCAGGGCAGCAAGCGGTTCACGGTGGCTCCGTCGATGGGCCGGGGGAGCGTTCCACGCTAGCGCATCGCCGAGGCCGCGTCGACGCGGTACGGCGCGCTTGATCCGCCGCGTACAGCCCTCATGTTGTTTTCCCCTCCTCCAGCCACGGGTCCCGCCATGAGCCGATTCGACCTCACGCCTCCCACCACTGCCGAGCGCGAGCGCCTGATCGGCGACCTGAACGTGGAGGAACGCCGGGTGCTGCTGCAGCACGGTACCGAAGCGCCGTTCTGCGGCGTGTTCCTGGACAACAAGCTGGAGGGCGTCTACACCTGCCGGCTGTGCGGACTGCCGCTGTTCCGCTCCAGCGCCAAGTTCGATTCCGGCACCGGCTGGCCGAGCTTCTTCGCGCCCTACCACCCCGACCACGTGCGCGAGATACGCGACACCAGCCACGGCATGATCCGCACCGAGATCGTCTGCGCCCGCTGCGACAGCCATCTCGGCCACGTGTTCCCGGACGGCCCGCCGCCGAGCGGCGAGCGCCACTGCCTGAACTCGGTCTCGCTGCAGTTCACCGAACAGGGCCAGGCGTTGCCCAACCCGCTGCACCGCGCCGGCGGCGAGACCGAACCGGCCTGATTCCGGCGCAGCCGCGCCGCCATAGGGAGACCACCGGTATGCGTACCCCGTTGCTTCCCCTCCTGCTCCTGCCACTGGCCCTGAGCGCCTGCCAGCGCAGCCCCACCCCACCGCCGGCGCAGACCACGCCGACAGCAGCCACCCCTTCGCCCGCCGCCGCGCCCGGCCTGCAGGCCGATGCCCTGCCCATGCAATGGCGCTGCGGCGAGGAACTGGTGCAGGCGGCGGCCGATCCGGCGCGCGAGCGGCTGGCCCTGCAGGTGCGCGGCACCCGCCTGGACATGCAGCGCACCGATGCCGGCGCCGCCACCGGCGCGCGCTACGCCGACGCGCTGGGAAACACCTTCTGGCAGTCGCAGCCGGACCAGGCCACGCTGACCCTGGCGGGTGTGGGCGAGACGCTCAAATGCGTCCGCCACGACAGCGGCATGACCGGTTGAGCACCCGGTCCGCCACCCACACCGCCAAAAACCCGGCACAGTTCACACCTTCAGAATGGCGCGGTGGGGCCGACATCTAGGGCGTCCCCGCTTCGGCCCGCAGGCTGCCCCGCCATGCTCATCATCGTTGGCTTCATCGTCGTCATCATCAGCGTGGTCGGCGGCTACGTGCTGTCGCACGGCAAACTCGGCGCGCTGTGGCAGCCCTACGAGCTGATGATCATCGGTGGCGCGGCGCTGGGCGCGTTCCTGGTCAGCACCCCGGGCAAGATCGTCAAGGCCACCATCGCCGACGTGATGGGGGTGTTCAAGGGTCCGAAATACAAGTCCGACGACTACCGCAGCACCCTGACCCTGATCTACGAACTGCTGAACAAGGCGCGCCGCGACGGCTTCATGGCCCTGGAAGACCACGTCGAGCGGCCGGCCGACAGCGCGATCTTCGGCAACTACCCGAAGGTGCTTGCCGACCATCACCTGCTCGACTTCATCACCGACTGCCTGCGCCTGATGATCGGCAGCAACATCGAGCCGCACGAACTGGAACCGCTGCTGGAACTGGAGCTGGAGAAGCACCACCACGAGGCGATGGCCCCGGCGCATGCGCTGAGCAAGGTGTCCGACGGCCTGCCCGGCTTCGGCATCGTCGCCGCGGTACTGGGCATCGTGATCACCATGGGCGCGATCGGCGGCCCGATCGAGGAGATCGGCCACCACGTCGGCGCGGCGTTGGTCGGCACCTTCCTCGGCATCCTGATGGCTTACGGCTTCGTCTCGCCGCTGTCGGCGGCGATGGAAGCGCGCGCCGAGCAGGACAGCCGCATCTTCGAATCGGTGAAGACCGCGCTGCTGGCCTGCCTGCGCGGCTACAACCCGAAGATCGCCCTCGAATTCGCGCGCAAGACCCTGCCGACCGACGTGCGGCCGAGCTTCGCCGATTTCGAAACGCACCTGAAGACGATCAAGTAACGCCGCCATGGCCGAGACCAAGCCCACCGTCGTCATCCGCCGGGTCAAGAAGGTCCAGGGCGGCGGCCACCACGGCGGCGCGTGGAAGGTGGCCTATGCCGACTTCGTGACCGCGATGATGGCGTTCTTCCTGGTGCTGTGGCTGGTCGCGGCCACCACCAAGGAACAGCGCGCGGCGATCGCCGAATACTTCCGCAATCCCAGCCCGCTGGCCGGCAAGAGCCCGGCGCCGAGCCCCGGCATGGCCGGCCCCGGCGGCGCCAGCACGTCGATGATCAAGCTCGGCGGCGCCGGCGAGATGCAGCGCGGCAACAACAAGGATCCGTTCGGCAGCAAGAGCCTGAAGGGCGACGACAACAGCAAGAGCAGCCAGCGCGAGAAGGAAAAGGAGCGCCTGGAAACGCTGATGCAGGAGCTGAAGCAAGCCATCGACAAGAGCCAGGCGCTGGAGCCGTTCAAGGACCAGCTGCTGCTGGACCTGACCCCGGACGGCCTGCGCATCCAGATCGTGGACAAGGAGAACCGGCCGATGTTCGACCTCGGCAGCGCGGTGCTCAAGCCCTATACCCGCGGCATCCTCCACGAGCTGTCCGGCTTCATCAACCAGGTGCCCAACCACATCAGCATCACCGGCCATACCGACGTCACCCAGTACAGCGGCAAGAACGGCTACAGCAACTGGGAGCTGAGCGCGGACCGCGCCAACGCCGCGCGCCGCGAGCTGGTCGCCGGCGGCATGGGCGAGGACAAGGTCTCGCGCGTGGTCGGGCTGTCCTCGTCGGTGCTGTTCGACAAGCAGGTGCCGAACAACCCGATCAATCGCCGCATCAGCATCGTGGTGATGACCAAGGATGCCGAGGACGCCGCCACCGCCGACGGCGACCATAGCGTGGCCCTGGGCACGGTGCAGCCGGACGCCGACACCAAGGTGCCGGACCTGAGCGCCGCGGCGACGGAAGCGGCCGCAACACCGGCCGCCGGCAAGGGCGCGCCCGCGGCGGCGCCTGCCGCCACGCCTGGCGCGGCCCCGGCGGCACCGGCTGCGACACCGACCAAGGCCTCGGTGCAGATCGCCGAGCCGCGCACGACCTCGCCGGAGGCCGCGGCCGCCGCCGCACGCGACGCCTTGCGCAGCATCAACGGCGGCGCACCGGTGACGGCCGCCGCCGGCAGCGGCGGGGCCGAAGCGGCCAGCGCACGCTGATCGCGGCGGCACATCCGGCGGCCAGTGGCCGCACCGCGCTGGCCCGGCAGGACCGTACACGGCGCGGCGCTTACAATGGCCGCCACTTCGCCAACGAGACCGCCGTGTCCAAGCAATCCAAAGCCAAGCGCGACAAGCGCAAGAAGCAGCAGTCGCCGCGCCCCTTCGCCCGCCTGGGCCGCGAGCAGCCCATCGCCAACCATGCCGTGCTGCAGGACCAGAGCGGCCGCGTGCTGGCCGCGATCGGCCTGCAGGGACGCCAGTGGTTGCTGGCGGTCGGCGGCCAGACCATGGGCAATGCCGACAATCCGGTGCCGATGCTGGCGATGCTCAAGCACCTGGCCAACCTGCAGGAGCAGGAAGGCAACACCATCACCCTGGAATACTCGACGCAGCTGCAGCAGATGATCGACGCGCTGGCGGCCGAGGCCGGCCAGACCCCGGCCGAGTACCTGGACGCGCTGGTCGCCGAGTTCGCGGCTGGCGACGGTGCGGCAGAGACTGCGGACGAGGACGAGGACGAGGACGGGACCGACGCGGACGACGCGCCGGAGACGACCGGTGCCGCGCCGGCGCAGGCCGACAGCAGCGCGGCGCCTGACGCCGCGGCGGATGCCGACGGCACGCACAAGCCGGCCTGACCGGACCCGATGGCGGTCTACATCGACGACGCGGTGCATCCCTGGCGCGGCCAGCGCTGGGGTCACCTGCTCGCCGACACGCTGGACGAACTGCACGCCATGGCGGCGCGGCTGGGCATTCCCCGCCGCGCCTTCCAGAACAAACTCAGCGGCGCGCACTACGACGTGCCGGCGCCCCTGCGCGACGAAGCGATCCGCCTGGGCGCGGTGCCGGTGTCGCGGCACAGCGATCGCGAACTGCTGAAAGCCCTGATCCGCCATGCGCGTGCGCAGGCGCGCGGCGAGGCGCAGTGAGCGATGCCACCGCGTCCGCCAACGCGCTTTTCGTAGGAGCGGCTTCAGCCGCGACTGGCGTTCCCGGGAAAGCCTGTCGCGGCTGAAGCCGCTCCTACAGCACGCCCGCAGCGCCGACTGACGTCTGCCTAGAACGGATCGCTGCCCGGTCGCAGGTCGATGCCCAGGATCGCAGCCAGGCGCTGCATGTCCTGGTCGTCGCGGCTGAGCGCCATCCAGCCGGCGCGGATCTCGCTGCCGGCGTCCCAGCACCAGATGCTGTAGCCGTGCTCGCGCAGGCGGTCGTAGGCCACGGCCAGCAGCGAGGCGCTGTCGTGATCCTCGAGGAAATCGGCGTCGTCGATGTCGCCGCCCCAGTCGATGCGCAGGTTCCAGCGCGCGGCCAGTTCGTCGATCGCGCCGATCAGCGCCTCGCAGTCGTGACCGTCGACGTAGAAGCCCGCGCGCCAGTCGATCGCGTCCTTCAGCGTCCACAGCCAATCGGCGTTCTCGCGCTCTGCCTCGCCGGCCGCCTCGCGGTAGGCGTCGAACTGGCGCAGCGCGCTTTCCTCGTCGCCGGGGTTGATCAGCAGCAACAGGTTCCAGATCAGGCCCTGCTGGGTGTCCGGATCGTCGTCGTCGCCGAACAGGTCGTCGGGATCGTCGTAGTCGGCGCTGTTGTCGGGCATGGCGGCGGATCGGGCATCACGGGGGAGCGCCAGTGTGCCGCGCCCGGCGCGGCGACGGAAGCGCGGAACTCGGCAACGGCGCCGCGGGCGTTTATCCTTCGCAGCCCGGAAGACGGCGCTGTCCGCCGCCACGCGAAGCCACCACGATGTCCGACACGCCCCCCGACCGCCTGGCGGTCAGCCCGCAGAGCCCCTTCCACGATGCCGAGACGCTGTCGCGCGGCGTCGGCATCCGCTTCAATGGCGTGGAGCGCGACAACGTCGAGGAATACTCGATCAGCGAAGGCTGGATCCGCGTGCAGGTCGGCAAGGCACGCGACCGCCGCGGCAATCCGATGACCATGAAGGTCAAGGGCCAGGTCGAAGCCTTCTGGCTCGACGCCAAGTAAGCGCGACCGCCGACAGGCACAGCGCCTGCCGGCACATTGCGGTGGCCGGCCGCACGCCGCGGCCCCGGCTACCGCCTCAGGGCTTGAGCCGGTAGCCGCTGCGGAAGATCGCCCAGATCACGCCCAGGCACAGCGCCAGGAATCCCAGGGTCATGCCCACGCTGACCGCGATGTGCACGTCGGCCTTGCCGTAGAACGCCCAGCGGAAGCCGCTGACCAGGTACACCACCGGGTTGAACAGGCTGATCTTCTGCCACAGCGGCGGCAGCATGTTGATCGAGTAGAAGCTGCCGCCGAGGAAGGTCAGCGGCGTGATCACCATCAGCGGGATCACCTGCAGCTTCTCGAAGCCGTCGGCCCACACGCCGATGATGAAGCCGAACAGGCTGAAGGTCAGCGCGGTCAGCACCAGGAAGCCGAACATCCACAGCGGATGCGCGATCTCGTACGGCACGAAGGCGCGCGCGGTGAGCAGGATCAGCAAACCCAGCAGCACCGACTTGCTCGCCGCCGCGCCGACGTAGCCGATCACCACCTCCCACCACGCCACCGGCGCCGACAGCAACTCGTAGATGGTGCCGGCCCAGCGCGGCATGTAGATGCCGAACGAGGCGTTGGAGATGCTTTCGCTGAGCAGCGACAGCATCACCAGCCCGGGGATGATGTAGGCGCCGTAGCCGATGCCGTCGATGGCGCCCATGCGCGAGCCGATCGCCGCGCCGAACACCACGAAGTACAGCGAGGTCGACAACACCGGCGAGGCGATGGACTGGGTCAGCGTGCGGAAGGTGCGCGCCATCTCGAAGCGGTAGATCGCGGCGATCGCGTGCAGGTTCATGCGCGCACCTCCGCAGCGGCGGCGGCCGGCCGCACCAGGTTGACGAAGATCTCCTCCAGCGAACTCTCGCTGGACCGCAGGTCCTTGATCTCCACGCCCTGCGCCTCCAGTTGCCGCAGCAGCGGGCCGATGCCGGTCTGCGCGGCCTGCGCGTCGTAGGTGTAGGTCAGCGTCGCGCCGTCGGCGGACAGTTCCAGCGGCTGCGCCGCCAGCGCCGGCGGCAAAGCCGGCAGCGGCGCCTGCAGGGTCAGCGCCAGTTGCTTCTTGCCGAGCTTGCGCATCAGCGTGCGCTTGTCCTCCACCAGCAGCAGTTCGCCGCGGGCGACCACGCCAACGCGGTCGGCCATGTCCTCGGCCTCCTCGATGTAGTGCGTGGTCAGGATGATGGTGGTGCCCTGCTCGCGCAGGCGCCGCACCATCTGCCACATGTCGTGGCGCAATTCCACGTCGACACCGGCAGTGGGTTCGTCCAGGAACAGGATCGACGGCTCGTGCGCCAGCGCCTTGGCGATCAGCACGCGCCGCTTCATGCCGCCGGAAAGGGTGGAGATCTTGCTGCCGCGCTTGTCCCACAGCGACAGTTCGCGCAGCACCCGCTCCAGGTGGGCGTCGTCGCGCGGCTTGCCGAACAGGCCGCGGCTGAAGCGCACCGTCGCCCACACCGTCTCAAACGCATCGGTGGCCAGCTCCTGCGGCACCAGGCCGATCTTGCTGCGCGCGGCGCGGTAGTCGCGCACGATGTCGTGGCCGTCGGCCAGCACCCGGCCGCTGCTGGGCGTGACCAGGCCGCAGACGATGCTGATCAGCGTGGTCTTGCCGGCGCCGTTGGGACCGAGCAGGGCGAAGATCTCGCCGCGGCGGATCTCCAGATCGATGCCCTTGAGCGCCTGGAAGCCCCCGGCGTAGGTCTTGGTGAGCTGTTGCACGGAAATGATCGGCGACACGGGAACTCCCTGAGCGGCGCAGCGACTGCGGTACGGCCCCCAGGGTAGAAGCCCGGTCGTGATGGATAAATCCCGATCTGGCGGAAGCACTCTCCCGGATGCGGGACAGTGCGCCAGCCAGTGCCTGCAAACGCTGACGACGCCGCCGTGGTCGCCGCGCCGAACGCCGGCTAGCGTTCGCCGGTATCGAGGCTGCCGGTGGCCGGTCGCGCAGGGCGCGGCAAGGGCAGCACGCGCCAGCCGAAGTTGACCCCGGCCGCCGCCAGCAGGATCAGCAGCGCCCCGAGCACCTGCGTCCACGCCAGCGACTGCCCGAAGGCGATGCGATCGACCACGATCGCCACCACCGGATAGATGAACGACAGCGTCCCGATCATCGCGGTGGGCAGTTTCTGGATCGCGCCGTACAGCAGCACGTACATCACGCCGGTGTTGACCACGCCGAGCACGACCAGATCCAGCCATTGGCCCGGGCGGGTAGGCAAGGCATCGAAGTGCACGAACGGGGCCAGCAACACGATGCCGATCCCGAGTTGCAGCAGTGCGAGCAGGTGCGGTGGCGTGCCTTTCAGGTGCTTGGTGACGATCGACGACACCGCGTACAGAAATGCGGCGCCCAGCGCCAGCGCGACGCCCTGCAGGTATTCGCCCGGCACCGCGAGCACCGCCGGCGCGATGCGCACCACGCCCACCAGGCCGACGAACGCCACCGCCAGCCACGCCACGGTCGAGGCGCTGATGCGCTCGCGGAACACGATCGCGCCGAGCCCGACCAGCATGAACGGCTGCGTGTTGTAGACGGCGGTGGCCATCGAAATCGAGGCGCGGCCGTAGGCGGCGAACAGCAGCAGCCAGTTCGCCACGATGGTGACGCTGCCGAGCAGCACCAGTGCCAGCATCGGCGGCGAGAACGCCTTGCGGCGCAACAGGCCCAGCGCCGCGCAAAGGATGAGCAGGGTGGCCGCGCCGAACACGCAGCGGAAGAACACCACGTTGACCGGCGACTGCCGCGACGACATCACCAGCCAGCCGATGGTGCCGGACATGAGCATGGCCACGACCATCTCGGCCGCACCACGGCGAATTTCGTTGGACGCCATCCCGGTTCCTTTCAACGCTGCGAACGACAGCCATTGTAGAAACCGGGATTCCGCGAAAACATGCTTAAACTTAAGCTTATCCCGCAATCTTCCTGCGAAACAAAGGTCGCAATGCAAAACCGCCTTTCCCCACTCGCCGTCGCCCCGCTCGACGCGATCGACCGCGCCATCCTCGCCGCGCTGGCGCAGGATGCGCGCATGGCGACCAGCGAGCTGGCCAGGCAGATCGGCCTGTCGGCGCCGGCCACCGCCGACCGCGTGCGCCGGCTGCAGCACCAGGGCGTGATCGCCGGGTTCACGGTCGAACTCGACCCGCGCGCGCTCGGCTACACCTTGCAGGCGATCGTGCGGGTGAAGCCGCTGCCCGGACAGTTGCACCTGGTGGAGGAGTTGCTGCAGCGCATTCCGGAATTCGTCGAGTGCGACAAGGTGACCGGCGAAGACTGCTTCATCTGCCGGCTGTACCTGCGCGACATCGAGCACCTGGACAGCATCCTGGCAAAAGTCACCGATCGCGCCGAAACCAATTCCGCCATCGTGAAGTCGACCCCGGTCCGCAGGCGGCTGCCGCCGCTGGTCGAGGACGCCTAGCGCGATGCGCTAGCCGCGGGGCTTGCGACAGACCATGCAGCGCAGAGGCGCAGGCTGGCGTGCGCCATGGAGGGCAGAGGGCGAAGAACACCAAGCCGGCGCGAGCTGGGACGGCACCAGGAACCCGCTTTCACCAATCCCGAATCCCGACTCCCCACTCCCGGCCCTCAGCTCTTGCGCCGCGCCTCCAGCAGATCCAGGTTGCGGATCAGCCGGCGCGCGATCTCGTCGGAGATCTTGCGCTGGCGGGTCAGCTTGAACAATTCCTGGCGTTCGGCCTGCAGGCCTGCATGGCGCAATTGGCGCAGCACCGCATCCAGGCGCCGCGCCTCCTCCGGGTCGCTCTCCATCGCCTCGCCGTGATCGAGATGGCGCTGGTACAGCGCGCTGACCCGGTTGGCGGCCTCGTTGTAGAGATCGGCGTGCTCGCTGTCCTGCACCAGCCGCTGGCGCAGCTTCTCCACCGCCGCCAGCGCCGCGCGCGAGGACTCGCGCCGCGCCAGGTCCTCTTCCCGCTGGTCGTTGGGTTCTTCCGGCAACGCCAGGCCGCGCAGCAGCCGCGGCAGCCCGATGCTGGCGACCAGCAGCGAGGTGACGATCACCGCGCTGGCCAGAAAGATCGCCAGGTCGCGCGCCGGAAACGCGGCGCCGCTGGGCAGGGCCAGCGGCAGGGTCAACACGCCGGCCAGGGTGATCGCGCCGCGCACGCCGGCCAGCGAGGTCGCCACCACGATCCGCCACGGCGGGCTCTGCCGGTCCTCGCCGCGGCGGCGCGCCTTGAGCAGGGTCCAGCGCAGCGACAGCCACACCCACAAAAAGCGCAGCAGCAGCAGGCCGACGTAGATCGCCAGCGCGTAGGCGGGCAGCCACCACGGATTCAGGTGCCCGGCTTCGTCCATGTTGTGCATGGCGCCCTGCACGATGCCCGGCAACTGCTCGCCGAGCAGCACGAACATGATGCCGTTGAGGGTGAACTGGACCATGTCCCACACCGCCGAGCGCTGCACGCGCATGCTGCCCGGGGCGCGGCCGCTCAGTTCCACGTAGCTCATGGCGATGCCGGCGGCGACCGCGGCGAGGATGCCCGAGGCGTTGATCGCCTCGGCCAGCAGGTAGGCGGCGAACGGCAGCAGCAGGTTGACCAGGATCGCCGCCCCCGGCTCCTCGCCGACCTGGCGCCACACCCAGCGCTGCGCCAGGCTGGTGCCCACCACCACCGCGATGCCGGCGGCCACGCCGACCAGCGCCACCCACAGGAAGGTCAGCGAGGCGTCGGCCAGCGAGAACGTGCCGGTGATCGCCGCGGCCACCGCGAACTGGAAGCAGACCAGGCCGGACGCGTCGTTGAGCAGCGACTCGCCTTCCAGGATGTGCATCAGCCGCTTGGGGATCGGCGCGCGCGCGGCGATCGAGGACACCGCGATCGGGTCGGTCGGCGACACCACCGCGGCCAGCGCGAACGCCACCGCCAGCGGCATGGTCGGGATCATCCAGTGGATCAGGAAGCCGGCGCCGAGCACCGTGAACACCACCAGGCCCAGCGCCAGTTCGAGGATCACGCCCTTGTCGCGGAACAGGCCCTGCTTGGGGATGCGCCAGCCGTCCAGGAACAGCAGCGGCGGCAGGAACAGCAGGAAGAACAGCTCCGGCTCCAGCGCATAGCCCTTCTTGAACACCCCGGCGATGATCGCGCCCAGGCCGATCTGCACCAGCGGCAACGGCAGCGAGAACGGCAGGACGCGCACCAGATAGCCGCTGGCGACCACCGCCAGCAACATCGCCAAGACCACTTCGATCGAATGCATGCTCGTCCGACAGCGGCGCCACGCAGGCGGCGCCGCCCATGAATGGGGGGAGCCTGCAAGCAAAGCGCACCGCGGCGGCGATGTCCAGTGGCGCGGCGGGCGTGTGCGGCTACTATCCTGCTGCAGGCCGGTGGTGGACACCGGCGCCTTCCGCCGGAGACCGCATGCTCACCATCCAGGAACTCAACCGCTTCATCGATGTGCAGGCGGCGGAAGGCAGCGTCCAGCGGGTCTGGGACCTGATCGGCGACCACTTCGTCCAGGCCCAGGCCAGCCTGCCGGCCGAGCACGCGATGGAGCGGCGCGAGCTGTCCTTCCACGACCATGTGCGGCTGCTGGGCTACCTGTGCCTGCTGCTGGAGGGCGTGCCGGGCGACCTGGTGGAGATCGGGGTCTGGAAGGGCAAGTCGCTGGTGCTGATGAACGAGGTCTGCGGGCGCGAGCGCCGGGTGATCGGCATGGATCCGTTCGCGTTGCCGAACCAGTTCGAGGAATTCAACCACTACCGGCAGCAGTTGCTGCCCAATGCGCGCTTCATCCGCGGCTATTCGGAGTTCTGCGCCGAGCATTTCTACGCCATGGAGCCGAAGGTGGCGCTGTTGCACATCGACGGCGGGCACACCGGGCGCAATGTGCTGCTGGATTTCCTGCTGTACGGACCGAGTGTCGTCTCCGGCGGGTTCGTGGTGTTCGACGACTACGGCGACTGGGAATACTCACCGGAGGTCGGCCCGGCTGTGGACCTGCTGCGCGCCGCCGGCTACTTCGGCGACTTCCACGTGCTCGGCTGCGCCCACGGCTTCGAGAACAGCTACGTGCTGCAGCGCCGCTGAGCCGAGGTGCTGAATCTGTCCAGCGCTCACCAGCGCTGGAAGGTGGCGGCGCCGGCATGGACGGTTGACGACGCAACGTCTTCGTTTAGGCACATCGTACGCATTGCCGCCGTACGGCCTGTTTGCTCCAGCGCGTGCGTCATCATGCGCGCAGCGCATGGCTGGACCGCGCATAGCGCGTGCGTGCCCAACCGGCAGCGACCTCCGTTCATCATTATCTGGACGGCGTGATGCAACCGCGCCGGCGCAGCGCGCGTAAAGACAGGTGCACGGCCGACTGGCCGCGCATCCCTTTCAAGGAGCAAGCCCATGAAGATCCACTTGCTGTCCCTGGCCCTCGCCGGCCTCGTCTCCCTGCCTGCCATGGCCGCCCCCAGCCAAACCGCGATGCACGACCACGCGGCGATGAGCGAGGCCAAGCCGAATCCGATGGTCGGCGGCGCGCCGATGTACGCCACCAAGGACATCATCGACAACGCGGTCAACTCCAAGGATCACACCACCCTGGTCGCCGCGGTCAAGGCCGCGGGCCTGGTGGACACATTGAAGGGCGCCGGCCCGTTCACCGTGTTCGCACCGACCAATGCCGCCTTCGCCGCCTTGCCGGCGGGTACCGTGGACACGCTGCTCAAGCCGGAAAACAAGGAAAAACTGACCCAGGTGCTGACCTACCACGTGGTCCCGGGCAAGCTCGATGCGGCCGCGCTGCTGGCGCAGATCAAGGCCGGCGGCGGCAGCGCCAAGCTGACCACCGTGCAGGGCGAAACGCTGATCGCCAAGACCCGCGGCGGCAAGGTCACCCTCACCGACAGCAAGGGCAACACCGCGCACGTCACCACCGCCGACGTGATGCAGAGCAATGGCGTGATCCATGTGGTGGACAAGGTTTTGATGCCGTAAGCACACGTCGGGGGGTGCATTGGCATCGCGGGGGCGGCTACGGCCGTCCCCGTTTTGCACGTGCACGCGGCCGACCACGAGGGCGCTCCGCCGACGAGGACCGCGCCACGCGCACAGGGCGTCAGTCGCCGGCACCGCCTGCATGCGGCATCGGCACCTGCGCTGCCAGCACGCGCAAGTCGCGCACGAAGCCCTGATAGGCGGCCTCGCCCGCCTCGCCGCCACGCTGGCGCAGCACCCACGACGGATGCACCGTGGCCAACGCGCGGGTGCCATCGTCCAGCGCCTGCCACTGCCCGCGCTGGGCCATCAGCGCAAAGCCGCTGCCCAGCACCGCACGCGCCGCGGTCGCGCCCAGGCACAGCACGATGCGCGGGCGCACCCGCGCCAGTTCGCCGGCCAGCCACATCCGGCAGGCCTCGACGTGGGCGCGCTCGGGATTGCGGTGCAACCGCGCCTTGCCGCGCTGCTCGAAACGGAAATGCTTGACCGCGTTGGTGACGTACATGCCTGCACGGTCGACACCCAGCTCCTGCAACGCGCGGTCGAACAGGCGCCCGGCCGGGCCGACGAAGGGACGCCCGCTCAGGTCCTCCTCGTCGCCGGGCTGCTCGCCCACCACCATCACTGCCGCATCCTGCGGGCCTTCGCCGAACACGGTCTGGGTCGCCGGCTGCCACAGCGGACAGCGGCGGCAGTCGCGCGCCGCCGCGCGCAGCGCATCGAGGCTGTCGTCGGCGGCCACCACCGGCGCCGGTGCCGGCGCGGGAATGCGCCGCCGCACCGGCTCGGGCGCGCGCTCGGCCATCTCGCGCACGCGCTGCCCGGCATCGCGGATGAGCGTGGGCAGCAGCTGCGCCTCCGGCAGATGCTTCCAGTATTTCTGCGGCATCTCCTGGCGCATCATCGTCGGGTTGAGCCGTGCCGGGTTGAAGATGTTGGCGTAGTAGGTGCGCCACAGTGCGTCCTGCGCATCGTCGGCCGGCGCATCGGCGCGCTGCGCGCCGTCGCCGAACCGCAGCGTCTCGCCGTCCCAGCGCACGCTGCGGTACGGGGTGAGGATCGCCCAGCGCATGCCGGCGAAACGGCGCGCGAAGAACGGCGCCACGCGATCGACGATGTGGTGCTCCGGCTCGAACCAGGCGATGTACGCCTCCTGCTCGCCGGGTACCTCGCGGAAGCGCACGAACGCCTTCATCTTGTGGCTGTCGCGGCGCACTGCCTGCGCCCATTGCTGCGCGCGGTGCACGTCGGCATCGGTGACCCGCTGCAGCAGCGCGCGCTCGCCGCCGGCGATGCGCCACAGCAGGCGGTACAGCAGCGCATGCCGCTGCGGATCGCGATGGCACAGCACCGCACCGGCCAGCGCCAGGAACTCCGCCGACACCCGCGGCGGCTGGACCTGCGCAGGCAGCGTCGCGACGTCGGTCCCGACCAGCAGGCCGCCCTGCGCATCGCCATCCCAGGCCAGCGTCTCCGGCGCCACCTGCGCGCACCACGCCGCCCGCGCCACCGCCCGCCATGCCTCCAGGCTCCACGGCGGCACCACCTCAGCCTGAAACATGGCCCGCCCCGCGTAGCGCTCCGACGCCGCGAACGCAAAGGACCGCGCCCATCGCGTCAGTCAAACAACCCACCCTGCCGCGGCGCTGGCGCCAGCTGCGCGCGCAGCCGTTGCGGATCGTCCAGCCGCTGCCGCGGATGGTGGTCGAGCACACTGACGAACGGCAGCAGTTTCTTCAGCGGCACCCGCAACCGCGCCAGGTCCTCGACCCGCAGCCGCGCATGCCGCCGCGCCAGCAGCAAGCGCTCGACGTTGCGCGTGCCCAATCCCGGCACGCGCAGCAACAGTTCGCGCGCGGCAGTATTGAGATCCACCGGGAACCGTTCGGGGTTGCGCAGCGCCCAGGCCAGCTTGGGGTCCACGTCCAGATCGAGCATGCCGCTGGTGGTGGGCGGAGCGATCTCCTCCACCGAGAACGCGTAGAACCGCAGCAGCCAGTCGGCCTGGTACAGGCGGTGTTCGCGCTGCAGCGGCGGTGCCTGCAGCGGCAGCTTGCTGGAGGCGTCGGGAATCGGACTGAACGCGGAGTAGTAGACCCGGCGCAGGCGATAGTTGCCGTAGAGATTGTGGCTGGTGTGCAGGATCGCGCGGTCGTCGGCGCCGTCGGCGCCGACGATCATCTGCGTGCTCTGCCCGGCCGGGGCGAAGCGCGGCGGCTTGGCGCGCACCCGCGTCTCGGCCTTGCGCGCTTCCTTGCTCTCCTCGATGCGCCAGCGCAGCTCGCCCATCGCCGCACGGATGCCGCCGACGTTCTTCTCCGGCGCCAGTTGCGCCAGGCCGCGCTCGGTCGGCAACTCCACGTTGATGCTGAGCCGGTCGGCGTAGCGGCCGGCGGCGGCGAGCAGTTCCGGCGCCGCGTCGGGAATGGTCTTGAGATGGATGTAGCCGGCGAAGCGGTGCTCCTCGCGCAGTTGCCGCGCCACTTCCACCAGTTGCTCCATGGTGTAGTCGCTGTTGCGGATGATGCCGCTGGAGAGGAACAGGCCTTCGATGTAGTTGCGCTTGTAGAAATCCAGGGTCAGCTTGACCACTTCGGCCGGGGTGAAGCGCGCGCGGCGCACGTTGCTGGACACGCGGTTGACGCAGTACGCGCAGTCGAACACGCAGAAGTTGGTCAGCAGGATCTTCAGCAACGACACGCAGCGCCCGTCGGGCGTGTACGAATGGCAGATGCCCATGCCCTCGGTGCTGCCGATGCCGCCGCTGCGCAGCGAATGGCGCTTGTCGGCGCCGCTGGAGGCGCAGGACGCGTCGTACTTGGCCGCGTCGGCGAGCACGGCGAGTTTTTCGAGGGTATTCACCGGCCGACGATGCCGGGTCCGCGTCTCAAACGGTGAGATGCGGATGCGCTGCGGCCTTCACCGCGATGAACCGCTCAGTCGACGCGCCCGGTGTTCAGGCCGCGGCACGCGCCACAGCGCCGTCGAAGCGGTAGATGTCCATCGCCAGCAGGCCAGCGTCGATGCCGGCGTCGATGCGCTGCGCGCCAAGCCCCTCCGCGCCGGCCGCGCCCATCGCCACGTAGATCGGCAACCAGTGCTCGTCGGTGGGATGCGCACGCGCGGCGAACGGGGCCTGCCGGCGGTAGTCGAGCATCGCCGGCACGTCGTCGCGGCGCAACGCCTGCTCGGTCCATTCGATGAACGGACGCACGTAGGGCACCTCCTTGCCCTCGGCGTAGCGGCCGAAGTCGTGCAGGTTGTGGGTGATGCTGCCCGAGCCGATCACCAGCACGCCGTCCTCGCGCAGCGGCGCCAGCGCGCGGCCCAGCGCCAGGTGGTGCTCCGGCCCCAGCTCGGGCTGGATCGACAGCGGCACCACCGGGATGTCGGCCTGCGGGTACAGCAGCGACAGCGGGACCCACACGCCGTGGTCCAGGCCGCGGCGCGGGTCCAGTACCGGCTGCAGCCCGGCCTGTTCCAGCAACTCGGCGACCTGCTCGGCCAGTGCCGGCGCGCCCGGCGCCGGGTACTGCATCGCATGCAGCGCCTGCGGGAAACCGCCGAAGTCGTGGATGGTCTGCGGCTGCGCCGCGGCGCCGACCAGCGGCCGCCGGCCCAGCCAGTGCGCCGAGGCCAGCACGATGGCGCGCGGCCGCGGCAGCGTCGCCGCCAGTTCGGCCAGGCGCGTGCCGACCAGGCCGGGCTGCAACGCGGTCATCGGCGAACCGTGCGAGATGTACAGGGAAGGCAGGCGGGACATGGGAGGTCTCCGGAGGAAGGAGCGCTGCGCTCAGCGCGAGCGCAACGCGAAGCGGCCGTCGCCGATCAGGAACAGCACCGCCAGCGCCAACGCCCAGAACGCCGGGTACTCCCAGCCGCCGCCGGGATTGGCGAAGCCGAAGCCGTTGGCGCCGTGCACGCTGACGATGGTGCCGAGCAGCAGCGGGATGCCGAGCAGTCCGACCCAGCGCGCGTACACGCCGAGCAGCAAGGCCGTGGCGAGGGTGAATTCCAGCGCCATAGCCACATAGCCCAGCCCGCCGGGCAGGCCGAGCGACACGAAGTAGGCGGCGGTGCCGGCCGGGGTGAACACCAGCAGCTTGGTCAGCGCATGCACCAGGAACAGCGCGCCCAGGGCCAGGCGCAGCAAGGTGGCGCCGTAGGGCGCCAGGCGGGAGACGGGAGCGGACATGAAGGATCTCCGACAGCGGTGGGATGGGGAACGCTGCACAGGCTATTCCCATCGCCACCATGGATAAATTACCTTTATTCCGAAGATTAATTTCAGGATGCGCAACAATGGATACGCTGGATGCCATGCGGGTGTTCGTCGCCGTGGTCGACCGCAACGGCTTCAACGCCGCCGCCGACGCGCTGGGCATGTCCACCGCCAGCGTCACCCGCCAGGTGGCGTGGCTGGAGCAGCGCCTGGGCTCGCGCCTGCTCAACCGCACCACGCGCCGGGTCAGCCCGACCAGCGTCGGCGCCGCCTACTACCAACGCTGCCAGCTGCTGCTGGCCGAGTTCGACGATATGGAAGCGGCGGTCGGCGAGCAGGCGCTGACGCCGTCCGGCACGCTGCGGATCAACGCCCCCTTCAGTTTCAGCGTCGCCCGGCTCGGGCCGCGCCTGGCCGGCTACAGCGCGCGCTATCCGCAGGTCGCCCTCGATCTGTCGCTGTCCGACCGCCTGGTGGATATCGTCGAGGAAGGCTACGACCTGGCGATCCGCATCACCCGCCAGGTGGCGCCGACCTTGATCGCGCGCAAGCTCGGCGAAGTGCAGGCCTTCCTGTGCGCGTCCCCAGCCTACCTGGCGCGCGCCGGCGCCCCGCAACTGGCGGCCGACCTGGCCGGCCACGCCTTCCTCAGCTACAGCTACGTGCAGGACGACCTGACCCTGCACGGCCCCGACGGCGCGACCCAGGTGCGGGTGGCCGGCACCCTGCGCGCCAACTGCGGCGACGTGCTGCGCGAGGCGGCCATCGCCGGCATGGGCATCACCGTGCAGCCGGACTTCATGGCCGAGGCGGCACTGGAGGACGGACGCCTGGTGCGGGTGCTGCCCGACCACGAGATCGGGCCGATCGGCGTGTACGCGGTGTACGCCAGCCGCAGCCACCTGGCGCCGAAGGTGCGCAGCTTCATCGACTACCTGGTCGAAGTGGGCATCGACAGGGCGATGCGCTCCCCGGCCGAGAGCTGAACCGCGGCGCGCGGTCGGACACAACATCCCGCCGATGGCGCTGATCGCGGCGGCCGCGCATGCGCACAATGCCCGCGCTTTTCCCCCACACCCTCAGGAGTCCGCGCATGAGCAAGATCGCGATCGTCTACTTCAGCGGCTACGGCCACACCGTCAAGCAGGCCGAGGCCGTGCACGCCGGCGCCGCCAGCGTCGGCGAGGCCACGCTGTACCGCATCGACCAGGACGGCAACCTGCCCGACGGCGCCTGGGAGGCCATCGGCCAGGCCGACGCCATCATCTACGGCAGCCCCACCTACATGGGCGGCCCGGCCTGGCAGTTCAAGAAGTTCGCCGACGCCAGCTCCAAGCCGTGGTTCTCGCAGGCCTGGAAGGACAAGGTCGCCGCCGGCTTCACCAACTCGGCCTCGGTCAACGGCGACAAGTTCGCCACCATCGGCTACTTCTGGACCCTGTCCCAGCAGCATGGCCAGATCTGGGTCGGTACCGGCCTGCTGCCGTCCAACACCAAGGCGCACGGCCCCGACGACGTGAACTGGACCGCCGGCTCCGGCGGCGCGCTGGCGATCTCGCCGTCCGATGCGTCCCCGGACGAGGCACCGCGCAGCGGCGACCTGGAGACCGCGCGCCTGCTCGGCAAGCGCGTGGCCGAGTTCGCGGCCAAGCTCAAGGGCTGAGTCCGTCGGGTGCCGCCCGCGAAGGGCGGCACCCTGCGCCCCTATCGCAAGCGGTCTCTGGGCGACGCGACGCCCCTCGGCGCCCGGCCTTGCCGGTCGGGCGCTGCTCCTAGCCGCGCTACGATCGCGGCTGCGGTTGCGGCACTGCCGCCTATCCTCTTTGTCCCCACGTCGCAATATGCCGGCCACCGGCCTGCGCCGCGCTCTACGCAGCGCGGCCGGCCGCGTGCGCTGCGCGCAGGTGATCGATGAACACGCGCAGCTTCGGCGGCAAGTGCTCGCGCGCCGGGTAGTAGATGTGCCAGCCGGCGAACGGCGCGTGCCAGTCGTCCAGCACCCGCTGCAGGCGGCCGGCGGCGACGTCGGCGGCGACCTGCCATTCGAACGCTTGCCCCAGGCCCAGCCCGCGGCACGCGGCGTCCAGGCCGACCAGGGTGTCGTTGACCACCAGCCGCCCGGTGACTTCGACCAGGAAATCGTGGCCGTCGCGGGTGAATTCCCAGGCCTGCAGGCGACCGTCGGTGCGGCGCCAGCGGATGCAGTCGTGCTCGGCCAGTTCGGCCGGTGTGCGCGGTGTCCCGTGTGCGGCGAAATACGCCGGCGCGGCCACCACGGTCTGCCGCTGCGGCGGACCCACCGGCACCGCGATCATGTCGCGCGCCAGGCTCTCGCCCAGGCGAATGCCCGCGTCGAAGCCGCCGGCGACGATGTCGGCCAGGGTCCGGTCCGAGTACAGCTCCACGCTGACCTCCGGATAGCGCGCCAGGAATGCCGGCAGGTGCGGGCACACCAGTTGCTCGGCGGCCACCAGCGGCAGGTTGATGCGCAGCGTGCCGGCCGGGCGGTCGCGCAGGAAATCCAGGTCGGCGAAGGCCGCGTCGATCTGCGCCAGGCCCGGCGCCACCCGCTGCAGGAAGCGCTCGCCGTGCTCGCTCAGGCCGACCCGGCGGGTGGTGCGGTTGAGCAGGCGCGCGCCCAGTTGCGCCTCCAGCGCGCGCAGCGTCTGCGACAGCGCCGAGGGCGAGACGCCCAACTCGGCGGCGGCACGGGTGAAGCTGCCATGGTGGGCGACGCGGACGAAGGCGACGACGGCGGACAGCGGCGGGGGACGGTGCATGGCGAGCGGGCAGCAGTAGAGGACGGACGCGTCAGGTGCGCCAGCATTGTTTAGCACACCTTCAAAGCACATGCGGATTACCCGGATTTATCCATGACAACGTGGCGCCTACAGTGCCCGCACCCTCACCTGGAGACCGCCGCGATGGCCCTCGATCACTACCGCCTGCTCGGCCGTTCCGGCCTGCGCGTCAGCCCGCTGTGCCTGGGCACCATGACCTTCGGCGCCGACTGGGGCTGGGGCGCGGACGCCGACGAGGCGCGCCGGCTGTTCGACCTGTACGTGGAGGCCGGCGGCAACTTCCTCGACACCGCCAACATCTACACCAACGGCAGCGCCGAGACCCTGCTCGGCCGCTTCGTCGCCGGCCGCCGCGACCGCCTGGTGATCGCCAGCAAGTTCGCGCTCAATCCCTTCCCCGGCGATCCCAACGGCGGCGGCAACCACCGCAAGGCGCTGCTGCGCTCGGTCGACGCCAGCCTGGCGCGGTTGGGCACCGACTATCTGGACCTGCTGTACCTGCACGCCTGGGACGGCACCACCGGCATCGACGAAGTCATGCGCGGTTTCGACGACCTGGTGCGCGCCGGCAAGATCCTCTATGCCGGCATCTCCGACACCCCCGCCTGGCAGGTGGCGCGCATGCAGACCCTGGCCGACCTGCGCGGTTGGACGCCGTTCGTCGCCCTGCAGATCGAGTACTCGCTGGCACAGCGCACGGTCGAGCGCGAACTGGTGCCGATGGCCGAGGCGCTGGGCATGTCGGTGCTGGCCTGGTCGCCGCTGGCGATGGGCGTGCTCACCGGCAAGTACGGTGCCGCCGATCTGGCGCGGGTGCGTGCGGCCGCCTCCGGCGGCGCCCAGGTCGATGGCGTGGGCCGCGCCGAGGTCGCGCATTCGCAACGCACCTTCAACGAACACGCCCTGGCGGTGGCCGAGGTGGTGGTGACGCTTGCCGCCGAGTTGCAGCGCTCGCCGGCGCAGGTGGCGCTGGCCTGGCTGCTCGCGCGCGGGGCGATGCCGATCGTCGGCGCGCGCAGCGTGACGCAACTGCAGGACAACCTGGGCGCACTCACCCTGCACCTGGACGCCGAGGCACTGCAGCGGCTGGACGCGGCCAGCGCGATCGAACTGGGCTTCCCGCACGACTTCCTGGCCTCGCCGAATCCGCAGGCCTTGCTGAGCGGTGGCACCCGCATCCAGCCGCGCTGAGCGCGGCGACCTTCGCACACGAGGACCGTCCCATGACATCCACCACCAACACACTGCCGAGCAGCATGACCCTGGCCGACGCCGAAGCGGCCGGCATCGCCCAGATCGCCGCCTTGATGGGTGCGCAGCAGGGCGCGGCGATCCGCGCCCTCGCCGACGATACGGACACTGCGCTCACCGGCCGCGGCGCGGCCATCGCGTTCGGCGAGATCTATCGTCCGGGCACCGCGTTGGAGCTGAAGACCCGCGAGCTGGTCACGGTGGCGGTGCTGGCCAGCCTCGGCCACGCCGAACCGCAACTGCGCGTGCACCTGCGTGCGGCGCTGGCCGCCGGCGCCAGCCGCGCGGAGATCTTCGCGGTACTCGACCAGTTGTACGCCTACGTCGGCTTCCCCACCGCGCTCAATGCCCTGGCCGTTGCCCGCGAGGTCCTCGGCGAATCCTCACCCTGAGCGAACCGCCCTGCGGCCACGCTCTCCCTCCCCTCCCCCTCAGGAGCATCTCCATGCAAACCCGCACCCTCGGCCGCAACGGCCCCCGCGTCTCCGCTCTCGGCCTCGGCTGCATGGGCATGAGCGCGTTCTACGGCGGCCGCAGCGACGACGCGGCTTCGATCGCGGTCATCCATGCCGCGATCGAGCACGGCGTCAGCCTCATCGACACCGCCGACATGTACGGCCCGCACACCAACGAAGTGCTGGTCGGCAAGGCGCTGGCCGGGCGCCGCGACCAGGTCGTGCTGGCGACCAAGTTCGGCATCAAGCTCGACCCCAACGACCCGACCGCGCGCGGCATCGACGGCCGCCCGGAGTACGTGCAGTCCGCCTGCGAGGCCAGCCTGCGCCGGCTCGGCGTGGACCATATCGACCTGTACTACCAGCACCGGGTGGATCCGAACGTGCCGATCGAGGACACGGTCGGGGCAATGGCACGGCTGGTGGAACAGGGCAAGGTGCGTTTCCTCGGCCTGTCCGAAGCCGCCGCAGGCACCATCCGCCGCGCGCATGCGGTGCATCCGATCACCGCGCTGCAGAGCGAGTATTCGCTGTGGTCGCGCGACCCGGAACACGACGGCGTGCTGGAGACGGTGCGCGAACTGGGCATCGGCTTCGTGCCTTACTCGCCGCTGGGCCGCGGCTTCCTGACCGGCGCGATCCGCTCGCCGGAGGATTTCGAGGCCGACGACTACCGGCGCCATTCGCCGCGCTTCCAGGGCGAGAACTTCGACCGCAACCTGCAGCTGGTGGAGCGGGTGCGCGAGCTGGCCCAGGCCAAGGGCGTGACCCCGGGCCAACTGGCGCTGGCCTGGGTGCTGGCGCAGGGCGAGGACCTGGTGCCGATCCCCGGCACCAAGCGCCTGGCCTACCTGGAAGAGAACCTGGGCGCGCTGCAGGTGAAGCTGAGCGCCGAGGAGCTGGCGCAGATCGAGGCGATCTTCCCCGCCGATGCCGCCGCCGGCCATCGCTACCCAGCCGCGTCGCGCGGCGCCCTGCAGGGCTGAACCGCGCCCCCGGCCGCGGCGCGGGTCGATTGCCCGCGCCGCGCCGGCCCCGCATCATGCGGGGGTGATCTCCTTCATCGTCCCCGCGCACGACGAAGCTGCCCTGATCGGCGACACGCTGGCCTCGCTGCACGTCGCCGCCCAGGCGCTGCGGCTGAACTGCGAGACGCTGGTGGTGGCCGATGCCTGCAGCGACGCCACCGCCGAGATCGCGCGCCGGCACGGCGCGCAGGTGCTGGAGGTGGAGTTGCGGCACATCGCCGCCGTGCGCAATGCCGGCGCCGCCGCCAGCCGCGGTCGCCATCTGCTGTTCGTCGATGCCGACACGCGGGTCAACACCCCGCTACTGGCGGCGGCGCTGCGCGCGCTCGGCACCGGTGCGGTCGGCGGCGGCGCGCAGGTGCGCCTGCTCGGCGACGTCGCCTGGTACGAACGCCTGGCCCAGGCGCTGTTCGGCTGGCTGTTCCGTTGCACCGGCATCGCCCCCGGCTGCTTCCTGTTCTGCACGCGCAGCGCCTTCGTCGCCGCCGGCGGCTTCGACGAGCGCTACTACGCCGGCGAGGACGTGGCGCTGAGCCGCGCACTGGCGCGGCAAGGACGCTTCGTGATCCTGCGCGAGCCCGTGCACACTTCCGACCGCAAACTGCGCAGCTTCAGCAAGCGCGAGCACCTGGGACTGCTATTGCAGCTGCTGCGCCGCGGCCGCGGCATGCTGCGCTCGCGCGACGCGCTCGGCTTCTGGTACGGGCAGCGCCGCGGGCCTTAGGGCGTGTCATCCATCCCCGAGCATGCCGCGCCGCGATTGCGCGCGCCTGTGGCAAGGAAGAGCGAGGAAGTGGACGTGCGTCCACGCCCGAGCGATGACGCCGCCATGGGCGCGCCCAACCGCGGCCCTTCGGGTTGGGCCTGGCAGGCGCGCGGCCGGCGCCGCGCGGCTTGACCTGACGGCCAGTCAGGCGCTGCGCCACGCAACGCCGGCCGCGCGCCTGCCAGCCCCAACGCGGCATACTCGGGA
>NZ_JACHOH010000011.1:0-47934 GCF_014199795.1 Xanthomonas sp. 3498
AACACCTTGTTGATCAAGGCCTTGACGCCGCTTCTTCGTCCAAACCCGTAGGCTTTTCCTCGAAGCGAGCCGGCCATATTAGCCGACTTTTTCACGCTGTCAACACCCGATGTTCGCTAGGTGTTTCCGGCCCCGCCTGCCTCTGTCGTGCCGAAGCTCGGCAGTTGCGTAGCGGGCCGCGCAGTTTAATGGCACGGGAAAAAAGGTCAACCGTTTTTTGCGGCTGCCCTGCAGCGCCGCGTCCCTGCCGCGCTCTTCTCTCTATTAGTGCGGACTTGGCACGGCCGACCCCCGGCATTTGGCCGAGAATGCAGCCTGCGCTCCACCACAGGGTTCCGCATGACCGCTGCTGCACGCTCGCTCTGGCGCGACGCTTCGCTGCCCGCGCTGATCGCCGGCTTCGTCACCGTCCTGGTCGGCTTCACCAGTTCGGCGGCGATCGTGTTCGAGGCCGCGCGCAGCGTCGGCGCCTCGCAGGCACAGATCGCCTCGTGGATGTGGGCGTTGGGGCTGGGCATGGGCCTGACCTGCATCGGGCTGTCGCTGCGCTACCGGATGCCGGTGGTCACGGCTTGGTCCACGCCCGGTGCCGCGCTGCTGATCGGCAGCGGCGGCGGCCTGCCTCTGTCCGATGCGATCGGTGCCTTCGTGGTGGTGGCGGTGTTGTCCACGCTCGCCGGCTTCTCCGGGCTGTTCGAACGCCTGCTGCGGCGCATTCCGCTGTCGCTGGCTTCGGCGATGCTGGCCGGCGTGCTGCTGCGCTTCGGCCTCGACGTATTCGTGGCGATGCAGCACCAGCTCGGCATGGCGCTGGCGATGTTCGCCACCTACCTGCTCGGACGCCGCGCCTTCCCGCGCTATGCGGTGATCGCCACGCTGCTGGTCGGCATCGCGGTGGCCGCGGGCAACGGTGCGCTGCATCTGGAGGCGGCGCAGCTGCGCCTGGCACAGCCGGTGCTGGTGTGGCCGACGCTGTCGTGGCAGGCGCTGTTCGGGATCGCACTGCCGCTGTTCGTGGTGACGATGACCTCGCAGAACCTGCCGGGCGTGGCTGCGATCCGCGCGTCCGGCTATGCGGTGCCGATCTCGCCCACCATCGGCTGGATCGGCGTGGTCAACACGGTGCTGGCGCCGTTCGGCGCCTACGGGCTGAACCTGGCGGCGATCACCGCCGCGATCTGCATGGGCCGCGAGGCGCAGGAGGATCCGCAGCGCCGCTACATGGCCGCGGTGTTCGCCGGGGTGTTCTATCTATTGATCGGCGTGTTCGGCGCCACCGTGGCCGCGCTGTTCGCTGCCTTCCCGAAGGAACTGGTGATGGCGATCGCCGGCATCGCCTTGTTCGGCACCATTGGCAACAGCCTGGCGTCGGCCTTGCGCGAGGAACACGAGCGCGAACCGGCGCTGATCGCGTTCCTGGTGACCGCCTCGGGACTGTCGCTGTTCGGCATCGGCGCGGCGTTGTGGGGCCTGCTGGCCGGGGCGGCGACACTGGCGCTGTGGCGGCGCAGCCGCTGAGGCTGCGCTGCCGGACCGGACTCAGCGCGGGTCGCGCAACTGCAGCAGCCAGTGGCTGGGCACGCCGGAGGGATCGGGCAGCGGTTCGAAGTCGAACTGACGGTGCACCGCGATGGCGCCGTCCACCCGCAGCGGCAGGGTGACGTAGGCCGCACGTCCCTGCCGCAGCAGGGTATCGATGCGCTGGGTCTCCGCCAGTACCGCGTCGCTGGCGTACAGCCGCTCCAGATCGCAGCCGATCAGCTCGGCGACCTCGCGCTCGAACAGCGCGGCGAAGGCCTCGTTGACGAAGGCCAGGCGGCTGCGCCGCGGACCCTCGCCGCGCTCGACGATCGCCACCGGCTCGCGCAGCCGCGACAGCGACGTCTCCAGCAGCGCGAAATCCTGCTGGAAGCGCTTGCGTTCCATCAGCTCGATCAGCACCCGCAGGCTGCGTGCCGATTCCAGGCTGATCGGCGACCAGGGCTGCGCGCGCCCGCGCACGGTCTCCTGCCACAGGTCGAAGCTCTTGCGCGGCGACAGCCGCGAGCCGGCGATGTCCTGCAGCTTGGCCAACTGCGGATTGCCCGCCCAGTTGACCGTGCGTACCTGTTCGCGACGGGTCCACAGCAAGGCGCTGCGCGCCTGCGGCATCAGCGGCACGAAGATGAAGCCGGCCGCCAGCGGGGCCAGATCGGCCAGCGCCGGGAAGGTTTCGCCGATCTGGTCCGAGTGCAGGGCGCCGACCGCGTCGTGGCGCAGCGCTTCGTGATGGGTGGACTCGATCTGCTCGCGGATCCGCGCCAGATCCTCGGTCGCCGGCAGCATGCCGTGGCGGGTGACGTGATCGCCGTGGAACACCGCCACGCCGTCGGCATCGACCACGTCGAGCAGGTCCGAGGCCATCTCGTCGAGCATCGGCGCGGTCAGCATCTCGGCGTCGTTGAAGTTGGTGATCAGCTTCTCGCGCACGGTCAGCAGCACCGACTCGGTGCGCGCGCGCGCCACCGCGGTGATCGCGCCGATGCGCCCGGCCAGCGCGCGGCTCAATGCGTCGGCGACATCGCGCATTTCGTGGTTGCAGAAGTACGGGCGGTAGTGGTGGCAGGCGATCAGCCCCCACAGCGCGTCGTTGACCACGATCGAGGCCACCAGGGTGGCGGTGACGCCCATGTTGGCCAGGTATTCCAGGTGCACCGGCGAGACGCTGCGCAGGCTGACGTCGCTCAGGTCCACCGGCGCGCGCAGGCGCGGATGCAGGGTGGGCTGGATCGGCGACGGCACGTAGCCGACGTTGGCGATCTGCCGCACGCGGTTGCGCAGGTACAGCGCGCGGGCCTGGGCGGGAATGTCGCTGGCCGGATAGTGCAGGCCGAGATACGGCTCCAGTTCCTTCGCGCGCGCCTCGGCGACCACATCGCCGTTCCAGTCGTCGTCGAAGCGGTAGATCATCACCCGGTCGTAGCTGATCAGGCTGCGCAGGCTCTTGGCGGCGCGGTGGCAGGCATCCTCGATGCTGTGTTCTGTCTCCAGCCGGCGCAGCACCGGCAGCGCTTCGCGCAAGGTGGCGTCGGCCAGCGGCGCGTCGCGCGGCTCCAGTTCCAGCAGCCACTGCTCCGGATACAGATGCCAGGCGCCGACCCAACGCTGCGTCGAGGCCGCGGCGGTGACCTTGAGTCCGATTTCGACATAGGCCAGGTCGCTGCGCTCTGCCCCATCCGACAGCCGCCGCGTGCGCGGATCCTCCAGCACGAGCAGGGCGTCGTAGCGCTGTCCGAGCAGTTCGTCCAGCGACCGGCCGAACAGGTCGGCGGCACTGGCGCTGGCCTGGACGATGCAACCGTCCTGCGGCTCGATCACCAGCAGGACACCGTGCGGCTGAACCGAGCCGGGGATATGGATCGGCTCGCGCGCGCATGCGTCCATGTCCAGGGGCACGACGATGTCGCTCATGCGGCGATCTCCAGGGCGAAATGGGTATGGAAGTGCGCGAACATGGCACGGGCGCCGTCGACCGCGGCCTGGCGCAGCGGCGCACTCGGCAAGGCCCGCTCCAGGCGCTGCTGGAAATGCCGCCAGGCGGCCGGATCGGCATGGCCGAGTTCGAAATAGGACAGCGCCGGCGCGGCCGTGGGGAGGGTCTGGCGCAGTTGCCGGGCGATCACCCGCCCGCCCAGGCGCGAGCCCTCGACGACATAGAGCATGCCCCAGCGGGTACCGGCCTCGGCTGCCGGCGGCAGCGGTTGCGGCGCCGGCGGGGATGCCTGCAGCGCGTGCAGATCCTGCGCCAGCAACGGCGTGCGTGGCTGGTACTGCCACTGCGCATCGCCGCAGTCACGCAGCCAGGCCGCTTCGCGCTGCTCCCAGCCGGCCAGCACCGCGTGATGGCGACGCAGCACCTGCACGTAGTCGGCCAGCGACAGCGCCGGGTCCATCAGCGTGCGCATCGCCGGCAGGTCTTCCACGGCCTGATGCTGGTGCGCAGTGGACTCGCGCAGCAGGCGCGCAGCGGTCAACGGCAGGGCGGTTCCGTCGGGAGGAGACATCATGCAGGCGACTGGTACAGCAGCCGGCCGGCCGCGACGAAAGAGAGGGCACAGCGTAACAATCGCGACCGCGCGGTGCCAGGCGAGGCCGCATGGTCCATGCCGTCCGTGCCCGCGCAAACTGAGTCGTTCATGCCGTCCGCGCTGTCCGTGCCGCCCTCAGCGACCGGGAACCGCGGCGGCCGGCACGCGCGCGCGCCGCCAGGCCACGATCCAGCCGCCGCCCAGCAACAGCGCCGCCAGCAGCCAGGGCGCACCGGGAAAGTGCAGCAGCGCGCGCGGGCCGATGAAGGCGGCGAACACCCACGCGTAGAGCAGCGGCCCGATCACCCCGGCCAGGCTGACCAGGCTCATCAGCGCGCCCTGGACGCGGCCTTGCGCGTCGGCGCCGACGTGGCGGGTGACGATCGCCTGCGCCGCCGGCCCGGCCACCGCCCACAGCGCGCTGATCGGCACCCCGAGCAGGAACAGCGCGCCGCTGCCGGCCACGCTGTAGATGGCGAAGCCGATCACGCCGCAGCCCAGGCCGAGCAGCAGCGCCCCACGCTCGCCGAAGCGGCGCACCACCCGCGCCACCAGCACGGCGTTGACCACGATGCTGCACACGCCGACCAGGGCCAGCACCCAGCTGACCTGCTTCGGCCCCCAGCCGAAGCGGTAGTCGGCGAACAGCACGAAGATGCTCGGGTAGACGTAGTGCGCCAGGTTGGCCAGGAAGATCACCGCGGCCAGCGCGAACACCTGCGGATAGCGGCGCAGCAGGCGCAGCGCGCCGAACGGATTGGCGTGCGCCCAGTCCACCCGCGCGGTGCGCCGCTCCGGCGCCAGCGATTCGGGCAGCACCCACAGGCCGTAGAGGAAGTTGAGCAGAGCCAGCCCGGCGGCGAACCAGAACGGCGCGCGCAGGTGCAGGCTGCCGAGCCAGCCGCCGAGCAGCGGACCGACCACGAAGCCCACGCCGAACGCGGCGCCGATGATGCCGTAGGCCTGGGCGCGCTTGTCGGCCGGGGTGATGTCGGCGATGTAGGCGTTGGCCGAGCTGAAGCTGGCCGAGAACACGCCGGAGACCATGCGCGCCAGCAGCAGCACCGGCAGGCTCTGCGCCAATGCCATCACCATGAAGTCCACACCCAGCCCCAGGCAGGAGGCCAGGATCACCGGGCGCCGGCCGTAGCGGTCGGACAAGGCGCCTTGCAGCGGCGAGCTGACGAACTGCAGTGCGGCGAACAGGAAGCCGAACCAGCCGACCCACCTGGCGGCGGCGGCGAAGTCGCCACCGGTGAAGCCGCGCACCAGCGAAGGCAGCACCGGAATGATGACGCCGAAGGACAGCACGTCGATCAGCAGGGTGACGAAGATGAAGGCGACCGCGGCGCGGCGCGCGCGGACGGCGGGAGTCGGAGCGTGCACGGCAGGCCTCCTGGCGGACGCGGCAGTGTAATCGGCGCACCTGGTCAGCGGCGCACCGGCGGGTGTCGGAGGTGCGGGAGTGGACCGGGTGTGGTGTCTGCCACACCGTGGTAGCTTGGCGGTTGTCGCGAGAGCAGTTTCAACTGCGGCCGGTGGGGATCATCGCGTCGGGACTGAAGTCCCTCCCACAAAAGCTCGGGGCTGGCTGATTGCATCGGGACTGCACTTCACCCCGCACCAAGCGCCCCCCTCTCCCGCCGGGAGAGGGGTTGGGGGTGAGGGTCCGGCCCCAGCGACAGGGGTGAGTACGGCCGCGGCGACATCGGCCACCGCGCACCAGCCAGTGGCGCTGTCAGCAGCGGGCCGTGGCAGT
This sequence comes from Xanthomonas sp. 3498, assembly GCF_014199795.1. Classification (NCBI taxonomy): domain Bacteria; kingdom Pseudomonadati; phylum Pseudomonadota; class Gammaproteobacteria; order Lysobacterales; family Lysobacteraceae; genus Xanthomonas; species Xanthomonas sp. 3498. The sequence continues at coordinate 5,827 of NZ_JACHOH010000011.1, forward strand.
CGTCCATCCACCGAGCCGCAGCAGGCGCCGCCGCCGCCATCCGCCAGGGATCACAACGCCGCGACGGAGATGGTCTGCTGCAACACGTGCTGGGCGCCCGGTGCCAGTTCGATGACCTCGGGCCCGGCATTGGCCGCCTCCAGGCACACGAACTGGCGCCAATGCGGGCCGACGTCGGCCATCTTCTGCGCGCCGGCCTCGCCCGGATTCCATGCCACCAACGTGCGGCTGCCGGTGGTGGCGATCTCGATGCGGCGCTGCAGGCCCGGGTCCAGCAGGGTGTAGCGGCCGCCGGCCTCGGTGTAGATGCGGTCGCTGCGGCCGGGATCGCGCGGATCCTGCAGGCTCCAGTCGCCGTGCTGGCGATGCGGCGTGGCGTAGTTCTCGAACTTGTCCAGGTAGTCCAGGCCGTCCAGGCCCTGCACGCGCACCTGGGTGGCGTCGGCGACACGGAAATAGTTGTGCAGCGCCTGGGTGAAGCGGGCCGGTGCGGTACCGACATTATCGGTGACCAGGCGCTGCTCCAGGGTGGCGCCGATGCGCAGTTGCATGCGCAGGCGCAGCGGCAGGTCGTCGAAGTCGGGCGGCGCCAGGGTCAGGACCAGGCTGCCGTCGGCCTCGCGCCGCGCGTCCTGCAATTGCCAGGGCACGGTGCGCACGAAGCCGTGCGCGGGCACGGCGTCGCTCTGGCCTTGGCGGCCGAAGTACGGCCAGCACACGGGGGTGCCGCCGCGGATCGGGGTCGGCGTGGGCTGCGCGCTCGGCGACAGCCACAGCGCGTCGGTGCCGCCCTTGGGCACGAACGACAGCACCTGGCCGCCGAACAGGCTGATCGCGGCGGTGGACTGCGGGGTCTCCACCAGCAGCGAGGGGTAGCCGTGGAAGTCGCCTGTGCTCAGGCCGGGGACGTCGGACATGGGGTGGATGCTCCGTGGCGCGGGGGATTGGGCGAAGGCCGGGTAGGCGGCCGGCAGCCGGAACGCGGTGGGCGGCGTGCCGCCGAACGGCGTGGTTGCGGGCGGGGGTGTGGGTGCCGGCGTCGATGTGGGTGCGGGTGCGGGCGAAGAGGCCGGTGCAGGCGGCTGCGACTGCGGCGGCGTGGCCGGTGTCGGCGCGGGTGTCGCGGGCGCGCCACCGGCCTCGCGGCGCAGCGCGTCGAGGATGCGTTGCCCGGCGCGGCCGTCGGCCGGCTGCAGGCCCAGGCGCTGCTGCTCGGCCTGGATCGCGCGACGGGTGGCGGTGCCGATGGCGCCGTCGGCCTGGCCGATGGCGTGGCCGCGCGCCAGCAGCAGGGTCTGCAGTTCGCGCCGCTCGGGGCGGCCCAGGCCGGGGTCGTCGGTCGGCCAGGCGGCGACCAGCCCGGGCTTGCCGCGCAGCCGGTCGGACAGCAGCGCGATCGCCAGCGCGTAGCTTTCGGCGGCGTTGTAGGCGTAGATCGCGTCGTAGTTGCGGAACACCAGGAATGCCGGGCCGTGCACGCCGGCCGGGATCAGCACCGCCGCCGGCGTCTGCGCGGCCAGCGCCGGCAGCGCGCTGCCGTCGGCGGCGGTCAGGCCGCGCGCACGCCAGTCCGACAGCGGGCGGCGCTGGGTGCGCCCGGCCAGCGCCGGGTCGAAGCCCGCCGGCAACTTCACTTCCAGCCCCCACGGCTGGCCGCTCTGCCAGCCGGCCAGCTTGAGATAGTTGGCGGTGGAGGCCAGCGCATCGGGAATGCTGGCGACCAGATCGCGGCGGCCGTCGCCATCGCCGTCCACGGCGACGCGGGCATAGGTGCTGGGCATGAACTGGGTATGGCCGAAGGCGCCGGCCCAGGACCCGGTCAAGCCCTCGGGCCGCAGGTCACCGGACTGCAGCAGCTTCAGCAGCGCGAACAGTTCGCTGCGGAAGAACGGCTGGCGGCGGCCTTCGCAGGACAGGGTCAGCAGCGACACCAGCAGCGGACGCTTGCCGGAGATGCGGCCGTAGTCGCTCTCCACGCCCCACACCGCGACCACCGTCTCCGGGTCCACGCCATATTTCTGCGCCACCTGCGCGAGCAAGTCGCGGTGCGTGGTCAGCATGGCGCGGCCGTCGTCGATGCGCTGGCTGTCGACCAGGCCGGCCAGGTAGTCCCAGATCGGCGTGGTGAACTCGGGCTGGGCGTCGAGCAGCGGCAGCACGCTCGGGTCCGGCTGCAGGCCAGCGGTGAAGCGGTCGAACGCGGCGGCGGTCACGCCGCTCTTGGCCGCCGTCGTGCGCAGCGTGGACAAGCAGCCGACGAACGCGGGGTCGGGCGCCACCGGCGGCGGCGCGGGCAGGGTCTGCGCGGCGGCGCAAGGCGCGGCCAGCAGCAAGGCCCAGGCGAAACGCTTCATCGGAGTTCCTCGCCAACAGCAGGCCGGACATCATAAACAACCGTGGGCAATGGCTGCTCACGTGGCCGGATGCGCCCGCGCGGTGGCGGTCTTGCAGGGGTCGCGGGCCGGTGTGGAGTACGGTCGCCACCCGCACTGATCCCGACGCGCTGCGACACGGCGCGCATTCAATGCACGGCGACCATGCGGTTGCGGCCGCCGCTCTTGGCCGCGTACAGCGCCTCGTCGGCACGCTGCACCAGGCCGTTGGCATCGTCGGCGGGGCGCAGTTGGACCACGCCGATGCTCACCGTCGGCTGCAGTTCGGGAAACGCCAGCGCGGCCTGGACACGGAAGCGCTCACGGATGCGTTCGGCGATCGGGGTGGCCTGCACCGCATCGAGGCCGGGCAGCGCGATCACGAATTCCTCGCCGCCGTAGCGGCCGATCAGGTCGTCGCCGCGCAGCTCCGCGCGCAGCGCCTGGGCCAGCGCGCGCAGGCCGTCGTCGCCGGCACGATGGCCGTAGCGGTCGTTGAGCCGCTTGAAGTGGTCCACGTCCAGGAACATCAGCGCCAACGGTTGCCGCCGGCGCCGGCTGGCCTCTTGCAGCGCGGTCAGGCGCTCGTGCCAGGCGCGGCGGTTGAGCAGGCCGGTCAACGGATCCAGGTCGGCCAGTTGCCGCGCCTGGTCGCGGTCGCGGCGCAGCGAGGCACTGCGCTCGGCCAAGCCCAGCGACAACACCAGTGCCTCGAACGCGCCGGCCGCCAAGGCGGCCTCTTCGCTCCAGGTCCAGTGCGCCACCATGCCGAAGCCCTGCAGGCTGCCGAGCGCGGTGACCACGAGCAAAGGCGTCCAGCCGAGCAGGAACAGCCGCGCATAGCGCGCGCCGCGCCACGCCGCCGCCACGGCGACACCAAGCAGCAGCGGTCCGCCGAGGATCAGCAGCGGGTTGACCAGCGCCCGGCCGAGCGCGTCCAGCCACGGCAGCGGCAGCAGCGCCGGCAGCGCGACCAGCGCCACCAGCAGCGCATAACCGCGCAGCCAGCGCCGCGCGCGCGGCAGGTACTGCCCCAGGTCGGCGAAGCGTTCCAGGAACAGCACCGCCGCCACGATCGACGTGGCGACGCCCAGACGACCCCAGAAACGCGCGGCCTGGCCGAGCGTTTCCAGGCCCAGCGGATGCACCACGTAACCGGTCTCCAGCGCCATCACCAGGCCGTAGCCGAGCACGTAGACGGCGTAGTACAGGAACGTCGTCTCGCGCAGGCGCCAGGCAAACACCAGCGCCATCGCCGCCATGCTCAGCATGATCGCGAAGCTCAGGCTGGCGACCACCAGCCAGCGGCCGTCCTGACGCAGGTAGTCGGACTCGCTGCGCAGCTGGAAGCGCAGCGCACCCGCCATGACCCCGCGCTGGTCCACCCACAGCCGCAGCGATTGCCCGGCGGGTGGGGCGACGTCGATACGGAAGCCGAGACGGCCATTGCCGGGCAACGCCTGCGGGTCGTCGCGCATCAACCAGCGCTGCCGCGGCGCCGCGCCGGCCACCGGCGCAAACAAGGTGACCCGCTGCAACGCAGGACTGGGCACCTCCAGCACCCATGGCGCCGGCGGCCATTGCCCCTGCGCCGGCGACAACAGCACCCAGACGCCTTCCTCGCCGCCTTGCAGCTTGGTCAACCGGCTCGGATCGAAACGCTGCAGGGCCGGATCGGTGGGAGATGGCGGCACCCCGCGGTCGGTCGCGGCGACCGGGCGCCAGGCGCCTTCCAGCGCCGGCATGGGCGTGGGCGTGGGCGCCGCCATGGCGCCCTGGCTGGCGAGCAGCAGGCAGCCGCACAGGACTGCGTGGCCATGGCGACGCCAGCGGCGCAACCGGGCGAAGCGCGCGGGAAACACGAAAGGCATCACGACGGCAGGCTCGGCGAACACGACAACCCGTCTCGGCCAGCGGGCGGAACTCCGATGCCACACCTGGCCATGGCGTCAGTCCAGCGCGTCCAGGTAATACCAACGCCCGTCCTCGCGCACGAAACGGCTGTGCTCGGTCATGCGCACGGCGCTGCCGCCGCCGATGCGATAGCGCGCCAGGAAGGCGACTTCTGCGCTGTCCGCGCCGGTCTGCAGCACGCGCTGCACGGTAAGGCCGAGCCAGACCGTGCGCGGGTCGATCTCCACCTGCGGCGGGCAGGTCGACGGATGCCAGCTCGCGCGCAGGTAATCGGCATCGCGGCGCACGTAGGCGCTGTAGCGCGAGCGCATCAGGCTTTCGGCATCGGGCGCGGCGGCGCCGGCATGGTACGGCCCGCAGCACTGCGCATAGTCGCGCGGACGGCCGCAGGGGCAAGGATCGGCAAGGCGCGGGGCGGACGGAGGCATGTGCCGATTGTGCCGGCTGCGGCGACCCAGCGCACGCCGCGCACGCGCCGCGGCCGGTGGCGGCTATGCTTGCGGCCCCTTGCGCGGAGCGCCGGCGTGCTCGAGTCGATCCCCACCGAACTGCCCTGGCTGCTGTGCATCGCCTTCGTCGCCGGGCTGGTGGACGCGGCGGTGGGCGGCGGCGGCCTGATCCAGTTGCCCGGGTTGTTCGCGACCTTGCCGCAACAGGCGCCGGCGGTGGTGCTGGGCACCAACAAATTCAGTTCCATGGCCGGCACCGGCGTCTCCGCCTGGCGCTATGCGCGCCATGTGCGCCTGCCGTGGCGGCCGGTGCTGTACGCGACCGCCGCCGCGTTCGTGTTCGCTTTCCTCGGCGCCACCGCGGTGAGCCTGCTGCCGAAACAGGCGGTGCGGCCGCTGATCCTGGTGCTGCTGATCGCGATGCTGGGCTACACGCTGGTCAAGAAGGACTTCGGCGCGCTGCATCGCCCGCGCCATGTCGGCCGCCGCGAACTGGCGATCGCGCTGGCGATCGGCGCAGCGATCGGCTTCTACGACGGCTTCTTCGGCCCGGGCACCGGCAGCTTCCTGATCTTCCTGTTCATCCGCTTCTTCGGCCTGGATTTCCTGCGCGCGTCGGCCGCGTCGAAGGTGGTCAACCTGGCCACCAACCTAGCGGCGCTGTGCTTCTTCGTGCCCAGCGGCAAGATCCTGCTGGCCGCGGCGGTGCCGATGGCCGTGGCCAACGTCGCCGGTGCGGTGACCGGCACGCGGCTGGCGCTGCGCGGCGGCACGCCGCTGATCCGGCAGTTGTTCCTGGTGCTGGTAGTGGTGCTGATCGGCAAGATGGGCTGGGATTTGCTGCACTGAGTGCCGCGCGCGGCGCTGTACGGTCGCCGCGTCCCTGCCCTGCCGCCGTGCTGGCGAGCGCACGCGCCGATGAGCACGTGCGGCGCCAGCGCGGCTCAGCGGCCGCGGCGTTTGGCGCTCGCGGGAGACACCTTGGGCACCGCCGCCTTGGCCGGCTTCGCAGGTGTGCTGCCTGCGGCGGCTTTCGCGGTCTTCGCCGACGCCGACCGCGTGGCCGGCCGGGTGGCCGTGGACGCAGGTGCCACGGCCGCGGCGGCCTTAGGTGATGTCTTCGGGGCCTTGGCCGCAGGTGTCGCGGCAGCGGTGCGGGCGCGTTTGCCGGGCATCGCTGGCGGCGCCTTGCGCGTGGTCGGTGGCTTGGCGGCGCTATCGCGGCCAGCGCGCGCCTTGCCGGACGCGCGCGCCGGCGCGGCGACGTCTGCGACGGGATCCGCGGTTGCGGCAGCAGCCGGCGGCGGCGGCAGATCGGCGCCGGCCTGGTCCACCACCTCGGCCGATTCCACCGCAGGTGTCGTCGCCTCGTTACGGCTGCGCTCGGGCAACTTCAACCGGTGCGCCTGCTCGTCGTATTCGATCAGCAGCACGCCGGAGTTGTGGCGGCCGCTGATCTCGACGAAACAGGCGCCGCCGATGAACGGCTCCAGCGTCATCACCGATTTCAGCGGCGTGGCCACCACCATCTGGAAGCCGAAGTTCTCGAAGATGTTCATCGCCAGCGCGGTGAACTCGTTGTCGGCCTTGTCGAAGGCCTCGTCCAGCACCACCGCGGCGTAGCGCGGCAGTTCGCCGTCCTCGCCGCCGAGCTGGTAGCGCAGCGCCGCGGCCAGGCAGGTGGTGGCCAGCTTCTGGCGCTGGCCGCCGGACTTGCCGGCGCCGCTGCGGTAGATCTCCACCTGCGTGCGGCTGTCGGCATCCAGTTCCACGCCGACGAACTCCACGTGCTGGCGCACGTCCAGCACCTGCTCGCGCCAGCGCCGCAGCTCCGGCTCCTGCGCGCCGAGCCGCTGCACCAGGCCGCGCAACATGGCGAACTGCGCCTCGGCCAGCGCGCGGTCCTCGGTCTGCTGGTGGCCGAGCACCGCGCGCAACTGCTGCTGGAACTCCTGCACCTCGAGCAGGCGCCGGTCGCTGACCTCGATGGTCAACAGGGTGCCGCGGTTGAACGGCACCTGCTCCAGGCTGGCGTTGACCTCGTCCATGCGCTGCTTGATCGCCTTGTGCGCTTCGGCGGTGTAGCGCTGCAGGGCCAGCAGGTTGTTCTTGCTCTGGGTCTGCAGCAGGTCGAAGAAGCGGCCTTCGTGGCGCGGCAGGCCGTCGCTCTCCAGCCGCTGCAGGCGCGCCAGGAAATCGTCGGCGCTGGCCAGGCTGACGGTGAAGTCGCCACTGTCCTCCGGCCACTGCTGGCAGTAGCGGCGGAAGCAGTCCAGCACCTGCTGGCTCAGCCGCGCGTCCTGCGCCTGGCTCTGCGCCAGCTGTTCGCCGAGGCCGCGCTCGACGCTGCGCAGATGCGCTTCGAGGTTGTCCAGGCTCAACGGCGGCAGCGCCGCCAACCGTGCGTCCAACCCCGCCACCTGCGCCGGGCCGATCACCGCGGTGGCCACGCGCGCGGCGCAGGTCTCGCGCTGCGCTTCCAGGCGCGCGCGCTCGCGGCTCAGCTGCGCGCGCTCCAGGCGCACGTCCTCGTAGGTGCGGCGGGCCTGGTCGCGACGCGCGCGGACGGTGGCGATCTGCTCGCCCAGCGCGCGCAGCGCGGTGTCGCCCTCGCGCAGCTGCAGCAGTTGCTCGGCGATATCGCTCAGGCGCTGCAGCTTGGGCGCGACGTCGATTTCGTCCCACTCGCGCTCGGCCAGGGTGTGCGCGGCCAGTTGCCGGCCCTGGTCCTGCTCGCGCTGCTTGCGCAGGGCGGCGACGTCGGCATCGCAGGCGGCGATGCGCTGCGCCAGGGTCTGGCCCTCGCGCTCGAAGACCTTGAGCTTGTCGCGGTTGTCGTAGCCGAGCAGCCAGCGCTTGCGGTCGCCGACGGCGTGGCGGTCGTCCTTCTCGTAACGGTCGCCCGGATGCTTGACCTGGCCTTCGCGGGTGATCGCGCGCTCGGCGTCGCGCAGCTGCGCCACGGTGTCCACGCAGGCGTAGTCGAAGCGCCGCGCCAGTTCCTGGCGCAGCCACGGCGCGTAGGCGTGGTCGCGCAGCTCCAGCTTGCGCAGCAGCGACTTGGCATCGGGCTCGCGGTGCTGCAGCGGCGCGTTGTGGCGTACCCGGAAATACACCAGGCGGGTGCCGAGCTGGGTCTTGTTGACCCAGTCGGCGACGCTGGCGTAGTGGCGCTCGTCGACCAGCAGCGACTGCGCGAAGCCGTGCAGCACGCGCTCGATCGCGCCGCGCCAGGCAGCCTGGTCGGCCTCCACCTGCACCAGTTCGCCGACGAACGGCAGGGCCGCTTCGGACAGGCCGGTCTCGGCGCACAGCCGCGCGCGCAGCGCCTGCATCGGCGCGGGAATGCTCGAGGGCGCCTTCAGCAGCGCCTCGATCTCGGTGCGGATGACCGCGAAGCGGCGTTCGTCCTCGCGGCGCTCGGCCATGCGCTCGGCGATCGCCTCGTCCAGGCTGCTGGCCTCGCCGGCGACGCCGTCGCGCAGCGCGCGGGCCTGCGCCACCTGCTCGGCGAAGCCGCTGGCGCTGCCGGCCAGGCCCATGCCGAGCTGGCGGCAGGCCTGTTCGACCTGACTGCGGCGGCGCATGCGCTCGTCACGCTCGCGCTCGACGCGGCCGTGCTCGCGCTCCAGCGCCTCGACCTGCTCGCCGCCCTGCGCGCGTTGCTGCGTCTCCAGCTCGGCCAGGGTCTGCTCGTGGTTGTCCAGTGCTTCGCGGCGCGGCCCTTCCTCGCCGGCCAGGCCGCGGTCCTGGGTGTCCAGTTCCTGCAGGCGCGCGTCCAGCAGCGCCAGGCGGCGCTGCTCGCGGTAGCCGTCGATGCCCAGCTGCAGCTCGCGCAGTTCGCCGACGCCGCGCCGCAGCGCCAGCAGTTCGGCGTGGTAGTCGCGTGCCGGGGTCAGGGTCTGCACCTGGCGCCGCGCGGTGACAACCGCGTGATGCGCGCCGTCGAGTTCGGCGAAGTCCTCGACCAGGCGGTCGGCCGCCTCGAAGGTGCGCGGCTCGTCGAGCATGAAGCTGCGCAGGAAGGCGTTGAGATCGCCCAGGTTCTTCGCCGACTGGGTCTTGTGCAGCAACCGCAGCGCCATCTCGTTGCCGATGCCGAGCAGCTGGCGGAAGCGCTCGGCGTAGCCGGCGAAGCTGTCGAAATGGTGCACGTCCTCGCCCAGGCGCAGCTTGAGTCGGCGCAGGTCCAGGTCGAAGCCGTCCAGTTCGGCGGCCACGTCGAAGCCGCGCGGCACCACCATGTAGTGCTTGCGCACGTCGGCCGCGGCGGTGCCGCTGCCGGCGATCCAGAACAGCCGCACCAGGCTCACCGCCTGGCCGTGCGCGTTGCGGTACTCCAGCGCCAGCGCCGACCAGGTCGCGCCCTTGCGCAGGTACTGGGTGGCGATCTCGCCGGAGGCGCTGTCCTGCTGGTCGGCCCAGGCGCCGCGCACGTAGGAGACCAGGCTGCGGTCGCGGCCGCTGCGTTCGGCCTCGCGCGCGGCGGCGTTGAAGTCGACGATGCTCGGTGGCGTCAGCAGGGCCGACATCGCATCGAGCAGGGTCGACTTGCCCGAACCGGAGCGGCCGACGAACAGGAAACCCTTCTCGGCGATCGGCACGTCGGTGAGGCCGTTGAAGGTGCCCCAGTTGTGCACCTGCAGGCGGCGCATGCGGTACTGCTGCGCGCGTTGCTCGGCCAGGGTCTCGGCGAACAGGGACGGAGCGACGGGGACGGTGGACGATTCGGACAGGGACGTCATCGGGAACTCATCGGAAAACGGGGACGGCCGCCATGGCGGCCAGCGCACGGCGCCGGGGCGACGCTAGGCGCGGGCGACGCGCGGGCGCAGGCCGGTCATGGCGCCGCCTCGGCCGCGCCGTCGCGCAGGCCGCGGTAGGCCGCCGCCAGCGCCTGCACGTCCTCGGCCGAGAACAGCAGCTTCAGCGCGGGCGAGACTTCGTAGCGGTCCTCGCTGCCGCGCAGCTTGGACAGCAGATGGTTGTCGCGCATCTTGGCGATCGCCGCCAGTACCCGCCGGGCGAAGCCGGCGCGGTCGGTGGACACGTTCTTCTCGTACACCGTCAGCACTTCCAGCAGTTGCGCCTCGTCGACCACCGCGCGCTCGCCGCGGGTGTCGGCCTCGGCCAGTTGCTGGCGCAGGAACAGCAGCAGCACCGACTCGATGAAGGTCAGCGGCGCGGTGCGCAGCAGCGCCGGGGTCTCCAGCTCGCCGGTGTCGGCCTGGCGCGCGAATGCCACGCCGCCGTCGCGGTCCAGCACCAGCTCCAGGAACAGCTCGCTCAGCACGCGGCGGATCGCCACCTCATGGCGCAGCAACGCCTGCCATAGCGGGCCGTGCCGGTAGGCATCGACGCTAGGGCCGGACAGCAACTGGCACAGCGCACGGCGCGCTTCCAGCGGCAGGCTGCCGCTGTCGCCGGCGAACAGCGTAGTGCCGGCCTCGGCGGCGGTGGCGGCGGCCGTGGCGACATCGCCGGCATCGGCCTGGTGGCCGTGGAATTCGTCAGACCAGTTCATTGCGTTTTTCCTTGGTGAACCACACCAGCGGGATGCGCGCGCGCCGCAGCTGGCCGTCGCCGCCCTCCCATTGCACCGCTTCCCATTCGCCATCGACGACCACGCCGTGACGGGTGCCCAGCGCCAGGTAGCCGATCACGCTGCCCAGGCCCTGCGCCGCCGGGCGCTGCCGCAGCGCCTCGCCGATGCTCAGCTGCGGCTGCCGGCCGAGCAGGTCGTGCAGGTCGTTGCGCAGGCCGCGCAGATCGATCTCCGACTGCGCCACCAGGTCGCCGACGCTGTCCAGCGAGATCGTCGCCGCCTCGGCCGCCTGCACCCGCCCGTCCACCTGTTGGCTGCGCGGGTCGTGCAGGCGCCACTGCGACAGCGAGCGCAGCCGCGCGCTGCTCAACGGCAGCACGTAACCGGTGGCGGCGGTGGCGTGCAGGTGGTCGCGCAGCTGCAGCGCCTCGCCCTGCGCCTGCTTCAGCAACTGGTTGAGCCGGCGCTGCTCCAGGTAGCCGCGGCTCTGCACGAACCCGCGCAGGCTGCGCGCGAAATGCTGCATCACCTCGTGCACCTGGCCGCCGCGTTCGAGCAGGGTGCCGGTCAGCCCGCGCAGGAAGGCGCGTTCGTGTCGGTCCAGGCGGCGGGCGAAGCCGCGCGCCAGCAGCGCCTCCAGCGCCGCGTCCAGTTGCACGCTCTGCTCGGCGTCGTTGAGCAGGCTCCAGAACGCCTGGAAACTGCGCCCGGCCTCGCTCTCGCCGATCACGTCGATGCCGGCGAACAGCTTCTCCAGCACGTCGCCGCGCGCGCCCTCGTCGTCGATGATGCGCTCGCGGAACTCGCGGTTGAGCCGTTCGAAATCGTCGCGGACGCGGCGGAAATCCTCGGTCAGGTCGTCGGACAGGCGGATGATGTCGCGGGTGCGTTCCAGCGCGCGCTTGCCGTCCAGCGCGGCCAGCTTGCCGGCGGCCACGCGCTCGATCTCCGCGTCCAGGCGCTCGCGCTCGGCGCGCAGCGCCGCCAGGCGCGCGTCCGGATCGGTCTCGGTCTGCCCGGCCAGTTGCACCAGTTGCTGGATCACCAGCGACAGCCGGCTCTCGGTGGCCACGCTGGCGCTGTCGCGCACGCCAGCGATGAAGCGGATCGCCTGCGCCGCCTGCCGCGACAGTTCATATTCTTCCTGCGCATCGCCCTCGGGCAGGCGCCGCTCCAGCCAGCCCTGCGCCAGCCAGTGCGCCACGTAGGCCTGCGCGGTGCGCGGCAGTTCGCGCGACAGCTCGTCGTCCTTCAGCGCATCGAGCTGGCGCTGCAGGCGCTCGTGCAGCACGTCGGCCGGCAGCCGCCGCTGGGCGTCGCCGAGCAGGGTCTGCAGCAGGCCGATCAGCTCCGGGGCATGGTCGGCGGCGAGCAGCTTCCACAACGGCTGTTCGCGCAACTGGCGATAGCCGGCGATCCGGACATGCGGCTTCATGCAGGAACCGACCGCCACCGCATCCGCAGATTCAGCGCACGCGCTCGATGAAGCGCAGGAACTCGGCGCGGGTACGCGCGTCCTCGCGGAAGGTGCCGAGCATCTTCGAGGTGACCATGCTGACGCCGCGCTTGTGGATGCCGCGGGTGGTCATGCACTCGTGCGCGCCTTCCACCACCACGCCCACGCCCAGCGGCTGCAGCACGTCCTGGATGCACTGGGCGATCTGAGCGGTCATCTTCTCCTGCACCTGGAAGCGCCGCGCATAGGCCTCGACCACGCGCGCCAGCTTGCTGATGCCCACCACCTTGCCGCGCGGCAGGTAGCCGACGTGGACCTTGCCGATGATCGGCGCCATGTGGTGTTCGCAGTGGCTTTCGTACTCGATGTCGCGCAGCACGATCAGCTCGTCGTAGCCTGCCACTTCCTCGAAGGTGCGCAGCAGGTACTCGCGCGGGTCGGCGCGGTAGCCGCTGAACCAGTCGCCATAGGCTTCGGCCACGCGCCGCGGGGTGTCCAGCAGGCCCTCGCGGGTGGGGTCTTCGCCGGCCCAGCGCAACAGGGTGCGCACTGCGTCTTCGGCCTGCGCCTGGGTCACCGGGGGAGTGGAGCTATTGTCGGAATCGGCCATGGGGGAACGCCCGTGAGGGGGCTGCATGGTACCCGAGTCGCCCGGCAGCCGCCGCATGGCGGCCCCCGCGTGGCGGGGCGACCCGGCCGCTACCGGGTGCGCCGTTCAGCGTCCTTCTGCAGTGCCCGGGCCGACGCGGCGCCGGTCAGCGCGAACGCGTCCGCATCTCGCCCTCGTGGTCGAGCCAGTTGGACCCCTTGTTGGTCAGGAAGAACATGTACACCACCAGCGACACCGCGATCACCGCCGTGGCGTACCAGACGAAGGTGGTGACATGGCCGGTCTTCAGCGAGGCCTGGTACAGCAGCGGCGCGGTGCCGCCGAAGGCCGAATTGGCCAGCGCATAGCCCAGGCCCACACCCAGCGCGCGGATGTGGGTGGGAAACAACTCGGCCTTCACCACCGCGTTGATCGAGGTGTAGCCGGTGAGGATGACGAAGCCGGCGGTGAGGATCGCGAACGCGCTCAGCCAGTCGCTCTGCTTGGGCAGTTCCAGCACCAGGAACCAGGTATAGAGCACGCCGCCGATGCCGAAGAACACCAGCAGGGTCTTGCGCCCGATGATGTCCGACAGCCAGCCGCCCACCGGCTGCATCAGCATCAGCACGATCAGCGCGACCAGGTTGATGATGGTGCCGGCCATCAGGTCGTCGCCGGCGAAGGCGGTCTGGATCATCTTCGGCCCGGTCACCGAGTAGGTGTAGAACGCCACGGTACCGCCAGCGGTGATCAGGAAGCACAGCAGCAGCGGGCGCCACTGGTGCACGAACAGCTCGCGCAGCGAGCCGGAGGACGTGTCCTTGCCCTGCTTGGCCGCGGCGATGGACTCGGCCGTCAGCGACTCGTCCATCGTGCGGCGCAGCCAGAACACCACCAGCGCGCCGATACCGCCCAGGCCGAAGGCCACGCGCCAGCCCCATTCGGAGACCTGGCCCTTGTCGAAGAAATGCAGCATTCCCAGCAGCACCGCCTGCGCCAGCACGTGGCCGCCGACCAGGGTGACGTAGTGGAACGAGGACAGGAAGCCGCGCCTCCCGGGAATCGCCGCCTCGGACATGTAGGTGGCGCTGGTGCCGTATTCGCCGCCGGTGGCGAAACCCTGCAGCAGCCGCGCCAGCAGCAGTACCGCCGCCGCCCCGCTGCCGATGCTGGCCACGGTCGGCGTCACCGCGATCAGGAACGAACAGGCGGCCATCACCGACACCGACACCGTCAGCGCCAGGCGGCGACCGTAGCGGTCGGCGAAGCGGCCGAAGTACCAGGCGCCGATCGGCCGCATCAGGAAGGTCACCGCGAAGATCGCCCACACGTACAACGTGGCGTTCTTGTCCTCCTTGGAGAAGAACTGCGACTCGAAGTAGGTGGCGAACACCGAATAGACATAGACGTCGTACCACTCCACCAGATTGCCGGCCGAGCCCTTGAGCGTGTTGGACACCGAGCGGCGCAGGCTGCCCGGTGCGGCGGCGGCGGACGAAGAGGTGGATGCACTCATGCGGCGGGCCTCGTGGATGGACGTCACGGAGTATAGGCATACACGTGCAAGGATCCTGTCGCGGCAGCGCGTGTGCCAGGCGCGCGCGCCTCATTGTGCCTGCGGCGCAGCGAATGCCTTGCCGTACCTGCCCGAGCGATCGGGGCGGTAGACCTGGCGCTTGCCCGCGGCAAGCATGTCGCAAGTGCTGGAGATGCGCTTGACCTGTGCCTGCGCCTGCTTGCCGCGCCGATCCAGAACACCGCGCCACGGCGGTCGATATGTTCCAGGCGGCGCGAGCCGGGCCGTGCCGGTCGCCGCCGCGCCGCGCACGGCCTGACGTGGCCGGCGGCCATCGCCACGCAGACAGGCACCCCATCACGTTCCCCGCGCTTGGCCACGGGCGCCAAGGCCCCATCCCTTCAGTTCGACCGGGCAACGCCGCTATCCATGCGCCGGCCCGGGGACCAGCGCCCTGCGCGCGTCACGCGGGCGCAGGCAACCTGCCTGCCCGTCCGCCGTCACCTACCGTCGATCCCTCTTCCTTCCCCCACTCCCCCGATCCCATGCACGCCCTTTCGAATCTGCGCATCGGCCAGCGCCTCGCGCTCGGCTTCCTCACGATCATCGTGCTGATGGTCCTGCTCACCGTGGTCGGCATCCAGCGCGTGCACAGCATCGACCGGCGGCTCACCGCGATCAACGAGGTCAACAGCGTCAAGCAGCGCTACGCGATCAACTTCCGCGGCAGCGTCCACGACCGCGCCATCGCCTTGCGCGACGTGGTGCTGCTGGACGATGCGGCCAGCCGGCAGGCGACCGAGCAGACCATCGACAAGCTGGCCGGCGACTACGCGCGTGCCGCGCAGCCGCTCGACGCCCTTCTGGCCGCCTCCACCGACGCCCAGGAGAAAGCCATCCTGCAGCGCATCCAGGGCATCGAACAGCGCACCATGCCGCTGATCGCGCAGGTGCGGCGGCTGCGCGATGCCGGCGACACCGTGCAGGCGCAGGCGCTGCTGCTGCAGCAGGCGCGCCCGGCCTTCGTCGACTGGCTGGCCAGCATCAACGCCTTCATCGACCTGCAGGAAGCCAAGAACCGCCAGGCCGCCAAGGAGGCGATGGCCACCGCGCGCGGCTTCGCCCTGCTGATGATCGGCTGCACCGTGCTGGCGCTGCTGCTGGGCTCGCTGATCGCCCTGTTGCTCACCCGCCGCGTGGTGCGGCCGCTGCGGCAGGCGCTGGGCCTGGCCGAGCGCATCGGCGCTGGCGACCTGAGCAGCCCCGACACCGCCACCACCCACGACGAGGCCGGGCAGTTGCTGCGCGCCATGCAGCAGATGCAGCGGCGCCTGCACGAGGTGATTTCCGCGCAGCGCGAGATGGCCGCGCGCCACGACGCCGGCGCCATCAGCTATCGCATGGACGCACAACGCTTCCCCGGCGAGTACGGGCGCATGGTCGCCGACACCAATGCCCTGGTCGATGCGCACGTGCAGACCCAGCTGCGCATCACCGAGGTGATGGGCCGCTACGCCATCGGCGACCTCAGCCAGGACATCGCCCACTATCCCGGCGAGAAAGCCGCGATCACCGCGGCGATGCAGCAGGTCAAGCAGAACCTGCACGCCATCAACGTACAGATCCAGACCCTGGCCGAGGCCGCCTGCGCCGGCAATTTCGCCCACCGCGGCCAGCCGGAGAAGTTCGAACACGCCTTCCGCATCATGGTCGAGAACCTCGACACCATGATGGCCACCGCCGACGCCAACCTGGCCAAGTTCTCCGCGCTGCTGCGCTGCATCGCCGACGGCGACCTCACCGTGCGCATGAGCGGCAACTTCCACGGCGTGTTCGCCGCCATGCGCGACGACGCCAACAGCACCGTGCACCGCCTGACCGACATCGTCGCGCACATCCAGCGCACCACCAACAGCATCGGCTTCGCCGCCGAGGACATCGCCAGCGGCAACCAGGAGTTGGCCAAGCGCAGCGAACAGCAGGCGGCCAGCCTGGAAGAGACCGCCGCCTCGATGGAGGAGCTGACCTCCACCGTCAAGCAGAACGCCGAGCACGCCCAGCGCGCCAACCAGCTGGCACTGGGCGCGGCCGGCGTGGCCAGCGAAGGCCGCGACGTGGTGGGCCAGGTGGTGGAGACCATGGATGGCATCCAGGCCGCCTCCAAGCGCATCGCCGACATCATCGCGGTGATCGACGGCATCGCCTTCCAGACCAACATCCTCGCCCTCAACGCCGCGGTGGAAGCCGCACGCGCCGGCGAGCAGGGCAAGGGCTTCGCGGTGGTGGCCGCGGAGGTCGGCACGCTCGCGCATCGTTCGGCCGGCGCCGCCAAGGAGATCAAGACCCTGATCGACGACTCGGTGCAACGCGTCGCCCACGGCGCCACGCTGGTGCACCAGGCCGGCGCCACCATGGACCAGGTGGTGGCCAGCGTGCAGCACGTCACCGACCTCATGGGGCAGATCTCCGCCGCCTCGCACGAGCAGGCCAACGGCATCGCGCAGGTCAACCAGACCATCGCGCGCATGGACGAGACCACCCAGCAGAACGTGGCGCTGGTGGAAGAAGCCAGCACCGCGGCGCGCTCGCTGGAAGAGCAGTCGGCGCAGCTCACCCAGGCGGTGGAAGTGTTCAAGGTCGGCGCCTACGTCTGACCTGCGGGAGCCGCGCCGCCACGTTTCCCACGCCGATTCGCGGCGCGGGCGACCCGCTGCCGCCGCGGGCCGGCAGCGCCCTAGCGCGTGAACGGCAGGTGTCGGCCGATGCCGGCCGTCGCATCGGCTGCCATGGCCGTTGCCGGCGCAGGCGGTACGATGGCGGCTTCCCACGTTCGCCCCCTCCCCGGAACCGCATGAAGGCTGGCCTCCCCGACGGCGCCGCGACGGCATGAGCCGCGCGTCGCACCGCGCGCCCGTCGCCGCCGAGACCCGCAGCGAGCGCTGGCAGCGCTGGATCGCCTGGGTGCTCAGCGCGCTGCTGCACGTGCTGATGGCGCTCGCCCTGCTATATGCGGCCAAACCCACCATGTCCACGCCGCAGGGCGCGGCCGGCGGCAGCCGGATCCGCGTGGACTTCCTCGGCGAAAGCGACAAACCGGCGAAGCCGCTGCCACCGAAGCCGACCCCGCCACCGGCCTCCGCCACGCCCAAGCGTCGCCACGCCACCACCACCGTGCAATCCACCCTGGTCGCGCAGTCCGACGACCCGGTGCCGCCGCCCGATCGCGCCGACACGCCGAAAGCGGCCGACACCCCGCGGACCGCCCCGGCGCCGCAGCCGCGCCCGGCACCCCCGGCACCCACCCCGCCCGCGGACGCCCCGGCGCCGAGTCCGGCGCAGACCGCTGACAGCAATCCGCCGCCGCCGACCGAGCGCCGCCCGCAGACCTGGACCGGGCGCCCGCCCGGCGCGCTCGACACCGACACCGCGCCGGACAACAGCGGCCTGGCCGCCGGCCCCGGCAGCCGCGGCAATCGCCATGACATGGACGCGGCCCAGCCCAGCCTGGAGGTCGGCGGCTACCTGGTCTATTACGACCTGGGCAGCGAGAGCCAACTGCGCGCCTGGCAGCAGCAGGGCATGAAGGAGCTTTTCATCCTGCTGCCCGGCACCGAGTACCGCATGGTCTGCCCGCTGGAGATCGCCCTGACCCGCGGCTCCGGCAAGTGCCGCGCACTACCGCCGGACTCGCCGGAACTCAAGGGCATCGGCGACGCCCGCCAGGTCATCACCATGCTGCAGGTCTACCACCAAGGCGAACTGGTCTGGCGCGGGCCGGGGCCGTATCGATGAGCGGGTGCGCGCGGGAGATCGGTGCGTCCACCTGACTGCAGTCGGGACTGAAGTCCCTCCCACAAGGGGTGGCCGGCCTTCGACGCAGCCGTCAGCATTTGCCGGAGACACAGGCGTTGTCCCTGTAGGAGCGGCTTCAGCCGCGACGACCGAAGCCAGTGGGCCATCCGATCCCACTGCAGTCGGGACTGAAATCCCTCCGACAAGGGATTGCCGGCCTTCAGCACGGCCACCAGCATTTGCCGGAGACACAGGCGTTGTCCCTATAGGAGCGGCTTCAGCCGCGACGGGCGAAGCCAGTGGGCCATCCGATCCCACTGCAGTCGGGACTGAAGTCCCTCCCACAAGAACTGCCGGCCTTCGGCGAGGCCGCCAGCGCTTGCGCAAGACATCAGGCAATGCGCCGACTGTAGGAATGGGGTTAATCACGACGCAGGCGATGCGAGACGAAGCCGGTGCGGGGCTCCGCATCCGCAACAGTCATTGCCCACACCCTCACGCCCGCTTTGCATTCGCCGCCGGCACCATTGCTAGAGTCGGCCCGCGCCGCCGTGGCCGCCTGGCCCTCGCTTTGCGGGTACCACCAGGCCCGGCGTCTTTCCTCCATTGAAGGAGTCTCGACATGCCCTGGAAATTCCCTCTCGCAACGCTCACCCTCGCCGCCGTCGCCCTACCCGCGCTGGCCCAGTCCGACCGACAGGTGGCCGAGGACATGCTGACCCGCTCGGCCAACGTCTGCCCCGGCCACAGCACCGACCGCACCTCACCGACGGTGAAGGCCGTGCCGGTGGGCGCGCTGCGGGTGATGCTCGACCGCGGCCTGGTGATGTGCCCCGACCGGCGCCTGGACGCCGCCGCGCCGGCCGTGTTCTACGGCAGGCTCGGCGTATTCGCCTGGAACCCCGAGGTCGCCGCCGGCTCCAGCGTGATCGTCAAGCAGATCGATGCGATGACCCGCAAGGACGAATACCCGTCCGAAACCATGGTGTGGGACGCCAAGGGCACGCCGCTGAAGCAGCAAACGGTGCCCGCGTTCGAACCCAAGCCCGGTGCCACCGTGCTGTACCAGGTGCGCTGACCCTGTTCCGCTGGCGCCGTGCAGGGCCAGCAACATCGACCGTAGCCGGCGCGACCCCGCAGGGTCCGCCGGTTTTTTTGCGCCACATGTTTCTCGTCGCGACCGCACGGCAACGAACAAGACCCGCTGTGTCGTACAGGACATCGACCATGTCCTGCTTCTGTCCTGTCACCACCCACTTCGCCCCAGCATCGGACAACGATCGACAAAGCTCAGGCAATTATCTCGTGTCGCGGCCCGATTATCTTAAAATCAAGATTATTAACTTCTAAAAAGTCTGCTTCAGAAACGTAGACAAACGATCGCAACGTGCGTTCATCCAGCCGAAACAGTCGAATTCGGCTGGATTCCTTCGAAACCATGCGGATGTTTCATCCTTTCCTTGTCGCCACTGTGGCGTAGCGCACGCCGTAGTATCGATGAGCCGCGGGTTTTTCCAGCGCGATGTGTCGCGTAATGCCGTCGCGTGCGATGCGAATCAATACCGCAGATAAATATTATCTCCGCGTGTCGCGAAAATAATGCGGACGACATAGTAGCGTCTGCGCCCTCCCCCACCCCCCGGGCGACGACCGGGATTCAACACGAGGATGTTTCCATGGCCACACAGCGGAATCGGCTGGCGCTGCGCGCACTTTCCCTCATCGGCGTCGTAGGCGCGTTGCTCCCCCTGGCCGCCACGGCGGCGCCGGCGCGCGGCACCGTGCTCAAGAGCAACGTCCTGACCAGCTACACCCGCCAGGCGATCGGCACGCTGCTGACAAACGCCCAGTCCACCGACCAGGCCAAGTGCGACGTGCGCGTGGCCGAGTTCACCTACGCCACCATCGGCGTCGATGGCGAACCCACCACCGCCTCGGCGGCGCTGCTGGTGCCGGGCGGCAGCCAGTGCCCCGGCCCGTTCCCGCTGGTGAGCTACAGCCAGGGCACCGAGTCGCAGCGCCGCGCCGAGCAGGCCAAGGAAATCCGCGACGACAAGGGCGACGACACCATGGTCACCCACCTCGCCACCCAGGGCTACGTGGTGGTGAGCAGCGACTACCTCGGCATCGGCCAGTCCACCTATGCGTTCCACCCCTACCTGCACGCCGCATCCGAGGCCAGTGCCACCATCGATGCGATGCGCGCCGCGCGCCAGGTGCTGCAGCGGCTCAACACGCCGCTGTCGGGCAAGGTCATGCTGACCGGCTTCTCGCAGGGCGGGCATGCCGCCATGGCCACCCAGCGCGAGATCGAGGCGCACCTGCCCCACGAGTTCAACCTGGTCGCCAGCGCGCCGATCTCCGGCCCGTATGCGCTCAGCCAGACCTTCCGCGACAGCTGGAGCGGCCGCAACGCCGTGGGCGAGAACACCTTCGGCATCGTCCTGGCCAGTTACGCCATCGTCGGCATGCAGCACACCTACAAGAACCTCTACCTCGACCCGTCGCAGGTGTTCCAGGATCCGTGGGCCAAGCAGGTGGAGAAGCTGTTCCCCGGCAACCAGAGCCTGACCGACCTGGTGCTCGGCGACACCCTGCCCGGCGTGGACAAGATCCGCCAGTACTTCCAGCCCGGCTTCTACAAGGACTTCGCCAGCAACGCCAACGACCCGTTCCTGCGCGACCTGGAGCGCAACGACCTGCTCGACTGGGCGCCGCGCACCCCGACCCTGCTGTGCGGCTCGGACAACGACGCCACCGTCCCGCTGAAGAACGCCACCACCGCCATCGCCGCGTTCAAGGCGCGCGGCAGCAACCAGGCGACCGTACTCGACCTGGGCACCGGCAAGCCCAGCGACAACAGCGCGGTGGAGCACCTGCTGACCGAAGACGCCTGCGCCGTGGCCGTGCGCCAGCAACTGTTCGACAAGCTTCGCTGAGGTCGCGGCGGACGACAACGCAGGCGCATTCCCTCCCCCGGCGCCTGCGATCGTCCGTCCCGCTGGCTGCCACGCCTGGGCGCAGGCGTGGCAGTGTTTTTTGTGCGGTGCGAGTGCGGCACGACCCTCATGCCGAGGCTGACGACGGCGTTGGCCGCGCGTTGTGCGGAGCTGCGCGATAGCGCGTGCGCGAGCGCTGGCGCACCCGACTCAGGTTAGGAATGACGGCAGATCGGCGTGGCTGCCGGCAGCGGTCATCACAGGCCGGCCCACGTCCCCGGGCACCTGGGCATCATCCCGCGCCGAGACCGGCTCCACGCGGCACCATCGACATCAGCTTTCGTCGACCCCGCGCATCGGCAACCGCGCGACCCACGCCATACACCGACAACGGCACCACCCAACTGGCCCACAGCAGCAGCGCGATCAAGCCCGGCGAAGGCGTCAGGCCCAGGCCGATCGCCGACGGCAACGCCAAGCGAAACACCACCGGCGCCAGAGTCGCCAGATAGGCCCGCACCATCCAGCGCTGGTGCCGCAGCACCTGCCCGCGCCAGATCGCCACCAGCCCGACCGACCCGGTGACCAGCCACGCCAGCGCCGTGGCCGCGAATGCCACCCGGATCGAAGGCGGCGCCGGCGAAGTCGCGATCAGCCCCACCACTCCGATCATCGCCACCACCATCCCCGCGAAGTACACCCGCCCCACCCAACGATGCAGTTGCGGCCAGCGCCGCCACCGCTGCGTCGCGAACTGCAGCGCCCCCAGCAACAAGCCGACCGCCCCGCCACCGAGATGGCACCACAGCCACCCGCGGCGGGTCATGAACATCGCATAGGCCGGCGACTGCAGCGATGCATATTTCAGATACACCGAATGTACAAACTCGGCGGCGAGCAGGGCCAGGGCGAGCCAGAGCAGCCACCAAGCGAGGCGCATGGCCGGGGCGGTACGCGGTGGCGCGATTTGATGGCTCGTCGGCTCGATGCTCATCTACTGCCCCGCGCTGCGCCGGACCCTCGGCAGCGAGACGCTAGCACGCAAGTCTTGACTACATGGAAGGCGGCGACGAGCGGTGGGCGGGCATGTCAGCAAGGACTGCGGCACGCGTCGCCTGGCGGATCAACGCCGGCGACCCAGGACGGGTCAGGAGACCGACTCTCCTACCGATATAGCGGAGTGCGTCTCGATTTGTAGACGACACAGTTAACAGTACAGACATCTCCCGCGCACAGGACTATGGTCGATCCAGGGACGGGGGTCGCATGGGACGCAAACGGGGAAAGTCAGGATTCGACACGCTGGCGGCGTTGCCGTGGCCAATGGGAATCATGGCCGGCATCGCCGGCTTCCTCGCCGTGCGCGACGGCATCCCCTGGTGGTTCTCCCGCCACGACGGTGCGTTGTCGCAGGCCATCGCCCAGCAAGCGGAAGGCGCATTCGCTCCGATGGCGTGGATCCTGCTGCTGCTCTGCTGGCTGGCAGCGCTCGCCTCATTCCTCAAGGCGCGGCACCGCCGCCGCCTGCTGGACACCCGCACCACCCTGGAAAGCGTGGCCACTGGCGGCTGGCGCCAATTCGAACTCCTGGTCGGCGAAGCCTTTCGCCGCCAGGGCTACGCCGTGGAAGAAACCGGCCTCGGCGGCGCCGACGGCGGTATCGGCCTGATCCTACGCAAGGAAGGCCGCCGCACGCTGGTGCAATGCAAACAGTGAAAGCCGCAGCAGGTCGGCGTCAGCGTCGTGCGCGGGATGTATGGGTTGCTGGCGCATCACCAGGCCGATGCAGTGAAGATTGTTTGTGTGGCCGCTATACGAACATGCAGAAAGGTTTGCGCAGCAAGACTTGATCGAATTGGTCGTTGGCAATTAGGTGCTTGAGATAATCAAAGTGGCGCCATTTTGGCGGCGCTCTATTGGCATCTTCAAGGCTCTGCATCGAAAATACGTTTGTATTGGTGAACAATACGGCATGTCAATTAAATAAATTTCCATAGGATGCAACCGCTCTATTTTAGCGAACCAACCAGGCAAAACCCCTTTAACTCATTCACCTTAAAGCGAGGAGACAATAGTCAGCAGGCATTGATAATTATATAGGCATTGAAAAATTGAAATCTACTAGTTGAAAGGATAATAAAATGCAAGTATATGCAAATAAGTTGTCTATCGAGGGCGCAGAAGCACTTCACGCATGCCTTCGAGCGATCCATGGTTGGTTTAAATCACTTATGCAGGCTGATTTTGACATCGAGGATATTTGTCGTAATGGCGGGGAGTATCGTGGAGGAGCACTTAACGCAAGACTTCGTTGCTACTCATGCACCGACGCAGAGTTGAGTTCGTATGCATGGAGAATTAAACACCGTGATCGTGACGTCAAAGGAAGACAATGGGTTGTTGATCTAGCATTAGAGGGGGATAGCCAAAATGCAAGGTTTTACTGCTCTCTAGCTGTAGATGACATGAGTACCCTTATTAGGGTTCCGGTTGTAGCGAGCCGACCCCGTGTGATTACCTATATAAAGAAGAATGTCGATGATGAAAAAGGGTTGAGTTTCAAAGGCGCAATTGGAACCTCAATAAAAAGTGTAGCCGCGGACAGGCTTCAATATATCGCGCTTGTTGCCGAGATAGAAAGAGCAGATCGGGACTTCCCACTAGTACTGTTAACTCCCATGCTAAATGGGAACTACTTGATTTCACCTGAGAGCTTGCAGGAGTCCTTGTTCGGTTTAGCACAAGTAGTGGTCGCTCAAAAAGACTACGATCACTATGACCTGCAAGTCACTTTAGGGCGACGCTTCTCCTCGAAAAGAGGCGAACCTTGCATCATTGGCACAATGGGAGCGGACAACACTTTTTCCGTGGCAAGGATCTCAACAGATGTCGATGATATCCATGCAGAAATAATCGCAGCGGTCACTCATCGAACCAATGTACCTAAATTGCGGCGCATGCTTCGTCCCGAAAATGTAGTGTCAAAATCACTCTACCAAAGGATGAGTGCAGCAAAGGCCGCCCTGGCAGATGGTGAACAAACCGTTAATAATAGGCAGGAGTTGGAAGATCTTTGGCGACAACTCCTTGAACATTCGGAACAGGAAAGAGATCAATTACAAGAAAATTTTGACGATACATCTTATAAAATTATGCAGCTAGAAGATGAACTTAATTTTTCTCGCGATGAGAATCGAAATTTGAGGTATATCAATGAATCACTAAGATCAAACTCCAGGACGGAAGAGATTTTCCATAATCCAAGCATGGCAACATGTCTAACATTGCTTCGAAACAGTTCAAAACCTTCCCCCAGGGAATGCCTTGAACTAATTTCAGCTAGCCACTCGAAAAACTGTGAAATTCTCGACAGCGCTTACGACAGTGCTGATAAAGTGCCTCATTTCCAACATGGCGGTAGATTGCTTGACATGCTACTTCGGCTAGTCAACGAATATGCTGATATTTTAAAATCGGGAAAAGGTGATAGCGAAGCGAGGAAAACATTCACGCCAAACGAGTTTTCTGCAACAGAGTCTGATAGTGTTACAAAGTCATCATTGAAAGAAAAGAGAAAATTCAGATACAACGATAAAGATATATATATGTTTAGCCACTTGAAGGTAGGCGTGGCTGACAACGAGAATCAAACCATAAGAGTTCACTTCGAGTGGATAGATGAAAAGATAGTTATTGGCTATTGTGGCTTCCATCTTCCACTGTGATGGATAGAAACTGATTGACAGAATGAGAGTCCGGAAACAAGAGACCAGGAGTCGAAGTGCACATTTGCCCCTGCCCATGGCTCCACAGTCCAGCGAAATCAAACGAAAGCTGTCGATAGTGGCGGATGGAGAGTAGAACACGGTGGCGGATGCCTCCACCGCCGTGTACAGCATCACGTAATCGCCGTGCAGGCAGATGCGCAACGCATCCGGCGCTCCCGCCGGCATTGCGGCCAGTTGCGCCAGCGCCTCGGCCGATTTCGGTGGGGTGTCCAGGTAAGGCCGGCCGATGCGTGGGAAACGCCGCAGGTTCGGGATCACGGCCGCCAGCTGGTCATCAAAGGCCGTGGCGGCATCGGCGTCCAGCGGGAACGCTTCGATCGCATCGAGGCACGAAAGGAAGTCCGCCGTCAGTTAGACGCGATGCAACGGTCAACCCCGCTTCTTGGCCCCGCGCTTGCCTGGGCTAACCCCGTCAGGGATCTTGATCGCCGCGCGCCGCTGCTGCAGTTGGCCGATGGCGGCATCGGCATCGACCGTTCGGCCTGCGGCGATGTCTGCCAAGCCGCGCTTCGCATCGTCGAGCAACAGCAGGTGGATGCGCTCGCGCTCGAGCCGGTGGTAGTAGTCCAGCCGGTCGGCGTCGATCAGGGCGACGTAGCTTTCGCCATTCTTGGTGATGATCTTCTCGGCGCCGGCCTTCGCCTGGTCGGCCAGCTCGGAAAGATTGGCGCGCGCCAGAGTGAAAGGCACACGTCGTTGACGGAAAAGCCAATGACCGGCTCCTTCCACTGTTGATTACAGGATTCTGTACAAGCTATCACCTGCATAGTGTCAGTGCCAGGGCATACGGAAGCTCATGGGGGCAAGGCCCAATGCGTGGAATGGCGATGGGCAACACCGCATCAGCGCAGGCCGCACCCTCCTCCTGAGCGCTGCGGGCGCTCCAGCCCGCCGACCGGATTTCTGCGGCTCCGTCCTTCCCCGGAATCTTGACCTCCCATACATCCAGCCCACCGCATCCTCGCCACGATTCCAACACCGGAGGCGGGGACATGACGAAGTGGATGGGGGCGGCACTGGCCGCGGCGATGTTGATGAGCGGCTGCGCCAGGGTGGAGGGCGAGAAGTTCGTCGGGCACTGGGTCAACGTGGAGTCGAAGGACGACACGATGGACATCGTGCGCAACGGGGAGTCGTTCATGGTGCGCAACACCACCCCGCGCTTCTTCAGCCGCAAGCCCAAGACCGAGAGCTACCCGGCCATCTACAAGGACGGCGTGCTGCAGGTCACCAACGACGGCGAGACGGTGAACTTCGCCATCGACGAGGCCGATGGGCACCTCAACACCGGCAGCGACGAGTACCAGCGCGTTCCGGCCAAATAACGGTGCAGGGCGTGTGCGCTCTGGCGTGAGCGCACACCCCTCTCGACTCAGGACCGCGCGGCGGCGTTGCAGCCCGATGCGACCGCAATTCCCTGAGCAAGCCCCCGGAATAGAAATTAAATTTGCATTTTGGCCTGGGAAATGTAATTTAATTTGCCATGGCCAAGCGAACTCCTCCGACGATGCCGCGTGCCCAGCGCCAGATCCGCGGCCTGGGCGAGCGCCTGCGCGCGGCGCGCATGCGCCGGCAAATGACCCAGGCCGAGTTGGCGGAGCGGGTCGGCGTCAGCGTGCCGACCGTCGGCAAGCTGGAGCGCGGCGATCCGGCCACCAGTCTTTCGACCGTGCTGCGGGTGCTGACCGCGTTGGGCCTGGACAAGGACATCGAGTTGCTGGCCCGCGACGACGACGTGGGTCGTCAGTTGCAGGACAGCCAGTTGCGCCGCCCTGGTGCCCGACGCGGGAGTCCGCCGTGAACGGAGCGGACGACGCGGTGCAGGACCTCGCCCAGGTCGAGGTCTGGCTGGACGACGCCGACCTTGGCGATCCCGCGCTGGTCGGGCACCTCATCCGCCGGCCCAGCCGGACCGGCGACACCCTGCATTTTCAGTACGCGGACAGTTGGTTGAGCCGGGCCGCGCCGAACCGCGCTTTTGCACTGGACCCGCAATTACCGCTGCATCGCGGCGCGCTGATCGCCCGCGCCGGTGCCAGCGCGCTGACCGGCGCCTTCCTCGACTGCTCGCCCGATCGTTGGGGCAAGCGTCTGATGGATCGGCGCGAGGTCATCGACGCCCGCGAGCAACATCGTAGGGTGCGTGCACTGCGGCCCTGGGACTACCTGCTTGGGGTCAACGACGCGTCCCGCATGGGCGCATTGCATCTGCGCACTCCCGAGGGCCGCTATCTGGACGACCATGTCTTGAGTGCGCCGCCCATGACGGAGCTGCGGACGCTGGAGGCCATCGCGGTGCGCGTGGAGCGCGGCGACACCGACGACAGCGACCATGACGTCACCTGGATCAGGCAACTGGTCGCGCCAGGCGCGTCGCTGGGCGGCGCCAGGCCCAAGGCCAGCGTGCGCGATACCGACGGGACGCTGTGGCTGGCCAAGTTTCCCTCCAACGACGATCGCCACGACGTGGGCCTCTGGGAATACGTGACCTATCGGCTGTCGCTGGCTGCGGGCATCGTCATGCCCGCAGCGCGTGCGCTACCGCTGTCGGAGCTGGGCACCACCTTTGCGGTGCAACGTTTCGACAGGAACGGCGCGCACCGCCGCGCCTACGCCTCGGCCTTCACGCTGCTGGACGTGGACGACAGCGAGCACAGCAGCTATGCGGAGATCGCGCACGCCATCGAGAACCATGGGGCGGTGGCGGCGATCGCCGACGATCTGCGCCAGTTGTTCCGCCGGGTCGTGTTCAACGTGCTGATCGGCAATCGCGACGACCATCTGCGCAATCACGGGTTCCTGCGCACCGCCGACGGTTGGCGGCTCTCCCCCGCCTTCGACGTGAACCCCAATCCGGACAAGGATGCGCACGTGCTGGGCGTCGGCCTGGACGATCCCACGCCGGATACGCGGCTGCTGCTCGATACGTGCGCGTACTACCGCCTGAGCAAAGCACAGGCCGGCGAGATCATCGAACAGGTGCGAACCGCCGTGCGCGGCTGGCCGTCGGAAGCCCGGCGCTGCGGCGTGCGCAATGCCGAAATCGCCGCGATGGGCGCCGTCATCGATCCGGAGCGCTGAGATGCCACGCAAGCACTTGCTGCCGCCTTTTCTCGTCGGTTGCGTCACCGAGGCGGCCTACGAGCGCTGGCTGGACCGCAAGGCGATCGCACACATGCGACGCGACCGTTTGCGTGGCCACACCTGTACGCGCGCCACTTACAAAGAAGCCATCCACCTCGCGGTCCTGGCGAGCGAGGGCAAGGACTACTACACCGGCGAAGCGTTGGACTGGTCGCTGATCAGCACCTACACGAATGCCGAATCGCAGGACGGTCGGCACGCTTACAAACTCGGCTTCGCGCTGCTGCCGACCATCGACCATGTCTCTGCCTCTGCAACGCAGGCCACCTTCCAGATCTGCGCCTGGCGCACCAACGACGCGAAGCACGACTTGTCGGTGTCGGATTTCGTGGCGTTGTGCCGACGCGTTCTCGAGCATCAGGGCCATACGGTGATGCCGCCAGCCGGCGCATGCGACACGCACGGATCGCTGCCGGCGCTGCTGCCCGACGCACCCTAGGGCAGCCAACGCCGCTAGTGCATCGGACATCAGAACAACGTGCCCTGCGTGGGGGGCGTCGAGATCGGGGCAGGCGGCGGCACCGCGGCCGCATCGACAATGCTCGGCCGCTCCACCCCTCCCAACCGCCACGCCAACCCCGAGATCCGCGCCGCATGCCGCGCCAGCGCGGCGCGCAGCACCGGTTCGCTGGCGGCGATGTGCAGCGCGCGGCGGGCGCGGGTGATGCCGGTGTAGACCAGTTCGCGGCTGAGCACGCGGGCGTCGCGGGTCGGCAGCTGCAGCCAGACTTCGTCGAATTCGCTGCCCTGGGCCTTGTGTACGGTCATGGCGAAGGCGCTCTCGTGCGCGGGCAGCGCGGCCGGGTGGAAGCCGCGGACCTGGCCGTCGCCGGCGCCGTCGAACCAGGCGACCAGGGTGCCCTGCGCGTCGCGCAGGCAGATGCCGACGTCGCCGTTGAACAGGCCGTGGCGGTAGCTGTTCTCGGTGATCAGCAGCAGGCGGCCGTGGAACCAGGGCGCGGCAGCGCCGAGACGGCGCGCGCCGCTGGCGGTCTCGGCCAGCAATTGCTCGATACGTGCGTTGAGCCCGCGCGCGCCCTGCGGGCCGGCGCGCACGGCGGTAAGCAGGCGCAGGCGGGCTGCGGCGCGCAGAGCCTGCGCCGGATCGTCGGCGTCGCCAAGGGCGCGCCAGTGCGCGAGCAAGGCATCGCCGCCGGCGGCGAGCGGATCATCGACGCCGTCGTGGAACTGCACGCCGGCGAGCTGGCCGTCGCGCAGCAGGCGCAGCGTGCCGTCGGCATCGCCGCTGCGCACCGCGTCGGCCAGCGGCGCCAGGGCGAAGTCCTGGGCCTGACGGTAGCCGCGCAGCAGGTGCACCCGGTGCCCGACCAGGCCGCCATGGTCGTGCGCGACCGCGCTGTCGCCGAGCAGCGGCTGCAGCGCCTGCGCGTCGTCGGCCTGCAGCGCGTCGCCGGGGCCGGCCGCCTGCAGGATCGCGGCGAGCACGTCGCCGGCTTCCACCGAAGGCAACTGGTCGGCATCGCCGAGCAGGATCAATTGCGCGCCGTCGGCCACGGCTTCGACCAGCTTGCACATCAGCGGCAGGTCGACCATGGAGGCTTCGTCGATCACGATCAGGTCGAACGGCAGCGGGTTGTCGGCGTCGTGGCGGAAGCGCGGCAGGTCGGGAATGACGCCGAGCAGGCGATGCAGGGTGCTGGCGCCGGCCGGCAGTGCTTCGGCCAGGGCCGGGTCGACGCCGTCGGCGAGTGCGCGCGCCACCGCGGCGCGCAGGCTCTCGGCCATGCGTTCGGCGGCGCGGCCGGTGGGCGCGGCCAGCGCGATACGCGGCGGCGGCAGGCCGGTGGCACGGGCCTGGGCGATACACAGCAGCAGCAGGCGGGCGATGGTGGTGGTCTTGCCGGTGCCGGGGCCGCCGGTGATCAGCAGCAGGGCGCGGCGCAGCGCGAGCGCGGCGGCCTGGGCTTGGCGGTCGGGGTGGGGATCGCCCGCTGATTGGAGATCGCCAGTGGTCGTACCCTCACCCGCCCTGCGGGCACCCTCTCCCGGGGGGAGAGGGAAGAGCTGGGCGAACAGGGGTACGAGGGCCGACAGGTCGCTGTGTGGCAGCGGCTGCGTTGCCAAGCGGCGCAGGCCCAGGGCCAGGCGTCGCTCGTACTCGCGGTAGCGGCGCAGGTAGAGCAGGCCGTGTTCCAGCACCAGCGGGCAGTCGGCGCTGGCGGCGTCCTCGGCGACGGGTTGCGCGACCCAGCGCGAGGCGGCCAGGGCGCGGCTCCAGTCGTCCGCGGTAGGTAGCGTGGGGGCGGCGCCGTCGCGGCTGTCGAGCAGGAGGCTGGCGCGTGCCGGGTCCAGGCCGGCGTGGCCGCTGGCGACTGCCAGCGAGGCCAGGGCGGCGCCGGCGAGGACCAGGTCGGGGGTGTCCGGGTCGAGGCGGGCCAGGCTGTGCGCGAAGGCGTGGTCCAGCGTGCGCAGGGTGCCGTGGCGGTAGAGGGCGGCGAGGAGATGGTTGGGTTGACTCACGGGGTGTGGACTCCGTGGGCGGACGGACCCTCACCCCAACCCCTCTCCCGGGAGGAGAGGGGCTTGAGCGGGCGCAGGGTGCCGGTGCGGTACACGACGGCCAGTAGGTGGGTGGGTTGGCTCACGGGGGGGCTCCGTGGGCGGGCGGACCCTCACCCCAACCCCTCTCTCCCACGGGGACTTCCTGCGGTCGCCGGGGGGAGAGGGGCTCGAGCGGGGCGCCGGCGAACAGGGCGTCGACGCCTTCGATCAGGTCCGGGTCGAAACGCCAGGCGTGCATGCCCGGCGACGGGTCGCGTGCGGCATCGAGGCCGCGGCAGAACAGGTAGCGCACGCCGCCGAATTCGCGCGCGTAGTCGTAGCCTTCGCCTAGGCGGAAGCGCAGCCAGCGGTGCAGCGCCACGGTGTAGATCAGCGCCTGCAGGGTGTATTCGCTGTGCGCCATCGCCCGCGCCAGTGCGTCGGGATCGTAGGCCGGCAGGCGGTTGGACTTGTAGTCGAGCACGTACCAGCGGCCGTCGTGCTGGTAGGTGAGGTCGATCAGGCCGGTCATCAGCCCCTCCAGGCGCTGCCGCGCGCCGAACGCCTGGCGCTCGCCGGCCACGCCGAAGCGGTGCAGCAGCGCCAGCAGCGCATCGACCCGGGTCGGGCGCATGGCGAAGTGGAATTCCATTTCGTTGCGTCGCTGCGCTTCCGGCACCGCGGCCAGGCAGGTGCCTTCGGGCAGCGCCACGGTGAGGGTGTTGCCGACCAGGGCGGTGAGCATGGCGGTGCCGTCTTCCAGTTCGTCCTCGGCATAGCCGCCACGCTGCAGCGCTTCGACGATGGCGGGGACCTGCCCGGCCGGCGCCGGCTGGCCCGGCCGCCAGCCGCGCCAGGCGGCGAAGTCGCAACGCTCGAACACGTCGTGCATGGCCACGCCGAAGCGGTTGCCGACGAAGCGGCGGTCGACCATGTCCACCTCCACCGCGGCGCTGACCGGCTCGCTGGCGGCGGGTTCGTCGCTGCCGCCGCTGCTGGGCACGGTGGCGCTGGCCATCGGGTCGCTACCGGCGTCGGCATTGGCCAACTGGGTGAAGCTGTACACCCACCACTCCGGCAGCACGCGCCGCTGCGGCACGCGGGCCGGCGGCACCGGCGGCGCCGGCTCGGGCGGCAGCCGCGGCAGCTGCGCCGGCGGCGGCGTGGTGTCGAGGGCGATGGCGCCTGGGCCGGCGGCGGCCTGCAAAGCGTCGAGGTCGCGCAGCATCGGTGCCAGCGCAGTGCGCTCGTGCTGCGGGAAGGCGCCGGTGGCGATCCACAGCGCGTGTTCGGCACGGGTCAGGCCGACGTAGAGCAGACGCGCGTCCTCGGCGCGCTGTTCCTGTTTCCACGCGGCTTCGGCGGTGTCCCAGGCCGGGTCGGATTCGCCGCCGCTGCGGCCGGTGTTCCACTGCAACTGGCGCCCGCCCTGCGGCGCCGGCACCACGCAGTGGCGCCCGGGGCTGCGCTCGCTGCGGCCGATGCCGGCGTACGGCAGGAACACCAGCGGATACTCCAGGCCCTTGCTCTTGTGCAGGGTGACGATCTGCACGCGGCGCGCGTCCGACTCCAGGCGCAGCTGCTGCGCTTCGTCGCTGTCGTCGGCATTGGCGATACGCCGCGCCAGCCAGTCGACCAGGCCATGCGGACCGAGCGCGCGGGTGTCGGCTTCCTGCAGCAGTTCGGCCAGCTGCAGGTAGTTGGTGAGGCGGCGCTCGCCGTCGACCAGCGCCAGCAGGCGCTGCCCGTGCGCGGCGCCGAGGTCGCCGATCAGCGCCAGCGGGCCGCCGCGCTGCCAGCGCTCGCGCCAGTCCAGCGCCTGTTGCTGCCAGCGGCGATGACGCTCGCCGTCGTGGTCGAGCGCGGCGATGGCCGCGGCGTCCTCGCCGATCAGCACGGTGGCCAGCGCCGCGCGCAGGCGGCCGTCGTCGCCGGGGTCGAGCAGTGCCTGCAGCAGCGCCAGCAGTTCCAGTGCCTCGTCGGTGGCGAACAGGCTGCGCCGCCCGGCGGCGACGGCGGGAATGCCGGCGGCGGCCAGCGCCTGCTGGATGCGCGTGGCCTCGCCGTGGCTGCGCACCAGCACGGCGATGTCGCCGGCCTGTACGGGACGGCCGAGCAAGCTGGCGCTGCCGTCGCGGGCCTCGGCCAGCCAGCCGCGGATGGCCGCCACACAGGCGGCGGTGCACAGCTCGCGGGCGCGGCCGGCGCTCCATGGCTTGGGCTTGCCCGGCTTGGCGGCGGCCGGCGGTGGCGGTTCCGGCGCGCGCCACACGGTCAGCGCCGGGGCCGGCACGCCGCCGCGTTGCAGGTCGGCATCGGCGCGCTTGCTGCCCGGCTGCACCGGGTGGAAGGCGATGCCGTCGGTGAGGAAGGCGTCGGCGTAGCCGGCCTGCGCGTACAGCGCGTCGATCGCCGCCAGAAGCGCCGGGCGCGAGCGGAAGTTGTGCGCCAGCGGCGGCGCGCGTTCGGCGTCCGCAGCGGCGGCCAGGTAGGTGCGCACGTCGCCGCCGCGGAAGCCGTAGATGGCCTGCTTGGGATCGCCGATCAGCGCCAGCAGCGGCGGCGTGTCGTCCGGCGCGAGCAGCGATGGCGCGATCGCATCGCCCTGCGCTGCAGCGGGGCCGGCCGTCTCCGGGGCGAACACCTTGCGGAAGATCGTCCACTGGCGGTCGTCGGTGTCCTGGAATTCGTCGACCAGGGCGACCGCATACTGCGCGCGTAGCCGCTGCGCCAGTGCATCGCCGTGCGGGCCTTCCAGCGCGCGGGCCACGCCCTCGACCAGATCGTCGTAGGTCTGCACGCGGCGCTGGCGTTTGAGATAGGCCAGCCGTTCCGCGGCGTCGGCGCGCAGCGCGTGCAAGAGACAGATGCGACGTTGCGTACGCCACTGCGCCAGCTGCGCCAACGCAGCCAGGTAGCCGTCGATGGCATGACCCAGCGGCGAGGCCGGGGTGCGCTCGGCGTGCTTCTTGTTGGTGCCGGCGGCCAGTTCGGCGGCGGTGAGCTTGACCAGCTTCGGATGCGGCGGCACGTCCGCCGCCGGCGCCGCGGCGAACGCGTCCAGCCAGTGCCACAGCGCGGTCAGCCAGTCGGGCTTGTAGCTGACCTTGCTCAGCACGCCGGCCTCGATCGCCGCGGCGATCGCCTCGAAACAGGCCGTGCCGTGCGCGCGGAACGCCTCGGCCAGCGCCACGCCAGCGCGCTGCGCGGCGTGCTGCAGCACATCGCCTTCTTCGGCGGCGAAGGCCGGCGCGGCCGGCAGCAGGGTCGGATGCCGCACCAGTTCGCGCAGATCGATGGCCATGCCGTCCGGTCCACCCGGCCACAGCGCCACCAGATCCTCGGCCATCGCCGCATCGGCGGCGCGTTGCCGCCACAGGTCGGCGGCGACATCGCGCAGCAGTTCGCGGTCGTCGGTGAGCAACTGCGGCGCGGCGAAGGCCTGGCCGCTTTCCAGCGCGTGCTCGCGCAGCACGCGCGCGCAGAAGCCGTGGATGGTGAAGATCGCGGCGAGGTCGATGTCCTCGGCGGCCTGCTGCAGGCGGCGGCGCAGGGCGGCCGGGGTTTCGGTGTTGGTGGCCAGGTGCGCGGCGAGGATGGCGCGGGTGAGGGCGACGTCGGGTGGGTCTTGTTGCGGTGTTGGATGCGAGGGGTCGGTCGCGGCTAAAGCCGCTCCTACAAGACCCAGGTCGGTGTCGGGCACCAGGCTGGCCGCGAGCGCCAGGCGCTCGCGGATGCGCCGGCGCAGTTCCTGGGTGGCGGCTTCGGTGAAGGTGACGGCGAGGATCTGGCCCAGGCGCAGGCCGCGCTCGACCACCAGTCGGGTGAACAGGGTGGCCAGGGTGAAGGTCTTGCCGGTGCCGGCGCTGGCCTCGATCAGGCGCACGCCGTGCAGCGGGAGCTGCAGGTAGGGGTCGCGGTCGGGCATGGCGCTCACTCGGCGTCTTCCTGCGTGCCGCGCCAGCGCTGCCAGCTTTCGCTCAGCCGTTCGGGATCGAGCGCAGGGCCGGCGTCGCCCTGTTCGAGCAGGCCGAACACGCGCTGGCTGGTGGCGGCGAAGTCGGCGAAGCGCTGCGCGTCGGCGAACGGGTCGCGGCCACGGCTGACCAGGCGCAGTTCCGGGCTGTCCGCCTCGCTCCAGCCGAAGCCGGCCTGCCATTGCGCGGCGGCGTCCTTGATCGCCTTGTCCAGATCGCCGGCGCGCGCGGCCTGGTAGTACTTCCAGCTGCTGTACGGCGCGAACGCCAGCGGCGCCTGCCGGCCATGCCGATACAGCTGCAGTAGCTCGCCCAATGCCTGCTGCGCCTGGGCAGTGGGCAGCGGTTCGCGGTCCATCGGATGCGGACCGAGGCCGTCGTCGTGATCGAAGAAACGCACGTAGGGCACCGCTTCGCCAGCGGCGCGCAGCAGCAGCCATTCCAGGCCATGGCGGATCGCGCTGCGCCCGCTCAAGGCGCCGACCTGCACCCGCGCCACGCCGGGCGCGTACCAGCCGGGAAGGCGGCCATGCAGCGCGGTGCCGTCGAGGTCCACCTGCAGGCGCGGCGCCAGCGGTGCGGCGTCGCCTCCGCGCCACTGCCGGAACGCCTCGGCGTAGGGGCGCAACTGGCGCACGCGCTCGTCGAGCTGGCGCCGGCCCAGCGGCCCGGACGGCAGCAGCGCGCGGGCGCGCAGGCGCTCGTACAGGGCGTCGGTGTCCTCGCGCAGCACCGCCTCGAACACCTGCTGCTGCAGGCCGTACTGGTCGAGCCCGCGGCTGGCTGCCAGCAGCGGTTCCAGGTCGCTGTCGGCCTGTGCCGGATCGGGCAGGCGCAGGCCCAGGCGCTGGCGCAGGAACTGCCCGGCCGGATCGACCAGCAACCGGCGCAGGTCGTCGATGGACAACTGCGCCGGCGGCGCGTCGTCGGCCGCGGCCGGCAGCGCGTCGATCCACGGCGCCAGCGGCTGGCGCTGGCCGACCAGGCTGTCCACCGCCGGCCGCCACTGCCGGCGGTAGCTGAAACGGCGCGGGTCGGCATCCTCGGCACCGGTGGCGCCGAACGCGGCGGCGGCAAACGGCTGCAGCGGATGCCGTACCACCAGCGCCGCGGCCGCGGCCGGGTCGGCGTGGTACTGCGCGGCGCAGGCCAGCAGTTCGCCGACCAGCGGCGAGGGTTCGCGCACGCTGCCGTCGCGCGCATCGGCGCCCAGGTAGCTCAGGTAGAACACTTCCTGCGCCGAGGCGAACAGCTGCAGGAACAGGAAGCGGTCGTCCTCGCGGGTGGAGCGGTCGCCGTGGCGGCGGCGCGTGGTGCCCAGTTCGGCGGTGAGGCGGTTGAGCCCGGCGGCCGGATCGCGGCGCGGGAAATCGCCGTCGTTCATGCCCAGCAGGCAGATGACCCGGAACGGCAGCAGCCGCATCGGCACCATGCGGCCGAAGCTGATGCCGCCGGTGAGCAGCGGCGCGCGCGTGTCCGATTCGCCCAGCACCGCGGCGAAGTGCGCGCGCACCACCTCGGCCGGCACCGCGTCGGCGTAGTCGGCGCGGGCGGCGTCGCGCGCGAACTGGTCGATCAGCGCGCGCAACCGTTCCAGCGCGCGCTGCTGGCGCGGCGCCGACGGGCTCTGCGGCAACAAGGCCTCGAGCAGCCCCAGCAGCACTTCGCGCCACTGCGCCGGCGGCATCGGCTCGGCCAGCGCGGCCTGGTGGCGGTCGAGCACGCGCAACAGACGCAGCAGCGTGTCCAGCGCGGCCAGCGCGCTGCCTTCCAGCTGCGGCCACGGCGCCACGCCGTCGATGTCGTCCTCGGCGCCGCTGGCGTGGCCGAGCAGCAGCCGGTCCAGGGCGAAGCGCCAGGTGTAGGCGTCGTCGGCCGGCGCCTGGTGACGCTGCCGGTGCGCCGCGTCCAGGCCCCAGCGCGCGCCGGCGGCGTGCAGCCAGCCGCGCAGGCGTTCCAGCCCGGCCTCGTCCAGGCCGGCGGCCTCGGCGATCGGCGCACTGGCGAGCAGGTCCAGGATCTCGTGCAGGCCGAACCGCGCGATCGGCAGGCCGAGCAGCGCCAGGAACACCTCGGCCAGCGGCTCGCTGGCCAGCGGGCTGGCGTCGGCCAGCGCATAGGGCAAGGGGTCGTCGCCGCCATGGCTGCCGAACACCGCATCCAGGTACGGCACGTAAGGGTCGATGTCCGGCGACAGCACCGCGATCTCGCGCGGCTGCAGCGGCGGCTCGAAGCGCGGATCGTCCAGCAGCGCGCGCAGCTGGTCGTGCAGCACCTGCAGTTCGCGCAGGCGGGTGTGGCAGGCGTGCACCTGCAGGCTGGGATCGTGCGGATCCACCGCGACCAGCGGCGCCGGCCGGGCCGGCGCGCGGCGATGGAACAGGTCGCTCTGCATGCGCCGCAGCAGGCTGTCGCCGAGGCCACCGTCGGCCAGCGCGCGCCGGCCCGATTCCAGCGGATCGGCATAGACCGCGATCTCGGCCAGCGGATGCACCACCTCGTAGTCGCCGATCAGCGCCATGAAGTCGCGCCCGGCCGCGCCCCAGGCCTGCAGCAGCGGATTCTCCTGCACCTGCTCGGCGAACAGCTCCACCGCCCCGCCCTCGCGGCGGCGCTGCCACAGCGTCTGCAGATCGCCCCAGTAGCCCTGGGCCGGGGTCGGCAGGTAGAAGTGCAGCGTGCCGGCGCGCGCCTGCGTGGCCAGCACGCGCAGCACGTCCGGGGAGATATTGAGCACGGCGAAGGCGAACAGCCGCCGCGGCAGGCCCTGCGGCAGCGGCCCGTCCGGCCGCGCGTAGCGGTCCAGGTACTGGCCGATGCGCCGCGCGCGGTAGGCGCGGCCACTGGCGATGCGCCGCCACAGCCGCGCCTGCGGATCGTCCGGGTCGGCGCCGCCTTCCCAGCGCAGCAGCCAGTCGCGGCGCCAGGCCTGGTACTTCTCGAACACGTTGCTCAACTCGCCGGCCAGGCTCCACGGCTTGAGCGCGTCGCCATCGGCCAGATAGCCGGCCAGCGGCGCCAGCGCCGCATCGGTGCCCAGGTCGCCCTGCAGCGCGGCATACAGGCGCCAGTGCATGGTCGCCATGTCCAGATCGTCGGCCGCCGCGCCGAGATTGCGCTCCAGCGCGCGCGCGACGAATTCGCCGGGGGTGAGGAACTCCAGGTTCGCCGCCACCCCGTGCACCGCGGCCAGGGTCGACTGCAGCCAGCGCCGCATCGCCACCTGCGGGATCAGCACCACCTCCGGCGCCAGCAAGGGCTGCTCCGGCGGCGGCCGGCGCAGTTCTTCGGCGAGCAGGGCGGCCAGGGTATCCAGCGCGTTGGACGGATACAGCCGGAAATCGGGCGCGGACGGGGCAGGCATGTGCCGGGCATTGTGCCGGATGCGTCCCACCCGCGCCGGCCCGCCTCGCATGGCGTGACGGACAGGCCGCCCAAACGCGACACGCTGTTGCGTAGACGGGCATATGCGCCGGGCGCGCACAGGGGCGTGAGCAGTGCCACAATACTGGACGGGCCAGTTCGGTTAAGTTCAGCCGAACGGATCGATCCTATGTTGTATTTTCGTTAAAGGCCGCAATGGCGTCTTCCGAATCCAATCTGGTGCAGTTGTCGGGTGTGCGCATCGACCGCGGCGGTCGCGCGATTCTGCGCGACGTCTCGCTGAGCGTGCCGCGCGGCAGCATCACCGCCGTGCTGGGCCCGTCCGGCAGCGGCAAGTCCACGCTGCTGGCGGCGTTGACCGGCGAGCTGGTGCCAGCGGCGGGCACGCTCGAGGTGTTCGGCAAGCCGTTGCCGCGCGGCAGCCGCGCGCTGCGCGAGACGCGCAAGAGCATCGGTGTGCTGCTGCAGGGCAATGGCCTGCTCACCGACCTCAGCGTGGCCGAGAACGTGGCGCTGCCGTTGCGCGCCCACACCCGCCTGCCCGAGCCGGTGCTGCAGCGGCTGGTGGCGCTGAAGCTGCATGCGGTGGGCCTGCTGGCCGCCGCCGATGCCTGGCCGCGCGAGCTGTCCGGCGGCATGGCGCGGCGCGTGGCGCTGGCGCGGGCCCTGGCCCTGGATCCGCCGCTGATGATCTACGACGAACCCCTGACCGGCCTGGACCCGATCGCCTCCGGCGTGATCATGAGCCTGATCCAGCGCCTCAACCACACCCTGGGCCTGACCAGCATCATCGTCAGCCACCACGTCCACGAGACCCTGCCGATCTGCGACCAGGCCGTGGCCATCGCCAACGGCGGCGTGGTCTTCGCCGGCACCCCGCAGGACCTGCAGGCCAGCAGCGACCCGCTGCTGCAGCAGTTCCTGCACGGCCGTCCCGACGGCCCGATCCCGTTCGATGCGCCGCAGCGCGCGCGGAGCGCCGCCTGATGGCCATCGTTGCCCCGATCCGTTCCCTGGGCCGCGCCGGGCTGTTCTTCCTGACCGTGCTGCGTGGTTCGCTGCCGACCCGCGACCTGCTGGCCGAGCTGATCCGCGAGATCTACAAGGTCGGCGCGCGCTCGCTGCCGATCATCGCGGTGGGCGGCGCCTTCGTCGGGCTGGTGCTCACCCTGCAGGGCTACCGCACGCTGCAGACCTACGGCGCCTCCGATGCGTTGTCGACCCTGCTCGGCCTGTCGCTGTACCGCGAGCTGGCGCCGGTGCTGACCGCGCTGCTGTTCATCGGCCGCGCCGGCAGCTCCATCGCCGCCGAGCTGGGCCTGATGCGCGCCACCGACCAGATCAAGGCGCTGGAGCTGATGGCGATCGACCCGGTGGCCAAGGCAGTGGCGCCGCGCTTTTGGGCGGCGGTGCTGACCGTGCCGCTGCTGACCGGCATCTTCTGCTCGCTGGCGATCAGCGCCAGCTACTTCGAGGCGGTGGCGGCACTCGGCCTGGACCGCGGCACGTTCTGGTCGGCGCTGTCGAGCAGCGTGGATTTCTGGGACGACTTCGGCGTGGCGATGCTGAAGTCGGCGGTGTTCGGCGGCACGGCGGCGCTGGTCGCGGCCTATGTCGGCTTCCACGCCGAGCCGACCATCGAGGGCACCTCGGTGGCCACCACCCGCGCCGTGGTCAACGCCTCGCTGCTGGTGCTGATGTTCAACTTCGTCATGTCGGCGCTGCTGTTCCGCTGAGCGGCGCCAACGCGGAGCCGGCCGGCGACGGCAGGCCCCGCGGCAACATCCCGGTCGCGGCACTGGCGCCGCGGCCACGCTGAATCAACAAGGTAGACACGTTATGGCTCTCCGTGGTCCCCGTCTCGAGTTCGCCGTCGGCGCCTTCCTGCTGCTGGGCCTGGCCTCGCTGCTGGTGCTGGCGCTGGCTTCCACCAACCGCCAGTGGGGCTTCGGCGGCCACCGCTACGACCTGGTCGCGCGCTTCTCGCAGATCGGCCAGCTGCGCGCGCAGGCGCCGGTGAAGATCGGCGGCGTCATCATCGGCCAGGTCGCCAAGATCGACCTGGACCCGACCAAGTTCGACTCGGTGGTCACCCTGTCCATCGACGACAAGTACAAGGACCTGCCGGCCGACACCTCGGCGGCGATCCTGACCAGCGGCCTGCTGGGCGAGAGCTACGTCGGCCTGCAGCCCGGCGGCGACCCCGACACGCTCAAGCCCGGCCAGGAAATCGCCTTCACCCAGCCGGCGGTGGACCTGATCCAGCTGGTCGGCAAGTACATGTTCGGCGGCGGCAGCGCCGGCGGCGACAAGAACGCAACGCCCGCTGCCGCACCCTCGGCCGACCCCACCACGCCCGCAACGGAACCCAAGCCATGACGATCAAACTGCTTTCCGCCGCTCTCGCCGCCGCGCTGGCCGTGGCCGCGCCCTCCGCCGCCCTGGCCCAGGCCGCGCCGGCCGCCGCCGCCGCCCAGGCCGGTTCGGCCAGCAAGGTGGTGCTGGAGAACAGCACGCGCATCCTGACCACGCTGGAACAGCGCCGCAGCGAGTTCAAGAGCAACCCTTCCGCGCTGCGCCAGTTCATCGACAGCGAGATGAACAAGTCCTTCGACCGCGACTACGCCGCCCGCCTGGTGCTGGGCGTGCACGGCCGCGGCGCCTCCGACGGCGACGTCAAGCTGTTCGGCGACGCGATGGCCGACAACCTGATGCAGCGCTACGGCACCTCGCTGCTGACCTTCGAAGGCAAGCCGCAGGTGCGCGTGAAGTCGGAAACCCCGCTGCCGGGCGGCCGCGGCGTCAAGGTCTCCACCGAGCTGCTGCGCAGCGGCGGCGACCCGGTGCCGGTGGACTACCTGCTGCGCAACACCGGCGCGGGCTGGAAGATCTTCGACGTGATGGTCGAAGGCGTGTCCTACGTGCAGACCTTCCGCAACCAGTTCGACACCCCGCTGCGCAACAAGTCGATCGCCGAGGTCGCGGCCGAGCTGCGCAACGGCACGCTGCAGGCGGCACCGGCGAGCAACAGTGGCAAGTGACGCGCCGCAGGTGCGCCGCGACGGCGACACGCTCGCGCTGAGCGGCGTGCTCGACCGCGCCGCGGCCACCGCGTTGTGGCCGGCGGCGCTGCGCGCGCTGCCGGGCGCACGCGCGCTGGACCTGCAGGCGGTGTCGCGGGTGGACAGTGCCGGCCTGGCACTGCTCGCCGAACTCGCCGCGCGCCTGCGCACCCAGGGCCAGGCCGAGGTCGCCATCCATGGCGCCCCGGCCGGCCTGACCGACCTGAGCGCCGCCTACCGGCTGGCCTCGACCCTGGACTTCCACTCTCCCCCTGCGGCGAGCTGACACATGAACGTGCTGCGTATCCTCACCTCCCTGACCCTGGTCGCCGCGCTTGGCGCCTGCGCCGGTGCGCCCAAGCGCACCCCGCCTCCGCCTCCGCCTCCGCCGCCGACGGCGCAGACCGCGCTCGCCGCCAGCGACAGCGCCCCCACCGCCGATGCGAACGCCATGGCGGCGTCCACCGACAGCACGACCGGCATGGACGCCAGCGCCACGCCGGCGTCGTCCAGCGCGACGGTGGCCACGCCTCCGGCGAGCGCCAACGGCACGGCGGGCGCCAACGGCGCACCGACCTCGGCCGAAGACGACTACGCCGCGCTGTACGGCAGCGATCCGTACAACCCGGTGGCCGATCCGACCTTGCCGGCGGGCGTGCAGGCGCCGCCGAGCTACGACCCGTGGGAGAAGTACAACCGCAAGGTGCATGCCTTCAACAACGTGGTCGACCGCGCCGTGGCGCGGCCGCTGGCGCGTGCCTACGTCAACGTGGTGCCACGGCCGGTACGGCTGGGCGTGACCAACTTCTTCGACAACCTCAGCTCGCCGCTGACCATGGTCAACCAGCTGCTGCAGGGCCGTCCGCTGCAGGCGGGGCAGACCCTAAGCCGGTTCCTGATCAACAGCACGCTGGGCATCGGCGGCATCTTCGACCCGGCCACCGACGCCAACCTGCCGCGACGCAGCGAGGACTTCGGCCAGACCCTGGGCGTGTGGGGCTGGCGCCGCT
Organism: Xanthomonas sp. 3498; assembly: GCF_014199795.1. Taxonomy (NCBI): domain Bacteria; kingdom Pseudomonadati; phylum Pseudomonadota; class Gammaproteobacteria; order Lysobacterales; family Lysobacteraceae; genus Xanthomonas; species Xanthomonas sp. 3498. The sequence continues at coordinate 47,266 of NZ_JACHOH010000011.1, forward strand.
CGCGCTACCTGGAACTGCCGCTGTTCGGTCCGCGCACGGTGCGCGATACCTTCGGCCTGGTCGGCGACGCGCCGCTGTCGCCGCTGCAGCAGATCGAGGAAGACCGGGTACGCGTCGGCCTGCAGGGCCTGCAGTTGGTCGACACGCGCGCGCAGTTGCTGTCGTTGGACAGCCTGCGCGACCAGGCACCGGACGAGTACCAGCTGACCCGCGATGCGTGGCTGCAGCGCCGCAACTATCAGATCGAGAGCGACATGCGCGGGCACAAGCGTCAGGACGACGATCTGCCGGCCTACTTGCGCGAGGAAGAGACCAACCCGACGGTGCCGGTGGACGCGATGCCGGTCCCGGAGTGGCGCGGCGGCCGCTGAGTCCGGCGTACCACGCACCTACGAAAAGCCCGGCCTCGGCCGGGTTTTTTGTGTCTGCAGCTTTTGCTGCCATCGTCCTTGGGCGCAGCGCGATGTGCGGGAATGAGTGCTCGGTTTGCAGTGGGTGATGCGATGTCGTGGCGGACGTCAGCATGCGGCCGGCGTTGCTGTTGCTCCTGCTGTTGCTGTTGATTTATCGGGGTCCCCTCGGCGCGGCAGCCACGGCGGGCGAATACCCGAAGGGCGACGCGCAGGATGCGCGTCGTTTTTCGCCGGCACATGGATGTGCCGTCGAAAA
>NZ_JACHOH010000012.1:0-5650 GCF_014199795.1 Xanthomonas sp. 3498
GGGACGGGGATTTGGGGTAAAGCCCCTGGCGATGACCTACTCTCGCATGGCTTGAGCCACACTACCATCGGCGCAGCTGCGTTTCACTTCCGAGTTCGGGATGGGATCGGGTGGTTCCACAGCGCTAATTTCACCAGGGAGACGGTTGGAGTGTCGCCACGTGCACGGTACTCGGTTGTTGGACCGAGGACGGCATGGGCGCCAGCCTCTCATAGGGTGTGATGTAGCGAGCGAGTGAGAGCGATCGACGTGTGTCGCGCTAAGGGATGCTTAATGAGGAAGCATCTTGAGGTTATATGGTCAAGCCGCACGGATCATTAGTATCAGTTAGCTCAATGCATTGCTGCACTTACACACCTGACCTATCAACCACGTAGTCTACATGGTTCCTTTAGGGGACTTGTGTCCCGGGAGATCTCATCTTGAGGCGCGCTTCCCGCTTAGATGCTTTCAGCGGTTATCGCTTCCGAACATAGCTACCCGGCAATGCCACTGGCGTGACAACCGGAACACCAGAGGTTCGTCCACTCCGGTCCTCTCGTACTAGGAGCAGCCCCTCTCAAATCTCCAACGCCCATGGCAGATAGGGACCGAACTGTCTCACGACGTTCTGAACCCAGCTCGCGTACCACTTTAAATGGCGAACAGCCATACCCTTGGGACCGACTACAGCCCCAGGATGTGATGAGCCGACATCGAGGTGCCAAACACCGCCGTCGATATGAACTCTTGGGCGGTATCAGCCTGTTATCCCCGGAGTACCTTTTATCCGTTGAGCGATGGCCCTTCCATACAGAACCACCGGATCACTAAGACCTACTTTCGTACCTGCTTGATCCGTCGATCTTGCAGTCAAGCACGCTTATGCCTTTGCACACAGTGCGCGATGTCCGACCGCGCTGAGCGTACCTTCGTGCTCCTCCGTTACTCTTTAGGAGGAGACCGCCCCAGTCAAACTACCCACCATACACGGTCCCCGATCCGGATTACGGACCTAGGTTAGAACGTCAAGCACGACAGGGTGGTATTTCAAGGATGGCTCCACTGCAGCTAGCGCCACAGTTTCATAGCCTCCCACCTATCCTACACAGACGAACTCAACGTTCAGTGTAAAGCTATAGTAAAGGTTCACGGGGTCTTTCCGTCTTGCCACGGGAACGCTGCATCTTCACAGCGATTTCAATTTCACTGAGTCTCGGGTGGAGACAGCGCCGCTGTCGTTACGCCATTCGTGCAGGTCGGAACTTACCCGACAAGGAATTTCGCTACCTTAGGACCGTTATAGTTACGGCCGCCGTTTACTGGGGCTTCGATCAAGAGCTTCGCCTTGCGGCTGACCCCATCAATTAACCTTCCAGCACCGGGCAGGCGTCACACCCTATACGTCCACTTTCGTGTTTGCAGAGTGCTGTGTTTTTGATAAACAGTCGCAGCGGCCTGGTTTCTGCGACCCTCTTCAGCTATAGCTCGCACGAGCCACCAAAAAGGGTGCACCTTCTCCCGAAGTTACGGTGCCATGTTGCCTAGTTCCTTCACCCGAGTTCTCTCAAGCGCCTGAGAATTCTCATCCTACCCACCTGTGTCGGTTTACGGTACGGTCTGCGTAAGCTGAAGCTTAGGAGCTTTTCCTGGAAGCGTGGTATCAGTGACTTCGTCTAAAAGACTCGTCTCGGTGCTCGGTCTTAAAGGATCCCGGATTTGCCAAAGATCCAAACCTACCGCCTTTCCCCGGGACAACCAACGCCCGGTACACCTAACCTTCTCCGTCCCTCCATCGCACTTACGCGAGGTGCAGGAATATTAACCTGCTTCCCATCGACTACGGCTTTCGCCCTCGCCTTAGGGGCCGACTCACCCTGCGCCGATTAACGTTGCGCAAGGAAACCTTGGGCTTTCGGCGTGCGGGTTTTTCACCCGCATTGTCGTTACTCATGTCAGCATTCGCACTTCCGATACCTCCAGCGGACTTCTCAATCCACCTTCGCAGGCTTACGGAACGCTCCTCTACCGCGCATCGCTTATCGCGATGCACCCCAAGCTTCGGTTCACTGCTTAGCCCCGTTAAATCTTCCGCGCAGACCGACTCGACCAGTGAGCTATTACGCTTTCTTTAAAGGGTGGCTGCTTCTAAGCCAACCTCCTGGCTGTCTATGCCTTTCCACATCGTTTTCCACTTAGCAGTGAATTTGGGACCTTAGCTGTGGGTCTGGGTTGTTTCCCTTTTCACGACGGACGTTAGCACCCGCCGTGTGTCTCCCATACAGTCCGTCTCGGTATTCGGAGTTTGCAATGGTTTGGTAAGTCGCGATGACCCCCTAGCCATAACAGTGCTCTACCCCCGAGAGGATACATATGAGGCGCTACCTAAATAGCTTTCGAGGAGAACCAGCTATCTCCGGGTTCGATTAGCTTTTCACTCCTAATCACACCTCATCCCCTACCTTTGCAACGGGAGTGGGTTCGGGCCTCCAGTCAGTGTTACCTGACCTTCACCCTGGGCATGACTAGATCACCCGGTTTCGGGTCTACTGCCCGCGACTATGCGCCCTTATCAGACTCGGTTTCCCTTCGCCTCCCCTATACGGTTAAGCTTGCCACGAACAGTAAGTCGCTGACCCATTATACAAAAGGTACGCAGTCACTCTTGCGAGCTCCTACTGCTTGTACGCACACGGTTTCAGGATCTATTTCACTCCCCTCTCCGGGGTTCTTTTCGCCTTTCCCTCACGGTACTGGTTCACTATCGGTCGGTCAGGAGTATTTAGCCTTGGAGGATGGTCCCCCCATGTTCAGACAGGGTTTCACGTGCCCCGCCCTACTCGTCTTCACTGGAATGGCCCTTTTAAATACAGGGCTATCACCTTCTATGGCCAACCTTTCCAGGTTGTTTTTCTAAAGCCATACCAGCTTAAGGGCTAGTCCCCGTTCGCTCGTCACTACTTAGGGAATCTCGGTTGATTTCTTTTCCTCCGGTTACTTAGATATTTCAGTTCACCGGGTTCGCTTCCAGCAGCTATGTATTCACTGCAGGATACTGCCGAAGCAGTGGGTTTCCCCATTCGGACATTGCCGGATCAAAGCTTGTTGCCAGCTCCCCGACACTTTTCGCAGGCTGCCACGTCCTTCATCGCCTCTGACCGCCAAGGCATCCACCGTGTGCGCTTATTCGCTTGACCATATAACCTCAAGTTGCCTCAAGGTCATATTCAGTCCAGGGGTACAAAGCCTGGACGCGAACTATAACGACTCAATTTCTAGGGACTCGAGGTCCCCGCCTTAGCCACAACGACACGTCGAGAAGTTTGTTCTCAAACGCTCGCTACATCACAAATTATTAAAGAACAACGCTACGGCCTCAACGCCGAGCATCTAAATTCTTAGTGTGCGATACATTCAGAGTGGTGGGTCTGGGAGGACTCGAACCACCGACCTCACCCTTATCAGGGGTGCGCTCTAACCACCTGAGCTACAGACCCAAAGTCTTCGTCAGTGGTGGAGCCAGTCGGGATCGAACCGACGACCCCCTGCTTGCAAAGCAGGTGCTCTCCCAGCTGAGCTATGGCCCCGGTATTTCGGGGTGCTCCGCCCTGTGGCGGAACTCTCTGAATGCAGGTTACTTGTGAGGACGCCTGACAGGCGTAGCTGTCATGCTCAAAAGGAGGTGATCCAGCCGCACCTTCCGATACGGCTACCTTGTTACGACTTCACCCCAGTCATCGGCCACACCGTGGCAAGCGCCCTCCCGAAGGTTAAGCTACCTGCTTCTGGTGCAACAAACTCCCATGGTGTGACGGGCGGTGTGTACAAGGCCCGGGAACGTATTCACCGCAGCAATGCTGATCTGCGATTACTAGCGATTCCGACTTCATGGAGTCGAGTTGCAGACTCCAATCCGGACTGAGATAGGGTTTCTGGGATTGGCTTACCGTCGCCGGCTTGCAGCCCTCTGTCCCTACCATTGTAGTACGTGTGTAGCCCTGGTCGTAAGGGCCATGATGACTTGACGTCATCCCCACCTTCCTCCGGTTTGTCACCGGCGGTCTCCTTAGAGTTCCCACCATTACGTGCTGGCAACTAAGGACAAGGGTTGCGCTCGTTGCGGGACTTAACCCAACATCTCACGACACGAGCTGACGACAGCCATGCAGCACCTGTCTCACGGTTCCCGAAGGCACCAATCCATCTCTGGAAAGTTCCGTGGATGTCAAGACCAGGTAAGGTTCTTCGCGTTGCATCGAATTAAACCACATACTCCACCGCTTGTGCGGGCCCCCGTCAATTCCTTTGAGTTTCAGTCTTGCGACCGTACTCCCCAGGCGGCGAACTTAACGCGTTAGCTTCGATACTGCGTGCCAAGTTGCACCCAACATCCAGTTCGCATCGTTTAGGGCGTGGACTACCAGGGTATCTAATCCTGTTTGCTCCCCACGCTTTCGTGCCTCAGTGTCAGTGTTGGTCCAGATGGCCGCCTTCGCCACAGATGTTCCTCCCGATCTCTACGCATTTCACTGCTACACCGGGAATTCCGCCATCCTCTACCACACTCTAGTTGCCCAGTATCCACTGCAATTCCCAGGTTGAGCCCAGGGCTTTCACAACGGACTTAAACAACCACCTACGCACGCTTTACGCCCAGTAATTCCGAGTAACGCTTGCACCCTTCGTATTACCGCGGCTGCTGGCACGAAGTTAGCCGGTGCTTATTCTTTGGGTACCGTCAGAACAATCGGGTATTAACCGACTGCTTTTCTTTCCCAACAAAAGGGCTTTACAACCCGAAGGCCTTCTTCACCCACGCGGCATGGCTGGATCAGGCTTGCGCCCATTGTCCAATATTCCCCACTGCTGCCTCCCGTAGGAGTCTGGACCGTGTCTCAGTTCCAGTGTGGCTGATCATCCTCTCAGACCAGCTACGGATCGTCGCCTTGGTGGGCCTTTACCCCGCCAACTAGCTAATCCGACATCGGCTCATCTATCCGCGCGAAGCCCGAAGGTCCTCCGCTTTCACCCTAAGGTCGTATGCGGTATTAGCGTAAGTTTCCCTACGTTATCCCCCACGAAAAGGTAGATTCCGATGTATTCCTCACCCGTCCGCCACTCGCCACCCAGAGAGCAAGCTCTCCTGTGCTGCCGTTCGACTTGCATGTGTTAGGCCTGCCGCCAGCGTTCACTCTGAGCCAGGATCAAACTCTTCACTTAAAATTACAGGCCCGAAGGCCAATACTTTGATATGCAGAGTTCAAACCAAGCTACGTATCGCTTGCAAAGCAATTGATTTGTTGCTCTTGATTCGAACGTCTGCAAGATGGACATACTTCCACCTGCAGGCGTCCTCACAAGTTACCTGCGCACACTGTCAAAGAACTTCGGGGCCGGCCTCAGCGCCTTTCCCTTTTTCGCCCCGACGTTTCCGTCCGAGTGAGCCGCCCATTATAGCGGGCTTTTTGCTTCCGTCAACACCTCATTTCGAGGCGGTTGACGCTGGTTCGTCTTCAAAACCCGAAGGCTTTTCGTCGAACCGAGCCGCCCATCATAGCGGCTTTTTTCTTGCCGTCAACACCTTGTTGATCAAGGCCTTGACGCCGCTTCTTCGTCCAAACCCGTAGGCTTTTCCTCGAAGCGAGCCGGCCATATTAGCCGACTTTTTCAC
>NZ_JACHOH010000013.1:0-1701 GCF_014199795.1 Xanthomonas sp. 3498
GCCGAGTTCGTTGATCAGGATGCCCAGCGACCAGCCATCGGAGACGATGTGGTGCTGGGTGATCAGCAGCACGTGGTCGGCCTGTCCCAGGCGCAACAGGCGACCGCGGATGAGCGGGCCGCGCGCCAGGTCGAAGGGAGCGAGGACTTCGTCGAGGGCGAGCCTGGCGATGGCCGCGGCCTGGTCGGGCTGGAGGCCGAGGTCGTGCTCGACCAGGGGGAAGGCCTGTCCGGCGGGCAGCAGGTGCGCCAGCGGTTGACCATCGGCACTGGTGGCGAAGACGGTGCGCAAGGCGGCATGCCGCTGGAGCAGGGCGTCCAGGGCACGGCGCAGGGCGAGCGGGTCGAGGTCGCCGCGCAGGCGCAGGGCGCCGGGCATGTGGTAGGCGGTGCCGGTGCCTTCGAGCTGGGCCAGGAACCACAGGCGCTGCTGGGCGAAGGACAGCGGCAGGGTGTCGCCGTGGTGGACCGGGACGATGGCCGGCAACGACGCCGTGGCGGCGCCGTTCTGGTGGCGGGTGACGGCGTGTGCCAGTTCGCGCAGCGTCGGGTGGGCGAAGACCTCGGCCAGCGACAGGCGGACGCCGCAGGCTGCCTCGATGCGGCTGAGCAGGCGCACGGCGAGCAGGGAGTTGCCGCCGAGGGCGAAGAACTGGTCGTGGCGGCCGATCCGTTCGCGCCCCAGCAACCGGCACCAGGCCTCGGCGAGGATGGCCTCGGTGCCCGGGTGCGGCGGCGCGTAGGCATGCCGGGCAAAGGCGTCGTCCTGCGGCGCGGGCAAGGCCTTGCGGTCGAGCTTGCCGTTGGCGTTCAGCGGCAGGGCAGGCAGGCACACGAACGCGGCCGGCACCATGTAGTCGGGCAGGGTGCGGGCCAGGAACGTACGCAAGGTGGTGACCAGCGCATCGCTGGGCGCATCGGCGGGCGTCTCGCGCGGGACGACATAGGCGACCAGGCGCATGTGCGCCGCCTCGCCCAGGGCCAGCACGACGGTGCTGTGCACGGCCGGATGTTCGGCAATGCGCGCCTCGATCTCGCCCAGTTCGATGCGGAAGCCGCGCAGCTTGACCTGGTGGTCGATGCGGCCGAGGAACTCGATGGCGCCATCGGCGCGGTAGCGCGCCAGATCGCCGGTCCGGTACAGACGTGCCTCAGGATCGGCGGCGAAGGGATCGGGGAGGAAGCGCTCGGCGGTGAGCTGGGGGCGGTTCAAATACCCTCTGGCCACGCCGACGCCGCCGATATGCAGTTCGCCGACGGCGCCGAGCGGCACCGGTTGGCCGTTGCCGTCGAGCAGGTAGATCGTGGTGTTGGCGATGGGACGGCCGATGGGCACGCTCTCCCCGGCGAAGGCGGGCGGGCAGGTCCAGGCGGTCACATCGATCGCCGCTTCGGTGGGGCCGTAGAGGTTGTGGAGGGCGGTCCAGGGCAGGCGCCGTTGGGCCAGGCGCACGCTGCTGGCGGGCAGGGCCTCGCCGCTGCAGACCAGGTGGCGCAGCGTGGTGCAGCGTTCCACGCCGGGGGTCTGCAGGAACAGGGCCAGCATGGAGGGCACGAAATGCGCGGTGGTAACGCCGTGGTGCACGAACAGTGCGGCCAGGGCATCGGGATCCTTGTGCGCCCCCGGCGGCGCCAGGGCCAGGGTGGCCCCGTTCAGCAGTGGCCAGAAGAACTCCCAGACCGATACGTCGAAGCCGAAGGG